>NZ_CP046619.1:0-1200000 GCF_009755725.1 Diaminobutyricimonas sp. LJ205 | reverse complement strand
TCGCGCGGCGAATGATCAACACCAGTAACGCGCCTCCGACTACCAGCACGGCACGGGTGGCGGTTGGGTTCGGGGCGATGAAGCGGGTATAGACGCTCGTCGACTTCGAGCGCTGCCCGAAGTCCCCCGTCGTTCGGCCAGGGCCGGTGCTCGCCGTGAACAGGTTGTCGGCAGCGACATCCGTCTGTGTGGTTTTCTGGCCGGCTATCGCGTCGCCTGGTCCGCTGAAATACCAGTCCAGAAACCGCGGACTGAGCCGCTCGCCCAGGGCGAGCAGTCGGCCGGCGAAACCCGCGTACACCCGCCGAACCGGATGCTCGACCGCCGCGACGATCGCCTCGGCGACCACTCTCGGCTCGTATACGCGTCCGAGGGGCTTTGGCTTCACCCCCAGTTTGGAGCGGGCGTGAACGAACAATGGCGTGTTGATCGACGACGGCAGCACGTTGACGACATGCACCGGCGAGCCGGCTGCCCGTAACTCGACGCGAAGCGCCTCCGAGAATCCGAGGATGCCGTGCTTGGCCGCGCTGTATGCGGCTTGCAATGGGACTGCTCGGTCGCCGAGGGCGGAGGCGACGTTGATCAACGTGCCGCGCGAAGCGTCCAGGTGCGGCAGAGCGGCCTTCATGCCGTAGATCTGCCCCATCAGGTTGACCTCGACGACCCGGTGCAGTTCATCGGCTCCCATCTGATCGACGGTGCCGTAGGTCGACACCGCGGCGTTGTTCACCCACACGTCGATGCCACCGAAACGGTCGGCCGCCTGCGAGGCAAGCGCCGCCACCTGAGCAAATTCGCTGACGTCGGTGACCACAGGCAGCGCATCACCGCCGAGACGCTTGATCTCGGTCGCCAGCGTCTCCAGCGCATCCTGGTTGCGGGCGGCAACGACCACCCGGGCGCCCAGGCTTCCGAACTGCAGGGCCGTCTCACGGCCGATGCCTGATGAGGCGCCCGTGATCACCACGACCTTGCCCGCGAGACGCCGGCTGCCCGAATCGCTCATGTGCGCAACGTAGTCCGAAACGGGTCATATTTGAACCCCGGTCAAGAACTCAAGACGGGTGACGTTGTTCCCGCCGTGGCACAACTGATCCGTGCGCCGCGACGATGGTCCACGTGTCGTGTAGCTTTTGCCAGGTTCGGGTGTAGGCGAGATCCGCGTCAAGCCGTTCTCCCCCGGCTTCACCCACGAGTCGTAACGTCGCTCGGGTTACACCCACGGAGTCGAACACCTGCACCTCGCGCTGCAACTCGAATACCTCGGCGAAGACCAGGGAACCGGATCGATGCGCTGCCAGGTCGGTGGCCTTGTCTATCGTCATCCCATCTGGACCGACGAAACGGACGTTCTCGTGGAGCAGTCCATCCAACTCTTCAAGGTCATTGCGCCGGAGGGCATCTTGGAAGCGGGATTCGGCCGCGTCAAGGCTGACGCTTTCGTGGTTGGTCACGCGCCGACACTATCGGAGGCCTGTCGGCCGACAGTTACGCTGAGGTATCCAGCACGATCGCGAGGAGACCCCATGGCAGCGAAGCAGCCCGCGATGTCACCGTCCGACCTGCCGGTCGAGGAGGTGCTCGACCGCATCACGGGCCCTCGGCGCGCCGAGGCCGACGAACTACTTGCGATCTTCGGCGAGATCAGCGGCGAGCAGCCCGTCGTGTGGGCGGGCCGCATCATCGGGTTCGGAGAATTCGAGTACCGCTACGAGAGCGGGCACGGTGGCCGCTCTCCCCTGCTCGCCTTCGCGTCGGGCCCCACACAGCACACGATCTACCTCCCCAACGATTTCTCGGAGCGCTGGCCCGATCTCATGGCAAGGCTCGGCAAGCACCGTGCGAGCAAGGTCTGCCTCTACCTGACGCGGTTGACGGACGTCGATCGCAGTGTGCTGCGCGAACTGCTGGAGCGCTCGCTCGCCGAGACGCGGTCGCAGTCACAGGTGGGTTAGCCCATCAACGCCTGACGTCGCTACGACGTAGTCGGTGACTGCCCGATGCTTAGCCAGCCGTCGGGAGCATCATCATTCGTGCCGGGGCTGCGGATGCCGTCCGCGGCACCCGACTTCATCGACTTGAGCTGACGATCGATGTCGGATCGCGATACCAACTCCGCCAGCTGGCGCTCGATGTCGGCATCCGGTGCGGCGGTCAGGTCCTGCAGGGCACCACTGGACAGCAGCTCGTCGGTAGCCTGCGCGCGGGCCTGCATCTGGGCGACCCGATCGCGCGCGCGATCGAGGCTGATGCCGACATCGTCCATGTTCGCGCTGATGCCCGCCACGGCCTCGTTCGCCCGCACCTGCGCCTCGGACGCGCTATACGTGGCCTTCAGCGTCTCCTTCTCGATGCGGAATGCCGCGATCTGATCCGCAAGACGACGCTCCCGCTCGTGAAGATGGGCTGTCTGCTTCTGCAGCGAACCGTGCTGCTCCTGCAGCTTTGCCACCTGGCTTTCGAGGGAAAGACGACGTTCGAGCGCGGTGCGAGCGAGATCGTCGCGACCATGCTCGACCGCCTCGCGGGCCTGGTCACCGAGCCGGCGATAGCGCGCGCCCATCTCCTCGCCCTGCAGTTCGATGCGCTTCTTCGCCGTGGCAACCTCGGCTACGGCCTGGCGCACTTGCTGTAGCAGCTTCAGTTGCTGCTCGTAGCTGTCATCGAGGGCGTCACGCGGATCCTCCATGCGGTCGAGCGCCTTTGATGTCTTCGCGCGGAAGATCATCCGGATCCGTGCGGTGTTATCACTCATGACTGGACTCCTCTGGCCTGGAGGTGATCGGCGGAGGACTGCCGGGCGTCCGTCGGGTTGTAACGCTGGTCGCCGGCATTGAGGTTCGCCAACTCCACCAGTCCCGCGTGTAAGGAAGCCACCTCAAGGTCGACATCGGCGCTGAGGGTTGCGAGCGCCGCCCCCGTGGGGTCGCCGAATCCGGCGGCGACGGATGCCCGCATCCGCCGAATCATGTCGGCGACCTGATCGACCTGCCGGCCTGCTACAGATAGCTGCTCGGTTAACGTGCCGGCATCCGTCTCACTCTCCATCAGGCGCAATTGCGTCTGCAGGGTGAGCCCCTCAGCCTCGATCCGCCTGAATAGCCTGGGAAGCTCGCCGCGGCGACCATTGCTGCGGACAGCGAGGTCGATCGCAGCGCGTCCACTATCGAGGGCCCGGGCGAGTCGTAGTTCCAGCGCGAAAACCTTGCGTCGCGGACCCGGACTGAGGTGCGCCCGGCTCTCCAGTACCGCGGCGTTGACGACGTGACTGCGACGGATGCGGCGAAACAGCACTCGCACGGTCAGAACCACGGTGACGACTGATGTGGCGGCGATGATAGCGAGTGAGATCAGCACCCCCAACAGGATGTCCATGGCTGCCACCTCCCGTTCTGCGTCGCGGGTTTCAGGTCCATCGAACGCACCTCCGCGATGCCTCCCCCGCGGCCTCGGTGCCACGGTCGCAAACGCGATATAGCGCAATTTACGCCGGTGTCTGCGCCAGCGAAAGTGACCTCACCAGATCCTCAGGCGGAGCGCGGCGTTCTCGTCCCGGCGTGACGGCTGCGGTGAGCGCACCGCTATCCGGGCGTCTGGTTTTGCTCTCTTTGGGCGAGCCGCTGAAGCTGCCATCGATGCACGTCGGGCAGCCAATCCAACGGCGCCGATGGGCCGACCCGCGGGTCGTCGGGAACACCGCCGTCCCGCATAGCCCGCACGTACGCGCGATCCTGGTTGATTCGTGCTCGTAGCTGCTCGGCTCCGCCGACTGAGCCGTGACCGGGGATGACGGCTTCAACGTCATCGGCCACGCTCTCGAACAGCCGCAGTGCTGCAAGATAGTCCTCGATCGGATTCGCGGCCTCCAGGTCGAGGAACGGCATCAGGATGTCAGAAAGCATGTCGCCCGCGACGAGGACGCCGCGCTCCTCGATCAACAGCGCCGCATGGCCTGGGGCATGCGCCTGATGCTCGATGATGCGAACCTCGGGGCCATTCCAAGGGATCTGCGCAGCGTCGGCGGGCAGGCCGGTAATCAGCCCGAGCAGTTCCATCGGGATGTCCTCGGCGTACTCCGGCGGTAGCCCCTCGGCGATACGGTCTTTCCAGTCCGCTTTCGCCAGTAGATCCTGGATGGAAGCCGCGCAGCGGGCTGTACCGTAACGCGGCACGTCGCCGAAGTTCGCGTGCCAGAGCACGTGATCCCAATCGGGATGCGTGGCGAAGCCCGCCACGACGGGCTGACCCCACTCGCGAAGGTCGTTCGCGAGTGCCGCCATTTCGTCGCCCGTGATACCCGGGTCGATGAGCAACACACCGTCCCGGCCCTGCACGATAACGGAATTGCTCTGGATGAACTCGCTCTCGTGAACCAGAACGCCCTCAGCGACTCGCTTCAGCATGAAAATGCCTCCCGTTTGTGGTCAGCAATCGCTCGTCGAGACCTTATATAGCACTTTTAGGTGCAAAACCACATGCCAGGCAATACAGTCATCGCAATGGCGGCCCACCCGAGGGATGCCCATTAAACCCGAAGGCGAAAAACATGACCCGAATCTGGAAACGGACCGGCACTGCGATCTCCATTACCCTCCTCACCACTCTCGCCGTTGTCGTCAGCGGCGGCATCGCGCACGCGGACAATATCCAAGACACGATCGCGGACACCGGCGCCGGGATCACGCTGGTCGCCGGAGCCGGCACCGGCGCCAGCGCCGGCATCCGCCTGATCGGAAACAACTCGGGCGGCGACGCGGATCCTGGGTGCAACATCGATCCGGGCGAAGCGCCACTCGTTCTCGACATCCTGACTCCCGCCGGCGTCACCGCCAACCCCGACCCGCTGTCGATCACCGCGTGTGGCATTGATTTCCCGGTGACCTTCACTGCGAGCAGCAGCGCCGTAAGCGGCAACGTAACTGTCAGAATCGTCTCCGGCCCAGCGGGATCCGGCAGCTACTTCAACCAGGTGCTCATCCCCCTCACGGTCACCCAGCCGACGCCCACCAACACGAAGCCATCCGTCGCGGTGACTGGCGTCGTCGACGGCGCAAGCTACGAAATCGGTGCCGTTCCCGACGCGATGTGCGCTGTGACGGATGCCGAAGACGGCGCCAGCTCGACGGCAGCGGTACTCAGCGGAACCCTGTTCCACGGTCTTGGTGCGCTGGTCGCCACGTGCGACGCCACGGACAGTGGCGGGCTTTCGGCCGACACTGCCACGGCCACGTTCACAATCGTGGACACCGGAAGCCCGACGATCGAGCACGTGCTGGCTCCCGCCGCACCGAACGGTGACAAGGGCTGGTACACCACCGACGTTGCAGTCAGCTTCTCCTGCTCCGACACAGGTTCAGGCATCGCCAGCTGCGTCGGCGACACCACCCTCGACGAGGGAGCCGAGCAGTCGGTGACCGGTACGGCCACGGACTGGGCAGGCAACACGCAAACCGACACGGTCACTGGCATCAATGTCGATAAGACGGCGCCAGCAGTTGAACTAGTCGGTGGACCGGGTGCCAGCTACTACTTCGGAGACGACCCTGCCGCGCCGACCTGCGAGGCATCCGATGCCCTCTCCGGACTGGCATCCTGCGTGGTAACCGGGGGTGGCAGCACCGTCGGCGCTCATTCGTACGTCGCGACCGCAACCGACAACGCTGGCAACACGAGCACCGCGACGCTCAATTACACCGTCCTCGCGTGGACGCCGACCGGTTTCTACTCCCCGGTCGACATGGGTTCGGTGTGGAACACCGTGAAGGGCGGCAGCACGGTGCCGCTGAAGTTCGAAGTGTTTGCCGGCACCACCGAGCTGACCAGCACGGCAGCGGTGGACACGTTCCGGGTCATCCCGGTCGCCTGCCCCGGGGCTGCTGCCACGGCTGATGCGATCGAATTCGTTACCACGGGCGGGACGAGCCTTCGCTACGACTCCACGGCCGGCCAGTTCATCCAGAACTGGTCGACGCCCAAGAAGGCTGGCGCATGCTTCACCGTGGTTATGACGACTGACGACGGGTCCAGCGTCTCCGCCAACTTCAAACTGAAGTAGCGGGTTGCTCCTCCCGGAGCAGCCGGCCCGCGTTTCCGCGGTCCTTCGCAGCGAGTTTGCGGAGGACCGCGGAGATGTGCACATCCGGGCTCACACCGCTTTTGGGCTACTCTTCCGGTGGGTACCAAACACGGTCACCGTCGACTTTCGCGAAACCGGTCAAGGTGTGTGGGGCCGTGGATGTCCGGCTCATAATGTCAACAACTTGCAGGCGGCGAGCCAGCAGAGCGTCGCCGATCAGTGATCGGTGACAACGCCATGGCACGGCCTCAGCGCACATGATCGCCACCGTCTGCTTCTTCGCCAGCGCGATCAACTCGTCGATACCGGCGGCGAACTCGGGGGTTTGCATGTAGTCGGCGTAGTTGCGGAAGCTCTTGTTACGCCATGCCCCATTGATGGATGCTTCTGCCGCAGGGGTATGCCGTAGCCCGCCGAGCTCGGGGAGTCGCTGATAGTCGATACCCGCGTCCGGCATGCTTCTGCCGAGTTCGCGTTCCCCGAATTGCGGGTTGTGACGCGAACCCGGAACGGTGCGCACGTCGATGAGCCGCTCGATACCGTTTGCTTTCAGCATTCCAACGAATTCGTCGATCGGGTGAGTGGAGTGCCCGATCGTGTACGCCCGCGTATCAGCCATGCTCCCATTGAACTGCTTGCCACTGGCGCCGGCACCAGGAATATCGAACCCGCGCCAAGACATGCTCCTCTATGACTTGCGGGAGGCCACGGTTAGGACCCAGCCCAGCTTCAGATATTCGTCCCGTTCAGCGTCCCTGAGGAACGACACGCGGTCGCCTTGTGAGTGTCATAGAAGGAGAGCGGCGCGGGAATCTGCGCATTCGTCAGCGTCGAGCCTTCGAGTTGCACGCCAAAGAACGTCCAGACGCCCAGGGCAGACAGCCGCTGAGATGCCCGGCGCTGGGCGACAGCCCGACGGTAACCTGCCCACTTCGCGAACTCTCCAAGAAGGCCGCAGACCAAGCGCGGCCGCATGTAGATAAGGACGATCTTCCCGAAGTGCTCGACCGCATCTGCAAACAGCAGTCTGTGTCCTTCACCCAGGAAGACACCCTGCGACAGAAGCAGGCATTCCCCTTCATGAGCCCTGAATGGGAGAACTTTCACACCCACGCCCGCCAGACAATCGAATCCATGCATCAAGGGTTCAAAGACGACGGCAAGGAAAACGTCGCCTCGTCAGGCCGCACCGCGTCCGCGGCTTCGCCGCCGCGCAGGCACTGGCCGCAATCATGGTGACCAACTACAACCTCCGACGGATCGCAGCATTCCTGTACGACCAAATGCTCGCCGAGCAGGAGCCAGGGCGGGTATTCACCACCCCATCCATGCGAGCCCGCGACCGGATCTGGGACAACGCTTACACCGGCACCAAGGCGAAGGACCCAATTCTCGACCTCATCGCACGAGGAGAGCTAGCGTCACCGCTCCGAACATAGCCAGCCAACGTCTGGTCACACTGCCCGAGAGGGCACCTCCCCGAGTACCGAACAATCGAACGCGCCCGAAAACGGGCGCATTCGTCGTTAAAGCCGCCAAAACCGACTAGGCACGCTCCACTCGGCGACAATCCTGGTCATTGACGAGCCAGAATGAAGAAACGCTCCTGAGAATCCTCAGGAGCGTTTCAATTTCGGGCTGTTCTTTCAACGGTTATTAGAACAGCCCTTTGGTGGGCTGTTCCAAGAACTCCTACAGGCCCGCAACCGCGGGGCTGCTGCTTGGGACCGGATCGCGTTTTCCTCCACACCGATACGGATTTTCCTCTTTCCTCCGGCTCAGAGGAATATCGGTGCGATGCCCTTTTGGGGAGCCCCCGTATTTGCGAACGGTGGCCTGCCCATCTGCTGCCGGAATCCTGCAATGAGGGCGCTCTCGACAACTCTGCTTTCTCCTTCTGGCAGTACCTTCCAGGCGACGAGGAGAGCGTCAGGATCACCCGTCTGCCAGATTAGTTTCCCACCGTGATGGTTTGACCCGCCGTGGAGCCCATGCCGCTGGTACTCGTGGATGCGCTGCGCCAGTCCCGTTCGGGTCCCGCGCTTCGACGCTCGTCGCAGCGGCGCCATCCCGAAGTAGAGGACCGCTACGTTAGCTACCCAGCGATCTGCTGCTTCTGCGGCCGTGCGCGACCGCCGACGAGGCGCCGGACGTAAGTCGTCAGTGAACTCTGGAACGGTCCCGGCCTCACGAACAACTGCATATACGCCTTCAACGTCGGACTGTCCCGGCGTGATGATGTCCGCCCTGGACCATGTCGGAAACGGAACGAAGCCGACGAATCCGTATGCCCGGAGGTCACTGGTCGTGTAGCGCATAGGCGCAGCCTAGCCACGCGAGCGGGGCGGTCCCAAGAGAGCCATCCTCGATATACGAATGACCAATCAGCAGCAGCCTCGTGTGCTCGACCATTCTCGGCAAGTCGCCGAAACCAGAGCAGGTGCCGTTGTTCGACAGTTTCACGGGGTCTCACGGCCTGCACAGGAGACGACGATGCTAGGTGAGACGTTTGTCGCTACCTCGGTCTGCACTGGTAGTTGTGCCGATGACCTGGCGGTGCCAACCTTTGCGCCTTCAGGGGCACGTCGCGCGGCATCGACAGGGTGTCCTTCAGTCTCCGAGAGCAGCCAGGAACGATTGACTTAGATGGGCGACCGAGGTCGCACTCACTTTCCGCGGTCGTCAGGGTAGTTTTCGATGGGCGCCCCCACGGCGGTACATGCCCGTGCTACGGCGTTGTACTGGTCGACGAATGGCTCGAAATCTGTTCCATACCCTCGCATGATCGCCCCAGCAATCGGGAAATCTTTCACAACGGTGAACATTCTCTCTCGCACTTCATCGTCCTCAGCGATGAGCGCTTGACTGTCCAGTCTCTCGATGAAGGCCTTCATCTTCTCGCCCGTGCCTTCGCGCTCGTCGGTGACGTATGGCCCAACGTCCGCTTTTAGTGACAGCACTTCTTCTGAGAAGCCAGTGCACGCAAGGGCCGTCGGATCGTCAGCGGGTGAGTCCGCTGCCACTTCTGGCCCCTGGGAGGAACAGCCGGCCAAGACAAAGGCCAGCACCGCAATCGGCGCAAACTGTTGGATTCTCATGGTTGCAATCTAGCAGCGCCTGCCAGCAAGAGACCCCTTCGTGATGACAGGGCAATCATCGGTCAATGCGCAGCTGATTTGTGCCAACTTCAAGACTCGAGTGGTGTTGCAACTACGCGAACCTGCGCGGGGACCCACGACGGCCTCGGCTACTTCAGCTTCAACGAGCCCGACGGGGCCTACATCAAGGTGATACCGTTCGACCGCCTCATCAACTCGGCCATCGAACGCAGCCGCGCATTCTTCGACCGGCTCGCCCTCACGTCGAGCTAGCTGAACGTTCTGTCGAGTGCCCCGATCGCTACATCCGGCGCTCTTGAGTTCGACGCTGAGCATCCTCCGAGCATCCGAGCAGCCGTAGCAAATGAGCCCGAATGACGCCGTCGAGCAGATCTGCCACATCGTGCAGAGCCTCGGTGTCGTATCCGCGCGACCCGTGGGCAAGGTCATTCCGCACGAGGCGAAGCGCGTCGAAGCTGTTTGTGGGTTTCCGAGGGTCTCGCATGACTTCGGTGACAAGGTCGGAGCGGTCTAGTCGCGAAGTGACGTCTACGGGGACGGCCGCCAGAGTCTCGCCCAGGACTTGCTGAAGACTGCTGGCCGGTCTGCGCGAGAGACACTCCCGCAGGAACTTCACTACGTCCTTGCTCAGTAATCTCGCGGCCTCAGACAGAGCCGCGTCCCTCTTCTCTTTATGCACGGTTGTGCGTCGCGAGAAGGCCGCCGCATTCTCGTGGCCATGCATTCCTTCCAAAGCCTGGATGAGCAGAAGCACTCGGGATCGAGGATGCTGCTCGGGAGCGAACATCATTGACGCGTACGTCTCGAGCAGCGGGTGGTGCTCGTCCTGCAGTTGCTGCCAGTGGCGAAGAAGTGCAAGGAGCGACATGTCCTCCGGTGAGAGCAGGAACGCGCGCTCCACTTTAAGGATGTCGTTCCCTCGCGAGGAGTATGGCGCCTGATGGAGTGAAGTTCCGAAGACGTCGAACCGCCGCACCGTATCGCCATCAGCGAGGCTTAGAGCCAAGTATGTGATCTTTTCCTTTCGGCCCGTCGCGAGGGAAATCACCCGCCTCAGCGGCTCGATCCACGACGAAAACGCATCGTCAAACTCAAGCGGCTCTGCCGGGCGGATGTGGACGATGGGACTAAAGGTCACCCGAAAGAAGAACGCTTCGGGAGCTGTCACCGAGCTGTAGAACTGCAACTCGAGCTCTGCGTCTGCATCCGACCAGACTTGCGTGCTGTCGGGATTACCAACAGCCTCCCAACTCCAATCGAGGTACTTTTGACCCTCCTCTCGTTTCATCGGTATCTTGACCTTGCCGATCGGGCCTATCCCCGCGACAGCATCGAGCCCCTCGATCTGCACCTCGATGCGCTTCACGAGGAGCTCGTCAGCAGCTAGTGATTCACGTCCAACCAGCGCCGCACGGGCACGAATAGTCGCCCGTTCCGGAAACCAAATTTCAACACTCGCGTCAACGAGCACGACCGCCTGTCCATTTAGCAATCGGCCTGCAACTTTCGGGACCACGTAGGTCTGGGGAAAGCTCGCGACGCCTTCCGCACCACCCATCCACTCCACGGGTACATCGCCGTAAACATGGCCACGGGGTGGTCGATCGGCAATCAGTTCCAGGTCTCCGCTGAACGTCGATACCTCTCCCGAAGCGCTCGGCAGCTGCCATTCAACTCGGTACTCGCCGGGCTCCAAGGTGACTTTCAGGGGTACCCCGTCGTTTGCCATCCCGCTAGAGCCCCCGAATCGGCTCTGGGGTCAGCCGCTCTTTGACTTGTGAGGGAAGCACGTGATGCTCCCACAGGATTTTGGCGATCTCTGCCCGGGTGGCCTCGTCCGCGTCGCCCGTCACGCTCGCCCGAATTGCTACCCAAGCACGGTGGGCGTCGTGTGCGATGTCGAGCACGACATCCGTCGTGGTGAGGTACAGATGGGGTGCGGCAATCGGCACCGCGTTCGGGTCAATCAGCCGGCTGTGCGCCGAGATCACCGAGACGGAACCGGTAGGCGGGTCTTCGACTCCCCGATCATGCGTGATTGAGGCGAGATGAGTGTTCGCCTGACGCACGTACTCCATGCTGAGCCGATCCGTCGTCTGCTCGCTCTTCGCCTCGACGGAGATCCACAGGCCCTCCCAAATCCACGCGGAATCAGCTTGGCCCTGCCCTGTTGGCTTGAACGACTCGGCTCCCAGCAGCCGGCCAAGTTCCAGAAGCCCCAACTCATACGGTGAGGCTTGGTCTTGGGCGAGTTGGCCCAACATAGTCTGGGCACGACTAGAGAATGTCGCCGCGGATCGAAAGGCTCCGGTGCGGAGGCTCAGGATGTTGTCGATCGCAGTTTCGTCACATGGTTCGTTTTCGACTGCGTTCGCTGCGATTGTTTGGATCTCTCGCAGCCAAACGCTGCCTGGGGAGGCACGATGGGCGGTTGCCAGTAGATCTGCTGCGCGAGTAGCCGCCGACGCGTTTCCCGCAGCTGCGGCCTTAGTGAACCATGCGCTTGCAAAGTAGGCCCACATCGCCCGATACGCTCGCGCTTTTGGCGCGGTAAGTCCTTCGAGCACTGTCACCGCTGCTCGACCTGCCGCCTCCCAATCGCCCAACCAAGCGAGCCTCCAAGCGTCGACCTCGCGAGGGGCGCTCCCCGCAAGGTCGCCCGCCAATGGCTGAGGGGATCGCGTGGCCCGGGCACGGCCGTCGGCCAGTGCGGGTTCACCGTGCTGCCGCCAGTCCTCGTCCTGCGCCAAGGCACTTCGAGTGAGCGCCACGACGTTACTGAAGGAACCGCCACTCGCCGCGAGACCAAACTCGATTTCGGCTTGAAGCTCGACCGGCATGGACTGTGTGTGATCTGGGTTTGACAGATATCGGAGAAGCCCTTCCCCTTCGATGACGACTACAGCCCAGTCCTGCGGCCCTCGTGTGCATCGACCGGCTCCCTGTACGACGCGAGTTCGAATGCGTTCAGCCAGAACGTCTCCAGCTCGGAGTTTCGAACTCAAGAAACGATCTTGAAGGTGTGAGGCCGTTGGGACATCAGCCATGATCATGAACCGACAGGTGTCGTCGGCTAGGTCCATCCCGTCGTAACGATTCGCCGCGAGTAGCGTCCCACGATCCGCCCGTTTGAAGGCCTCGACTGTGAGATCGGATGCATGGAACCGTTCGACGCGCGGCACCGCAAGGTCGTCCGCAATCTCCTTCGCCGCAGCGCCTCGCTGGGTCAGAATGAGACGCTTCGCGGCCAAGTCGGCCAGCCTTTGAGAGAGTGAAGGCTGCACGAGTTCTGCGAGACCAGTGAGTTCGTCCGAGCCTGCAGGGTCGACAGCCACCGTGTCGCTACTGGGATCGAATTGCGCGAGATCCGGGAAGACGAAGAAACGGCGGCCGCTCCCGGTTCGTTCCCACGCGGACGGTGACGGGATCCTAGCGATGGGCGAACGTCCGAATGCGCGTTCGAGTTCGCCCGCCTCTCCGAGGGTGGCGGAGAGATACACCCGCTGGTCCGGGTCAACATACGGCGGGTGCTGGAAGGAGGGGGGAATCATCGGCCGGATGTACCAGTTGTCCCTCGATACGTAGAACAAGCACGAGCCCAAGCTCTCTCGGATCATAGAGAAGCGATAGCGAGCCGGGGTTCTACGCGTCAGACCAGCATCGAGAACGGCATCGACCGCATTTAGCCGGTCCGCGACCGCAGAGATCGGAATTAGGCGGACTTCATGAGCACTGGATGTGTCGGCACCTTCGCCTGTCATTCGTCCTAGCACGTGCGGATCTATCGCGCCGTCAAACGCGTCGAACAAGTCGCCGTATACAGAACTGGTCCGAGGGACTTCCAGTGCCCACGCGTCTGCTACGTATCCCTCAGCTGCATGTGCGTCGTCGAAAACGATGGTCTTGGCGTCCGCCAAATGCGAATTCACATTAAAGATGTGACTGTAGGTAGTGACCGCAATCGCCTCGCTACGGGTGTATGCGGTGACGTGCCTCGCCTCCCAATCATGGTGCGAGTCGATGAGTGCGTGCAGTTCGATTCCTTGCCGGAGCCCAGCATCCACAACCTGAAGTGCGAGTTGCCGCGTCGGGCAGGCATAAACAACTCGCTCGCGACGACTTCGCCGACGCCACTCAGCAATTAGAAGACCCACGAGCGTCTTCCCGGAGCCGGTGGGTAGCTCAAGCGCGACATCAGGACTTTCGACGTGTTCCGCACTGTACGTACGGAGTTGATCCACCTGGTGCGACCAGAGGGCACCCACGCCATCGCGTCGGCGCGGAAGTTCTCCAAAAAGCGATTCCGGGTCTGGCGCAGCCACCTGCGCACGGATCTGAGTGGGAAACACCGGGCGAGGTGAGCGGGAGTTTCGAAAGCCATGCGATCCCCTTTTGTGAATAGAACTTCGATAAACCTATCGCCAGGGGTCTGGCTGATCCCCGCTCTCGCGGTCGTGTCTTCAGGCGGTCACAAACGTCCCGCGCTGCTTGAAGGCGCCTCGAAGTTCGGTCAGCGTGCCTAGTACTTTTCGACCTCGACCTGCGCGTCGAGCAAAGTCGCGTAGACCGACATATCAATGTCTTGGCCGTTTGATCGGGACGGGCCTAAGCCCGGTGACTGCCGCCTGCAGATTGCGCTTCACACTGAAGGGTCTGCGCGAGGTATCCGCCCGCACGTACAAGGGTCGAAGAGTTCTTGCTGCGCTTGAATCGGGCGAACACGAGATCGGTCGCTTCAGTCTTCGTGCATCACGCATCATGGTCTCCGGGGGCTCCCGGACACTACCGAGCGTCGGACGTGGAGACGCACGCTTAGCTGACGGACCTCAGCCGACGTTGACGTACACCCGCACGATCCGACCGTCATGCTTCTCGGCATACACCGGATACCCACCGTCGCCCCACGCAGTCTGGAAGGCTACACCGGCCCCTGCGTGACCCATCGCATAGGCCAGTTGACCGTGACCTCCGCCGTTGAGCGTTGCGTTGCATGCGCCGTTGTACGAATAGTTATAGACCGCATCGTCGGCCAGCTCCGTATCGCGAACCAGCGCGAACTGCTCCCGCTGCCATTCCTGATCGATGTAGCAAGGGTCGGTCACCATGAGCTGGCCGCTGTCCACACCGACTTCACCGATGTACACAACCTCAATGCTCTTCGGCACTTCCTCTGGCGGAAGTGCTGGCTCAACCTCGTTACGCGGCTCGTCGTAGTACCCGTCTTCGAAAGCGAGCATTGCGCGAAATCCCTGGGTTCGGAACAGGTCTTGCTCCAGCTGGGCCTTGTCGATTTCCAGCGTGCGAAGCGCGATCTTGTCGAACTCCTTGTCTTCTTTGAGTCGGTTGATCTCGCCGTCCCTGATCTGGATACGTTCAGCCAGGCTCTTCTCAACGACCTCGGGACTGCGCTTCTCGAGGTCCTCGGCCTTCTCTCGCCAGTGGTCTCGGCTCTTTTCGACGCTCTGAATTGTCGCGTCCTTGAGCTCACTTGCCGCCTTTAGGTTGTCCACGTAAAGCTTCCAGATGACAGCCCCACCTATCAGTGCGCCCGCGTTCAGGAGTAGTTGAAGGACCGGCACCCACTCACTGACCGACTCCGGCATCGCCAATCCCCTGTCTCTCGCTGAACAACTCGTGTCCATCCTGGCGGAGCCATCCGACATCTGTGGGTAAGCGATCGAGCCGCGTGACTACCGTTGCGGCGGTCAGTGGAGCTGGGACCCAGACCGAAGGCGGTCAACCACGGAATCATGCACGCGCCGAATCTGGGAGCTCAGCCTCCGGTGCTTTGGAAGACGCCATGCAAGGGCTGGGCTTACCGCGTAGTAGGCGGCGATGACGCCTCGACCCGGTGCCGAGCGCTGTAGGCGCTCGTCTCGGAACTTGCGAAGCACCATGACCTCCGGTGCATCGTAGCTTCCGTAGACTGCGGTTGCGATGTAACAGCCGCCCGTCGACTTCTGCGTCGCGGCCGGCGCTGCAGTGGTTGCTCTCTGGGAACCATCGCTGTAAAGGTCAGCCATGATTTCCCGGTACGGTCTGGGAAGCACGTACTCGGGATTCCCCGAGAACTCTCGAAGTCGGGATTTGCACGACTCTTCCGTTCGCAACGCCTCGAGCACGTCGGCCAAGTCGTCATTCGGCGGGTACGGAAGCTGCTCGTATCGCCGCGCTGTGTTGTAGCTCTCGTAGGTCGAGATGGCCTTTTGGATCAGGTCGAGAGCGCCTCTCGCGTCACCGCCACAGAGCGCTGTCTTCCAGAGATTCCTGAGGTTGACGAGGTTGTAGTTGCCGTCGAGCCGAAAGGACTCAACGGTCTTCTCGGCAGATACCAGGTACTCGCCGCTGCGTTTGAGGGCTGTACCCTCCAGTCGGAGCTCTGTCGCCCTGGGGGCATCGAAGGCCGCCAAGGGCTCACCCCCGAACCGAGATCCAATCGCGAAGCCCAGCTTCCCCGCATTCCTGTCGGCATCGGACTGTTGCGCGAGCGGAACAGTTCCCCGTAGGCCTTCGTCGATGTACGGCATGGTCGAAGTGTCGAGCTCGGCAACAAATTCACGCATAAGCGTCTTAAGCTCTTCGACCTGGACACTACCATCGGCCATCGCAGAGTCCTCTCCCAGATTGAGCTTCGTTCCCTGTAAAAAGCGGAGCTGTCGGCCTAACCGACCTTTATCCAGTCGCCGCAGTCGTGACTCTGAAAATCCTGTCCTGCGCCGACAGTTACAGTGAGCAAACCGAGGGTTCCGAGGTCGTTGTCGACGATGTCGGAGTAGTTCGTTCCGGACCGGGTGATCTTCCAATAGCAGCGGCCGCTGGTCGACTCTGCTCGATACTGTCCTGGTTCCATGGAGAGGCCGACCGTGTATACACGGCCATCCATAAGGGTCGTCGCAGCTACCGCGGTTTCCTTTGCGGTGATCACATCCTCGCGGGCTTTCACGCTCGCTTCCAAGATGGCGACCTCGCCTTCTCGTTTCGCGATCTCGTCAGCGCGGGCTTTCAAACCGTCCCGCTCATCGATCACCTTGTCGAGGTCCCCGGACACTTCGTCGAGCTCCTCGCCAAGTTCATCGTTATCCGCGAGCGCCGCTGTGAGATCCCGGTTTAGATTGCTCATCGTTGCAGCGAACGCACCCCATCCGGTGACAGCGACAACCACGGCGACGACGAGGGCAACAGTTGTTCGAGTGAGCTTCCACGACTTGCGGCGCGCTGGTGCGGATCCGGACGGCTGCGCGGCCGACTCATCAGCGGGTGGCAAGTTCGAAGTTTCGAGCATTTGTCCCTTCCATACGGTCGCTGCAACCTATCCGAGAATGCTTCAACGAGTCGAGCCCCCGTAAGGGTGCCGCGGCGCGTCTTCAGCGCCAGAGCAACGATCCGCTCGATTTCATTCGGCTAATGGGAAACCGCTTGAAAGGCACTGAGATCGCCGCTCGGCCCTTTGGCGCCGCACTCAGGTAATGCTCGATCGTGAGTGGTGAGAGCGTTCTTCATGCTGCCGCGCATGTTGGCGATGCATCGGCGATTCTCTTCGCTCGTCAGTCGTCGTTGGCTGGCGATCTAGCGGCGAGCTCTTTCGAACGCTTCGATCTGAAGCACGGGCTTCGAGTGATTTGCGACCTGACCAGCGCGCGGCCCGTTCTTTGCGGTGAAACTGACCTCTTCGAGGCTTAGCGTCGCCGATATCCTGCCGTCAATGTCAGCGAGCTGCTGTTCGGTGCCATTCTGTGCAAGGTCAGAAGCCAAGCTCCACGAGCCAGACTTGAAGTGAAACAGGCCTAAGTCTGGCGCGACTTTCAGTCGAAAAAGTATGTCGATATCTGGCTCCGCGCCGACTTCGTCGCATCCGCGCTGCCTGCGCTCGTGAACGCTTAGAGCGAGGTTGAGTTCCGCGGCGCCGCCGTCCCTCCCGGCGTTGTCAGGCTTGCCGTTGCGGCCCCACAGAATCATCTTCTGTTGCAGGGCGCCCGGGTCATCGAGGGTGATGTCAACTGACTTCGAAGCAGTGAAGACTTCGAGGTTGTCCTCGCCCTTCGCCTCCCATTCCTGCGGAGCATCGCCGCCGAGGAGGTCGCGAATGGCGCTGGCGACTCCAGGGTCGGCGGTGGTCACGCGCCACTCGGTAAGCGATATGGGTCGGTTGTTGCGCTGGTAGCCGGAGCGGAAGCGACCGACGACGGTTGCGTGGGAGAGGTTCATTTACCGATCTTAGGCCGCGCGTGGCCGCGGAATAGTCGTTGGAAGGCCATTCTCCTTCAGAAAGAAAATGGCCTCTCATCAGGAATTCTATGGTGGCTGTTTCCAAGAACCTCTACCGTTCCGGAGGCACATAGGCACCGTATTCTGCGCTTGCGCCCCTCGCTGACGCTATGCCATTCGATGTCGTCAATCGGCTGACAGCTATCGTTGATTTGAGTCGCATGAGCCTTGGGCGCGGGAGAGCTCGCGTTCGTAGTCAGCGCTTAGGTATTCCCTCGGGGCACGACGCGTGTCACTCTGTCAGCTCAAACGATTCAAGCATTTCCTCGATGATCGACTGCACTGCCCAGACGTCCTCTTCAAACGTAGTCAAGTGAAGGATAGTGATGTTCTTGCCGTTTGAGGCGAAAAGCTCCCATGTCCACCACCGTCCCGTGTCATCGCGGTCTAGTGAGTACTCGATCAATTCCGCATCGTCCGCCCCCAAGACCGACACCTCTTTGCGGCTTTCTACCTGGACGCCAGTCGCGCCTGTGTTTCCTCTTGTGAGATCCTCGACCCGTTGATCAACCGCCACTCGCACGTCTGATTGATCAGTCAACTTGAAAACGTACAGTGGCGTATTCGTGCGTGGTGGGGTCGCCTTGAACACCCAATCGTCGTCCACGCCCGGTTCGCCTTCGACGGACCAGGCTGCAGATATCTCGAACGTGAAACCGTCTCCGGCGGCGATGGCCTTTGGGAACGCCTGCTGCGGCACCTCCAACTCAATCTCGGAGACCCATTCGAGGTTCACGGGGTTGGAATTCACGGGGTTGGAACTATCGCCGGCGCCTCGGTCGTCCAAAGCTACAAGGAACGTGGTCCCGCCGTACTCGGGCGCCTCCCATGCGTACGGCTCGTAGGCAACCGCCACCCGCAGGTGGCGGTCCACGACGTCCGCGACCAGGTTGTAGCTGGTCCCGAGAAACCACCCCTCGGCCAAGGGCAGAAGCGCCGAAGCATCCACTCCTCGCGCCTCGCTTGCCCATGCTTCGAGCGTCCGCTGAAGATACCGATCCATGTCTTCATCTGGCACAACACCTTCAATGCGGCGAACGGTGAGCCCTGAGCGATCGTCTGGCCCCACGTGCCAATCGAGTCCGTCGTCGCGCAGAAACCCTGTCGGAAGCGCGTCGACCAACGGACGGTCTCCACCGCACCAGCGGATTTTTGCTGGGTCTGGTTCCGGCGTCCAGTTCATCGGCACGATCGCGCTAAGTGCGAGCCGGCTCGTAGAGACGCGGATAGCACCCAACGGCGGCGCAACCGCTTCACCACCCTCCACCGTCACAGGATGGCGCGCGCCAGCAGTGTAAACATCGGCGCGGTAGAACGCCGCTCCCGCGCACTCCCCGAGCGGGACCGGTCGATCCTCCAAAATTCCTCCGGGGTGCATGGTGGCATGACTTGGCACTTGCAGCAGCTGCCACTTGTCCTTTTTGGTTGACCGGGAGTACCAGATCACGGTTGCGCGCGAAGGCCGGAGCTCCGAAATCACCTGCACAGACTGTGGGAAGATGCTTAGCGTCGCGCCCGTGAGGGGACGGTCACCCGGTCGACCAGGCGGGTCGTCCACCAGTGCGAGCCGGTACCGATCCAGTTCGTGGTTGCCATTGGGCGTCGGCTCGCCGAGAAGCTCTAAATCTGCGAGTGCCCAGAGCACAGTTTCGTCGATGAGCGCCTGGCTGAGCAAGCCGCCACCCGCGCACTCCGCTTCCGGCGCCAAGCACTTTGCGGCTTGCTCGTACGCCGTGAGAGCTTGTTCCTGCTCGCCGAGAGCCGCGAATGCCAAAGCCTTATTGAAGCGGCCGGTATGAAGGAGTGTTCCAGGTGCAACCGCCGTCCCCGTTGACGGGTATGCCCGCTCCAGCGCGGCGATTGCATCGTCCGTCAGTTGGAGGCCGTGGCGGACTGCCGATTCGTCGTCGCGCTGGATCCCGTCCAGGATGAGCACCCACCCAGCATCGATGTCGAGGCGAGCGCCCGTCGCACCTCGGCGGCGCGCCTCCTCGAAGTCCTTGATCGCCGACTTCACAGCCGCAGGGTCTGCATCGGAGGACAGCTGCCACCAATCGCCGGACTGTCCCATGCAATAATTCGTCAGAGCGCGCATCTGGTAGGCGCGGCCGAAGCCCGGATACTGCTCAATCGCAGCATCCAAGGCCGCGACGTTACCTTCGCCGTAGCAGTCGGTTCGCGCCGCCGCGATTGCGCCAGCTATAGCCGGGACATTCTCCTGTTCTGGAAGTTCAGCCCGCCAAAGGAGATCGGGTATCGCGACCGCGCCCAGGACCACGCCCGCACCGACCCCCACTACGCCGACGGCTCGTAGCTTGCGCGAGACCCTCGCCTCGCGCTTAGGATCTGCCGCAAGAGAGAGCATAAAGCCCGCGAGGCCGACCACGACGAGGGCCACGGTGAGCCACGACCCGTGCCCGGCCCACGCGCGAGCTTCAGCCCGCGAAAGCTCAGCCGCAGTATCGCATGCAAGCGCAGGCTCCTGGTACTGGCGCACATGCCAATTGATGTTGGCCGGTTCTCCGGCCAATTCCTCGTACAGGTCGGACGGGTCAGATTGCGGCCATTCGATGTCCCGATCCGGTCCCGCGCATGCTGCCGGAGGTGATGACGCAACCTGCTTGCGCACGGTTGCATCGAAGCTGCTCATCTGCGCTTCAAGTTCATTCTCAGCCTCCGTGAGTTCACGCAGCATGCTCTCGCTGCGTTCCGGGT
This sequence comes from Diaminobutyricimonas sp. LJ205, assembly GCF_009755725.1. Lineage (NCBI taxonomy): Bacteria > Bacillati > Actinomycetota > Actinomycetes > Micrococcales > Microbacteriaceae > Ruicaihuangia > Ruicaihuangia ninglii. The sequence continues at coordinate 1,179,822 of NZ_CP046619.1, read as the reverse complement.
CACTGAGGCGCATCGTGGCTGCTTCTGCGGACCCCGCGACGAATCGAGCCTTAATCGCTACGGCGGCGAGATCACGGAGCGCCGACTGTTCGCCGACCTGCTGGAGCTGGTGCGCGGACGCTTGCAAAGCGTCGGCGCGCACGTTCGCTTCCCGTTCGAGCACACTTACGCTGGACAGCCCGAGGGCCGCGAGCGAAAATACGACGATCACTCCGGCTCCGATGACTTCAGACCACCAGTGGGGGTGTGAAGCCGGTGCGCGAACAAAGTGCTGCGTGATCCACCGGTGGCCGGCTAGCGCTTTCGCCGCGAGTAGTACAGCGGCGACTCCAAGCGTCACGTAGCGGCTCTCGTCGTCGATCGGCAGCACAACCGTACGCATCACGAGCAACACGGCGGCTATCAGGGCCACGAGCGTCGCGAAAATGAGGAGACTTCGGCGCGAACCGGTGAGCGGGCCAGCTCCAAGCACGCGAGGTCGGGCGTCGGCTCTGCTTAGCAGATCGATTACGATGAGCAGCGCCAGCGCGAGCCCGAAGAGCAGAGCGCTTATCATGAGATGCTGTTCGGCGGTCTCGTAGGTTAGAAGCGCCCAGTCCTTCTGTTTGGGCGGGACGGCGGCGTCGCCGCCCAGCTGCTGACTATTCTCCAGGGTCTGGCGCGCGCGCGCCACGTCGTACGTGGCTGGCTTCGAATGCGTAGAGGTTAACGCGCACTGTGCGAGAGGGTCGCCGAGCAGGAGCGGCTCGAGCGATCGAGTCATTATCGTATGCGAGGCTATCTCCGCGTTGTCGGGCACGGCTCGTAGTACGTCAGCCATTGCGTCGCGTCGAGAGGTTTCGGCCTCGCAGAACGGCGTGAGCACGGTGAGGTCGTGAGCTATGACCGTTTGCAGGTAGCCCGCCTGACGGGAAGCGTCGCCCTCGATTATGCGGAGTACTCCGACGCGGTCGTCACCGGCGTCGTCAGCGCGCGTCGCCTGGTAGACGGCCAATGCGCTCAAAATCATGACCACAACCATGAACGCCACCAAAAGGTAGTCACGCTGTGCAACCGCGTCGAGCGCATCAATCGTCCACCGGAGCGGATGCCAGATTCGTCTTTCGTAGGCTCGCCCGGTCGATGATGATGAAGCGTCGAAGCCGGGCGTATCGTTGAGCGCGGGAAGAGTCTGTTCGGCGTCACCATGCAGTCCGCCTGCGGAATTGCTCACCACATCGCCTTCCTCAGCTCGGATGTTCCTTCGCTCGGATGCGCTTCCCACACATTCTCAACTCCGGTCGAAGCGTCGTCAACCGGCACGCAAACCACTTCCCCGGCTCGTGATACCGGTGCCCGACTAGCCAGGCAGATCCGCAACCGCAGCGCATGGCGGCATTGGATACTGGTGTCGATGACGTCACCGCGCTGGTCCGTGACCGCGTGCCACGGCGGGCATCAAGACGTGAGGCTTTCAGATAGCGTCGAGAGCCAAGCCCGCACATCCACCTCCGCTCCGGCGAAGCCCCGAGTCGCGAGATCAGCGAATAGTTCGGCACCACGTCCGTCGTTAGCCGCGTCCCGTAGGCTCGCCGCAGATAGTGACCCTTCGGCGTAGAGCCACTCGAGGGCTGCCCACTCGAATCCGTCAAGCGGTTTGCGGTCGTACAAAACAGCAATCCTCGCCGCTTCCTGCAAGCTACACAGCTCCACCATCGGAATTTCCACTTCCGCCGCGAGTGCTTCGTTGACGTCGGTCGCAGCCAGGCTTTCGAGCGTCGCAACCGTAGCTGATTTGTTGAGCTTCACTGAAGACGCGAGGAACGGCGCCCGCGAGAGCCGCGGGTCACGTTCGCGCTCAAACAGCTGTTCGAACGCGGGCCAGCCACGCAATGGCTCGAGTTCGGGGTCGTCGCGCTCGGCCCAGTCCTTGAGGTCGGCGTTAGTGAAGGCGCGTGCAAGGAGACGGAGGGACTGCGTTCGAAGCGAATTGGTTCCGGGGGCACTCTTCGACATCTGTGCGTAATGGCAGGCCAGGGAATAGGCGGCAATAGGTGCATCGTGATCGGTGTCTTCCGCCCCAATCGGCGTCCCTGCAAAGTGCTGCAGATCAATCTTGACCAACCTCTTCCGTGTTGCGAGCCCTTCATCCACGACACCCAGATCACCCCGTTTGACTAGGAGTGCATCCAGAAATCTTGTAATCGCAAGCGGGCTGGGTGTGCTCGGGGACTCCTCGGGCAGTGCAAGGAGGTTGCGATTCACCGCGGATAACGTGGCGAGCGCCCGGCACAATAGGTCGTCCTTCGCCCAGTGCTCCGACATACCATCCAATGGCTCAGACAACGTCCAGAAGTTGATTCCTGTCCGCTGGCCACAGAAGTCCAGGAGCCACGATCGGTACTCCATGAGTCGCAGTCGTTCGCTGTCATCGCGGAACTCGCGGTACCAAATCGTGAGGACTGCGGCCGTGTTGCCTGGGTCACTGTCCAGCGATTTGCCAAGCAGTTGCAGGGCCGCTCCGCGATGCTCGCGGAGCGCATACCCCTTGGCGGAGATGTACTGCAGGGCGATGCTCTTCCCGATCTTCGCTCCGTGAAGCTTTTCCCGCATTTCGGGGTAGCGCTCTGCCATGACTGCTACGAGGTCCCCCGCCGCGAATGCCACGATCCGCTCGCCATCGCTGTATTGGCCCTCGTCCGGCTCCTCGCCAGCCCTGCCGTATTCGGCTTTAATCAAAGCGCTGTGCACCTGCCGACCGTTCCGGTCGATTGACACCGATGCGACATCTTGGCTGTTTAGCCCTAGGGTGAGTGCCCACGGCCGGGCGTTGGTGACGAACAGCCACGCCTTCTGCAGGGCTGCGATCCACTTCTTGTCGGATAGTTGGGTGAGCGCGTCGCTCAAGTTGTCTAAATCTGGGCCGACCGGGATTTCAATCCCCATCGCACCGATGCCCATCATGTCGCGGATCGTGGCCGCTACAACCGAGCGGTCAATCGTCTTATCACCGTCGCCGGTGATTTCAACGCTCAGTCGGGGCATCGTGGCAATCACTCGCCCGATCATCCAAGCGCCGAACCCGCCGACACCACCCAGAAAGATCGCGAACAACAGCTGGCTCCATGGAGCGCCCACAGTTACTGACATCCAGGCGAGTAGCGGCGCGGCGAAGAGGAGCACGACCCCGACGATGCTGTGCTCGCGGCGCAGCATTCTGGTCGAATCGTGTCGGTCACGCATACGCGGGAGGAACACGAGGAGCCGAGCGAGCACGAGAAGCGCCGCCCAGCTACCAATCAAAAACAGTCCTGTGGGGGCCAACGGGGTCAGGGAGTTCTCGACGAACCCATCCCACGCCGTACCCAACGTTTTCGGAGTTGGGCCGTCCGCAGCGTCCGGCAGCGCTCCGGTCTTACCGAAGAGGGTGGGACACCCCTTACGGGCGTCTTGGGGCGAGCTCGAACCCTCGAGAATCCTTTTCGCCGCGTCGGACCGGCCCGAGTCGAGCAGCGCTCGAGCGGCAAGGCAGGCGCCGCCGGCAGAGAGCTCCAGCTTCGTGTTGAAGGCCCTCGATGCAATCGCGGCGTCGAGTTCCTCCTGACAGGCCGTCCGCCGGGTCTGCGACGCACCCGGTGTTTCGGTTGAACGGGCAGCGAGAATCAGCTCGATTGCGGCCGCGGAGTCCTCCTGACTTAGCCGACCCGCGAGGTCGCACACTTCGGAGAAGACTTCTTCATCCTGCGTCGATGCCGCCCCCTCTGCGGCAGGTCCTGATGCGAGGATCGTCCCGAGCGCGAGCACGCACACCAGCCACGCGGCGCGTGGAGCCACCCTCACTCGCTGCGACATGAGATCCCCAATCCGCATACGGAGATGTTCGAACTGCGGGGCATGGTGCTTTCTGACCGAATTTACTGCGGACTAGCCTGCACGGAAAGAGTGACAGGAAACTTCTTCACTCTTTCGGCGGGAAAATCGGAAGATTTGTCGGATTTGATGCGTCTCGGGACTTCGGCCTACGTATTGTGGCAGCGCTGCGCTACTTGACTCGGACGGGCGAACTGGAGTCTGATTTTCGACGGCGGCGATGCCCATCTCGCAGCGATTCGAGCGACTGGCTCGTTCATGATGACAGCGATAGGCCACCAACCGGCGCCCCAGTGTGTCAACTCGGGAACGCACGCGCCTCGATCGATCGGAGAAGCTCGATTCCGAAATCGGTAAGCGCGCTGTGGCCGCTCAGCATCTCGAGCCCCTCGCTCACCTCAGCGCGTACCTCGTCGAGGTAAATTGCGCGCGCCTCCAGCTGCGATGGGGTTCCGTACCCGCCACCTATAATCCGAGCCAGCAGTTCCGCGATCTGCGAATGGACGAAGACCCCTTCGAGTACGCCGACCAACGGACGCGGATCGGTCCGCCAGCCGACCGTAAAAAGCTCGTCGCTGCGTGTCTGGTCCAACAGCGGCCATTGGTCTTGGATATAACGCAACTTGATGTGGCCTTTTTCGTGTACGAGCCCTTCCGCGACGATTGCGGAGTCGGGGTCAAGTGCCAACCACACTGCACCCTGGTATGACCCCACGGTGAAGCTGTGGCGCGGTCGCTCCCATCCGGCCGGAATCCCCCTTGGGACCACGATTTGCACCATCAACTTTAACTCGGCGTACTCCTCGGGCCAGGCAACGGCGAGCAGCGCAGCACCACGCAACAGCTGGTGAGGATCGAAGTCGGGGTACGCCTCCGCTGACGGGTCAGCCGCCTCTAGCACCGTGCCATAGCGCTCGGGGGCAACGTCCGACCTAATCCTGAGCCGTAGCGGATCAAGGTCGTTTCGACCGACGACGACGTCTCCCGGAAGGAGACAATATCCATCGGCGCCGGTGAGCAGATCGTCCCAGCCGCGCGCGCCGAGCGATACTCCGTTGCTGTCGAAGAGGGTAATTTCATCGCCGCTCGCCCGCAAACGAACCCCGGAAGCTGAAGACTCCGAGGGCACGGGCAACGCTATCCGTGGATCGGCCGTGAGCACCAAACCCCCATCGACAGCCATGGGAATCTCGTCGCCAAGCTGCCAAAACGTGGGGCTGACCGTCATATTGTTCCAGCGAGCGAGTTGGTACGCGAGGACGTGGTCGTCGGCCTCCCATCGCTGTACTCGCCCGAACCGGGAGAACCAGTTCAGAAACAGAGGTGATGTGAAGCGCCGGACGATGCTGGCCGAATCCTCAAGGCGCAGGAACTCTAGGCTGCGAACCACCGACTCGTGTTGTTGCCCACCCAACACGGGCAACAGCGCCTCCGCGAGCGACGTAAATAGGTCGAGCCGAGACTGTACGAAGTCGGTCAGCAGGCGGCTGGACCGGTCGAAGTCCGGCGCGGCATTTGCACTCTTCCGATTCGTGAACAGTCATCACAGTTGAGATGACACGCTGATCGTATGGGATGAGAGGAAGGATCATTCCACCCCAGAAAGGGGGTGTTGCCTGCCGCCATCTCATATGCGCGATCGAGCACAGTGCGGGCATCGTGGCGGCGAATGGGCTGCCGCTTATGCCTGCCGGAAATAAGCCCCCGGCCAGCAGTTCGCAGTTCGCCTTCGTCCCTGAAGCGCAGCCGAGGACTGACTCGCCTCACTGAAACCGCAGTACCGACACGCGTTCGAATGAAATGGTGATGCTTCTAATGCATCGCACTCCGATGACGGCGGCTGAGCCAGCGCCATCCGGCTGCTAGCGAACCATTTGCGCGAGTTGCGAGATCCGCTGCCACGGCAGATGCTTGCGCAACAAGCCAGGACGCTTCCGTGCACTCGGCTCGTTCCTCGCAGCGTTTGCGGCGGTCAGTACGACAGCGGAGTCCTCTCCCAACGCCTCAGCCATCCATACGAACGCCGCCGGGCACAGCAGTCGGTTGTATGTCGTGCGCGCGCTCGTGTTGGGCTCGTTGCGGGTGAACGCACCCGAGCCGCGGCCCTGTTGGTCACTGAACCAGCGGGTCATGTGTTCTTTCTGACTCGACCACCACACCCCCCTGAGCTGTGGGCGGTCCCGCTCGTATGCGTCCGAAATCGGAAGGTGCGGCTCGAGCCGACGTAGCACACGGACGAAATCGCGGACGTGCATATCGTCACTCGGATGACTCCCTGCCATGACGATCATCGTCGCACGAGACGCAGTTGGAGCGCGGACCCTGCCGTTGACGCGCCCAACGCACGAGCCCCGAGCGCTGGCAATAACGAGCGATCGGGCCGCGCACTCAACCCACCCCGGGTCCATCGCGTTCACTGTCAATTGGTCACGGCTGCGGCGCGCCTTGGCGACCGTGCCGATCGAGCGGCAACCAGTCCCAACGCCGCGTTCGTAGATCGAGAATGCCCATGTTGCCTGCTTGGGTGTCAGCGGCCAGCGAGTAAACCCGGCGCCCGTCCGCTAAACGGATTTCGCCCTGCAGATGCATGTGCCCGTGCGCTAGGACCTCCGGTCGGACCGCATCCCAAACACGCGTTACCCGCGCTCGGGACACCGAAGAGTAAGACAGGGCCTGGGCCGGCCATCCTCCTGGATTCGCGCGAAGCACCTTCTCGACTTGCGCCGTCCCACCATTCACGGCTTCGTGAGTGAGGAGCACATCAATGGGGCCGCCAACAATTGCTGCTTCAACGTCTGCCTCGGTCGGTATCTCCGAAATCCACCAAGTGAGGCCCGGCACACGATCTTCGAAGTCCACAGAAGCCGCCCCGCCGAACGAAAGGAAGCTCGTCCCGGCCAGCGTGAAACGAAACCCGCGCGGCAAGACCCACACCATCTCACTGAGCTGAAGAACCCGATGAGGGCGCGATGCGAATAGTCCGTGAAGGCGCCCCCAATCCTCATGATTACCCGGTGTGACAAACACCCGCTCGATCCCGGCGCCCGCGCACGATCGGTCGACAGACCGCAAGAATCCTTTGCCCTCACGCCCGGGCCAGATCCCGAAATCGCCGAGATGCAAGATCGTGCGAATATCCGGACCGATGCGGACCAAGGCGGGGATCACCGTCTGGGCCCAGCTGACATTTCGGTGCCAGTCGCCGGCGATCGCCACGCGTGATTCGTTATCGAGCGCGAGCTCCGGGTTTCGTTCTGTGGCAAGTGAAGTCTGCCACGCGGGTATCGTCGTCCCCTCGAGCAGCTCTCTGCCCTCCGCGGCGGCGGCCTCTCCCGTTAATCCGTTCGAAGTTTGGAGCTCGACGGTCGGGTCAGTGAGCCTGTTCGCGAGTGCTTCGTAGAAGCCTTCATCATCCGTCGATTTGGTCATCGCAGTATCCCGTTGACTGTGCGCGACTGGCACCTGCTCGGCATGGAATGACACGTCAAATGACGATCTGGGGCAGAACGGCGGATGCTTTCAGCGGTCCATGTCACCACTCGACCCCCCACGCGTGTCGTGCCGTTTCGAGCACTTTCTGGGGGTCGCTATCGAGCAAGTCGACCGGGCGCCGGTCATTCAAGTAGCTCGTCGGTGACATCAGCCAGACGATGACCCCTGACTCGGATTTTCCCAGGTCCTTCGACGCCGCGACGAGCCGGCTGATCACGGGACGGACTTGACCGTTCGCGAACTGGAACCCCGGGTAGAGATATTTGTTCATACGCTTGACGGCGAGAAGCTTCCCTGCAGATCGGAGACGAGCGGCATATGAACGCCCCGACCGTGAGCCGAGCAGCAGCGCCACCTCGGTGCTCCCGAGTAGCCCGAATTCCTCGTTGACTTCCCGCCAGAATCGCTCGGTGTCACGCAGCGATCGCAGAATCCCCGTAGAAACGACAACAGGTTCTGCCTCCAAGACCGCTCCGACCTTCCGAGCGGCGGTGAGCTGCCGGACAGAAGCCGCTAGCCACTTTGTGGCCCTATCCTGCGGCGAGGAGACCGCGCGGAAGTCTTTGAGCGCCGTGCTCAGATCGACACCGAACACCTCCTCGAGGCCAACGAGATCGTTTCCGCGACATTGGTTTGAAGCCGCCATGTCACCCTGGATCTGTCGAAGGCAACGTCCCCGTGGCGCAGTCATCGCCGCCCTCCTCCGAGAGGATTTCGTCGATGAGCCGCCGCGTCTCCAGCAGCCGTTGCCGTCTCTCATTGAACCGCACGAGCCCTGCAACAGAGCCCAGCGCATGCTCCGCCCATGCAATGTCTTCGAGGTGCATCACAGCCTCGCCTGTGAGCATGGCAACGATCCTGCGTCGGCTCACTCCGACTGACAGTCCATAGGCGAGCTGCGAAAGGTTTTTCGTCTGCAGGATCTTGCGAATGGCGCGCGCATAGTCGTGCTGCATGCGCGCTGCGCTCACCAACGCTTCCATTCGGTCTCGGCGGAATTTATCGCCTGGCGTGTTGAGCAGCTCTGAATCGGCCAGCGCCTTTGCCCGAAAAGTGACATTCGGCGACTTCCCGAACTGTTTCGGCTGGTCACAAAAGTCTCGGGGACTGTAACGAGGGACACCCATGGCCCAACTGTAGAACCGGGCCCCGACATAGGAATGCGCAGAAAAGCAGCGCATTTCGTTAACGCTCCAATGGCTTCGCCGCCGCTCTCAACGTGGGTAGACAAGCAGGCACATGCCTAAATCAGGCGCTGCACCGCAAAGTCCGGCGAGCACCGAAGGAGTTCCCATGTGCGAAGACAACGAGCCGAATGACGCTGAACCGGCTCACACGAGGGCACGCCCCGGGTATCTACCGATCCTGGCCCTGCCGTACTGGAACGTGATTGGGTCCTTCGTTGAGGACGCAGTCCACGACAGTGGACCGATGTGCGGGCGTAGCGATCGTGATCTGTTTGCCGCGGCGACCCCGTTCGTGCTCTGGTGTTGGAAAGCGCGGGGCACCCCGTTGGAGCGCAAACGACTGTTTCGACGTTCGATGGTGGAGCAGTTCGTCCATCTCGGCATGCCGGGCGCAGCTCGCGGCAGTCGTGCAACCTTACGATCCACGCTCTGGCGAATGACCGAAGTCCTGAACCCGGCCGAACTCGCGGGAGGGCACCGGGCAATTCCCCGCTCCGCTCCGACGGCTCCCTACACGGAGGCCGAGATTGCGTCGCTCTACTCGTGGGCAAACACACAAACTACGCCGAACCGTTGCCGCAACGCGCTCGCCCTGCTCTGTCTCGGACTCGGCGCAGGCCTCGCCACTCGCGAACTACTCGACGTCCGCACCAGCGACATCAGTCTCGACGGATCTTCCACTCGGCTCTCTGCTTCTGTCGTCGTGTGGCGGGACCGGCCGAGAGTCGTCCCAATCTGGTCGGACTGGGTGCGCTGTCTCGAGACGGTGGCAACGGCACTCGAACCGGACGACTGGTTCTTCCGACCAGGCAGGTCGAGCACGACCCCGGGCCAGGTCACGGACTTTCTCACGAGATCCCGGACAACACTCGATGTCCGCCCGACTCGGATGCGTGCCACGTGGCTTGTGCAACATCTTGCCGCCGGTACCCCCGCCTCCGACCTCCTGGCGATCTCCGGGCTCAAGCACTACTCGGCGCTCGATAAGTCCGTGCAATTCCTTCCGGATCACATTCACCCGGAAAATTTTTGAAACGACTCAAACCGGCCGGTGACCTGCGGAAACGTCATGGAGGAGAGGCCGAGACATAGCAAATTTCCGGTGGAACCGGCTTTTCGACGAATTCCGCCGCACACCAGTACTACGTGTCCCCTCTCCAGAACGCTCCGACGACCCCTGCCCACCCCCGAACCAGCCCGGACGCGCCTCCCGAGCTGGCCGCCGATCTGCCCGATCAGACTCGGCGGATCATTACCGGCTACAAGCCCCAACGCCGGAAGTCCGCGTGGACGCACGTCCAACCGTTCGTCGTCGAGTGTGTCCTGGCAATGGCACCCACTACGGCCATCAATGCACGGCGGCTGATGACCATGACTGCCTTGTACGTGTCCTGGGTCTGGACGGTCACGGGCTGCGACCTCACTATCCCGCGGGTATTCAAGACCCAGCTCGTGCACCGCTACCTTGCCGAGGACCTTGCCAAGCGCTCGGAGACCTACCGGTACGACACGGCCCGCCAACTGTCGGCCATGGCCGACAAGCTCGGTGACATTCACGTCCAACGGCTTCGGATGCCAGAACAGACCGGCTCCGCGCGTCCTTACTCGCCCGCGGAAGAAGCCACGCTCTTCGCGTGGGCGAACACGCTAACCACACCTCTGAAACGGCAGAACGCCAGGGCACTGCTCGCACTCTCCGGTGGAGCCGGCCTGTCCGCACAAGAGCTCATGGACGCCCAGGTGCAGGATGTCGAGTTCGTAACCGGTCGCCTCTTCGTGAACGTGCGCGGCGACCGGGCACGCCGTGTCCCAGTCCACAGCAAATGGGCACGTACTTTGGCCGAGAGCATCGGCAATCGAACCCGCGGTGACCTCTTCCACGCCTACCGCCTGTCGGAATACAAGCCGAACGGCCTACAGCGCTTCCTGTCAGACAACCCCGGACCGCTCCGTCCGTCCGCGGCGCGCCTGCGCTCTGGCTGGATCGTCGCCCAGATCGACGCAGAACTGCCCATGCAGGTCCTGCTTGAAATCACCGGCTTCGCAACGCTGCTGTCACTCCAGCCCTATCTTGAGCACAGCATCCAACACCGAGCTGACGACCACATCGGCCGCATCATCGGCGAAGAGGTGGCCTAAGCATGGCCACGGATAGCCACACCTTCAGCGACACCGATCTGTTCGGCGCGTTCCGGGCCGAGGAAGTGGAGGCACGCGGCCGGCTGCGCTCGGTTATCAGCGACGCGCACGTCCAGGCCGCATACAGCAGAGTCCAGAAGTCCGGCGTGCTTGAGATGTTGACCGAATGGCACAGTATCGACCACCCGTTATCGGGCATGGGCGGCCAGCCGGCAAAAATCCATCCACCCGCGCTTCTCGTCGGCCTGCTCCTCCTCGCTCAGGAACACTCGCCCCTCTTCATGCGGAATCTTGCAGCGCTCTTTCAAGAGCGGCTGACGCCGGCGTCCCGCGATCTGCTCGGCCTCCCTTCGGTCATGTCTTCATTCGTCACTCGCACCACCGAGACCACGAAGTGGGAGAAGAACACCAACAACGCCTTCCACCGGATGGTCGACTTGATGGACCCCTATCCGATGAAACGGTACGTTTCGTTGACGTACACACAGGTGCAACAGGCGCTGAAGCATCACGACGATGAACGTGAACAAACCATGAAGCGCCGCTTGGATCTCTTCATGAACGCTTTCCTACGCATGACGTTCAAGGAACAGCCGCGGCGAATTCAGCGGGCGACGAACAAGCTCGACATTTCGTTCGATCAAACATTCATCGAACCCCCCACCAAGAAGGGGTTCTCCAGGAATACCCTCGCTGATCGCGCCCGCGACGAGATCGCGGGCCGTGTCGACAACCCCACTCCTGGCCCGGTCGACATTCACGCCGGCTGGTACCCAAGGAAAGGCAACCGGGTGGATGTGGCCAAAGGGAAGACCGACACCACGGGCCCTGGAGACGCCAAGAATTCAAAGGAGGACCTCGAGTGGGGCTGGATGATCAACATCGCCGTCCGCGTCGACTCGGAGCGCCCCGATGCAGTCCGATTCCCGAAGCTCGCCGTCGCCGCCACGATGAGCATGCCCAACGTCGGCGTTTCCGAAGAAGCCGTCGAACTCATGCGAGCAGCGCTCGGCACGGAACTACCCCCTGGCCTTGGGGATGCGGACAAGCAGTACTGGGCAAACGCCAGGCCTGAGCGCCTGCACCTTCCTGCGGACGCTCTCGGCTGGACCGCATCCACCGACTACCGCCCCGACAGACTCGGTGTGCGCGGAAGCAAGAAGGGAGTCGAGTTCATCGAGGACGGCCGATTCTGCCCCGGGACACCGACTCCGCTCAAGAATGCAACCAAAGACCTGCTCGCGGGCCGCATCGACGAGGACATCTTCCAAGAACGCCGACATCAACGCGGCGCCTTCCTCGTCCGCAGCAAAGAGAAGCCCGATGCCGAAGGCCGCCAGCCTGTAAGTTGCCCCGCCCGCGGCAACAGCCCAACCGTCACCTGCCCTGTCTTCGAACTGCTAATGGGAAAAGCCGGAAAACCACTGCCCACAGTCGCCGACAAAGAACGCCCCCGCGTCGAGGAAGAGGACGCACCGCCCATCGATTTCCTTCCAGAGATCTGCCGCCAACACTCCGTATCACTGAACGTCCAGGACGGCATCCAAGGCAAGCAGGGCTTCGCCTACCGCAGCAAAGAATGGGACGCCTTCCACAAGCACGCTCGCAACAGCATCGAATCCTTGAACGCCGGCATCAAAGACCCGGGGAAGGAAGCCATTGGTGAGTCGTCCCGACGCCGGGTCCGAGGATTCGCCGCCGCGCAGGTGTTTGTCACCATGCTCCTGACCAACTTCAACTTGCGGAAAATCGCGGCGTTCCTCCACGACGAACGTGCAGCCGAAGCAAAGACCAACACCGGCGAACCACCCAAACAAAAATCCGTACGCCGCCGGGACCGTGTCTGGTACAACCCCTACACCAAGACCACACCCCGCGAGTCCGTGCTGGAGCTCCAGCTGATGGAACAACTGTCGTCACCACTGCGAACCTAGCCACTCGCGACAATCTGACACCGCCCGAGAGGGCAACACCCCGCACGCCGAACAATCAAACGCGCCCGAAAACGGGCGCGTTCGGCATTTAAGGCCAAACCGTCAGCGGGACGGCGCGCAACGCGGCAACACCCATGCGTGAGATCCCGACAAACGACGAAACGCTCCTGAGTTTCCTCAGGAGCGTTCTCGTTTCCGGGTGTTCTTAGAACAGTACTTAGAACAACCCTTTGGTCGGGCTGACAGGATTTGAACCTGCGACCCCTTGACCCCCAGTCAAGTGCGCTACCAAGCTGCGCCACAGCCCGTCACCGCGAACGGCAACCTGTCCATAGTAGCGCAGCGAGGAGGGCAGGATGCGCGCGCAAGGTATGGCTGCTGCGACGCCGGTATGGGTCTCGGCCGGCTCGACCAACGGTTTGGAGTAGCTTCCGCAATATGAACGCCGTCGTGCAGGTGCTGGCAATTGTGGAAGGGCTGCTGCTCATCGGGATCGGTGTGCTTGAGGCGTTCTTCTACCGCGATCAACGCTTCTACCGGATGTTCCGGATCCGCCCCGAGCACCACAAGGCGGTTCGGCTGTGGACCGTCAACGTCGGCTTCTACAACATCGTTTATGGGCTGAGCTTCTTCGCGGCGGTGATCATTGGCTACGCCGTGGATGAGATGGCCGCTCGGACGCTGCTCGTGGTGCTCGGCGTCGGACAGGCGATTCTCGGGGTTGTGCTCTGGGTGAGCGAACCGAAACTCTGGCTCAGCGCGATTGCCCAGATGGTGCTTCCGGCCGCGATTGTGGTTGCGGCGTTGATGTAGCAGAGGGGTTTCGAGACGCGTCACTCGCTTCGCTCGCGGCGCTCCTCAATCACCCGGCAAGGGCGGCGCGGCTCAGCTGGCGGGGAGGACGAGGCGCTGCTGCAGGGCTGGCCACGAGGCGGCGAAGCCCGGGTGCAAGGGCAGGGACGCGACATCCGGAACCGGAACCCAGCGCAGGTCGAGACTCTCCGGATCGCTGATCTGCACCTCGAAGGTGCGAACGGCGTCGACGACAACCGTGGTGTACGACCAGAACCCCAAGTCGAACACACTTTCAAACCGAACGGTTACCGCATCGGCCGGCACTCCGGCTTCCTCGTTCGCCTCCCGCAGCGCGGCGTCGTGCGCCGTCTCACCTTCATGCCGTGCGCCGCCGGGCAGTCCCCAGGTGTCTCCGAAATGGCTCCAGACAGCCCGATGCTGCAGCAGGATGCCGCGTCCTGCGTCGTGCACGAGCAGTCCGGCCGCACCGAAACGTCCCCAATACCGGGAGCCGTCCGGCCCCTGGACCCACGCATCCCCCGGATTGCGGTGCAGCCCACCGGGGATGGAAGTCATTCCCCCAGCCTAAGCGCGGTCGGTGGTCGTCGTTATCGTGGACGCATGACGACGGATGCTGCGGTCCGCACTGTCCCGGTCGACGAGGTGCCCTGGGACGACGTGCGTACCGTGTTCGGCACCCGCGGCGACCCTGCGCGATGCTGGTGCCAGTGGTTCAAGCTGCCCAACGCGCAGTTCGACTCCATGCCGAAGGAGGAGGCGAGCCGGATGCTGCACGATCAAGTGTTGCGCGGTCCCGCTCCCGGGGTGATCGCCTACCTCGACGACGAACCTGTCGGTTGGTGCGCAGTCGAACCTCGGCCGCAGTACAGCAGGTTGTTGCGCACCCAGGTGGCATCGGCGAGCAGCGAGCCCGCGGAGGATGAATCCGTCTGGGCGGTCACCTGCTTCGTCGTACGGGTCGGCTTTCGACGTCGCGGCATCGGACGAGCCCTACTGCATGCCGCGGTTGATCGCGCCCGTGCGAAAGGGGCGAGACTGCTCGAGGCGTATCCGGTTGACACCGCTGAACGGCAGGGTGCGTCATCGGCATCGCTGTACGTCGGTACCGTGTCGCTGTTCGCCGCCGAGGGGTTCGTTGAGGTCGCTCGGCCGAAGAGCTATCGGGTGCTGATGGCGCTCGAATTGTGACGAGGGTTTAAAGACGCGTCACTCGCTTCGATCAGGTGCGCTTGCGCTTCTCTCGGACTCGCATGTTCACGATGATCGGGGTGCCCTCGAAGCCGTACACCTCACGCAGACGGCGGGTGATGAACCGGCGGTAGCCGGGATCGAGGAAACCGGTGGTGAACAGCACGAACGTCGGCGGACGCGTCGCTGCCTGCGTGCCGAACAGGATGCGCGGCTGCTTTCCACCACGCACCGGGTGCGGGTGCTCCGCGGTGAGCTCGGCGAGCAGGGCGTTGAACTTGCCGGTCGGGATGCGGGTATCCCACGAGTCGAGCGCCTGCTCGAGCGCGGGGACCAGCTTCTCCATGTGCCGACCGGTGCGGGCCGAGATGTTCACTCTCGGCGCCCAGGAAACGTGCGCGAGATCCTGCTCGATCTCCCGCTCGAGGTACCGCCGACGGTCGTCGTCGAGCAGGTCCCACTTGTTGAACGCCAGCACCAGCGCCCTGCCGGACTCGAGCACGAGGTCGATGATCCGCACGTCCTGCTCGCTGATCGGCTCGGACACGTCGATCATGACGACTGCGACTTCCGCCTTCTCCAGCGCGGCACTGGTGCGCAGCGACGCGTAGAAGTCGGCACCCTGCTGCAGGTGCACGCGACGACGGATGCCGGCGGTGTCGACGAAGCGCCACACCTTGCCGGCGATCTCGACCTGCTCGTCGACCGGGTCGCGCGTGGTGCCGGCGAGTTCGTTCACGACGACTCGCTCTTCACCAGCGGCCTTGTTCAGCAGGCTGGACTTTCCGACGTTCGGACGACCGAGGATCGCCACCCGACGCGGGCCACCGACCTCTTCCTTCGCGACGGCGGAGACCTTCGGCAGAATCGTCAGCAGGTGGTCGAGCAGGTCGGCCACGCCCCTGCCGTGCAGGGCTGACACCGGCCGGGGCTCACCGAGTCCGAGGTTCCACAGGGCCGCGGCATCCGCTTCCTGACGCACGTCGTCCACCTTGTTCGCGGCGACGATGACCGGCTTCTTGGTGTTCCGCAGCATCCGCACGACGTGCTCGTCGGTGGCGGTGATGCCCACGTTAACGTCGACGACGAAGAGCACCGCGTCGGCCAGGTCGACCGCGACCTCGGCCTGTGCCGCCACCGAGGCGTTGATGCCGCGCGCGTCAGGCTCCCAGCCGCCGGTGTCGACGAGGGTGAACTTGCGGTCATTCCACTCGGCCTTGTACGACACCCGGTCACGGGTGACACCTGGGGTGTCCTCGACGACGGCCTCGCGGCGGCCGAGGATGCGGTTCACCAGCGCGGACTTGCCGACGTTCGGCCGTCCGACGATCGCCAGCACCGGCAGCGCCGGCAGGTAAGTGATGGCGTCGGCGTCCTCAGTGACGGCGTCGAGGATCTCGAAGTCGTCCTCGTCGAGCTCGTAGTCGTTGAGGCCGGCGCGCAGGGCGGTTGCCCGCTGGTGGGCCTCATCGTCGCCGAGCGCGGCGAGTCGTTCACCGAGATGCTCGTCGTACTCGGGGAAGTCGTTCTCTGCCATGGAAGTCCTGTTCTAGCGGGCGACCTGTTGCGCCAGCTCGGTGACCGCGTGCACGGTCTGATCGAAGTCGAGGTGCGTGGAGTCGATGGTCACCACGCCGGGCGCCGCGTTCATGAAGTCCACCACTTGGGAGTCCTGGTGGTCACGGCGGGCCAGCTGCTCCGCGGTTTTCGCCGAGTCTTCGCCGACAAGTTCCGCTGAGCGCCTCGCCATTCTAACCTCCGCGTCGGCGGTCAGCAGAATCCGCACCTGCGCCTCGGGGGCGACGACCGTGGTGATGTCCCGGCCTTCAACGATGATGCCGCCACGCTCGGAGGCGCGGATGATCTGGTGGAACAGGTCGGTGAGGTGCGCACGCACCTCGGGAATGCGCGCGATGGCGCTCACTGCGGCGGAGATCCGGGGTTCGCGAATGTCGTCTGTGACATCCTCGTGGCCGACGCGCACGAAGTAGTTGTCGGGGTCGGTGCCGATCTCGTACTCGAAGGTGTCGAGCGCTTCAATCGCTTCAATCGAGTTGAGCATGTCGACACCGCGCTCGAGACACCACCAGGCGAAGGCGCGGTACGCGGCACCGGTGTCCTGGTACGCGAACCCGAGTTCACGGGCAGCGGCCCGGCTGACCGAGGACTTGCCGCTGCCGGCGGGTCCGTCAACGGCGATTACGAACGTGCTCATGCAAATGCTCCAGCGATCTTCCAGCCCCGCGCCTCGAGTTCCTGCACGAGACGGTGTTCCGCCTCGGGCACGACCGAGATCTCGGCGAGACCGATCTGCGCGCCCGGCGAGTGCTCGAGCCGCAGGTCTTCCATGTTGACGCCCACCTCACCGATGTCGGTGAGCAGGCGGGCCAGCTGCCCGGGACGGTCATCGACCATCACCACGAGCTGGCTGAATCGGCGGTCCTGGCCGTGCTTGCCGGGGATACGCGCGACACCGGTGTTGCCGGCCGCGATCGTCTCGGCAATGGCTCGGCGGGAACCGGATGCCGCGGGCTCGCGCAGCGCGGTGATGACCGTGTCCAGATCGTCTCTCAGCTGCGTGAGCACGTCGGCGGTGGGCGCGGCGTTGGCGCCAAGGATCTGCACCCACAGTGCCGGGTCGCTCGCGGCCACTCGGGTGACGTCGCGCAATCCGCCGCCGGCGAGGGTGAGCGCGGCATTCTGCCCCTCGTTCAGCCGGGCGGCCATCAGCGAGGACACCACCTGGGGAACGTGCGAGACCAGCGCGACGCTGCGGTCGTGCTCCTCGACCGACATCTCGATCGGAACGGCACCGAGGTCGAGGATCATGTCCTCGATCGCAGCGGCCCGACGGTAGGTGATGCCGTCGTGGCCGGCGAGCACCCAGGGCCGGCCGATGAACAGGTCGGCGCGCGCGGCGATCGGGCCGCCGCGCTCGCGCCCGGCCATCGGGTGGGTGCCCAGGTAGCGGCTGAGGTCGGCGCCGAGGACGCGCAACTGCTGCAGCGGCGCTGCCTTCACACTGGCGACGTCGGTGACCAGGGCGTGCGGGTGGGTGGCCAATTCGCGGGCGACGACGCGGGCGGTGACATCCGGTGGCACACACACGACGATGAGTCCCGGGTTGTCGCCGTCAGCGGGAGCCCGGCCGGCGCCGTAGTCGATCGCCAGCTGCTGTGAGGAGGGCGACACGTCATCGAGGATGACGTCGACACCCTTCTCGACGAGCCCGAGACCGATGCTGGTGCCGAGCAGTCCGCTGCCGACGACGCGCACCTGTTCGGCGAGCCGGCGATCGGTCACGGTCATTCCTTAGCTGGGTCAGATTCGAGGTCGGACGCTGGGTTGGATTCTGCCCGGGCGATGGTGAGCAGTCTGCCGAGTTCCACCTTACTGAGATCGCGCGCCTGCCCGACCGGCAGGGTGCCGAGGTGCAGTGGGCCGAATTGGCGGCGCACCAGCTCCAGCACCGGGTGCCCGACCGCGTCGAGCATCCGCCGCACGATCCGGTTCTTGCCGGAGTGCAGGGTGATCTCGACCATGGTCTGGCCCCGGCTGGCCGCACCGATGATGCGGGCCTTGTCTGCGGCGATCAGGCCGTCCTCGAGTTCGATGCCGGCCATGAGCTTCTTCATCGTGGTCGGGGTGGCCTCCCCCTGCACCTTGGCGATGTAGGTCTTCTCGACGCCGAACGACGGGTGGGCGAGCACGTGCGCGAGTTCACCGTCGTTGGTCAGGATGAGCAGGCCGCTGGTGTCGGCATCCAACCGTCCGACGTTGAACAGTCGCTCTTCGTAGCGGTTGGTGTAGCGGGTGAGGTCGGGCCGTCCCTGCTCGTCCTTCATGGAGCTGACCACGCCGACCGGCTTGTTCAGCATCACGTAACGACGGCTGGTGTCGAGCTGGATGGCGGTGCCGTCGACAGTCACCCGGTCGGTGAACGGGTCGACCCGCCGACCGGGCTCAGTGATGATCTCGCCGTTCACGGCCACGCGACCCTCGGCGATGTACTGCTCGCAGACCCGCCGTGAGGCGACACCGGCGGCGGCCATCACTTTCTGCAGGCGCTCGCCTGTTGCTTCAGATGTCATCGAAACCTTCCGTTCCATCGGACAGCAGCGGCGAGATCGGCGGCAGCTCCTCGACGCTGTTGATGCCGAGCTGCGTGAGCAGCAAGTCGGTGGTGGCGTAGTGGATCGCCCCGGTCTCGCTGTCGGTGTAGGCCTCGGTGATCAAGCCGCGGCCCAGCAGGGTGCGCACCACCGAGTCGACGTTGACCGCGCGGATCGAGGCTATCTGGCCGCGGCTGATCGGTTGCTTATAGGCGATCACGGCCAGCGTCTCGAGCGCCGCCTGCGACAGCTTGGTCGGGTTCTGGGTGAGCACGAAGTCGCGCACCGTGTCGTCGAACTCGCTGCGCACGTAGATGCGCCAGCCGCCGCCGACTTCGCGCAGTTCGAAACCGCGACGGATGCCGCCGTCCTCACCGTCGAAGTCGGCGACGAGCCGGTCAATGGCGGCCTTGACCTCCTTGACGGGCCGCGCCACCGCAGTTGCCAAGGTCACCAAACTCTGCGGCTCATCGGAAACCATGAGGATAGCCTCGAGGGTTCGTTCGATTGGCTGAGGCGGGGTGTTCCTTTCAGAATCGCCGGCGGCCGACGGAGCGCCAGCGACGCCGCCCGCTTCGGCGAAAATGTCACTGTCAACTTCCATAATCGGCTCCCAGGTTCGCGAGGCTGTCGTCCGACCAGGTGTCGGCAATCCAGCGGATGGTGAGTTCGCCGAGCGGTTCCAGCTGGTCGAACGAGATCGAGGCGTGCCGGTACAACTCCAGCACCGCCAGGAAGCGCGCCACAATGACACCCTTTTGGTCGGCCCCGGCGATCAGCTGCCGGAAGGTCATCGGCTCGCCCTGGCGCAGCAGGGCGACCACGTGCGCGGCCTGCTCGCGGATGCTGATCAGCGGCGCGTGCAGGTGGTCGAGCCCGACCGTCGGAATCTCACGCGGCGTGAACGCGAGCGTCGCCAGCGCGGCGAAGTCGTCGACGGTGAGGGTCCAGACCAGCTCCGGGGTCTGCTGGCGGTACTTCTCCTCGAGTCGCACCGCCCGGAAGTGTCGACCCGACTCGGCATCCAGTTGCGTGGAGAACCACTGCGCCGCTTCCTTGAACGCCCGGTACTGCAGCAGACGGGCGAACAGCAGGTCACGCGCTTCGAGCAGCGCGACATCCTCGGCGTCCACCAGTTCGCCCTGCGGCAGCAGCCCGGCGATCTTCAGGTCGAGCAGGGTGGCTGCGACGACCAGGAACTCGCTGGCCTGATCGAGCTCCTCTTCGGTGTCGAGACCCTTGAGGTAGCTGATGAACTCGTCGGTGACGCGGCTGAGCGACACCTCGGTGATGTCGAGTTCGTGCTTCGCGATGAGCGAGAGCAGCAGGTCGAACGGGCCGCTGAAATTGCTCAGCGTGAGCGAGAATCCAGCAGGCTCTGTCTCGGGCTGAACGGCCGCGTCAGGCGGCTGCGCCACGGAAGATCAACTCTCGGGCGAGCTGACGGTACGCTTCGGCGGCCGGGTGCTCCGGCGCGAAGTGGGTGATCGGCAGCGAGGCGACGCTCGCATCCGGGAACTTCACCGTGCGACCGATGACCGTCTCCAGGGTCTGGTCGCCGAACTTGTCGACGACCCGCTCCAGGACCTCACGAGAGTGCAGGGTGCGCGAGTCGAACATGGTTGCCACAATGCCGTCGAGCTCGATCGCCGGGTTCAGCCGGTCCTTGACCTTCTCGATGGTCTCGATCAGCAGCGCGACTCCGCGGAGCGCGAAGAACTCGCACTCGAGCGGGATCAGCACGCCATGCGCGGCGGTCAGCGCGTTCACGGTGAGCAGCCCGAGCGAGGGCTGGCAGTCGACGAGGATGACGTCGTAGTCGCCGGACACCTGGCGGAGCACCCGGGCGAGGATCTGTTCGCGGGCGACCTCGTTTACGAGGTGGACCTCGGCGGCGGACAGGTCGATGTTCGCGGGCATGACGTCGAGCCCGGGGACCGCGGTCTGGGCGACAACGGACTTGGCGTCCTTCACGGTGCCGAGCAGCAGGTCGTAGACGGTCGGGACGTCGTGGGTCTGCACCCCGAGGCCGGCTGACAGGGCACCCTGCGGGTCGAAGTCGATGGCCAGCACCTTGCGACCGTACTCGGCGAGGGCTGCCCCGAGGCTGATCGTCGTCGTGGTCTTGCCGACGCCGCCCTTCTGGTTGCAGAGCGCGATGATCCGCGCGGGTCCGTGACTCTTGAGCGGCTCGGGAACGGGGAAAGCCCGCAGCGCGCGGCCGGTGGGACCGACGGCTGCCGTTTCAGTTCCGGGCCGTTCTGCCGTCATCTCCCGCTTTCCAGTCATGCGGACGATTCTATCGAGCGCATACCACGACCCCCGGACGCCACACGGGCGGCACGCCGAGGCCACCTCGACCATTGGTTGAAGGTTTGGTTTCGAGACGCGGCGTCGCTGCGCTCCGTCGCTCCTCAACCACCGCGGTAGTCAGCGGGCCCGCGGATGCGCCGTGGTGTACATGTCGCGCAGGGTGTCGGCGGTGACCAGGGTGTAGATCTGCGTGGTCGCCACGCTGGAGTGCCCCAGCAGCTCCTGCACCACGCGCACGTCGGCACCACCCTCGAGCAGGTGCGTGGCGAACGAGTGCCGGAAGGTGTGCGGCGAGATCTCGATCCCCAGCTTCGCCTTCTCGGCGGCCGCCCGGATGATCAGCCACGCGTTCTGCCGCGACACTCGCTGTCCGCGCACGCCGAGGAACAGCGCCGGCGTCGCGGTTCCGCGCACTGACAGCACCGGCCGCGCACGCACCAGGTAGGCGTCGATCGCGGCACGGGCGTAACTGCCGACCGGAACCAGCCGCTGCTTGCTGCCCTTGCCGAACAGCCGCACCACGTCGCCGTCGGCAACATCATCAACGTTCAGCGCCACCGCCTCGGAGATCCGCGCCCCGGTCGCATAGAGCAGTTCGAGCAGCGCCTTGTCCCGGAGGGCCTGGATATCGTCGCCATCCACTGCGGCCAGCACGGCGCTCATCTGGTCGACGGTGATCGCCTTCGGCAGGCGGGACGGCAGCTTCGGCGGTCGCAGGTCGGCGGCGACATCCGTTTCCACTAGGTTCTCGTCGAGCAGGAAGCGATGGAATCCACGCAGCGTCGACAGCAGCCGGGCCAGTGACGAGGCGGTGAGTGGCTTCTCGGCACGGTTGCGCAGTGAGGCGCTGAAGTCGGTGACGGATGCCGCGGTGATCGCCTGCGGTGAATCGATGCCGATCGTCTCGAGATACGCCAGGTACGCGGTCAGGTCGCGCCGGTACGCGGACACGGTGTTCGTCGCCAGGCCACGCTCAATCGCGACATGCCGCAGGTAGCGGTCGACCGCCCGGTCGAGTCCGCTCGGATTGCTCTCAGCGGGCGCGGGCATGGGCGGTGAGCACCGCGATCTGCAGGATGGCGTTCCGCACCCGGCCGTCGAGCACGGCGGCAACCACGTCGGAGAACGGCACCCAGCGGGTGATCATGTGCGCCTCCTCCGCTGTGCGCGCGAACACCTCGGGCGCCGGGCTGATGCCGGTGGCTTGGAAGACGGTGATCGCCTCGTCACTGCCACCCGGGGTCGAGTCGAACTCGGCGAGCAGCGACCAGTCGGTGGCGACCAGGTCGACTTCCTCGGCGAGTTCGCGCTTGGCCGAGTCCAGCGGGGATTCTCCGTCGACGTCGAGCAGACCGGCGGGCAGTTCCCATTCGAGGCGACCGACCGGATGCCGGTACTGCTGGATCAGTAGGACACGGTCCTGATCGTCAATCGCGAGCACCGCGACGGCGCCCGGATGCCGCATCAGTTCACGGGTGAGCACCCCGTCGCCGAAACGGAAAGTCTCCCGGGCGATGTCCCAGACGGCCCCGCGGAAGACTCGCTCAGAGCTGAGTACTTCAACATCCAGAGGTTCGTCGACGAGTTCCGTCACGCTCAGGCCCCGGCGACTTCCGGGACCTCGAACAGTCGGCTGGCCCGCTGCCGCTCGATCGCGGCCTGCACCAGACCGTAGAACAGCGGGTGCGCCCGGTTCGGCCGGGATCGCAGCTCCGGGTGCGCCTGGGTGGCGACGTAGAACGGGTGCACCTCCCGCGGCAGCTCGACGTACTCGACGAGGCTGCCGTCGGGAGACGTGCCCGAGAACTGGAGTCCGGCGTCCGCGATCTGTGCGCGGTAGGCGTTGTTCACCTCGTACCGGTGACGGTGCCGCTCGGTGGCCGTGTCGGCGCCGTACAGCCCGGCGACGATCGAACCCGGGGTGAGCGCCGCCTCGTACTGGCCGAGACGCATGGTGCCGCCGAGGTCACCGGAGGCGATGATGTCCACCTGCTCGGCCATGGTCGCGATCACCGGGAACTCGGTCTCGGGATCGAACTCGGTGGACGAAGCACCAGACAGGCCGACCACGTCGCGGGCGTACTCGATGACCATGCACTGCAGGCCAAGGCACAGGCCCAGGGTGGGGATCTCGTTCTCGCGGGCGAACTTCAGCGCGCCCAGCTTGCCTTCGATCCCGCGGATGCCGAAGCCGCCCGGCACGCAGATGCCGTCCAGGTCGGCGAGGTTCTTCGCCGCGCCATCCGGGGTCTCGCAGGTATCGGAGGCGATCCAGCGCAGGTTGACCCTGGTCTGGTGCGCGAATCCGCCGGCTCGCAGCGCCTCGGTGACCGACAGGTAGGCGTCGGGCAGGTCGATGTACTTGCCGACCAGGCCGATGGTGACCTCATCCTTCGGGTCGTGCACGGCGTCGAGCACCTTCTGCCAGCCGTCCCAGGCGACGTCGCCCGCGGTCAGGTCGAGCTGGTCGATGATGTATGCGTCCAGGCCCTGCTGGTGCAGCACCGAGGGGATGTCGTAAACGCTCTTCAGGTCGGGGGTGTTGACAACCGCGGCTTCTTCGACGTCACACATGAGCGCGATCTTGCGCTTGTTGGACTCGGTGACCGGACGGTCGCTGCGCAGTACGAGCGCGTCGGGCTGGATACCGATCGACCGGAGCGTCGCGACCGAGTGCTGCGTCGGCTTGGTCTTCTGCTCGCCCGAGGCGCCCATGAACGGCACCAGCGACACGTGCACGAAGAACACGTTCTTGCGGCCGAGCTCGTGGCGCACCTGGCGGGCTGCCTCGAGGAATGGCTGCGACTCGATGTCACCGACGGTCCCGCCGACCTCGGTGATGATCACGTCGGGCTGCGGGGTTTCGGTGGACTGCAGCCGCATCCGGCGCTTGATCTCGTCTGTGATGTGCGGAATGACCTGCACGGTGTCGCCGAGGTACTCGCCGCGGCGCTCCTTGGCGATCACCTGCGAGTAGATCTGGCCGGTGGTCACGTTCGCGGCCTGGCTCAGATTGATGTCGAGGAACCGCTCGTAGTGCCCGATATCCAGGTCGGTCTCGGCGCCGTCATCGGTGACGAACACCTCGCCGTGCTGGAACGGATTCATCGTGCCCGGATCGACGTTCAGATACGGGTCGAGTTTCTGCATGACCACGCGGAGTCCGCGGGACGTGAGCAGATTGCCGAGACTGGCGGCGGTGAGCCCTTTGCCGAGGGACGAGACGACGCCCCCGGTCACGAAGATGTGCTTTGTAACGACCGCGCCTTGATTGTTCACCACGGGGTTACATCGTATCCCACGGCGCCGGAATTAAAGCGCGCCGCGCTCAGCCGCGTGTGCGCGTCTCGGCGAGTTCGAGCAATTCGCGCGCGTGGGCGAGCCCGCTCTCGGAATCGGAGAGCCCGCTCAGCAGGCGTGCCATCTCCTCCACGCGCTCGTCTCCGTCGAGTTGTCGCACGCTGGAGGCGGTGACCGCACCGTCGCTGTCCTTCACCACGCGCAGGTGATTCGTGGCGAAGGCGGCAACCTGGGCGAGGTGGGTGACGACGATGACCTGCGCCGTGTCGGCGAGTCGCGCCAGGCGCCGACCGATCTCGATCGCGCTGGCGCCGCCGACCCCGGCGTCGACCTCGTCGAAGATGAATGTCGGCACCGGATCGTTCGCCGCGATGACCACTTCGATGGCGAGCATCACGCGCGACAGCTCGCCGCCGGATGCTCCCTTGCCGAGCGGCCTGGGCGATGCGCCTGGGTGCGGCTGCAGCAGCAACTGCACCTGATCCTTGCCGCCCAGCGTGAACTCGCCCTTGTCGGCGACCTCGACGACGAGTCGCGCGTCGGGCATCGCCAGTGCGGCGAGTTCCTCGGTCACCTCGGCCGCGAGCCGCTCCCCCGCGGCGCTGCGAGCCCGCGTGAGCGAGTCGCCGAGCTGCTCCAGGACGGCGAAGTCGGCGGTGACGACATCCTGCAGCTGTTCAATCCGGTCGCCGTCGTTGTCGAGCTCGAGCAGGCGAGCGCTGCCGGTGTCGAGGTAGTCGATCACATCATCGAGGGTGGGGCCGTACTTGCGGATGAGCGTGGCGAGCACCGCGCGACGCTCCTGCACCACCTCCAGCTCGCGACTGCCGTCGGCGTCGAGCGAGTCCAGGTAGCCGGACAGTTGCACGGCGGCATCCGCCAGCTGGAAGGACACCGTAGCCAGGGCTTCGACCACAGGGGCCAGGGCAGGGTCGTGACCGGCGACCCGGTCGAGCGCACGCCGGGCCTGCTCGACGAGAGCGGTGGCGTCCATGCCCTCGGACGACGAGTCGTCGTCAACCAGGGCACCATGGGCGGTGACCGCCGCGATCCGCAGGTCTTCGAGGTTGCTGAGCCGCTCGGCGCGCTCGGCGAGGGCGGTGTCTTCGCCCGGTTCGGGGGCGGATGCCTGGATCTCATCAATCGCCTGCCGAAGTTGCTCTGCCTCCCGTGCCCGATCATCGCGCTCGGCGGTGAGCCGGTCGAGTTCCTCGCGGGCAGCCTGCCAACTGCGGTACGCCTGCTGATAGTCGGTGAGCACCGATTGCACCGCGCTGCCCGCAAACCGGTCGAGGGCGTCGCGCTGGGCGGTCTGGGACTTCAGCCGGATCTGGTCGGACTGACCGTGCACGACCACCAGGTGCTCACCGAGTTCGGTGAGCACGCCGATCGGCGCCGAACGCCCGCCCGCAGTGGCGCGGCTGCGACCTTCTTCGGTAATGGTGCGGGTGAGCAGCAGTTCCGCACGATTCTCCGAGCCGAACGGTTCCACCTCTCCCCCGGCGTCACGCACGCGCTCGGCGGCGATCCCGGTCTCGTCGACCTGCCAGCGTCCCTCGACGGTGGCCTGGCCGCTGCCGGCACGGACGACCTGGCTGTCGGCGCGGCTGCCGAGCAGCAGCCCGAGCGCGGTGACGACCATGGTCTTGCCTGCGCCGGTCTCGCCGGTGATCGCGGTGAACCCTGAGCCGAGCGGCAGCTGGGCTTCGCCGATCACTCCGAGGTTCCGGATGACGATTTCCTCGATCATGCCCGCGGCGTCTCCTTCCGCACCTCGCTGAGCGGCCCACGCCAGCCCTCCACCGGAAGGTTGAACTTGTGCACCAGCCGGTCGGTGAACGGGCCGGGGTTCAGCCGGGCCAGCCGCACCGGCACCGAGGAGCGTCGCACGATGACGCGCGCGCCGGCCGGAAGGTCGTAGGTGCGTCGACCGTCACACCACAGCACGCCGGTGGCGCGGGCACGGCCGAGCACTTCGACGGCGAAGGCCGAGTCGGGTCCGACCACGAGCGGCCGGGCGAACAGGGCGTGGGCGCTCAGCGGCACGAGCAGCATCGCGTCGAGACTTGGCCAGACCACTGGCCCGCCGGCTGAGAACGAGTAGGCAGTCGACCCCGTCGGGGTGGACATGACGACTCCGTCGCAGCCGAAACTCGACAATGGACGACCGTCGACCTCGATGACCACCTCGAGCATCTTCTCGGGGCTCGCCTTTTCAACGGTCGCTTCATTCAGCGCGAAGGTGTCGAAGACCACCTCGGCGTTGACCTTCACCCGTACAGAGAGCGTCATCCGCTCCTCGACGAGGTAGTCGCGGGCGAGCGCACGCTCCACGGTGGTGGTCAGGTCCTTGCGCTCGCTTTCGGCGAGGAATCCGACGTGTCCGAGGTTCACGCCGAGCAAGGGCGCTGTGCAACCGCGCGCCAGTTCGGCGGCACGCAGGATGGTGCCGTCGCCGCCGAGCACGATCACGAGTTCCAGTTCGCCGATGCCGACGCTCGCGCCGAGCACGAGAGTGGATGAGAGGTCCGGCGCGACGGCGAGCATCTGCTCGCGCTCGTCGAGGGTCAGCACGGGAACGGTGCCGGCGCTGATGAGCTGTCGGCAGACCGCGACAGCCGCCTCAAGCGAGTCCTCGCGTCCGGTGTGCGCAACGACGAGGAAGAATCGTTCGGCGGTGCTTGTCACGGCGCTCCTTCCCTCGTCAGTCGGTGCTCACGCAATTTCGTGAGCGCGCGAGTTCCATTCTGTCGGATTGGTACCTGATGCCGCGTTCAGCCAGACCAGGAACTCGCGATTGCCTGCGCCGCCGGCGATCGGCGACGGAGCGAGTCCGGCAGTGCCGAGCCCCGCGTCCCAGGCTGACCAGAGCACTCCGGTGATGGCGTCCTCACGCAGTGCCTTGTCGTGCACGATGCCCTCGCGGATGCCCGTGCGCCCGACCTCGAACTGCGGTTTGATCAGCAGCACGAAGTCTGCGCCCTCCGCTGCGGAGGCGACGAGGGCAGGCAGCACGAGGCCAAGGGAGATGAACGACAGGTCGCCGACGACCAGCTCGGGACGTTCGCCGATGCCGGAGGCCTCGGCCAACGTCTCGGCGGACATGAACCGGGCGTTGAAGCCTTCCACCACCGCGACCCGCGGATCGCGCCGGATGTCCTCGGCCAGCTGGCCGTGGCCGACGTCGAGCGCGATCACCGAGCGGGCTCCGCGTTCGAGCAGCACCTGGGTGAACCCGCCGGTGGACGCTCCGACGTCGAGGGCGAGCCGACCCTCGACCCGCACGTCGAATGCGTCCAGCGCGCCGATGAGTTTGTGCGCGGCGCGGCTGACGTAATGGTCGGCCGTGGCCACCTCGATGAGGTCGGTGTCGGCGACCCGGTGCGACGGTTTCACGACTGGTTCACCGTTCACGGTGACCAGCCCGTCGCCGATCAGCCGGGCGGCGTGCGTGCGCGACCGGGCGAGCCCCCGATCAGCGAGGACGGCGTCGAGGCGGTCAGCCATGCGTGCGCGTGGAGTCCCCCGCGTCGAGCACGGCCTTCAGCTCGTCGTGCAACTGGGAGAACGCAACCGCTCGCGTCTCGAGCGGTTGGTCTTCGATGAGACTCAGCCGGGAGAGCATCTCTTCCGGATCGGTTTCGTGCTCGGCATCCATCCTGTCAGCGTAACCGGCACGCTACCGCAGCGGGCGTGCGATGCCGAGCCGGTCGAAGACCGTGTCGGGCACGTCGATGCCGTAGATCGCGAGGCCGGAGTCCCAGATGGCACGGGTGGTCGCACGCAGCAGATCGGTGGCGTGGCCGGTGTCGGCGAGCACGTCGACACGGTTGCCGCGCATCGCGACACGCGCGCCACCGACCTTCACGACGCCGTCGGCGTCGCGGGTGACGTCGGGGTACGGCTCGTGCAGCTGACGCAGGTCGTCGAGGATGAACGTCGGCCGGTCATCCTTCGGGGCGGCGAGCAGTTGCTTCGGCCCGTCGATGCCGGTGAGTACGAGCACCGAGTCGATGCCCACCTTGTTGGCGCCACGGATGTCGGTGTCGAGCCGGTCGCCGATGAAGAGCGGCTTCTCGGCACCGAAACGCTCGATCGCGGCCTCGAAGATCGCCGGCTCGGGCTTACCGGCGGTCACCGGCAGCCGTCCGACGGCCAGGTGCACGGCCGACACGAGGGTACCGTTGCCCGGGGCGATGCCGCGCGCGACCGGAATCGTCCAGTCGGTGTTGGTTGCCACCCACGGGATGCCGTCGTGCAGGGCAAAGGAGGCCTCGGCCAACTGCTTCCAGCCGACCTCGGGGTGGAACCCCTGGATGACGGCCGCTGGGTTGTCATCGGCGGAACGCGTGACGATGAACCCGGCCAGCTCGACCTCGTGCACCAGGCCCTCTCCCCCGACCACCAGCACGGTGGCGCCGGCCGGCACCAGGTCAGCCAGCAGACGCACGGCGGCTTGCGGTGAGGTGACCACATCTGTCGTCTCGACGCTCAACCCGAGCTCGACCAGGTGACCGGCGACCGACGCCGCGGTGCGCGCGGCGTTGTTGGTGATGTAGCCGACGCGCACCTGCTCGGCGGCGAGGTTGATGCTCTCCACGGCATGTGGGATCGCGCCCGGACCCTTGTAGACAACACCGTCGAGGTCGGCGAGCAGCAGATCGACGCCGTCGATCGGCGCGCTACTCGTCGTCTTCGTCGACTTCCTCTTCAGAAACTTCAACGAAGTCCTCCTCTTCTGACTGCGGTGCGCCAAGCGCTTCGGTTGCGTGCTCGGACCGGCGGAACCACTCGGCCGCTTCCTCGTGCCTGCCGAGCTCCTCGAGCACGGTGGCGTACGCGTCGAACAGCGCGGGGCTGTACGAGAACGCGGTGGTCGGATCAAGCTGCGGGATCTGCAGCTCGCCGAGCGCGGCATCCGTCTGCCCGAGGTCCAGGCGAGCGCCGGACATGGCGATCGCGAGCTCGACCTGCACCGGAACCGGCAACTCGGAACGCGGCACGGAACGGCCCAGCTCGAGGGCGCGGTCGGGACGGCCGAGGCCCCGCTCGCTGTCGACCATCATCGGTAGCTGGTCGTCGCGGCCCGTGATCCGGCGGTAGGTGCGCAGCTCGCGCAGGGCCAAGGTGAAGTCGCCGGTGGTGTACGCGGTGATCGCGAGCGTCTCGCGCACCACACCGATTCGGCCTGCTCGACGGGCTGCGGATGTCGCGTGCTGGTGCGCTAGCTCGGGGTCCTCTTCAATCAGCCGAGTGACCATCACCAGGTGCCGAGCGACGGCTTCAGCGTTCTCCTTGCTGAGGGTCTTGAGCTCATTGCGGGCGATGCGATCAAGTTCCTTGGCCTCGACGTCGTCGGGGATGAACGGGTCATCGTGACGAGGGCGCACCGACTTGGTGTCGTACGGGTCGGTTTCGAAGGACGAAACACGTTCCCGGCCAGCGCGCTCGGCATGTCCCCCGCGGTGCGGACGGTCACCGTGCGGGCGATCGGTCCGCTGCGGACGGTCACCGTAGGGGCGGTCGGTCCGCTGCGGACGGTCACCGTAGGGGCGGTCGCTGCGCTGAGCCCGGTCGCCCTGCGGCCGATCAGTCCGCTGCGGACGATCACCGTAGGGGCGGTCACTGCGCTGTGCACGATCGCCCTGCGGGCGATCACTGCGCTGCGGACGGTCACTGCGCTGAGGACGGTCACCGTAAGGGCGGTCGCTCCGCTGAGGACGATCTCCGTAGGGCCGGTCGCTGCGCTGCGGGCGATCGCCATGCGGACGATCACTGCGCTGCGGACGGTCACCGTACGGGCGGTCACTCCGCTGCGGACGATCACCATGACCGGCACCGTCGCGGCGCGGACGTTCGGTGCGGTCGCCATCCCGACGGGGACGCTCAGTGCGATCCCCCTCGCGCGGCGGGCGCCCCTGGTAACCACCCTCTCGGGCCGGTCGGGCATCGCCATCCCGACGCGGACGCGCGTCACCGTCGCGGTACGGACGAGCCGAGTGCCCGTCATCGCGGCGCGGACGCTCCGTACGGTCACCCTCACGGCGCGGCCGGTCAGTGCGTTCTCCGTCTCGACGCGGACGCTCAGTGCGGTCGGCATCGCGACGTGGACGATCATCACCGCCGCGGGACGGTTTGTCGCTGCTGCGGAACGGCTTGTCGCCGCCGCGCGAAGGCTTACCGGCACCGTGCGGCTTGCCGCGGGCCGGTCCACCGGAATCGGATCGACGTCCATCGGGCGTTCCGCCGGGACGCTTGGGTCGCTCGCCCGCATCGTTCATGGGAATCGCTCCTTGTAACTGGTCTGTTAAACAGAAATGGCCACCCTATCGGGTGGCCATTTCACAAAAGAAGTCCGGCGGTGACCTACTCTCCCACAAGGTCGCCCTTGCAGTACCATCGGCGCAGAGAGTCTTAGCTTCCGGGTTCGGAATGTGACCGGGCGTTTCCCTCTCGCTATGGCCGCCGAAACACTATGGATTTATGTTCGTTCGCGGACACAACAGGTGCTGACCATGTCAGCGGGTTGTGTGCGCGGTTCCCGACCGTAAATCGAGAACCACAAAGTGGACGCAAGCAACAGCCCCACACCGCAGCCTTACAACACTGGTGTGAGTGGTGATTATCAAGTTATCGGCTTATTAGTACCGGTCAGCTTCACGAGTCTTTCGTCCTCGCTTCCACATCCGGCCTATCAACCCAGTCGTCTGGCTGGGAGCCTCTCCCCCGAAGGGATGGAAATCTCATCTTGAAGCCGGCTTCCCGCTTAGATGCTTTCAGCGGTTATCCGTTCCGAACGTAGCTAATCAGCGGTGCCCTTGGCAGGACAACTGACACACCAGAGGTTCGTCCATCCCGGTCCTCTCGTACTAGGGATAGATCTTCTCAAATTTCCTACGCGCGCAGCGGATAGGGACCGAACTGTCTCACGACGTTCTAAACCCAGCTCGCGTACCGCTTTAATGGGCGAACAGCCCAACCCTTGGGACCTACTCCAGCCCCAGGATGCGACGAGCCGACATCGAGGTGCCAAACCATGCCGTCGATATGGACTCTTGGGCAAGATCAGCCTGTTATCCCCGAGGTACCTTTTATCCGTTGAGCGACAGCGCTTCCACAAGCCACTGCCGGATCACTAGTCCCGACTTTCGTCCCTGCTCGACCTGTCAGTCTCACAGTCAAGCTCCCTTGTGCACTTACACTCGCCACCTGATTGCCAACCAGGTTGAGGGAACCTTTGGGCGCCTCCGTTACTTTTTGGGAGGCAACCGCCCCAGTTAAACTACCCACCAGGCACTGTCCCTGAACCGGATCACGGTTCGAAGTTAGATATCCAATATGACCAGAGTGGTATTTCAACAATGACTCCACGAACACTGGCGTGCCCGCTTCATAGTCTCCCACCTATCCTACACAAGCCACACCGAACACCAATACCAAGCTGTAGTAAAGGTCACGGGGTCTTTCCGTCCTGCTGCGCGTAACGAGCATCTTTACTCGTAATGCAATTTCGCCGAGTTCGCGGTTGAGACAGCTGGGAAGTCGTTACGCCATTCGTGCAGGTCGGAACTTACCCGACAAGGAATTTCGCTACCTTAGGATGGTTATAGTTACCACCGCCGTTTACTGGGGCTTAAATTCTGAGCTTCGCTTGCGCTAACCCTTCCTCTTAACCTTCCAGCACCGGGCAGGCGTCAGTCCGTATACATCGAATTGCTTCTTCGCACGGACCTGTGTTTTTAGTAAACAGTCGCTTCCCACTGGTCTCTGCGGCCCTACCACGCTTCCCGGAGCAAGTCCGTTCACGTGTCAGGCCCCCCTTCTCCCGAAGTTACGGGGGCATTTTGCCGAGTTCCTTAACCACGATTCTCTCGATCTCCTTGGTATTCTCTACCTGACCACCTGAGTCGGTTTGGGGTACGGGCGGCTGGAACCTCGCGTCGATGCTTTTCTTGGCAGCATAGGATCACCGAATTCCCCCGTGAGGGGTATGCGTCAGATCTCAGGCACATGAACGACGGATTTGCCTATCGTTCGCCCTACATCCTTACCCCGGGACAACCATCGCCCGGTACGGCTACCTTCCTGCGTCACACCTGTTAATACGCTAACCGCCTCAGCACAGGGTCGAGCGCTAGCCCCCAAGCTCCACCCCGAAGGGCTTCACAAGAGGATTCGGGCTCTTAGCATTACTGGATTGGTTGGGACGGTTCTTCGCCGGTACGGGAATATCAACCCGTTGTCCATCGACTACGCCTGTCGGCCTCGCCTTAGGTCCCGACTTACCCAGGGCGGATTAACCTGGCCCTGGAACCCTTGGTCTTTCGGAGGACGGGTTTCTCACCCGTCTTTCGCTACTCATGCCTGCATTCTCACTCGTGTGGCGTCCACGGCTGGATCACTCCGCCGCTTCACTCGCCACACGACGCTCTCCTACCGATCCGCACGGCTGAACCACGAAGGCTAACCAATGATGCGAATCCTACAACTTCGGTGGTGTGCTTGAGCCCCGTTACATTGTCGGCGCGGAATCACTTGACCAGTGAGCTATTACGCACTCTTTCAAGGGTGGCTGCTTCTAAGCAACCTCCTGTTGTCTGTGCAACTCCACATCCTTTTCCACTTAGCACACGCTTAGGGACCTTAGTTGGTAGTCTGGGTTGTTTCCCTCTCGACGATGAAGCTTATCCCCCACCGTCTCACTGCTGCGCTCTCACTTACCGGCATTCGGAGTTTGGCTGACGTCAGTAACCTTGTAGGGCCCATCGGCCATCCAGTAGCTCTACCTCCGGCAAGAAACACGCAACGCTGCACCTAAATGCATTTCGGAGAGAACCAGCTATCACGAAGTTTGATTGGCCTTTCACCCCTATCCACAGCTCATCCCCTCAGTTTTCAACCTAAGTGGGTTCGGTCCTCCACGCGCTCTTACACGCGCTTCAACCTGGCCATGGATAGATCACTTCGCTTCGGGTCTAGGACATGCGACTGAATCGCCCTATTCAGACTCGCTTTCGCTACGGCTACCCCACACGGGTTAACCTCGCCACATATCACTAACTCGCAGGCTCATTCTTCAAAAGGCACGCCGTCACCCCAACAAGGAGGCTCCGACGGTTTGTAAGCAAACGGTTTCAGGTACTATTTCACTCCCCTCCCGGGGTACTTTTCACCTTTCCCTCACGGTACTTGTCCGCTATCGGTCATCTGGGAGTATTTAGGCTTACCAGGTGGTCCTGGCGGATTCACACGGGATTTCTCGGGCCCCGTGCTACTTGGGATCCTCCCCACCCCCACACGGCATTTCGACTACGGGGATCGCACCCTCTGTGTCCAGGCATTCAAACCTGTTCGTCTATACCATGCGCGATGAGTGTTGGCTGCGGCAGCAGCCGTTGGGAGTCCCACAACCCCGACCATGCAACCCCTGCCGGGTATCACACATGATCGGTTTGGCCTGTTCCGGTTTCGCTCGCCACTACTAACGGAATCGCGGTTGCTTTCTCTTCCTGTGGGTACTGAGATGTTTCACTTCCCCACGTTCCCTCTACCCGCCCTATATATTCAGGCGGGAGTCACCAGGTCGTCTTGCAACGCCTGGCGGGGTTTCCCCATTCGGAAATCCTCGGCTCACAGCTCGTTTATCAGCTCCCCGAGGCTTATCGCAGATTACTACGTCCTTCTTCGGCTCCAGATGCCAAGGCATCCACCGTTTGCTCTTAGAAACTTGAAATCACATGAGTTTGAATCGATCGGCAAACACCGCACCCAAAGGCACGAATGCTGCAGATTGACCAATGATCACCAGACACCGAAAAGGCATCTGGTAAGTCATCAATTTCGAAGACAGCCCAAAGGGCTGCTTCTAAGATGCTCGCGTCCACTGTGTAGTTCTCAAAATACGGGCGGTACCCCCACCAGAACCCGACACCCACCTGAAACAGGCGGACTTTGGTCGGAAACCGGTCAAGGGTCCAGAGGTGCAGTCCAGGCAAGTATCCGAAGACACCCGCCGGCCCGGTCCCTCAGGACCCAACAGCGTGCAAAGACCAGGCCCGCCGGCAACCCTCTGTTCCTGCCTCCGCAAGGAGACGTACTGAGAGGACCACGTTTGGTCCTGGTCACAATGTCAATGTTCCACCCATGAGCGCCAGCAGGAGACAGTCGCTCCTGAACTGGCTTGGCAAGTTGGTCGCCCTGTATACAGAGGCGCTTGCACGTGCTCCTTAGAAAGGAGGTGATCCAGCCGCACCTTCCGGTACGGCTACCTTGTTACGACTTAGTCCTAATCACCGATCCCACCTTCGACAGCTCCCCCCTTGCGGTTGGGCCACTGGCTTCGGGTGTTACCGACTTTCATGACTTGACGGGCGGTGTGTACAAGGCCCGGGAACGTATTCACCGCAGCGTTGCTGATCTGCGATTACTAGCGACTCCGACTTCATGAGGTCGAGTTGCAGACCTCAATCCGAACTGAGACCGGCTTTTTGGGATTCGCTCCACCTTACGGTATCGCCGCCCTTTGTACCGGCCATTGTAGCATGCGTGAAGCCCAAGACATAAGGGGCATGATGATTTGACGTCATCCCCACCTTCCTCCGAGTTGACCCCGGCAGTCTCATATGAGTTCCCACCATTACGTGCTGGCAACATACGACGAGGGTTGCGCTCGTTGCGGGACTTAACCCAACATCTCACGACACGAGCTGACGACAACCATGCACCACCTGTACACCGACCTTGCGGGGCGACCATCTCTGGCCGTTTCCGGTGTATGTCAAGCCTTGGTAAGGTTCTTCGCGTTGCATCGAATTAATCCGCATGCTCCGCCGCTTGTGCGGGCCCCCGTCAATTCCTTTGAGTTTTAGCCTTGCGGCCGTACTCCCCAGGCGGGGAACTTAATGCGTTAGCTGCGACACAGAAACCGTGGAATGGTCCCTACATCTAGTTCCCAACGTTTACGGCATGGACTACCAGGGTATCTAATCCTGTTCGCTCCCCATGCTTTCGCTCCTCAGCGTCAGTTACGGCCCAGAGATCTGCCTTCGCCATCGGTGTTCCTCCTGATATCTGCGCATTCCACCGCTACACCAGGAATTCCAATCTCCCCTACCGCACTCTAGTCTGCCCGTACCCACTGCAGGCTGGAGGTTGAGCCTCCAGTTTTCACAGCAGACGCGACAAACCGCCTACGAGCTCTTTACGCCCAATAATTCCGGACAACGCTTGCACCCTACGTATTACCGCGGCTGCTGGCACGTAGTTAGCCGGTGCTTTTTCTGCAGGTACCGTCACTTGCGCTTCTTCCCTGCTAAAAGAGGTTTACAACCCGAAGGCCGTCGTCCCTCACGCGGCGTTGCTGCATCAGGCTTGCGCCCATTGTGCAATATTCCCCACTGCTGCCTCCCGTAGGAGTCTGGGCCGTGTCTCAGTCCCAGTGTGGCCGGTCACCCTCTCAGGCCGGCTACCCGTCGTCGCCTTGGTGAGCCATTACCTCACCAACAAGCTGATAGGCCGCGAGTCCATCCCCAACCGAAATTCTTTCCACCCACAGAAGATGCCTTCGCGGGTCGTATCCGGTATTAGACGCCGTTTCCAGCGCTTATCCCAGAGTCGGGGGCAGGTTACTCACGTGTTACTCACCCGTTCGCCACTAATCCACCAGGTGCAAGCACCCGGCTTCATCGTTCGACTTGCATGTGTTAAGCACGCCGCCAGCGTTCGTCCTGAGCCAGGATCAAACTCTCCGTAAATGTTTGATTGCACGGATGCGAACATCCGGCACATCTAGTGTGCCCAGCCACCGGAATAGGCGGACAAGACACAAGTTTGAAACTGACAGAACAAATCATTACTGACTTGCTTTGTTGTTTAAATGTTTTCCAAAGGAATCTCTTCACTAACCGAAGTTAGAGTCGAGGTTTTTGGCATTTGACATTGTGCACGCTGTTGAGTTCTCAAGGATCGGACGCACCCGAGTTACAACCAGTCTGTAATCAACCGGCCTGCCCTCGAGGCAACTTCCTTAGCTTACCACTCATTCTTTGGTGTGAGGCGCGCCGTTTCCGGTTGCATCTCGACACTTCTGGCTGAGTGGAGTTGTAATCCTAGACACATCGAACCGAGGGTTCAAGAAGAAGACTTCAAGTCTGGTCTTTGTGTAGGAAGCGGTCCCGCTTGAGGCCGGGAAGCTCTTCCGCTTCCCGCACCTTTGGGGTGACAAGGGAATACATTACGTCGCTCCCACAGCCTCCGCAAACCGGTGCCGCATCCCGGGCGTGTCGCGATTCGGCTTCGTTTTTCGGGCCGGAATGGCCAGTGATTCCGGGCTCTTCAGGAGGGCAGCAACTCGCCGATCACCACTGTCGCGTCGCGTTCGTCGTCCCGGGCAATGCTGGCAAGCAGTCCCTCGCGGTCGAGAAGCGCCGCGATGGTTTCCGCTTCCCTGAGGCTCGTCTCCAGCAGGACCGAGCCGCCGGGCGCCAGCCACTCGCCGGCATGCTCGGTCAGCCGACGCAGGATGGTCATGCCATCCGGACCCCCGTCGAGTGCAATTAGAGGCTCGTGTTCACGGGCCTCCGGAGGCATGGTTCGGATTCCGTCGGTCGGAACGTAAGGCGGGCTGGCGACCAGCACGTCGATGCCACCGCGGATAGCAGCCGGCAGGGCTTCGAAGAGGTCGCCCTCCAGCACCGGGCCGACCAGATTGCGGCGGGCGCAGGCAACCGCTGCCGGATCAATGTCCGCCGCCATCACCCGTGCATCAGGCCGGCCCGACTCGAGCGCTGCGGCCACCGCGCCGGATCCACAACACAGGTCGACCAGGAGGTGGCCCGGACGAGCCCGTCGCAGCGCTTCGGCGACGAGCAGCTCGGTGCGCAGCCGAGGGACGAACACGTTCGGTTCGAGAATGATCCGCAAGCCCGCGAACTCGGCCCATCCCAGGATCTGTTCAAGCGGTTTGCCACCGACCCGGTTTTCCAGCATCGCCTCGAGCTGTGCATCCGTAGCGGCCGCTTCGATCAGCAGTGCCGCCTCTTGCTCGGCGAACACACAACCGGCGGCACGCAGGCGTGTCAGGACTTCCCCGCCGAGCGTGCCCGAGACCTGCATGTGACTCCCTTGTCAGTTGGCAGCTACCGCCGGTCAGTCGACGAAGACTCCAGCAAGCGTCTTCTTGCCGCGGCGAAGCACGGCAAAGCGGCCATGCAGCAGATGCGCGCCGACTGTGGCGGCGTCATCCGTCACCTTCTGGTTGTTCACGTACACGCCGCCCTGCGCAATCGCGCGCCGGGATTCTCCGAGGCTGCCGGTGAGTTCGGTGTCAACCAGCAGGCGCGCGACCGGCACATCAGCGGCCGCCTGGGTGTTGGGAAGCTCACGGAGCGCGGCGTCGAGGGTGGCGGCATCCAATTCGGCGAGATCGCCCTGCCCGAACAACGCGGCGGACGCGGCGATCGCGTCCCGGGTTGCTTCTTCACCGTGGACCAGGCTGGTCACCTCGTAGGCGAGCGTCTTCTGTGCTTCACGGCGGAACGGCTCATCGGCCACCGCCTGGGCGAGCCGCTCGATCTCGGCGCGGCTGAGGAAGGTGAAGACCTTGAGCCGGGCGATGACGTCGGCGTCATCCGTGTTCAGCCAGAACTGGTAGAACGCGTACGGGCTGGTCAGCTCGGCATCCAGCCAGACCGCGTTGCCCTCGCTCTTGCCGAACTTCGTGCCGTCGGAATTGGTGATGAGCGGGGTGCCGATCGCGTGCACGCTCACTCCCTCAGCCTTGTGGATGAGGTCGGTGCCGCTGGTGAGGTTGCCCCACTGGTCGCTGCCGCCGGTCTGCAGCACGCAGCCATGAGCACGGTAGAGCTCGAGGAAGTCCATGCCCTGCAGGATCTGGTAGCTGAACTCGGTGTAGCTGATGCCGGCCTCGCTGTTGAGCCGGGCCGCGACGGCATCCTTCTTCAGCATGGTTCCGACACGGAAGTACTTGCCGACCTCGCGCAGGAAGTCGATCGCCGACATCGGCGCGGTCCAGTCGAGGTTGTTCACCATGCGCGCCGCGTTGTCGCCCTCGAAGCTGAGGAAGCGCTCGATCTGGCCACGGAGGTAGCCGACCCACTCGCCTACCGTGTCCGGGGTGTTGAGCGTGCGCTCGGCGGTCGGCCGCGGGTCGCCGATGAGGCCGGTGGATCCGCCGACCAGTCCAAGGGGCTTGTGGCCGGCCAGTTGCAGCCGACGCAGCAGCAGGATCTGCACCAGGTTGCCGAGGTGCAGGCTGGGCGCGGTGGGATCGAAGCCGCAGTAGTAGGTGATCGGATCCCCCGCCAGCAGCTCCTTCAGTTCGGCCCGGTCGGTCGACACGTGAACGAGTCCCCGCCAGACGATCTCATCCCAGACATCGTCGAAGGTCGGATCATTCCGCTGGTCCTGGAGTCCTGATGCTGCTGGCACGGCAATAACGCTAGCAGCGGGCTCGCTCCGATCGGGCCACCTGAGCCTCGTTAGGGCCATCTAGCCTGCACGGTTGATCTGGATGTGATCATGCTTGTAGGGTTGATTAGAACGAGATCAATGCTATAGGCCTGACTGGGAGGCATCCGTGTTCGTCATCACCGCAGATCAGGTGGGCAGCCGCGATTCGGTGGACCGCGTGCGCGCAGCGCTCGAGCGAATCAACACGCGCTTTGCGCTGACGCTTGCCGCCGAACGGACGGCAGGTGACGAACTGCAGCTGGCGACGGGAGATGCGGACACCGCCTTGTCCGTTGTGCTCGAGCTCACACGATCCGGCTGGTGGAGTGTTGGCTGCGGTGTCGGCCCGGTCGAGTTGCCGCTGCCGCAGTCGACCCGCGAGGCATCCGGCGCCGCATTCATCGCGGCCCGCGTTGCCATCGATCGGGCGAAGAAACGTCCCACCCGCGTCGCGCTTGTGAGCGACCCGGACTCCCCCACCAGTCCCGCCGGCGCCGACCTCGAGGCGGTGCTCGATCTGGTCATGCTGCTGCGCGAGCGGCGCAGCGCCGAGGGGTGGGAGCTGTATGACCTGACGACCACCGGCCTGACGCAGGCGCAGGCGGCCGAGCGGCTTGGGATCACACCTCAGGCTGCGAGCAAGCGGGCTCAGGTGGCTCAGTTGCGCGCCGAGCAGGCAGCGACAGTGGCCCTCGGTAGGCTCATGCAGGCGCACCACGATTCCGTCGGCTAGGGGGACAACCGGATGCTTCTGCTCATCACCTGGATCGTGGTCGCGGTGCTGGCGACCGCCGGAGCTGTGCTCGCGGTGCTGGCTACCCGCACTCGGTTCCGCCGGCTGGCGGCGCTTCCGATCGTGCCGGTCGGGCTCGGTGTGCTGCTGGTCTGGTTCGGCGGACTCGCCCCCTCTCCCGTGCCCGTTCTGCCCGGTCTCATCGATCTCGCCTACGCGCTGATCGGGGTCGTCGCCGGTGGGCCGATCGCGGCGCTCGTGCTGCGCCTGGCGACCGGCTCCACGCCCGGCAGCCACGGCGGAATCATGGTGCTGCGCGAGCACAACCCGCAAGAGGTGCTGCGCGGCGGGGCGACGATCGGCTTTCTCGAACGGCTCGGTCTCGTCGCCGCGATCGCCGTGGGCTACCCCGAGGCACTCGCGGTGATCGTTGCCATCAAGGGTGTCGGCCGCTACTCAGAACTGCGCGAACCCGAGGTGCGCGAACGGTTCATCATCGGCACGCTGGCCAGTCTGACCTGGGCAGCGATCTGCGGGACGCTGGTGTTCGTCGGACTGTAGCGGTCTGGCGTCAGCGCTCGTCGTCAGCGCTTCTTGGGGACGTGCGCCTTGTACGGCGATACGGTCGGGTTGCCGGGGATCCAGAACCGCCACGGGAATTCCGCCGTGCCGCCGTGCCCGGAGACTCCGGTGCGCGGGCCGGTCTCGTACTGAGCAGCCGGGGCGCCCGTCATCCGCAGCGTGACCGGGCCGGATTCGAGGTCGCAACCGCCGTCGGCAAGCGTGATTCCGAGCGCGACCGCCAGCCGCGCCGGCCCCCTCGCCAGGTCTGCGTCGCCCTTGCTGGTGTGGCGCCGTTCCCGGGCCAGGTCGATCCCATCGACGACCTCGCCCGCGCGGATCAGGCATCCGGATGCCTCGCCCTCAGGCGAACAGACGACGTTGGCGCACGTGTGCATGCCGTAGGTGAAGTACGTATACAGGTGACCGGGTTCGCCGAACATAACGGCGTTGCGGCGGCTCTTGCCGCGGAAGGCATGCGACCCCGGATCGACCGCGCCGAGATACGCCTCGACCTCGGTGATCCGCACCGCGACCGGGCCTTTGCGGAGCACCGCGCCGAGCAGCAGCGGCGCCACCTCGAGGGCGGGTCGGCTGAGCAGTGACCGGTCGAACACGTGCTCAGGCTACCGACGCGACTCGACGCTCCCCGCGACCTCGTTCCCGCGAGTCTCCTCGTCGAGCGAGTCGGCGCGCTTGGGCGGGCGGGCAAGCTTGAGTCCGATCACCGCGACGATGATGCCGCCGATGAAGAGCGCCTTCCAGATCGAGAACGCCTCATCGCCGGCGAGCATCGCGTAGCTGACCGTGAGTGCCGCGCCGACTCCCACCCAGACCGCGTAGGCGGTGCCGATCGGGATCTGCTTCATCGCCCAGCCGAGGCCGAACATGCTCGCGGTCAGGGCGATGGCGAAGACAATCGTCGGCACGAGCTCAGTGAACCCGTTCGAGTACCCGAGCGCGGTCGCCCAGACTGCCTCGAAGACGGCGCTGAGCAGCAGGATGAACCAAGCCATCTAGCTCACCACCTTCAGGCCGACGACACAGGCGACCAGCAGCAGAAGCAGCAGGATCCGGGCGATCGACGCTCGCTCTTTGCCGGTGATCATCGCCCAAACCACCGTGAGTGTCGCGCCGATCCCGACCCACACGGCGTATGCGGTACCGGTCGGAAGCTCGGTCATGGCGAAGGCCAGCCCGGCCATGCTCGCGACCATGGCGACTACGAACAGCACGGATGGTCCCGGCCGACGGAACCCCTTCGACGCCGACAACGCGGACGCCCACACTGCCTCGAGCACACCCGAGGCGATCAATACCAGCCAAGCCACGACAAACCCTTCTGAGTCAGTCTTGTCGTGCTGCGGGTACTGCTCCCTCGTCCGCGAACCTTCCCTCGAGGTTCCACCCACGAGGGTAATCCGCCTACTCGATCAAACCCTGTGCACTGGATGGTTTCGAGACGCGTCACTCGCTTCGCTCGCGGCGCTCCTCAACCACCGGCGATCAGGCGAGCGAGCGCACTCGCGCAGTCAGCGCTGCCAGCTGCTCGGCAACCCGTACCGGGGCGGTGCCTCCGCTGCCGGCGCGGCTGGCGATGGCGCCGTCGACGCTGAGTACCTCACGCACCGAACCGGTGAGTCGCGCGTCGATGGCGGCGTACTCGGCGTCGCTCGGTTCGTGCAGCTCAAGTCCGCGTTCCTCGCAGAAGCGCACCAGCGCACCGGAGATCTCGTGCGCCTCACGGAACGGCACATGCTGCTTGACCAGCCACTCGGCGACGTCGGTCGCCAGTGAGAAGCCCTGCGGCGCGAGCTCGGCCATCCGTTCGGTGTCGAACTTGAGGGTGGCGACCATGCCGGTGAAGGCGGGCAGCAGCACCTCGAGGGTTTCGACCGAGTCGAAGACCGGCTCCTTGTCTTCCTGCAGGTCGCGGTTGTAGGCGAGCGGCAGCCCCTTGAGCGTGGCCAGCAACCCGGTCAGGTTGCCGATCAGCCGACCCGACTTGCCGCGGGCGAGCTCGGCGATGTCGGGGTTCTTCTTCTGCGGCATGATGCTCGACCCGGTGGAGTAGGCATCATCCAGCCGGACGAATCCGAATTCCTTGGTGTTCCAGAGAATGATCTCCTCGGCGAACCGGGACAGGTCGATGCCCAGCTGCGCGGCCACGAATGCGAACTCGGCGACGACGTCGCGACTGGCGGTGGCATCGATGGAGTTCTCGGTGACCCCGGCCAGGCCCAGTTCCCGGGCGACAAGTTCGGGGTCAAGGCCCAGCGAGCTGCCAGCCAGGGCACCGGAACCGTACGGCGACAGCGAGGCCCGTGCCGCCCAGTCGCGCAGGCGCTCCAGGTTGCGGACCAGCGGCCACGCGTGCGCGAGCAGGTGGTGGGCCCAGCAGCACCGGCTGGGCATGCTGCAGGTGGGTGCGGCCCGGCATCGCAGCGGTCCCGGCAGCTTCGGCCTGCGCGGCGATGGCATCGATCAGGTCGATGACACGGTGGCGGATGACGGCGCCGTGGTCGAGCAGGTACATCCGCACGAGCGTGGCGATCTGGTCGTTGCGGCTGCGTCCCGCTCGGAGCTTGCCGCCGAGGTCGGCACCGACGATGCCGATCAGCGCCGCTTCCAGCGCGCCATGAACGTCCTCGTCGGACTCGCGCGCCGTGATCGCGCCGGATGCCACGGATGCCTCGAGCTCGTCGAGCCCGCTGAGCATCCGCTCGAGTTCCTCAGTGGTGAGGTAGCCGGCCGCGGCGAGCGCCTTGGCGTGGGCCCGGGACCCGGCGATGTCGTACGGGTAGAGCTGCCAGTCGAAGTGCGTCGACCGGCTCAGCGCAGCGAGCTCAGCCGACGGGCCGGACGCGAATCGTCCACCCCAGAGCGAGCCCTCGTTGGTGCTAGCCATTGGTCTTCGCGCCGTTCTGCTCGAGCAGCCAGACCATCAGCGCCTTCTGGGCATGCAACCGGTTCTCGGCCTCGTCCCAGATGACGCTCTGCTCGCCGTCGATCACGTCGGCGGTGACTTCGAAGCCGCGGTCGGCGGGCAGGCAGTGCATGAACAGTGCGTCGGTCGTGGCGAGGGCCATCAGGTCGGCGTCGACACGGTAGCCGCCGAAGGTCTCGAGTCGCTCGGCCTTCTCGCTTTCCTTGCCCATCGACACCCAGGTGTCGGTGACAATCACATCCGCGCCGGCCGCGGCCTGCTGCGGGTCGGTGAGGACGCTCACCGAGCCACCGGTCGACGCCGCGATCGCCGTCGCGTCAGCCACCACCGTGGCCGCCGGAGCGTATTCCGTGGGAGCTGCGACGCGCACGTGCATGCCCGCGGTGGCGCCCGCGAGCAGGTAGGACTGCGCCATGTTGGAGGCGCCGTCGCCGAGGAACGCGACGGTCAGCCCCTGCAGCGTGCCCTTGTGCTCCCGGATGGTGAGCAGGTCGGAGAGCAACTGGCAGGGGTGGAAGTCATCGCTCAGCGCGTTGATCACCGGCACCGTGGTGTTCGCGGCCATCTCCTCGAGGCCGGCCTGGCCGTAGGTTCGCCAGACAATGGCAGACACCATCCGCTCGAGCACCCGCGCGGTGTCGGACGGGGTCTCTTTCCCGCCCAACTGGCTGGACTCGGTGCTGATGATCA
The DNA here is from genome assembly GCF_009755725.1 of Diaminobutyricimonas sp. LJ205. Lineage (NCBI taxonomy): Bacteria > Bacillati > Actinomycetota > Actinomycetes > Micrococcales > Microbacteriaceae > Ruicaihuangia > Ruicaihuangia ninglii. Next base: position 1,136,092 of record NZ_CP046619.1, on the reverse strand, counting down.
GCGGGCTGCCGCCGAGGTCGGCGATGCCGACGGCGAAGCTCACCCGTGTACGCGTCGACGACTTGTCGAAGATCACCGCCACCGTCTGCGGGCCGTCGAGCGGCTTGCGGGAGTATCGATCGGCCTTCAGTTCGAGCGCCAGATCAAGGATCGCGGTCTGCTCGGCTGGGGTCAGGTCGTCGTCGCGCAATAGGTGACGGGTCATTCGGCTGCCTCCAGGGCTCGGGTGAAGATGTCGGTGAAGATTTCGATCTCGGCGTCGCCGATGATCAGGGGCGGCGCGATGCGCACGCTGGACTCGTTGGCAGCGTTCACGATCAGTCCGAGCTCCAGCGCCTTGTCCACGGTGGCGTGGGCGACGGGGCGGGTAAGCCCGACCCCAAGCAGCAAACCTCGGCCGCGAACCTCATGGATCAGCGGGTGGCCGATGCCGAGGATCGCTTCGCGCAACTGCTGCCCTCGGCGCGCGGCGTTCTCAACCAGTCCGGCGTCCTCGATCTCGCCGAGCACCGCGTTCGCGGCGGCGGTCGCCAGCGGGTTGCCGCCGAAGGTGCTGCCGTGCTGGCCCAGGCTGAACAGGTCGGACGCGGCACCGAAGGTGACCAGCGCGCCGATCGGGACGCCGCCGCCGATCCCTTTCGCGACGGTGATCGCGTCGGGCACGATGTCATGCGCCTGGTAGGCGAACCAGGTGCCGGTGCGGCCGGCTCCGGTTTGAATTTCGTCGACGATCAGCAGGGCGTCGTGTTCGTGGGTGATCTCCCGGGCACGGCGGATGAAGTCGGCGGGCAGTTCTACGACGCCTGCCTCACCCTGGATCAGTTCGACCACCAGCGCGGCGATCGGGCGCGTGTCAGCGAACGCGGTCTCAAGCGCCTGCACGGTCGCCTCGATGTGCTCGACGCCGGGCAGCATCGGTTCGAACGGTTCCCGAAGCTGCGGCTTCGCGGTCAGCGCGAGGGATCCCATGGTGCGTCCGTGGAACCCGTTGTGAAGTGCCAGGATGCGACCGCTCTGGTTCTTCCGGCGGGCCAGCTTGATCGCCGCCTCGTTCGCTTCTGCTCCAGAGTTGCCGAAGTACACCCGGCCCCTCTCGCCCGCGCCGGTGATCCGCCGCAGCCGCTCGGCAAGCGCGATCTGCGGCTCGGTGGCGAAATAGTTGGAGACGTGGATGAGGTTCGAAGCCTGAGCCGTGATGGTGTCCACCAGCACCGGATGGCTGTGACCGAGCGAGTTGACCGCGATCCCGGCGAGGAAGTCGAGGTACATCATGTGGTCGGTGTCCCACACGTAGCAGCCCTGGCCGCGCACGAGTTGACGGAGCGGCCGCGGTGCCGACTTCATCATGACGTCGGCGAACCGATCCTGGTACTGGGTCATACGGGTACTACCTCGGTTCCGATACCACTGGTGGTGAACACTTCGAGCAGGATGGAGTGCGGCTGCCGTCCGTCGATGATGGCGGCCTTGGGCACGCCCTGCTCGACGGCGTCCAGGCAGGCGGTCATCTTGGGGATCATTCCGGACTCAAGCGAGGGCAGCAGCTCACGCAATTCGTCGGTGTCGATCACCGAGATCAGCGAGTCGCGGTTCGGCCAGTCGCGGTAGAGCCCGGCGACATCCGTCAGGATCACGAGTTTGGCTGCACCGATCGCGGCCGCCAGGGCCGCAGCGGCCGCGTCGGCGTTGACGTTGAGCGAGCTTCCGGGTTGGTCGATGTCGGGAGCGATCGTCGAGACGACCGGGATCCGGCCAGCGTCCAGTTCCGCCAGCACGCCCTCGGGATTCACCTCGACGACGTCGCCGACCTGGCCGATGTCAACGAGTTCGCCGTCAATGAGCGCACCGCGCTTGCGGCCCTGGAACAGTCCGGCGTCTTCTCCGGCGATGCCGGAGGCGAGCGGGCCGTGCTCGTTGATCAGGCCGACGATCTCGCGGCTGACCTGGCCGGTGAGCACCATCCGCACCACATCCATCGCCTCAGGCGAGGTCACCCGGTAGCCGCCCTTGAACTCGCTCGGGATGCCGAGACGGTCAAGCATCGACGAGATCTGCGGGCCGCCGCCGTGCACGACGACCGGCTTGATGCCGGCGTAGCGCAGGTAGACCATGTCTTCGGCAAACGCGCGCTTGAGATCTTCGTCGACCATGGCGTTGCCGCCGAACTTCACCACGATGGTCTCGCCGTGGAAGCGTTTCAGCCACGGCAGGCTCTCGATCAGGGTTGCGGCTTTGGCCGCGGCATCCGACTCGGTCATGAGCTGTACGCGCTGTTCTCGTGCACGTACTCGTGAGTGAGATCGTTGGTGAGAATCGTCGCGGTCTCGGTGCCCGCCTTGAGGTCGATGTGCACGTGCACGGTGCGACCACTCAGGTCGACCTGGTCGCGAGGCTGGTCGGGCGCGCCCGCGTGGCAGACTCGCACGCCGTTCATCGAGACATCCACCTGATACGGATCGAACTCCGCCTGGGTGGTGCCGATCGCGGCGAGCACCCGGCCCCAGTTCGGATCGTTGCCGAAGACCGCGGTCTTGAACAGGTTGTTCCGGGCGACCGAGCGGCCCACCTCAACGGCGTCGTCTTCGCTGGCGGCGTTCACAACCTCGATCAGGATGTCGTGACTCGCCCCTTCGGCGTCGGCCATCAGCTGCGTCGCGAGGTCAAGGCAGAGTTCGGTGAGCGCAGCCTGGAAGGCGGCGGCGTCTGGCGCGATTCCGGATGCCCCGGACGCAAGCAGCGTCACCTGGTCGTTGGTCGAGGTGCAGCCGTCGGAGTCGAGACGGTCGAAGCTCATCCGGGTCGCCTGCCGCAGAGCGGTGTCGAGGGCCACCGAGTCGAGGTCGGCGTCGGTCGTGATCACGACCAGCATCGTGGCCAGCGCGGGCGCGAGCATCCCGGCGCCCTTGGCGATCCCGCCGATCGACCAGCCCTCGCGTTCGACGACAGCGGTCTTCGGCACGGTGTCGGTGGTCATGATGGCTTTCGCGGCGTCCTCGCCGCCCTTGGGCGACAGGCTGGCAACCGCGAAGCGCACCCCTCCGAGGATTTTGTCGAGGTCGAGCTGCTCGCCGATCAAACCGGTGGAGCAGACCAGCACGTCGCCAGCGGAGACGCCGAGCCGCTCGGCGACGCCCTCGGCGGTGGCGTGCGTGGTCTGGAAACCCTGCGCCCCGGTGAAGCAGTTCGCGCCGCCGGAGTTCAGCACGATCGCTTCGACCACACCGTCGCTGATCGCCTGCTTGGACCACAGGATCGGGTTCGCCTGGGCACGGTTGCTCGTGAACACCGCCGCCGCGGCCTTGCTCGGCCCGTCATTGACGATGAGCGCGAGGTCGCGTCCGCCGCTCAACTTGAGGCCGGCGGTGACGCCCGCGGCACGGAACCCCTTCGGGGTTGTGATGGTCACGGGGCGACTCCATTCAGAGGCAGGCCGGTCGCCTCGGGCAGGCCGAGGGCGAGATTCATGGACTGGATGGCGGCGCCCGCTGTGCCCTTGACCAGATTGTCGATCGCGCTGACCACGACGACTCGCCCTGCCGCCTCATCGACGGCGATGCCGACCAGCACGGTGTTGGCGCCGAGCACATCGGCGGTCTTCGGGAACTGGCCCTCGGGCAGCACATGCACGAACGCCTCGTTCGCGTAGGCGCTCTCCCATGCGGCCCGCACGTCGGAGGCGGAGACGCCGTCGCGCAGCTTCGCCGTCGAGGTGGCAAGGATGCCGCGACTCATCGGCACGAGCACCGGAGTGAACGAGATGCTCACGTCCGCTCCCCCGGCTGCGGTGAGGTTCTGCCGGATCTCGGGGTTGTGCCGGTGGGTGCCACCGACCGCGTACGGGGACGCCGATCCGTGGATCTCGCTGGCCAGCAGGTGCGTCTTCAGGCTCTTGCCGGCGCCGGAGGTGCCGACCGCGAGTACCGCGACGAGGTCGTCGGGCTCGATCACGCCGGCGGCGATCCCGGGGGCAAGCCCCAGGGTGATCGCGGTGACGTTGCAGCCGGGCACGGCGATGCGCTTCGCACCGGCGAGCCGCTCACGCTGCTGACCACCATTCTGAAGCAGCAGTTCGGGCAGCCCGTAAGTCCAGGCGCCGTAGAACTCGCCACCGTAGAACTTCGCCCAGTCGGCTTCGTTCGTCAGCCGGTGGTCGGCGCCGCAGTCGATGACGAGACTGTCGTCGCCGAGGTGCTCGGTGAGTTCCCCCGACATGCCGTGCGGCAGGGCGACGAAGACGACATCATGCCCGGACAGGTTCTCGGGGGTGGTCTCGACGAGCGTGAGATGGGCCAGCGAACGCAGGTGCGGTTGCACCTGAATCAGCGGCTGGCCGGCGTTGGAGTGTGCGGTGACAGTGGTGACGGTCACATCGGGGTGGTCGGCGAGCAGCCGCAGCAGCTCGCCCCCCGCATAGCCGCTGGCACCGGCAACGGCAACGGAAAGAGGCATGTCTCAACCTTAAGGATCACAAGCGGACGGTCGACCGGAGGCGGCGACGCGGCAATCCGGCTGACGAATCAGCGGTGCGACGTCGCCGAGAGTCGGCGTACGCGAAGAACACGACGGCGGAGGCGTCGGAGTTCGGCTTCGCGGGAGTTGTCCACCCGGAAACACTATCGCCCGACATCCGCTCCGGAAAAATTCATGCCTCGGCTCACTCGCGAATGGTGGCGCCGAACCGCTCCCCCGCCAGAGCCGCGCCCGCGAGCTTCGCCTCGCTGGCCTCGGCCGCCGTCAGGGTGCGATCGGATGCCCGGAACCGCAGCGCGAACGTCAACGACTTGCTGTCATCGGTGACCCCGGTGCCGCGGTAGTCGTCCACCAGCCGGATGTCCTCGAGCAGCCCGCCGGCTCCCTCGGCGACCGCGTCGAGCACCTCACCGGCGGGAACCGAACGCGAGACGACCAACGAGAGGTCTTGGGTCGCTGCCGGGAAGCCGGAGATCACGGAGGTCTGCACCTCGGTCGCCCCGGCCTCGATCAGCGCATCGAGGTTGAGTTCGAGCACGGCGACCACGCGCGGCAGGTCGAGTTCCTCGGCCAGCGCCGGCAACAGCTCTCCCGCCACGCCCACGACGGTGTCGCCCGCGAAGATCTCTGCGGTGCGACCCGGGTGCATCGCCGGGTGGTTGCCCTGCTCGATCCGGATCGTCACGCCGAGGGCGGCCGCGAGCTGCTGGGCGACCGTGACGGCGTCGGCGATGCCGGTGCCGACCGGACGGATGCCGGGCTGCTTGACGATCTGGTCGCCGAGCAGCAATGCGCCGACGCTCCAACGCTGCGGCGGGATACTGTCGTTCAGCTCGGCGAGCCGGGCTTCCCCCGGGTGCGCGTTGCCGACCGGCAGGGGCCCGCTGCCGTACTCACGGCCGGCCTCGGGCAGGAACACGGTGCCGATCTCGAACAGCGCCAGGTCGGTGAGGCCGCGGGACAGATTTCGGCGCGCGGTATCGACCAGGCCGGGCAAGAGGGTGCGACGCAGGTACGGCACCTCGGCGTCCAGCGGGTTGGCGAGCTTCACTGCGGGGGCATCCCCCGAGAACCGGCGGTGCGCGGTCTCGGACAGGAACGGGTACACCTGTACCTCGGTGAGACCGTTGGCGGCGAGCATCTGCGCCGCAGCCCGGCGCAGCTTCTGGGCGCGGGTGTGCCCACGCCCGGGAGGTGCGACCGGCAGCACCGACGGCACCCGGTCGTACCCGACGATGCGGGCGACTTCCTCGGCGAGGGTGGGCTCGTCGGAGAGGTCGGGCCGCCAGCTCGGCGGTGTGACTGACAGTCCGCCGTCGACGGGCACGACGGTGGTGCCGATCGCCTCGAGCGAGCTCTTGATCTCATCGTCGGTGTAGGAAGCACCCATGATGCGGTCGACGAAGCCGTCACGCAGCAGGATCGGCTGCGGCTTCGCGGCGGTGTGCAGCACCGAGCCGGTCGGCTCGGCCGTGCCACCGGCCAGCTCGACCAGCAGTTCGACCACGCGGGCGGCGGCGGCCTCGGCGACCAGTGGGTCGGCGCCACGCTCGAAGCGCTTGGAGGCCTCGCTCGGCAGCTTGTGCCTGCGGGCGGTGCGGGCGATCGACACCGGGTCGAAGTTGGCCGCCTCAATCAGCACGTTGGTGGTGGCATCCGACATCTCTGTGGTCGCCCCGCCCATGACCCCGGCCAGTCCGATCGGGCCGGAGTCGTCGGTGATCAGCAGGTCCTCGGTGCTCAGCGTGCGGGTCTGAGCATCCAGCGTGGTGAGCTTCTCCCCCGGGTTCGCCCGCCGCACGGTGATGCCGCCGGTGAGCTTGTCGAGGTCGTAGCCGTGGATCGGCTGGCCGAGTTCGAGCATCACGTAGTTGGTCACGTCGATCGGCAGCGACAGGGACCGGATGCCGGCCAGCTTCAGCCGTGACACCATCCACGCCGGGGTGCGGCGGGTGGCGTCGATGCCGGTCACGACACGGGTGACGAACACCTGGCAGCCGATCCGGTCGCGGATCGGCGCCTGGTCGGCGACCGTGACCGGGAAGGACCGGGTCATCGGCGCCTCGCAGAGTTCGCGGATCGCCGGGGTGGCCGCCGGGTCGCGGAAGGCCGCGCCTGTGGAGTTCGCGTACTCGCGGCCGATGCCGCGGATCGACAGCGCGTAGCCGCGGTCGGGGGTGACGTTCACCTCGAACGCGTAGTCGTCGAGGCCGAGCAACGGCAGCGCGTCGGTGCCGGGCTCAGGGTCGAGGCCGAGTTCGGTCAGGCGCAGGATGCCGGTGTGTTCCTCGCCGAGGCCGAGCTCACGGGCCGATGCGATCATGCCGTCGCTCACGTGGCCGTAGGTCTTGCGGGCGGCGATCGGGAAGGGCCCCGGCAGCACTGCGCCGGGCAGGGTGACCACGACCTTGTCGCCGACGAGGAAGTTGTGCGCGCCGCAGACGACGCTGCGGACACCACCGTTCGCTTCGCCGACGTTCAACTGGACCCAGCGGATGGTCTTGCCGTTCGACTGCGGTTCGTCGACGAACTCGAGAACCTCGCCGACCACGATCGGGCCGCTCAGTTCGCTGCGATGCACCGCTTCCTCTTCGAGGCCGACGCGCACGAGCGCGGCCTGGATGTCCTCGGCGGTCGCGTCCGCGGGGATGTCGACAACCTCACGAAGCCACGAGACTGGGACGCGCATCAGACCACCATTCCGAACTGCTGCGAGAAGCGGATGTCGCCCTCGACCATGTCGCGCATATCGTTCATGTCGTTGCGGAACTGCAGCGTGCGCTCGATGCCCATTCCGAAGGCGAAGCCCTGGTATTCGTCCGGGTCGATGCCGGCCGCGCGCAGCACGTTCCGGTTGACCATGCCGCAGCCGCCCCACTCGACCCACCGGGCGCCACCCTTGGCGTTCGGCTGCCAGACATCCATCTCGGCGCTCGGCTCGGTGAACGGGAAGTAGTTCGGGCGCAGGCGGATCTTGGCGTCCTCGCCGAACATCGACCGGGCGAGGTGCTCGAGCGTGCCGCGCAGGTGCGCCATGGTGAGGCCCTTGTCGATGGCGATGCCCTCGATCTGGTTGAACACCGGGGTGTGCGTGGCATCCAGCTCGTCGCTGCGGTACACGCGGCCCGGCGCAACGATGTAAACCGGCAGCTCGCGGCCGAGCAGCGAGCGAACCTGCACGGGCGAGGTGTGCGTGCGCATCAGCAGGTGCTTCTCGACCGGGTCGACGAAGAAGGTGTCCTGGGTGGCGCGCGCCGGGTGATCCTCGTCGAAGTTCAGCGCGTCGAAGTTGAACCACTCGTTCTCAAGCTCGGGGCCCTCGGCGACCTCCCAGCCCATGCCGACGAAGACGTCCGCCATCTCTTCCATGAGCAGGGTGAGCGGATGCCGCGCGCCTGGCGTCCAGCGGGAGGCGAGAGCCGTGACATCCACCGCTTCGGCGGCCAGCCTGGCGGTCTCCTCCTGGGCAGTGATCTCGGCCTCGCGGGTGGCGAAGGCCTGGTTCACCCGACCGCGTGCCTGCCCGACCAGCTTGCCGAGTGCGGCCTTCTGGTCGTTCGGCACGTCGCGGAGCTGGGCGTTGAAGCGCACCAGCGGCGACGAGTCACCGAGGTGCGCTGAACGCACGTCCTTGAGGGCGGCAGAGTCCGTTGCTGCGGCGATCGCGGCTAAGGCGGACTCGACGGCCGCTGAGACGGCCTGGTCAGAGATTGGAGTCGGTTCTGGCACGAGGCCCAAGTTTAGTCGGGGCTCAGAGACCGGGCTGCGCCTCACCGGTCGCGCTGGGCATCGTGATCGCTTGCGTGCCTTCAACACCCGCGACGCGAGGTCCCGGTCCGGCCGCCTTGCCGAGCTTCGGCCCGGTGCGTTTGGCCACGAACCGAGCAAACCACGACAGGGTGAGGTTCATGATCAGGTAGATGCCCAAGGCGACGAAGAACAGCGAGAAGAAGTAGCGGTTGCCGTAGAAGTTCGCGAGGAACTGGGTCGCGTTCCGCAGCAACTCGGGGTAGCCGACGATGTAGGCGAGCGCGGTGTCCTTCAGCAGCACGACCAGCTGCGCGAGGATGATCGGCAGCATCTGCCTGAACGCCTGCGGGAACTCGATCCGGAATCGGGTCTCAAGCGGGGTGAGTCCGATCGACAGCCCTGCCTCGCGCTGTCCCTTGGGCAGCGACTGGATTCCGGCGCGCAGGGCCTCACCGATGATCGCGCCGTTGTAGACCGCGAGCGCCCAGACGCCGGCCCAGTAGGCACCGGTAGCGAACACCAGCAGGATGAACAGCATCATCAGCAGCACCGGCATGCCGCGGAAGAATTCGAGGATCACGGTGACCGGCACGCGAATCCATTGACGTGCGGCAGCGCGTCCGAAGGAGAACAGGATGCCGATGATGATCGCGAAGACCGCCGCGACTGCGAACATCCGCAGGGTCGCGAGCACACCCTCTCCCAGGAACCGCCAGACCTGCACGTCGAGGAAGATGTCCCAGCGGCTGGGATCCCACATTCCAGGTTGGACGGAGCCGTTCGCGGAAACGCGCGGCTGGCCGAGCGTGAAGATAAGCCAGACCAAGCCGCCGACGATGAGCACGGCACCGACGATCGAAATGAGCACCGACCGCCGCTTGGCGCGGGGCCCGGGGGCGTCATAGAGCACGGAGGTCATCGCAGCACCGCCACCTTCTTCTCGATGCGACCGGCGATGAGGCCGAGCGGAACAGTGATCACGAGATACAGCAGCGCCGCAGCCAGAAGGATCGGCACGACCTCGTCGCCGCGGTCGTTGGACGCGGTGCGGGCGACGTTGAAGATTTCGACGACGAAGAATGCGCCAGCGACCGACGTGTTCTTGGTCAGCGCGATGAACACGTTGATGAGCGGTGGAATGACCATACGGATCGCCTGCGGCATGACAATGAGGCTGAGCACCTGGCCGAAGCCGAGACCGATACTTCGCGCAGCCTCCGCCTGGCCGACTGGCACGCCGTTCACGCCGGAACGAATCGCCTCAGCCACGAAGGGCGAGGTGTACGCCGTGAGGCCGATGAGAGCGAGGTTGTAGTACGCGAGGTCGACTTCAAGGTAAGGAAGGACGAACGCGCAGAAGAACAGGATGAGGGTGAGCGGGATGTTGCGAAACAGCTCGGTGTACGCCGTCGCGAACACCCGCAACGACGCCACCGGTGAGATCCGCAACGCCGCAATGATCACTCCGATGACGAGAGCGCCGAGTCCCGAGTACACGAGGAGGCTGAGCGTGACTAGGAATGCCTGGCCGAACTCCGGCAGATATTCAATGACCGCGTCCATCGGCACCTCCTCTTCTGTTGTTGAGTGCGTGGTGTTGCGTGCTGGCGGATGGCCCGCCCGGGTGTTGCGAGCGGGCCATCCGTTCAGTGTTGATTACTTAGTAGCGGTCGACTGCCGGCGGTTCCGGCAGGTCGAGCACCTTGCCCGCGGTGGCTTCCCACGCGGATTCCCAACGGCCGTCTTCGTAGGCAGCCTCGAGGGTGTCGTTGATGAAGTTGCGGAACGCGTCGTCGCCCTTTTCAAGGCCGATGCCGTAGGGCTCAGCGGTGAACGGGGCACCCACGACCTCGAACTCGCCAGGGTTCTGGTCGGCGAGACCCGCCAAGATCACGTTGTCGGTGGTGACGGCGACGACCTCACCGTTGCGCAGCGGCTCGAGGCACGCCGAGTAGGTTTCGGCGGTGAGGATCTGGCCCTCAGCGGTCGCGTGTTCGGCGATGTTGGTGGCCGAGGTGGAACCGGTGACGGTGCAGACCTTCTTGTCGGGGTTCTCGGTGAAGAACTCCGGGCCCTCGATGCCTTCGGCATTGCCCTCGAGCACGAGCAGGTCCTGACCGGCTTCGTAGTAGGGGCCTGCGAAGTCGATGACTTCCTTGCGGGTGTCGTTGATCGTGTACGTCGCGACAACGATGTCGACCTGGCCGTTCTGGATGAACGGCTCGCGGTTCGCGGACACGGTCTCGACCCACTCGATGTCGTCGGCGGCGATGCCCAGCTCCGCGGCAATGATCTTGCCGATTTCGACGTCGAAACCGACCGGGGTACCGTCCGGGCCAACCAGGCCGAACAACGGCTGGTCGAACTTGGTGCCGATGGTGATCGAGCCCGCCTCATTGAGCTCGGCCATCGTGGTGCCCGCTTCGAACTCGACGTCTTCGACCTCAGGCTCGGCGCTGGGCGCGCCCGAGTCGGTACAAGCGGCAAGCGTCAGCATGCTGGCCGCGGCGATTGCTGAAATCACGAGACCCTTTTTGAGTCGCATGGTTCCCTCCTTGGTGCTGTGGTGATCACCCACCGGTTAGTGGGTGAGGATTTTCGAGAGGAAGTCCTTCGCTCTCGGAGACTGAGGGTTGGTGAAGAAGGTTTCAGGGGTTGCTTCTTCCACGATCTCGCCGTCTGCCATGAACAGCACGCGGTTCGCGGCCTTGCGGGCGAAGCCCATCTCGTGCGTGACGACCACCATGGTCATGCCCTCGTGGGCAAGGCCGATCATGACCTCGAGCACCTCGTTGATCATCTCCGGGTCGAGCGCCGAAGTCGGCTCGTCAAGCAGGATGAGCTTGGGGTCCATCGCCAGCGATCGGGCAATGGCGACGCGCTGCTGCTGACCACCGGAGAGTTGCGACGGCATCTTCTTCGCCTGGTTGGCGACGCCGACCCGGTCAAGCAGTTCCATCGCCCGCTTGTCGGCATCGGCCTTGGACATGTTCCGCACCCGGCGCGGGCCGAGGGTGATGTTCTCGAGCACGGTCTTGTGCGCGAACAGGTTGAACGACTGGAAGACCATCCCGACATCGGCACGCAACTTGGCGAGACCGGAGCCCTCGGCGGGCAGCTTCTTGCCGTCGATCGTGATCGTTCCCGAGTCGATGGTCTCGAGCCGGTTGATCGCGCGGCAGAGGGTGGATTTGCCGGAGCCACTTGGGCCGATCACGACGACGACTTCGCCCTTGTTGACGGTCGTTGTGATGTTCTTCAGAACATGTAGTTCGCCGTAATGCTTGTTGACGCTGTCGATGACGACGAGTGGTTCCATGCTGATTACATTCCCATGTTCGGCTGATATGGGTCAAACCGTGGCGCGCTTCGTAACAAATCCTTAACTTGCGAGTCGTCCTCGGTTGCAGCTCCGTCGCTGCCCTGCTGTTGAGAGTACTGGTAGTGAGTGGCCGAACGGCGTCGTTGAAGGAATCTTCAGAACCGCGACCTACGGTTGAGGCACCCACAAGGTACCCGCAGGAAAGGAAGTACGTAATGAAGGCCGCCATGTACTACGGCAAGGAAGACATCCGAGTCGAGGAGGTGGAAGAGCCCACGCTGCGACCTGGGACGGTGAAGATCGCCCCAGCTTTCAACGGCATCTGCGGCAGCGACCTGCACCTCTTCCACGAGGGACCGATGCCTCCGGCGCCTACGCTCGACTCCCCGCATCCGCTGTCAGGCGAGACACTGCCCGTGGTGCTCGGTCACGAGTTCTCCGGTGTCGTCGAGGAGATCGGCGAGGGCGTCGAGGGCATCAATGTCGGCGACTCGGTTGTTGTCGAGCCGCTCATGGTCGACGGCACCTGTGCCGCCTGCAAGGCAGGCAAGTACAACCTCTGCGAGCAGATGGGCTTCATCGGCATCTCCGGTCTCGGCGGCGGTCTCAGCGAGCACATCGTCGTCGAGCAGCGCTGGGTGCACCCGGTCGGCGATATGCCGCTCGACCAGGCTGCGATGATTGAGCCGCTTTCGGTGGCGCTGCACGCGGTGAAGCACGCGGGCGCAACCGCGGGCCAGGTCGCCGTGGTTGGCGGTGCCGGACCGATCGGCCTGCTCGTGGCTGCCGTGCTCAAGGCCAAGGGCGTGAAGACGATCGTCAGCGAGGTTTCGAAGGCACGCCGCGAGAAGGCCGCGTCGGCCGGCGTCGCGGATGTCGTGGTCGATCCCTCGACCGAGGACCTCAAGGCCATCGTCGCCGAGCAGAGCGGCGGCGCGGGCGCTGACCTGGCGTTCGACGCTGCCGGTGTCGGCGTCGTCGTGCACCAACTGCTCGAGGTGCTGGGCGCCGGCGGTCGTCTCGAGGTCGTCGCCATCCACACGAAGCCCGTCGAGATCAACATCGCCGGCGAACTCACCTTCGGCGACCGCGAACTCGGCAGCTCCATCGGCTACGCGAACGACCACGCTGAGGCGATCGAGCTGGTGCAGAGCGGCAAGGTCAACCTGGCGCCGTTCATCACGTCGAAGATCACGGTCGACGACATCATCGAACAGGGCTTCCAGCGCCTGATCACCAACAAGGACAACGAGGTGAAGATCCTCGTCTCGATGAGCTGACCCGATTCGTTGGTCGAGCTTGTCGAGACCGAGGTCTCGACAAGCTCGACCAGCGGAGAGCAGGCTCGACCAGCGGCAGCGGAACCGGCTACTCAGCCTGCGTGCGCTGCGCGAAGGCGCTCTCGTAGAGGCATACCGAGGCGGCGGTGGCGAGGTTCATCGACTCGGCCTTGCCGTAGATCGGCACGCTGATTGCCCGGTCTGCCAAAGCGAAGTGCTCGTCGGAAAGCCCACGCGCCTCGTTGCCGAACAACCAGGCGGTGGGCTGGTCAAGTACGCCTGCGGTCCTTGCGGCCAGGAGGTCGTCGCCCTTGATATCGGCGGCGAGGATCTGGATTCCGGCCTGCCGGGCACGCTCGAGAACGGACTCGAGGTCGGGGCTGATGGCGACGGGCATGTGGAACAAGGACCCGGTCGTCGACCGCACCACCTTGGGGTTGTACACGTCAACCGTGCGGCCGGTGAAGATCACGCCATCCGCGCCGGCAGCATCCGCTGCCCTGATGATCGTGCCTGCGTTGCCCGGATCCCGCACCTCTTCGAGGATTGCGATGAGCTTCGGGCCGCTCTTGAAGATGTCGCGAACGGATGTCGGGAACTGCCGACAGACCGCGACGATGCCTTGCGGAGTGACGGTGTCGGCCATCGTGGCGAGCACCTGCTCCGAGACGATCTCGACGTCGACGCCGCCGTCAACGGCTGCTTGTGCGATGTCGGTGTACCGCTCGATCGCGGCCTCGGTGGCGTACAACTCGACGAGCAACTCGTAGTGATAGGCGAGCGCCTCGGCGACGGCCTGGGGCCCTTCCAGCAGGAACAGCCCGGTCTTCGAGCGCGCGTCGCGCTTGGCTAGTTTTGCCACCCCTCGCACGCGCGGCGAGCGGGGGTTATCGATCATGGGCTCAGTCTAGTAACGAGAAGACCCCCTACCGCCGGAGCGACAGGGGGTCTTCTTGAAGAGTGCTTACGCTGCAGCGTCAGCCTTCGGAGCCGACGTGTCGGCCGGAAGCGCCTTCTTCGCAGTCTGCACCAGAGCCGCGAAGGTCTCGGGGTTGTTGACCGCGAGGTCGGCGAGGATGCGACGGTCGACCTCGACACCAGCCAGGCTCAGGCCCTGGATGAGACGGTTGTAAGTCATACCGTTCGCACGCGCCGCGGCGTTGATGCGCTGGATCCAGAGGCGACGGAACTCGCCCTTCTTGGCCCGGCGGTCACGGTAGCTGTAAACCAGCGAGTGAGTGACCTGCTCCTTGGCCTTGCGGTACAGGCGCGACCGCTGACCGCGGTAGCCCTCGGCCCGCTCAAGAATAACGCGACGCTTCTTGGCGGCGTTGACCGCCCTCTTTACTCTTGCCATTTGTCTTTAATCCCTTACTTGCCGAGAAGCTTCTTGATCGACTTGACGTCGGCCGGAGCGATGACCTGGTCCGCGTTCAAACGACGCTTGCGGTCGGTCGACTTGACCTCCAGGTTGTGGCGCATGCCGGCCTGCTGCTTCATGATCTTGCCGGATCCGGTCAACTTGAAGCGCTTCTTGGCGCCGGAGTGCGTCTTCTGCTTAGGCATTCTCTTCCTCTGCTGTCTCTGTGTCGTGTGCCTTATCACTGGCACGCTTCGCGTTAGCCTCCGCCTTTGCGTCCGCCTTGTTCTTCAGCGGGCCAATGACCATGACCATGTTTCGACCGTCAATGGTGGGGTTCGATTCAACCGTTCCGAACTCCGCGACATCTTCGGCAAATTTCTGGAGCAAGCGCACACCCTGGTCGGGGCGGGACTGCTCGCGCCCGCGGAAGAGGATCATGGCTTTGACCTTGTCGCCGCCCTTGAGGAATCCCTCTGCGCGCTTGCGCTTTGTTTCGTAGTCGTGCTTGTCGATCTTGAGGCGGAACCGAACCTCCTTGAGGATGGTGTTCGCCTGGTTGCGCCGGGCATCCTTCGCCTTCTGCGCAGCCTCGTACTTGAACTTGCCGTAATCCATGATCTTGGCAACCGGCGGCTTGGAGTTGGGGGCAACTTCCACCAGGTCAAGGTCGGCCTCCTGCGCCAGGCGCAGGGCTACCTCGATCTTGACCACGCCGACCTGTTCGCCAGCCGGTCCTACGAGGCGGACCTCGGGGACGCGGATACGGTCGTTCGTTCTGGGATCGCTAATACGTATCTCCTCGTTCTACGAAAACACCGAGCCGGAATCCGACGGGTGCCGGAAACCACGAGAGGAAAGATACACGCGCACAGCGGCGCTCACACCCTTTAGCTGCCTGCCTGCTCCTTTCGGTGCGGACCGGCGGGGTGTAACTACCCGGTAACCTTATGTAGCGGTCAAGCGCGGGTGGGAGAATCTCCACTTTCGTACCGGGGAGAAGCCCCGGAGCCCGCACAAGACTAGCAGAGGAATGAAGAATGAGCGAGCCTGACGAGATCCGCGACATTGCCGAAGTACCAGCCGTCGAGGTCATCAACACCGTCAGCATCCACCTGCTCAGCGCCGCAGCGGTGAAGTGCGGCCTGGCCGAGGAGGGCGACGCTGCCACGGATCTGGATGAGGCTCGCAAGCTGATCACCGCTCTCGCTGGGCTGGTCACGGCCTCCGCGCCGTTCCTCGGCGACCACCACGCGCTGGCGCTCCGCGACGGGCTGCGCACGGTGCAGTTGGCGTTCCGTGAGGCGTCGCCGTTCCCGGACGAGCCCGGCAAGGGACCCGGTGAGAAGTACACCGGGCCGGTCAACTAGCGGGCTAGCCTTCCCACTTCGCGAGTGCGCGCCGTACGGCGTCGACGGTCAACTCGACCTGCTGGGCATCCGTCGCCCAATTGCTGACCGAGAAACGCAGGATCGCCCGATCGTGCCATCTCGACGGCGAGGCAAAGACCAGGCCCTCGTCGCGCAACAACTGGCCAACGCCGATCGTCGTGGCGTCGTCGCGCAGGGCAAGGCAAACCTGGGTGAAGACGACCTCGTTCAGGACCTTCGCTCCCGGCAGAGTACGGAATCCCTCGGCGAGCCCTGCAGCACCGTCGGCGAGGCGCTCGACCAGCTTGGTCACCCCAGAACGTCCGAGCCAGCGCAGTGCCGCCCACACCGGCACGCCACGGGCACGCCGGGAGAGCTCCGGGACCAGGTCGTACGGATTGGCGCCATCTTCCGCAGTGGCCAAGTAGCTGGCTTCGACGCCGAACGCCGCGGCCAGCGCCTCCGGGTGGGCAACGATTGCCACTCCGCAGTCGTAGGGCACGTTGAGAGTCTTGTGCGCGTCGGTCGCCCACGAGTCGGCACGCCGGAACCCGTCCACCAGTGAATCGAACCGGGGTGAGGCGGCCGCCCAGAGCCCGAAGGCACCATCGATATGCGCCCACGCCTGCCGTTGGTGGGCGATCTCAATGCCGCCGAGGAAGTCGTCGAACGACCCGGAGTGCACGTTGCCGGCCTGCAGGCACACGATCGTCGGCCCGTCGACGTCGGCCAGGTGATCGGCAAGCAGGTCGACCCGGATCCTGCCCTGCGCATCGGACGGGATCACCATCGGGGCGCCGAGGCCGAGGTAGCGCCCGGCCAGGTCGACAGCACTGTGGCGTTCCTGCCCGACGACGAAGTTGATGTGGGGAGCCCCGAAGAGGCCGTCACGGTTGACGTCCCACCCCGCGTTCGCCAGCACGTGGTGCCTGGCCGCGGACAGTCCGACGAAGCTGGCTACGGTTGCGCCGGTGACGAAGCCGACCGCGCAACCAGCTGGCAGCCCCAACACCTCGAGGACCCACTCCCCCGCGATCTCTTCGGCGGCGACTACTCCCGGGGTGACCGAGCGCATACCCGCGTTCTGGTCCCAGGAACTGACGAGCCAGTCGGCCGCGAGCGCCACCGGGTGCGTTCCGCCCATGACCCAGCCGTAGAACCGCGGCGACTGGATGGCCATCAGGCCCGGCTCAACGCCCGCTACCAGTTTCTCGATCACGCGTGCGGCGTCATGCCCGTTGTCGGGAAGGCTCCTGCCCAGCGCGTTCTTGGCTTCCTCGATCCCGGAGTGCGGTGGAACCGGCCGATCCGGCACGCCGTCCAGCCAGCGTTTGGCGCGCTCGGCCGTGCTCTCGAGAAGTGGCCCGTATTGCCAGTGGCTCAGTTCGCCGCCTGAAGCGGCTTCATCGACCGTCGTTTCACGCATGGGAGCACCTGCATTCTGCACACGTCGGGCATGCTGGCTCCGATTGTCCTCCCGCCCCCGAAGGGGTGTCAATCGTGCGCGGATGCCACCAACTGCAGTGCCAGGGAATCCACCTTGGTCGCGATGACCTCGTCTGCCGCCCAGCGTGAGGCAAGGCGTGACAGGGTGGCGTCGAGCGCGGGCTTCGCCAGCCCGTCAATCAGGGCAAGGCGCACGGTGAGCTCCGGGCCGGCCAGGGTTCCCGCCGGATCGCCGGAGGCGAGCTGGATGTCGGTGACCGCCGGTTCCTCGCTGACGCTGGCGCGCATCGCGGCGACCACCTCGGGGTTCAGGTGGCTCGGCAGCCACGGCTGCGACTGCGCGATGGCCCACAGCGCCGGCCTGCGCAGCACGAACTCGGTGTCCGACAGCGGGTCGAGCACGACCAGGTCGGTTTGCTCGTGCGCTGCGGCAAGAGCGACGCGCATCCCGTCGGCTGGCACCGGCCGGGCATCCGGATTCCATCTGCTCATTGCCGTCACCGATGAGAACACCGGGAGCACATTGCGGCCGTCCGGTCCGGCGACGGTCACGATCGAGAGTTCCTGGCTCTTGTCGATCAGGTGTCCGTGCTCGTTCTCGCCGGCCTCACCGAGGTGGGCGACGAGCGGGATGAGCAGCCGCGAGTCGCGGAAGGCATCAACGACGACGGAGGCGTCGGCGCTGCCCTCGTGGAACCGGCGGAGCGCCTCGATCAGCGCCGGGGGCGCGGAACCATCATCGGCGGCGTGCACGTTCTGCTCGAAGTGCCGCCCTTCCCAGGGAACGCCCGCTGAGTCGGCGAGAGCCATCAGCCTCAGCTGCCGGCGACGTCGAGCGCCTCGGCCAGGGTGAACTCCTTGGCGTAGAGCGCCTTGCCGACGATGGCTCCCTCGAGTCCGTGCGGCACAAGTTCGCGCAGCGCGGCAATGTCATCGAGGCTGGAGATGCCGCCTGAGGCGATCACCGGCTTGTCAGTGCGGTCGAGCACCTGCTGCAGCAGCTCGATGTTTGGTCCCTGAAGGGTGCCGTCCTTGGTGACGTCGGTGACGACGTAACGGCTGCAGCCGGCGAGCTCGAGGCGGTCCATGACATGCCAGATGTCGCCGCCTTCCTTCGTCCAGCCGCGAGCGGCGAGCGTGGTGCCGCGCACGTCCAGGCCGACGGCGATTGCCTCGCCGTACTCGGAGATGACGTGGGCTGCCCACTCCGGGTTCTCGAGCGCCGCGGTGCCGAGGTTGATGCGCTTGGCGCCGGTGGCGAGCGCGGCCTCAAGGCTGGCGTCGTCGCGGATCCCGCCGGACAGTTCAATGTTCACGTGCTTCGGGATGCTCTTGATCACCCGCTTGATGACATTGCGGTTGTTGCCACGGCCGAAGGCGGCGTCGAGGTCGACGAGGTGGATCCACTCGGCGCCCTGGGCGACCCATTCTTCGGCGGCATCCGCCGGCTCTCCGTAGTTGGTTTCACTGCCGGCCGCGCCCTGGGTGAGGCGGACCGCTTTTCCATCTGCCACATCGACCGCCGGCAGCAAGGTAAGGGCCGGGGTCGTGTTGAACTCGCTCATGATGTCCTTGATCTCAGGAGGTTGTGCCTTCGGGCACAAATACAGAATCGTACTCCAGTACGCGGAAGAGGCTTACAGGCTGCGCAGCCAGTTGCTCAGGAGCCGGATGCCGGGCTCGCCGGACTTCTCCGGGTGGAACTGGGTGGCCGACAGCGGCCCATTCTCGACGGCGGCCAGGAACCGGCTGCCGTGTTCCGCCCAGGTGAGTTTCGCCTGCGGAAACGGCGGTTCGATCTCGAGGGTCCACTCCGGTGTGCCATACGAGTGGACGAAGTAGAAACGCTCATTCTGGATACCGTCGAAGAGCACGGAGTCCTCCGCGGCCTCGACCGTGTTCCAACCCATGTGTGGCAGCACCTCGGATTGGAGCTGGGTGACCGTTCCCGGCCACTCGCCGAGACCCTCAGTGTCGGTTCCGCGTTCGACGCCGCGTTCGAAGAGCACCTGCATGCCGACGCAGATGCCGAGCACCGGGCGACCGCCGGCCAGCCGGCGATCGATGAGCTCGTCGCCGCGCACGGCCCGCAGCTGCTGCATGACGGCGGCGAACGCGCCGACGCCGGGGACGAGCAGACCGTCGGCCTCGGCGACCTTCTGCCGGTCGGCGGTCACGTCGACGCGGGCGCCTGCTGCTTCCAGGGCCTTCGCCGCGGAATGGATGTTGCCCGAGCCGTAGTCAAGGACGACGACGGATGGTGTGGTCACTTGGTTACAGAGCACCCTTGGTTGACGGGATCCCGCTGACGCGGGCATCGGAGGCCACAGCCTGCCGGAAGGCGCGTGCGAACGCCTTGAACTCGGCTTCGGCGATGTGGTGGGGGTCACGACCGGCGAGCACCGTGAGGTGCACGGTCAGGCCGGCGTTGAGGGCGATGGCCTCGAACACGTGCCGAACCATCGAACCGGTGAAGTGACCGCCGATCAGGTGGTGTTCGAAGCCGGCGGGTTCACCGGTGTGCACGAGGTACGGCCGTCCGGAGATGTCGACGACGGCGCGAGCGAGGGCGTCATCGAGCGGCACGTGGGCATCGCCGTAGCGGGAAATCCCGGCCTTGTCGCCGACAGCTTCCTTGATCGCCTTGCCGAGCGAGATGCCAATGTCCTCGACCGTGTGGTGCACGTCGATTTCAATGTCGCCCTTGGCCTTGATGGTCAAATCGACGAGGGAGTGCTTCGCGAAGGCGGTGAGCATGTGGTCGAAGAACGGGACCGTCGTGCTGATGGCACTGACCCCGGTTCCGTCGAGGTTCAAGTCCAGTTCGATGCTCGACTCACTGGTCTCGCGTGTGATCCGCGAGACGCGGGGCTGTGCACTCATGCTTCGATCCTAGCCATCGCCTCGAGGAACGCCGTCGTCTCGGC
Source organism: Diaminobutyricimonas sp. LJ205 (assembly GCF_009755725.1). Classification (NCBI taxonomy): domain Bacteria; kingdom Bacillati; phylum Actinomycetota; class Actinomycetes; order Micrococcales; family Microbacteriaceae; genus Ruicaihuangia; species Ruicaihuangia ninglii. The sequence goes on along the minus strand of NZ_CP046619.1, from coordinate 1,116,167 downwards.
TTCGGTGCCGGCGCTGACCCGGAGGTGGCCGTCGATGCCGAGGTCACGGATGATGATGTCCTGCGCAAGCAGGGTCTCGAAGAGTTCGTTGGGGTTGGCGACCCCGCCGAACAGCACGAAGTTCGACCAGCTGCGGTACGTCTTATAGCCGAGCCGCCGAAGCTCGGTGATGATCCGGTCGCGCTGGGCCTTGATGTCCTCGACCATCGCGAGCATCTCGTCGGCGTGCGCGAGCGCGGCGATCGCAGCGGCCTGGGTGAGCGCGGACAGGTGGTAGGGCAGGCGCACCAGCCGCAGCGCGTCGGCGATGGCGGGATCCGCGGCCAGGTAGCCGACTCGGGCGCCGGCGAAGGCGAACGCCTTGCTCATCGTGCGGGACACGATCAGGCGTGGCCGGCCCGGCAGCAGTGTGAGGGCGGTCGGCTGGTCGGCGGGCGCGAACTCGGCGTAGGCCTCGTCGACGACGACAATGCCGTCCGTCGCGTCATAGGCGGCGGCGATGGTGTCGAGTGAGACCGGAGTGCCCGTCGGGTTGTTCGGGGAACAGAAGAAGACCAGGTCCGGCCGCTCGGCCTCGACCGCAGCCACCGCGGTCGCTGCCGACAGTTCGAAGTCGGCGTCGCGCGGCCCGGCGACCCAGCGTGTTCCGGTGCCCGCAGCCAGGATCGAGTGCATCGAGTAGGTGGGTGGGAAGCCAAGGACGCTTCGTCCGGGACCACCGAAGGCCTGGAGGATCTGTTGCAGGACCTCGTTCGATCCGTTCGCCGCCCAGATGTTCGAGCGGTCGAGGCCGTGTCCGAGGTACCCGGCGAGGCTGTCGCGCAGGTCGGTGAATTCACGGTCCGGGTAGCGGTTCAGCCCACGGACGACCGCGGTGATCCGCGCGACGATCTCCTCTGCCACGTCGTCGGGCATCGGATGGGTGTTCTCGTTGACGTTCAGCCGAATTGACACGCTCTTCTGCGGAGCGCCGTAGGGCGACTGTCCGCGCAGGTCATCACGAATGGGCAGGTCAGCAAGAGAAGTCACCAACCTATTTTAGAGGCGTGCTCCTGAGCGCGGTTACGGGTGTCGTCAGTGACTGTAGGCGGACGGCAGCGCGAGGCGCAGCCCCGGGTGCACGTCGGCGGTGCTCACCTGGTTGAGCGAGAGGATGTCGGAGATGACGTCCCGCGGGTCGGCGTCGGGCGCGATCGACTCGGCGAGGCCCCACAGCGATTCGCCGGCCTGGATGGTGACGTACTCGAAGGACGCGGCGCTGCGGTCCGAGGTTGCGGTTGCTCCCCCGCCGTTGAGCGAGGTGAAGAGCACGCCGAGCACGAGCGGCAGGGAGACGAGACCGGTGATCACGATGCGGCCGCGGCGGGTGAGGCGCAGCCGGGTGCGGACGGGAGCAGGGGCCAGGGTGATGGTGCTCATGAGTATTACCTCCTTGAGGGTTTCGCATCCGGTGCTCGGCCGGGAGCCACCGGATGCGAAGCTGTGTTCCGAACATACATTCGAAAGAATCGCGGCGTCAAGGGACAATCTGCCCCTAATGCCACGACACTCTCGAATGCATGTTTGTTTCCACGGTGTTTGTGGATACAGTTTCGAGTGTCTGGAGACAGACAATCAGGGACCACCGACATTGCAGGTCGATGGCCGTGCGGAGGGGAGACCGATGGACGAGAAGGCTGAGCCCGAGCGCCGCACACGGCGCCGGAAGAACCTGAGCGAGAAGCAGCTCGCGATCCTTGATGTGATCCAGCGCTCGGTCTCCCAGCGCGGCTATCCGCCGAGCATGCGCGAGATCGGTGACGCAGTTGGCCTGTCCTCGTTGTCGAGCGTCACGCATCAGCTGAACCAGCTTGAGCTCAGCGGATACCTGCGGCGCGACCCGAACCGCCCCCGGGCGCTCGAGATCCTGATCGACCTCCCCGCGATCGAGGATTCGTCCGAGACATCCGCACCGGTGGGCGACGCGGCGATGGTTCCGATGGTCGGACGTATTGCCGCTGGCATCCCGATCACCGCCGAGCAGCAGATCGAAGAGGTCTTCCCGCTGCCTCGGCAGCTGGTCGGCAAGGGCGACCTGTTCATCCTCAAGGTCGTTGGCGACTCGATGATCGACGCCGCCATCTGCGACGGCGACTGGGTTGTCGTTCGACAGCAGAAGACCGCGGAGAACGGTGACATCGTCGCTGCGATGCTGGACTCCGAGGCTACGGTCAAGGTGTTCCGTCAGCGTGACGGGCATACCTGGCTGCTCCCCCGCAACTCGAACTTCGAACCGATCCTGGGTGATTTCGCCGAGGTGCTCGGCAAGGTCGTGGCGGTCCTGCGCACGATCTGACCGCCGGCACCCATTGCGCGAGGCGTGAGACCGCCTCTAGTGTGAGCCCATCTCACACTAGGAGGTGCACGTGTCTCTTCTCTTCCGTGTCGGCCAGGTGCTGCTCTGCGTGCTGTTCGCGTTGAGCGGTGTCATCGCCCTGTCCACGCTGTTCGTAGACGACCCCTTCCCGTTCGATGCTCAGGTACTGATTGCGTCGTTCGGCCTTGCCTTCGCTGTGCTGGGGCTGATCGTGGCAATCGGGCTCATCCGACAGCCGGCGGGCTGGTTGGCGCTCTGGACGCTGCCGCTGTTCCTCATCTCGCACGTCATCGTCCTGGGCACGTGGCTGCCTGATGCGGCGCTCGCTGGGATCGCGATCGTGGCGCTCCTGTTCTGCCGACCCGTGGGTACCTGGCGGTCACGGGATGGCCGCATCGACGACCGAACAGAAGATGAGAATGCCCTCACCTAGGTCTCCTCGGCATCTCATGGAGCCCGACGAGGCTGGTAGTCATCAAGCCCGCGGCATGGAGTCGGGTCTCGACGAGCAGGAGATGACTATGCAGAACAAGACCAAGTGGACCGCCATCGGAGCGGCATCGGTTCTCGGCCTGGGCCTGATCGGCGGCGGCGCGGTGGCCGCGGCCCACGCCACGGGCGTGAACGACGTCAGCGGTGCGGCGGTTGACACGCGCCCCGTCACCCAGACCAGCGGGGCGGCATTCGGCATCCCGAGCGCCCCGACCAGCGAGCAGACGGCACCGGTGTCGATGTCCGACCAGGCCGCGTCCGTCGTCGACTCGACCCCGAGCGTTGCCACCCCGGCCAGCCCCGTTTCAGCACCCAGCGCCGCCTCGCCGATCAGCGCACCGTCGGTGCTGTCGGCGCCGTCGGTCGCCTCGCCCGCGTCGCCTGCGTCCGCGCCGTCGGCCACGAGCCCGGTCTCGGCCGACTAGGCGCCCAGACGACGCCAGAAGTCCGCTAGTCGAGCTTGCCGAGACCGGATCTCGGCAAGCTCGACCAACGGTTTGCGCTGTTGCCAGGTGATCAGCGGGCGTGCTGCTCGACGAAGTCGCTCAGGCCATCCACTCGCGACGGGTGCACGAGCGCCTTCACGCGGGTGCCCTTCTCGAGGTACTCCGTCTTCAGGACTCGCCCCTGCACGTGCAGGCGAGAGATGACTTCGCCCCGGTCGTAGGGCACCAGCAACGTCATTTCCACCTCGGGGGCGGGCAGCAGGTCGGCGATCCGTTGCTGCAGCTCCTCGACGCCCTCGCCGGTTCGTGCCGACACGAACACGGCGTCCGGTTCCAGTCCGCGCAGCAGCAACCGCTGGTCGGCGTCCAGGAGGTCGGCCTTGTTGAACACGACGATCTCGGGGATGTCGCGCGCGTCGATCTCGCCGATGACATCTCGCACGGTTGTGATCTGGCTGGCCGGGTCGGAGTGCGCGCCGTCGACGACGTGCACGATGACCTCGGAATCCTTGACTTCCTCAAGTGTTGACCGGAACGCCTCGACCAGCTGGTGAGGCAGGTTCCGCACGAACCCGACCGTGTCGGCCAGCGTGTACAGCCGCCCGTCCGGGGTGTGCGTGCGGCGGACCGTCGCGTCCAGGGTTGCGAACAACGCGTTCTCGACGAGCACGCCGGCCTGGGTGATCCGGTTGAGCAGGCTCGACTTGCCGGCGTTGGTGTATCCGGCGATCGCAACGCTCGGCACCTCGTACCGGCTGCGGTTGGCGCGCTTCGCCTCACGGGCGGGCGCGAAGCCCTTGATCTGCTTGCGCAGCTTGGCCATCCGGGTGTGGATGCGGCGCCGGTCGAGTTCGATCTTGGTTTCACCTGGTCCGCGGCTTCCCATGCCGGCGCCGGCGGATCCGACCTGGCCACCGGCCTGGCGGCTCATCGACTCACCCCAGCCGCGCAGGCGCGGCAGCAGGTACTCGAGCTGCGCGAGTTCGACCTGCGCCTTGCCCTCACGGCTCTTGGCGTGCTGGCTGAAGATGTCGAGGATCACCGCGGTGCGGTCGATTACCTTGACCTTCACGACATCCTCCAGCGCACGGCGCTGGCTGGGTGCGAGCTCGGTGTCGGCGACCACGGTGTCGGCGCCGACTGCCCTGACGATGTCGGCCAACTCCTGCGCCTTGCCGCGGCCGAGGTACGTGCTGGGATCGGGATTCGGGCGGCGCTGAAGCAGCCCGTCGAGCACAGCCGCACCGGCGGTCTCGGCAAGTGCTGCGAGTTCGCGCAGCGAGTTCTCGGCGTCTTCGAGGGAGCCACCGGAGTACACGCCGATGAGCACCACGTTCTCGAGCCTCAGTTGCCGGTACTCAACCTCGGTGACGTCCTCGAGCTCAGTCGACAGTCCGCGAACGCGGCGGAGCGCCGCACGGTCCTCACGCTCGAACTGTTCACCGTCGCGCTGGTCGCTGTAGTGATCGGCGTCCTGAAGCGCCTCCGCTCGCCCTCCGAAGCGGGCGTAGCCAACCGATCGGGACTGCTCGGCGGCCAGCACACGGTCGACCGCGCCCTCGTCGGCGCCGCGCTTGTCTTCGCGCTCTGTCATATCAGTCACACTAGTTCCTTCGCTTTTCGGTAAGTTTCTCTGCATGGCCGCGGAGCATTACTTCTCATCAATGCCCTCGAGCGAGGCCAACCTGCGCCAGATTCATGCGCGGCTCGCCGGGCGTGACTTTCAACTGACGACCGCGGGTGGGGTGTTCAGCCCTGACCACGTCGACGTCGGCACCCAGGTGCTGCTCTCGAACACGCCCGCGCCACCGCCGGGTGGCAACCTGCTCGACCTTGGTTGTGGCTGGGGTCCGATCGCGCTCACCCTGGCCCTGGAGTCGCCACACGCGACCGTGTGGGCCGTGGATGTCAACGAGCGGGCTCTCGACCTGGTGCGCCGGAACGCCGAGATTGCCGGCGTGAGCAACATCAAGGCGGTCACACCCGATGAGGTGCCCGACGATGTGGTCTTCATGACGATCTGGTCGAACCCACCGATCCGGGTCGGTAAGAACGAGTTGCACAGCCTGCTGGAACGCTGGCTGCCCCGACTGGACCATGGCACGGACGCCTGGCTCGTCGTTGCACGCAACCTTGGTTCTGATTCCCTGCATCGTTGGCTTCAGACGACGTTCCCCGATGAGTTCAGTTTCACCCGTGCCGCGACCAGCAAGGGTTTCCGGGTGCTCCGGGGCAAGAAACGCTGATCACACGGTGAGCGTTCCCTCGTAGACCAGCTCCGCCGGTCCGCTCAGGGCGACGTGCTCGCCGTCTTCGGTCGGGAACATCCGAACTCCGACCGTTCCACCGGGCACGTCCACGCGCCACTGGTTCGGAGCCCCGGCGCCTGCCCAATGCCGGGTGGCCAGGGCCGCGGCGGCAGCGCCCGTCCCGCAGCTCAGGGTCTCCCCCACACCGCGCTCGTGCACCCGCATCCGGATCCAGCCGATGCCGTCTCTGACCAGCGGATCTTGCGGGACCACGAGTTCGACGTTGGCGCCGTGCTCGGGTACCGGGTCGATGATCGGGATGTAGCCGAGGTCGGCTGCCTGCAGTTCGTCGTCGCTCGCGAGGGCGACCACCACGTGCGGGTTGCCGACACTGATCCCAAGGCCCGGCCTGGCCACCTGGAGGTTGCGGGTTCTGACGAGCGGTTCACCGCCGTCCAGCGACCACCGCCCGAGGTCGACCTGGAACCCGGTGAGGTTCCGTTGCAGGTCTTTCACGCCGGCCCTGGTGCCGATGGCCATGGTGTCGCCGTCTTCGAGTTCGGCGAGTCCGGTCTCCAGCAGGAACCGGGCGAAGACGCGGATGCCGTTGCCGCACATCTCGGCGACACTGCCGTCGGCGTTGTAGTAGTCCATGAACCACTCCGCTGACTCGTCCTCGGCCAACGCCTCGGCACCGTCGGGCAGGTGCCTGGACCGCACAACACGAATCACGCCGTCACCGCCGACACCGAAGTGGCGATCGGCGATCGCGGCGATCTGCGCGGGCGACAGGTCCAGCTGGCCGTCCGGGTCGGCGATCAGCACGAAATCGTTGCCGGTTCCGTGTCCCTTGGTGAAGTTCAGCGACGTCATCGAGTCAATGTTAGTTGCGTTAGTTGCGCCCCACCGCAGTGAGGGCACGCTCGAGTCGGTTTGAATCGTCGTAGTCGAGCCAGGTGGTGTGCGCGTATCGCTTGAACCAGCTCACCTGCCTGCGGGCGTAGCGCCGGGTGAGCGACGCGGTCTGCTCGATCGCGCCCGGCTCGTCCAGGGTTCCGCGGAGTTGCCCGATGGCCTGCGCATACCCGATCGCGCGGCTGGCGGTGACCCCTTGCTCGATGCCCAGGGGCAGCAGCCTCTCGACTTCGTCGACCAGGCCGTCCGCCCACATCTGCTGCACCCGCGCGTCGAGGCGGGCGATCAGTTCGTCGCGCGGCGCGGTCAGCCCCAGCAGGGTCGTCGGCCGCCAGTAGTGCGGCTCGTCGGGCAGCCCGGCGCTGAACGGTTCCCCGGTCAGCTGAATCACTTCGAGCGCTCGCACGATGCGCCTCCCGTTCGAGGCGCCGATCGACGCCGCCGAGATCGGGTCCAGGTCGCGCAACCGCCGGTAGAGTTCGCCCGGCCCGGACTGTTCCAACTCGGTCTCGAGTCGCCGCCGGATGACGGGATCGGTGCCCGGGAAGCGGAAGTCGAACAGCACCGAGGACACGTACAGCCCGCTGCCGCCGACCAGGATCGGCACGACGCCGCGGTCCTGGATCTCCTCGACGGCGGCACGTGCCTCGATCTGGTAGCGCGCAACGGTGGCCTCGTCGGTCACCTCGAGAACGTCGAGCAGATGGTGCGGGATGCCTCGGCGTTCAGCCAGCGGCAGTTTCGCGGTGCCGATATCCATGCCGCGGTACAGCTGCATGGCGTCCGCATTGACGATCTCGGCAGGCCGGCCGTCGGCCGCGAGGGCTTCGGCCAGATCGAGCGCGAGCGCCGACTTGCCGGTGCCGGTGGCGCCGACGACGGCGATCAGCATCGCTACCGCTGCCCGTCGCCGAGGTCGTAGATCGGGGTGGTCGCCACACGCAGCGTCGGCAGTCCGAGCGACACGGCGGTTGGACGGGTTCCGGATGCCGCGGGGGTCGGTACCGCGCAGGAATCAGCCTGGGCGCGATCCCACGCGTCCCCCGCCCGAGTGCGGCGAACCTTCAACGGGCTGCCGTCGACGGAGTCGGCGATGAGATGGAACGGTGCCGCGTGGGTTACCTGCACGCTGACGACATCGCCGGGACGGGGAAGGCTGCTGCCCGCCGGTACCTCGAAGTGCACCAGTCGGCTGTCCTCGGCTCGTCCGGAGAGCCGGTGGGTGTCGGCATCCTTCTTGCCCTCACCGGTGGCAACCAGAACTTCCACGGTTCGGCCGATGACCTTCTGGTTCTCTTCCCAGCTGATCCGCTCCTGCAGGGCGGTAAGCCGTTCATAGCGTTCCTGGACGACCTCCTTCGGCACCTGGTCGTCCATGGTGGCCGCCGGCGTGCCGGGGCGGATCGAGTACTGGAAGGTGAATGCGGTGGCGAACCGGGCCTGTTCGACGACCCGCAGGGTGTCCTGGAAGTCCTCCTCGGTCTCGCCGGGGAAGCCGACGATGATGTCGGTCGAGATCGCGGCGTCCGGCATCTTCGCGCGCACTCGGTCGAGGATGCCGAGGAACTTCTCGGACCGGTAACTGCGTCGCATGGCCCGCAGCATCCGGTCGGAGCCGGACTGCAACGGCATGTGCAGTTGCGGCATGACGGCCGGGGTCTCGGCCATCGCGTCGATGACGTCGTCGGTGAAGGCGGCCGGGTGCGGGCTGGTGAAGCGGATGCGCTCGAGCCCGTCGATCGCGCCTGCCGCGCGGAGCAGCTTGCCGAATGCCTGCCGGTCGCCGAATTCGACGCCGTAGGAGTTCACGTTCTGACCGAGCAGGGTGACCTCGATCGCGCCGTCGTCGACGACCGCCTGAATCTCGGAGAGCACGTCGCCGGGGCGGCGATCCTTCTCCTTGCCGCGCAGCGCGGGCACGATGCAGAAGGTGCAGGTGTTGTTGCAGCCGACCGAGATCGACACCCAGCCGCTGTAGGTGGAGTCACGCTTGGTGGGCAGCGTGGACGGGAACACCTCGAGGGATTCGAGGATCTCCAGCTGAGCTTCGTCGTTGTGTCGTGCCCGTTCCAGCAGCGCCGGCAGCGATCCCATGTTGTGGGTACCGAAGACGACGTCCACCCAAGGCGCCTTCTCGAGGATGACCGACTTGTCCTTCTGGGCGAGGCAGCCGCCGACCGCGATCTGCATGCCCTCGTGCTTTCGCTTGACGCTCGCGAGGTGACCGAGGTTGCCGTACAGCTTGTTGTCGGCGTTCTCGCGGACGGCGCAGGTGTTGATCACGACCACGTCGGCGTCGCCGTTGGTCGCGGGCACGTAGCCGGCAGCCTCGAGCGATCCGCTCAACCGTTCGGAGTCGTGCACGTTCATCTGACAGCCGAAGGTGCGCACCTCGTAGGTGCGGGGCGTCTGGAGGGTCTCGGACATGATGCAGCCCAGTTTACGGCGGCGCGAGAGCCGCTACTCGAAGCGGACGCCGGTGCGTCCACCGGGGCCGCTTCGACCGCCGCGGCCGCCGAGCGCGGCGTCCACGGCGCCGCGGACGATGGCCCCCGAGTAGCCCTTGCGCATGAGGAATGCTGACAGCCGGCGGACGGCCACCTCGTGGTCGAGCGAACGCAACTGCGGAGCACGTTTCAGCGCCAGTGCGCGGGCGCGGGCGGCCTCGTCACCGCCGTCGAGCGCGGCGAGGGCGGACTCCACCGCGACCGGGTCGAGCAGTCGCCTCGACAGTTCCGCGGAGAGGGCGCTGCGGCCGAGGCCCTTTCGCTCGGTGAGGGTGCGCACCAGGGTCTCGGCGAGAGCCGCATCATCGAGCAGCGCGACCCGCTCGAGCCGGGCGACTTCGTCGCTGGCGGCGTCGGAGTCGACGCCACGTGCGACGAGCAGCTTGTGCATCTCACGGGAAGAGACGCCTCGCCGGGTGAGCGCCTGCATGCTGATGCGTTCGATGCTCGCCTGATCGAACTCGGGTTCGTTCCAGGCGCCGTCCTCGGAGACGTCAGCACCGGCAACCGCAGGTACCTCATCCGCCGGAACCTCGTCCGCCGGCCTCGCCCCGGGCAACCAGGTCACCCGGGCGAGGCCGTCTCGGCCCGTCACGTTACGCGCCCTTGCGGGCGGCGACCTTCGATTGGATCGGCTTGACCGGCGCCTCGGCAGCCCCGGCCGCTCCGACGGCCCCGGCCGCTTCAGCAGCCGCAGCAGCCTTGCCTTCGGCTCCGATGCCGAGCTTCGCGAGAATCTTGGTCTCGATCTCTGCGGCGATTGTCGGGTTCTGAATGAGGAAGTTGCGCGAGTTCTCTTTACCCTGCCCGAGCTGGTCACCGTCGTAGGTGTACCAGGCACCGGACTTGCGCACGATGCCGTGGTCGACACCGAAGTCGATCAGGCTTCCCTCGCGGGAAATGCCGACGCCATAGAGGATGTCGAACTCGGCCTGCTTGAACGGCGGAGCCATCTTGTTCTTCACGACCTTGACCCGGGTGCGGTTACCGACGGCGTCGGTGCCATCCTTGAGGGTCTCGATCCGGCGGATGTCGAGGCGGACCGACGCGTAGAACTTCAGCGCCTTACCACCGGCGGTGGTCTCGGGACTGCCGAAGAACACGCCGATCTTCTCGCGCAGCTGGTTGATGAAGATCATGGTGGTGTTCGTGGTGTTCAACCCACCGGTCAGCTTGCGCAGCGCCTGCGACATCAGGCGCGCCTGCAGGCCGACGTGCGAGTCACCCATCTCGCCTTCGATCTCGGCGCGCGGCACCAGTGCGGCGACGGAGTCGATCACGATCAGGTCGATGGAGCCTGACCGCACGAGCATGTCGGCAATCTCGAGCGCCTGCTCACCGGTATCGGGCTGCGAGACAAGCAGCGAGTCGATGTCGACGCCGAGCTTCTTGGCGTACTCGGGGTCGAGCGCGTGCTCGGCGTCAATGAAGGCAGCGATGCCGCCCGCGCGCTGCGCGTTGGCAATGGCGTGCAGCGTGAGGGTGGTCTTACCCGACGACTCCGGACCGTAGATCTCGACGATGCGGCCACGCGGGAGCCCGCCAATGCCGAGCGCGACGTCAAGCGCGATGGAGCCGGTGGGGATGGTGGCAACGGGGGCACGCTCATCGCTGCCCAGGCGCATCACGCTGCCCTTGCCGAACTGCCGGTCGATCTGGGCGAGTGCCGTTTCGAGGGCTTTCTCGCGGTCTGCTGCTGATGCCATTGCTGTCTCCTCGTGAGTCGTGGTTGCTGCCCATAGACTGTCGATCCGCTGCTGGCCGGTGGTGCAAGGCCCTCAGCCTCCCGACAAGGCTGGTGCGGCGTCAGTTCTCTGAACACCGTCGCTTCCGAGTGTGAATCTACGCCGAGCCACCGACATTGCGTCGGAGCATCGGCGACGAGTGCACAATTCGTTTTCGACTGCCGCTGTTGAGGAGACTACTTCGATTCGAACAATTGTTCGAGAGGCGACTGGCGTGTCGCCGGCTGTTTCTCGCCGTTATTTCTTGGGTTCGCGCTGCCCCACCCCGTGCCAGCGGCTCTCGGGGACATCCGCTGCCTTCGCGAGCGCGAGCCAGACCGCCTTCGGCTGGTGACCTGCGGCGATCGCTTCCTCTGCGGTCAGCCCGCCGAACTCCGGCAGGGCCAGGTCGCGGGTGAGGACGCGGCCGTACTCACCGAACTCGTCGGTGATCGCGGTCCAGAACTGGGAGAGGCGCATCGTGCAACCGTAACGCGAGGTGAATGAGAGCGGCCCCGGGCACAAGCCCGGGGCCGAAGCCTTCGCAGTCCGTCTACCGAACGGCAAGACCCGGGTCGAACTCGGCAACGAGGTCGTCGGGAATGCTGTCGGGAATGGGGGCGATGCCTTCGATGACCGCGAGCCGGTCACCGACCTCGCGCATGATGACGGAAATCGGGGTGTCCAGAGCACCGGCCACCGAGGCCAGGATCTCTGAGCTTGCTTCCTTCTGGCCACGCTCAACTTCGCTCAGGTAGCCCAAGGCGACGCTCGCCTTGCTGGCAACCTGACGCAGCGTGCGCCCCTTTTGCAGGCGGAAGTCCCGAAGTACGTCACCAATTTCCTGTCGTACCAGAACCATGGGATCCTCCTCCTCTTCCTCTGAACTGTGGGTAGATAACCCTACAACCGAATTGGATCAAACTCTAACCAGCGACGACTGTGTGACGCTTGTGAATTCATGAGGTGTAACGCGATTGAAACCGCCCGCATTCCCACCTTGTCACACCCTCTCGGCGAGGGCCGCGATCGCCTCGCTGACAGTTCGCGCCCGGATCTGATCGCGGGTGCCCTCGAGGTTCAGGGCGACGACATCGACGCTGGCGCGGGTGGCGATTCCGACGAAGACGGTGCCGACCTCCGCATCCTCTTGCGGGTCCGGTCCGGCGACCCCGGTCGTGGACAGTCCAAGGTCGGCCGGGCGACCATCGACTGCGAGCGCGTTCCGCACCCGGTCGGCCATCTGCCGCGCCACCTCGGGATGAACCGGGCCTTCGCGCTCGAGCAGATCGGCGTCCACGCCGAGCACACTGGCTTTGATCGCCGTGTCGTACGCCACGACACCGCCGACCACGACGGATGAGGCGCCGGCCGGCCGAACGAAGTCGGCGGTGAGCAGCCCTCCGGTCAGCGACTCAGCGATCGCCAGGGTGAGTCCGCGCGCGGACAGGTCGGCGATCAGCGCCGAAACGGAGGGCTCGGGAACATCCGGCTTCCCGGGGACGGCGGCGATGGGCATTCAAACCTCCTTGCGATTCGTCCGACGGCCCTGCACGAGGTAGTCGAGTCCTGTGATCACGGTGAGTACGACCGCGATGGTCATAGTGACACCATTCAGCCAGTGCATCCAGTCTCCGAACACCGTCCACAGCGGCAGCAGGGCGAGCGAGATCGCGACCGACTGGGCGATGGTCTTCAGCTTCCCGCCCCGCGAGGCGGGGACCACGCGGCCGAGGCGCAGCTCGAACAGGCGCCAGATGGTGATGCCGATCTCGCGAACGAGAATCAGCACGACCACCCACCAGGGCAACTCCCCCAGGATCGCGAGGCAGACCAGCGCACTGCCGGTGAGTCCCTTGTCGGCGATCGGGTCGAGGATCTTGCCCAGGTCGGTGACGAGATTCCAGCGGCGCGCGATCCAGCCGTCGATCCCATCGGTGGCAATCGCGAGGATGAAGAACACGCCGGCGGCCCAGCGCGCGGCACCATCCGGGTCGGCAGTGAGTAGCAGCCAGATGAAGACCGGCGTGAGCAGGATCCGTACGACCGTGATCGCGTTCGGTACGTTCCAGTTGCTGGGTCGTACCGCCGTGCTGTCAGTCACTCGTGTCAATCCCTGCCCGTGAGGTGCCAGGCGTCCTCGCTCTCGGAGACGTCCTCCTCAGGGTAACCCTCCGTCATGGCAGCCACCGGGTCGGCGCCGTAGCGGTCGGCCGAGGCATCAGCGGATGCCGGCGCTGTTGACGGCTGGGCTGCGGATGCCGGTGCTGCCGGAGCTGTTGCCTGCGGCTCGTCGGGCTCCTCGCCGCGAAGCCTGGCAAGCACGCCGGGCAGCTGCTCGACGGTGACCAGCACATCGCGTGCCTTGGAGCCCTCGGACGGCCCAACGATCTCACGGGACTCGAGCAGGTCCATGAGCCGGCCGGCTTTGGCGAAGCCCACCCGGAGCTTGCGCTGCAGCATCGAGGTCGAGCCGAACTGCGTGCTGACCACCAGCTCGGCGGCGGCGAGCAGCAGCTCGAGGTCGTCTCCGATGTCGGCGTCGATCTGCTTCTTCTCGACGGTGGCCGCGACATCCTTGCGGTATTCAGGCCGCGCCTGCGCCGTGACGTGTTGCACGACTGCGGTGATCTCGCTTTCCTGCACCCAGGCGCCCTGCACACGGATCGCCTTGGACGCCCCCATCGGCAGGAACAGCCCGTCTCCCTGGCCGATCAGCTTGTCGGCGCCGGGCTGGTCGAGGATGACCCGAGAGTCGGTCATGCTCGACACCGCGAAGGCCAGCCGGGAGGGCACGTTGGCCTTGATCAGACCGGTGACCACGTCGACCGAGGGTCGCTGCGTGGCCAGCACCAGGTGGATGCCGGAGGCACGGGCGAGCTGGGTGATGCGGACGATGGAGTCCTCAACGTCGCGAGGGGCGACCATCATCAGGTCGGCGAGCTCGTCGACCACGACCAGCAGGTACGGGTACGGCTTGAGCACTCGTTCGCTGCCGACCGGGAGCACGATCTCGTTGTTCACCACAGCGCGGTTGAAGTCGTCGATGTGGCGGAAGCCGAAGCTCGCCAGGTCGTCGTAGCGCATGTCCATCTCTTTGACGACCCACTGCAGCGCCTCGGCGGCCTTCTTCGGGTTCGTGATGATGGGCGTGATCAGGTGCGGAACACCGGCGTAGATCGACAGTTCGACGCGCTTCGGGTCGACCAGCACCATCCGCACCTCGGAGGGCTTCGCCCGCATCAGCAGCGACGTGATCATCGAGTTGACGAAGCTCGACTTACCGGAGCCGGTGGAACCGGCCACCAGCAGGTGCGGCATCTTGGCGAGGTTCGCGACCACGAAGCCGCCCTCGACGTCCTTGCCCATGCCGATCGTCATCGGGTGGGTGCTCTTCGCTGCAGCGTTCGAGCGCAGCACGTCACCGAGCGAGACGATCTCGCGGTCGGTGTTCGGGATCTCCACACCGATCGCGCTCTTGCCGGGGATCGGCGAGAGGATGTTGACCTCATTGCTGGCCACCGCGTAGGCGATGTTCTTGGTCAGGGCGGTGACGCGTTCGACCTTGACGCCGGGGCCGAGCTCGAGTTCGTAGCGCGTGATGGAGGGACCGCGGCTGAAACCGGTTACCTTGGCGTCGACGTTGAACTGGGTGAGCACCTCGGTGAGCGCTGCGATCACGGTGTCGTTCGCCGCACTGCGCGCCTTCGGCGGTGTGCCTGCCGACAGCGCTGACGCCGGGGGCAGCCGGTAGGGCGTGGTCGACTGCGGTTGGCTGGGTTCGGTGACGGATGCCTCGGGCTCGTCGGTTGCGGGGTCGAACTCCCCCGCCGCGCCCTTGTCGCTCGCAGTGTCAGCGAATCCGGGCAGCAGCCCTGCGCTGGTTTCGTGCGCGGCGGCTTCCTGTGCGCCGTCGTCGCGGATGCCGGTGGCGCCGCTGTCGATCTCGCCGGTGAACCGCTGCACGGCGTCTTCGGCCTTGGCCAGGTCCTCAAGCAGTTCGATGCCGAACGGCTCCTCGACAGGGGTCTTTTCAATCACCTCGGTCTGGTTCGTGACCACCGGGCTGTCGAAGGCGGGTTCCTCTTCGCGGCGCGACTTGTTGCGGCGCCACCATGGCAGTTGCGCCTCGTCCTCGATACCGAGATCCTCGAGCGATCCGAACTCGACGGTGCCCGTTGCCGCCTTCTGCGCGGCACGTTCCTCGCCGGTGGCGAGCTCTGCGCCGAACAGGTAGTTGTAAAGCTCGCGCAGCCGGTCGCCGACCCGGTTCGGTGGCGTCTTGGTGATGATGAAGATCGAGAGCACCGCGATGATGATCACGACGGGGACCGCGAGCCAGGCCGTACCAACGAAGAGCAGCGGCGCGGCCAGCACCCAGCCGAACAGGCCACCGGCCGTGGCGAGAGTCAGCATGCCGTCGGCGGGCTGCGGCTGTCCGCCGAAGACGTGGCAGATGGCGCTCACCGAAATAAGCAGCAGCCCAAGGCCGATGCCGATCCGGGTGTTGTCGTGGACGCTGGCCGGATGCCGGAACAGCCACGCCGCGAACAGCAGCATGATCACCGGCAGCGCGAACGCGACCCGGCCGAACAGGCCACCGAAGGTGTAGGCGTCGAGCGCGAGCGCGACCGAGTCGGTCGGGTTGAACCACTCGACGACGACACCGACCACCGCGAGCACGAGGATCAGGAACGGGACGCCGTCGCGCCGTTCTTCCTTGGCGAGGCTCTCGTTGCCGAACACGCGGAACGCCCCGCCTGCCAGGTGCGCGAGGCCCATCCAGGCGCGGGTCAGCAGACCCGGCTGCTGGGTGGGCTGCACGGGCAGCTTCTTGGTGGCCTGGGTGCGGGTGGTGCTGGTCTGCTTGCCGCCGCCACGGGTCGACGTCGTGCGCGCGCGCGGCGGTGTCGACCGGGAGTTGCTAGCCATGGATTCAACGGTACTGGCAGCATCCGTCACTGGCCGGTAGCAGGGGCGAGTGTGTCCCCGTGCGGGGGTCTCGGCAGGCTGGACTTTAGTAGCGGATGGCGTCGATCACCTTCACTCGGACGGCGACGATCGCGGGCAGCAGGCCGGCGATGGCGCCGACGACGACGGAGACCAGCATGCCGGTGATCGCGGCATCCATCGGGAATGAAGGCAGGTCCTCGATCCCATTGGCTACGAGTTGCTGGATCGATGGGTTCGACACGACGGCCACGGCAATCAGTACTCCGATGAATCCTGCGACTGCTGTGGCGACAACGCTTTCCATCATCACGGAGAAGAACACCCGGCCGGCGCTGGCTCCGAAACTGCGGCGGATGCCGATCTCACGAATGCGGTACTTCACGGTCACCATGGTGATGTTCACGAGCCCGAGCGCGCCGAGCAGCAACACGAGCACGGCGACCCCGCCGATGGTCAGCGTGAATGGCAGCAGCGGGTCGGAACCGCCGCCCCAGACGAGGTAGTCGTTGCGCGAGACACTGGCCTGCGCATCTTCGCCGAGGGCCGCCGCGATGTCGCGCTCGACCAGCTGCTGCAACTGGTCACCGAGTTCCGGCGGAACCCACATCTCATACTGTGGCGGTCCCATGGCCAGGTCGACCGGGTTCGCGAACCGCTCGTAATCGTCGACGAGCAGGTGCATCATCGGCTCGGTCTCCCACTGCTGCGAAGGCGTGATGCCGACAACAACGGCGGTCACCAGTTCGTCCTGCCCGCGGAGCATCACCGTTGGATGGGTCCCCAGATCCGGCGAGCCGAGACTCTCGTGGAACCGCTCGTTGACGACGATCGACGGGGCGAGCTTGCCGACATCCGTGTCAGCGAGCCAACGTCCGTCGGCCACCTCCATGCGGTGCATCACGCCGTAGTCAGCGTCCACGGCGATCGATTGAACCATGCGGGTGCCATCCGAGAACTGCACGTTGGTCGAACCCCAGAACATGCGGGAGTGATACTCCACGTTGTACCGGTCAACGGCAGCCAGAAAAGCCTCTTCGACCTGCGTGCTGTCGATCGGATTGCCTTGGTCGCTCCAGGCGCTGACCATGAGCATCGCCGGCCTGCCGGATCCGCGCTCGTACTGCTCCACCATCGCCTGTCTGGCCATACCGCCGACCCCGGTGACCGAGGTGAGCGCGGCGACCGCGACGGCTACGCCGATCAGGCTCAGCAGCACTCGTGTGCGGTTGATCTTGAGCTCGGACCATGCCTCGAGGATTGAGCTGACCAAGCCGCTCACGCGGTCACCTCCGCCGTGCCGTAGGTGGGCGACGGTTCCGCGCCGACCGGGCTCTGCGGAGCCGCGGATATCGGGCGGTAAGGCGAGGCCGGACCAGCGGTTCGGATCAGGTCGTCAGGGGTTCGGGCCAGGTCGTCAATCCGGACGAGGACGCCCTGATCGAGCCGGTAGTGTCGCCGCGCCAGGGCGGCGACGTTGACATCGTGCGTGATCGTGATGAGCGCCGCTCCGGACTGCTCGGCAATGTCATCGAGCAGGGCCATGACCGTGGCGCCGGTCTCGACATCGAGTGCACCGGTTGGTTCGTCGGCGAGGATCAGCCGCGGCCCACGCACCAGGGCGCGGGCGATCGCGACGCGCTGCTGCTCACCGCCGGACAGCCGGTCGGGCTTCGAGTCGAGGCGATGCCCGAGCCCGACTCGTTCGAGCATCTCGGTGGCGATCCGCTCGCGTCGCCAGAACTGCCGGCCCTTCGCGTACATCAGCGGCATCATGGCGTTCTCCAGGGCGGTGCGCCCGGGCAGCAGGTTGAACTGCTGGAAGATGAATCCCACATCACGGCCGCGGCGGCGATCGCGTGCGGCGGAGCTGAGACGTCCGACCGGCACCTCGTCGAAGTACAGCGCGCCCGAAGTGGGTTCGTCGAGCAGTCCGAGCAGATTGAGCAGCGTGGATTTTCCGCTGCCGGATCGGCCGACGATGCTGATGTGGTCGCCGACCTCGACCTCGAGGTCGATGCCCTTCAGGATGTCGAGGATCGACTCATCCGGAAGCGTCACCGATCGGGTGACCGCTTCGAGCCGGAGCATGCTCATGATCAGCCGCCCATGCAGATGGTGTTGCCGAACTGATCCGTGGAACAACCTTCCGGCACCATCTCCACAGCGGGCGCACCGGGCACGAACTGGAGCACCATATCGCCCTCGGCGAGGCCCTCGATGACCTCTACTGACACGCCGTCGTTGAGGCCCAGCGTGACCGGGCGCTCCTCGGTGGCACCGTCTGCGCCGATGAGATGCACAACCCCGGTCTGCGCCCCGCCCTCGACCGCGGTGGTCGGTATGACCAGCACGTTCTCGGCCAGCCCGCCGGCGATGGTGAGCTGCGCGGCGAGGCCGGCGAACACGGTGACCTCGGCGGGCACGGCACAGCGGACGGTGGTGCCGGATGTCGCACCCTCACCCTCCCCCTGCCCGGCGAGAGCGGTCGTGATCGACAGGCCGGTGCACGTGAACGGCGCCGGTCCGCCGGTGATGGTCACGGTCGCCTCGGTCGGCTTGTTCAGCAGACGGTACTGCTGCTCGGGCGGCATCGACGCGGTGACGTTGAAGCTCGCCGGGGCGACCTTGCCCGCTTCTTCACCGACGCTGACGGCCTGACCGACAATCACCGTGAGACTCGTCAGCGTTCCCGAGATGGGCGCCTTCACGGTCTCGGTCTTCACCTTGGGCTTGCCCATGGTGCCATCCGGAAGCATGTCGCCGGGGGTTTCGGAGCGGATGGTGAACAGTTCCGCGCCCGCGTCAACCCACTGCCCGACGCTTCCGCTGACCTTGCGCACCTCGCCAGCAAGGGTCGCCTTGACCAGGACGGCATCGTCAGCGTTCACCGTGCCGGTGAGTGTCACGTCGTTGCGGATCGTGTCGGTGACGACCGGAACCTGAGGTTCCTCGATCGACCCGGTCGGAAGTATGGAATCCCTGGTCGCCGCGGCGGGATCAGCGAAGAACGCCACCTTCACCAGGGCGACCGCGATCACCGCGAAGATCACCATCCAGATGATCGGAAATACCCACCTGCGCGCAACACTCACACGATCCCCCTAGCCGTTGTCTTCGAGCACACTATCGGGAGCGAGACATTTTCGGCTATCAGTCGGAGGGATGACATTGAGCGTGGCGTCGCTGCGCTCCGTCAGCACTCAATCCAAGGAGTTCGCCGCGGCGCAACAGCGGCGCTAGCCGATCGGCTTGGCGCTAGCGAAACTCCGCCAGCGCGCGGCCGAAACACTAGCGCCGCGGTTCAAACGAGACGGGTACTACGCCTCGATCACGACCGGGACGATCATCGGGCGACGACGGTGCTGGGTGTTCACCCAGCGGCCGACGGTGCGCCGGACCACCTGCTGGAACTGGTGCTGGTCGCGGGTGCCGTTGGCGGCGGCATCCGCAAGCGCCTTGATGATCTGCGGCTTGACCGTGTCGAACACCGACTCGTCCTCGGCGAAGCCGCGGGACTGGATCTCCGGGCCGACGATCGCCCGGCCGGTCTGCGGGTCGACGGCAATGAAGATGGAGATGAAGCCCTCTTCGGCGAGGATGCGGCGGTCCTTGAGGTCGGCGTCGGTGATCTCGCCGACACTGGAGCCGTCGACGTACACGTAGCCGAGGTCGAGCTGGCCGACCACCCGGGCGACGCCATCCTTGAGGTCGACGACCGTGCCGTCCTCGCCGATGATGGTGTTCTCCTTCGGCACACCGGTGTCGATCGCCAGCGCGGCGCTTGCGCGCAGGTGGCGTTCCTCACCGTGCACCGGCAGCACGTAGCGCGGCTGCAGGATGTTGTAGCAGTAGAGCAGCTCGCCGGCGGCGGCGTGGCCGGAGACGTGCACCTTGGCGTTGCCCTTGTGCACGACGTTGGCGCCCAGCTTCATCAGCCCGTTGATCACCCGGTAGACGGCGTTCTCGTTGCCTGGGATCAGGCTCGACGCGAGGATGACGGTGTCGCCCTCGCCGACCTCGATCTGGTGCTCCAGGTTGGCCATGCGCGCGAGCACAGCCATCGGCTCGCCCTGTGATCCGGTGCTCATGTAGACGAGCTGGTCATCGGGCAGGTTCGTCGACTTCTTGTAGTCGATGAGCACACCCTCGGGAACGTCAAGGTAGCCGAGGTCGGCGGCGATGCCCATGTTGCGCACCATCGAGCGGCCCATCAGCGCGACCTTGCGGCCGTTCGCCGCGGCCGCGTCGAGCACCTGCTGCACCCGGTGCACGTGGCTGGAGAAGCTGGCGACGATCACCCGGCGCGGGGCGCGGGCGATGACGTTCTCGAGCACCGCCCCGATGTCGCGCTCGGCCGGCGTGAAGCCGGGCACGTCGGCGTTCGTGGAGTCCGGCAGGAACAGGTCGACGCCCTCTTCACCGAGCCGGGCGAAGGCGCGCAGGTCGGTGATCCGGTCATCCAGCGGCAGCTGGTCCATCTTGAAGTCGCCGGTGTGCAGCACGAGGCCGGCGCTGGTGCGGATGGCGACCGCCAGCGCATCCGGGATGGAGTGGTTGACCGCGATGAATTCGAGGTCGAACGGGCCGAGCTGTTCGCGCTGGTCCTCTTCGACGGTCAGGGTGAACGGCTTGATCCGGTGTTCCTTGAGCTTCGCCTCCACGAGCGCGAGGGTCAGCGTCGAGCCGATCAGCGGAATGTCGTTCTTGATCCGCAGGATGTACGGCACGGCGCCGATGTGGTCCTCGTGACCGTGGGTGAGCACGATGCCGACGACCTGATCGAGCCGGTCCCGGATGGGGCTGAGATCGGGCAGGATCAGGTCGACGCCGGGCTGGTGTTCCTCGGGGAACAGCACGCCGGCGTCGACGATGAGGATTTTGCCGTCCATCTCGTAGACGGTCATGTTGCGACCGATCTCGCCGAGACCGCCGACCGGGATCACCCGGAGGGTGCCCTGCTCAAGTGGTGGTGGATCGAAAACTGTAACTGGCATGTGCACCTGGTGTCACTAGTGGGTGGGGCCGCAAGCCCCCTGTCGAAGCTATCGGGTGGTGCCGGCCACCTTGGGAAGGGCGCCGCCGGCAGCGGCATTACGGTCGGGGCGGAAGTTGCTGAAGTCCACTCCGGGGATGTCTCTGACGAGGGCGATCTCGTCCTCGATGAGGGCTGCCTCTGATTCCTCGGGACCAACCAGCGGCAGCCGCACGCGCGGCGTCTGGATGCGACCGAGGCCGTGCAGGATGTACTTGGTCGCGACCGTGCCGGGCACGTGGGTCATCGTCGCCCGCACGAGCGGTTCGAGTGCTTTGTGCGCGGCGGTCGCGGTCGGCAGGTCCCCCGCATTGACGGCGTCGACCATGTGCCGGTAGGGCGTGGGGGCGATGTTCGCGGTCACGCCGACCAGTCCGGTGCCGCCGATTGCGAGCGTCGGCAGCGCGTTGGCGTCGTCACCCGCAAAGTACAGCAGGTTGGTCTGGTTCAGCACCCGGCTGACCTCGCTGAGGTCGCCCTTGGCGTCCTTGACGGCCAGGATGTTCGGATGCTTGGCGGCACGCAGGATCGTCTCGTACATGATCGGGATGCCGGTGCGGCCTGGGATGTCATACAGCAGGACCGGCAGGTCGGTGGCATCCGCGATCATACGGAAGTGGGTGAGCACGCCCGCCTGGGTGGGCTTGTTGTAGTACGGCGTGACGATCATGTTGCCGTCGGCGCCGGCCTTCTCGCTCTTCTTGGCCAGTTGAATGGCGTGCGCGGTCTCGTTCGAGCCGCCGCCGGTGATGATCTTGGCTCGGCCGGCCGCGACATCCTTGCCGACCTCGACCAGGCGGATCTTCTCCGGGTCGGTCAGGGTCGAGGTCTCCCCCGTTGTGCCGGTGACGACGATGCCGTCGGCGCCGCCGCGGATGACGTCGTCGATGTGCTTCTCCACGCCTGGCCAGTCGACTTCACCGTCTGCTGTGAACGGAGTGACAAGTGCGACGAGCACCTGGCCGAAGGGATTATCTGGAGTAGCCACGAGTTACAGGGTATCGGTCACGATCAGGTGCTCGCACCCGCGCGCGAGCACCGCTCGCGGTCAGCGGGAGAGGTGATGGGCGCTGCGCGCCTCGTCCTGCTCGAGATCATCGGCGTGCGCGAGCAGCCGCCTGGCGCGTCGCTGACGCAGGATTGCGCGCGCCACCAGCCAGATCAGGATGCCGGCGACGACCGCATACACGGCGTAGTCGAGGTACTTCGCGTACTCGTCGATCAGCTCGTACTGGGTGCCGAGGGCGTAGCCGCCGCCGACCAGCGCCGCATTCCACAGGAAGCTGCCCGCCAGGGTGTACACGGTGAAGGTGCCGAAATGCATGCGCGCCGCCCCGGCAGGCAGCGAGATCAGGCTGCGCACCGCGGGGATGAACCGGCCGAAGAAGATCGCGCCAGCGCCGTGCTTGTGGAACCAGCCGGCGGCCTTCTCGAAGTCGTCACGGTCGACCAGCGGCAGCCTGGACAGCACCCGGATGGTGCGTTCCTCGCCCACCCAATAGCCCAGGTAGTAGAAGATCACCGCGCCGAGGTAGGCGCCGAGGGTTGCTGCGGCAAGCACGAGCCAGACGTTCATCGCGCCCAGTTGGGCGAGGAATCCGGCCAGCGGCAGGACGATCTCGCTCGGGATCGGCGGGAACAGTGTCTCGATCAGGCTGAGCAGTCCGACGCCGATCTCGCCGAGGGCGTCGATGACGCGGGCGGCAATGCCAACCAGGCCCGACAGGTTGTCAAGGTCGACGGAGGCGGCGTTTACGGAATTCATACCCGGACGATGCTAGAGGAACTCGGCTGAAAACCGGGTCCGAATCGGCGGCGAGCAGGTCATGAATCCCCTCGGAGACGGAAAGGGGTCAGCCGGATCCGGCTGACCCCTTCAGGTTGTACGTGCAGTTCAGTTGGTTCGAGAAGCCGCTGACTGAATGGCCTCGGCGAGGTCGCGGGGACGGCTCCACATAGGCCAATGCCCCGTCGGGAGGTCAATGACGTCGAGGTGCTCGAGGTTCGCGACTTCGGCGAACATGGCATGGCCTGCGCGGGTCAGCTCCAGCACCTGTGCGCTCGGGATCGAGCAGCACACCAGGGTGGTCCGGACCTTGCGGCGGGCATCGTTCGTGAGCTCGACGGGCTGACGAAGCACGGGGCCGGGCTCAGGGACGGCCCGGGCCCGAAAACGCTCGAGGACCTCTGCGCTCAGGCCCTCGAGGCTCGCCTGCTGTGCGAGGACGTCGAAGGACGGCAGCGGAAGCTCCTCCACCCCCTCCGGGAGGTCTGGGGCGAAGACGCTTCCCGGCGCCACAGGGCCGGAGTCGACCCACACCACCCGATGAACAAGCTCAGGGTGCCGGTCAAGGACCAGGCTGACGGGGGCGTTCGCCCCACTGTGGGCGACGATAGTCGCGGGCTGGTCCTCGGAGACCCCGAGTCGAGCGACGACGTCCAGGACCGCTGCGGCTTGATCGTCGAGAGTCTTCGCCGCACGCTCAGGATCGTCCCCATCGAGACCAGGCAGCGTCATCGCGATTGCGCGAGAGTGGTCGGTTTTCAGGTGTTCAAGGACTTCATCCCACGCCCAAGCGCCCAGCCAGTGGCCGGCGATGAGAATGATGGTCGGACTGCTCGTAGTAGTTGTCATGTCACTAGCTTCGTAGGCGCTACGGGCAGGTGTATGTCACTATTTGTGTCATGAATTTGATGCGGGCTGAACGGTGAAGCGAGCAGAACGACTTCATGCCCTGTCCGAGATGCTGCGCCGGAACGGATCACGGGGTTGCTCCGCCGAGCGGCTGGCGAGAGAGTTCGACGTGTCCGTGCGCACAGTCAAGAGAGACCTCGCTGCGCTCGAGAACAGCGGCGCGCCCGTATGGTCGCGCCCAGGTCCGGGCGGTGGCTACGGATTGGCGGTAGGCGCGTCCCTGCCGCCTGTCAGCCTGTCCCCAGCGCAGGCCGTGGCGCTCATGGCGGCCGTGTCCGCTGCACCCGATGCCCCCTACGCCGATCTGGCAGCAGCCGGGATCCAGAAGATCCTGGACGTCCTCGATCCCAGAACCCGAGCAAGAGCCGACGAGCTGGCCGGCCGCGTCTGGGTCAACCCGATTCCCTCCTCCTCTTCGCGCACAATCAGGTCGGCATTAGAGGAGGCGATGGCCGAGCAGCGAGTAGTCCGCATTCGCTACACATCGAGAGATGGGACCACGACCACCCGCGACGTCGAACCCGTGCTGTTCGCCTCCACGAACGGCCAGTGGTACCTAGTTGGGTGGTGCCGACTGCGCAACGCAATCCGATGGTTCACCGTGTCGCGCATCGAGCGAGCCAGCGTCACCAAGACGGCTTGCGGCGGCCATACCATGCACGAGGTCGGAGAACCCCCAGCGAACGCCAGACCGGTGCATGGTCGGGGCGAGTGAGTCACCCAATCAGCCTCCCCGGTCAGTACAGCTAGCGCCGACCCGGCACGTAGCTCAGGAACCTGTAGCGCAGCCCGGTGCGCGATACGAGCCAGTCGGCGTTCGGGTCGACCGCGACAGCCGTCCAGTTGTCATCGATGGCGGGTGCGGTGACATCCCCGTCGACGTCGGCGTCGATCTCGGTGACTTCGAGCCGGTCAGCGTCGCCGATCACCTCATCGAAGATCTGGCCGCCGCCGATCACCCAGATGAACCCGTCCGCTCCCGGAGTCGCCGTCTGAAGCGCCGCAGCAACCGAGTGCATGACCTCCGCGCCATCCGCCTGCCAGTCGTCCTGCCGGGTGACGACCACGTTGCGCCGGTCACTGAGCGGACGGAACCGCGGTGGCAGGGAATCCCAGGTGCGCCTGCCCATGATCACGGTGCTGCCGATCGTGATCGCCTTGAAGTGTGCGAGGTCCTCGGGCAGGTGCCAGGGCATCTGCCCGTCCTTGCCGATGACGCCACCCCGGGCTTGCGCCCAGATCAGCCCGATGCGGGGGGCGGTGGTGTCGCTCACGTCGTTTGGGTTCGTGTCGCCGGTGCTCATGCCCGCTCAGACCGCGACGGCGGCGCGGATCGACGGGTGGTGCTGGTAGTTCTCGATGGCGAGGTCGGCGTATTCGTAGTCGAAGATGCTGTCGCGATGTGTGACTTGCAGCTGCGGGTACGGGAACGGGTCCCGGCTGAGCTGCTCGGTGACCTGGTCGAGGTGGTTGTCGTAGATGTGGCAGTCGCCGCCGGTCCAGACGAACTCGCCGACCTCGAGGCCGACCTGGTCGGCTACGAGATGAGTCAGCAGCGCGTAGCTGGCGATGTTGAACGGCACTCCGAGGAACATGTCGGCGCTGCGCTGGTACAGCTGGCACGACAATTTGCCGTCGGCGACGTAGAACTGGAACAGCGCGTGGCAGGGCGCCAGGGCCATGTTGGGGATGTCGGCAGGGTTCCACGCCGACACGATCAGGCGCCGCGAATCCGGAGTGGTCTTGATGGCCTCGATCACGTCGGAGATCTGGTCGATCTGCTCCCCGCTCGGGGTCGGCCACGACCGCCACTGCACGCCGTAGACCGGGCCGAGTTCGCCTTCGGCGTCCGCCCATTCGTCCCAGATGGTGACGCCGTTCTCGCGCAACCAGCCCACGTTGCTGTCGCCCCGCAGGAACCAGAGCAGTTCATACGCGATCGACTTGAAGTGCACGCGCTTGGTGGTGATCAGCGGGAAACCCTCGGCGAGATCGAACCGGATCTGCCGGCCGAATACGCTGCGAGTGCCGGTACCGGTGCGATCCGACTTGTGGGTGCCGTTCTCGAGCACGTCGCGGAGCAGGTCCTCGTACGGGGTGCGGATCGGGGTCAGAGCATCGGAGTCAGCGGCCACAATCTCACCCTAACCGGCGAGGGCTGCGGATCGCGTGCATGCCGCTTCGCCGCGCAACACCCATAGGCTGGGAGTCCCAACGAAGGAGGACACCATGGCAGTGACCAGTGAAGCAACGACCCTGTGGTTCGGCGATCTGACAAGCGGCAAGGGCACCACTTCGCTTGACACCTCGGATGCGGCGGAATTCCCAGTCACCTGGGCGGCACGCTCGGAGGGCGTCACCGGCATGACGAACCCCGAGGAGCTCATCGGCGCCGCGCACAGCGCGTGCTACTCGATGGCGTTCTCGGGGATTCTCGCCAAGAACGGCACGCCGCCGGAGAGCCTGCAGGTCACCGCTGCGGTCACCTTCCAGCCGGGCGAGGGCATCACCGGCAGCCACCTGCTGGTGAGCGCGAAGATCGCCGGGCTGAGCGACGAGGACTTCGAGCGCCTCGCCGAGGAAGCCAAGACCAACTGCCCCGTCTCGCAGGCGCTGAAGGGCGTGCCGATCACCATCGAAGCGAGCCTCGCTTAGCGGCGGTCGCAATTTGCGAATACTGATCTCCGGCGCCAGCGGCTTCATCGGCGCCGAACTGCAGCGACAACTGGCGCGCGAAAACCACGACGTGCTCAAGTTGGTGCGCCGCCAGCCGCGCGACGCCACCGAGATCAACTGGGCGCCCGCGGCGAAGGTCATCGATTTCCGGGTGCTCGACAATGTCGACGCCGTGGTGAACCTGTCCGGGGCGTCCA
Source organism: Diaminobutyricimonas sp. LJ205 (assembly GCF_009755725.1). NCBI lineage: Bacteria > Bacillati > Actinomycetota > Actinomycetes > Micrococcales > Microbacteriaceae > Ruicaihuangia > Ruicaihuangia ninglii. Next base: position 1,089,925 of record NZ_CP046619.1, on the reverse strand, counting down.
CCGGCCGGATCCCGTGGACCCGTGGCTACAAGAAGCAGCTGCGGGAGTCCCGCGTGCAATCCACGCGGGCCCTGGCCGAGGCGATGAACATGGCGTCGACTCCGCCCCGGGTGTTCATCTCGGCATCCGCCGTCGGCTACTACGGCAACCGACCCGGTGAACGGCTTACCGAGAACTCGTCGAAGGGTGTCGGGTTCTTCGCCGACCTCGTAAACGATTGGGAACAGGCGGCGGCCCTCGCTCCGGAGAAGACCCGCGTCGTCAACACCCGCAGCGGCATCGTCATCGGCCGCGGCGGCGGTGCGCTCGCCCCGCTGATGCTGACGACGCGCTTCGGGCTCGGCGCCCGCTTCGGCACCGGCGGTCAGCACTGGCCATGGATCAGCCTGTACGACGAGGCCGCGGCGATCCGGCACCTGCTCACGTCAGAGATTCGCGGCCCGGTGAACCTGGTCGGCCCGACGCCGGCGACCAGCCACCGGATCACCACGGAGCTTGCCCGGGCCATGCACCGCTGGCACAAGCTCGCCCTGCCGGAAGGTTTGGTCAGCGCCCTGATGGGTGAGGCGGCGCGGGAACTGCTGCTGGTCAGCCAGAAGGCGGTGCCGGTGCGGTTGCAGGAGGACGGCTTCGAGTTCCGTCATCCGCGTGTCGAGGATGCGATCGCCGCGGCGTTTCGCTGAGTCAGCCGCGCGAGAGTTCGATCGCCTTGCGCGTCGCCCACCTGGCCCGTTTGCGGTCGCCGCTGGCGTCGTAGGCGATGCCGAGTCGGAACCAGGCCTGCCAGGAGTCGGGATCTGCTTCCACCTCGGCCTGGTAGGCGGGGAACAACGCGTCGGCCGCTTCCCGGTCGGGGCGGCCGCTTGGCAGCAGGGCCACTTCCTCGGCGGGGAGCCCGCCCTCGGCCTCCAGCCGTTTCGCGAGCCGCTGGGCGCGCAGCATGAACAGGATCTCGACCACCAGACCCCAGGCGCCGAGCAACGGCAACAGGACCAGGGCCACGCCCAGCGCGACGGTGACGGGCTGGCCGTCCGTGATCAGGATGATCGCGTACTGCACGGTGAAGGCCAGGTACAGCACCAGCAGGGCGGCCATCACGACCACTCCGATGCGGTTCACGCGTCGAGATCCATCAGTGCGTCAAGGCCGACAACGACGCCGCGGAGGTCCTTCACCCGAGCCAGGGCGAGCTTGATGCCGGCCTCGTAGGCCGACTGCGAGAGGGTGTCGTGGGTGATGGTGAGCAGTTCGCCGGTGCCTCCGAGCAGCACCTGCTGCTTGGCGACGACGCCCTGCATGCGCAGGCTGTGGATCGGCACGCTGGAGACCTGCTGGCCACGGGCGCGTTGGTCGGCGTGTGGCGCGATCACCGGTCCGGCGTCGGCGCGGGCCTGGCCGATCAGCTCCGCGGTGCGCACCGCGGTGCCGGACGGTGAGTCGATCTTGGACTCGTGGTGGGCTTCGATGATCTCAATCGACTCATAGAAGCGTGCCGCCTTGGCGGCGAACGCGGTGGCGAGCACCGAGCCCAACGAGAAGTTGGGGACGATGATGACGCCCAGCTCCGGGTGGGCCGCGACGGTGCGCTCGAGGTCGGCGATCCGCTCGGCTGACCAACCGCTCGTGCCCACCACGGCCGGGATGTTGTTGCTGACCGCGTGCTCGACGACGCGTGGCGAGACGTGCGGCACGGTGAAGTCGATGACGATGTCGGCGCCGAGGATGCCATCGAGGTCATCAGAACTGCCGAGCTGCGCGACGAGCTCGAAACCGTCGGTGTCGTCGATGATCCGGCTTGCGAGGGTGCCCATTCTGCCCGTTGCGCCGACCACGGCGACCTTTTCCGTCATGCCTGCAATGCTAGCTAGCCTTGCTCCATGGTGAGTTTTCGTGAGATCGACGTGATGGAGCCTGCCGCGCAGGCGTTGCTCACCGAATACTTCGAAGGTCGGGAACAGAGTTTCCCGAAGGAGATGGGGCACTACGAGGTCCACTTTCCGGACCCTGAGCAGTTTCGCGTGCCGCACGGGGTGTTTCTGATCGTCGAGGGTGAAGACCTCGCTGGTGAAGCCGCCGACGTCGGCTGTGGCGGCATCCGGAAGCTCGCGTCAGCACCCGGTGACCCGGCCCGCTTCGAGATCAAGCACCTGTTCCTGCAGCCGCATACGCGTGGCCTCGGCATCGGCCGCCTGCTGCTGGCCGAACTGGAACAGCGGGCGCGCGCCCTGGGCGCCGTCGAAGTGGTGCTCGACACCAACGCCAGCCTGGAGGCTGCCGGCGGGTTGTACCGGTCGAGCGGGTATGACGAGACGCCGCCCTACAACAACAATCCCAACGCCACCAACTGGTACTTGAAGAGGCTTTGACGTGCGCCTCGGAGTGCTGGACGTCGGCTCGAACACTGTCCACCTGCTCGTTGTCGACGCCCACCCGGGCGCCCGCCCGATCCCGGAGAGTTCGAAGAAGTCGGTGCTGCGGCTGATGCGGTACCTCGCCCCGGACGGCTCGATCCGTGAGGAGGGAGTGCAGGCGATCATCACCGCGGTCGGCACCTCGGCCGAACTCGCGAAAAAGGCCAAGGTCGACGAGTTCCTGCCGATGGCGACCTCCGCCGTACGGGAAGCCCGCAACGGCCCTGAGGTGCTCGATCGCATCACCCGGGAGACCGGAGTCGAGCTTCGCGTGCTCTCCGGCGAAGACGAGGCACGGCTCACCTTCCTGGCCGTGCGTCGCTGGTACGGCTGGTCGTCTGGGCGAATCCTGCTGTTCGACATCGGTGGCGGATCGTTCGAGGTCAGCGTCGGCTCGGATGAAATCCCGGATGTCGCGCTGTCACTGCCGCTCGGAGCCGGTCGCACCACCGTGGGTTTCCTCCGCAGCGACCCACCGACCGCTGATCAGCTCGACGCCCTGCGCACGCATGCCCGAATGGTGATTCGAGAGGTGCTGCCCCAATTCGACTCGATGCCGCCCGTCGACCATGTGATCGGCTCGTCGAAGACCATCCGCTCGCTGGCCCGGCTGGCCGGATCGACGCAGCCCGGATTCGGGGCCGGCGACCGCAGCATCCTGCGCCGCAAGGAGCTCGCCGACTGGGTGCCCCGGCTCGCGAAGCTGCCCGCGGATGCCCGGCCGGCGCTGCCCGGCGTCACCGAGGACCGGGCCTTCCAGATCGTCGCCGGCGGGATCGTGCTGGACGAGATGATGCGCGCGTTCGATGTGGATGCTCTCGAGGTGTCGCCCTGGGCGATGCGGGAGGGTGTCATCCTGCGGTACCTCGACCAGCTGGACTGAGCAGTGTGGCTCGACCAGCAGTGTGGCTCGACCAGCGGTGTGGCTAGAAGGGCTGGCTCTCGGGCAGTCCGGTGCGCAGTTCGGCTGGCAGGTGCCCGAGGTCGTTGTAGGTGACCAGCACGGGCGGCTTCGCGCTGCGCACCCGGATGATCGTGAGCCCGCAGTGGGCTTGATTGAGCCCCATCCAGCGCCAGGCCGGGGCGCCGAGCGCCTCGCGCACGAACCAGGCGATGACGAAGTTATGGGTGATCAGCAGGTCGTGGCGATCGCCGCGGGACGGCGACATCCATTCGGCGACGGCATCCGACATCTGAGCTTCGCCGGCGGCGATCTGCTCGGGCGTCACCGACCCGTAGAACGGCTCGAACGCGGCAGGCATGTCCGACTGCGGGCCGGACGGGATGCAGTCCATCAGCAGCGCCGACGGCTCCGGCTCGAGCGCCGGAAGACGGTCGGTCATGATCCGCGCCGTCTCCTGCGCGCGCTGCAGCGGGCTGGTCCAGGCTCCCGTGAACGGCACACCGCCGAGTCGTTCAGCGATCGCCTCGGCCTGGCGGACGCCTCGGCCGCTGAGTGGTCCATCGGGAAGTCCGTGCTCGGCGTCGACTTGTTCGCCGTGCCGAATCAGATACAGGTAGTGGACCATTGCTCCCTCTCAGGCGGCGGATGGTGGGGCGGCAAGACCCGCGAAGGCTGCTTCGTCGACGGCGCCGACAGCAGCGATCGAAAGCGGACGGGCAATCAGCCGACTCGCGAGGTCCCGCACGCCATCGGCGGTGACCAGTTCGACCCGCCGGAGCGCCTCGTCGAGGTCGGTGAACTCGCCGGTGGTCAGCTCACTGCGGCCCAAGCGGGTCATCCGGGTGTCGGAGTCCTCAAGCGCCAGCGCGGATGCACCGCCGAGCTGTCCTTTCGCGCGGCGGAGCTCCTCGTCGGTGACGCCGTGCACCGCCAGCCGCTGGAACTCGGCGAGCATGAGTTCGGCGACAGCGCCGGCGCGTGCGGGCGAGCAACCGGCGTACAGCCCGAACAAGCCGGTGTCGGAGTAACTGGGTGCGAAGGAGTACACCGAATAGGCGAGGCCGCGCTTTTCTCGGATCTCCTGGAACAGGCGGCTCGACATGCCGCCGCCGAGGATGCTGGTGAGCACGGTGAGGGTGGGCCGCTCGGGATCGGTGGCGGCGAGGGCGGGCATGCCCATCAGAATGTTCGCCTGCTCGATCGGGCGGTGCGTCACTGAGAGAGCGCTGCCACGGGTGACTGGCTCGCTCGCCTCGCGACGCGGAACCGGAGCAGCCTCGAGGGACAGGTCCCAGCCCGCTGTGGTCAGCGCGGCGCGCACAGCAGCGACCAGTTCATCGTGATCCACCGCACCGGCAACGCTGATGACCAGATCCTGCGGGCGGTAGTTGGCTCGGTAGTGGTCCCAGACGGCATCGCGGCTGACCTCCCGAATGGTCTCCGGGTTGCCCCCGATCGGCCGGCCGAGCGGATGGGCGCCGAGAACAGCCTCGAAGAACCGCTCCCCCGTGACATCCGCCGGATCATCATCGGCCATTGCGAGCTCTTCGAGAATGACGCCGCGCTCAGTTTCAAACTCGGCCGCGTCGAGCGTTGACGAGGTGAACATGTCGGCGAGCACGCCGACCGCCATCAGCAGGTCCTGGTCGCGCACCTTGGCGTAGTAGCAGGTGTATTCCTTCGCCGTCATCGCGTTGTGCTCACCGCCGACCGCGTCGAAGCTCACCGCAATGTCGAGGGCGGTGCGCCGCTCAGTGCCCTTGAAGAGCAGGTGCTCGAGGAAATGCGTCGAGCCGAAGTGCCCGGGCAGCTCATCCCGCGAACCGACGGCGACCCAGAAACCGACAGTCGAACTGCGGGCTCCAGGAACTTGCTCACTGAGAATGCGCACACCGCTCGGCAGGATGCTGCGTCTGACGAGCGACCCTCCTGCGGCTGGAAACGACAGTTCGGGCGTACCAAGCGGGAATGTGACGGCGCCGTTCATCCTGCTCAGCCTAGGTCATGCCTCACGCGGCGGCATCCGAAGGGGTCTGCCCCCGAACTGGGGTATCTTCACAATGCAGGACAGACAGCTCTGTCTGTCCTCCCTCATATATGGTGGCATCCGGAAGGCAGTCAGGTGCAGGCAACAGCACGGTACGGCGACGTGGGAACCCCCCGTCTCATCCGCCGCGGTCGCTCCGAACGACCAACCGGTCTCACCCTGACCGCCAACCCACGCGACACCCCTGATCGCGCGAAGCACCACCCCTGACGGCTTGGGCCTACCCAGCCGATGAGCCAGAAGGAGCACGCTGTGGCGGTCGAAGTCCCCCCGTCGACCGCCCAGCCTGCGCCTGGCGCGAAGCTCCGAATCCTCGACACGGCAACCCAGCTGTTCTACCTCGAGGGCATCCACTCGATCGGCGTTGACCGCCTCATCAGCGAGTCGTCCGTCACCAAGGCCACCTTCTACAAGCATTACGGGTCGAAGGATGCGCTCATCCTCGCCTACATCCGCGCCCGCGCCGCGATGGAGCAGGAACGGCTGGAGCGGATCGTCAGCGAGCATGACAACCCTGCCGACAGCATCCGGGCGGTGTTCGCCGATGCGGCGCGGATGATCCTGGCGCCTGAGTTCCGTGGCTGTGCATTCATCAACGCGGCCGCCGAGTTCCCGTCAGAGACTCATCCGGTGCGCGGCCTGATCCTCGACCACCGCGACTGGTTCGCCGATTTTCTGACCGGCTTGCTCCGCGAGCTTGGCCACCCGCTGCCGGGTGACGGCGCCGACGACCTGCAGCTGGTGCACGACGGCGCGATGACCGGCGGGTACGCGGGCGACCCGATTGCGGCAACTGCCTCGCTCGGCCGTGCTGTCGAGCGCCTGCTGGCGTTCTAAGACCTCCCGGGAAGGGCGGCTCAGGTCGCGCTGACCCGGTCCAGTTCGGTGATCTGCTGCCTGGTCAGTGACACCGACGCGGCGGCGGTGAGGTCGAGAACCTGCTCGGCGCGGCTCGCCGAGGCCACCGGCGCCACCACGAACGGTTTGGTGAGCAACCAGGCGAGCGCGATCGTCGACACGCTCACCTCATGCTGGGCGGCCACCGCGTCCAGCGACGCCAGCACCTTCTGCCCCCGACGGGTGAGGTGCTTCGACGCGCCCCTGCCTCGTCGGCCGCCGACATCCGCGCGACTGCGATAGCCGCCTGCCAGAAAGCCCGCGGCCAGCGCGAACCGCGGCATCACGCCAAGGTTCTGCTGGCGCGCGACGTGGGCGAGCCCGCCCTCGTACTCGTCGCGATGCATCAGGTTGTACTGGTTCTGCAGCGCCACCATCGGTGCGACACCGATCTGGCCCGCGGCCACTCGTGCCTCGATAAGCCGGTTGCCGGTGTGGTCGGATCCGCCGAAGTACCGCACCCGGCCCGCCCGGATCTGTTCGTCGACCGCCAGCAGGGTCTCTTCGAAGTCGACATCTGTGTCATCCACGTGCAGGTACAGCAGGTCGATGTGGTCGACGTCGAGCCGGCGGAGCGACGCCTCGACCGCCTGGCGGATCGCCCGGCCGCGGAGCCCGGGATGCTCGCGGCTCTTGCCGACCTTGGTGGCGACGACCAAACCGTCACGGTTCTTGCGCCCGCGCATCCAATCGCCGATGATCCGCTCGCTCGCGCCGTCGGCGTACGAATCGGCGGTGTCGATGAAGTTGCCCCCGTGCGCGGTGTATTCGTCAAGGATGGCGGCGGCCGAATCGGCATCCGTTTCCGCTCCGAAGAGCTTGCCGCTCAACGCGAGGGGGAACACTCGCAGGTCGGATGAGCCGATCCTGCGCGGCCGTACGGCGGGGTCGCGCCCATGGACGATTGCGGCGGTTTCGGCGGTGGAGATGGTGACCTCGGGCAGCACGACGCGCTGTTTTGAGAACAGCTGCGTCATCTGTCGGGGCTCCTTGAATAACCGGGTAGTGGCCCAGCGACTGCTGGGCTTGCTCACGACAATACGGTGACCCCCTGCGATTTTTGCGAGGCAGGCGGAAGATTGTGATGACACCGTCATGTCCGAGCAGGGATTGTCACCCGAAGGGGGTTCAGATGGCAGATACACCGAACAAATCGGACTCTCCCAAGGTGACCCAGCAGGCTGCGCTGACCACCTCGAGCGGCCGGATCTGGCTGGTTATCGGCGGCATCCTCGCGGTCATCTCGCTCGGTTTCCTGTGGCAGATGCGGGAGATCGGCCAGGCCTGCCCATTCATCGAGCCGGCTCCGCCGGGCTGCGGCGATGGCAGGCTGACGAGCGCGCCGCTGATCGGGATCGCGATCATCGTCCTGCTGTACGCGGCGATGGTGGTGGTGCGGTTCACCGTGGAGCGGCTCCGTGTTCGACTCGCGGTGATGGCGATTCTCACCGCGCTGATTCCGATCACCTTTGTGATCTGCGGCGGCATTGTGATCCTCGCGCAGCAGACACCGATCCCGCTGCCGGTCGAGCCACTGAAATGACCGTATCCGCCGTCGAGACCTCGGCGCTCAGCAAGCGTTTCGGCTCGGTGCGCGCCTTGGATGCGGTCAGTCTCGAAGTGCCCGAGGGCACCGTGTTCGGCCTGATCGGGCCGAACGGCGCGGGCAAGACCACCATGCTGCGACTGCTCGTCGATATCCTGCGACCGACGAGCGGGACGGTGAGGGTGCTCGGCGAGGACCCGCGGGCCGGTGGGCCCCCACTGCGACGTCGGATCGGCTACCTCCCCGGTAACCTCAACCTGGACCGGCGGGTGCACGGTCACGACCTGCTGCATCACTACGCGCGGTTGAGCGGCCCGGTGCGCAAGGGCTACATCGAGCAGCTCGCGGAGCGCCTGAACCTTGACCTGTCCCGATCGGTACGTGCCCTGTCGAAGGGCAACCGGCAGAAACTCGGCCTCGTGCAGGCGTTCATGCATGAGCCCAGGCTGCTGGTGCTTGACGAGCCGACCAGCGGCCTGGACCCCTTGGTACAGCAGGAGTTCCTCCGCATGGTGAAGGAAGCCAGCGCAAACTCGCAGACGGTGTTCCTCAGCTCCCACGTGCTGAGCGAAATCGAGCAGGCCGCCGACACCGCCGCGATCCTGCGTTCCGGACATCTCGTCGCGGTCGCCACCGTTGAGCACCTGCGCCAGACCGCCATCCGGCACGTCCGGATCGGAGTGGCCCCCGATCAGGAGCAACAGGTGCGCGCTTCACTCGGCCAGCTGAGCGGCCTCGGCCCGGTCAGCGCGGAGTACGAGGATTCGCGGGTACTGCTGCATGCGACGTGGGAAGGGGATGTCAACGCCTTCGTTCGCTCGATCGCCGGCCACCACCTGCTCGACCTCGTGGTCGAAGAACCCGACCTGGAGGAATCGGTGCTGCGCTACTACACCGGCTCCGAGGCCACTGGCTCTGAGACGACGGAGGCGACGCGCGGAAAGGCATCCTGATGCCGGTATTCATGCGCGCACTCGCCGACTCCTGGCGGTCGCTGATCGCCTGGAGCCTCGCCGTGCTGTTCGCACTGCTGCTCTATCTGCCGCTGTTTCCCTCGTTCGGCGCGACCCCCGAGCTGACACGGCTGCTCGACTCACTCCCCCAGGAGCTGGTCTCGACCCTCGGCTACGACCAGATCGCCACCGGCGCCGGCTACGTGCAGGCGACCTTCTTCGGGTTGATGGGATTCGCGCTGGGATCGATCGCCGGCATCGGGTGGGGAGCGGCTGCCGTCGCCGGCGATGAGGAGGATGGCCTCCTCGAGCTGACCCTGGCGCACGGCGTCAGCCGGGTGCGCCTGGTGCTCGAGCGGGCGCTGGCTGTCGCGGTCCGACTGGCGTGGCTCAGCGTGTTGGCGGCGCTGATCATCCTCGCGCTCAACGATTCCGCAGAGCTGGAGCTGGAGCCGGTGAACCTCGTCGCAGCGGCTGCCGCATATCTGGGGCTCATCCTGCTGCTCGCCTTCTCGGCGCTGGCAGCCGGCGCCCTGACCGGACGGCACAGCCTCGCCGTGGCTGTCGGTGCCGGCGTCGCTGTGCTCGCGTACGCCCTCAATGCGATCGCCAATCAGAGTGAGGACTTGGACTGGCTGCATCCGTATTCCCCGTATTTCTGGGCATTCGGCCCAGACCCGCTCTCGGAGGGCGCCGATTGGGCGAGTCTCGCAGCGCTGTACGGGGTCTGCGTTGCGCTGCTCGGCATCGCTGCGGTCGGTCTCGCCATTCGTGACGTGGGGCGCTGATTCGGTCGAAACTGAAAGCCGGCGGATACCTCGCCTACACCAACCTCTCGGTGGATGCCTAGCGGATCAGGTTTTCCTGGAACGTCGGCGTCGTGCCGAGGATCAGCACCACGAGCATCGCCGCGGCGGTCGTGAGCACGAGCTGATGACGTCCGCGCTGCACGAACCGCTCAAGCGATCCTGGGCCGCGATGACGCGCAGATGACCACCACGGTGATTGATACGCGCTGTGCCGGCCCATGTGATCTCCCCTAAAGAACGCACCCTCTCTGTGCTGGCATAAGTCTCATGCTCAACTTGATAGTTAGGGTCGCGACACGCCGGGGCGTTAACAAAGGATGCCCGCGCCAAGTGGCGCGGGCATCCTTTCAGGGTCTCGACAAGCTCGACCAGCGAAGTGGCTTAGCCTTCGGCCGGAGCCTGCGGGCCTTCGCTGTGCGCGGCCGAGCCGTCCTGATCAGCGGACTCTTCGAGCACCGGAACCAGCGACAGCTTTCCACGGTCGTCGATCTTGGTGATCTCAACGAGCAGCTTCTGGCCGACGCCGAGCACGTCTTCGACGTTCTCGACACGCTTGCCACCGGCGAGCTTGCGCACCTCAGAGATGTGCAGCAGGCCGTCCTTGCCAGGAAGCAGCGAGACGAACGCGCCGAACGTGGCGAGCTTCACGACGGTGCCGAGGAACTGCTCGCCGACCTCGGGGTTGGTCGGGTTGGCGATGGCGTTGACCTGGGCGCGAGCGGCCTCGGCCGAGGGGCCGTCGACAGCGCCGATGTACACGGTGCCGTCTTCCTCGATCGAGATGTCTGCGCCGGTCTCATCCTGGATGGCGTTGATCGTCTTGCCCTTGGGGCCGATCAGCTCGCCGATCTTGTCGACCGGGATCTGCACGCTGATGACGCGAGGCGCGGTTGGCGCCATCTCGTCAGGCGAGTCGATGGCCTGGTTGATCACGTTCAGGATCGCCGTGCGGGCTTCCTTCGCCTGCTGCAGCGCGCCATCGAGCACCGACGACGGGATGCCGTCGAGCTTGGTGTCGAGCTGGATCGCCGTGACGAACTCAGCGGTTCCGGCGACCTTGAAGTCCATGTCGCCGAGCGCGTCTTCGGCACCGAGGATGTCGGTGAGCGCCGCGTAACGGGTCTCACCGTCGACGGTGTCGGAGACGAGGCCCATCGCGATACCGGCGACGGGCGCCTTCAGCGGCACACCGGCGTTCAGCAACGACAGGGTCGAGGCGCAGACGGAACCCATCGACGTCGAACCGTTCGAGCTGAGAGCCTCAGACACCTGACGGATCGCGTAGGGGAACTCCTCGCGGCTGGGCAGCACCGGCACGAGGGCGCGCTCGGCCAGGAAGCCGTGCCCGATCTCGCGACGCTTCGGCGACCCGACGCGGCCGGTCTCACCGGTCGAGTAGGGCGGGAAGTTGTAGTGGTGCAGGTAGCGCTTCTTGGTGACCGGGCTCAACGAGTCGATCTGCTGCTCCATCTTCAGCATGTTCAGCGTGGTGACACCCAGGATCTGGGTCTCGCCGCGCTGGAAGATGGCGGAGCCGTGAACGCGCGGGATGACCTGCACCTCGGCGTCGAGCGCACGGATGTCGCTCAGGCCACGGCCGTCGATGCGCACACCCTCGGTGAGGATGCGGCCGCGCACGATCTTCTTGGTGACCGACTTGTAGGCCGCACTGACCTGGCCGTTGGCCGATTCGGGCAGTTCGCCCGCCGCGACCTTGGCCGCGATGGACTCCTTGACGCGAGCCTTCAGCTCGTCATCCGCGTTCTGACGCTCGACCTTGTCGGCGATCTGGTAGACCGCGGTCAGTTCCTTGGACGCGAGCTCGGACACGGCGGCGTAGGTCTCGTCGGCGTAAGGAAGGAACACCGGGTAGTCGGCGATCTCCTTGGCGCTCTGCGCGGCCAGCTCAGCCTGAGCCTTGACGAGCTTCGCGAGGAACGGCTTGGCAGCTTCGAGGCCCTGGGCCACGATCTCCTCGCTCGGCTTCACGGCGCCGCCCTGGATCAGGTTCCAGCTGCCCTCGGTGGCTTCCGCCTCGACCATCATGATCGCGACGTCCTCGTTGCCCTGCGCGTCGGTGACGATCCGGCCGGCGACGGTGAGGTCGAAGACGGCGTCAGCCAGCTGCGAGTGCTTGGGGAACGCGACCCACTGGCCGGTGCCATCTGCCTGCGGCATGAGCGCGAGACGGATGCCCGCGATCGGGCCACTGAACGGCAGTCCGGAGATTTGGGTCGACGCGGATGCCGCGTTGATCGCGAGCGCGTCGTAGAACTCGTCCGGCGCGATGCTGAGGACGGTGATCACGATCTGGACCTCGTTGCGCAGGCCGTCGACGAACGACGGGCGCAGCGGACGGTCGATCAGACGGCAGACCAGGATCGCCTCGGTCGAGGGGCGGCCCTCACGACGGAAGAACGAGCCGGGGATCTTGCCTGCGGCGTAGCTGCGCTCTTCGACATCCACGGTCAGCGGGAAGAAGTCGAAGTTGTCCTTCGGCTGCTTGCTCGCGCTGGTCGCGGACAAAAGCATGGTGTCTTCATCGAGGTAGGCGGCGACTGCGCCCTGCGCCTGCTGGGCGAGGCGGCCGGTTTCGAAGCGGACGGTGCGGGTGCCGTACTTGCCGTTGTCGAGAACGGCCTCGGCGAACTTGATTTCTGGACCTTCCATTAAGGTCTCTCTCCTTTGCTCTGTCGCACCCCGGTGGGCGCGGCGTAGTGCATCGGAGCAGGAGCGGGCAGGAAGGGACACGACACGTGGGTGCCGGGCGTCTGCTCTGGCCAACAGTAGAAACACACCGTTCGAGACGGGATGCCACCACCGGTGACCAGCTTCGAGCCGGCCTGCTCCGTTTGTTGCTCACTATTCGATTACATGGTTCAACCTTCAGACACAGGTTGAACCGAGCTCAGCGTACCATCGCCTACCCAGCCGAAGCCTGATGCACCCCAGTTCGCCACGCCGCATTCCAGCGGAGAGGCTGGACGCGGCCGCGGCTCGGGCGTTGACTGTGGCTGACAGGTTCGCCCACATTCAAGGAGGAATCATGGGATCGGTTGCGCGCGTCACAACCATCAGTGCCCGTTCGGAATCCAGCTTCGATGACGCCGTGCGCGTCGGTATCGAGCGAGCCCACGCCACCCTGCGGAACGTCGAGGGCGCCTGGGTGAAGGAACAAACGGTGGAAGCCAACGACGGCACCATCGTCGCGTGGCAGGTGGTCCTCGAGGTCACCTTCGTACTCGAGTAACTCGCTTCGAGTCACTCCCGCTTGCTCGGACGCCCACTCCCCGGGGTTTGGGAGTGGGCATCCGTCATTTTCGCGATTTCGAAAGTTTGACCTTTTATTTCTTTTGCGCGTGCCCATTTCTTGCTTGTGCGACGAAATCTCCTCGCTACGCTGACCTCGTCAGAGAGGACAAACACAGTGCGAGTTGGCATAGTGCGGGAGAACCGCCCGGGTGAACGTCGCGTCGCGGCGACACCGGAGACAGTCAGACAGATCACGGCCCTGGGGCTCGAGGTTCACATCGAGGCGGGCGCGGGGACCGAGGCGGGAATCGCGGATGCCGCGTACGCCGAAGCAGGCGCGCGGACGGTGCCTCGGCTGCCACTCGGCGACCTGGACGTGGTCTGCCACGTGCGCCCGCTGGAGCCGGAAGTCGCGGCGGCGCTGAAGCAGGGTGCGGTGACGATCGGATTCGCCTCCCCCGCCTCCGAACTCGACTCGGTGCGTGCCCTCGCCGATGCCGGGGCGACGGCGTTCGCGCTCGAACTGGTGCCTCGCATCTCGCGCGCCCAGTCGATGGATGCGCTCAGCTCCCAGGCGCTGGTCGCCGGATACCGGGCAGTGCTCGAAGCCACGATGCGGTTCGGCCGGTTCCTGCCCCAGTTCATGACCGCTGCCGGAACGATCCCCCCGGCCAAGGTGCTCGTCCTGGGCGCCGGCGTTGCCGGGCTGCAGGCGATCGGCACCGCGAAACGGCTCGGCGCGCGGGTGTCGGCCAACGACATCCGGCCCACCTCAGCCGATGAGGTCACCTCGATGGGCGGCACCTTCATCAACCTCGATGTCGAGTCCGGTCAGGATTCGAGCGGTTATGCCCGCAGCCTGAGCGACGACCGCGCCGAACGGCAGCGGCAATTGCTCGCCCCGCACGTGGCGGCCACCGACATCCTGATCACCACCGCCGCGATCCCCGGCCGGCCGGCGCCGCTGCTGGTGACCGCGGACATGGTCGCCGGCATGCGCGCCGGCTCGGTGATCGTCGACCTCGCGGCCGAGACCGGCGGCAACGTCGAAGGTGTCGTCGCCGGAAAGGACATCGCGGTGCCGACCAAGTCGGGCGATGGCACGATCACCCTGGTCGGGTTGAAGGATGCGCCATCCGCAGTCCCCTCGGACGCATCGCGGCTGTTCGCGAAGAACGTCGCCAACCTGTTGGCGCTGATGACCGCTGACGGCGTCGTCTCGCCTGATTTCGATGACGAGGTGATCGCGGGAGCGTGCCTCACCCACGAGGGATCCGTACGGCATCAGCCGACGGCCGAGATGCTGGAAGGGGCGAAGTGATGGATGCGGTGACCCTGCTCACTGTTGTGGTGCTGGCGGTGTTCGTCGGCTTCGAGGTGGTCTCGAAGGTGACGAGCAAGCTGCACACCCCGCTGATGTCCGGCGCGAACGCGATCCACGGCATCATCCTCGTCGGTGCGATCATCGTCGCCGGCCAGGCCACCGACCCGGGCGCGCTGACTATCGCGCTGATCGCGGTGGTGCTCGCCACCGCCAACCTCGTCGGCGGCTTCGTCGTCACCGACCGCATGCTCGAGATGTTCCGCCGCAAGACTCCCGCGGCCGCCAAGACGAAGGAGACCGCGAAGTGAGCGTGCTCAGCCCCGAATGGACCGCGCTGCTCTACCTGGTCGCGGCCGTCTGCTTCATCCTCGCCCTGAAGGGGCTCAGCTCCCCGCAGAGCGCCCGCCGCGGCAACGCGATCGGCGCGGCCGGGGCGTTCATCGCCGTGGTCACGGTGTTCCTGTCGGCGCGGCTGGAGAACATTCCGTTCATCCTCGCCGCGATCGTGGTCGGCGCGGGCGTGGCGGTGCCGATTGCCCGCCGGGTGCAGATGACCCAGATGCCGCAGTTGGTGGCCCTGTTCAACGGGGTCGGCGGCGGCGCGGCGGCGCTCGTGGCGCTGCTCGAACTCGGGCACAGCGACGACCTGTGGATGCGCGTCGCCGTGGTCTTCACGATGCTGGTCGGCGCCATCTCGTTCGCCGGTTCGGCGGTCACCGTGGCCAAGTTGCAGGAGCTCATCAGCACGCGCCCGCTGACCTTCCCCGGCATGCCGCTGGTGATGACGATCGCGATCGTCGCAGCTCTCGCCGGCTGTGGCGTCGTGGTGGCGACCGGGTCTGTCGAGTGGGCGGTCGCGGTGCTCGTGCTCGGGCTCGCGGCCGGTCTGCTGCTGGTGCTTCCGGTCGGTGGGGCGGATGTCCCGATCGTCATCTCGCTGCTGAACGCGTTCACCGGGCTTGCGGTGGCGGCATCCGGAATCGTGCTCGGCAACGTGCTGCTGCTGGTGGCCGGCACCCTGGTCGGCGCGAGCGGCACCATCCTCACCCAGGCTATGGCGCAGGCGATGGGGCGCAGTGTCGCCGGCATCCTGTTCGGCGCCTTCCGCGGAGGATCGACCGCCGGGTCGACCACGGTCAGTGACCGCCCGGTGCGCTCGTCGACGCCGGAGGATGTCGCGGTGGAGCTCGGTTACGCGCAACGGGTGGTGATCGTGCCCGGCTACGGTCTCGCGGTCGCGCAGGGGCAGCACACGATCGCCGAGCTGGCGAGCGTGCTCGAGGAACGCGGTGTCGAGGTGAGCTTCGGCATCCATCCGGTCGCCGGCCGGATGCCCGGGCACATGAACGTGCTGCTGGCCGAGGCGAACGTGCCGTACGAGTCGCTGCGTGAACTGGACGAGGTGAACCCGCAGTTCAGCCACACCGACGTCGTGCTCGTCGTCGGTGCGAACGACGTGGTGAACCCAGCGGCGAAGACCGCGCCAGGCTCGCCGATCTACGGCATGCCGATCCTCGAGGTCGGCCAGGCCGGCCAGGTGGTGTTCCTGAAGCGGTCGATGCGGCCGGGCTTCGCGGGCATCGAGAACGAGCTGCTCTACGACCCGAAGACGACGCTGCTGTTCGGCGACGCGAAGGAGTCGCTGACCAAGGTGCTGAGTTCGATCAAGGCGCTTGTGTAGCTGGGCCGTCGCGCCGAGACTGCACCCCGCTGATCGAGCTTGCACCCCCGCTGATCGAGCTTGCCGAGATCTCGGCAGGCTCGATCAGCGGTGGTGCCTAGCCTCGCGGGTACGAGGCTCGGGTTGAGTGAGCTGAGCCGGCGTCAGTCGATCACGTAGGAGCCGGTCGGGCTGAACGAGGGGTCCAGCGCGAACGGGTCCTTGACCTCGCTCGATCGGGTCGATGCCGCGACCAGCGGCGCGAACTCGCGGCCGGCCCGTTCGATGCGATCGTGCAGCGTCTTGACCTTGTCGCCGCCGTTGCCCCAGTCGCTTGACGCAGCGAACACGCCGGTCGGCACCACGATGGCGTGCAGGTAGTTGAACAGCGGACGCATCGAGTAGTCCAGCACCAGCGAGTGCCTGGCGGTGCCCGCGGTCGCACCCATCAGCACCGGCATGTCGGTCAGCGCGGTGTTGTCGATGACGTCGAAGAAGGACTTGAACAGACCGTTGTAGCTGGTCGTGAACACCGGCGTCACCGCGATCAGCCCGTCCGCGGTGGTGACCGATTCGATCACACTCTCGAGCTTGGGGCTCGGGAACCCGGTGAGCATGTTGTTCGTGACATCCTGCGCGGTATCCCGCAGCTCGAATGTCTCGACGGATGCCTCAATCCCCTGCTCGGCGAGCCTGGCGACGGTCGCGTCGGCCAGCCGGTCGGCGAGCATCCGGGTCGACGAGGGCTTCGACAGCCCGGCCGACAGCACTGCGATCCGCTTGGCGGTCATCACTTCACCTCCGCGCTCTGGGCGGCCTCGGCCAGTACGGCGTCAGCCTTCAGGGATGCGTGGGTGGGGGCATCCGGAACCTCGGCCGGACGGTTCTTCGCGAACTCTTCGCGCAGCACCGGCACGACCTCGCCGCCGAGAATGTCCAGCTGCTCGAGCACGGTCTTTAGCGGCAGGCCGGCGTGGTCCATCAGCCAGAGCTGGCGCTGGTAGTCGCCGGCGTAGTCGCGGAAGCCGAGGGTGCGGTCGATGACCTGCTGCGGGCTGCCCACGGTAAGCGGGGTCTGCTCGGTGAACTCTTCCATGCTCGGGCCGTTGCCGTAGACCGGGGCGCTGTTGAAGTAAGGCCGGAACTCGTTGACCGCATCCTGCGAGTTCTTGCGCATGAAGACCTGGCCGCCGAGGCCGACGATCGCCTGCGCGGCGGTGCCGTGGCCGTAGTGCTCGAAGCGCTGACGGTAGAACTGGATCATCTTCGCGGTGTGCGAGGCGGGCCAGAAGATGTGGTTCGAGAAGAAGCCGTCACCATAGTAGGCGGCCTGCTCGGCGATTTCGGGGCTGCGGATGCTGCCGTGCCAGACGAACGGGGGGACCCCGTCGAGCGGACGCGGCGTGGACTGGAAGCCCTGCAGCGGGGTGCGGAACTGGCCCTCCCAGTCGACGAACTCTTCGCGCCACAGGCGGCGAAGCAGGCCGTACTTCTCGATTGCGAGCGGGATGCCCTGGCGGATGTCCTCGCCGAACCACGGGTAGACCGGGCCGGTGTTGCCGCGGCCGAGGGTGAGGTCCATGCGGCCACCGGAGACGTGCTGCAGCATGGCGTAGTCCTCGGCGAGACGCACGGGGTCATTGGTGGTGATCAGGGTGGTCGCCGTGGAGAGGATGATCCGCTCGGTCTTGGCGGCGAGCCAGCTGTTGATCGCGATCGGGCTGGAGGGGAAGAACGGGGGGTTGTGGTGCTCGCCCATGGCGAAGACGTCGAGGCCGACCTGTTCGGCGTGCTGCGCGATGGTCAGAATGTTCTGAATGCGCTCGGCGTCGGTCGGGGTGTAGCCGGTGGTCGGGTCGGTGGTGATGTCACCGACGCTGAAGATTCCAAACTGCATTTGCATTGGTGTCATCCTTTATCGATACGTTTGCATGAACATCATACTGAACATGCGGCCCGGGCGCACTATTCCCGAAACTTTGCGCCGCGTACCTCAGAGTCTCGTGAACATCCCGTGACGGAACGGCGACCCGGACGTACCGTGGCGGCATGAACGATCAGATCCTCAGCAGCAAGCGGTACGCGTTCCTATTGACCGACGGGTTCGAGGATGTCGAGTTGACCAGCCCGTGGCAGGCCGTCGTCGATGCCGGCGGCCAAGCTGTGCTGGTCGCTCCGAAACCCGGCACTGTGACCGGGAAGAAGGGCCACGAGCAGACGGTCGACCTCACGGTCGGGGACGCGGACTTCCGCGACTTCGACGGGCTGGTGCTACCGGGCGGCGTAGTGAACGCCGACCACCTGCGCATGGACCAGACCGCGGCGGCGTTCACTCGCGGATTCTTTGAAGACCACAAGCCGGTCGGCGTGATTTGTCACGGCGCGTGGATCCTCATCGAAGCGGGCGTCGTCGATGGACGCACGATCACCTCATATCCGAGTCTGAAGACCGACCTTCGTCACGCGGGCGCAAGTTGGGTCGACGAGGAAGTGGTGGTCGATGCGGGCTTGGTTTCGTCTCGGACACCGGATGACCTTCCGGCGTTCAACGCCAAGCTCGTCGAGGAGTTCGCCGAAGGCAAGCACGCCGCGCAGACGGCGTAGCTGCCTAGAACTCCTCGTGCGAGTCGGGGTCGCCGCCCCACAACCGTCCGCGCGCTAAGCCGGACAGGGCGGCGACCTCGACGTCCGTCAGCTCGAAACCGAACACGTCGAGATTCTGCGCCTGGCGCGTGGCATCCTTCGACCGGGGAATCGGGATCGAGCCGAGTTCGACATGCCAGCGCAGGACTGCCTGCGCCGGTGTGACACCGTGAGCGTCGGCGACCTGCGCGACCACCTCGGACTCGAGCAGGTCAGAGCCGCGGCCGAGCGGGCTCCAGCTCTGGGTGCGGATGCCGTGCTCGGCATGGAACGTCCGCAGTTCCTCCTGGGGAAAGTACGGGTGCAGTTCGACCTGGTTCACTGCCGGCATCACACCGGTCTCATCGGCCAGCCGCTCCAGCTGCGCTTTCGTGAAGTTGGACACTCCGATTGAGGTGGCCAGCCCCGCCTCACGCAGTTCGATCATCGCCCGCCAGCTGTCGAGGTAGCGGTCCTGCCGCGGCAGAGGCCAGTGAATCAGGTAAAGGTCGACGTGATCGAGACCAAGGTTGCCGAGCGACTCGGACAGCGACGCAGTGGTCTCGTCATACCCGTGGTGCCTGCCCGGCAGCTTGGTGGTGACGAACAGCTCGCGGCGGGGCACCTCGGACTCGCGAACCGCCTGGCCGGCCTCGGCCTCGTTGCGGTAGTTCAGCGCGGTGTCGAGCAGCCGGTAGCCCGCGGTGATGGCGGTGGCCGTCTCGGCCCGTCCTACTCGATAGGTGCCGAAGCCGATCTTCGGGATGTGGCGGCCGTCGTTCAAGGTGTAGGTCATCGTCATCCGTTCGTTCGTTCGTGCGGCAGTTCGTTGGTTCGTGAACTCAGAGGAGCTCGGCCGCCAGCAGCTCGAGCGAGCGATCGCGGCCCGGTGAGGTGCGCGGGTCAGCGGATGCCGCCGCCGACGCCGCCGGCGAGACCATGACTTCGTCCACGCCGAACGTTGCGGCGAGCTCGCGGACGCGGGTCGCGGCCGCCTTCGGTTCCCCGATCACCCAGGACTGCAGCATCCCGTCAACCACCTGCTGTTGCGCCGGAGTCAGCTGGTAGGCGGCGGCCTCCTCGACGGTCGCGACGGCGGTCAGCGGTTGCCCGGTGCGCAGCCGCGCCATGTGCTGCAACTGCGGCAGCGCCAGCGCCAGCGCCTCGTCGGCCGTGTCGGCGACCGAGACGTTCAGGGTGAGGAAGGTGCGCGGCTCGGCGAGGGTGTCCGAGGCCTGGAAGGACTGCCGGTACAGCTCAAGCGCTGCGGTGGTGCTGCCGCCCGAGAAGTGGTGGGCGAACACGTAGGGCAGGCCGAGTCCGGCGGCCAGCCGCGCGGAGTAGTCGCTGGAGCCGAGCAGCCAGATCTCCGGTGACGACGCGGCGTTCGGGGTGGCCCGCAGTTCGTACAGCTGGCCGGAGGTGAGACGCAGGCCCGCGCCATCCGGATGCAACAGCGAACGGATGTCGGTGATGTGGTTCGGGAAGCTGTCGACGTCGCTCGTGGTGCCGGTCTGCCGCAGCAGCGAGGTGATCACCGGGTCGCTGCCCGGGGCGCGACCGATGCCCAGGTCGATGCGGCCTGGGTAGGCGGCCTCGAGGATGCCGAATTGCTCGGCGACCACCAGCGGCGCGTGGTTCGGCAGCATCACTCCCCCGGAGCCGACCCGGATGCGCTCGGTGTTCGCGGCGAGGATGCCGATCAGCACGGCGGGGTTGGTTGAGGCGACCGACGGCATGTTGTGATGCTCGGCCACCCAGTACCGGGTGTAGCCGAGTTCGTCGGCGCGCTTCGCGAGACCGATCGAGGCGGCGACCGCATCGGCCGAGGTCTGGTTGCTGCGGACGGGGATCAGGTCAAGAACAGACAGGCGCACGGAGGATGACACCACTCGAGCCTATGTGCGATCAACTGCGAGGACCGCTCGGGCGGCCTCGTGCAGGGCGCGCCCGTAGTGCGCGCCATGCCCGGCCGCGTGCACGGCGAGCGGATGCAGTTGGTGCAGCGGCACCCGGTCGCGCCAGCCGGTCCTGAGCGGTGCGACCGACTGGTAGCCGGCGATCACCTCATCCAGGAACGGGCAACCGAACAGCGCCAGCATCGCCAGATCGGTCTCACGATGGCCGCCGTGCGCCGCCGGGTCGATGAGCACCGCGCCGGACTCCGACCAGAGCACGTTGCCGTTCCAGAGGTCGCCGTGCAGCCGGGCGGGCGGCTCGTCATCGTCGAAGGCGCCACTTGCGATCAGATCGCAGGCGGCGCGGATGTCGGGTTCCTGCGCCGCGGTCACGCCGCGGACCTGCAGCGCGATGTCGAGGAACGGCAGCACCCGGTCGCGGGCGTAGAACCGGCCCCAACTGGACTCGGCCGTCTTCGGCATCGGACGCCTGCCGATGAACAGCGGGCCGTCCCAGCCATCCGGCGGTGATCCGAATCCGGCCGCTCCGGCGCTGTGGGTTCGGGCGAGGTCGGCGCCGAACCGGCGGGCCGCGGCGGGAGTCGGCCGGGCCTCGACGACCCGCTCCAGCTGGATCCGACCTGGCGCCACGTCGATCACTCGCACGACGCGTGCACCGCCCGCTGCGGCGAGCCAGGCGAGTCCTGCGGCTTCCGCTTCGAAGAAGCTGGCGGGGGCATCCGGTCGCTCTTTCACGATTCCCACGGTCACACCTCCCAGTCTGCCTAACGTTTGCAAACCACGGTTCCACCGTCTCGGCCCGCGGCGTACGGTACAGGGAAGCGACCCGACGCGGGCGCTATGGATTTGTGCTCCACGGGTCGCTGCCACGAACTGGCTACGACAAAGGAGCGCTCAATGCTTGCTAACCTGCCCAGCCCGTCCGATCTCCAGCGGTTGACCGATCATCGCGATGATGCGAGTGTGACGATCTACCTGCCGGCGTCGCCGTTGCCGAGAGAGAGCGACGTCGCCCGAATAGCCTTGAAATCGGCGACGGCAGAGGCGGCGCGGGCGCTCGATGCGCGCGGGGTGCCGGTCGCCAAGTGTCGCAAGGTGATCGGACAGCTGGAGGCGCTCGACTCCGACGACGAGTTCTGGACACGACAGGCTCGCGGGCTGGCCGTGTTCGCAGCGCCCGGGATGCTTGAGGCGTACCGGTTCGTTACCGAGACGCCTTCGCAGGTGAGCACCAATGATCGGTTCGACATCGGCGTGCTGCTGCGCGCGGTGGCGTTCGATCCGGGCGCGTATGTGCTGGCGATCAACGAGGGTGGCGCGCATCTGTACGGGGTATCCGGTGATCAGGAAACGGCCCGCGAACTCGATCTCACGCTGCCGGCCGACCTGCACAGCGTGCTCGAGTACACCACCGCCGAGGACCAGTTGCCGCGCGGGCGGGCCTTGGGCGCGAACGGTGAGAAGACCGAGCAGCAGCGCTACTGCCGGATCGTGCAGGACGCGGTGCTGGACCGGATCGGCGCGGCATCGCTGCCACTGATCCTGGCCGCCAGTCGCGAGCTCGCACCCGCGTATCGAGCGGTGAACAGCTACCCCCGGCTGACCAAACACGGAATCGATGTCAACCCCGAGTCGCTCACGCTGCCGCAATTGACCGAGAAGGCGCGCGCGATCCTCGATGAGCTCTACCGCGACGAGATCACCGCCTGGGGCGAACGGTTCGAGCTGCAGCGCAGCAAAGACCGGGCGACCGGCGACCTCGGTCATGTGGCACGGGCGGCGACCTCGTCGGCGGTCGAGGAACTGGTGTTCGACATGGATGCCGCGTTGGCCGGTTCGATCGATGACGACGGTGCTCTGCACCTCGACGACGGCGGCGAAGGGTATGGCGTGATCGACGAGATCGCGGCTCGGGTGCTGCGCGGCGGCGGTTCGGTGCGGGCGCTGCGGGCGGAGGACGTGCCGAACGGCTCACCGGTCGCGGCGATCCTGCGCTACCCGTTCTAGCTCCCCCGCTGGTCGAGCTTGTCGAGACCCGCTACAGTCCCGGCTTCGCGCTAGCGATGATTCGCTGGCGCGAAGCCGCAACACTAGCGCCGGGCGTCTCCCCAGGTTAAGCGAAACGGGCCGTCACCCGAGGGTGACGGCCCGTTCGCAAGAAGTTCGCGGTGTCAACGGAGACCCTTCGACAAGCTCAGGGAGCGTGCGAGGGATCGCCTGACGTACGACCTGAGGTTATCGACGGAGGCCGAGGCGCTCGATCAGAGCGCGGTACCGGTTGATGTCGACATCCTGGAGGTAGCCGAGCAGACGACGACGCTGACCAACCAGCAGCAGCAGACCACGACGCGAGTGGTGGTCGTGCTTGTGCTCCTTGAGGTGTTCGGTGAGGTCCTTGATCCGACGGGACAGGACTGCTACCTGAACCTCGGGGGATCCGGTGTCACCGGGGTGGGTCGCGTACTCTTCGATGATCGCCTTCTTGACATCTGCATCGAGTGCCATATATGGGATCCCCTTTTCTCTCGTTGCGCGGCGCCCGAAACCTGATGTTTGAGCTCTCTTTATCCGCGGCCGATCTAACGGCAACCGGACGAGTCTACCAGCGATCCACCTTCTCGGCGTCTGAGCCAGTAGGTCGCGACTGAGCCGACGCGAGCCGGCTCAGCCGCGACCAAGCGGATCGGAAGCATGCATGCAGCGCGGGTCACGTAATCTCGAAGGACCCACCCGAAGGGAGTTCCGGATGTCGGGAGGCCTCATCCTCGACGTGCTGCTTGTGCTGCTGCTCATCGGCTACGTCGTGTACGGCATCCAGGTCGGCTTCCTGCGCAGCCTGGGCGCGATCCTCGGCGTTGTCGCCGGCGCCATCGCGGCCTTCTTCGTGATGCCGCTGGTCGGCGCGATCGTGCCCTCCCCCGAGTGGCGCCCAGCCGCGGTGATCGGCTCAGCAGTGCTGCTGATCCTGATCGGGCACACCCTCGGGGTCACCGTCGCGCGCCTGATCGGCAAGGGCGTCGACCGCGGACCCATCCGCGTGATCGACCGGGTCCTCGGTGGAGCCGTCGGCCTGGTCGTCTCAGCGCTGACCATGGCGGCGGTGGCCTCGAGCATTGCGGTGCTCGGCATCCCGTTCCTCACTCCCGCGATCGCCTCGTCGAGCGTGCTCAGCACGATCGATTCCCTCACGCCTCCGCCCGCGAAGACCTTCGTCGCCCAGTTGCGCTCGCTGGTGCTGAACCAAGGCATCCCCCGCATCGGCGAAGCCATCGGAACCAGCCCCGAGGTGCCCGAGGTCGACACCGGGAACGCGGCCATCGCCACGGCCGCCCGTTCGGTCGTGCGCGTCACCGGCGCGGCATACGCCTGCGGTCAGAACCAGACTGGCACCGGCTTCGTGGTCGGGCCGGAACTGGTCATGACCAACGCGCATGTCGTCGCCGGCGTCGACGAACCGTTGGTGGAGACCGCGGACGGTCAGGTGCGCTCCGGCGACATCGTCTACTTCGATCCGAACGTGGATCTGGCCGTCGTGCTCTTCCAGGGGCTGGACACCTCGCCGCTCTCGTTCGTGCCCACCCTCCCCGCAGGAGCTTCCGCTGTGGTCAGCGGATTCCCGTTCGGCGGGCCGTTCCACTCCGAACCGGCCGGGGTGGTCAGCGTCGGCCCCGCCACGATGCCGGACATCTACGGCGAGTCCGAGTCACCACGGTCGGTGTACACGCTCGCCGCGAAGGTCGAGCAGGGCAACTCCGGCGGCCCGCTGCTCACCGAAGAGGGAGCAATCGCCGGGGTGGTGTTCGCGAAGAGTGCAGCGACGCCGGATGTCGGTTACGCACTGACGATGGAAGAAGTCGCCCCGGTGATCGCCCAGGCTCCCGCGTTGACCGAGCCGGTGGACTCGGGCGGCTGCATTCGCGGTTGAGTCAGGCGCTGCCCGATCAGGACTTCTCCATCCACCACTCGGTGAACTCCATCGCCCGGCCCGAGTCGTCCAGGCGGATCACCCAGAGGTTGAAGTAGTCGGTGTCTCCCTCGTAGCGGGTCTCGGCTTCGATGACCGCCGTGTCACCCTCGATCGCGACGGGCGACCAGAAGAAGGTCGTCGTGCCCGGATCGTCCTTGTTCTCGATCCACTTCTCGATGATCTGGTCGCGACCCTTCCACGCCTCGGCGCCTGGCGAGGTGCGGTACTCCGCGTCATCGGCGAACAGCTTGCCGATGTCATCCGGAGTATTGGACTCCCACGCGCGGCGGTAACCCTCGATCCACGCGTTCACTGCGGTGCTGTCGGTCATAGCGCCCGGTCTACCCCGCGTCCGGATGCTCTGCAATCGGGTACTTTGGCCCCATGGCAAGCCTGGCCCTGATCACGGGCGCGACCTCCGGGATCGGGGCGGAGTTCGCGCGGCAGCTCGCCGCGCGGGGCGACGATCTGATTCTGGTCGCCCGGGATCGGGAACGCCTCGCCGAGAGCGCTGCTGCCCTCGCGGAGCGATTCCACGTCGATGTCGAGGTGATCGACGCGGACCTGTCCGAGGATGACGAGCTCGCCGACCTCGAAGCGCGCCTGCGCCAGCGGGAGCGTCCGGTCGACCTGCTCGTGAACAACGCCGGTTTCGGCCTGCGCGCCTCCTTCGAGGCCAGCCGTGTCGATGACGAACAGCGCCTGCTCGACGTGCTCGTCACCGCGCCGATGCGCCTCTGCCATGCCGCGCTCGCGCAGATGCTGCCGCGCGGTCGGGGCACCATCATCAACGTCGCGAGCGTGGCGGGGTTCACCCCGAGGGGCAGCTATGGCGCCGCGAAGGCCTGGGTGCTGAGCTTCAGCCGCTGGGCGAACCTGCACTACCGGCGGCATGGGGTGACCGTCACCGCCCTCGCGCCCGGACTCGTGCGAACCGAGTTCCACCGGCGGATGGGCGTGCGAGCGGCCACCATCCCCGGCGTCGGCTGGCTGACCGCCGAGCGGGTGGTCAGGGTCGCGCTGCGCGACGCGGCAAAGGGCCGGGCGCTGTCGGTTCCGTCGTTCCGGTACAAGCTCGCGGTGTTCGCGACCCGGGTGATCCCGGCGCGCTGGGCCGCGGTCGGAACGCTCGACGAATGAGCGAGCCGCGGGTGTCCGTCGTCATTCCCGCGTACAACGATGCCGAATTGCTCGAGAAGTGCCTGGCAGCGCTCGGCGCACAGACCCGGCCGGCCGACGAAGTGATCGTCGTCGACAACGCGTCGACGGATGCCACCGCCGCAGTTGCCAGGAACGCCGGCGCACGAGTGCTCAGCGAACCGGTCCGAGGGATCACCCGCGCGACCGCCCTCGGATTCGATGCCGCCACCGGCGACGTGATCGCCCGGCTCGACGCGGACTCACGCCCTCCCGCCGACTGGATCGAACGCGTGCTCGCGCTGCTCGAGCAGTCCGGCGCGAGTGTCGTGACCGGGCCGGGCAGCTTCTACGACGGCGGCCGGATCGCCAACTCCCTCGGCCGGCACATTTACATCGGCGGCTACTTCTGGTTCACGGGGCTCCTCCTCGGTCATTCACCGTTCTGGGCTTCGAACTGTGCGCTGCGGGCAGAGACCTGGCGAGGCATCCGACATCGCGTGCACCGGGATCGCCGGGCGTTCCACGACGACCTCGACATGAGCTTCCAGCTGACCACCGACATGAGGGTGCGCTACGAGAAGACCCTGGTGATGCCGGTGTCGGCGCGACCGTTCGAGTCGGCGGGCGCGCTGCTGCGGCGGATCGGCTGGGCGGCGCCGACGATCTGGGTGAACGTGCGCGAGCGCCTGAGCCGCCGCAGCCGCTGAAGGCCCAAACGGGTGAGCCGTCACACCTCGGCATAGAGCTCGAGCAGGTCGCGGCAGAGTTGATGCGGCGCCGTCTCGCACGGGCTGTGCCCGGTGCGGTACACCGCGAGCCGCGCCCCGATGCGCGACGCGAACGCCGCATGCCGGCGAAGCGGCCACAAGTCCAGTTTCCCCACGGCCACCAGTTTGGGAATCGCGGATGCCGCGACCGTGGCCTCCACGTCGGGGGTTCTTTGCATCAACCCCATCACCGCGGCGATGCTGTCCGGCCTGGTGAATTCGAACCGGTGGGTGACAAGCCGGAGCCTGCCCGCGGGCGCGCGCAGCACGTTGGAGCGCAGCCCCCACACCATCAACCGCGCGATGAGGGCGTCGGTGGCGAGCGTTGACAGCCGACCGATCCAGCGCACCCGGCGCAGGACCCGGCCGGGATCCGGAGGGCAGGTGAGCAGGGTGAGGCTGGCGAAGAGGTCGGGCCGTCGCGCCAACGCCAGCTGCGTGATCGTGCCGGCGAATGAGTACCCGAGCACATGGGCCGGTGCGCCCACCGCTTCCAGCACCGCGATGAGGTCGTCGACGAAGAGGTCGTAATCCCAGGTGCGTCCGGCAGCCGGTCCCGCCGCGGCGGACTCGTACTGGCCGGCCATGTCGTACGCGGTGACCCGCACGCCGCCGGCCGAGAGCAGCGGCAGCATCAGCACGAAGTCCTCTTTTGAACCGGTGACGCCAGGCACCAGGACCACCGGCGGAGCACCCGGCGCACCGGCCTGAAGGGCGGCGAGCGACCCGCTCGGCGCGGGGATGCTGACGCGGTCCACGCCATCCGGGAGGGCGCTCCAGTCGAGGTCGGGCAACAGCGCGTCCCGCCGGACGACATCGTCGACCGGCGTACCGGCTTGCTCGTCGTCACGCGCGGTCACGTGCTCACCCTAGCGAGCGGATGCACGCTCCTCGCGGCCGACCACGGTGGGACGTCCGCGAGTCGCGAGGCCCCACACGACGAAGCAGGCGATGGCGCCGACCGTGGTTCCCAGTCCGTTCGAGAGCACGTCGCGGGGATCGGACACCCGGCTCGGGATGCCGAGCTGCACGAGTTCGATGGCCAGCGACAACGCGAAGCCCCCGAGCGCGGCGACCCACCACCACTTTCGGCCGAGAAGCAGGGTGAGCAGCACGCCGACCGGGACGAACATGAAGATGTTCGCGGTGAATTCGACCATTCCGAAGGTGATCCACGCGGTGCGCTGATCCTCGGAGAACGCGGCGATGACCAGGTCGATCCAACTGTCGAAGGTGTCGTCGTAGGGTTCCGCCCGCAGGGTCACCCAGCCGATGAATGCAAGGTAGCCGAGGGTCACCACAGCAAGGACGACTCGGCGCATGGTGACTATTCTGCGCCCCGCTCAGCTGATCTGGATCAGGACGATCCCGAACGCGCCAGCCCAGGCCATGGCGGCAGCCGCGACCACACCACTGATACCCCAGACTTTGCGGCGCCGTGCCGCGGATTCGACTTCGGCGCGCAGCGCGTCGAAGCGGGTGCTCAGATCGATTTCAGCGCCGAGGTCCAGACCGGCAGTGTCCCAGGTCGTCGGTCGGTCCGCGGCATCCGAGAGCATCGCCACCTCGGCGCCGGACAGCACCTGCGGTTGCCCGAGCAGCCAGGTGACCAGGGCCTTGCCGGTGACCACTGCGACGGCATCCGAGTCACGTTTGGTCCAGATCTTCGCGGGCTCGAGCACCACGGCCACGGCCCGGGCGGCGGGCTGCAGCCCGGTCGCGGTTTCCAGCCACTGCGCAGCGGAGGTCGCCTGCGCGATCAGGTCGGCGAGCGGATGCTTCCGCCCGCCGGCGCGCAGGCCTTCCTCGTTCACCCAGACGTCGGCGGCGCGGAAGTCGAAACCGCGGATGACGAACACGCCGGCAGGTCCGATCACCAGGTGATCCAGCTGGGGTCCGCCCTGCGGGCAGGGCACGCCATGCAGGATGTCCCAGCGCACACCGAGTTCCTCAAGCAACTCGGCGACAGCGCGCTGGGTGAGCGCCCGACGGTACAGCGATCGAGCGGCGGGAGTGAGCGGATGCAAGCCGAGGAACCGGCTGAGCCGGGGCAACCGTGGGGTCGAATCGCGGGCGCCGAGGCAGTCGCGCATGGTCTGGTGGCCGGCACCGCGAATGCGGAGTGATTCAGACCAGTCGACGCCTACCCGGAACGGGGGCCCCGTAGGGCCCCCGGCCGTGTCAACGTCTGAAACCCCCTCAGACATTATTTCCGCCCCCCAGCGGTAGTGCTCTCAGGGGTAACGCTAAACCCGACCTTGAAGATCGACTGCCCCCCGAACAGGCCACGCGACTACCCCAATTCAGGGGGCACCGGCGTGTCGCTGCTGATCAGATGACGACGGAGACCTTGCCGCGCAGGTGTCCCGTCGCGTATCGGCGCAGCGCGGCGTCAATCTCATCGAGCCGGTAACTGGCCTCGATGGGCAGCACCACCGACCCGTCGGCGATCAGTTCGGCAAGCGTCTCGAGCCGCTCCGGGTCGGCCTTGCCCTGGCCGACCGTGCGTACGCCCAGGTCGCGGGCGTCGTCGGCGATGCTGTTGATCCGGTCGGGGTCGATGCCGAGTTCCAGCGCCGCGCGTACGGTGTCCGCACCCGCCTGGTCCAAAACCACGGTGACATCGGCGCCGCTGTCGAGCAGGCGTTCGGCGAGGCCCTGCCCATAAACGATCGGCCGCACGCCGATCGACTCCAGGAACGCAGCATTCGCCTCGCTGGCGGTGCCGAGCACATGCGCGCCGCGGATCCGCGCTAACTGGGCGACGATCAGCCCGACTCCCCCTGCAGCGGCGCTCACCAGCACCGTGTCGTTCTCGTCGATCGACTGGGAGTCGACGACATCCAGTGCGGTCTGCCCTACCGTGGGCAGCGCCCCGGCCACGTCCCAGGGAAGACCCGTGGGCTTCCTGGCCACCGAGCTGGCCTTCGCGATCGCCAACTCGGCCAGTCCGCCCAGGCGCACCAGTCCGAACACTTCATCGCCGGGCGCGAATCCGGTGACCGCGTCACCCACCTCATCGATCACGCCCGCGGCGTCCCAGCCAAGACCCGAGGGAAGGGATTTCGGCATCCCCGGCAGGAACAAGCCGGCGCGCACCTTGAGGTCGGCGCGGTTCAGGCTGGAATGGCTGACCCGGATGCGGACCTGCCCGCTGCCCGGTCTCGGCTCGTCGACTTCGTCAACTGTGACTGCGGCGTCATCGCCGATCTCGTGAAAGCGCGCTGCCCGAGACATCCGTTCCCCTGTTCAGTCGAGGGCGATCTCCTCGGTTGTCACTATATGCAGGCGCTGGGTCGGACGGGTGGCAGCGACGTACAACGAGCTCGCGCCGCGGCTGCCGGACCGTTCGATTTGCGCGGGCTCGACCAGCACGACCGCGTCGAACTCGAGGCCCTTGGCCGTCTGCGGGGAGAGCACCGTGATCGGCTTCGCGAGGGAAGCGGTGCCGAGGGCAACGAGTTCCGCCCCAAACTC
The DNA here is from genome assembly GCF_009755725.1 of Diaminobutyricimonas sp. LJ205. NCBI lineage: Bacteria > Bacillati > Actinomycetota > Actinomycetes > Micrococcales > Microbacteriaceae > Ruicaihuangia > Ruicaihuangia ninglii. Next base: position 1,060,230 of record NZ_CP046619.1, on the reverse strand, counting down.
CGCTTGCAGCCAGTCGCGCACGCTGAGCACCATGGCGTCGTCCGCGATCACCGCGATGGTGCCGCCGGTGTCGATGGAGCGGTCCTCACGTACCGCGTCGATGACGGCTGCGGTCAGCCCGGCTTCATTGGTGCGGCGCCGGAAGATCTCCCAGTCCGAGCGGCGCACCGCCCGGGACGGCGTGATCGGCAAATTCCGCGAGTGGGCGAAGCGTTCGGCGGCCTCGGTGATCTGCGCCGGCGTGCGGTAGTTCACGGTGAGTTCTTCGAGGCGGAAGTCGGGCGTCAAGGTGGCCAGGGCGGTATTCCAACTGTGGGCGGCCGCCGCTGAGCTGGCCTGGGCGATGTCGCCGACGATCGTGAAGCTTCGCATCGGCCCGCGGCGCAGCAGCACCCGCCACTGCATCGGCGAGAGTTCCTGCGCCTCGTCGACGACGATGTGGCCGAACGTCCAGGTGCGGTCGGAGGCCGCGCGCTCAGCCGCAGTCAACCGTTCGGCGCTCGGGGCAAAGCCCTCGGCGAGGGCTTCCGCATTGACCAGGCCTTCGACACCCATGTTCCGGATCGCCTGCTCGGCGTTCTCGATGTCGCGCTTGCGCTGCTGGCGTTCTTCCTTCTGCCGGGCGTCGCCGACCGGGTCGGTCTCGCCGAGCAATTCAGCGGCTTCATCGAGCAGCGGGATGTCGGAGATGGTGAACTCCGCGTCGCGGGCCCGTCGCAGCAGCGCGCGTTTCTCGGGCGTCCACCGTGGAGTCAGCGATGCCAGCCAGTTCGGCCTGGCGTACAGATCCTGGATCAGCTTCTCGGGGGTCAGTGGCAGCCAGGCGGTGTTCAGCGCGACGCGCACGTCGTAGCTCGAGCGGATGTCTTCACGCAGCATCGGCAGATCCGAGTCGTCGATGGTGTTGCCGTGCGTGCGCAGCTGTGCGGCGAGCTGACGAGTGAGCGCCTTGAGTGCTGACTTGTTGAAGGTGACCCGGGCGACGTTGTGCGGCTTGCGGGTCTGCCATGCCTCGCGCATGGCCTGTTCGATGAGCTCGGGCCGCACTTCGAGCCGTTCGCCGCTGACGTCGACGATCTGGGTCTCGGTGGGCACGATCTGCCTGCTCTTCACCGCGCGTTTGAGCAGCTCGGCCATCTGCTTGCTGCCCTTGAGTTCGGCGACCTCAGCGATGTCGTCGCGTTGGGCGTCGATGCCCGGGTAGAGCTGGCCGACGCTGGCGAGCACCACGCCGGTCTCGCCGAGGGACGGCAGCACCTGCTCGATGTACTGCAGGAAGCTGCGGGACGGGCCAATGATGAGCACCCCACTGCGGGCCAATTGGTTGCGGTTCTCGTACAGCAGGTACGCGGCGCGGTGCAGTGCGACCGCCGTTTTCCCGGTGCCAGGGCCGCCCTGCACGACGAGCACGCCACGCAGGTCGCTGCGGATGATGCGATCCTGTTCCGCCTGGATGGTGGCGACGATGTCATGCATCCGGCCGGTGCGCTGGGCGGTCAGCGCGGCAAGCAGCGCAGACTCGCCAGCCACCTCTTCACCGAGCAATGACTCGTCGAAGATGTCGTCGCTGATGGCGACCACATCACGGCCGCGACTGGTCAGGTGGCGGCGTGCGCGCATTCCGAGCGGTGTCGCCGCGGTCGCCTGGTAGAAGGCGCTCGCCTGCGGCGCACGCCAATCGAGCAGAATCGGTTCACGATTCTCATCGCGGAGACCGATCCGGCCGATGTACCGCGGTTCACCGGCATCCGGAGTCAGCTTGCCGAAAGCCAGGTGCTGGTCGACCTCGCGCAATTGCACGATGCGGTCCTCGTAGACACGGGTGAACGCGTCGCGTTCAGAGCGGTGCTGGTGGGTTCCGCCTGGCGTCTGTTTGCGCACTTGCGCGAGCGCCTGCTCGGCCTCGTGCCGCACGGCGTCGAGCCGTTCGTAGAGCCCGGCGACGTAGTCGCGCTCGCGTTGAAGTTCTTGATTGGTCACTGTGATGCACCCTCGGGTTCAAGGGCATCAATCTTACGCGCATCGAATGACCAGATCGAACGGGTCTTGCGTGGTTCGAGATGAGAGCGCATGCTGGTATCACAACTCGACCCCCGTGGAGACTCGCAGGCAGTGCCGCAGCCCCGGGGGTCGAGGGTTTAACGCGCGCGCTGGAGCTAAGGGGATCGCGCCAGCGATCCGCGACGCCAGCGCCTGCGACGGCGGTTTTCAGCGACGGACGGGGACGCCCTGCAGCGCTCGGCGGGAGGCGACGATCGCATTCAGGGACTGGCGTTCCTCGTCTCGGGTGTGCGCGTCGTCGTGGCCGCGGATGAGGCGCTGGCGCACGAACGCGAGCCCGGTTGCGTCGGCGATGTACCGCCTCATCTGGCGGGACAGCCCGTAAGACGCCGCCCAGCGTTTCGCCTGACGGCGACCCGCGGCGGTGGCCAGCACGGGAATCTCGGCGGGGTTGAACCAGCCTGCCTCGGCGTACTCATGCAACCGGGCGAAGGTCAGGCGCTGCTCCTGCTTGCGCAGGTAGACGACGAACCCGATCGCCAGCAGGAAGAGCGGAACCTGCACGAGCACGTAGTAGCCGAAGAAGTCCGGCACGAAGAAGAGCGCCCCGTTCCAGAAAGCATGCAGCAGGATGGCCGGCACCAGGCCGACGAAGAAGGCGAGCACTCCCGCGAACATCCCCGCTCGGTGCGCGGCGACGCCGATCGCGAATCCGGTGATCGCGGTGAACATGACATGGGCGAATGGCGACATCAGGCCCCGGACGATGAACACGCCGGCGATCGGGCCAAGGCCGCCGCCCTCGAGGATCGCGATCCCGAAGTACTGGATGTTCTCGGTGAAGGCGAATCCGGCCCCGACGCAGGCTGCATAGACGATGCCGTCGACCGGGCCGTCGAAGTAGCGCCTGGCGAACAGGAAGATCAGCAGCAGGCCCAGGCCCTTGCCGAACTCCTCGACGATGGGTGCCTGAACTGCTGCCTGAGCGAACTGGAACTGGTCGGCGGTGCCGCCCATCGCGTTGATGAGGTTCTGCACCTCACTGTCCACGAGGAGCGCGAACAGCACCGACACCCCGGCGCCCCACAGGAAGGCGAAAGCGAGGATCGTGCGGGGCTCGGGCTCCCATCGGTCGATCCAGCGCACGACGAGCACCACGATCGTCAACGGAACGAGCGCGATGATTCCTGCCACCAGGAACCCGCTGGCGCCGAGCACAGCGACGAGGTAGCCGAACACCACGAGCAGCGCGATCCCGGCGAGGACGACGCCGGCGGTTCCGGCGAGCGCCAGTCCTGGTCGCGGGCGAACCGGCCGCACCAGCACAGGCTGCGTTGCGTTGTGTGTTCCCTGCTGCACGGGGAACGGCGCGTCGGGAACGCGCTGCGCGTACGGCTCCATGGGCTCCAGATTAGTGGCGCACGCTGGGCCTCAGCCCAGCGTGCGCAGCAAGGTGGGTGGCGCGGATCAGCGACCGGTGGCGTCCGCATCGCGGTCGACGTCGCCGCGCCAGCCGCCCTCCTCAAACCCGCGGTCCTCGATCAGCTCCTTGAATTTCTTCAGATCGCTGCCGACCTGGACGTCGTCGACCTGGAGCGCGGCTCCGGCCTTCTCGACCAGGCCCTCGGGCTGCCAGTCCATCTGCAGCGTCACCCGGGTCTGATCCGCGGAGAGCCGGTGGAAGGTGACCACTCCGGCGTGCCGGGGCTCGTCAATGCTCGCCCACGCAATCCGCTCGTCGGGGTGCTGCTCTGTGATCTCCGCGGTGAACTCACGCTTCACTCCGCCCACGGAGACTGCCCATACGGTGCGCGTCGGAGTCACCTGGCGCACCGAGTCGACGCCTCCCATGAACTGCGGGAACGACTCGAACTGGGTCCATTGGTTGTAAACGGTGCTGATCGGCACGTCGATGTCAATGCTCTTCTCGATCGTTGTCATGCCTCGCACGGTACTCGGCCCCGACTCGGGCACCCCAGTCGTTCCAACCAAACGCTCAGGCGCCTCACGGGCGGTACTTTGGAAAGCATGCCGACGGATGAAGCGATGCGCGAGCCCCAGCCCGACAACGAGGAGACTCTGCGGGAGCGCCTGGACCGCAACTGGAACGAGATCCTGCAGGAGCTGCGCGTCACCCAGACCGGCACCCAGATCCTCACCGGCTTCCTGCTCGCCGTGGCGTTTCAGCCGCGGTTCACCGAACTCGATGACTTCCAGCGGATCGTCTACCTCATCCTGGTCCTCACCGCGGCGCTCGCGACCGTGCTGGCCCTGGCGCCGGTGAGCCTGCATCGTGCGCTGTTCCGCCAAGGTGCGAAGCAACGCATCGTCGACACCGCCAACCGCATCCTCAAGATCACGCTCGTGCTCGTGGCGATCACCCTCTCCGGCACGGTGCTGCTGATCTTCGACTTCGTCCTCGACCGGATCATCGGCCTCATCGCCGGATCGATGACCCTGCTGATCATCGCCATCACCTGGCTGGTGGTGCCGTACAGGCTCGGACGGAGTCTTGACTGAGCCGACGCCGACGAGTCGGGAACTCGACCGTCGGGCATGGCGATACGCGGCGCGGCGCTCGTGGCACGGGTTCCGGCGCCATCGCGGCGTGGATGCTGCGGCCGCACTGACCTTCTTCGCAGCGCTGAGTCTGTTCCCGGCATCCCTCGCCGTCGTCTCCGCGTTCGCCGTCTTCGACAGCCGCTCCAATGCCGCCGACGAGCTGCTCGCCCTGGCCGGCGAGTTCGTGCAGGAGTCCACGGTTCAGGCGCTGGCGGATCCGCTTGACCAGTTGCTCAGCATCGACCAGCCGATCCTGGCCATGTTCATCGGCCTCGGCCTGACGCTGTGGACCGTGTCTGCGTACGCGACCGCCTTCGGGCGGGCGATGAACGCGGTCTACGAGATGCAGGAGGGCCGCCCGATCTGGCGGTTCCGCGGGCTCATGCTGCTGGTCACCGTCGTGCTCATGGTGGGGTTCAGCCTGATCATGACGATGCTGGTGGTGACGCCGAGGGCGGCACGGGCGATCGCCGCCACCGCGGGCTTCGGTGAGCCTTGGCTGACGGTCTGGAATGGCGGCAAGTGGCTGCCGATCGCGGTGATCGCGTTCCTGCTGGTGTCGGTGCTGTACTACTTCACCCCGAATGTCCGGCACACCAGGATGCGCTGGGTCAGCTACGGATCCGCGTTCGCGGTCACGGTGTGGGCGCTGGGAACCGCGGGTTTCGCGGTGTACATCCTGACGGTCGGCCGGTACGAGCGCGTCTACGGCTGGATCGGCGGCGGGATCGTCGCGCTGCTCTGGCTATACCTGACGAATCTCGTGCTCGTCCTCGGCGCCGAGGTGGATGCCGAACTCGTCCGAGCGCGGCAACTGCTCGCCGGTATTCCGGCCGAGGAGGGCATCCGACTGCCGGCCCGTGACCTGACCCGAGCACGATCGCTCGCCCGGCAGCGATCGCTCGATGAGCAGGACGGGCGGGCGTTGCGGGACGACGCAGTGTCGCGCGACTGAGCGCTCGTTCCGCGCGGCCCACGGTCGAGGATTCACGGCGAGCACTCAGACATACCGCCGCCGATTCCGTTGTGACCCCCGTTTGCGGGGCGTAGCGTTTTGGGGGAACAGACGAAAGGCGCTCTCAATCGTGACTGATCCAACGACCGCATTCCGCAGCGAAGGCTTTCCCAAGCAGGGCCAGGAACAGCCCGGCCTCACCGAGCAGACGGAACCGACTCCCGACCACGGCGAGGACAGCTATGTCGGCCACGAACTGCTTGTCGGTCGCCGCGCCCTGATCACGGGCGGGGACTCGGGAATCGGCCGGGCAACGTCGATCGCGTTCGCGCGGGAAGGGGCGGATGTCGCCATCTCCTACCTCCCCGAGGAACAGGCGGATGCCGAGGACACCGCGTCGTGGATCAAGAAGGCGGGGCGGAAGAGCGTGCTGCTGCCCGGTGACGGGCGGGATGAGGCGTTTTGCCAGAGCAGCGTCACGCGTGCCGTCGAGGAACTCGGCGGTCTCGACATCCTCGTCCTGAACGCCGGCTATCAGGCCAACCGGGACGGTCTGGAGAACCTCGAAACCGAGGAACTGGATCGGGTGTTCAAGACCAACCTGTACGGGATGATGTGGACTGCCAGGGCAGCCATCCCGCACCTGCAGGCGGGGGCGTCGATCATCGTCACCTCGTCGATCCAGGCGTTCAACCCATCCCCGCAGTTGATCGATTACGCGATGACCAAGGCTGCGCAGGTCGCCTTCACGAAGGCGTTGGCGCAGGAACTCGGCGAGAAGGGCATCCGGGTCAACGCTGTCGCACCCGGACCGATCTGGACGCCGCTGATTCCGGCCACCGGCTGGCCAGGGAAGCTGCCCGAGTTCGGCCAGGACACGCCTCTGGGCCGAGCCGGCCAGCCCGCCGAGCTCGCCGGCGCATACGTGTATCTCGCGAGTGACGCCGCCACCTACACCTCGGGGGCGGTTCTGCCGGTCACCGGCGGAAAGGGGCTGTGATCATGGCACCCCAAGGCAAGGGCTCACCATCGTTGAAAGACCCGGAGCTGTATGAGGAGCTCCGCGAGGACGGTGCCTCGAAGGAGAAGGCTGCCCGCATCTCGAACGCCGCCGCGGCGCGCGGCCGGTCGAACGTCGGCCGGAAGGGCGGCGAATCCGGTTCGTACGAGGACTGGAAGGTGGACAACCTGAAGAAGCGAGCCAAGGAGCTTGGTCTCTCCGGCTACTCGAAACTCACCAAAGCGGAGCTTGTCGACCGGTTACGCAATCACTGATTCACTCACGGATCCCTCGGTCGGCGGTTGTTCGGGTCAGCCGCTGACCGAGCTTTGTCCGTGTGGCGCGCTTGCTCGCGGTTGAGCCACTTCGTCGGGGTTGAGCCACGGCGCGGTGGCTCAACAAGGACCGAATGGCTCAGAAGCAGGTTCAGGCGGTCTTCGACCGGCGTGCGGCGGGTTTCTTGGTCTCGGGCTTTGCCTCGGCAGGCTTCTTCGCGGCGGGCTTCTTCGCCGGAGGCTTCTTCGCGGGAGCACGCTTGCGGGCGGGCTCCTCGGCTTCTTCGGCCTCGTCATCGCCGGCGCTGCTTCCCCGGCCCTTGGAGCGGTTCTTGTCCACGCTGCGGCGCAGCGCCTCCATCAGATCGAGCACCTCGCCGCCTTCACGCTCTGGGCGTTCGCCGAAGGTCTCCTCGGTATCCAGGGCGTCGCCCTTCTCCAGCTTCGCCTGGATCAGCTGCTTCAGTTCGACCTGGTACTCGTCGGTGAACTCGCTCGGCTCGAAATCGGACGCGAACGACTCGACCAGCGCCGCGGACATCTCCAGTTCCTTCGCCGACAGCTTGACCGGTTCATCCAGCGACGGGAATTTCGCCTCGCGCACCTCGTCATCCCAGAGCAGCGACTGCAGCATGAGCACGTCGCCGCGTACCCGCAGCGCCCCCAGCCGGGTCTTCTGCCGCAGCGAGAAATTCACAATCGCAGTGCGGTCGGTCTGCTCAAGGGTGCGGCGCAGCAGCGCGTACGCCTTGTTCGACTTCGAGTCCGGCTCGAGGAAGTAACTACGGTCGAACATGATCGGGTCGAGCTGGTCGCTCGGCACGAACTCGACGACATCGATCTCACGCGACCGCTCCACCGGCAGCGCCTCGAAGTCCTCGGCGGTGAGCACCACGGTGCGTTCACCGTCGTCATACGCCTTGTCGATGTTCTCGTAGTTCACGACTTTGCCGCAGACCTCGCACTTGCGCTGGTACCGGATCCGTCCGCCGTCCTTGTCGTGGACCTGATGCAGTGAAATGTCATGGTCCTCGGTCGCGCTGTACAACTTCACCGGCACGTTGACGAGACCGAAGGTGATCGCGCCCTTCCATATCGATCGCATGGCTCCATCATTCCCCCAACCTCGGCGATTTCACCCCTGTCCGGGGTACATTGACCGCATGGCTGGCGGGGGCGAGTTGGTGAAGGTCGATGGCCACCGCCTGCGTCTGACGAACCTGGATAAGGTGCTCTACCCGGAGACCGGCACGACCAAGGCGGACGTCATCGACTACCTGGCCCGGGTCGCGACGGTCATGCTCCCCCACATCCACGACCGCCCGGCGACCCGCAAACGGTGGGTGCACGGCGTGGGGACGCCGGATGCCCCGGGGCAGGTGTTCTTCCAGAAGGACCTCGACGCCGGCACCCCGGACTGGGTGACCCGCCGCGCCATCCAGCACTCCGAGGGCCCCAAGAGCTACCCGTTGGTGAACAATCGCGCGACGCTCACCTGGCTCGGCCAGATGGCGGCGCTGGAGATCCACGTTCCGCAGTGGCGGTTCGGGCCGAAGGGCGCCCAGCTGAACCCCGATCGACTGGTGCTCGACCTCGACCCTGGTGAAGGGGCCGGCCTTCTCGAGTGCGCGGAAGTGGCGCGCCTGGCCCGGGTGATCCTGAAGGGGATGGGGCTCGACCCGATGCCGGTGACCAGCGGCAGCAAGGGCATCCACCTGTACGCGGCGCTGGACGGCACCCAGACCAGCGACCAGGTCTCCCAGGTCGCCAAGGAACTTGCCCGGGCGCTCGAAGCGGACAATCCCGACCTGGTGGTCAGTGACATGAAGAAGACCCTGCGGGCCGGCAAGGTGCTGGTGGACTGGAGCCAGAACAACGCCAACAAGACCACGATCGCGCCCTATTCGCTGCGCGGGCGGGCGCATCCGACGGTCGCAGCGCCGCGCACCTGGCGGGAACTGTCCTCGCCGAAACTGCAGCACCTCGACTACCGGGAAGTCCTCAAGAGGGTGGAGGCGAACGGCGATCCGCTCGCCGAGTTGTCGGCGGGACATCCGACCCACCCTGACCGGCTCGCGAAATACCGCGGGATGCGGGATGCGGCCCGCACGCCGGAACCGGTGCCGAGCCATCCGGCGCCGACCAGCGACGGACGCCGGTTCGTGATCCAGGAGCATCACGCCCGGCGACTGCACTACGACTTCCGGTTGGAGAACGACGGGGTGCTGGTCAGCTGGGCGGTGCCGAAAGGCATCCCGGCGACGCCGGAGAAGAACAACCTCGCCGTGCAGACCGAGGACCACCCACTCGAGTACGGCGAGTTCGAGGGCACCATTCCGGCCGGTGAGTACGGGGCGGGCGAGGTCACCATCTGGGACAACGGTGAATACGAGCTGGAGAAGTGGCGGGAGGGCAAGGAGGTCATCGTCACCCTGCACGGTCGCCCCGACGGCGGTCTGATCGAGCCCACCCGGGTCGCGCTGATCCACACCGGCGACACCAATTGGCTGCTGCACCGGATGAAGCCCGCCGGCGCGACGGCACCCGCCCGCGAGCGACCCGCACGTTCTCGGAGCACGAGCCGCCCGACTGGCCATCACTACTCACCGATGCTCGCCAGTGCCGGTGATGCTTCGGCGGTGCACGATGACGCCGAGTGGGCGTTCGAGATGAAGTGGGACGGCATCCGCGCCCTGGCCTATGTCGACGACGGCGTGCGGCTGATCTCCCGCAACGGCAACGACGTGACCAACGGCTACCCGGAGCTGGCCGAGCTCGCCGATCGGGTGAGCGGCCCTGCGGTGCTCGACGGGGAGATCGTCGCGTTGAACTCCCGCGGCGTGCCCGACTTCGGCCGGCTGCAGCAGCGCATGAATCTGGTGAAACCGGCGGACATCCGGGATGCCGCGACCCGCGTCCCGGTGCAGCTGATGCTGTTCGATGTGCTCGAGACCGGCGGTGAGTCCCTGGTCAAGGACAACTACGACGAGCGACGTGACGCGCTCGAACGAGTGGTCTCCCCCGGCGGGCGCGTGCACATTCCCCCTGCCTTCGACGGCGACTTGGAGGCGGCACTCCAGGCCAGCCGCGAGCTGCGGCTCGAGGGCGTGATGGCCAAGCAGCGCGACAGCGAGTACGTCGGCCGGCGCTCCCGGGCGTGGATCAAGCTGAAGCTCACCCGCACGCAGGAAGTCGTGGTCGCCGGTTGGCGGCCCGGGCAGGGTCGACGGGCCGACAGTGTCGGCTCATTGCTGCTCGGCGTCCCGGACGGGGACCGGCTGCGCTATGTCGGCCGGGTGGGCACCGGTTTCCGGCAACGCGACCTGGACGACATGCGCACCCGGTTCGAACGGGCGGGCCGGAAGACCAGCCCGCTCACCGACGTTCCCGCCTTGGATGCTCGGGGTGCACACTGGATCACACCCCGCTTCGTCGGCGAGGTGGAGTTTGCCGAATGGACGACGACCGGGCGGCTGCGGCAGCCCAGTTGGCGTGGTTGGCGGCCGGATAAGACTCCGGCTGACGTGGTCAAGGAAGGGTGACACGATGAGCGACTTCGAGCGCGAGTACCAGACCGACCCGGATGACGAGCGCGAGGTGGATCTCGAAAAGGAAGGTGGCGAGCCGGTCGCCCCGCCGACGATCGACCCCGACGAGCGGGTGGAGGCCGAGGAGGACACCGACATCCCGATCGATGACGAACGACCCGTCTGATCACGAATACCTCAACTGGTGGAATAGCGAACCACCCGGTCGCGGTTGCACCTCAGTATGAGCTCCAGCACCTCCACGTTCCAGTTCGGCATCGCCAGCTTCGGCGAACTCACCAGTTCACCGGAGGCCGCGGCACCGACCGCGCGGGAACGGCTGGACCAGATCGTTCAGGCCGCGGTCGTGGCCGATGCCGCCGGTATCGACTTCTTCGGCGCCGGCGAGCACCACCGGCCCGACTTCGCGATCTCCTCCCCCGCGATCGTGCTCAGCGCCATCGCGGCGTCGACCCGGGACATCCGGCTCACCAGCGCGGTGTCCGTGATGTCGACGCTCGACCCGGTGCGGCTGTATGAGGACTTCGCGACCCTCGATTTGATCTCCGGCGGGCGTGCCGAGATCATCGCCGGGCGTGGCGTGTACATCGACTCGTTCCCGCTGTTCGGCTACGAGCTCACCGACTACGAGCCGCTGTTCGAAGAGAAGCTCGACCTGTTCCTCGAGGTGAACCGCTCTGCCGAGGTGAGCTGGCAGGGCAACTTCCGGCCCGCGCTCCACAATGCACCGGTGATGCCCCGCGCGCATCAGGACCAGATCCCGGTCTGGCTCGGCGTCGGCGGCACCCCGGCGAGCGCGGTCCGGGCCGCGGTGCGCGGCCTGCCGGTGATGTTCGCCGGCATCGGCGGCGACCCACGCGGCTTCTCCCGTCTCGCGGATCTGTACCGTGCGGCGGGCGCCCAGTCCGGTTATTCCGCCGACTCGCTGCGGGTCGGGATGACCGGCCACTTCTACGTCGCCGAGGACTCGCAGCAGGCGAAGGCCGAGTTCTACGAGAACTACCGCCGGTACTGGGCGGAGAACACCCCGCGCACCGTGGACATGACCCCGGAGCACTACGAGTTCGCCACCGGACCGACCGGTGCGCTGCTGGTGGGCAGCCCGGCCGAGGTCGCCGACAAGATCCTGTCGCAGCATGAGGCGATCGGGCACGACCGCTTCATGGCGCAGTTCATCGGCAACATGCCCACCGACAAGGTGCTGCGATCCGTGGAGCTGCTCGCCGGCGAGGTCGCCCCCGCCGTCCGCAGCGCACTCGGCGCTACTGCTTCGGAAGCTCAATCACCCCGGTAATCGGCACCAGCCCGGACAACCGCTCGGGGGCAAGCACCCGCTCGACCTCCTCGAGGCTCATCAGCCCGGACTCGACCACCAGTTCCGCGATCGACGCGTTGGTCGTCAGTGCGGTGTGGGCCAGGGTCGCGGATGCCGCGTAGCCGATGTACGGCGTCAGTGCGGTGACCACGCCGACGCTGGTCTCCACCTGACGCGACAGGCGCTCGGTGTTCGCGGTGATGCCGTCGATGCAGTTGATCCGCAGCGTGCGGCAGGCGTTCGTCATCCAGGCCAGGGACTGCAGCAGGCTGTGCGCGATGACCGGTTCGAAGGCGTTCAGCTGCAGCTGGCCCCCTTCCGCGGCGGCGGTGACCGTGGCATCCGCACCGATCACGCTGAACGCGACCTGGTTGACGACCTCGGGGATGACCGGGTTGACCTTGCCCGGCATGATCGAGGAACCCGCCTGGCGGGCGGGCAGGTTGATCTCACCGAAACCGGCCTGGGGGCCGCTGGACAGCAGGCGCAGGTCGTTACAGATCTTCGACAGTTTGACCGCGGCCCGCTTCAGGATCCCGCTCAGGGTCATGAAGATGCCGGCGTCGCTGGTTGCCTCGATCAAGTCCGGTGCGGTCTCGAAGGTGAAGCCGGTCACCCCGTCGAGGTGGCGGCGCACGGTCTCCGCGTAGCGCGGGTCGGCGGTGATGCCGGTCCCGATCGCGGTGGCGCCGAGGTTGATCTCGTTCAGCCACTTGACCGACTCGGTCAGGCGGTCGTAGTCCTCGGCGAGGGTGTGCGCGAAGCCGGTGAACTCCTGGCCGAGAGTCATCGGTACCGCATCCTGCAGCTGCGTGCGGCCGACCTTGAGGATGTCGTTGAACTCGGCACCCTTCTTGATGAACGCCCCGGTGAGCAGCTTGTGCTCGGCGAGCAGCGTCTTAAGCGAGATGACCATCGCCAGCTTGATCGAGGTCGGGTAGACGTCGTTCGTGCTCTGGCTGCGGTTGATGTCATCGATCGGGTGCAGGAACGAGTACTCGCCCTTGGCATGACCCATCAGTTCGAGTCCGCGGTTGGCGATGATCTCGTTGGTGCACATGTTGGTGCTGGTGCCGGCACCGCCCTGGATGACGCCGACCACGAACTGTTCGTGCAGGGCGCCGTCGATGATCTCCTGGCAGACCTGGTCGATCACATCGGCCTTGGCCGGCTCGAGGACGCCGATTTCCTTGTTCGCCCGTGCCGCCGCCTGCTTGACCATGGCGAGGGCCTGGATCAGCTGCGGGTAGTTGCTGATTGCGCGCCGCGTGATCGGGAAGTTCTCGAGTGCCCGAGCGGTGTGGACCCCCCAGTAGGCGTCCGCCGGAACATCGACCTCACCCAGTGAATCCCGTTCGCGCCGGGTCGCCGTTGCCGGGTCGTGCAACTCTGCGGTTGCCGGCTCTGGCCCGGTCGTGACGTACTTGTTCTCGTCCCCCACAATCGCCTCTTCATCAAATGTGTGCGACGGCTGTGCCATGACTGGTTGTCTCCCTTGATTGACCTGTCGCCAGTCTAGGCATGCGACAGGTGACGTGGGCGGCTCTCGGGTCTAGGGTCGGAGCATGACTCAGTACCTCGACCAAGCGATCGCCCTGGCGACGAGGAACGTCGCGGCTGGCGGCGGCCCATTCGGTGCCGTACTGGTCGCCCCGGACGGTCAGGTGTTCGAGGGGGTCAACCGGGTCACGTTGGACAATGATCCGACCGCGCACGCGGAAGTCGTCGCTATTCGCGCGGCCTGCACGGCGCTGAAAACGTTCGATCTGACCGGGGCAACCCTCTACTCCAGCTGCGAACCCTGCCCGCTCTGCCTGAGTGCGGCGCTCTGGGCCCGCATCGACCGGGTGCAGTTCGCCGCCGACCGGAAGGATGCCGCGGCCGCCGGCTTCGACGACGCGGCGTTCTACCAGGTCTTCGAGCAGCATCCCTCGCACTGGGCGATGCCGGTCACCCAGGCTCCGACTCCGAACAGCAGCGATCCGTTCGACGCGTGGGAGCAGGCCGAGAACCGGGTCGGGTACTAGCCGGAATCCGCCTGGCTCTCGACTATCGCAGCACCGTCGCGAGGTCATCGCCGAAGGTATAGGTCTCCCGCACAGTGCCGCCCGCGAGCACGCCGGGCAGCCAATGCCGCGCGTCGTCCCACATCTCGTCCAGCGGCAACGCGTCCAGGTCGAAGAACTCCGGCGCGAGCTCGTCCGATTCGACCGGCTGGCCCGACCACCGGGAACAGACGAACACCGACGACTCCTGGCTCCAGGCCTCCCGGTGCGGGAACAGGTAGGTCAGGCGTCCGCGGGCTTCAAGCAGGTCAGGGGTGAGGCGGATGCCGGATTCCTCCCAGACCTCGCGCACCGCGGCATCCGTCACCGACTCGCCGGGCTCGAGCTTGCCGCCCAAGCCGACGTAATTGCCGGTGCCGAGGCCCTTCTTCTTGCGACCGAGCAGCACCTGCGGACCGGTGACGCCCTCGCGCAGCAGATAGACGACGCAGACCTGAGGCAGTGGCATGCCGCTCATGCTAGCCGCGCCCACTGTTCACCTTGATGCGATAGCTCTAGCACGTGGACGACCTCACCGAACTCGTGCTCTCCGTCACCGGATCAGCATGGATGTACCCGCTGGTGTTCATGCTCACCGTCGCCGACGCCTTCCTGGTGATCCTGCCCAGCGAGACGGTGGTCGTCGCCCTGGCCGCACTGTCGATGTCCACAGGAGCACCGCATCTGGGCCTGCTGATCCCGGTCGCGGCGATCGGCGCCATGCTCGGCGACGCGGCCTGCTACCTGCTCGGACAGCGGATCGGGCTGACCCGGTTCCGGTGGATGCGCGGGGAGAAAGTCGCCGCCGCGATCCGCTGGGCGCAGCGGGCGCTCGACCGGCGGGCGGCGGTGCTGATCCTCACCGCGCGGTACATCCCGTTCGCCCGCATCGCGGTGAACCTCACGGCCGGCGCCATGCGGTTCCCGCTGCGCCGCTACGTGCCGCTGACGGTCATCGCCGGCTGCGGCTGGGCCGTCTACAACACGGTCATCGGGGCCGCATTCGGCGTCTGGCTGCAGGAGAACCCATTGCTGGCCGTGCTGGTGTCGGTCGTGGTGGCGGTGACGCTCGGCCTGCTGATCGATGTCGTATCAGCAAGGATCGCTAACCATCGCCGCGCGCGTACCGAGAGTTCCTCCGAATAAGAGAGAATTGTTCCCATGTGTGCGCTCCCGGCCGGGGGCGGAAAGAGGAGTAACCACTGATGTTCTGGAATCTGTTCAAGCGCAAGAAGTCGTCCGCCGCCGCTGCGCCGGTCGAGGCCGCCACCACTGAATCGGATGCCGCGACCGCCGCGACCGCTGAGGCGGAGCCGGTCGCGGAGAAGCCGGCGGCAGAGAAGGCCGCCACTGCAAAGCCCGCTGCCGCGAAGAAGCCGGCCGCTGCGAAGAAGCCTGCTGCGAAGCCTGCGGCCGCGAAGCCCGCCGCCGCCAAGCGTGCGGCCAAGAAGCCTGCCACCGCGGCGAAGCCTGCTGCGACGAAGCCTGCTGCGACGAGCGAGGCCACCAAGACCGCAGCTGCCAAGACCGCAGCGCCCACGACGGCCGCAACCAAGACTGCCGCCGCGAAGACCGCCGCTCCCAAGACCACCGCCGCGAAGACTGCCGCAGCCAAGCCGGCCACCGACGCAGCCGCCAAGACCGCAACCACCAAGCCGGCAGCTGCGAAGACCGCCGCCAGCGAGCCAGCCGCGAAGACCGCAGCTGGCAAGCCCGTTGCCGCCAAGCCCGCAGCCACCGCCGTCACGGTCGCCGAACTGCGCGAGCAGGCGAAGTCGCTCGGCCTGACCGGATACTCGAAGCTCAGCAAGGCCGAGCTCGTCGAGCTCATCTCCGGCGCACAGAAGTAAATACAGAAGTAGATGCCGTGAGCGGCCCTCGGGGATTAGAGCATCGGGGGCCAGCGCCAACATGAAGTGTTGAGCGCCGCCACGTTTGTGGCGGCGCTCAACACTTTCGGCGACTTAGATCCCGAACAGGCCGATGATGAGCGCCATCACCAGCACCGTTACCAGTTCGTGGGCGATGTTCAGCAGGGTGAGGGCTCTCGGCCGGTTCTCGAAGGCGTCGTGGGTGATGAACCGCGCAGCGGTGAACCCCGCCCAGAGAATCAGCGCGGTGAGCAGGCTGTTCAGCAGGAAGCTGCCACCGTAGAACTCCTGGGCGATCGCGGATGCCCCGGCGAGCACCCACGCCGTCACGAAGCTGACGACCACGGTGACCACGATGGCGACGACCGCGTTCGCGGGAGCCTCGACTCGGGCGGCTTTCTCCCACCACGTGCCGAATACCGGACGGGCATACCAGATGCTGCCGATGACCAAGCTGGAGAGCGTGGCGAGGATGACGGCCAGGTAGTTGATCTCAGGAATCACGACTAACCCCTTCAGTTGTGTGCTCGGAGTCTATTCCCAGCGAACACTAAGGCGCGAGATTGCCTCACTCGGGGGTGTTACCTGACGGCCCACCGTGCTGGAACGGCGAGCTCACGCCGGTGTAGGCGAGGTGCAGCAGCATCCCTTCGGCCGCGTGGTCGAGGTTGTGGCAGTGATCGAGCCAGATTCCCGGATTGTCAGCACGGAAAGCCACCTGCCACACCTCCCCCGGCTGCACGTCGAAGGTGTCCATCCAAAGCGGCGCACCGGTCACCGGCACCCCGTTGCGGGAGAGCACGAGCACGTGATGTCCGTGCGGATGCATCGGATGGGTTTCCGAGCCGCGGTTGACGACGGTCAGCCGCACCAGGTCGCCCTCGGTCACCCGGGTCGCCGGGATCAACGGGTACACGGCGCCGTTCACGGTGTAGCCGAAGGCCGGCATCCCATTGAGGAACCGCATGGTGCGATCGAGCACGAGGGTCTCGTCCACATCGAACGGGCCAGACAGCATTTCACCGGGACTGCCATAGGTGAGCAGGTTGAATTCCAGCCAGCGTCCATCGTCCGGCTCGGCAGCAGGCGAATCCCCGGTGACGAGATCGAGGCCGGCTCCCGCGGCGCCCGCAACCCGCAGTGACACCGCCTCCTGCGACATCGTGAACGCGATGTCAAGCCGTCCGCCAGCCGGCACACGAAGGCTCTGCCGCTCGATATCGGTGGCTCCGTCGATGTCGCGTCCATCGACCGCGACCACGCGGAACGGGGTTCCGCTCAGTCGGAAGAAGCGCGGCACCTGGTCGGTGTTCATCAGCCGCAGCAGCACCCGCTCGCCTGGCGCGACCTGCTGCTTCTCGAGCTGGTCGCTCGCCCCCAGCAGCGCCGCGTCACCGATGGTATGGAACGGCAAAGTGAGGTCTACATCGGATGCCTCGGCCTCGGCATCCGGAGCCCGCACCACGAGCGTGCCGTACAGTCCGCGACGAACGCCCTCCGCGGAGTGCTGGTGGGTGTGGAACCAGTAGCTGCCGAGCTGGTCGGCCGCGAACCGATAGGTGAAGCTCTCACCGGGCAGGACGGCGTCCTGGGTGACCCCGGCGACCCCGTCTTCGCCGTTCGGAACGTCGTACCCGTGCCAGTGCACGGTCACACCGTCGTCAATGTCCCGGTTGCGCAGCTCGACCTCGACGGTCTGTCCGAGGGTCGCCTCGATCGCTGGGCCGGGCAGCGAACCGAACGTCCAGGCGTTCACGGTCGTGCCGGATGCCAGGCGCACCTGCTCCATCCGCGCCTCGAGTTCGTAGCGCACGACTTCACCGACGGCGGGCGGGGTGCGTAGCTCGTCCACGGACACAGTGGCGGTCGGTGGCGACTCGGGCTGTGCCGGCTGCGGGCCATGCCCGTGGCTGGCGGCGGCATCCGTGGCACCCGCGGCCGAACCGAGCCAGCCGTACCCGACGCCGGCGAGCAGCACGAGCACGGTCAGCCCGGCAAGCCCGCCGATCGTTCGCCCGCCGCGATGCGTGAGCACCGCCCAGGTGACGGCCGACACCAGGACGACCGCGCCGATGAGCACCACCGCCGCGATCGGGGTCACCGGATAGCCGAGGATCAGTGTCGTGACCAGGCCGGCGACAGAGGCATAGCCCGCGCAGAACAGGCCGGTCGCGATGCGGGCGCGGTCGTCGGGCGGATGCCGCAACCGGACCCCGCGCCAGAGCGGTGGCACGGAGAGAACGATCGCGACGATGCAACCCGCGATGGCGAGCGGGACCGCGAGCAACACTTTCTCGGCGGCGAACCACCAGCCGGCCGCGGCGAGCGCTGCCGTCGTCGCGATGCGGCCGAGCACGATCGCCACGGCACCCGCCGCGCATAGGAGCGGGAGCAGTGCTCGCTTGCTTCGAAGAACGAGCACCGCTCCCGTGAGCCACAGCCCGGTTCCGACCGCGACGAGCGCGAGGTCCAAACCGAGCAGGAGCTGCGTGGGCATCAGACGCTGCGCACGGTCTCCTGGTCACGTGCCACGGTGGCGCTGCCGGTCGCGATCAGTCGACGGGCGCGGCTGACAAGCATGTAGGTGACGACGAACGCGGCAAGACCGATCAGCACGTGGAAGCTGACCATGATCGTGGCCGCCATGTTCACGTCCCCTTCCTCGCCACCGGTGAGCATCCCGGACAGAATGAACCAGAGCGTCTGGAACAGCACCAGCACGAGCGGCAACGACGCGAGGCCGATGGTGCGGCCGCCCGCCTTGGCGAGGATCGCGCTGATGAAGAGGAGCAGGCCGACGATTGGCAGCACGAATCGGCCGTTCATGCCATGAATGGCGAACAGCTCATCCGCCGGGTCGGAGAACACGCCGATGCCTGCCAGGTAGAACTGCACGGTGAGGGCGATCAACATCAGGATGCTTAGAACAAGGAACAGGACACGCATGGAATCACTCCTTGGATGGTCACCGCCAAGGGTGGGTACGCGCCGATCGCCTATGACCGGCGCCTCCCTCGGGCAGTGGGATCACTGAACGGTACTGCGACCCCGGTCATTTCTCTAGTGCTCGGTCGGGCGTGTCCGGGTGCTGGCGCGCACTGCGGTTGGGGCGTACCGTCAGCCTCAGGCATCCGTCGACGAAGAACAGGAGCCGCGCGTGTACTACAACGACGACAGCGACCAGCTTCCACCGCTCCCTGACTTCGGACCCCGCGACGGCCGGCACGGTGTCGATCGGGACGAGGACTACGACCCGTATCCGCCGTATCGAATGGGTGGGAGCACTGGCGTCGGCGCCCTCACAGTGAGCATTGAAGATGCCAAGCGGCACCTGGGCATGCTCATCATGCGCATCGAGATGGGCGACGAGGTTCTGCTCAGCCGCAACGGCGTTGTTGTCGCCCGTCTGGCGCCCCCGCGCGGCACCAGGAGGAAAGGGAGCGGCGCAACCTCCGCCAAGGCCCTGTCCACCACGCCGGTGCCCCGGCGGGTGCGGAATCACCGGCCGGCGGCTGTACCCAACGAGCATGAGGACTATCCCGAACTGCCCGACCCCGGCCCGCGGGACGGAAGGCACGGCGTCGACCGGGATAAGGGCTTCGAACCGTTCTCAGGGTGATTCGCAAACAGGTGACCGTGTTCGGTCTCGTGCAGGGAGTCGGCTTCCGCTATTCGGCGCAGGCGGAAGCGACCCGACTCGGCCTCACCGGCTTTGTGCGCAATCGCCAGGATGGCGCAGTCGAGGCGCAGCTCGAAGGCGACGAGGAATCCGTTGCCCACATGGTGAGCTGGCTGCGCGCCGGACCGCGCGGTGCACGGGTGGAGCGAGTGGATGTCGCGGATCTGGACGTGGCCGGGGACACCGAGTTTCGCATTACTTGGTGAGGCCTGAGCCGCTGATCGAGCCTGCCGAGATCTCGGCGAGCTCGATCAGCGGGCGGAATAGTGGTCCCGGGCGATCCAGCGGACACCGTGCTGGTGGCTGAGCGCGATGCCGCGGAGGGTCACCCCGACCGTTTCGAACGAGCTCGCGATTCCCCGCACCCAGGCGATGTCCACCGGAGTCAGGTCATCACCGGCACGTCGTTCGATCACCACGATCACCGCGGCGGCGTCGAGCAGTTCAGACGTGCGTTTGATCTTCGCGGCGAACAGGTCGAGGTCGTCGCCGGGATGATTCGGGAGATCCATCGGGATGATCATCGGCAGCTGCAGATTGTCTTCGTCGACGAACATGAACCAGAGTTGCCTGCTGATCGCTCGACCGACGATCTCGCCAACGCGCTGCTCGATGAGCGCGTCGGTGGTGAGGGGCCCGAGGGAGGTGTCGTCGAAGGTCTTCATGCGTCCACCTTCGGCTTCTCGCTCGCGTCTGCACCCGCTTCCGACACGCCTGTGGACAACTCCAGCCTGTGGAGAACGCCTCAGTCGATGGACTCGAGCAGTTCCCGGCAGGCCTGCTGGCACCGGCGGCAGGCTTCGGCGCAGATGCCGCAGTGCACGTGCATGTCGGCGTGGCTCTCGCACTCATCGGCGCACGTCGAACACGCGGTGATGCACGCAGCGAGGACGGCGGCGATCAAATTGCTGTCCGGCGCGGTCTGGCGGCTGAGCACGGTACCGGTCGCGGCGCAGACATCGGCACAATCCAGGTCGGTGCGGATACACCGAGTCAGCTCGGCCACGTTGTCCTCGCTGAGACAGGCATCGGCGCAGGTCGTGCAGGCCTGCACACACTCGAAGCAGGCGTCGATCGCGACGGCGAGGGAAGCGGCATCCGGAACCTGAATCGGATGCCTCTCAAGCATGTCTTTGGTGACGGTCATGACGGCTCCCTATCGTTGCGGCCCACCGTACGCTCGGGGGTCCGCGGGCGGCAGGGCGGTGTTCTTGGGCGTTCGCTGAGCGTTTACGGCACCGTCGAGAGGGCGTGCGTAGGTTGGCGGCATGACCAAGCGCGACAACCCCGACGACCCGTCCCTCATTCGCAGCGGCAATGTGCCCGAAGACGACGACCGCGACGCTCTCATCGACGCGATGCCCGGTGCCGGAAGGCTGAACGAGGCAACCGACGCCGACACGATTCACGATGACGACAGCGACGAGTCCACCGGCAAGCACAAGCCGGAGGTCGCTGACGAGATCAAGCCGAGCGGCCCGGCACCCCTCCCCTGAGCTGTGACCATGCCTTCGATAACGACGCCGCCGACCTCCGAGCCTGCAGAGGACGCGGACACAGACAGCGAGAACGGCGACGACTTCGCCTACGAGATCGACGACGTCGAGCAGGAGAAGCGGGCGAGCATGCCGGGCGGGGCACTCTCCCCCGGCAGCACCGCGACCGGCAGTCCCACCGGGCGCGGGCTCACACACCACGAGCATCCGGAAGCAAGTTAGGAGCGCACCATGAGCGAAACCGGACCGAACGGAGAGTCCCCCGAGCAGCTGGCCTACGAACGCAAAGAGGCGACCACCAATGACGCCGCCGCCGGTGAAACGGTCGAGGGGCAGACCCCAGAGGGCGAAGCGCAACCGGCGACGTCACGGAACGACCTCGCGGACGAGGACATCGACCTCGACGACGACGAAGAGGAGTGACTGAGCCCGTTTGTCGCGTCTGAGCCTGCGCGCGCGCAGGCTCAGACGTCCCGAACTGGCTCAGACACCGCGGCCGGCGGCGTGCGTGGCGCACCCGCGGAGGGTGGGACGAGGTCGCTGCCTAGACTGACCGCATGCCCGTGCACCTACTGAGCGACCTGACCCTGGCCGAGCCGATTGTGAACGCACCCATGGCGGGGGCCGCCGGTGGACGACTGGCGGCTGCAGTGTCAGCGGCCGGCGGTCTCGGCATGGTCGGCATCGGCGGCGGAGTCGAGCAGGACTGGCTGGACCGCGAGCTGACGCTGGCCGCGGCATCCGGTCGTCCCTGGGGAGCCGGGATGCTGGCCTGGGTGCTTGATGGTGGGTTGGACCCGGTACGGCGGGTGCTCGAACACCGACCGGCGCTGCTCTGTGTGAGTTTCGGTGACCCCGGCTCGGCGACGGCCCTCGCCAAGGACGCGGGCGTGATCACCGCCATGCAGATCGGCAACGCAGCAGACCTGGCCAGGGCGCTCGAGGATGACATCGACGTGATCGTCTGCCGCGGCAGTGAAGGCGGCGGGCACGGCCGGAATGAGGTGGCGACTCTGCCGTTGCTGCAGTTCGTGCTCGAGAAGACCGACAAGCCGGTGATCGCGGCTGGCGGGATCGCGACCGCGCGCGGAGTCGCCGCGGTGCTCGCTGCCGGAGCGAGTGCGGCCTGGGTGGGCACCCGGTTCGCGGCCTGCGCGGAGTCCCTGTCGGCCGACTCGCTGAAACGCAGCATCGCCCAGGCGAGCGTCGACGACACCGTCTATACGCGCGCGTTCGACGTGGCACAGCGGATCCCGTGGCCGCACGAGTTCGGCGGACGGGCGCTGCGCAACCGGTTCAGCGACCAGTGGGCTGAGCACGTGGATGAGCTGGAGGCTGACGTCGACGCTGGCGACGAGCTGACCGATCGGGTGAACGCTGCCCGGGTGGCCGGCGATGTGAGCGTTGCGCCGGTGTACGCCGGGCAGTCCGCGGGTCTCACGGACGGCGTCGGATCAGCCGCGGATGTCGTCGCGGATCTTGCGAGATTCCGCGAGTTTCTGGGTGAGGCAGCCAGTCGCTGGTGAAGGCTCGCAAGGGCGGGGTCTCGGCAGGCTCGACCGGCGTGGTGGACTCGACCAGCGGTTGGGTAGTGACGCGGGTTGCCCGGGCGTAGCATCCGAAAAGGTGGGGTGCCGCAAGCAACGCGTCAGCATCCGCTGGTGCACGGTGACTCCGGGATGGACGACCGCCGATGATGAACATGACCATGCAGATGATGGAGATGCATCGGAAGGACATGCCCGTTCAGGGCATGGACATGATGATGATGCAGGAGTGTATTGAGGCCGGCTCGGCAGCAGAGCAGGCATGCACCATGTGTGCGGGCTCGACCATGGGCCCCGGCATGATGATGTGCGCCAACATGTGCATGAACGCCGCCGACATGGCGAACACGACCATGCGCATGATGATGCGCCCGAACGGCATGCACTTGAACAGCATGATCAAGATGCTGGACGCCTGCATGACGATGTGCGCCGCGTGCGCCGACGAGTGCATGGACCACGCCGACGTGAGCGAAGACTGCCGCATGTGCGCTGAGGTCTGCCGTCAGGCCGCGATGGCCTGCCAGAAGATGATGGAGTCGATGAAGAACATGACCACCACCAGCTGAGCCCTGCTGGGCGCTACAGCTGGAAGACGCTGATCCTCGCCTCGCCCACGGCGAGTGCGTTGTACAGCGAGTGCACGGCGACCGGCTGGCCGACCGGCAGCTGCGAGGTGAGGTCCTCGTGGTTCCACAGCCAGACCGTGTCGCCGCCGTCGAACGGCACTACGCCGATCCAACCGTCGGATGTCGCGGTTTTCACGATGCCGTCCACCCACTTGCTCGGGGTGGCTGAGACCACGCGCAACTGCATCGGCTGCATCGTGTGGCCGGCTCCTCGGTTGACGCACGAATCGCCTGGGGTGTGGCTGCACTGCAGCGCGCTACCCACACGGGTGAGATTCGTCATGCTGACCTCCTTCTGCCGGCTCGGATCACGGGGAACGACGGATCGATTGCAACGACTGTAGGCAGTCGATTCCGCTGCCGCACGTCGAGCCGTCACAGAACGACACAGTCGAGCAGAACCCTGCTTCGGGCGGATCCCGGCGCCGCCCGCCGAGGCCGCACGTAGACTGGAGGGCGCTGTGACGGGAGACAATCAGGTGAATACGACAACGGGCCTGCTGCTCTCCTCGAACCGGACTCCGGATCCGCGAACCCTGATCGACGTGCTGCGCGAGACGGCTGAACAGAACCCCCAGGCATCCGCACTGGCCGATGCCGAGGGCACCCTCAGCTACCGCGAACTGCTGCGTGAGGTGAGTGCGGCCGCGGCCCGGTTGAGCCTCGCCGGGGTACGCCGCGGCGACCGTGTCGGCATCCGGATCCCCTCGGGAACCCGGGTGTTGTACGTGTCGATCCTGGCGACGATGGCCGCGGGCGCGAGCTATGTGCCGGTCGACGCCGATGACCCCGAGGAGCGCGCCGCGCTCGTGTTCGGCGAGGCCAAGGTGGTCGGCGTGATCGGCGACGGCGGCGTCTTCACGCCACGTGCCGACCTGGCTGCCGCAGCCCTGGCCGACCGGGAACCGCCGACCGCGGGCATCCCGACCCTGGGCACGCCGACCGGGAGCCTGCCGATGGTGGCCACGGTCACTCCCGACGATGACGCCTGGGTGATCTTCACCTCGGGCTCCACCGGTGTGCCGAAGGGCGTCGCGGTGAGCCACCGTTCGGCGGCCGCGTTCGTCGACGCTGAGGCGCGGATGTTCCTGCAGGACGACCCGATCGGACCCGGCGACCGGGTGCTGGCCGGCCTGTCGGTGGCGTTCGACGCCTCCTGCGAGGAGATGTGGCTGGCCTGGCGACACGGTGCCTGCCTGGTGCCCGCGCCCAGGTCGCTGGTGCGGTCGGGCGCCGACCTCGGCCCCTGGCTGATCGCGCACAGCATCACCGTGGTCTCCACCGTGCCGACGCTCGCCGCGCTGTGGCCGGCCGAGTCGCTTGAACTCGTGCGCCTGCTGATCTTCGGCGGCGAAGCCTGCCCGCCCGAACTCGCCGCCCGACTGGCGACCGAGGAACGCGAGGTCTGGAACACCTACGGCCCCACCGAGGCGACCGTCGTCGCCTGTGGCGCCCAGCTCACCGGTGAGCCGCCGGTGCGCATCGGGTTGCCGCTGGACGGCTGGGATCTCGCGGTCGTGGATGCCGCCGGCCTGCCGGTGGGCGACGGCGAGGTGGGTGAGCTCATCATCGGCGGCGTCGGCCTTGCCCGTTACCTGGACCCGGCGAAGGATGCCGAGAAGTACGCGCCGATGCCGACCCTCGGCTGGGAGCGCGCATACCGCTCCGGCGACCTGGTGCGCTATGAGCCGGAAGGCCTCGTCTTTCAGGGCCGCGCCGACGACCAGATCAAACTGGGCGGCCGCCGCATCGAACTCGGCGAGATCGACGCCGCCCTGGCTGCGCTGCCCGGCGTCGCCGGCGGAGCCGCGGTCGTGCAGACCACCCCGGCCGGCAACCAGATCCTGGTCGGCTACATCGCCCCGATCGACCCGTCGGTGCCGTTCGACACGGATGCCGCGAACGCCCACCTGCGCGAGGAACTGCCCGCCTCGAACGTGCCGCTGCTCGCGGTCGTCGAGTCACTGCCGACCCGCACCTCAGGCAAGGTCGACCGCAAGGCGCTGCCGTGGCCGCTTGCAACATCCGTTGACGAAGTCGAGGGCCTCAGCCCGACCGGCACCTGGCTCGCCGAACACTGGACCTCGATCCTCGGCACCCCGGTGGCCTCGGCCGATGACGACTTCTTCGCCCACGGCGGCGGCTCGCTCACTGCCGCCCAACTGATCTCGGCGGTGCGCACCCGGATCCCGGATGCCAAGGTCACCGACATCTACGACCACCCCCGCATCGGCGCCCTCGCCGACGAACTCGACTCGCGGACCCCCCGCGCTCAGCGTGCAGCCCGCGTGGTGGCACCGACACCTCGCCGCACCCAGATCGTGCAGACCCTGCTCGGCGTTCCCCTGTTCGTGCTGGTCGGGTTGCGCTTCACGATCTACCTGCTGGCGGCGAACAACGTGCTGAACCTGTTCACCGACGCGCCGTGGGCGCCGACGGTGTCCTGGTGGTGGCTGATCGTCGGCTTCCTGCTGTTCGTCACCCCGTTCGGACGGATGACGATCAGCGTGCTGGCCGCCCGGCTGCTGCTGCGCGGCGTCACGGAGGGCGACTACCCGCGGGGCGGGAGCGTGCACTTGCGGCTCTGGCTGAGCGAGCAGATCGCTCACCTGGCCGGCGCCACCGACCTCGCTGGCGCCCCGTGGATCGGCTACTACGCGCGGGCGCTGGGCGCCAAGATCGGCCCCGGGGTGAGCCTGCACACGCTTCCTCCGGTCACCGGCATGCTGAAGGTCGGTGCCGGTGCCTCGATCGAACCCGAGGTCGACCTGTCGGGCTACTGGATCGACGGCGACGTGCTGCGCCTCGGTGCGATCTCCATCGGCGCGGAGGCCACGATCGGCTCCCGCAGCATCCTGCTGCCCGGCACCCGGGTCGGCCGGGGCGCCGAGGTCGCGGCGGGCTCCGCCGTGCACTCGCGGGTTCCCGCGGACCAGCTCTGGGCCGGCTCCCCCGCCGAACGCATCGGCAAGGCGAAGCACAACTGGCCCGAGGAGCGCCCAGCCGAGGCACGCCGCTGGGTGGTCGCCTACGGTGTCACCTCGGTGCTGCTGGCCATGCTTCCCGCTATCGGGGTCGTGCTGGGTGCGCTGATCATCGGCACCGGCATCCGGGATGCCGCCAGCCTCAGCGCCGCCGCGCTGCTCGCGTTGCTCTGGCTGCCGGTCGCGGTCGCCGCAGCCGGTGCGACGTACGCGGCGCTCGTCGTCGTTGCCGTGCGGCTGTTCAGCATCGGCGTGAAGCCGGGCGTGTACCCGGTGCGCAGCCGGGTGGGCTGGCAGGTGTGGGCGACCGAACGGCTGCTGGATGCCGCGCGGGTGCTGTTGTTCCCGCTCTACGCGAGCCTGTTCACCCCGGTGTGGCTGCGCCTCCTCGGCGCCCGCGTCGGACGCAATGTCGAGGCATCCACGGTGCTGCTGGTGCCGAAGCTCACCACCATCGGCGACCACGCCTTCCTCGCCGATGACACCATGGTGGCCACCTACGAACTCGGCCACGGCTGGCTGCGGATCGACGAGGCAAAGGTCGGGCGCAGGGCGTTCCTCGGCAATTCCGGGATGACCGGGCCTGGGCGCACGGTGCCGAAGAACGGGCTGGTCGCGGTGCTGTCGGCGACGCCGAAGAAGGCGAAGTCCGGATCGTCGTGGCTCGGCAACCCGCCGGTGCGGTTGCGTCGCACGGTGACCGAGTTCGATGCGGCGCGCACGTTCGAACCGCCCGCCCGGCTGAAGCTGGCTCGTTCGCTGTGGGAACTCTGCCGGTTCGTGCCGGTCGTCATCAGCGGGGCGATCGCCCTCGGCGTGCTGGTGGCGCTCGAGTGGATGGTCGCCAGTTGGGGCATCTGGGCCGCGATCCTGCTGTCGGGGGTCGTGCTGCTCGCGGCCGGCGCTGTCGCTGCCGCGGCGACCACTGCGGCGAAATGGATCCTCGTCGGACGGATCCGGGTGCAGGAGCATCCGCTCTGGTCCTCCTTCGTCTGGCGCAATGAGGTGTCGGACACCTTCGTCGAGATGGTCGCCGCACCGTGGTTCGCGACCGCAGCGACCGGCACCCCGGCGCTGGCGTGGTGGCTGCGCTCGCTCGGTGCGACCATCGGCCGTGGCGTGTGGACGGAGTCGTACTGGCTGCCTGAGGCAGACTTGGTGCGGCTCGGCGACGGCGCCACCGTCAACCGCGGCTGCGTCGTGCAGACGCATTTGTTCCAGGATCGGGTGATGCAGTTGGATCGGGTCGACATCGGCGACGGCGGCACACTCGGGCCGCACAGCGTGATCCTGCCCGCGGCATCCATCGACGGCGGCGCCACCGTGGGGCCGGCCTCTCTGGTCATGCGCGGTGAGATGGTGCCCGGCTCCACCCTGTGGGCGGGCAACCCGATCGCGCCGTGGAACCCGGTGCCCGCGAAGACAGTGGCGACGAAGACATCCTCGAAGGCCGCTTCCGCTAAGGCAGAGCCCGCCCAGACCCAGGCGCGAACGGCATGAGCCTGGTTGAGTACACCCCGGGCAGCGGGGATGCCGGATACACCGTGTCGCACTACGACCTGGAGCTGGACTACCGGGTGTCCAGCAACCGGCTCGCCGGCGCGGCCGTGATCACCGCCACGGCCCTGGAGCGCCTCGAGAAGGTCAGCCTTGATCTGGTCGGGCTCACCGCGTTCAAGGTCAGCGTCGACGGGCGCCGGGCGCCCAGGTTCACCGAGACCGGCGGGAAACTGACCATCACCCCGGCCGCCCCGATTGAGCCGGGTGCCCCGTTCACGGTCACGGTGCGTTACGGCGGATCGCCGTCGCCGCGACGCAGCGACTGGGGCGCGGTCGGTTGGGAAGAACTCACCGAGGGTGTGCTGGTCGCCGGCCAGCCGACTGGAGCGCCGACCTGGTTCCCGTGCAACGACCGCCCGAACGACAAGGCCACCTACCGGTTCCAGATCACCGCTGAATCGGGCTACCGGGTCATCGCGAATGGTCAGCTGGCGGCATCCCGGACCCGGTCCAGCCGGACCGAGTGGGTCTTCCTCATGACCGAGCCGATGGCTCCGTACCTGGCGACGGTGCAGATCGGTGCGTATGTGCCGCGCGAACTGGAGGCGGGGCCGGTTCCGCAGCACCTGTGGCTGCCCGCGGATCTCGACGGCGATGCCGCGCTCGATTTCGCCGACCAGCCGGCGATGATGCAGGTTTTCGAGGATCTGTTCGGGCCGTATCCGTTCGCCAGTTACACCGTCATCGTCACCGACGATGATCTGGAGATCCCGCTCGAGGCGCAGGGGCTGTCGGTGTTCGGACGCAACCACGTCGACGGCTTCAGGACCCACAACCGGCTCGTGGCCCACGAGCTGGCGCACTCCTGGTTCGGCAACAGCCTGACTGCAGCGTCCTGGCAGCACATCTGGCTGCACGAGGGGTTCGCCTGCTACGCGGAATGGCTGTGGGCAGAGCGGTCCGGAGGACCGAGTGCGCACCGGATCGCCGAGCAGCAGTGGTCCCGATTGAACGTGCTGCCGCAGGACTTCGCGATCGGCGACCCCGGGCCCGAGCTGATGTTCGACGACCGGGTGTACAAGCGCGGGGCGCTCACCGTGCACACCCTGCGGTTGATGCTCGGCGACGCCGAGTTCTTCGAAATGTTGCGCACCTGGACAGCCGAGCACCGGCACGGCACGGTGACCACCCAGCTGTTCGCCGAACACGTCGCCCGGTTCACATCGAAGCCACTGACGAAGGTGTTCCGCACCTGGCTGTTTGAGCACGAACTGCCGCGGCTACCGCGCGGGCATCACTGAGGCGCGTGAGGTGCCCACTTCGGTGGGTGTGACGCGTGGTGCACCCACGGACGTGGGCACCTCAGCGGATGACTCGCACGGTGGGGGCCGGATGGCGGCCGAGCAGCACGATAGCAGCGAGGACGCCCGGTTCGGGATCGAATGTGGTGATGGTCGGCGAGCCTACGCGGAGCAGGCCGTCGGGCCCGTCGCTGAGGGTTGGACGCTCGTCGTCACCGAGCTCGATCGCTAGCGAAGCGGGGTCAACGTTGAGGCCGTCGCCGGTGGCCTTGAGCGCTGCTTCCTTCACCGTCCAGAGCAGGGTCAGGCGACGCGGCTGATCTGCGTCGGCCAGCTCGGCGAGTGCCGCTTGCTCGGTCTGATGCAGGTCGATCGGCGCGCGTGCCACCCGGTCTACACGTTCGATGTCGAGACCGATCGGGGCGACATCTGTGACGACAGCCGCAGCGAATCCGGGCGTGCGGCTGAGGCTTGCGTGCAGCTGGCCACCGTCTGCGGAGCGCGGGCTCACCACTTCAGGTTTGCCATGGCTGGTGCTGCCGCAGCGGGCGCAGCGGCGCCGCAGCTGCACGTCGGCGGGGTCGACGCCGGCAAACGCGGCGACCGCCTCGATCAGCACCGCATGATCGCGCTGGTCGGTGCGGCGGAAATGGACCTGCAGTTCAGTCATCCGGTAGCTTCTTGCCCGGGTTCAGCAGCAGGCGCGGATCGAGCGCCCGTTTCACCTGCCACTGGAGGGCGGAGACCACCGGGCCGAGCTCGTCGTTGACATGCTGGCGTTTCAGCACGCCGATGCCATGCTCGCCGGACGCCGTGCCGTCGAGCGAGACCGCGAGCTCGATGATGCGCCCGTAGGCGCGGATCGCCGATGCGACGCCGTCGTGATCGGCCGGGTCGTAGCAGACGATCGGGTGCAGGTTGCCGTCGCCGAGGTGCCCGCCGGTGCCGATGGTGAGCTGCAATTCGGCGGCGATCGCGGCGATGCCCTCAAGCAGCGCCGGAAGCTTCGACCGCGGCACGGCGACGTCCTCGTTAAGGCTGGCACCGTGCACCGCGCGCATCGCGGCGTGCAACAGCCGCCGGGATGCCATCACATGGTCGAGTGCGTCCTCGTCGTGTGCGACCTCGACGAGAGTGGCGCCATGCTCGGTCGCGATCGCGGCGTAGGCATCGGCATCCGTCTCGGCCCTCCCCTCCTCATCGGACTGCACCAGCAGCACGCCCTCGGATCCGGCCGGCAGCACGGATGCCGCGTCGTACGCCGTGATCGCGGCGACGCAGACCGCATCGAGGTACTCCAGGACGCTCGGTCGGCGGCTGGACGCGACGATCGCGTCAGCGGCGGCGAGCGCTGCCGCCGCGGTTGGGAAGGCGGCGAGCACCCCGGTCGACGCGCCCCGTTTCGGCAGCAGGGCGACCGTGACCTCGGTGATGATGCCGAGGGTGCCTTCCGAGCCGACGAACAACGAGGTGAGGTCGAGCCCGGAGACGCCCTTGATGGTGCGATGCCCGGTGCGGGCGATGGACCCGTCGGCGAGGACAACGGTCAGCTGGCGCACGAAATCGCCGGTCACGCCGTACTTGACGCAACGCATGCCGCCGGCGTTGGTGGCGACGTTGCCGCCGATGGTGGAGATGTCGTACGAGCCGGGGTCGGGCGGGTAGAACAAGCGGGCGGCGTCGGCGGCGCGGTCAAGGTCCAGGGTGAGTACCCCGGCTTCGACGGTGGCGACCTGGTCTTTACTGTCTAGCTCGAGGATGCGGATCATTCGTTCGGTGCTGATCACCAGGGCACCTTCGGACGCGTTGGCGGCACCGGCGAGCCCGCTGCGGGCGCCTTGCGGCACTATCGGCACGCCGTGCTCGGCGGCGATGCTGACGACTGCGGCAACTTGCTCGGTGCTGGTCGGGAACACCACCGCCAGTGGCGTGGCCGCCGCAGTGCCGTCGGACCGGTCGCGCAGGTAGGCCTCGGTGTGGTCGGTGAGCAGCTGATCCGGGGCGAGCGCACGGGCGAGGTCGTCGAGGAAGGTCACGGTTCCAGTTTGGGGCACTGGTGGGGTGGGTGGTTGCTCGCGTCTGAGCTAGTTCGTCGCCGGCCGCACACCGGGAAACGTCGGTAGCGCCTGACAAGCTGGACGACATGACCGACACCCGCACTGAGGCCCTCGACATCCTGCGCACCCTGGTTGGAACGGACACCGCGGACTTCCACGATGGGCAGTTCGAGGCGATCGAGACCCTGGTCGACGGCAAGCGGCGGGCGCTCGTCGTGCAGCGCACCGGGTGGGGCAAGTCCGCGGTGTATTTCGTGTCGACGCTGCTGTTGCGGCGCCGCGGGGCGGGTCCGACGATCCTGGTGTCGCCGCTGCTGGCGCTGATGCGTGACCAGGTGGCCGCGGCCGCGCGAGCCGGGGTGCGCGCCGTATCGATCAACTCGTCGAACGCGCACGAATGGGGTGAGGTGCTCGACCAGCTGCGCCGCGATGAGGTCGACGTGCTGCTGGTGTCGCCGGAGCGACTGAACAATCCCTCGTTCCGCGACGAGCAGCTGCCGACGCTGATCGAGCGGGTCGGGCTGCTGGTGGTCGACGAGGCGCACTGCATCTCGGACTGGGGGCATGACTTCCGCCCGGACTACCGGCGGTTGCGGGATCTGATCGAGCGGATGCCGCAGGGGGTACCCGTGCTCGCGACGACGGCGACCGCGAACAGTCGGGTGGTAGCGGATGTCGCGGAGCAGGTCTCGGCCAGCGCAGCGGTCTCGGCAGGCCGCCGTGCTGAGCCCGTCGAAGCATCGACCAGCGGGGCGGCGACCGACGTCGTCACCATCCGCGGCCCGCTCGCCCGGGCGTCGCTACGGCTCGGAGTACTGCGGCTGCCCGACAACCGTTCCCGGCTCGGCTGGCTGCTCGATCACCTCGCCGACCTGCCCGGCAGCGGCATCATCTACGCACTCACAGTGTCGGCCGCTGAGGACACTGCCCGGGCATTGCGCGACGCCGGCCACGAGGTGCGCGCCTACACCGGGCAAACGGACCCGGCCGATCGTGAAGAGCTCGAGCGCCGGCTGAAGCAGAACGACGTCAAGGCGTTGATCGCCACAAGCGCGCTCGGCATGGGTTTCGACAAGCCCGACCTGGGGTTCGTCGTGCACCTCGGCGCTCCCTCCTCCCCCGTCGCCTACTACCAGCAGGTGGGTCGCGCCGGCCGCGCGACCGACAACGCGGACGTACTGCTGCTGCCCGGCGAAGAGGACGAGGCCATCTGGCAGTACTTCGCCACCGCGTCGATGCCCGACGAGCGCCGTGCGACCGCGGTGATCGCCGCGCTCGGCTCGGAGCCCCTGTCGACCCCCGCGCTCGAAGCGCTGGTGAACGTGCGCCGCACTCCACTCGAGCTGCTGCTCAAGGTCCTCGATGTGGACGGCGCGGTGCGACGCGTCCGCGGCGGCTGGGTGGCCACCGGTGAGCCGTGGAGCTACGACGCCGAACGCTACGCCCGGATCAGCGCTGCCCGGCAGGCCGAACAGCAGCACATGATCGAGTACGAGACCACCACCGGCTGCCGCATGGAATTCCTGCAGCGCAGCCTCGACGACGACACCGCCGCGCCGTGCGGCCGCTGCGACAACTGTGCGGGTGCCTGGTACCCGGCCTCCGTCGACGACACCGCGCTGACCACCGCCCGCTCCTCGCTCGAGCGGGTCGGCACAATCATCGAGCCGCGGGCGCTCTGGCCGAACGGCATGGACAAACTCGGTGTGCCCGCGCGCGGCAAGATCCCGCCGGCCGAGCGCCTCGAGGAGGGCCGGGCGCTCGCCCGATTGAGCGACCTCGGTTGGGGCGGCACCCTGCGCGGCCTGTTCGCGCCGGGGGCTGCGGATGCCGCGGCCTCTCCTGCTCTGATCGACGCCTGCATCCGGGTGCTCGCCGGCTGGGACTGGACCCAACGGCCGGTCTCAGTGGTCGCGATGCCGTCGCGGCGGCATCCGCAGCTCATCGACTCCGTCGCTCGCGGCCTCGCCACCGCCGGACGGTTGAGTTACCTCGGCTCGCTGTCGCCAGTGGATGGCGGGCCACAGGGCGAGCCCGGCGGCAACAGCGCCTACCGACTGGCCGGGGTTTGGGACCGGTTCGCGGTGCCGTTCGAGGTGCCCGAGGGTCCGGTGCTGCTGGTGGACGACCTGGTCGACAGCCGGTGGAGTCTGACCGTCGCCGGCCGCGCGCTGCGCCTCGCGGGAGCCAGCGGCGTGCTGCCCTTCGCGCTCGCGGTGCAGGGCTGACGTAGCGCGGGCGCGGCATGGTCGCGGCGCCGACGTAGCGCGGCGGGTGAGCGTGCCTCCTCGGTACATCCGTACCGGCTCGAACGGGCACGGTCGTACCCAGCGGGCACAGACGCGAGGGTGGGGGCGTCAGGCCCCGGCGAAGTACGCGGTGACCGCGGCGGCCAGCGCGGCCGGGTCGTTCACGTGCGCCAGTTCCCGGGCGGAGTGCATTGACAGCAGCGGCACCCCGACATCCACGGTGCGGATGCCGAGACGGGTCGCGGTGAGCGGCCCGATGGTCGAGCCGCAGGGCACGCCGTTGTTCGACACGAACTCCTGCCAGGCGACTCCGGCCTGCTCGCAGGCGCGTGCCCACAGGGCTGCGCCGTGCGCGTCGGTGGCATAGCGCTGGTTGGCGTTGATCTTCAGCAGCGGGCCGCCGCCGAGCACCGGGGTGTTCACCGGGTCGTGCTTCTCGGGGTAGTTCGGGTGCACCGCGTGCCCGGCGTCCGCCGACACACACCAGGACGCGGCGAGCGCCCGGTGCCGGTCCTCGTCGCTGCCGGGAGTCAGCCGGGCGAGCACATCGACCAGAAACGGTCCGCTCGCGCCGGAGCGGGACTCCGAGCCCAGTTCCTCATGGTCGAACGCGGCGAGCACGCTGACGTGCTCCGCGTCATCCGGAGCCTGCAACAGCGCGGTCAGGCCGGCGTGCACCGACGACAGATTGTCCATGCGGCCCGCGGCGAACAGTTCGTCGTTCTGCCCGAACCGGCGCGGCGGCTGGGTGTCGGCGGTGAGCAGGTCGTAACCGACGACGTCCGCGGGGCTGAAGTCGGCGGCATCCGCCAGCGCCTCGAAGATGTCGCCGTCGGTGCCGACCCCGAAGATCGGCTGGGTGTGCCGTTGCTTGTCGAGTGTGAGCCCCTCGTTGACGGCACGGTCGAGGTGGATCGCCAGCTGCGGGATACGCAGGAACGGCCCGGTGCGCACCAGGTGCTCGCGGCCGTCGCGGGTGACCACCCGACCGGCGAGCTCCAGTTCGCGGTCCAGCCATGAGTTCAGCATCGGCCCGCCGTACACCTCGACTCCCGCCTGCAGCACACCGTTCCGGGCGATGGTCGGCTTCGGCTTGAGTTTGAAGCCAGGCGAGTCGGTGTGCGCGCCAAGGATCCGGAACGGGCGGGCGGATGCCTCGGCTCCGGTCCGACCCCCGGTCCACGCGATCACCGCACCGTCACGGATCACATAGCCGCGGGCAACCTCACCCCACGGCTCGGTCTCCTCGAGCCGGGTGAAACCGGCGGCATCCAGACGGCGGGCAACCTCGGCGGCGGCGTGGTACGAGCTCGGCGAGGCGCTGATGAACGCCGCGAGGTCGTCGGTGTGCGCGGCGACCGCCGCGGTGGCTCCAAAGCTCTCAGACGGCGCGGTTTCAGGCATCGGCGCGGTCCTCGGCGGCGGGCAGCAGCGACTCGATCGCGTCGATCACGGTGGCATCGGTCGGGACGGTCTTCGGGCGGAAGCGGTGCGCGACGGTGCCGTCGGGGGCGATGAGGAACTTCTCGAAGTTCCACTGCACGTCGCCGGCGTCGGCCGTGGCATCCTGCGCCTTGACCAATTCGTCGTACAGCGGGTGGCGGCCCTCACCGTTGACGTCGATCTTCGCGAAGACCGGGAACTCGACGCCGTAGGTGGCCCGGCAGAACGCCTGGATCTCCTCGTTCGTGCCGGGCTCCTGGCCTGCGAACTGGTTGCACGGGAAGCCGAGCACCTGCAGCCCGCGGTCACCGTAGGTGCGCTGCAGTTCCTGCAGCTCGTCGTACTGCGGAGTGAGACCGCACTTCGACGCAACGTTGACGATCAGCAGCACCTTGCCCTGGTGCTCTTCGAGTGTGGTCTGTTCACCGCTGGCGGTTTCGATCGCGACATCAAAGGGCACGTAAGGCTTCGTCATGTGTCGAGGCTAACCGACGCGTCTGAATGCGTCCGCCTCAGTCGCGCGGAGGGATCTGCTGCAACGCCCAGCTGTTGCCATCGGGATCACTGAAGTAGACGAAGGTGCCCCAGTCCTGCCTGTCGAGCTCGCTGGCTTCAACGCCGCGGCCGAGCAGTTCCTGCCGGGCGCCGGCAGCGTCGGCGACGACCATCTGCACGCCCTTCACCGCACCCGGCGCCATCTCGGTCATGTTGGTGTCGAGCACGATCGAGCAGGCCGAGCCCGGCGGGGTGAGCTGGATGAACCGCAGTTCGTCGCTGACCGAGATGTCGTAGTCGTCGTGGAAACCGACCTTCTCGACGTAGAACGCCTTGGCCCTGTCGAGATCGCTCACCGGAATCGCGAGCAGTTCGATCTTCATGTCCATGGTGATGCTCCTTACTCGTGGGTCAGTGGCTCTTCTTGATGCCTCGGATGCCGATCGCGAGCCCGACGATGGCGAGGATGATGGCGGAGACGAATCCCCAGAGCACGTCCGGTGAGCCGAGGTCGCCGGCGAACAGGGCGCGCTCGGCGGCCACGACGTAACTGAGCGGGTTGAATGCGGCGGCGACCTGCATCCAGCCGGGTCCGTTCTCGAGCGGCAGCAGCATGCCCGAGAGGATCATCAGCGGGAAGATGGTGGCCTGCTGCACTCCCCAGAACAGCCAGTCCCGGTTGCGGCTGGCGAGCGCGAGCGCGTAGCTCAGGGCTCCGAAGCCGAGTCCGAACAGCGCGAGCAGCACCAGCCCGGCGAACATGCCGGCCGGATTCACGCTGAACCCGAACGGCAGCGCCACCAGCGTGACCACGAGCGCCTGCACGGTGATCGGTGCCATCTCTTTCAGCGCGCGGCCGATGAGCAGCGAGGATCGGGCGATCGGCGCAACGAGGGTGCGCTCATGGGACCCGGTCTGCATCTCGTACAGCAGGTTCGAGCCGGTCACGCCGACGCCGAACAACGCGATCATGACCAGGATGCCCGGCACGAACCATTGCAGGGTTTCCGCGGGCGGCAGCGGGGAGCCGCCGATCAGCAGCGGGCCGAACAGGCCAAGGAACACGATCGGCTGCAACAGGCTGAAGATCAGCGTGAACGGGTCACGCCGCACCGGGCGGAGCTCCCGGGTGAATACGCTCCAGGTGTCGCGCAGCGCGTTCGGTTCGGTGGCGACGGGGTCGACGCTGATCCGGTCGACGCCGCTTCGATCAGTGCCGCCGGGACCGGTGGCGCTGGGCTGGGTCGCGGTCATGGTTGGTCCTTTCAGGGTTCGATCGTCCGGTCAGGCGCGCGCCTCGTCGGGCTGCGGCTCACTGACCGGGGCCGGCTCGGCTGCCTGTGCCTCCTCGCGCAGGCTGCGGCCGGTGAGGGCGAGGAAGACATCGTCAAGGGTCGGCCGACGCAGGGCGGCGGTGCTTGCTGGCGTGCCGGATGTCTCCAGCTCACGCAGCACGGCCGGCAGCGCCCGCTCCCCCGCACGCACGGTGACCTCGACCACTGTGCCGTCGACCACTGTGCCGTCGACCACCGTGCCGTCGACCACTGTGCCGTCGTGGGTCGGCTCGTCAGCCCGCTGGTGGTCGGTGCTGATCATCCGGATGACGTCGGCGACCGTGCGGCGCGCGGCCCCGGCATCCGTGGCGCTCTCGAATCCCAGCGTGATGACATCGCCTGCCAGCGTGGTCTTCAACTGGCTCGCGGTGTCATCGGCGATCACCCGGCCGTGGTCCATGATCATCACGCGTTCGGCGAACTGGTCCGCCTCTTCCAGGTAGTGCGTGGTGACGAAGATCGTCGTGCCGCGGCGTTCGCGCAGGTCGATGATGTGCTGCCACAGGTTCGCCCGGCTCTGCGGGTCCAGTCCGGTGGAGGGCTCGTCGAGGAACAACAGTTCCGGGGAGTGCATCAACCCCATGGCGATGTCGAGCCGTCGCCGCTGGCCGCCACTGAGCGCGACCACATTGCGTTTGGCGAGCGCGGTCAGATCGAGTGATTCGATCAGGGCGTCGGCACGTTTCGCGGTGGCCGCGCGACTCATGCCGTAGAACGCGCCCTGGCTGAGCAGCTCGTCACGGACCCGCTGATAGTGCCCGGCACTGTTGCCCTGCCCGATGTAACCGATCCGGCGTCGCACTTCGGCGCTCTGGCGCAGGATGTCGAAGCCGGCGACCGTCGCCCCGCCGGAGGTGGGCGGCAGCAGCGTGGTCAGCATGCGCAGCGTGGTGGATTTACCCGCCCCGTTCGGGCCGAGAAAGGCGACGAGCTCGCCGCGGGCGACGTCGAGGTTCAGGTCGGTGACGGCGTCGACGTGATTCTTCTTGACGGTGAACTGCTTGGTCAGTCCCCGCGCCTGGATCATGGGTGCGCTGGTCATGGAACCCAGTGTTCCGAGCAATCAGGTCACTTTCGGACCTGTTTGTGAAGAGAATTGGGGCATGGCGGAAACAACCTCGCGAGCGCTCGCGCTGCTCAGCCTGCTGCAGACCCACCGGCAATGGCCGGGCCCGGAACTTGCGGCCCGGCTCGGGGTGACCGAGCGCACGCTGCGCCGCGACGTCGAGCGGCTGCGTGAGCTCGGCTACCAGGTGGACGCGATCCGCGGCGCGGCCGGCGGCTACCGGCTGGAGGCCGGTTCACGGCTGCCGCCGCTGCTGCTCACCGATGAGGAGGCGGTGACCATGGCGATCGGACTGCGGGTCGCCGCCACCCAGGGCCTCGTCGACGGCGAGCAGACCACGATGAGCGCGCTGGCGAAGTTCGAGCAGGTGCTCCCGTCGGCGTTGCGGGAGCGAGTGCACGCCCTGGGCAAGGTGCAGGCGACCACGCCGCGCGGGGCGCCGGTGTCCCAGGACCTGCTCGGCAGGCTCGCGCTGGCCTGCCGCGACCACGAGCGCATCCGGTTCCACTACGTGGCCGCCAGCGGGGACGAATCCGACCGGGTCGTCGAACCGCACACTTTGGTCGCCGCGGAACGCAACTGGTTCCTGGTCTGCTGGGACCTGCAGCGAGCGGACTGGCGCACGTTCCGGGTGGACCGGATGTCGCGGCTGTTCCCGACCCGCGTGCACTTCACCGCGCGCGAACTGCCCGCTGACGATGCGGCCGAGTTCGTGCGGGTGGCCGTGTCATCCGTGCCGCAGCGGTTTGAGGCATCCGTGATCCTCGATCTGCCGCTGAGCCAGATGCAGGCGCACTTCGGGCCGTGGGCGCGCGGCGCCGAGGCGGTGGATGCCACGCACACGCGCTGGCCGATCGGCGGCGAGAGTCTCGAGGCGCTGCTGTCGGCACTGGTCTGGATTCCCGCTGGGGTCGGCTATCGGCTGGACGGTCCAGCCGAGTTCCTGGCCCTGGCGCAGGATGCCGCCGCCCGCCTGGCTGCGGCGACGTGAGTGCGGTGGCGGCCTGAGCAGGGTCAGTAGGCGTCGAGCGCGCGGGCGTCGAGGAGGGCGGCCATCTCGCTGACTGCCGTGGCGATGGTGTCGGTCTCAGCCAGACAGCTGATGTGGTTGCGGCGCGGCAGTATCGTCAGCCGGGCGTCGTAACTGACCTTGACCAGCTTGCGTTCATCGGCCCGGAACAGATCAAATGCGCCGTTGATCAGATGAACCGGGCCGGCGAAACCGCTGAGGGCCTCAATGGGATCGACCTGGCTGACGACATCGATCGCCTCAGGCAGGACCTGCACCGAGAGCCCTCCGGCGAGGGCAGCGTCGGCCACGTCCTTCGGCAGCATCATGCGGAATCCGCGCTCACTCATGCGCTCAGTTCGAGCCGGGTTCTTGACTGCATTCTGAGCGATCCGCCGAAACAGCGCGGCACCGATGCCGCGGGGCCGAGCACTGCAGCCCACCCCCACGAAACCTGCGACCTGTCCCGGATGGCGGTCGAGCGTCGCCATGGCGATGAAGCCGCCGAGGGAATGCCCCACGAGAAGGGCGCGACCACCCACGGTGTCGATGGCGTGCCGGATCGTGGCGACGGCTCCATCCAGGGTGAACGGCTCGTCGTCGGCGCTCCCGTGCCCGGGCAGATCGGGCATGGACACGGTGCGGTCAGCCGACACGATTGTTGCCACCGGGCGCCACATTGATCCGCTGACACGAATGCCATGCACGAAGACAACGGGAACACCCTTCACATTCATGATTCAAACACATGGAAACCTCGCCAATCTGCCGAGACTTCCGGGGGCGCCTTCACAGGTCACGCGGTGGAAAGTGCACGTCTGCGGCAGCATGCCGGGTGAGGTCTTCACCGCCGCGCTCTACGGCGATGATGACCAAACCTGGTGCCCGCGCGAACTGGGTGAGCAACCAGTCGCGGTCAAGGTCGCTGCGGGCGGGCTCGGCGCCGAACAGCGCGTCCGCCTCGTCGAGGAAGATCACGGCACCACGACGGTCGGCCTCCTCGAACAGCCGGGCGAGGTTGCGCTCGGTCTCTTCCAGGTAGTCGCTGATCACGTCGGACAGGCCAACGCTGATCAGGGGCCTGCTCAGCTCGTTCGCGACGGAGGTCACGGCCGCCGCCTTCTCGACCACGTCGGTGCCGCTGAACACGGCAACCGAACCTGGGGTCAGTGAGATCACGTCGTACAGGGTGGTCGCCACCGACAGGCGCTCGGCGGCGTCAAGCGTGAACGAGGCGGTGACCTCGAACGACAGCCGAAGCGGCGCGCCGATCGCGGTCCACAGCGCGATCAGGTCGGCCGGAGACAGCGGCATGGCTCGCAGTTGCACTCGGGCAGTGGATTGCCGCACGGTCACACTCAGCACCGGGTTGCGTTCGATGGCCGCACGCGCGGCGCCGAAGGCCTGGTGGCTCAACGCGTCGGAGTCGGCATCATCGGCCGGGTACGCGCTCACCAAGTAGTGCAACTCGGCGACCAGCCGACTGAGCCCGATCGGCTCCCCGCCCTCCTGGAATCCGGCGAGATCATCCCGGAGAAGGAAGACGTTGACGGATGCGCCGTCCACACCAGCCCGGGAGGCGGAAGGGTGCATTGTGGTGACCAGCAGGCCAGGTGCGATGAGATCGCGCAGGGCCAGGGTGGTGGCTGCGGCGGCTTGCCCGTAATCGGCGAGGGATGGCATGGCGGCTCCTCGGCTGGATGCGGATGACGCTACTCCCCGCCTGACGGAGGGTCGAGTGCTTCCCCGGCGGAATGGTTAGGCTGGGCCGATGGCTCACGACCTCGCGCACGAACCGGACGCTCACCGCTACACGTTGCATATCGATGGGGAACTCGTAGGGGTGCTCGACTACGCGTTGAGTGCGAACTCGATCTCGTTCACCCGGTCGTTCACCGCGCCGGCGCACCGCGGCAAGGGGCACGCGGCGGAACTCGTCGAGTTCGCCGTGAACGATGTCGAGAAGACGTCCACCCGCCGGATTGTGCCGATGTGCTGGTACGCCGGGCAGTGGTTCGACGACCACCCGGAACGCGCGGACCTGCTCAGCCGCTGACCGTCAGCTGCTGCGACTGGGCGGCTGCAGGCTGACCAGCACTGTTCTGGTCAGCACTGTTCTGATCAGCACTGTCCCGGTCAGCACCGACAAGGGTGATGAACCCGCTCAGTGCGGTCAGCCCGTCCACCCGGTGCGGCAGGTACTCGGTGAGCGCCGGCGAGTAGAACAGGAATGCCGCCCACTGGGCGCGGGAAATCGCGACGTTCAGCCGGTTCGGCATGAGCAGGAACTCGAGGCCGCGCGGCACCTCGGCCGCGGACGAGGCTGCCAGCGAGATCAGCGCGACCGGCGCTTCTCGCCCCTGGAACTTGTCGACAGTGCCCACCGGAACCTGCCCGAACCCAGCCTGCCGAAGCTGCTGGCTGAGCCGGGACACCTGCGCGTTGTAAGCGGCGACCACGATCAGGTCGGTCTGCTCGAGCGGGCGCGTGACCCCACCCTCGGACCAGTCCCGGCCGAGCAGTTGGCGCACCTGCTCGACGAGGGCATCCGCCTCCTCGATCGATTCGGTGGCGTTGCCGGTGTGCAGAATCGGAACGGTCTGGAGTCCTGGCAAGACCCCATCCAGGCTTCGATCCGACGAATGGGAATGCAGCTTGCCCTCGTAGGACAGCGCCGACACCGGGGCGCACACGGCCGGATGCATCCGCCAACTGGTGTCAAGGAAGAACCCGAACTCCGGGGGCAGCACGTCGTGGCCGTCGGTCAGCCATCCCAGTGCGGAAACGTCCACAGGTTCCGGGTGAGTGCCCTGACTGACCTGCGGCAACTGTTGCGGGTCGCCGAGCAGCAGCAGTCGGGTTGCGGCCACCGACGCCGCGATGGTCGAGGCCAGCGAGAACTGCCCGGCCTCATCGATGACCAGCAGGTCGAGGTGACGGCGCGGCACCCGTTCGGCATTGCTGAAGTCCCAGGCGGTGCCGCCGAGGACGAAGCCGGTCTGCTCGACGAAGCCGGCAATGGCGCCGTTACGCAGGCTCGTCCACGGCACGGGGGTGGATGCTTCGCTGGCCTTCGGTTTCTTGCCGACCAGGGCCGGGTCGAGACCCGCCTCGACCACGCCGCGCAGCATGTTCTCGACCGCGGCGTGCGACTGGGCGACGACGCCGATCCGCCAGCCGTGGTTCTTCACCAGGTCGGCGATCACGCGCGCCCCGGTGTACGTCTTCCCAGTACCGGGCGGACCCTGCACGGCCAGGTAGGTGGTGCCGGGAGCAAGCAGCGCGTCGCGGATGTGCTCGATGGATGGCGCCTCGGGCTCCGGGGCGTGACCGGGGGCGGCTGCCGGCTGGCGGCCCGGGATGCGCCGGAGGATGTCGAACGCCGGGTCCGCCAGCGGCTCCGGCAGCGCGTTCAGCACCGCGCGGCCCCATTCCGAGATCGCTCCGACCTGGGTGCCGGGCGGCGGTGGAGTGCCCGGGGCGAGCGCCAGCGGCGTCGCGTCGTACGGGGGCGCGTCTGCTTCCAGCCGCTCCTCGAGTCGGATGACCGATTCGTCGATGATCTCGAGCACGGCGGTGCGGCTGTGCGCGGTGCGCGCTCCCGGTTCGCTGGACCGGCGGATCGGCGGGTAGGGCTCGTCGTAGAGCAGGAACGGCTGGTCGCCGACGCCGATCGAGCTGCCCGGCGCCACCTGTCCGGTGATCCGCAGGACGCGGCGCACCGACCGTTGGCCGTCGTCCTGGAACCAGTCCCGCTCGACGGCGACGTCGGTCACGACGACGACGCCGCGGTTGTTCTGCCATTCCCACACCGGGGCGACCAGCCGGCGGAAGTGGTCCCACCAGAAGGTCTTCTGCTCACGTCGGTGGTAGTCGATCGCGGCGGTGGCGAGCGCCAACGCGGTGTCGTCGGCAGTACGGTCCTGCGCCGGGACCAGACGTTCGTGGAGTGCCAGGAACACCGGGTCCGGCTCCCGCAGCGGGGCTTCGAGCGGAAGTTCGACAGGCGTGAACGGCGTCACGTCGTGCTCGCGTGCCCGGGCGAGCAGCCAGTCGCGAAGCGCCAGCGTTGACCGGCAGTCGTACTCGTTGTAGCGGCCGATGTCTGCGAGCACGCTCGCCGCGGCATCCGCCTCACCTCTCGCCAGCAGATCCCGGGAACGCACGTACTCGGTGATCGAGTCCGCGGCGTTGGCGACGCCCTCACGTTCGTCGTCGCCCATGTACAGCGGTTCGAGTTTCTTCAGCGAGTAGCTGTGGCTGCCGACCCGCACGCTGCGCCGGATGATCGGGTACAGATCGACGAGGACGTTGTCGCGGAGCAGGCCGTCGACGGCGTCTTCGCCGACGCCGTGCCGGGCGGCAAGGCTCAGCAGGTGGGTGCGCTCGTAGGCGGCGTAGTGATAGATGTGCATGTCGGGGTGGCGTGCGCGTCGCTCGGCGACCCAGTCGAGGAAGTCGATGAGCGCCTGCTTCTCTTCGACCAGGTCGTGCGCCCAGAACGCGTGGAAAGTCTTGTCGGGTTCGACGAGTCCGAACAGGTAGTCGAGTCCCCACTGGCCGTTCTCGTGGTGCAGTGGGTCTCCCTCGAAGTCGAAGAAGATGTCGCCGGCGTCGGGAGCCGGGATCGCCGACAGGCCGTTCGGGTTGAAGACCTCGTAGGCGAGGTCGGGGTTCACCTGCAGCCGGGCCTGCGCGGTGAGCGCGGCGAGGGTTTCGGGCACAACACCCTCGAGTTCGCCGGTGTGCGCGGCGAGCTCGTCGATCGTGGTGATCCCGGCGGCGAGCAGTCGCGTCCGCTGGGTGAGTCGCATCCCGGCGACCAGCAGCAGGTCGCGATGTGCCTCCACCTGCTCGGCGCAGGTGGCGCACCGGCCGCAGGCGGTGTACCGGGAGTCGCCCCACGCGGCCGGCTCAGCCTCAAGCTGCCGCTCATCGAGCAGGTGCTGCAGTCGGGCACGGCGGGTGCGGTAGACCGGCAGGATGTCGCGCAGCCGGTGTTCGCTCGTGCTGCCGTCACCGAGCAGCAGGTAGACCAGCTCACCGGTCGGGATGTCGAGACGGGACAGCTGATCGCTGTATGCCGCGAGCTGCATGAGCGCGGTGATCTTGGCGCGGCGGGCGAGCTTGGTGTCGTACACCTCGTAGCTACCGTCGTCGGTGCGCAGGATGAAGTCGGCGTAGCCCACGAACCGGCCGTCGAAGAAGGTCGCCTGGAACAGTGCGTCGGCGCCGGCCCGCAGGGCAGCTTCGGTGGCGTCGGCGGCCTCTTGCAGGCCGTCGAGGCCGGGTCGCTCGAACTCGGTGAAGGTGCGGGTGAGCTTGAGCTTCTCGAGGGTCGCGTGCTCGTGCGCATCGCCGAGAACCGCGGCGCGGCGCAGCATCTCGTCCTCATCGTTGGGCGGGGTCGGGATGCGGCCGAGCTTTGCGTCGAGTACGCGCATGAGGCCCCACTCGCAGTTGGACGCTGCGGTGAGGTCGGTCGCGCTGTAGATGACGCGGTTCTCCAGTAGGAACACTCTTTGCCTCCCGGGCTCGGATGCTCCGAGGTTAGCCGGGGCCTCCGACATCCGTCTGAAGCATCGAGTCCCGGTTCCGCCGCACACGAGCACTCGCGCGCGAGGCTGCCTGCGCCGCGTGAGAGCATGGAGCATGGCCGACACCCCTCCCCTGGTGAACGCCATCGACGTCATCCGGCTGGTCGGAAAGAACGCGTTCGACCGCGCCCAGGCCTACGCGCGCCAAGGGGCCGTGGCCGGTCTCGACTGGCAAGCGGATCAGGGTCTGCTGGTCAGTACGGTTCAGGGCAGCGAGCCGCGACCGTACCGCTGCCGCGTGCATCTGGAACGCAGCGGCGACCTGCAC
Organism: Diaminobutyricimonas sp. LJ205; assembly: GCF_009755725.1. Taxonomy (NCBI): domain Bacteria; kingdom Bacillati; phylum Actinomycetota; class Actinomycetes; order Micrococcales; family Microbacteriaceae; genus Ruicaihuangia; species Ruicaihuangia ninglii. Next base: position 1,016,004 of record NZ_CP046619.1, on the reverse strand, counting down.
CGCCCGGTGCGCGGGTACTGTTCCTGCCCGATGGCGTCGGACTGCAAGCACGTTGCCGCCACCTTGCTGGCCGGCAACCTCGAGCACCTGAAACGGAAGCAGGATGCCGCGCTCCTGGGCCGCGCCGCAGGAAGTGACGGCACCGCTGCCGACGGCTCTGGGTCCGGCGCCGGCTGGAAGGCAGCGCTCGACGCGCTCACCGGCACGCCGGTTTCGGCAGCGCCGGACGGACGGCCCGCCCGTAACCAGCTAACCGGGATCGCCACGCCGGCCACGACCGCGATGGGACTCACCTTCGAACTGCGCGAGCAGACGCCGCGCACCCGGCACCGCTGGCAGGGTCAGTCGGCGAGAACCGCTACCGAAGGCAGCATCGGCCAACTCAGGCTCGGCATCAGGCCGTCGATGCGCAGCGCCGCGGGAAATTGGGTCAAGGGCGACCTGACCTGGACGAGCCTCGGTTACATCGGCAACCGCAGCGCGTTGGACATTCGCCAGCAGCGCTGGTTCTCCGAGCTGTATGCGCTGTACCGGTCGGCGCAGCCGGTGTACGTCGGCGAGGACAGCGACTGGCTCTACCTCGACCAGTTCCACAGCCCGCTGCTGTGGAATCTGCTCGAGCAGGCCGAGACCCTCGGCATTCCGCTGCTGGCCGGCGTCAAGGGCGGCAGCGTCACCCTCGGGCACCAGGCGACCCTGGCGCTCGATGCGACAACCGCGATCTCGGCAGGCTCGACCCGCGCGGGCGGGGTCTCGGCAAGCTCGACCCGCGGGTCGGGCACGACGACCAGCACGGGTTCTGATCTACATCTCTCCGCCCTCCTCACCATCGATGACCGCGCACACTCCGCTGCAACGGCCGGTTCGATTGGCAGCCACGGCGTGTACGCGTTCACGTTCACGCCTGCCGTTGTCATCACGTTGGCACCGACCACCGACACGATCGCTGACGAGCTCCGCCCGCTGCTCGGCCGGGAGACCAAGGTGGTCGTGCCCGCGGGCGATGTGCCCGAGTTCCTTGACCGGTACTACCCGCCACTGCGGCAGCGGATCGCGGTGACCAGCAGCGATGAATCGGTCAGCCTTCCCGCGATCACCCCGCCGACGCTCGTGCTGACGGTCAGCTTCCAGCCGAAGCACACCGTCGAGCTGGCCTGGGATTGGCAGTACCCGCACGGACGAATGCCGCTGCATCCCTCGCCCGGCGAGTCCGGCTACCGCGAACCGGCCGTCGAACGCGACCTGCTCACCGCCGCAGGCAACCCGCAGCCCAGCCAGGTGCTGCACGACATCGACGCCGCCGAATTCGTGCATCGGGAACTCCCCCGGCTGGCCTCCGCCGACGGCATCCGGGTCGACACCGTCGGCGACCGCCCCGACTACCGCGAGCTGACCGAGACGCCCAAGCTCACCGTCTCCACGGTGGAGACCGACCAGCGCGACTGGTTCGACCTCGGCGTGATCGTCACGATCGGCGGCAAGAAGATCCCGTTCAGCAACCTGTTCACCGCGATGGCGAAGGGCAAGAAGAAGCTGCTGCTGATCGACGGCAGCTACTTCTCGCTGCAGCAACCCGAGCTGGAACGCCTGCGTGAACTGATCGCCGAAGCCGAGACGCTCGCCGAGTGGGAGACCGGGCCGCGGATCAGCCGCTACCAGGCAAGCCTCTGGGCCGACTTCGAGGATCTCGCCGACGAGACCGACGAAGCCATCGGCTGGCGGCAGGCGGTCGGCGGCCTGCGCGACATCACGTCAATCGACCCGACCCCGCTGCCGGACGGCATCACCGCCACGCTGCGGCCGTACCAGCTCCACGGTTTCCGCTGGCTCAGCTTCCTCTGGCAGCACGGGCTCGGCGGCATCCTCGCCGACGACATGGGCCTCGGCAAGACCCTGCAGACCATCGCGCTGATCACGCACGCCAGGCAGACCGAGTCCCGACCGTTCCTGGTCGTCGCACCGACCTCGGTAGTGGGCAACTGGGCGCTCGAGATCGAACGGTTCGCGCCGCACCTCAAGGTCGCCACGGTCACCAGCACAAACTCAAAGGGACGGATGCCGCTGGCCGACGCCGCCCGCGGCGCCGACGTCGTCGTCACCTCGTACGCCCTGTTCCGGCTCGACTTCGACCAGTACCAGGGCATTGACTGGGCAGGGCTCATCCTCGACGAGGCCCAGTTCGTGAAGAACCGCGCCGCCCGGGTGCACGTCTGCGCGCGTGAGCTGACCGCGCCGTTCAAACTCGCCATCACCGGCACCCCGATGGAGAACAACCTGCTCGAGCTGCACGCCCTGTTCTCGATCGTCGCGCCCGGGCTGTTCCCGTCGGCGCGGCGATTCAGCGAGGTGTATGCGAAGCCGATCGAAACCTCTGGCAGCGCCGAGCTGCTGGCCAGGTTGCGCCGACGCATCCGTCCGCTGATGATGCGACGCACCAAGGACCTGGTCGCCGCCGACCTGCCCGCCAAGCAGGAGCAGGTGCTGCAGATCGAGCTCGGGCCCAGGCACCGCCGCCTCTACGACACCACGCTGCAACGCGAACGGCAGAAGCTGCTCGGCCTGATCGAGGATCTCGACAAGAACCGCTTCATCGTCTTCCGCTCGCTCACGCTGCTCCGAATGCTCAGCCTCGACGCCTCACTGGTCGACGAGGCCTACTCGAACGTGCCCTCGTCGAAGCTGGACGCGCTCTTCGAACAGCTCGAGGACGTGCTCGCCGAGGGCCACCGGGCGCTGATCTTCAGCCAGTTCACGTCGTTCCTCAAGAAGGCCGCCGCGCGGCTCGACGAGCAGGGCGTCGCCTACAGCTACCTGGACGGTTCGACCACCCGCCGGGCCGAGGTGATCAAGCAGTTCAAGCAGGGCGACAACCCGGTGTTCCTGATCAGCCTCAAGGCGGGCGGCTTCGGGCTCACCCTGACCGAGGCCGACTACGTGTTCCTGCTCGACCCGTGGTGGAACCCGGCCACCGAGGCGCAGGCGATCGATCGCACCCACCGGATCGGGCAAACCCGTCACGTCAACGTCTATCGGATGATCGCCAGCGGCACCATCGAGGAGAAGGTGATGGCGCTCAAGGAACGCAAGGCCCGCCTTTTCGACTCGGTGATGGACGACGACGCGGTATTCAGCTCGGCGCTCACCGCTGACGACATCCGCGAACTGCTTGAGCCGACGGACCCAACCGACTGAGCTCTTCGCACCAGAACCCGATTTGAGGCTGCCGACCCGGCCGGTGCGCCGAGTAGGTTTGTGGCGCGGCGGCATTCACACCCGAGCAAGCCTGCCGGGGCACCAGCGCGCTGAGCAAGCCTGAGCGATCGGAGCGGACGATGAAGTTCATGATCATGGTGTTCGGCGATGAGGCCACCCTGCATATCCGCGCCAAGTCCGACATCGAACGCGAAGCCGCGTTCATGGTGCAGTTCGAGGACGAACTGGCGACCGGCGGTGAGCTCGTCTACTCCGAGGTGCTGGAGTTCGGGGCATCCGGAACCCTGGTCGAGGCATACGGCGGCACCCGCCGCGGCTCGTTCAGCACCCTGCTCCGCTACTGGGTGGTGCGAGTGCCCGCCGAAACTCGCGCCATCGAGCTTGCGGCGCGAGTGGCATCGGTCACGGCATCCACGGTCGAGGTGCGCCAATGCATGGAGCAGTCGACGGTGCCCTGAACGGCAACTGCCCTGAACGGCACGTGCCCTGAACGGCGACTCAGTCGACCGGCAGGAACCACGGCGGGTAGACGGCCACCTTGGTGCGGAATCCGGATGCCGCCAGCTCTCGTTTCACGATGTCACGCACCCTGTCGTTGCCGACGCCGATCAGCGCGACCGACTCGAACGGGAAGGTGTCGGCCACCAGCAGTTCGGCGTCGAGCAGTTCGTCGCTGTCTTCGGACTGCAGCTGGCGCAGACGGCGGTCGGCCACATCCGGGTCGGTGAAGAACCGGGTCAGCGGGTTCACCGCGTCGCGGTCGGCGACGACAGTCTCCCCCGCTGCGCGCACCGCCTGCACCGTGGTGGCCAGCATCACGAAGTCGGATGCCGGAGCGGTGACCGGCTGCAGCCGCGGATCGGGCTCGCCCGCGCGGATCGCCGTCCAGACCCGGGCGTCCGGCGACAGGAAGAACGGCACATAGTCGGCGACGACCGACTCATCGGTGACACTCAGCGAGCGGCGGATGTCACGACTGCCGGCCGAGGAGATGTCCACCGGTGGGCGAGCGTCGGCGCGCAGTTCGCGCACCTTGAGAATCGCGGGCAGGTTGTCGACATGGGTGACGTGGTAGACCCGCAGCGTTTCGACGTTCAGCGGCGGAGGCGTGGTCCGCTGCGCGGAACGCGGCTCAGCAACCGAACGTGCTGTTCCCGATCGCGCACTGCCCGACCCTGCAGGCGTCGAGCGCAGGCTCGTGCGGGCAACCCGCGGCGCTCGCGCGACCGGCGCCGCCTTCTCCGGCTCCGGCTTCGGCGAGCACACTGCGCACGCCTCGATGTCCAGACCGTGGATGCATTCTGCGCTCAAACCAAAACCCTCCGCGCGGGTGGTCGCCCTCAAATCGACGGGCGCGAAACCACCCGTCTACGGTACGCGACTCTGCGGCGCGATTTGCACCAATCCGATGCGTCGGTGCCGGCCGATACGATTGCCAGTAGTCCAGAGAAAGGCCCGCATGACCATCGTTGCTGCCGCTGACGGCTCCGCCCTCGGCAATCCTGGCCCGGCCGGTTGGGCCTGGTACGTCGACGATTCCTGCTGGGGAGCCGGCGGCTGGGCGCACGCCACCAATAATCAGGGCGAGCTGAAGGCCGTGCTCGAACTCTTTCGGGCGACCGCTCACCTCGATGACGACTTGCTGGTGCTGTGCGACAGCCAGTACGTGATCAACGCGGTCACGAAGTGGATGCGCGGCTGGAAGGCCAAAGGCTGGCGCAAGGGTGACGGCAAGCCGGTGCTCAATCTGGAACTGCTCAAGGATCTCGACGAGGCCCTCGCCGGCCGCACCTACCGCTTCGAATGGGTGAAGGGACACGTCGGGCATGTGCTGAATGAGGCTGCGGATGCCCGCGCCCGCGCGGTCGCCGAGGCCTACCAGCGCGGCCTGCCGATTCCGAGCGGCCCGGGCTGGCATGCCTCTGTCGACGCGGGGGTCACCGTGGCGCCCGCGCGCGACACCGCTGCACTCAAAAGCTCCCGCGGCACGGCGGCACTCGACAGCTCCGCGCTTGACAGCACCACCGGGCCTGAAGCCGTCGCCGGCCTCACCAGTGCCGGCGATGAAGCACTCATCGCCGAACCTGCGCTCTTCGATCTGGAGGAATCGGTCGAGGATGAGTGGCACACGATCACCGTGTCGCTGACTGCCGAGGAACACACTCGGCTGCTGCAGCGGGCTCGGCTGGAAGGCACGAGCGTCGAAGAGTTGCTGCGCAGCCTGATCTGATTCCCTCGCGGGCCCCGAGCGGCCCCATTCGGCTAGCTCCCACCCGGTTGCAAGGGTCACGGCGTACCCTCCGTGCTATGGCGTACCTGACCGAGGCGCGGCTGGCTCAGGCCGACGGACGGCAGCGGCTGACCATGGAGCGCAGATTCCCGCATCCGCCCAGCCGGGTATGGCAGCACCTCGTCGATCCGGGACTGCTCAGCCAGTGGCATCCGGCAACCGTCACCTCGTTGCAGCCCAAGGTCGGCGGAACCCTCGAGCTCGACTACGGCGACGGCGCCACCACCACCGCTCGCATCACCGAGTGGGTCCCGGAACAGCGGCTCGGCTACGTCGAGGCCGCGCTCGAGGACATGCCCCGGGAGTCGGACAACAGCTTCGGGATCACGCTCGAGCCTGACGCCGACGGCTGCTGGGTGGTCTTCACCCACGACTTCGATGACCGGGCGGCAGCCGCAAGCTATGCCGCCGGCTGGGATGCCTGCTTCGACCTGCTTGGTGACATGCTCGACGGTCGGGATTCCGACCGGCAGATGCCATCGGTCGAGCACTACGAGGAGTACGTGCGCGAGTTCGGCCTGGACAACCCGGTGATCGGCAACGACCAGTTGCGGATCGAGCGGCAGCTGATGCTGCAACCTCCGGAGAAAGTATGGCGGATGCTCGCGCCGACGACGCTGGAATGGCTGGCACCCGGCAGGCTGGGCCCCGGCATGATCGTGTCGCGTGTCGACGGCGAGTCAGTGGATGTCGAGCTGGCCTCCGGTGAACGGTTGCGCTGGGAAGTCGGATCCGGCCCCGGTGGCGCCCGCATCACACTGATCCACTCCCCCGTCGCGGGCAACGCCGACGACTTACGGCTGCGCTGGCGCGATCATGTGGAGCGCCTGGTCGAGCGGGTGAACGCGGCCAGCTGATTTCGATACGCGTCACTCGCTCCGCTCGCGGCGCTCCTCTATCCAAGGATTTCGCGACGCGTCACTCGCTTCGCTCGCGGCGCTCCTCTATCCAAGGATTTCGCGACGCGTCACTCGCTTCGCTCGCGGCGCTCCTCAATCACCGGAAGTTACGTCCCCGTCTTCCATCGCCCTGGAGGATGCCTCAGGCCGCCAGTTGATGTCGCCGTGCTCGACGTTGGCGCCCCGGGCGAGCACGAACAGCAGGGTCGACAGCCGGTTGAGGTACTGCGCGGTAAGCACGTTGACGCCCTCGGGGTAAGTCTCGAAGGCGACCCAGACCATCCGCTCCGCGCGACGCACGACGGCGCGGGCGTGGTACAGGGTGGCCGCGGCCACTGTTCCGCCGGGGAGGACAACGCCTTCAAGGTCGGCGGGCTCCTGTTCGAAATGCAGGATCGCCCGTTCCAAACGCACGAGGTGCGCCTCGTGGATTCGCGCGGTCGCCTCCTCGCCGCCGTTCAGCGGCACAGCCAGATCGGCGAGGACATCCCACAGGTCGTTCTGAACACTGGCGAGCGTCGAGGTCACTTCGACGGTGAACCCGGTGACCGAAAGCGCGACACCGATGACCGCATTTGCCTCATCGCAGTCCGCGTAGGCGGCAACCCGAGCATCCCACTTCGGCATCTGGCCGTAGCGCCCGAATTCGGTGCGTCCGTTGTCGCCGTCGCGCTGCAGAATCTCCGGATCAGCCATAGCCGTCACTATAGTTATCGGCTCTGTGTGCGGGGTAGCGTGGCCCAGACCGGGGCGTCCCGCACGCGCTCCGCGAGTTCGTTTCACGGGAGAACCACCGATGTCCAATGACCCCACCGAAGCCCTGCCGGAACCGTCATCACATGGGTGGAGCAGCGTCGACAAGGTCGTAGTCGGAGTCGCCGGCGGCATCATCGTGGTGGTCTGTCTGCTCGGGGTGATCTTCACTCAGCAGGTAGGGGATGTCACGGCAGCCGCACTGTCCTGGGTGACGACCAACCTCGGTTGGCTGTTCGTACTCAGCGCGACCGGCTTCGTGGTCTTCGCACTGGTCCTGGCGTTCGGCCGATACGGCGGAATCCCGCTGTCCCGCGAGGGTGAAGAGGCCGAGTTCTCGACCTGGTCGTGGGTGGCGATGATGTTCAGCGCCGGCATGGGCATCGGACTGATGTTCTTCGGCGTGTACGAACCGGTGACGCATCTGGTCGACCCGCCGCCGTTCACCGGCGCCGAGCCGGAGAGTCCGCAGGCAGCGAGCCAGGCGATGGCGTTCACGTTCTTCCACTGGGGTTTGCACCCGTGGGCCATCTACTCCGTGGTGGGGCTGGCGCTCGCCTACTCCACCTTCCGGATGGGTCGGGGCAACCTGATGAGCGCACCGTTCGAGGCCCTCTTCGGCGAGGACCGGATCAAGCGGCGCGGCTGGGGCAAGCCGATCGACATCCTCGCGATCATCTGCACCAAGTTCGGTTCGGCGACATCCCTCGGCCTCGGTGCCTTGCAGATCGCGGCCGGCCTCTCCCTACTCGCCACAGGCGAATTCGTGGATGACCCGGGCGTGACGCTGCCGATCATCGTCATCCTCGTGCTCACTGTCGGCGTCGTGTTCTCCGCAGCGAGCGGTATCAGCAAGGGCATCAAGTGGCTGAGCAACACCAACATGGTGCTGTCGGCGGCGCTGTTGACCTTCGTGTTCGTCGCCGGTCCGGCGCTGTTCATCCTGGACCTGCTGCCGCAGGGCATCGGCGCCTACTTTACGAACCTGATCCCGATGAGCTTCCAGTCCGCCGTCTTCGGTGGCGGCGACTGGCTGGCCAGCTGGACGATCTTCTACTGGGCGTGGTGGATCTCATGGACCCCGTTCGTCGGCAACTTCATCGCCCGGATCTCGCGCGGCCGCACCATCCGCGAGTTCGTGCTCGGCGTGCTGCTCGTGCCCACCGCGGTGAGCATGATCTGGTTCACCGTGTTCGGCGGGGCAGGCATCCACCTGCAAGTGAACGGAGTGGACATCGCCGGCGAAGGCAACGAGGCCGCTGCATTCTTCGCGATGCTGCAGCAGTACCCGTTCTTCATCGGCACCTCGATTGTCGTGATGGTGCTCACTGCGGTTTTCTTCGTCAGTGGCGCGGATGCCGGTTCCCTGGTGCTGGGGACGCTGTCGACCCGCGGCAGCGAACGGCCGTGGAAACCGCTGGTGATCGTCTGGGCGGTACTCACCGGGGCGGTCGCGGCGGTGCTGCTCTTCGTCGGCGGGTTGGCGGCGCTGCAGACGTTCACGATCCTTGCCGCGACGCCATTCGTGCTGATCATGATCGGGTTGTGTGTATCGCTCTATGCCGACCTGCGCCGAGATCCGATGCGCAGGCGGCGGCTTGGGCCGGTCCGGGGTTCGGCCGAGGTGACCGGCACGGTGCCGTTCACGCAACCGGTGGTTGACGACGAATCTTCTGAGAGACCCTAGTCAGCCCCCGCACTCGGATTCATGGTGGATTGATTGCCCGACAACTCGATCGACAATTTGGAGTTCTCATGTCTGAACGCAACACCGTGATTCGCAGCATGCACGACCTGGGTCTGGCCGCCTGGTTCGGCGGTTCGCTGATGGGCGCCGTCGGCGTCAACGGCGCAGCCGCTGAGGCGAAAGATCCACGAGAGCGGCTGCGCTTGTCTTCGGCCGGCTGGGCGAAATGGTCGCCGGTTCAGATCGCCGCCCTGGCTGTGCATGCGGTCGGTGGGCTGGGCCTGATCGCCGCGAACAAGGAACGACTGGCGACGCAGCCCGAGAGTCGCACCAACACGATCATCAAGGCCGGGCTGACCTTGGGTGCGGCCGGCGCCAGCCTGTACTCCGGGATTCTCGGCATGCGAGTTGCCAAGCGTCAGGATGAGGACACCGTGGGTGTGACGGAGCCGTCCCCCGTGGCATCCTCGGAGCTCGAATCCGCGCAAAACCAGCTCCGGGTGCTGCAGTGGATCCCGCCAGTGTTGACCGCCGTCGTGATCGTGCTCGCGGCCCAGCAGGGTGAGCAGCAACGACCGGTCGCGGGACTGGCGCAGTCACCGCTGGCGCGGCTGCTTCACCGCCGCTGAGCTTTCGCTGATCCGCGTCCACCCGCTGGTCGAGCCCGCCGGCCGTGCGTTCGGAAGGACTTCCGGGCCACAGCCGGTGTGTCGTGCCAGGTTGCCGCGGCGTGTCGCAGAATCTCCTCTTCTACGCCGCAGCGGCCGCGGCCGCGGTCCGGGTCGTACCCGCGTCGGAGCTCGGCGCCTACCGCCAGCCGAGCCCCGGCGCGACGTACTTCACGACGCTCTCGAGCAGCTGCGCGTTGTAGTCGACGCCGAGCTGGTTGGGCACGGTGATCAGCACCGTGTCAGCGGCTTCGACCGCGGCATCCTGAGCCAATTGCTCAATCAGGGCGTCCGGTTCGCCGATGTAGCTCTTGCCGAACCGGGCCAGGGTGCCCTCGAGCTGGCCGACCTGGTCCTTGCCCTCGACCTGGGCGCGCAAGCCGAAGAAGTGCCGGTCGGCGTCGCTGACCAGCGGGATGATGCTGCGGCTGACCGAGACGCGGGGTGCCCAGGCGTGGCCGGCGTCCTTCCAGGTGTCGCGGAAGACCTGGATCTGCTCGGCCTGTAAGTCGCCGAAGTCGACCCCGGTGTCCTCGGTGAGCAGGGTCGAGCTCATCAGGTTCATGCCCTGCTCGGCGGTCCACTTGGCGGTGGCCCGGGTGCCGGACCCCCACCAGATCCGGTCGCGCAGCCCCGGCGATTGCGGCTCAATGGCGAGCGCGCCGGTGTGCCCGGTCATCTGCGGGTTGGCGCGGACGACGCCCGCACCCTCGATCGCCTGCAGGAAGATCTCGGTCTTGGTGCGGGCATCATCAGCGTCACTGCGGCCCTCGCCCGGCACATAACCGAACGCCTCAAAGCCGTTCATGGCGTGCTCGGGTGAACCGCGGCTGACGCCGAGCTGCAGTCTTCCGCCGCTGATCAGGTCGGTGGCGGCAGCTTCCTCGGCCATGTAGAGCGGGTTTTCGTAACGCATGTCGATCACGCCGGTGCCGATCTCGATGCGGCTGGTGCGAGCCCCCATCGCGGCCAGCAGCGGGAACGGTGACGCCAGCTGCGGGGCGAAGTGGTGCACCCGAACGAACGCGCCGTCGACTCCGACCTCCTCAGCGGCCACCGCAAGCTCGATGGACTGCAGCAGCGCGTCCTGGGCGGTGTGCACGAGAGACCCCGGGACATCCTGGTAGTGGCCGAAACTGAGGAACCCGATGCGTTTCATGCTGGGTTCAGCGTCCGCGGGCGGCGGGTTATTCCAGAACGTGTTCACTTCCCAACCGGATGCCACCGCCCGCCGACCCGCTGGGTCACCGTCCAGGAGACCACAGGCACCACCGAGTCGACGACGGATGCCGCGTGCTCGCCGATCTGCAGGGCGATGTCCGGGGCATCCTCGGTGAATCGCACCGTGATGCGGGGCTCGCCGCTGACGACTCCGACCTCGGATGCCTCAACGGTGGCGAGCTCCTCCACGGCTGCAGCAGCGGCAGGCAGGACACGGTCGGGAGTCACCCCCGGACGCAATTCGCCGACGCGCATGGTGACGCGGAACGATGGCACGGTCGGCGCTAGTCGCGGGCGAGCAACTCGGCGAGCTTGTCCATGAACGAGTTGTACCCCACCACGAGATCGTCGGCCATGCCGTGCTCCATCAGACCGGTCTGGCTGAGCAGCACTTCGGTGCGGTCCTCCCCGATCGGCGTGAAGGTGACGGTGAGCACGTTCACGTCGACATTGCCTGCGCCGATGCGCTCGGGGTCGTCGAAGGTCATCACCAGCCGCTCGTTCTCGACCAACTCGAGATATTCGCCACCGAAGGGAAGTTCCCCACCCTCATGCAGCATGGTCGCCCTCCACTGTCCGCCGGGTCGTACGTCCATCTCCAGGTAGGACTGCGGAACCTCGAGTTCCGCTCCGAACCAGTGGGCGAACTGCTCGGGGTCGATCCATGCCCGGTAGACGCGGTCAACGGGAGCATCGAAGGTGCGGGTGATCCGGGCCTCGTCGGGAACTCGCTGGTCTGGCTGGTTGTCGCTCATCCAGCGAGTAAAGCAGTTCCACCGCGCCGGGCAACAGTCCCCGCGCTGATGGGCTTCAGGCTCGACCAGCTCGACCAGCTCGATCAGCCAGAACCGTCGATCTCATCGGCCAACCTGGTGCGTGACTTCGTCGCCGGGCGCCAGTCAGCATTCGGGTCTATCCAGGGAGGCGCCTTGATCTGCGGCGAACCTCGAACCATGCGTATCTGCCACCCGGAACTATCAATCGTCCGATGGTGGAACCAACACAGCAGCACTCCGTTGTCGGTATGCGTTTTTCCGCCGTTCGCCCACTCCAGGACATGGTGAATCTCGGACCACGCCGCCGGTATCGGACAGTCCGGGATGAGACATCCGCCGTCCCGCACACCGATCGCCCGCCTCTGCTGGGAGTTGAACACCCGCTGCGGAACGCCCAACTGCACCCCCGACCGGTCGGATCGATCACCACCCGCTGGCTGCCGCCCGCGCAGATCTTCTGCCCGACCGCTCGGATACTCACCGGCGCCTCCACGCCGTCGATGTACCCGGCGCCGCCGCCCCGATCGAGGTCGTCGGCTCGCACGCTCACGAGCACCGTCGGCGCTGCGCCACCGATCGACGGGGCATCCGCCGCCCGCGCCGCGGAGTCGACGATGCCCATGAACACGTCGTGCCGCTGTTGGTCGGGTGTGCGCGGGTCGCGCTCGAGGGATTGCGCATCGCGTTCCTCAGCCGAGAGGAACGCCGGCGCCGTCCGCGGCGTCAAGTGGGCATCGAACAGCCGTGACAGCGCACCGGCAGCTTCGGGCATGAGACCGCCGCTGATCGGAATCAGCCCGTCCCTGGCACGGCCGAGGCGGATCCCGCGGCGTGCCATCGCCCGCTCCTCGGACGGTTCAACGCCGTCCGGATCGATCGCGGCCTGCCATACCGCTGCTTGCACCCGGATCGAGTCAGCCGTGCTCTCGCCGGCCGCGGTCACCAGTGCCTGCTCGGCGGCGGCAAAGTCCTCAGGGTGCGCTCGCCCAATCGTCGGCGCGAGCGCGGTGACGATTGCGGTGGCCACGTCCACACCGATGCGCCCCTCGGTGACCGCGACGGTCACGGCCGGGAAGTCAGCAGGACCTTCGATCCCGATCAGCGTCGGCCGGCCGCGCAATTGCGCGCCCAACCGCATCCAACTCTCCACGGTTCGCCCCGCGGCACCGGTCACTCGCTGCAGCAGTTCAGAGGCGTTGCGGCATCCCTTCTGCGCCGACAACGCAGCGCCCTCGAGTTCCCGCCGGGACCGGTGTGCCACCTCGGCAGCGGCGACCACACGCAGCGCGTCCACCCGCCGGCCGTACGCCTCGATTTCTGCTGTGTGGGCGAGCAGTTCGTCATCGCTCGCGCATCGCAGCAGGTCGATCGCATCCTCGGCGAGAGGGTCGAAGGTCTGGGTGATTGCCACGATCTAAGAGTGACAGTGACCACCGACATTCGAATTACCAAAAGTGCAGGTCAGGACCGGGTTTTGTGGATAAGTCGCGGAAAAGTTTCTTGTGTAGGAGAGGACGCGCAAATAGCGCGCGGCGCCCCGTCACTCCCCCGAGTTGACCGATATCAGCGTCATCCCGAGGTCACGCACTCGGCCGAGGATTCCATGCAAAGCCGACTGGTCGGCAACAATGCCCCGGAGCACCGTCGTGCCATCCGCCTCAGTGCTCAAACTCATGCCTTCGAACCAGTCAGCCCAGCGTTCGTCCAGACGTCCCTGCAGCCGGATCTCATACGCGGATGGCGCGTCTCCACGCGTCCGTGCGGCCGGCACGTCCCGACTCATCCGCCCCACGTCCCCACTCATCCGCGCGGCCTCCGCCGGATCGCCCACTCCGCCACCGCGAGGTTGATCACCCAACTGGCGGCGTGACAGAGCGCGGTGCTCGTCTCAGTCGGAGGGATGACCAGCGGCACCACGGTCAAGACAACCGCCTGCGTGCCGGCTCCGATACCGATGGCGAAGGCGCGCGTCATCCAGGCCCGGTGCGCGGTGATGTTGCGACGACGGATGGCGACGACGCCGAGCACGATGAACACCGCCATCGCCGAGCCGAACGCCAGCCGGAAAGCCACCAGTAATTCGTCGGTGCCCTCCGGGTGCGCGTAGAACACTGACATCCAGATCGCGGACAGCGCGGCGACCAGTCCGAGCGGCGCCAGGACGCGTCCGGCCCGACGATGCCACGGACGCCGACGAAGTCCCGGCACGAACTGGAAGGCGCCGAACACCGTGAAGATGAGCGCGCTGGCGATGTGCGCCGCGATCGGCAGCGGGGACGCGTCCGCTCGCGGGTTGTCTGGCATGATTTCCGGCCCGCCGCCGAGTTCGACGAGCCGCAGCGACCCGGTGACCACCGGAACCAGGGCGAGCAGGATCAGTCCAATCGGAACCAGCCAGTTGGTCCGCCGGCTAGTGCCAGGTGGGACACGCGGGACTGGTGCGCCGACACGCTCTGCGGTCTTCGTCATATGAGTCTCCTGGAGCTTCAAGCATCGGCCGGATTGCCCGACCCTGTTCCCGACGCTACGAAGCGATGTGGTGAGCGCACATCACCACACATGGTGAATTCCGCCAGCTGCCGTGAATGCCGTCCGGGCGACGAATCCGGTTGCGCTTCAGACGAGGCCGAGCTCCTCGCCGCGACGGACGGCCGCCCGCCGGTTCGTCACGTCGAGCTTGCGGAAGATGTTCTTCGTATGCGTGCGCACCGTGTTCAGCGACACCACCAGCTCGCGGGCAATCTCCGGCCCGGTCAGCTCGGTACGCAACAGCCGCAGCACATGCAGCTCGCGTTCGCTGAGCGGCTCAGCCAGCGATTGGACGGCTGCTGGTTGACCGAATGATTGGACGCCGGATGCCGCGGCCTGCCCCGCTCCGCCAACAGTCGTCCCCTGCCCCGCGCCGGAACTCTCCTCACTCACGGCAGCGAGCAGTCGAGAGACGTAATCGGACGCGATCGAATGACGCGCGGCATCCTGCAGCAGCTCCGCCATCGGCAAGCCCTCATCGGCGAACAGCCGCAGGTACCCCTCGGGCTCGGCCAGCGTCAGGGCTCGTTCGAGAGGCACGAGAGCTTCAGACATCCGTCCCTCCGCCTGATGCGCGAGCGCCTGCAGCATCAGGATCTCGATCGTGCTGCCGGTGCGTCCGGATGCCTCGGCCGCGGTCAGCAGCCGGTCGAGCAGCCCGTGGGTGTCGGCGAGACCGCGAGCCGTGCTAGACACGCGCTGCTCAGCCGCACGATGCTCGGCGATCAGCAGACGGACCAGGGTGAGATGCTCGCACTCGCGCAGGAAGCTGGGCTCGCCCGCCACGGTGACACCGCTGTGCCGGGCCCAGTCCGCGGCGTCGGCCAGCCGCCCCTGGGCGACCCAGACCCGCGCGGCCAAGGCAGGAATCGGATGCACCTCGGGGAAATAGCCGCGCACGTAGAGCGGCTCGGCCTGCCGAAGCAGCTCGGCGGCGGCATCCAGATCACCCTCCGCCTGTTTCAACCGAGCGAGGGCAACGAATCGGCGGTACCGGTTCTCGGGCAGCGCCGCCCGCTCCCCCAGCGCCGCACTGGCCTCGAGGTGTCTTACAGCAGCAGCGACATCGTTGCGTTCCAGATCGAGCTCCGCGAGGCCAACGTGCAGGTCGCCAGCCGGGTTCGGCAGCACGTCGCCCCGCTCAGCCCGCTGGAGGGCTCGCTCGTACCGGCGACGCGCTTCGTGAAGGCGGCCGCAGGCGAGCAGCATGTCAGCGAGCAGGATGGTGCCGCTCAGTTCATCAGCGAGGTATCCCGCCGAGCGCAGATGGGCACTGGCGTCGGCGAAGGACCGCACGGAGGCTACCGCGTCACCCGCCGCCCAGGCGGCCAGGGCGAGCAGTCCGCCGGCAGCGCCGCGTCCGAGGTGGTCATCCGGGCTCGCCAGTCGCAACGAACGGTCGGCATGGCGGACGGTCCCGGCGATGTCGCCATGCGCCTGGGCGAGCGCCGCCCGGTACATCTCAATGGTTTGCGGCAGCAGGAGCAACTCTTCGCTGGGTTCGTCCGCTGAAACGGGCGCACTCAGCATGAGCTCGGCATGCCGCAGCCACGGCTCGACAGCGTCCAGGTCGCCCGAGTACAGCCGCATCCAGGCGATGTAGGTGCTCAGCACTGGGTTGCCCCGACAAACGTCTTCGGGCAGCGCCGTCAGCCAGCCGCGCAAGGTCGTCTCCTGGCGGGTGCGGCGGATGTCGGGGACAGCGAGCTCGACCAGTCGGGCCGCCCGCTCGAAGTCGTGCGCGGCGAGCGCGTGCCTCACGGCGTCGTCGACGAGATCGTGCACTTCGCACCACTCGCTCGCGCGCACGTGCAGCGTCGAGATCAGCTCAGGCTGTTCACTCTGCAGGCGAGCCCGGAGCACATCAGCGAACAGGTGGTGGTAGCGATACCACTGCCGCTGGTCATCGAGCGGGATCAGGAAGAGATTGTCGCGTTCCAGCCCGTCAAGCGTGCCGCCGGCATCCGCCTGACCAGTCACGGCAACGCACAGCGGACCGCTGAGCCGATCGAGAATCGCGGTGCGCAGCAGGAAGTCGCGCACGCGCTCGGGCTGGCGCTGCAGCACCTCCTCCACGAGGTAGTCGATGATGAACCGATTGCTGCCGGTGAACGCCTCGATGAATCCGCGGATGTCGCTGCCTCCACGCATCGACAACGCGGCCAGCTGCAGGCCGGCGATCCAGCCCTCGGTGCGGATGTCGAGGGCGGTGATCTCATCGGCCGAGAGCCTGAGGCCCATGGCCTCGTTGAGGAAGTCGGCGGCCTCGTCTGGAGTGAAACGCAGGTCAGCTGCCCGAAGCTCGGTCAGTTCGCCGCGGGCGCGCATCCGGGCCAGCGGCAGCGTCGGATCGGCGCGGCTCGCGATCGCCAGGTGCATCCGGGCCGGGAGGTGCTCGATCAGGAACTCGACGGCCTCGCGCACGAGCTGCGCGTCAATCAGGTGGAAGTCGTCGAGCACGAGCACGAACTCGTGGGCGGACTGGGCGACGTCGTTGATCAGGGCGGTCAACGTAACCTCGGCAGGCAGCGGTTTCGAGGCATCCAGCAGCCCGAGCGCCGCCGTGCCGACCCGGGAGTCAGCGCCGACTTCGGAATCAGCGCCGCTTCCGGCATCAGCGCCGCCCAGCGCAGTGACCAGATAAGTAAGGAACCGAAGCAGGTCGTTGTCGCCGGCATCGAGTGAGAGCCATGCGACTCGAACGTCGGTGCCTTGCAGCTCGGCGGCCCACGCGCTCAGCGCGCTGCTCTTGCCGAAACCGGCCGGCGCCGAGACCAGGACGAGCTTGTGGTCCAGGCCTTCGTTCATCCGCTGGATCAGCCGGGGACGCGGCACCGTCTGGGGTCGCGGCGATGGCACGAACAGCTTCGTCGCCAGCAGGGGCATCGCCATACCGCAATCATACGGAGGCGAGGATCCCTCGTTCGGTTGGCCGCTGCGGGGCGCGGCACGCGGGCGTAGCCTCGGTTTCAGATGAGGGCGGACGCCATCGAAGGGGATGATCGAGATGTGTCGCTGGTTGGCGTATTCGGGTGAGCCGATGTCCCCGGCGACGGTGGTTCTCGATACCCCGCACTCGCTCGTGGAACAGTCGCTGCATTCACCGCTCGGCAAGGAGACCGTGAATGGCGACGGGTTCGGACTGGGCTGGTACCCGTCCGACGGCAATGGCGGAAAGCCGTGGCTGTACCGCAGCATCGAGCCGGCCTGGTACAACGAGAACCTGCGCGACATCGCCGGCGCCGTGCAGAGCCACCTGTTCTTCGCCCACGTGCGCGCGGCGAGTGGCCCGCCGATCCAGCAGACGAACTGTCATCCGTTCCGCTACGCCCACTGGATGTTCATGCACAACGGCGGGCTGCGCGACTGGTGGCGCGTCCGGCATGAGGTCATGATGCTGGTCGACCCGGAACTGTACCCGCTGGTGCGCGGCACAACCGATTCCGAGGCGGTGTTCCATGTCGCGCTGACGATGGGGCTTGCTGAGGATCCGATCGCGGGCATGGGCGAGGCCATCCGCAAGATTGAAGAGGCCGGCCGGCGGCTCGGGGTCGAGTATCCGGTGCAGGGCTCGTTCGCGGTCTCCGATGGCGCGACGATCTGGGCGTTCCGGTATTCGACCGAGCACCGTTCACGCACACTGTTCCATTCCGAGGACATGCGCACGTTGCAGGAGGCGTATCCGGATGTCGAGCGGCTGAAGGCGCACGGCAAGCGATCCCGGGTGATCGTCTCCGAACCGCTCAGCGGCCTGCCCGGTGCGTTCATCGAGGTGCCGGAGTCGACAGTCGGGATCCTGGACGCCGACGGGTACCGGGAGGAGCCGTTCCTGCGCTGAGCCGTCGTAGCCCCGGACCTACTTTCGGTGGTTGAGGAGCGCCCGAGCGCAGCGAGGACGCGACTCGAAACCACCATTGCGGAAGGGTTGGTTTCGAGACGCGTCGCTCGCAAGCTCGCGGCGCTCCTCAACCAACGGAGTGCGGCTCCTCAACCAACGGATGTGCGTTTAGATGCTGCGGGACTGCCCGCCGTCGACCGCGATTGCGGTACCGGTGATGTGGCGCGCATCCTCTGAGGCGAGGTACGCGACCAACGAGGCGATCTCGTCCGGATCCGCCGGGCGGCCGGCGGGAATGCGCGCCTCGAGTGCCGCCCGAGCTTCGTCGACCGGCACAGCGTTGATGCGCGCGTAAGTCGAGGCGAGGCCGTCCCAGCGCCCGGTGCGCGTGGGTCCCGGGCAGACGGCATTCACGGTGATCCCGAACTCGGCGAGCTGCAGCGATGCAGCCTTCGTGACCGAGATCAGCGCCGCGTTCGCGGCTCCCGCCACGGCCATCCACGGGTCCGGCTCACGACCGGCGGTGCCGGCGATGTTCACGATGCGGCCGGAGCTGCGCTCAGTCATCGCGGGGATGACGGCACGCATCAACCGCACGCTGCCGAGCACCTTCGAATCCAGCGCCGCGGTCCAGCCGGCGTCGTCGACCTGGTCGATAGTGCCCGCCGGGGCGCTGCCCACCGAGTTGACCAGCACGTCGAGACGCCCGTGATCATCGAGCACTCTCGCGACAACCGATCGGCACGAGTCATCCGAACTTACATCCAGCGGCAACGCCGAAGCGCGCGCGTCGATCTCGACAAGCGACGCGCGCGCTTCGGACAGACGCTCTTCACTGCGACCACCCACCACCACGACGAACCCGGCGCTCGCTAGTCGGCGTGCGCTGGCCAGCCCGATTCCGGAGGTCCCTCCAGAGATCAGGGCGACGGGGGCATCAATGGGTGCGGTCACAGCAGCGTCCTTTCCGGGGGGAACTGGTGATTCGTTGGAGCGGGGAGGCTAGGAGGCTAGGAGGCTACGAGCGGTAGTCGATCTCGAGTTCGGCGACGTCCTGGTCCTCGAGGTTCACCACGATGTTGTCAGGGGTGCGCGTGGTCAGCCAGACCAGTTCCTCGGTCTTGCTCGCGTTGCCCTCGATGTGCGGCACGAACGGCGGCACGTAGACGAAGTCGCCCTCTTCGAGGTAGACGATCTCTTCGTAGCGCTCTCCGAAGCGAATGAAGCCACGGCCCTTGAACACGTAACCGCCGGTCTCCGCCTCACCGTGGTGGTGAGCGTCCGAGATCTCACCCGGTCCGGTGTGGACCTTGCCGAACCAGAGGCCTTCGACCTCGGTGTTCTCGACGCTCACACCGGAGATGCGGAGCGCCTTCGACGTCTGGCCGGGAGCCTCCGGCAGCTCGCCATTGCGCTGCACCGTGAGCTTCTTCAGGGTCTGGGGCGTCGTTGTCATGATTGTCCTTTCGTGGAGATAAGTCAGCTGGAAGCAGCGACGATGTTGGAGAGGCGGCCAATGCCATCGATCTCGATGACGCACTCATCGCCCGGACGCATCCACAGCTGTGGCGTACGTGACGAGCCGACTCCGCCGGGAGTGCCGGTGGCGATGAGGTCGCCGGGGCGCAGCGGCGTCCAGGACGAGATGTAGGCGATCAGGTCACTCACGGGGAAGATGAGCTGGCCGAGCTCGGAGTCCTGCACGACCTCGCCGTTCAGGATCGTCCGGATGCCGCGGCCGGCGAGTTCGCCCACCTCGTCGGCAGTGACGATCGCCGGGCCGACCGAACCGGAGTTCTCGAAGTTCTTGCCCGGCGTGTACTGATGCGTGTGGAACTGGAAGTCGCGCAGCGAACCGTCGTTCATGAGCGTGTAGCCGAGCACGTGGGCGGCGGCATCCTCGGCGGCGATGTGGCGCCCGCCCTTGCCGATCACGACGACCAACTCGCCCTCGAAGTCGAACTGGTCGCTCTCGGCCGGCTTCTCGATCGGCTCACCGTCGGCGACGAACGAGTCAGCGAAGCGCGGGAAGATCACCGGATGCGTCGGAAGCTGACGCTTCATCTCCAGCACGTGGTCCCGGTAGTTCAATCCGACGCAGAAGATCTTGGCACCGTCGGAGATGGGCGTGCCGATCGTAACCGCCTCGGCGCTGTGCTCGATCGGCAGCGCGTCGGCAGCGATGACCTCGGGCAGCGTGGCGTCTTTGTGCGGTTGGCGCACGATGGCCCCATCAAGAACTCCCCAGCCCTGCGCGGGGCCGGTCAGGCGCACTAGCTTCACTCTGCTCTACCTCCGAAGCGACGCCCCGTCGGCGTCGACTCGGGCCATAGTACGCACACTTTTCCCCAAAGCGGAAATGACGCACACAAGATTCCTCTATGTGGAATCTAAAAGGAGAGTGCCTGCTCAATCTGGGCGGCGTGCTCGGTAAGCATGCGCAGGAACTCCAATTCCCGCGCTGACGGTTCAGCCGTCGCATCCGCGGTCGCATCGGGATTGAACCGAGACAGCGGACCAGTCAGCGTGAGGCAGGCCACCGGGCGTCCGCTTGGCCGGTGAATCGGCACGGCAATCGCCGCAAGACCCTCTTCCGACTCGCCGAGGTTGCGCGCGTAGCCACGCTCCCGCGTCTGTGCCAGCTCTCGTTTCAGCTCAGTGAGCGTATGCAGGCCACGTCCGGTGCCGCCGGGAAGCTCCTCATCCGGATACAACGCGTCGAGTTCGTCGTCGGAAAGCTGGGCCAACAGGATCTTTCCGGAAGCGGCGGTGTGCGACGGAATGGAAACACCGACCCTGCTGGTGACTCGCATGACTCTCGGCGACTCGATCACGGAAACGAACCTCGTCTGCTGCCCGTTGAGCACTGAGATGTGCACGGTCTCGGTGGATTCGTCGCGCAGGTGCTGCATGATTGGAAAGCCGACTTCGATGCAGTGCTCGATCGCCGCGGCGTCTCCGGACGAGGACATCGCCGGCCCCAGCCGATACCGGCGGCCGGCGTCGAGCTGCTCGACGAAATGGAATTCGAGCAACGTGGCCAGGAGCCTGTGTGCCGTCGAGACGCCAATGCCGAGCCGGCTTGCGACCTCGGTGACGCCGAGATCGGCATGGTTCTGAAGTAACTGGATGACGCGAAGCGCCTGAGCGACGGACTGCAGTGTCTGCGACATGCGAATAGTTTTCCATATAGAGGAAAGATCGGCAAGGTTTCCCGCTTGCTGGAATCATCTGTTACATTCCTCTGACGCATCCGCGTCGCACGCGCGGCTGCCTGCACGCTTGCCAACAGCCAACAAAGGAGTTCCCTGTGGCCCTCACCACTGACCGCCCCGACGGCACGATCGCCGTCCGCCGAACCCGCCGGATGCAGACCCGCGCCGCCGTCAGCGGCACCCTCGGCTCTGCGCTCGAATGGTTCGACTTCGCCGTCTACGGCGCACTCTCGGCCACGCTCTTCCCCGCGCTGTTCTTCAGCGACCTCGGTGAGACCGGCGCCCTGCTCGCCTCCTTCGCCTCGTTCGGTGTCGGGTTCGTCGCCCGTCCGCTCGGGGGCATCATCTTCGGATACCTCGGCGACCGGTACGGCCGACGGCCCATCCTGTTGGTCACCTTCATCGCCATGGGTGTCTCGTCGGTGATCATCGGCCTGCTGCCTACCGGCCAGGGCATCGGCATCGCGGTGCTGCTGGTGGCGTTGCGCTTCATCCAGGGCTTCTCGCTCGGTGGCGAGGCCACCGGCGCGCAGCTGATGACCATGGAGCACACCGTGAGCAACCGCCGCGGACTGATGGGTGCGTTCATCAACGTCGGCTCACCGCTCAGCCAGGTGCTCGCGAACCTGACGCTCGCCGTGCTGACCCTCGTGCTCACCACCGAGCAGTGGGAGGGCTGGGGCTGGCGCATCCCGTTCCTGATGAGCATTGCGCTCGTCGCGGTCGGCGTCTACATCCGCCTGCGTCTCGAGGAGACCCCGGCGTTCGTGGTGCAGAAGCAGCAGGTCGAGAACTCGGCCGCCCAGAAGACCAATGGCCTGAGCGTGCTCAAGACGCAGCCGCTGCGTGTTCTGCAGCTGACCCTCGCCTGGGGTGGCGCGGCGCTCACGTTCTACCTCGTCGCCGTCTACGGCCTCAGCTACCTCACCAAGCAGGCCGGCATGGAGTCCGGCGACGGATTCCTCATCCTCATGCTCGCCAACGGCATCTCGGTGCTCTTCGGTCTCTTCGGCGGCTGGCTGAGCGACCGAATCGGCCGCAAGACCGTCCTGATCATCGGCACCATCGGCTGCTTCGTCGGCGTCGCACTGTTCTTCCCGATCGCGAACACCGGAAGCTTCGCACTCGCGTTGCTCGTGGTGGTCCTCTCTCTCAGCTCGGTGCAGTTCGCCTACGGCGCGCAGCCGGCCTTCTTCGCGGAGCAGTTCCCGACCGCGAGCCGCTTCTCGGGTTCGGCGCTGTCGCTCACCATGGCGAACCTGATCTTCGCCGCCCCGGCGCCGTTGGTCGCCACCGCGCTCACCGATGTCGGAGGAACCGGCACGGTCGTCGCACTCACCCTCGGCGTGCTCGTCGTCTCGCTGATTGCCCTGTCGACCACCAAGGACAACAAGGACGTCGACCTCGCCACGTTCACCGAGCTCCGCTGATTGAGCGGGCGGGATTCAGGAGTAACCATGCACCTCATCATTGGACTCGGCCCCATCGGCGCCGGAATCGGTGAACGACTCGCTGAGCGCGAGCATCCGGTGGCTGGCCTCGACCTGGATCCCGCCCGGGCGGCGGCCTGGGCACAGGCGACCGGATGCCCGGGCTTCAGCAGCTTCGACGATGTGCCCTGGACCGACATCGACACCGTGATTGTGGCCGTCCGGCTGGCCCACCAGGTCACCGCGACATTCGCTTCGATCCGAGACCGTTACTCCTGGCCGCTCACGGTGCTGGTGGTCACCACGCTCTCGGTGAACGCCGCCAAGGAAATCCTGCCCGCGGCTCCGCCCGAGTGGCGGGTGTTCGAGGCTCCGATCTCGGGCGGCCCGCGCGGCGCTCGCGATGGCAGCATGACCGTGTTCCTCGCCGGACCGCAGCCGACGCCAGAGGAGCAGGCGGTGCTGGACGACATCGCCGGCCGGGTCTTCACCTCGGCCGATTACGGCACCCCCGCGTTACTGAAACTCTGCAACAACACCCTCGGCGCCTACAACGCGCTCGCCACAGCAACCATGCTGCAGCTCACCGCCGAGCATGGAGTATCGGCCGAACAGTTCCTCGACGTGGTGTCAGTGGCGTCCGGGCAGAGCTGGATGAGCGACAACTTCACCGAGTTCCACGACGACCTCCTGTTCAAAGACGCGCACCTGCTGCAGAGCGACCTCGGGGAGCTCCCGACGGTGTCGGTCTCGCCCACGCAGGAGCATCTCAGCGCCGCTATCGCGGCGGCGCGTGCCCTGATCACCAACCACTAACGCACCACAGAAGGAAGTACCAGCACCATGCTCGTCGAAGAACGCACCTATGTTCTGCACACCCACGTCAAGCTCGCCGATTACCTGGCGACCTACGAGAACATCGGTCTGCCCGTTCAGCGCAAGATCCTCGGCGGGTTCCTCGGCTACTTCGTGACCGAGTTCGGCACCCAGAACCAGCTCACCCACTTCTGGGCGTACACCGACCTGGAAGACCGCCGCCGGCGCCGCGCCCTGCTGCACGAGAACGAGCAGTGGCTCGAGAACCTTGAGATCATCCGGCCGATGATCCTGAGCATGGAGAACAAGATCATGTACCCCACGTCGTTCTCGCCGATCCGCTCACTGCCGGTGACCGTGACCGACGCCGACACCGCCTTCACCACGGGCTACGACGACCTCGTCTAGTCACCCGTAGTCGCCGCGAAGCCGGCGGCCCCGGAGCCCCCGAGCGCAGCGAACCACGCGTCTGAAACCACCTTTCCGGATGCCGCGGGCCTTTGCCGGTGGTTGAGAAGCGCACTACCGTTCATCGCATTCCGGGGGCGGTAGTGCGTTTTTTGCTATGTCACTTCAGAGTGACATAGCAAAAACGGAGGGGTCGTCGCCGGAATGCCCGATCCCGCCCCCGGTTTCGAGACGCGTCCTCGCTGCGCTCGGGCGCTCCGGGGCCACCGGGCGGGCTGGCGCCCCTAGTCCGCCACCCGCATCCGCACCCGCTGCCCGTTCGAGCTCTTGTCGAACTCGGCGAAGTTCGACCGGGACTTCACGAAGTCGGTGAACGAGCTGTAGCCGAGGGACTTCTCGTGGAACGACGGGTCCATCCGCTTGATCTGCTGCTTCACCGCCGAGGTGTGCAGCCACTCGTCATCGCCGGCCTTGTCGTGGCCGAGCTCGAGCGCCCGGCGCAGCAGCTTGGTCGCCGCCCGCGGTGACATCTTGGCGGCCTGCTCACCGGCGCCGGCGCCGGGCTCGTCATCGTCGTCGTCCGTCTCCGGCTCCACCATGGGCTGCTGGAACAGCAGGTCGGTGGCCTTGGTCGCCGCCGTCTTCCTTGCGGGAGCCTTCTGTGCGGTGGTCTTCTCGACCGCAACCTTCTCCCTCGGGGCCTTCTTGGCGGCCGGTGCCTTCGCGCCGGTCGGCTCGGGCGGCGCGGCAACCGGTGCGGTGGCTGCGGCCGTCGCGGCATCCCGGGCAGCGACATCCGGAACCATCGAATCCGGAGCCGCGCCATCGGTCTCCACCTCGTCCGTGCCGATGCCCGGCAGGTCGTCGTACAGGCTGAACTCGTTGCAGGCGGCGGGCAGCGACTTGCTCGTCGCGCCGGCGACGCCGACGGCGATGATGTAGCGTCCGAGGCGCTTGACCCGCTGGGCGAGGGCGACGTAGTCGGAATCGCCGGCCACCAGCACCACGTGGGTGACGTCGTTCAGGCGGAACATGTCCTCCACGACGTCGATGGCCAGGCGGATGTCGGCGCCGTTCTTGGTCGCCGAGAGCGGGAACATCTGGGTCAAGTCGATCGCCCGGTCGATCAGCTGCTTGCGGTACCCGGAATTCACCGGCTGCGACCAGTCGGCATAGGCGCGGCTGATCACGATCGGGCCAAACGACGACGCGTAGTCGAGGATCGCTCCGATGTCGACGGTGGCCTGCCGGATGCGGGCCACCACGTCCTGGTTGGCGGTCGGGTCGGTGACCACGACATTCTTCACCCGGTCGGACTGGAACGCTCCGCGCCCGTATACCTGGTTGTAGCGCGAGATGACGATGTTATCGAAGTCGATGTACACGGCCACACGGTTGTCGGCGTCTGCCATTGACAGCTCCTTCTGGTTTGCGGATGTCTCGGCTTCAGTCTCACACCTAGCGGCTCCACAGGTGCGGGGAAATACTGAAATGCAGATCTGACACGACCGGAGGTACGTGATGAATCCCCTGAGGGCACTGTTCGGACTGATTGCAGCAGCGGTTCTGGCGCTCGTCGGCTATTCCGCAGTGAAGTGGGCGAGATACGGCCAGCCCGAGAACCACCCGGCCGATGAGACGCTCGACCGGATCATCCCGAAACCGGAAGTCGACGAGTACAACGAGACCGTCGTGAACGCGCCGGGCCCGGTGACCTTCGCCGAGGCGCGGGACATCGACCTGTGGCAGTCGCCGCCGATCAAGGCGCTGTTCTGGCTGCGCTCGGTGCCGTCGATGGCACGAGGCGAAGAGTTCAAGATGCCCGAGGCGCGCGGACTCGTCGCCGAGACCGAGGGGCTGGGCTGGGGGCTGCTGGACTGGGACCCGGGGCGCCGGATGGTGCTCGGCGCCTACGCGCAGCCGTGGAAGCGCGACGTGAAGTTCGCGTCGCTGCCAATGGAAGAGTTCATCGCGTTCAACCAGCCGGGCTACGCCAAGATCGTCGTGACCATCGAGGCGCGGCCGATCAGCGACCAGAGTTCGCTGCTGATCACGCGCACCCGCGTCGCCACCACCGATGCGGAAGCGCGGCGCAGGTTCCGGCTGTACTGGGGTCCGATCTCGGCCGGGATCATCGCGATCCGCAAGCTCGGGCTGCCGATGATCAAGGAGAGGGCCGAGGCCAGGATGAAGGACGCGGCCGCCCACGGCACGTCGACCGAGAGGGATGTCGCCTCCAGCGAGTGACGTTAGGCCGGTGACATCCGTCCCGAACGAAGGGAACACGATGAGCGAGACCACCAACACCGACGCCGACAAGGCGTTGAAAGCGAAACACCGCACGATGTGGGCGCTCGGGGATTACCCCACACTCGCGTCCGATCTCATCTCCGAACTGGGGACCACGATCGTCGAGGCCTGCGCCATCGGCGATGGCCAGCGAGTGCTCGACATCGCCGCAGGATCGGGCAACGCCGCCATTCCGGCCGCGCAGGCCGGAGCCGACGTCGTGGCCACCGACCTGACTCCGGAGTTGCTGCAGGTCGGCAAGCGCCGCGCCGTGGAGCTCGGCGTCCAGCTCGATTGGCAGCAGGCGGATGCCGAGGACCTGCCATTCGCCGACGGTGAGTTCGACGCAGTCATCTCCACCGTGGGAATCATGTTCGCCCCACACCACGAGGCCAGCGCCAGCGAGATGCTCCGGGTCTGCCGAACCGGTGGCACCATCGGACTGATCAACTGGACACCCGAGGGCTTCATCGGCCAGATGTTCGCCACCATGAAGCCGTACGCTGCCCCGCCCCCTCCGGGCGCCACCCCGCCGCCTCGCTGGGGCGACGAGGAGCATGTGCGGTCCCTGCTCGGAGACCGAGTGACCGAGTTCACGGCGACCCGCAAGACGCTGCCGGTCACCAAGTTCGGTTCGGGTGAGGAGTTCTGCAGCTATTTCAAGACGCATTACGGTCCGACGATCGCGGCCTACCGCAACATCGCGGATGATCCGGAGCGTGTCGCGGCGCTGGATCGCGACCTTGCCGACCTGGCCCGGCGGTTCGACAAGGGATCGGGTGACCTCGAGTGGGAGTACCTGTTGGTGACGGCCCGGAAGGCGTGACGCGACTCTGAGATCCGCCGCGGAGTTTCGAGACGCGTCACTCGCTTCGCTCGCGGCGCTCCTCAACCACCGGAACGGTGAGCGCGCCACCGTCTGTGCCTGTTCGGGACGTTCGTGCCCGCTCGAGCGGACTCAAACGTTCCAAACGGGCACGGACGCGGACTCAGTCGGCCTTCCGCGTCGTGAACGGGAGGACCAGCCGGGACGGGTGCGCCGCATCACGGTAGATCTTGTGCGTGACCGGGCGACCCACCGGCAGGTGGAAGGCATCCGGCGGCAGCAGCGAGTTGTGCTCGTCCACCAGCGGCTCGGCGTTCGACAGCTCCACCACCAGCCGGTGACCCGGCTTGAACGTGTTCGCGAACGGGTAGAGGCGCAGCACGTACTCCTCGATCTTGCCCGGCTCCACCGGCTCGGTGCGGGTGTGCGGGTGGAACGGGTTGCCCTCGGTGGTGCGCTCGTCGAGCTCACGGTGCGAGGCCTTGAGGTAACCGGTGGTGACCAGCTGCCGCTTGCCGTTCGGGGCGGCATCCCACAGCCGCATGATGAAGTTGGTGTCGACTTGGTCGATCTCGGCGAAGATGTGCGCTGCGCCGGTGCCGATCATCTCGGTGTCTTCCTCGAACGGCGCGGTGCTCCAGTTGATGATCTCGACCTTGTCGGTCACCGTCAGCGGTGCCTGGTAGAAACCGTCCGGGGCCGCGTACTCGGCGCCCATCAGTTCCGGCTCGGCGGAGAGTTTGTGCCGCGGACGCAGGTAGAGCGACTTGTACTCGACCTCCTTCGGCGGCCACTGGTCGGCGGTCACGGTTTCCCGCGAGCCTTCGACGAAGACGCTGACGGCCGGCTCGTCCATTACGCCGTTGTCGATGCCCTTGATCCAGTAGTCGTACCAGCGGAACATCTTGTCGTGCTCTTCGATGAACGGGCGCGACTGCATCGGCGGGTACGGGCCGATGGTCAGCTTCTTCGGACCCCTCAGCGCGTCGAACAGCTCGATGGTGCCGTCGAGGGTCCAGCCACGGCCCTGGTCAAGCTGCAGCCAGACCGGGATGTCGATGTTCGGGGCCAGCGTGATCGGGTTGCGCTCCTCGTACCAGTCGCCGTCCAGCTCGTTCATCACGATGTCGAACCAGGCCTCGTGGTTCTTGGGGTAGTGCAGCACGTGCACGAGGTTCGGCCAGGCCGCGACATCCGGATCCTGCAGCCGCTTCGCGACCAGTTCCTTCAGCTCTTCGGGCGAGTACTTCTCGATCATCCGGGACTTGACGTTGTCGGTGAACGCCCAGCCCGAGTCGCCGCCGCGACCCTCGCGGGCGGCGCGCGGCATGAACCACATGACGCCGCCGTGGTACGTGGTCTCGTAGAAGTCGTAGTGGCCGCCGCTGACGAAGATCGCCTTCAGGCTCGGCGGGCGCTCGGCCGCGGCCAGCACCTGCATCGAGCCGAAGTAGGAGATGCCGACCATGCCGACGTTGCCGTCGCACCAGGGCTGCGCGGCGACCCACTCGATGAAGTCGTAGGCATCCTGGCCGAGCGAGACTCCCCCGGCGTTGTAGTTGCCGATGTGCTCGCCGCCGGATGCCCCGGAGCCACGCAGGTCGCCGATGACGTGGACGTAGTCCTCAGCGACGATGCGGGCGATGTCGCCGGCCTCGATGCAGCCGTCCCACATCGGGCTGGGGCGTCGCTGCGGCGGGGTCGTCAGGGCGAGGGCCTGCAACTCCTTGCCGTACGGGCTCAGGGCGACCAGCGCAGGACGCGGCTTGTCGTCAACACCCTGGTAGGCGTCCGCGGCGAGCTCGACGCCGTCGCGCATCGGCACTCGGAGGTCCTTGCGAATGGAAATCGTCTGCCCACCGGCATCCCACGTGATGTCTGCCATCAGTGCGTAGCTCCTTCTGTGTTCTGCGCGAACTGCGTTGCGTAACCGTGCATGGTCGTGAAGAACGGCGACGGCTCCAATGTGGGGTCGCCCTCGTAGCCGAGCTCCTCGGCGACCCGGGCGAACGGCGAGTAGGGCGAATCGGTCTGCTGCAGGCCATCCTGCAGGTAGCGGTGCGCGGCGTCGCTGATCTGCGCCTCGCGGTCGAGGCTCTGCTGCAGCGCTTCCTGCGCCTGCTGGGCGTCGAGTTCGACGCCGTACGGGACGCCGTCGGCGTTGCGGTACGGATGTCCGAGGTATAGGCGCTGCGGACGGACCTGGTCCCGCAGGTACTCCAGGCTGGTGCGGTAGCCGACCGGGTCGACGTAGCCGGGGAAACCGCTGGCAGCGCCATACACCTGCACGGCGTCGCCAACGAAGACATCGTTCTGGCCCTCGACGACGTAGGCGACCGCCCCCGGGGTGTGGCCGGGGATCGAGTGCACCGAGACGGTGACATCCCCGCCGAGCGAGAGGGTCTCGCCGCCCTTCACGAGCATGGTCGGCTCCATCTCGCCGGAGATGACCGCGTTGCCAGCGCCGGCGACCTTCGCTTCACCGTCGGGGTCGCGAAGGTACTGCGCCCGTCCGGCAAGGTATTCGTCGACGTGGGCGCGGCGCGAGCGCAGCATCGGGGCATCCGCTTCGTGGATGACAACCTGGGCGCGTCGGCCGGTGAGTTCCCACAGCGCGTGGGCGCCGCCGAGGTGGTCAATGTGGCCGTGGGTCAGCAGGATCCAGCGGACATCCTCAATCCGACGGCCGAGAGCCTCGAGAGCAGGGATCATGCCTTCGGCTGGCGACGACGCGATGCCGGTGTCGACGATGGCCGGCTCGGGTGCGTCGATGAAGAAGCTGTACAGCCCGAACCGACCCCACGGCGAGACCAGCGGGTGGATGCTGACTTCCTGGGTCATGGTCGTGGCCGATTCAAGAATGCACCGGTCTCGACGAAGGCCTGGTAGTACTCCGGAATCCAAAAGAAGTTCTGCACGAATCCGTGGTTGGCGCCGGCGTACCGACTGACCGTGACCTCCACACCGGCGTCGGCGAGACGCTGGCCGTAGAGCTCGCCTTCGTCTCGCAGCGGATCGTATTCGGCGGTGATGATCAAGGCAGGCGGCAAACCGGACAGGTCCGTCCGCTTGATCGGTGACACCAGCGGATCCGCCGGATCCGCGCCACTCTCGATGTAGAAAGAGTTCCACGGTTTCAGGCCAGCCGTCTCCAGCCCGTACCCCTCGGCGTTCTCCCGCAGCGACGCGTAGCGGTCGACGTCGAAGTCCAGGTCCACGGACGGGTAGAACAGCACCTGGTGGGTGATCCGGTCGAAGCCGTTGTCGTGGGCCATCGCCGCGACCGCGGCCACGAAGTTGCCGCCGGAGCTGTCGCCGGCGATGGCGAGGTTCCGACCGTCCCAGCCCAGGGTCTCCCCCTGCTCGGCCGCCCAGCGGACCACCCCGTAGCTGTCGCGCAGGCTGGCCGGGTAGGCGGCTTCCGGAACCAACCGGAAGCCAGCCGAGATGACCTTGTGCCCGGTCTCCTTCGCCAGGGCACGCGCGACGTGGTCGTGCGTGTCCAGGCTGCCGGAGAAGAAGGCACCGCCGTGGAAGTACACGATCAGCCCGTAGGAGTCGGCCTCGACCGGCGTGTAGATCCTCACGGGAACCTCACCGGACAGTGTTGTCGCGGTGACATCCTGAACCGAATGCACCTGCGCCCGAGCCTCGAGCGGCGGGATGAATGCCTCATCTCCGGCGCGTTTCGCCGCCGGGTCCGGCCGGGTGCCGTGATCGGCTGGCGGCAGGGTGGCGAGGATCTTGGCGATTTCAGGATGCACTGTCATGGTGTCTAGCCTGCCTGCCCCTGAACCGGAGCCGCGGACTGGGCGGCCGGCTTCTGGCCGGGGAAGACGTCGTCGAGTTCGCCTTCGGACCAGCCCTGACGCGAGATGCGCTGCAGTTCGTCGGTCACCGGCTTGCGGGTGGCCTGGTACAGGGCCAGCGCTTCCTTGACGGAGTCTGCCTCGACGAGGGCGTCGGCGAGCGCGCCGGCGTCTTCAATGGCCGAGTTCGCTCCCTGGCCCTGGTGGTGCAGCATCGAGTGGGCCGCATCACCCATGAGGGCAACGGAGTCCGAGTGCCACACGTCGATCGGGTCGATGTCGTACACCGCCTTGATGCTCACCGTGGACAGGTCCAGCTCGCGCGTGATCGCCACCAGCCGCTCGTCGAAACCCTCGACGGTCTTCACCATGTCATCGATGGTCACGTTCGGCGTCCAGGTGCCGTCGGAGTTCAGCGCCGTGACGTCGAAGGACACCTGGCCGCGGTGACGCAGCGGCAGCAGGTAGACCTTCGTGCCATGGCCGATGTACATCCGGAGGTTGTCGTCGACGACCATGCCGTGGGCGGCGTCGATCGAGATCACCGCGCGGTACGCGTGCTCGCCGGCGAACACCGGGCCCTTCTTGCTGAACAGCTGCTCACGCACCGCCGACTTGATGCCGTCGGCGCCGATGACCAGGTCGGCCTCGACGGTCTTGCCGTCCGCGAAGGTGAGCACGGCGCGCTCGCCCTTGTCCTCGATCTTCTCGAGCCGGTGGTTGAAGTGCACCATGCCCTCCGGAAGCACACCGAGCAGGGCGTCGATGAAGTCCCGGCGGTGGATGAGGTGGGTCTGCTTGAGGTCGCCGGACTCGGGCCAGGCATCCTTCATGATCGGCTCACCGGTCGCGGTGAGGATCTCGAAGTAGTCGCTCGGCGAGGTCACCTTTGCGATGTCGTCGAAGATCCCCCACTGGCGGAACCGCTGCATGGTCGCCGGACGCAGGCCGATGCCGGCGCCGACCTCACCGGAAAAGGGTGCCTGCTCGTACACGTTGACGGTGGCGCCCAGCAGGCTCAGGGCCTTGGCTGCGGCCGCGCCGCCGTAACCGGCGCCGATGATGGCGATGTTCAGGTTCTTGATTTCCGAGGGCTGCATTGCTCTCTCGCTTTCTTGTGTCCGGCTGTCCCGGTCGGTGCGGTGGTTGAGGGTGAAGGTGGTGAGGGGTCAGAGCTTGATCGACAGGAAGTCGGCCGGGTTGTCGATGAGGATCTTGTCGATCGTCGCCTCGTCGAGACCGGCGGCGCGGAAGTCGGGGATCATCTGCTCGAAGATGTAGTTCACGGTGTGACCCTTCACGCCTGGCCAGCCGAGCGGGCTGCAGTTCGCGTCAGCCGAGACGAGCAGCAGGTCGAGGTATCCCTTGTGAACCAGGTCGACGAAGTGGTCCAGACGCTCCTTACGGGGGCGGGCCCAAAACGGCGGGTCCTCGAGCTCGGTCTCGTAGCCGAAGGTGTCGAAGCCGATGCGACCGCCCTGCGCGGCAATGTAGTCGTGCGGGGTGATCGGTGCGTTCAGTCCGTCATCGGCGTGCCCGAACAGCACACGGTCCAGCGGCAGACCCTCCTCGCGGAAGATGTCGACCGCGGGCTGCGGGTCGATGGCCAGGTGGGTGAGGATCGGCACGCCGGTCGCGACGGATGCCCGGGCAGCAGCCCGGTAGATGCGCTTGTCGAGCTCCGTCATCCGTCCCCCGCGACTGACACCGACCTTGATGACGCCGGCCTTGCTGCCGGTGTCGCCGATGCCGACGGTGATCTCGTGGATGAAGACCTTGGCCAGGTAGTCGACGCTGGCGCGGGCGAAGTGCGCCAGCGCGGTGTCGCCGCCGACGAAGCCGGTGCAGGCCACGATGTGCACGCCGGTCTTCTTCGACAGGGACTTGTAGTAGTCGATGTCGCGGCCGTTGCAGATGCCGGTGGCGTCGACGAAGGTGCCGCCGCCGTACTCGTGAAAGGCGCGCAGTTTCGGCACGGTCTCCTCGTATGCCTGTTCCGGCGTCTTCCACCACTTGCTGTCCAGCTCGCTGCCGGGCATGCCGTAGCCGATGTGCTCGTGGACGGCCACGAGGCCCAATTCTTCGGCCGGGATGGTTCCCAGTACCGTGTTTACCTTTGACAACGTCGTCACCTTAGAAAGTCGGTTTGGTCAGTTACGCGGGTCGGCTCAGCGCACCGTGAGCAGGTCGCGCGGATTGTCGATCAGGATGCGCCGGGCGTCCTCATCGCTGAGCCCGAGGGTCTTCAGGGAGGGCACGAACTTTGACACGACATGGCTGAACGGCAGGTCGTAGTCTGGCTGGCCCTTGGCCACGCCGATCGCATTGCTCGACAGCAGGATCCGGTTGCCGTGGCCGGCGTCGACGAGATCGATGACCAGGGCCGCACGCTCGCGGTCGGTCAGGTAGTCGTCGTCATCGTCCAGGCCGACGTGGTCCAGTCCTACGAACGCTCCGCGGCGGGCCACCTCGAGGGCGGCGCCGGCGGCATCCCGGCGGTCGAGGTCGCCGACGAGCACCCGGTCGGCGCGGAGCGTCTCGTCGAGGATGATGTCGAGGTCGTGCAGTGCGTCGGCGCCGTAGCGGATGGACACCGGAACGCCGGTGGTCAACGCGGTTCGCGCCGCTCCGCGGAAGAGGCTCTCATCGGTCGGCGTCATGCCGGCCCGGGTGGCCGTGGTGGTCACCAGGCCGGCGGCGGCGCGGCGTTCGACGCGAGGAACCACCATGCCTTCGGTGACCTCCTTGGAGAAGAGGTCGGCGAACTTCTCGGCCGGCCACGGCGTCGGCGGGTTGGTCTGCGGGGTGAGGAAGTAGCCGCCGAGCATCTCCTCGGGGCCCATGCCGGTCGAGGCGACGATGTGCACGCCGGTCGAGCGCGACAGCGCTTCGTACAGGTTCAGGTCGCGGCCGTGGAACATGCCTGTGCTGTCGACGATGGTCTGGCCGCCGTGTGCGCGGAAGTCGTTGAGCTTCGCCGCGAGAATCTCGAAGATCTCGGCCCGGTCGATGCGGATGTCGGGTGCGTACTGTGCCCCGGGAACCACCGAGAGCAGCGCCTCGTGGACAGCGACCACGCCCAGTTCATCAGCCTGGATCGGGCCGAGCACCGTGTGGACGGTACTCGTAACAGTCGTTGCCGTCATTGGCACAACCTTTCGTGATCGTCGCGCCGTCGTTGGCGTCACGTGTGGTGGATTACGTGTTCATTAGGTTTACACGATGTCTTGCGAAAGTCAATGCGCCTGAGCACGCCGCGAGTTCGCATCCGCCCGGTGATTGAGGAGCGCGCGACGAAGTCGCCCGCCTCTCGAAATCGCGTCAAGGTCAACCCGCCCTTTCGGAGCGGACCTATCCATTTTCCGTATGGCACTCTGGGGTGACACACGGATCTCCGGGTGTCGGTCTGGGCAGGCAGCCTCAGACCGAGGTGGTGGATCCGACGACTCCGACGAAGATCCAGCCCATCGTCACCAGCACGATGAGCGCAACGGTCACGCCGCCGAGAATCAGACCGGTGAGCGCCTGACCGCGTCCGACTCCACCGATCCGTCCCGCCTTCTGCCAGCCCACGATGCCGAAGATGACAGCGAGCACGCTCGGCACGAATGCGAACACCGCAGCGATCAGGCCGAGGAACGGGACGACCGACCAGATGCCGACCGTGATTCCGACGATGCCGAGCACAAGTGCGGCAACCGCCAAGCCGTTCGACGGAGGACGAACCACCTGCTGATAGATCACCTGGGATTGAGGGGCGTAGCTCACCATCCGAGCATCTCAGACCGTGGTATCCGGGTGCGCATTGGCGCTGACCCCCGTTGCGGGTACATGCGGGCGGCGTGCCGAGCGGATGTCTGTCGCCTGTCGTAGTCTCATTCTCACGTTCAAGAGCGACAGCCAGAGGTACCTGGCCGGCTGTCCGGCAACCCCGTCCATCGACTGGGGTGCCCCAGGGGAAGAACGGGCCCGCGGCATCCGTCTCGGGCAAGTCGATGGAAGGCGATGCCTTCCGGAAGGAGGCATCCGATGCCTGCTGGAAACAACCACCCCGAGCCCACCGTGACGCTCAGCGAGTACCTCGCCAGCCCTGAGTTGTACCCCGAGTTGGACATCCTCGACGAGGAGATCGGCAGTGTTCCTCGCCGCGAGCCGTCGTCTCCCGATCTGTGGGGCAGCATCCCCGACGAGCGGAGGGTCGCCTGGAGCAAGGTCTTCCTGACCTTCAAGCCGGTCTGGGTCGGCACCGCCGCCATGAACGGGACCTACGGCGCGGTTCGCCGCGGACGGTACACGACCATCAGTCGCTGGGTCCCCGTGGCCCACGCGTTTGAGGCCGTCGGGTTCACTCCGGACAGCTATTACGTTCTCCGAACCAGCCTCCCAAGGGTTGTGCATGAAGAGGGGCATCCGCTGATCCGGGTGGTCCCGCAAAAGAGCGGGCCGCGCAGCATCGCACTCCGGGCTGCCGATTGGGCGATCTGGCCGCAGTTGGTCGACGCCGGCATGACCCCGGGGCACGCCACCGCCTGGGTGCTCGCGCAGGGAACCCTGGGGCTGCCGGATGACTGGACGATCGACGACGAGGGGCGGCTCCAGACGGGAGCCGACGAATGATCGCAGCAGCACTCGTGAGCCACCCCCGTTCGCCGACACTCGTCGATTCCCGACGGACTTTCGAGAAAGTGTTGCGCCGCGGGCCTGAACCCCACTACCGTGATCCCCTGTACGCCAATTGACGAAAGGAGCCCCGCGTGTTTATTCAAGACTGTGCAATCGCAATGTCCCCCGCCGGCGGCTTCGTCGGCGTCTTCACCGCCTGATCGGGTAGCTGTTGTTCCACCGGTCCAGTCGGTGGTGACGCTTTCGAAGCTCGACCAGACAGCCTCAGTAGGAGTCCGCACTCCCCTGGCTTAGGTCATTCACCCCGCGCGTGACGCGCCTATCGCGTCCTCCCACTCGCCGCCTGTTGCGGCCACCTCTCTATTCGGCGACTCCGGAAGCGCATTGGCGCGCCCGGCTTCGCGATGACAAAGGAATCACCACCATCATGCAGATCCAACAGCTGACCGCTTCCGGTCGCCATGATCACCCGCCCCAACCCAACCCTCAACCCACCGCTCAGACGCGAACCGTGCGCCGGGTTGGTCTGCTCGACCGAGCCGCGATGCACCTCGGCCTCGCACTGATCCGGTGGGGTCGGCGCCCGGTCAAGGGAGGGCCGGCTCAATCGGGCCTGAACCTCGAAACCGTTGAAGCTCACCGGCAGCGGGAGCAGGTTCGTACCGCCCACCACGTCATGCAGTTGCCCCGGCTGTGGTGAGCAATCGAAACGAGCGGGATGCCGCCGCCGAACCAAGCGTTCGGTGGCGGCATCCGTCCTTTAAGGGACCGAGTCGGGCTGAGCGGTTACGAGGTCCTGCCAGACTGGAGGCATCGACATCCCTGATCTCTCCATCGACTGGTCGACGCTGTTCAGCCGCGCGGACCCGGTCGCCCTCTCCCCTGCGCTCACGCTCGGCATCCTCGCGATCGCCGCCGCCCTGAGCATTCCGCGCGCCACCTGGCAGGTCTTCGGCCTGTTCACGACTCTGGTGCACGAGCTCGGGCACGCGACGGCGGCGATCCTGACCGGACGAGTGGTGCACGGCATCCGGATTCGGCGGAATCATTCGGGCGAGGCGGTGAGCAGCGGACGCGGCGGCTTCGGCAGCGTGGTCAGCGGGATGTTCGGCTATCCGGCACCGGCGATCGTCGGCGCCGTGCAGCTCTGGAGCGTGTTCAACGGTTACACCGCGGCGGCCCTGTTCGGCGGCGGTGTCGTGCTCGTCCTGACCATCTTGGTGATCCGCAATCTGTTCGGCGTGCTCGTGGTGCTCGCCTCAGCCGCGGTGAGCATCGCGCTCTGGGTGTTCGCGACTCCTCAGGTGCAGAGCTATGCCCTGCTGGTGCTCGGCATAGTGCTGCTGGTCGGCGCTGTACGCGGACTCGGCACGGTCATCGCGGTGCATGTCCGACGGCGAGGACAGCTGCGCACCTCGGACGCGTACCTGCTTTACCTGCGCACGCGGGTGCCGTCGTTCGTCTGGTTGGTTGCCTTCGCGGCGGTGATCGGCGGATGCGTCGTGATTGCGGTCGGTTCCTACGCCGCGTACGTCGCTAGCTAACGCTCGACCGATGGGACGACGGTCGCACTGTCCCAGGAAGGTGCGTCCGTCCGCACCGACGGCTGGCAGAACAGGACGATGAGGATGATCCAACCGGCCAGCGGAACCAGGACGATGAACAGCCAAGCCCAGTGGTTGCCGGAATCGCGCAGACGCCGCACGCTGACGGCCAGCGAAGGCAGCAGCACAGCCAGCGACCACAGCGAGTTCAGGGCGCTCGAATCACCCCAGTACGTCACCGGGTCGACGAAGTTCGTCACCAGCGAGACGAGGGCGGTGAACAGTGTCCAGAACCAAAACTCCGATCGGCGCGCGTAGCCGCTGAAGTTGACGTAATTCCTGAAGCCGCTCGCAATCGCCTGACCAAAATTCATGGCCACATCCTAGGGGTGGCAAAAGTCCGCATGGTTCACACAGCCGCACAGGCCGTCCCTCCCCGTTCTGGGGCGGACGCGGCGATCACGATCCCCTGTAGTTTCGTCACTATCCCACGAACGCATCACAGAGGATCGCTATGTCCGAAACGCCCCGTTCAACCGAGCAGCGCGAGCGCTTGTTCAAGCCGACCAAAGGCACTTGGATCGGCATCGGGGTGGCTGGCATCTTCCTGCTGACAAGCCTCGCTTCCAGCGGCATTGGCGGCTTCCTGCTGATGGCAGGCGTCATTGGGCTCGGCACCGCGATCTACACCGTCGTCACCGGGCGCAGGTCGTGGGCCCTCATCCCGTCGCGCAAAATCGCGGCAATCACGCTTGCCACTTCACTCGTCGTTACCGTCGCGGGCAGCTCTCTTTACACCGCCGCAAATCCCCGCGAAGTGGACACGGCAAGTCCGCGCCCCGCCGCAACTGTCGTTCCGGAGGAAACGAAGTCCCCTACTCCGACTCCTACTCCTACTCCCACGAATGAGGCTGAAACGGCATTCACCGCGGAAGCGCCGATCGACCCGGCAACGGTCAAGTCTCCGGATGGTGAAGCGTCGGTTGCAGTAGCGGACAAATCCGTCACCAGCGGCGCCGCGCTCACTTTGCTGGCAACCCTTCCGATCAAGGGGAAAGCTCCTAAGACGGGTTACGACCGAGAAGGTCGGTTCGGAACCGCTTGGCTCGACGTGGATCGCAACGGATGCGACACCCGCAATGACATGCTCGCTCGTGACCTGACCGACATCACCCGTTCCGGACCGTGCAAGGTCATGAGCGGCGACCTCGTCTCTCCCTACACGGGCGGCACGGTCGACTTCGTCCGCGGTAACACCACGTCCACGCTGGTGCAGATCGACCATGTCGTCGCTCTTTCGAACGCGTGGCAAACCGGTGCGCAGCAGCTGTCGCAAAGCCAAAGGATCTCGTTTGCGAATGACCCGCTGAACCTTCTCGCCGTCGATGGCTCTTCGAACGCGCAGAAAGGGGCGGGGGACGCCGCCACGTGGCTCCCGAAGGCGAAGGATTTCCGCTGCGCGTACGTCGCTCGCCAGGTGTCAGTGAAGGCAACCTACGGTCTGTGGGTGACGCAGGCCGAACACGACGCAATAGCTCGTGTATTGGCCGACTGCCCCGACGAACCAGCGTCAAGCTCAGCCTTTGCACCCGAGCCAGCACCAATCGTCGCCGCCCCGGCGCCGGCTCCCGCACCGGCGCCTGCTCCGGCTCCTGCTCCTAAGCCGGCTCCTGCTCCTAAGCCGGCTCCCGCACCTGCCCCTGCTCCTGCTCCCGCTCCAGCGCCAGCTCCTGCGCCAGCACCTGCTCCCGCACCGGCGCCGGCCCCCTCGCAGTACTACGACAACTGCACGGCCGCACGGGCCGCGGGCGCCGCTCCGGTGCACGTAGGTGACCCGGGTTACGGCCGCCATTTGGATCGAGATGGCGACGGCGTGGGCTGTGAGTAGCGACGCGCGGACTGTGCAACGAGGTCCGGCCGTCGGCACCGCGGCTGGGAGCAACGCTGGCCCTACGGTATTCCACCCAGTCGGCCGGCTCCGCTGGCCGAAGTTGTCTCGGCCGCTTGAGCGAAGGCTGCCTCGAACCGCGGGATGCTCTCCTCGATCGTCCGCATCGTGGCGGTCAGCGAGATGCGGAAGAAGCCCGGTGTCTCGAACATCCGCCCCGGAAGCACCAGGACGCCCTCACGGTCCAGCGCCGCGACGAACGCTGCATCGTCCTCGAGCGGCGATTCGGGGAACAGGTAGAAGGTGCCTTCCGGCACGGTGACCCGGTATCCGATCGACCGGAGCGCCTCGACCATGACGTCGCGTTTGCGTTGGAACAGCGGGATGTCGAAGGCGAGCTTTTCGAGCCGCGGCAGCGCGTACTGCATCGAGGCGTTAGGAAACAGCCAGCCGGCGCACATCTGCACGGTCTCGATCGCATCCTGCATCGCGTCACGATCTGGCATAGCCGGCGACACCGCGAGGTAGCCGATCCGCTCGCCAGGCGAGAGCAGCGTCTTGCCGTAGCTGTAGGCGAGGAAGCTCCACGGGTAGAACTCCACCGGACTGCGGAAGCGGGCCCCGTCGAAGACGATCCGGTTGTAGGCCTCGTCGGAGATCAGGAAGATACGGCGCCCGTTCCGCTCCGACGCCTCGTCGAGCAGGGCAGCCAGGCGCTGCAGCGTCTCGACCGGATAGATCCTCCCGGTCGGGTTGTTCGGGCTGTTGACGATGACGATGCGAGTGCGGGGCGTGATGGCCTCCGCGATGGCGTCCAGGTCGAGATCGAACGTCTCCCGGTCGATCGACACCTTCACCGGCACGAGACCGGCTTCCAGGATGAGTCCCTCGTACAGGAACCACGGCGGCAGGCTGTAGACGACCTCGTCGCCGGGATCGCCGACGATCTTCAGCGCGGTCGAGATCGCCGCGAAACCACCGGTCGTGAGGTGGATGTCTCCAGGCTCGAACGGCAGGTCGAGATAGTTGCGCACGGAGTCGGTCGCGGCCTGGATCGCCTTCGCGTCCCCCAGGTTATAAGCGAACCACAGCTCGTGCTGCGGGAGCAGCGATTCACGCAGGATCTCGACGTAGGCAGCCGACGGCGGGTCATGCGGATCGCCGAAGGTGAAGTCGAGCACCCCGGGTTGATGTCGCCGCTCCTGATAACCGGAGAGCCGGTAGAAGTCGTACAGCAACTTGAACGGCGTCGCGCTGGCAACGGTCGCGACTCGGTGGGATTTGAGCTGGTCATCCATGCTCGGAGCTCCTTGGGAGTCAGGCGGGGTCTAGATCCCCCCTTCCCGCGAGCGCCATGGTACGCCTCCAGCGGGATGCGTTCCATAATCAGACGCCCGCTCGCCGTAGAGCACCTTGACGTGAAACGAAACTTCGTTTTAGACTTCATTTAGTCCTAAACAAAGGGGTTCGGAGTGTCACAGCCAAACGGGCGCACAGACGTCACGCGATCGGCGATTCTTGCGCAGATCGGCGCCCAAGGCCCGACCTCCCGCGCCGAGCTGGCTCGCGTGCTCGCCGTCTCCCCCGCTCTGATCACCCAGCTGTGCAAGCAGCTCATC
Source organism: Diaminobutyricimonas sp. LJ205 (assembly GCF_009755725.1). Classification (NCBI taxonomy): domain Bacteria; kingdom Bacillati; phylum Actinomycetota; class Actinomycetes; order Micrococcales; family Microbacteriaceae; genus Ruicaihuangia; species Ruicaihuangia ninglii. The sequence goes on along the minus strand of NZ_CP046619.1, from coordinate 975,663 downwards.
GCCGACGGACTACTCACCGAACTCGAGTTCAGCCCGTCACAGGGCGGCCGCCCGGCTCGCCTGCTCGGACTGCAGGTCGACGCCGGCACCGCAATCGGGGTCAAGGTCGCCGCCGACCACCTCACCATCGTCGAGGTCGGTCTCGACGGCTCAGTCGCCCGCTCGGCGACCGAACCGTTCGACGCCGCCGACAGCGACGCGATCCCCAACCTCACCCAGGCACTGGAGCGTTTCATCGACGGCAGCCCTGCCGGTCCGCTGCTCGGCATCGGCATCGGCGTGCCTGGCAGCGTGGACCGGCAAGCCGACGGCATCGTCGACTCCACCCAGCTCGGCTGGAGCCGCATGCCGGTCGGCCCCGCCCTCCGGCGCGCGCTCGGCGTGCCGGTGCTCGTCGAGAACAACGTGAACGCCCTCGCCGTCGCAGAAACCCTGCACGGCCAGGCTCGCGGCTTCTCGGACGCACTCGTCGTCACCATCGGAACGGGCATCGGCGCGGGCATCGTCACCGACGGGGTCGTGCTGCGCGGGCACCGCGGCGGCGCCGGCGAGATCGGGCACATCCCGGTTTCCGACGGAGGTCCGCGCTGCCAGTGCGGGGCGAACGGATGCCTCGAAGCCCACATCGGCCAGGACGCCCTCATCGCCCAGGCGAGAGCCGCCGGGGTGATCGGCGCCGCGGCCGGCATGCCCGACCTGCGGCTGCGTGCCGATCGAGGAGACACCGGCGCGCGCGAGGTGTTCGCCGAAGCGGGCACGCTCCTCGGGCGAGCCCTCGCCGGGGTGGTCAACACCGTCGATCCCGAGATCCTCATCGTGCTCGGTGAGGGCGCCGAGTCCTGGCGGCACTGGTCGGAGAGCTTCGAGAAGGCGTTCCGCGCCCAGCTCATGCCGAGCAAGCGTGAACTGCCGATCGCGGTCGAGAGCTGGCAGGACGACCGCTGGGCGCAAGGCGCCGCGAGTCTTGTGCTCGCCACTCCGTTCGACGCGCAAGGCCTCGCCGGGGAACAGGGCCGGCTCGTGCGGGACCGGCTGGCGGCACGATGAGCACGCCAACCGTCACCGCCGAGCGGACGGAGGCCGCGGCATCCGCCCCTCCGCAGCCGCGCCGAAGCCGGCGCCCGAAACGCTGGCGCTACGCCGGCACCGTGCTGCTGTTCGTGCTGCCCAGCGCGATTCCGCTGGCCCTGTTCACGCTGTACCCGATGGTCGGCGCGTTCTGGGTGAGCCTGCACGAGTGGAACCTGCTCGCCCCAATGCAGTGGGTCGGCGCGCAGAACTATCTCGACCTGATCGGTGACGAACGCACCATGCGCGCGTTCAGCAACACCCTCTATTACATCGTCGGGTACCTGCCGCTGGTCTATGTCGGAGGGCTGCTGCTCGCGCTCGCGCTGAACGCCAGGATCGCCGGACGCAACCTGCTGCGTGGTGTGTACTTCCTGCCGGTGGTCACCAGCTGGATCGTGGTCGCATTGGTCTGGCGCTGGTTGCTGAACCCGTCGGTCGGCATCGTCAATCACGTGCTCGCCTGGGTCGGCATCGACGGTCCCGGCTGGTGGACGGACCCGGCGTGGGCGATGCCCTCGATCATCCTCGCCTCGGCGTGGAAAGACCTCGGCTTCGTGATGATCATCCTGCTCGCGGGGCTGCAGGCGATCCCGCAGGACCTGTATGAGGCGGCGACCGTCGATGGCGCCGGCTGGTGGCGGCGACTGTTCAGCATCACTCTGCCGATGCTCTCGCCGTCCACCTTCTTCGTCGTGGTCATCTCGCTGATCAACGGCTTCCAGGTGTTCGACCAGGTCTACGCGATGACCGGCGGCGGACCGGCCGGGGCAACTGAGGTGGTGGTGATGCGCGTTTACGACCTGACGTTCCGGTACGGCGCGGCCGGCGAGGCATCCGCCCTGTCCTGGATGCTGTTCGCCGTCGTGCTGGCGATCACCGTGCTGCAGATCCGTGGACAGAAGAAGTGGGTGAACTATGCGTAGCCGCGTCACTACCCGTTGCCGCATCAGCGGGATCACCCTCACCCTCCTCGTCGCGCTGGGTGCGCTGGTCATGTTCTTCCCGTTCCTGTGGACGCTCAGCACCTCACTGTCCTCCGGAGCCGGGCTGTCGGCGACGCCCAACCTGATCCCGAGCGACCCGTCGCTCGCCGCGTACGAGGAATTGTTCGCGAACACCCCGTTCGCCCAGGTCGTGCTCAACTCACTGGGCCTCGCGATCACGATCACGCTGCTGCAGCTGCTCACCAGTGCGATGGCCGCCTACGCGTTCAGCCGGCTGCCGTTCCGCGGCCGGAACATCCTGTTCGCCGTGTATCTCGCGACGATGATGGTGCCGATCCAGGTGCTGATCGTTCCGCTGTTCGTGCAGATGCGCGACCTCGGCCTGATCAACACCCACCTCGGCGTCGTGCTGCCGAGCATGGCCAGCGCATTCGGGGTGTTCCTGCTGCGGCAGGCGATGAACGCCGTGCCGCGCGAGCTCGACGAGGCGGCCACCATCGACGGCGCCGGCCATGTGCGGATCTTCGGCACCATCGTTCTGCCGCTGATCGGCCCGTCGCTGGCGACACTCACCGTGTTCGCGTTCATGAGCAGCTGGAACAGCTTCCTCTGGCCGCTGATCATCCTGCGCGACCCCGAGCTTCAGACCCTGCCCATTGCCCTCGCCGGACTCCAGGGGCAGTACACCACCCAGTGGGACGTGATGATGGCCGGCTCGGTCATCAGCGTGCTCCCCATGCTCGCGATCTACCTGTTCGCCCAGAAGTACGTCGTCCAGGGCGTCGCCAGTTCCGGCATCAAATAACCCCGCACCACCCCCATCGAAGGAGATTGGATCACCATGAAGCGCACAGCACTGACAACGGGTGTCGGCGTCGCCGCCGCGCTCGGCCTTGTCCTCACCGGATGCTCAAGTAACGCCGACACCGGTAACGGCGACGAGGGCATCGTCATCACCTACTCGAACTTCATCTCGAACGCTGGCAACGAGGAGAACCTGCAGAAGATCGTCGACGCATTCGAGGAGGAGAACGAGGGCATCACCGTCGAGGTGACCACCCTCCCCTACGCCGACTACTTCACCACGCTGCAGACCGACCTCGCCGGCGGCACCGTCGCCGACGTATTCGACATCGAGTTCGCCAACTACGCCGGCTACCAGGAGAGCGGCGTGCTCGCCGAGCTCAAGGATGTCGACACCAGCGTCTACCAGGACTCGCTCGCCGACGCCTACCAAACCGACGGCACCCAGTATGCGCTGCCGAGTTCGTTCTCGAACGTCGTGCTGTTCTACAACAAGGACCTCTTCGACGCGGCGGGTCTCGACTACCCCACCGGTGACTGGACCTGGGCTGAGGAGCAGCAGGCTGGCGAGGCGCTGACGGATGCCGCGGCCGGCGTCTGGGGCGACTATCAGCCGATCAGCTACCACGAGTACTACAAGGCTGTAGCCCAGGCTGGCGGCGACTTCCTGAACGAGGACGGCACCAAGGTGGCGTTCAACTCCCCCGAGGGCATCAAGGCGGCCGAGTGGCTGGTCGGCAAGAGCGGCAGCACCATGCCGACCGCCGAGCAGGGCGCAGGCACGCCCGACTTCGACAGTGGCCTGTTCGCCGAAGGCAAGCTGGCCATGTGGCACACCGGCATCTGGATGTTCGGCGGCCTCGCCGATGCCGGCTTCAACTGGGACATTGCGGTTGAGCCGGGCGACGCGCAGCAGGCCAGCGCCATGTTCTCGAACGCGGTCGCCGTCTCGGCCGGCAGCAAGAACATCGAGGCCGCGCAGAAGTTCGCCGAGTTCCTCACCAGCTCGGAGACCATGGTTGACGTGCGGCTCGACAGCGGCTGGGAACTGCCGCCGATCTCCGATGAGGCGAAGCTGGACTCGTACCTGACCAAGGGCGCTCCCGAGAACCGTCAGGCCGTGTTCGACTCGCTCGACGGTGTCGCGTTGGCCCCGTCCATCGGCGCCAGCCAGGCCGAGATGCAGGACATCGTCAGCGAGGAGCTCACCGAGGCGGCCGCCGGTCGGAAGACCGTCGAAGAGGCGATCGCCTCCGCCGAGGAGCGCGTGAACGCCATCCTCGGGTAGCCATTCAGTAAACCCGTTGGTCGAGCCTGTCGAGACCCCCGCTCGTGAAGGTCTCGACAAGCTCGACCAGCGGGTACTCCCCCAGCGGGCACTCCCTTTCTTATCCACTCTGCGTCGAATCAGGACCCATGGCCCCCACCTCCACTGCGCTCGGCGAGCTTCTCGACCACTCGCGCACGCTCATCCGCTCGCTGCAGCATCCGTCCGGTGCGTATCCGGCCAGCCCGACCTTCTCCGCCTACCGCGGCTACTCGTGGTTCCGGGACGGCGCCTTCATCGCCGACGGCATGTCCGCGGCCGGTGAGGCCCTGTCGGCGAGCGCCTTCCACGACTGGTGCGCCTCGACGGTGCTGCGCCACGCCGGGCAGATCGAGCGCATCATCGCCGCGGCCGACGCCGGCACGCCGCTGCCCGACAACGAGATGCTGCCCACCCGGTTCACCCTGGACGGCGAGATCGGCAGCGATGACTGGTGGGACTTCCAGCTCGACGGCTACGGCACCTGGCTATGGGCGGTCACCGAGCATGCCGAGCGCCATGGGCTCGATCAGAATCGGTGGGCGGATGCCGCGGCCCTGGTCGTGCGGTACCTGATCAGTTCGTGGTCACGCCCGTGCTTCGACTGGTGGGAGGAGCACGTCGAGCAGATCCATGGCTCCACGCTCGGCTGCGTCATCGGTGGCCTGGAGGCTGCGGTGCGGCACGGGCTGGTCGACGGTGACCTTGCCGTGCGGGCGCGGGCCGCGGCATCCGATGCCCGGCATTTTCTGGAGACCAGCCTCGTCAGCGACAGGCACGTCGTGAAGTGGTTGGGCAGCACCGCTGTCGACGGCAGCCTGAGCGCGCTCGTCGGGCCGATGAGCGTGCTCGACTCCGCATCGGAGCTCGCCCGGCAGACGGTCGCGGCGATCGACCGGGAACTGTGCGCCGACGGCGGCGTGCACCGGTTCAGCGGCGACACCTTCTTCGGCGGCGGGCAGTGGCCGCTGCTGTCGTGCTTCCTCGGGCTGGCGCAGCTGGCGATCGGCAACCGGGCCGAAGCGGAGCGGCTGCTCGAATGGGCAGTGTCGACGGTTACCGCCGATGGTTCGCTGCCGGAACAGGTGAATTGGCATCTGCTCGACGAGACGTTCGAGCAGGAATGGATTGATCGGTGGGGACCCGTGGCGACCCCGCTGCTGTGGAGCCACGCGATGGTGCTGCGGCTCGCAGCGGAACTGGAGGAATCATGATCCGGCATCGACCGAACGGTTCGGGACATCCGTACGCCGACGACACCGAGCAGCGCTTCCCCGTGCAGCCGGTCGCCGGTGAATCGCTGCGGCTGGGCGTACGCACCTCAGGTGAGGTGGACCGGGTCTCCGTGGAGCTGGTCACCACGGCATCCGAACCGCGCACCGAGCTGATCGAGCTGTCGCCGGTGCGGCGCTCCTCGCGCGGCCAGGTCGTCGATGGCGGTCACCTCGCCAGCGCGCAGGCGCGGCTCGCCCGGGACCAGGGTGGCTGGCAGGTATCGCTGCCCGCGTCGGCCCTGCCCCCCGGCGCCGCGCTGCGCTACCGGTTCACCGCGCACCGCGGCGACAGCACCGAGCGCACCCGCTGGTTCGAGACCGCGGTCGCGGGCTGGGAGAAGGCGGATGACGCGGTCATCGCCGACCCGACCGGCACCGTCGTGCCCGGCAGCGTCAGCGTGCTGCGCGCCGGTGACCGGGTGACGCGGGTGCGCTTTGCCCTGCCGCTCAAGCCCGGCGAGCACATCACCGGTTTCGGCGAGCGCTTCGACGCGCTCGACCACCGCGGCACCACGCTCGACTCGATGGTGTTCGAGCAGTACAAGAGCCAAGGCGAGCATCGGCGCACCTACCTGCCGATGCCGTTCGCGCACGTCGTCGGCGGGGACGGCTGGGGTTTCCACGTGCGCACCTCGCGCCGGGTGTGGTTCGATCTGGGCGCCTCCTCCCCCGACCGGTTGTGGATCGAGGCCGAGGTCGACGAGGCAGTCGGCTCCCCCACGGTGTCGCTCGGTATCTACACCGGCCGCCCGCACGAGGTGCTGTCGGCGTTCCTCGACGAGGTCGGCCGGCCGAAGGAGCTGCCGGACTGGGTATTCCGGCTCTGGGCCAGCGGCAACGAGTGGAACACGCAGGCCGAGGTCGAGAAGCAGGTGGCCCTGCACGCCGAGCACGACATCCCGGTCGGTTCGGTGGTGATCGAGGCATGGAGCGACGAGTCCAGCTTCACGATCTTCCGCGACGCCAAGTACACGGTGCGCGAGGACGGCGGCCCGATGCGCCTGGCCGACTTCACCTTCCCCGCCGAGGGCGCCTGGCCGGACCCCAAGGGGATGGTCGATCGCCTGCATGAGCAGGGCGTGAAGCTGCACCTGTGGCAGATCCCACTGATCAAGATGCGCCCGCACCCGACCGGGCAGGCGAAGGCGGATGCCGCGGCCGCCATCCGCGAGAATGTGCTGATCCGCGAACGCACCCCGGATGGCGGGCTGCGTCCGTATCGGAACCGGGGCTGGTGGTTCCCGCTCGGGCTGATGCCCGACCTGACCGATGAGCGCGCCGCCGACTGGTGGACTGACAAGCGCCGCTACCTGGTCGAGGAACTCGGTATCGACGGCTTCAAGACCGACGGTGGCGAGCATGCCTGGGGCGAAGACCTCGTCTACCTCGATGGTGAGTCCGGGGCATCCGGCAACAACACGTTCCCGGTCGCCTATGCCGCGGCATACGGGCGGCTGCTGGAGTCATGCGGCAAGGCGCCGGTGACCTTCAGTCGGGCGGGCTTCACCGGGTCCCAGGCGCACGGCGCGTTCTGGGCCGGGGATGAGAACTCGACGTGGGAGGCGTTCCGCTGGTCGATACTGGCCGGGCTGAGTGCGGCCGCGAGCGGCATCGTCTACTGGGGATGGGATATCGCCGGCTTCTCGGGCGACATCCCGGATGCCGAGCTGTACGTTCGCGCGATGGCGGCGTCGGTGTTCGTGCCGATCATGCAGTACCACTCCGAGTTCAACCACCACCGCACCCCGTCACGCGATCGCACGCCGTGGAACATCGCGGAGGTGACCGGGGATGCATCGGTGATTCCTGAGGTTCGCGCGCTGGTGCAGCTGCGCGAGCGGCTGGTGCCGTACATCGCGGCGTCGGCGCGGGTGACGCTGGAAACCGGGAAGCCGCTGATGCGTCCGCTGTACTTCGAGCACCCGGATGACCCGCAGGTGTGGGAGCACCCGGTGCAGTGGATGTTCGGTGATGACCTGCTGGTGGCGCCGGTGCTGGAGGCCGGGGTTACCGAGTGGCCGGTCTATCTACCTGCTGGGGAGTGGCTGGATGTCTGGACGGGGACCCGGTTCGACGGCGGTCAGGTCGTCAATGTCCAGACGCTCCGGGACACGGTGCCGGTGTTCGCGCGAGCAGATGCCTGGGGTGAGCTCGCCGACGTGTTTCAGTCGTAGCTGGGCGTTCTTGCCTCCCGGCATGGTCTGGTCAGTCGTCCGGCATCGAGCGGCGATCGCCGACCGGACGATCCGCGAGCGGGAACGTCAGCGCACCGCCGCGCACCCACCACTCCATCACGTCGTAGGCGAGCCGCCCCGCCACAACAGAGGGGTCGCCCTCGGACAGCCGGGCGGCCTCGGCCGGGTCGCAGGCGAAGATCGACATTCCTCGATACGACGGATCGTTTTGCTGGTCGAACGGGCCATTCGCGACCAGTACGCCCCGCCGTGCCAGCTCGGCGCGGTAGGCGAGATGGCGCGACTGCAGCACGTCGAGTTCTTCGTCCGACATCTCCGGGGCGTCATCCGGCCGCCGCAGAACCACGACCGTGTAGACGTCAAATGCGTCGGGGATGTTCGGATCGCGCGGCATGGCTCCGACTTCTCTATCGAGCTCGATCGACGCGATTGAGTCCGCTGCCCGGGTGAACGTCACGTGCGTGACTCCGGTCGGCGACGAGGTCGCCTCCACCGCGTAGTCCTTCTCGAGCCCCTCGAGCCCGTCCCAGAGTCGGACACCGCGGCCGAGCAGAATCGGCACCACCACCACGTGCAAGTGGTCGACGAGCCCGGCCGCGAGGAAGTCGCGGATCATGGTTGCTCCCCCGCCGAGGCGAACGTCCTGGCCGCCCGCAGCCTCGCGGGCCGCCTCAAGCGCCTCGGCAGGTGACGCGTCGAGGAAGTGGAACGTCGTGCCGCCCTCCATCTCGATCGACGGGCGCGGGTGATGGGTCAGCACGAAGGTCGGCGTATGGAACGGTGGGTTGCTCCCCCACCACCCCTTCCACTCCGGATCCTCATGCCATCCGGGTGGGCCGAACTTGTTGGCGCCCATGATCTCGGCACCGATTCCCACATCGAACTGCCGCGCAAATGCTTCATCGACACCGCGGGAACCGCTGGGCCGGCCGAACATCTCCCCGCCAAACCGGGTCGCGAACATCCACTCGTGCAGCCGGTCACCGGCGTGGCCGAACGGCGCCTCGAGGCTCTGGGGTTCCCCGGTGCCGAAGCCGTCGAGCGAGATGGAGAAGTTCTGGACTCGTGCGAGAGACATCCGTCGGCTCCTTCGATTGGCACGTATACCACGAATCCGGTTCAAGAACACTCTATTGCTCCCGACACGGTTGCCTCTAGGCTCAGCCCCAAATGGGGGCCAATAAGGCCGCCTTATTCGAAGGGAAAATGATGTCACAAGTCACCAGATCCCGAGGGATCGCGTTAGCGACGGCTGCGGCCTTCGCTATCGCCTTGATCCCGGCCGGGGCGGCAACGGCCGCTCCCGCAGCGAAGTGCGACAACCGTAACAACAACACCATCTCCAAACTTCTCGAGTGCGTGAACGCCGACGGTGCAATGGAGCACCTCGAGGCGTTCCAGCGCATCGCCGACGAGAACGGCGGCAACCGTGCTGCCGGCCTGCCCGGCTACGAGGCGAGCGTCGACTACGTCGTCGAAACCCTCGAGGCGGCCGGGTGGAACGTGACCATCGACGAGTTCGATTTCACGTTCGTCGGGCCCTCGACACTCACGCAGCTGACCCCAACGAATGCGGAGTACCCGACCGGGCCGTTCACCGGCAGCGGCCCGGGTGACGTGACGGCGTCCGTCGTCGGAGTCGACCTGCAACTCGGCCTCGGCAATGCGAACACCAGTGGATGCGACGACGCCGACTTCGTGGGCTTCCCCGCCGGCTCCATCGCCCTCATTCAGCGCGGTTTCTGCCCGTTCGCCGACAAGGCGATCAACGCTGAAGAAGCGGGCGCCGCCGGCGTCATCATCTTCAACGCGGGCGACGCCGCCACTGCCGACCGTCAGGACCTCATCGTCGGCACGCTGGGCGGCTCGAACATCGTCGGCATCCCCGTGGTCGGTGCCAGCTACGAGCAGGGTGTTGCCCTCTCGCAGGCGGGATCAACGGCCCACGTCTTCGTGCCCGCACCCGAGCTGCGTCCGCAGAAGAACGTGATCGCGGAACTGCCCGGCACGAACACCGACAACGTCGTCATGGCCGGCGCGCACCTCGACTCGGTGCAGGCAGGTCCCGGCATCAACGACAACGGCAGCGGTTCCGCTTCGCTGCTCGAGATCGCCCAAAACCTGTCGAAGCTGAAGCCAGAGAACACCATCCGCCTCGCATGGTGGGGTGCCGAGGAGGCAGGTCTGATCGGCTCGCAGGCCTACGTCGACGGTCTCTCGCAGGCCGAGAAGGACCGCATCGCGCTGTACCTCAACTTCGACATGGTCGCGTCGCCGAACTACATCTTCATGATCTACGACGGTGACGAATCGCAGTTCCCGGCGCCGGTCGACGTGCCCGCGGGCTCGGTTCAGATCGAGGACCTCTTCGAGAGCTACTTCACGAGTGTGGGGCAGCCCTATGACGACGCCGAGTTCAGCGGTCGCAGCGACTACGAAGCCTTCATCCTCGAGGGCATCCCGGCCGGTGGCCTGTTCACGGGCGCCGAGGTCGTCAAGACCGCCGAGCAGCAGGCGATCTGGGGCGGTGTCGCGGGTGAGTCCTTCGACCAGTGCTACCACCAGGCGTGCGACACGATCGACAACGTGAACGTCGAGGCGCTCGACGTGAACATCGATGCGATCGCGCTTGCCGTGCTCGTCTACTCCTACTCCACGGAGTCGGTGAACGGCGTCAAGGGCAAGAGCATCCCGGGTGGTCTCAACCTCCCGGCGCCCGCCGGTCCCCAGGGCACCACCGGCAGCGGCGGCGGCCACTCGCACGGTGACCACGTCTAAGAACTGACGCACTGAGAACGAAGGGTGGGGGTGCTGCAACGGCACCCCCACCTGTCGTCAGCTGCTTGCTACTGGTCGACGATGTCCTTGCCGAGTGGCAGCAGTGACACGGGCACCATCTTGAAGTTCGCGATGCCGAACGGGATGCCGATGATCGTGATGCACAGGGCGATGCCGCTCAGGATGTGTCCGATGGCGAGCCACCAGCCGGCGAGGATGACCCAGATGACGTTGCCGAGCGCCGAGCCGAGGCCCGCGCCGGGCTTGTCCACCACGGTCTTGCCGAATGGCCAGAGCGCGTAGACGCCGATGCGCGCGGCGGCGATGCCCCAGGGGATCGTGACGATCAGCACGAACATGATCACTGCGGCGAGCATGTAGCCCAGGAACAGCCAGAAGCCGGACAGGATCAGCCAGATCAGGTTGAGGATCGTCTTCATCACGGTCCAGTCTGGCAGTCGATCTCGCTCCACCCGGCATCCGTCACGCTGATCCGCAGCTTCGCGGGGATCTGCTCCTTCATCGCCTCGACGTGACTGATCAGCCCGATCGTGCGGCCGCCGGCGCGCAGCGAGTCGAGGGTGCTCATCGCGATCTCAAGGGTTTCGCCATCGAGTGAGCCGAAGCCCTCGTCGACAAAGAGTGTGTCGAGCGTGATGCCGCCGGCCTGGTTGGTGACCACCTCGGCGAGCCCCAGCGCCAGCGCAAGCGAGGCGAGGAATGTCTCCCCGCCCGACAGCGAATGCGTGGCACGAGCGCGGCCGGTGTGCTGGTCCAGGATCGCCAGCCCCAGCCCCGATCGGGTGTTGCGGTACTGCACCGAATCGTCGTGCTGCAGCTCATACCGACCGGACGTCATCGTCCGCAGTCGCCCGTTCGCCGCGGCGACGATCTCCTCGAGCTGCGCCGCGAGCACATAGGTCTCGAGTCGCATGCGCTTGGTGTTGGTCTTGCCACCCTGGACCGCGTCCGCGAGCGATCGCACCTGGTCGTACTCCTCGCGCAGGGCTGCGGATGCCTCCAGCCTGCCCTCGACGTCGCCGACGAGTCGCTCCAGCTGACCGTGTCGCTCGCGCACACTGCCTAGCACCGCGACAGTGTCGGAATGCGCCTTCCGCGCGGCGGCAAGCTGCTCGGCGGCAGCATCCGTCGACACCAGCTCGTCCGAAAGGTCCGCGAGCTCCGGCTCGGCGAGGGTTGCCCGGGCGGTGGCGACTCCCTGCTCGTGCTCCTTGATCCGCTGCTCGAGGGCGACCCGTTCCGCCTGCTCGAGACGTGCGGAATCGACCGCGTGCTCATCGGCGAAGTCATGCTCGACGAGCTGCGCCTGCAGCGCGGTCGTCGCGGTCTCCAGTGCCGCGGTGCGGGCGACGCGGTCATCGATCGCGCGCTCCAGTTCCCGCGCGGCTTCGAGGTGCTTGTGCAGTGCGGCGGCGCGACCGGCCACCGTCTCGTAGTCGGCGCGCTGGCGTTCGACGCGCTCAGCAAGTTCGGAGCGGCGCACCTGGGCGGCCGCCCGCTCCGTCTCGACGCGGTCCCGCTCGGTACGGAGCGTCTGCTGCTCGGCCTCGAGCGACTCGAGTTCGGCGCGCAGGGCGGCCTGCTCGGTCTCGAGCCGAGTGACCTCCGCGGCGGCCTCGGTCGACGTCGTAAGCGCGGCTCGGGCGGCGGCCAGCAGTTCGTCGATCGCCTCGACAGAGCGCTGCTCGGCACGGGCTCTCGCGTCGGTCAGCTTGTCGGCAAGTTCCTTGGCCTCGGCGCGAGCGGTGTCCATCGTCGCGCGGGTCGCGTCGAGCTGCTCGCGGGCGGCGTCGATGTCGGCATCCGACACCGAGTCCTCGCTCGCTTCCGCCGGCTGAGGATGTTCGGTCGACCCGCACACCGCGCACGGCTCCCCCGCCTGCAACTGCGCGGCCAGCTCACCTGCGGCGCCGCGCAGCCGGGTGGTGAGCAGCTCCTCGACCCGTCCGGACGCCGCGGTGTGCGCCCTGACCGCCTCGAGTTCACGGGCCTGCGCGGCGGTGACCTTCGGGTCAAGCGCGGCGGCGTCGGCTGCGGCCGCCCGCGCCTTCGCGAGCCGATCGACGTTTGCCGACGCATCCGCCTGTCGTCCGGCCTCGACCTTCGCCGTCGTCAACGCGTCACCGATCTGGGTGAGCCGAACCGGCAGGTCGATGGCCCGGGTGGCCGCGGCGGCGACCTGCTCGTCGAGCCCGTCGACCGTGGTGCCCAATTGCGCGAGGGTCGCGTCGAGCGTCGGCAATCCGGCCTCATCGCGCAGCACTTCGTCGAGCGCCCCGAGCGTGCGGGTGAGCTCGTCGGTCACCGCGGTGAGTGTGGCGGCATCCGTCGCCTGATCGCCGAAGCCGGCGTACACGCCACGCGCGGTGGACTCGTCGGCCTGGGCCGCTTCGAAGGCGACCGCCGCCTCGCGACGCGCGGTGACATGCGGCCAGAGCGCGGCCGCGCGCACCGCCGCCTGCAGCGCGGCACGGCTGGACTCGACCGCGGCGGCTTCCGCATCCAGCGCGGCGACCTTCGCGCGCGCCAGGTCGCGGCGGGTCTGCCGCTGCTGGGTGGTCACCAGCGCCTGATGAGCGGATGCCGCGGCCTCGGCGTGGTCGCGGGCACGGTCGGCGTCGGCTGTTGCCCGCTCGAGAACCTCGGTGAGCGCGGCCAGCGCCGCGGTGAACCAGTCCAGCCCGGGAGCCGCATCGACGTCGAAGGCGAGCGCCGCGGAGCCGTCGGTGAGAGCCACTGAGCCGGCGTCGATCGTCCCCGTCGCGGCGACGGATGTCTCAACCGAACCGGCCACCAGCAAGTCGCTCGCCCGTTGCCGGTCGCGCTGGAGTTCGTCGATGGCGCTGCCGAGCTGGGCGTCGAGCGCCTTGGAGCGCTCGACGATCGCGGTCTCGTAGCGTTCGAAGCGTTCGGTGCCGAACAGGGTGCGTAGCAGGGCTCCGCGTTCGTCGTTCTTAGCGAGCAGGAACTGCTGGAAGCGGTTCTGCGCGAGCAGGATCACCTGCAGGAACTGGTCCTTGCTGAGCGCGACGATGCGGGCCAGCTCGGTCCCGACGTCGACCGGCCGGGACGCGATCCCTTCCCAGCCATCGTTGCGCCAGATGAAGAGGTCGGCGTCGGCCTTCTGCGTGGTGGTGCCGGTGCCGCGTGCCTTGGGGCGTTCGTACTCCGGGGTGCGCCGCACCCGGTAGCGCTGGTCGCCGACCGTGAAGTCGAGTTCGACGTAGCTCGGGTCGTCGATCTCGCAGTGGTGGCTGCGCAGTTGGGTCTGGGTGCCGTCATAGCGTGGCACTGAGTTGTACAGTGCGAAGCAGATCGCGTCGAGGATGCTCGATTTGCCGGCGCCGGTCTTGCCGGAGATCAGGAAGATGCCGTCGTCGGCGTAGGAGTCGAAGTCGACGGTTTGCGCCTGTTTGTAGGGGCCGAATCCGGCGAGTTCGAGGCGGTTGATCCTCATGCCGTGGCCTCCTGGGCGCGTTCGGCGGCGATGACCTCGCCAATCACGGCCTGTTCGGCGTCGGTGGGTCCGATGCCGTTGCGCACGAGTTCGAGGAAGCCGCCGACGATCTCGTGGTCGGACTTCGCGTTCACCCGCTCGGCATAGGTGACGGTATCGGTGACCAGGTGGATCGCCGGACGGTGCTCGAGGGTCGCGCAGCCGGGGAAGCGTTCCTGCAGCCGGCGCATGGCGTCGATCGGGCGGGCCTGGTCGGTGAGGATGGCGGAGACCCAGTCCTGTTCGAACTCGGTGTACGCGGCATCCGTCAGCAGGTCGTCGATAGGTCCGGTGAGGATGCTCAGTCGGCGGGGTATCGGCAGGTCGACCCAGTCGACCGAGGCGAGACCGGTGGCGTCGAGTTCGACCAGCCAGGCGCCGCGCGGTTTGCCGGCCTCGGCGAACGAGTAGTGCAGCGGGGCGCCGGAGTAGCGCACCCGGTCGCTCAGCTGGGACCGGCCGTGGATGTGGCCGAGGGCGACATAGTCGGGTCCGTCGAACACCGGCAGCGGCACCACGTCGAGCCCGCCGGCGGTGATGTCACGTTCCACGTCGCTGGCCTCGTCGCTCGCGGCTACCCCCGCAGCGAAGCAGTGCGAGAGCACCACCGAGCGGCCACCGCGTTCGGCGGCATCGGCGCGGATGTTGCGCATGGCGAAGCCGAGCGCCTGCTCGTGGGTGCGCAGGGTTTCGATTGGGTAGAGGTGGCGGATGAGCGCTGGCTCCAGGTACGGGATGCCGTAGAAGTGCACCGACCCGTGCTCGTCCTCGATGCTGACCGGGCGGTCGTGCTGTTCGACGCGGGTGATCACGTGCACTCCGCCGAGGCCGGCGAACTCGGCCTGGAACCCGAGGCGCTTGGCCGAGTCGTGGTTGCCGCTGGTGACGATGACGGATGCTCCGGCCTCACGGATCCGGCGAAGCGCCTCAGTGAGCAGGTCGAAGTAGTCGGCGGCCGGGGTGGCGGAGTCGAAGACGTCGCCGGCGACAACGACCACATCAACCTGGCGCTCTCGCACCACCTCGACCAGCGCGGTGAGTACTTCGCGGAGGGCCTCCACCGTGGAGTGGCCGTGGAACGTGCGTCCGATGTGCCAGTCCGACGTGTGGAGAATCCTCATGGGACGACGGTATCGGGAGCCACCGACAAGCCAGGCCCGACGCCTACGGACACGGGTTCGGCGAACCGCCGGAATATGCTTATGCATGAGCTTGTTGGCCTAATCATGAGCCGGCTGGCTCGTCACAAGGAGTTGATTAGTTTGTTGAATTTTGAAGGCCGCGTAGCGATTGTCACCGGCGCCGGCCAGGGCATGGGCAAGCTGCACGCAATCACGCTGGCATCGCGGGGCGCCCGGGTCGTCGTGAACGATGTCTCGCAGGCGAACGCCGAGCAGGTCGTGAAGGAAATCGTCGATGCCGGAGGCACCGCCGTCGTAGACGTGCACGATGTCGCCACCGAGGCATCGGCCATCGTGCAGACGGCCATCGATGCTTACGGGCAGCTCGACATCGTCGTCAACAACGCCGGTATCATCCGTGTCGGCCTGTTCGGTGAGCAGGCTTCGGAGGAGTTTTGGCAGGTCTTCGACGTGTCGTTCCGCGGCACTGCCGAACTCTCCCGCGCCGCCTGGCCGCACCTGGT
The DNA here is from genome assembly GCF_009755725.1 of Diaminobutyricimonas sp. LJ205. NCBI lineage: Bacteria > Bacillati > Actinomycetota > Actinomycetes > Micrococcales > Microbacteriaceae > Ruicaihuangia > Ruicaihuangia ninglii. The sequence goes on along the minus strand of NZ_CP046619.1, from coordinate 960,129 downwards.
GAAGTCCGGCTCCGGCCGGCTGATCTTGGTCTCTTCCAGCGGCATCCTGGCCAACCCCGGAGCCGCCGCTTACGGCTCCGCCAAGGGCGCGATCTGGGCGCTCGGCAACACCCTCGCCATGGAGGGCGACCGCGTTGGCGTGCAAGTGAGCACGCTCATGCCCACCGCCTGGACCCCGATGACCGAGAACGCGTACAGCGACCCGACCATCCTCAGCACGCTCCGTGACGGTATGGGCCCGGAGCACGTCGCGAACTTCGTCGCCTACCTCTCGCACCAGGACACCACGGTGCACGGTGACCTGTTCCAGGTCAGCGGTGGCCGCGCCGGCCGCATGGTTCTCGCCGGTCTGCCGCGCGTGCAGTCCACCGAGGACACCCCCGAAGGATGGGCGGATGTTGCGGACCAGCTGAAGGCGGACTCCGACGAACTGGTGCAGTACCGGGTCACCGGCGAGCAGTTCACCGACGAGATGATCGCGGCGAACCCTGCAGTCGAAGAGGCCTTCAAGAACATGAACACCGCGGACCTCGGCGCGTAACCGCTAAACAGCGACACAACGGCGGTCCGCTGGCAGCTCAATGAAGTGCCGGCGGACCGCCGCTGCTGATTATCGAGCGACAATCCCCTGGGCTACGCGTGCCGCGCAACCGCCTCGCGGATGGCGGGCGCGTGCAGGTAGATCTCGTCCAGTGAGCCGATCTGGTGACGAGTCTCGTTCTTGTTCTCGTCGAACACGCCGAGGTACTTGACGGACTTGCTGTTGAAGTGAAGTCGCGCGATCGGCTTCCGGTTGTTGTCGTCGAGCAGCACTGCAAAGTACGACTTCGCGTCGCGGTGAGTCACCCGCTGCGGCTTCACGTCGCTGCAGGCGATGGCCTTGACGATCTGGTAGCCCTCGAGCTCCTCGAGCGTCGTTTCGATCTCGGTGTCCCGATCGAGGTCGTTTTCCGCAACGGGCTGGCTGGCGACCGCGTCCACGTCTGCGTCAGCCGCAGCGCCGGGGAAGTTCGATCCACCCAGTGCAGCTTTCAGACGGTCGTTCACCTGGTCGTTCAGGAACTGCTTCGTCGCCTTGGAGACGAGCCCCCGGAACTGCTCACGCACCTTCTGAGTGAACGCGCCCTCGTAAACACGAGTGGTGAAGAAACGAATCCACTCATCATCAGGCTCGCGGAACTGGCTGGCGATGGTGCGCTTGAGCTGCCCGATGTACTTGAGTTCCTCAGCCGCATTGACGACGGAATCCAGGTCGAAAATGTCCTTGGTGAGCTTCTTGACTTCGGGAATCAGAGTCTCGTCGACATCGAGCAGATCCAGAACCAGGAACGGCTTCTCGTCCATGCGGTTCGGGGCATCGAGGTCCGTGTAGAAGTGATAGAGCTGGCCATTCGTCAGCACAGCAATGCGAGCGTTCGTGACCGCGAAGTATCGGAAGAGCTGCGATGCGTGCTCGATCTTCAAGGGCTCGGTCGACTTCTTGCATTCGATGAGGATCTGGACCTCACCGTCGCGAATAATCGCGTAGTCGATCTTCTCGCCGCGCTTGGTCCCGACATCCGCAGTGAACTCGGGGACCACCTCCAGCGGATCAAAGACGTCGTAGCCGAGCACCGACGCGATGAACGGCATCACAAATGCGTTCTTCGTCGCTTCCTCGGTCTGGATAGCATCGCGCTGGTTGCGGACCTTCTGTGCAAGCGCGGCGAGCGATTCGGCGAATTCCACCCTTTACCCCCAAGTCGTGTCACCGTCAACCGTAAAGGCATCCACCGATAAAACCGAGAGCGCCACGGATGAACGCCCGAGATCCCTCGCCCGAAAGCGGTGGCAGCACGCAAGTTCGCGGCTCTGCCACACTGTTCCTGAACCACACTCACCGGGGGGATGAGCATGTCGGCAGGAGAATCAGCGCGGCTCGAGGCTGAGCGGCAGCTTGCACTGGCAGCAGCGCACGAACGCGAGGCAATCGCATCACGCTCGAAGGCAGGCAACTACATGGCGGCTGCCGAATCCGAGAAGCGCATCGCACGATTGCTCGCCCCGCTCACCGCGCATGGACACTTCCTCTTGCCCGACCGGCAATGGCCGGGCAGCCGGCGAGCGCAGGTCGATCTAATCGTGGTCGGCCCAAGCGGCGTCTTCATCGTCGACACCAAGTGGTGGAAGGACATCATCGTCGCCGGCGGCCGTGTGTTCCGCGATCAGGAAGATGTCACCGACGAGTTCGAAGGGCTTGCAGACCTGGCTTACGGCACAGAGGCAGCACTCGCCACAGTCGGTCTCGCGCCAGGCGAGGTCAAGTCAGTCGTCGTGCTCGCGGGCCGAAAGGGCATCCAGGAGTCCGTCGGCTCGGTGGATGTCGTAGGTGAAGGAGACATCGTCCGTTACATCGTGCGGCGCGGACATCGGATGACGGAATCCCAGGTGGACGCGGTGCTCGGCGTTGCTTTGCAACACTTCCCTGTCGTCGGCGCTCCGGCGCCCGTGGTCGCCGTCGTCCGCGAACCGGTGCTCGAGGCGGCAGCGGCTCAGATCGATGTCGACTCTCTGATGACCGAGCAGGAGGTCAACGACGTCCTGCTCGAGGGACTGCTCGCCGAACCGATCGAAGAGTGGATGGCCTTCCTCCACCCCGATCAGGCGAAACTCGTGCGACGCAGCTTCAACGGACCCGCCCGCATCCGCGGCGCAGCGGGCACCGGTAAGACCGTCGTCGGCCTCCATCGAGCCGCATACCTCGCCCGCGCGAAGCCTGAGGGCAAGATCCTGTTCACCACCTTCATCCGAACCCTGCCCGACGTAATGCGCAATTCGCTCGAGCGCATGGCACCGGAAGTCGTCGACCGCGTCGAGTTCCGCGGAGTGTACGAGTTCGCCGGCTCATTGCTCAGCGAGCGCGGCATCAGCTCGAAGCTGGACAGCCGACGAGTGAAGACCGCCTGGTGGGACGCGTGGCGAGCCGCATCCGCTCCCCTGAAGGAAATCGACTCGAAGCCCGACTACTGGAAAGAAGAGATTGACTACGTCATAAAGGGACGTGGCCTCACCCAGTTCGAGCAGTACGCCGACAGTGCCCGCATTGGACGCAAGCGGCGACTGACCATCGACCAGCGTCGGTCGGTGTGGGCGCTCTACCGCGAGTACGAGCAGCAGCTCGAGAAGCAGGGCGTGCACGACTTCGCGGACCGGATCCTGGCGACCGAGCGCACGCTGCGGGAGCAGCCGCTCGAGGGTTACTCCGCCGTGATCGTCGACGAGGCCCAGGACTTGTCGTGCGCGATGGTGCGGATGCTGTGGTCGCTCGTCGGAGATGAACCCGACGCGTTCACACTGATCGGTGACGGCCAGCAGACCATCTACCCCGGCGGGTACACGCTCGCCGAGGCAGGCATCTCGTTGGCGGGTCGCGGCGTGGTGCTTGATATCAACTACCGGAACACGGCCGAGATCCTTCAGGCGGCCGCACGCATCGTGGACGGTGACGAGTTCACCGACATCGAGGGCGCCGACCAGCTGGGTGACGGCACGCAGCGGGTGTCGCGGCACGGCACTCCCCCGGTGTTCGCGAAGTTCACGACGGACGCCGAGCACGACGAAGCTCTGGTCGCGCACATCAAAGCGGTCACCCGCGAAATCGGCACCGGGATTGCGGATGTCGCAATCCTGTGTCGCACGAATGCCGGCGCCGCGGCCGCGATGCGCACCCTGACGGCGGCGGGCCTACCAACCGTGCAGCTGACCGACTACGACGGCGTTCCTGTCGACGCGGTGAAGGTCGGCACGATCAAGCGGGCAAAGGGCCTCGAGTTCAAGCAGGTGCTGTTGCCGCGCGTGGATGAGTCGCTTCTGACCCCGTCCGCGGTTCGGGACCCGGACGGATCAGAGTCGCTGCTCGAACGGCACGAACGTGACCGCCGAGAGCTGTACGTGGGGATGACCCGAGCGCGCGATGGCGTTTGGGTGGGGACCTGCAGCTGAGTGCGACTAACGGCCCTCGGGTCCAATCAGATCAACTGCAAACGAATTAGTAACACGCGACACTAGTTCCTGGCTACGTATATGGTTCGAGGGGACTTGACGCTGCGATCTGTTGCGGCCGTTCCACACCGCGGAATTCCGAGGGCGTTTCGACGACGAACAGAACTGGAGACTGAATCGTCATGACCTTCTTCAAAGCAAGGGTTCTGCTTTGGCCACTCCTGCTGGTCATCCTGCTGGTTGTCGTGGGAACGGGCGCATCCTTCACGTTCGGTGGACTCAACGCCCTCGCTCTCGGTTCACTGTTCACCAGTAGCTCGGACGAACGAGATTCGCAGGTGATTCAGTCCGTCAAACGCCAGCAAGAGGTCGCCTTGCTCAGCCTTCACATCGAGGGTGTCGCGAGGCACGAAGACAATGGAAAGATTTTCGGGGTCGCGGTACCTGCGAGCGAGAAAACGACGCTGATCCAGTACAGGTTCGACGCAAAACTAGGCATCGATGGGTCACAGGTGACGATCGAGCCCACCGGACCAAGGTCGTTCCGGGTGACCATCCCTGAATTCATCGGCATCGGCTTCGACGATCCCGTTTTCGAGGACCCCATCGAGAGCAACAACGCGCTCAGCTGGCTGGCACCGCCAGCGGTTCAAACTCAAATGGTCAACAACATCCTCAGCAACGAGAACAAGCAGAAATACATCTCCCAAAACGAAGCGGCGCTAAAGGAGCAGGCCCAAGTGTTCTACTCCGGAATCATCGCAAGCGTCGATCCCGAGATCACCATCGAGTTTGAGTTCGCAGCGTAGATGCCTACAGACGTCACTTCTCCTCGACACTGACCACGACCACGTTCTCCGGCGGGGACATGTAGAGCCCGACGACATCGCGCAGCTTCGCTTCCAGCTCGGGGTCGGTGGAGAACTTGAACTCATCGAGCCGGTGCGGCTGGATGTTCCACTTCCGCCGCTCGCCTGCCTACCGTGCTGCTGACTGCCCACGCCGGTGTGCCTGTCGACGCAGTGAAGGTCGGCACAATCAAGCGCGCGAAGGGGCTCGAATTCAAGCAGGTGTTGTTGCCACGGGTGGATGAGTCGTTGCTGACGCCGTCCGCGGTGAGAGATCCGGATGGGTCGGACTCCCACTCGAACGGCACGAGCGCGATCGGCGGGAGCTGTACGTGGGGACGACTCAGGCGCGGGATGGAGTGTGGGCTGGGAGCGTGAGCGCTTCTTAGTCAGTGGGGTGGAGCAACCGGAATTTTAGAACTTGATCTCGGTAGTGATTTCGACACTGCTGATCGACTTGGCCGCTTTCGAGAACGATGCCCCGATTTCGACCGCCTTCACCGCACCCGAGTTCGCGATCTTCAGAGCGCTTTGGAGGTTGGCATCCGACTCCCGAGTGCCGCTGAGAGTCATCCGATAATCGCTGATCAGGTTCGTCCCTGTGCGCATTTCGACGAGAGCCTTCAATTGCTGGTCGTTGGAGAGGTTACGCCTGCGAAGGTGCTCCAATGCCTCCTCCGGTGCCGGGTCTGAACCCGGAAACTTCATCTGGCCCTCAAGCCGATCTTCGAGATTCTTGATCACCTCCTTGCTCGCCTCGGCCTCGCCTCCACCCGGCGAAACCCTCGCTTTGAGGGAACCAGCCCAATTGGCGCTGACGCGCTCGACCCTCGCCTGCACAAATCGAACCTGGCGCGCCCCGAGGAGTCTCGCCACATTCGCAAAGTGGTGGTATTTGGCGGCAGCGAAAGTCTCGATTGCCTGCTCGGCAAACTCGTAACTCTCGGTTTCGTAGGGGTTCTTGATCAGAAGCGCCCCTGATACGAGTTGTCCAGTCGCAAGCAGTACCTGACGAATCGAAGCGACCTGCAGCTCGTTACCCTCTGCCTTGCTGGAGAACGGGATCACCATGGCGTCGAGGTCCTCGAGCAGCTCTACAGAGTCTGGATCCTGCGTGATCTTCATGTATAGCCGATCATCGGCAACGAGGACAGACCTTGGGCGCACGGCACCCGTCTCAGAAACCACCAAGATTTCTCCTTTTAGCGTGGCCATGCACCGGCCGCGTGGGGCAGTGCGGTGAAGTCGGGAGTTGCAGAAAGCTCAAGGACGCTGCCGCCCCGCGACGCGTAGCAGACCCAGCTTCGTCGGGAGTTTGCGTACAGGCAACGATCACGCGAGACGACTCCTGAGGCTCTCAACCAACCTGTCGGCTTCCGTGTGGGTGACGAGGCTACCGACGACGACGCCGGCATTCTCGAGTTTGACTCTCCCGAACTTGATCGGGCGCGCCGCGCCGACAGCATTGGCGAATTGGGTGGGGTGTCGCTCGTACGAGGGATGCCAGTCCGCGCAAGTCCCGATCAGAATAGTTTTGGGAACCTTGGTGTTTCCGTCGTCGATCCAGACCTTGAACATGTCGAGATGGCTCTCGACGAGGCGGATCTCATCAGGATCACCTTGCGCGATCAAATCGGAGCGGAACAGATACCAGAGGTAGTCGGCACCAGAAAGCGCCTCCTTCCAATCCCCAAACCCGAGACCATCGTTTCCTGGTAGATCCTTCGCAACATTGAAATTGACGACCTTCCCACCAATTTCCATCGAAAACTCTCCTCCGACCACGGGACTACCTGTGGACGAAATTGTCTCCGGAACGCTGCCTTCGCGAAGTAGGTGCAGCAGCGTCGACTTTCCCACCTGCTGCCGCCCCAGGATGGCGACGCGCTTGCCATCACGCTTTCTCGCCGGCTTAGGGACCCCACGCTTCCCCGCAAGCTTGGGGATCACGGTCGCGAGCGCACCACTCAGGATGACGCCGACCACGACCGGGACGAGCGGAAGCGGCATGCGAATACCCCTCCCCCTAGCTCGCTCCCGCGAGTACGTACTCCATGTCCGATAAACCACCCCTCGCGGCTGGCAGTGACTGCGTCCGCCGCGAACATTCCCAGCGTAGTGGTGCCTGCGGCGCGGATTGCGCCAGGGTCTCGCCTGCTACTCGGCATCTTCCTGCTGTCCGAACTCTGCCCGGATCCCATCCATAGTCGCGCCCAGCAACCGGACCGACTCCTCGTACCTTGCGGTCAGTCGCGCCCGAGTCTCAGGATCGAGCCGAGCCATCCGCCGCGGCGCCGTGTTGTGCGAGATGTCCGCCTGCTTCACCACGAGCGCGATCGGGTTCACGCGCACGCGGGCCATGGACTCAGCAAGCGGTTCACCCGAGCGCTTCGTGATCGCATCGACCGCAGCAAGGATCTCCGAGCCGAACCCCTGCGCACGCAGCGCGTCAAGGGTGACATCCGTGTCCTCGACCACGTCGTGCAAGATCGCCACGATTTTCGCCTCCGGCGATGACACGCGAGTCATCACCGCGAACGGATGAAGAATGTACGGCTCGCCGAGCTTGTCGGTCTGCCCGGCGTGAGCCGCGCGTGCCAGCGTGATCGCGGCGTGGAGAGCCGGGGCATCCGCTCGCTGCGACAGGTAATCGAGCACGCTCTGCCAAGTCGGAAAAGCGGCATGCTCGCCAAAGGCGAGCCACTCGCCGTCAAACCCCGCGGCGCCATTGTGCGGCCGGTCATCGATCAGGATGTCGCCCCGATTCAAGTTCTTGTGGTGCGAGAGGATGAGCCGCTTGTACGCCGGGGTTCCCCTCTCTGCTCCGAGATGTTCGCGCACCCACTCCACTTTGTGCTGCCATGCGCTCGGGTTGTCCCATGGCGAGGTGGAGAGGATGTAGGTGTCGAACAGTTCCGATAGTGCCCCGTACGCCTCGATGGCGCCGGGAACCGGATCCATCAGCGAGAAGATGCCCGGCGCGTCGTCGTAAGCGTCACGGTACCGCTCGGTCGCATGCTTCGGCAGCCGACCGATGCCCGAGGGAAAGTCGACAAGCGTGTTGTCGAGGTCGATGTACAGGATCTTCTTCACGTCGGGTTCCTCACGGGTAGTAGGCGCCGACGACCCGCATGGTCGTCAGAGTCACGTTGCGGTTGATGGATTCGTAGAGCGGCAGGAGTTCGGTCTCCGCGAAGTAGGTGTGCGCCACTCCCGCGGTGTCGAGGATCACGACCGGTTCGAGGTCGCGGAGCAGCACCCAGAACGGCTGGAAGAAATACACCGGTCGCCCGGCAGCCAGGTCAGACGTGACCGCGTCGATGTATCCGCTGACCGCCGCGTCGACACTCTCGAAGGCTTCCAGATACGGGCTGTCGGGTTCGCCGTCGAACCGCATCGGCGCGGGCACGGCATGCCAGTCATGCCGATCGTTGGCCGCCGTGGCCAGAGCGCTCGCAATGAGCTGGTAAGTCAGCGCACGTCCACTGGTCTCGGGCATCGCTCTCGGCACTCCAAGACCGGTTGCTCGCTCGATGCGCTCGACGATCTCGTGCGGGTTCGCTGCCGCCATCATTTCGATCCAGCTGATTCGCTGTACGACGCCGTCGACGAGATACTTGCAGCCGCCGTCGAGCTCCCACTGGATGCTCATGCTGTCCTGCTCGTCGTGCAAGACCAGCAGACGGCTGTTCTCGACTTCGACACCGCCGATCATGAGATGCGGATGCCGCCGGGCCAACTCACTCGCCAACCACCACATCTGCGCGCTGAGGAACCGGTCGGCGGGCGGATAGTACGGCTCGAGTCCATCGTCGTCGTCTGGCATTGCCCACCCCTTCTTATGCCCCGACCAGCAGCGGGTGCTCATCATCGAACGCCGCCAGGTGGATCAGCCGAGTTCCGTCGCCGATGCCGGTGGCACGGACGCTCCCCCGGTGCGAGCGTATCGATCGGACGATCCCGGCGTCCTCACCGTGTTCGAGGGTCATCCCGCCGAGGTGTCGCACGAAGGCTCGCGCCTGCGCGGCTCCGGTTCGAATCAGTGGCGCGAGGTGAGCGTCAAGGGCCGCGGCATCCAGCAGCCCCTGCCAGCGGGCTCCGAGACCAGCCGAGCTTCCGAAGATCTCGGCTCCCACAATCCGGCCGCCGATTCCGATGATCACGCCGCGCTGCCCCTCGAGTCGACTGATCTGGACCGAACCGTTCCTGTCGAGGTGATCGAGCATCGACGAGCTCGGAGTGGCGCCGAGTTCGCGGTCGTAGCGGCTGATGCGCTGCCACACCGCAGACTGCGAGCCGCCGGCGAGGTTGCCGTGGCGCACGCTGGGAGCGCTGCGGCGTCCCTGAGCGGTGTGGTCCCCGGCACCGTGCCAGCGGCCGGCCTCGACGCAGAACGCGTCGACCACTCGGGCTTCGAACGGTTCGAGCACCATGCTTCTGGCGAGCATCCGGTCCTGCCAGCCGCCGCGCAGCAGGTCTCCCTCGAGCGCGACCACCGGGCGGGGCACGGTGTTCTGAACGACGAGCTCGCCGACGACCGGCGAGCCCTCGCGCTCGGCGACACGGATGCTGCCGGCTTTCCAGTCCAGTCCGGTGATCTTGGGGGCATCCACCCACACCGGGAAAACAGTCAGGGCGCCGACCTGGGTACCGGTGCCAACGTGCAGCCGTGGAATCTGGTTCATGGGCTCCTCCTAATTTGCGCATTTTCGCTCTATTAGAGATTAGCGCATACATGCGACAATTGGCGAGTGACGTACAAAGACAGCCACGACAAGACACTCACCGACTACCCGCGCCCATCGGTCGCGGTCGACACCGCGGTATTGACGGTGCGTGACGGTGAGCTCTCGGTTGCCGTCATTGAGGCTGGCAAGCCGCACAGCGCGAAGCGACGCCTGCCCGGCACTTTCGTGCACGAGGGCGAGACCCTGGCCGACGCCGTGCGTCGGTCACTCAAGGACAAGGTGGGCCTCGAAGGTCTCTCCCCCACCCAGCTGCACGTCTTCGACGCGCCCGGCCGTGACAATCGCGGCTGGGTGATGTCCGTGGTGCACGCCGTCGTGGTGCCGGATGTCGCGCTTCGAGATGTCACGGTGATTCCGGTGACGGATGCCACGGGCCTCGCGTTCGACCACGACGACATCGTCAAACTCGCGGTCGCCCGCCTACGCGCCGACTATTCGAAACAACCCGACCCTGAGGGCCTGCTCGGCGAGGAATTCACGCTCCTCGAGCTGGAGCGCCTGCACCGCGCGATCGACCCGGACGGAACGCCGAAGCGCGACGCGTTCCGCCGCAAGATGGAACCGCTGCTCGTGGAGACCGGCGAGTTCGAGCGCGGCACGGTCGGGAAGCCTGCGCGGCTGTTCCGGCGCGGGTAGCGCCGGTTCGCCGCCGGCGGTGCAAACCACGCCGCCGCCCTGCGTCACAGCTCGCGCAGGAACTCGCGAAACGCCGGGTTCGGCCAAGCCGCCGGCAACGCTGCGCTCACTTCGGCGAGCGCCTGCCCCGCCGGAACACCCTTATGCCGAGCGGCATACAGCGCCGCAACCGTAGGCGTGCGACTCTGCGCCTGCACGCAGTGCAGCAGCACCGTTCGGCCCTCGGTTCGGAGCGCAGCGATCGCGTCCGCAGCATCCGTCAACACGAAGTCCAGGTTTGGATTGTGGTGCGGCTCCGCCTTGTCGATCAGCCACACCTCGACATGGTGCTCGATCCGCGACGAAACCTGCGCCGTGCCCACCCGGCAAAGCGACACGACCGCGTCCACCTCATCGGGCAGCGCGTCGAGTGAGCCGACCGCGCCGAGCCAGACGCCCTCGTCGTGCGGGTGCCGCACCAGGGTCGCGATGTCGCCATACCCCGCGTAGTCGATGCGTTCAGTCGCAGCACCGCCGACCGCTTGCAGGCTCAACCGCATCAGGTCCCGCGCGCGCAGACCGGGCCAGCCGTGCACGATCCGCTTCCACGCAGACGGAACCGCGGACGCCCCGTACCGGGCGCCGATCAGGCCGCCGGCGATCGCGGCCACCGTGTCGGTGTCCTTGCCGCCGCGCACGGCGGCTTCGAGGCCGCGGCGCAGGTGGGTCGCGGTGCCATCCTGAGTCGTGGTTGCGATCGCCGACCAGGCACCCTGGAGCGCCTCGACGACCCAGGGGTTTCGCTGGAAGTCGGCAGGAACCTTCTGCTCGGCCTCGGCGAGCAGCGTCGCCCAGCGACCGCGCCGGCCCGCCGGCAGGGCATCGAGACCCGCCCGCACGTTGAGTTCACCGGCGAGAATCGCGTGACGGATGGCGAGGGTCCAGAGCACGCAGGCGTCGCCGGCATCCGTCTCGAAGTGAGTGAGATCACTGATGGCACGCGCTGCGTCGGCGAGCGCCGCCGGATCGTCGAGGTAGGCGAGGACGACCGGCGCGGTGCGCATGAGCGAGCCGTTGCCAGCGGAACGTCCGGTGGCGTCGTGAACGCGTTTCGCGGCAACCCGGGCCGCGGCAGCGCTGGGCTCGAGACCGCTCAGCACCGCGCGGGTCTGGCTGCCGACATCCGGCGCGGTGCGCGCCCAATCGATCCAGGCGGCGACTACCTCGTCCTGCACGCTTTCGTCGCGCAGGTCCTTGGCGTCCGCGACCGCCTGCAGCAGCGGGATCGCCATCGAGGTGTCGTCGGTCCACTCGCCGGGCGCCCAGCCGAATCCGCCGCCGCCCTTCATCGGGATGGCGTCCAGCCCCTCGAGCATGCGGGCAACGGATGCCGCGGAGTTGAACTCGTATGGGGCGCCGAGCGCGTCACCGCAGGCGGTGGCCAGCATGACGCCGGCGGCGCGGTCGAGCTGGGCGGAGGTGAGTTCGGTAGTGGCCATGTGGACTCCTCGATAGTTAGATCGATCGTGCTCTAATTACTAGAGTGGACGCAACCACCGACATTCTGCGGCGCTTTCAGATGGTGTCCCGTGATCAGGGGCTGGTTGGGCGACACTCGCACCGCTACCGTGAGCCGGATGTATCGGCAGATCGCGCGCAATAAGAGGTGGAGTGTCACCCTCATTGTTTTCTTCGCGCTCGTGATTACGGGCATCGGCGCGTGGCTCTCGATCAGTTCAGCCTCAGTGTGGCCGCTCGTCGTACTGCTCGCATTCTGTGGGGTTTACGTGTGGTGGCAATTGCGCTCGGCGACCAAGCACGCAGCGCGGTCTGCCGGCTGCGTCGAAGTGGGGCCGAGCGAGGAACCGCGCCTGCACCGAGTCGTCGACACGCTCGCGATCCGCGCAGGCATCCCGAAGCCGATCGTGTGCGTGATCGAGGATGACGCAGCCAATGCCTTCGCCGCGGCGATGCGTCCGGATGACGCGGTCGTCGGCGTGACTCGAGGGACGTTACGCCTACTCGACGACACAGAGCTCGAGGGTGTGATCGCGCACGAGGTGGCACACATCGTGAACTACGACAGCCGAGTCAAGATCACCACATTTGCGCTGGTCGGCTCCGTGGCCGCCATCGCCGCCGCACTCGCGTTCATCGGTTGGGCGCTAATCGGAACCCGAGCCAAGGGCGGGGCAGCGATGGTCGCGCTCACCCTCGGGATCGGATCGTTGTGCTTGGCCGCGATTTTCGGCACCGCAGCGTTTCTGCTGGGACCCCTGATCAGCTCAGGGGTGTCACGCCAGCGGGAGTACCTTGCGGACGCGTCCGCGGCCGAATTGACGCGGCATCCCGACGGTCTCTCTAGGGCTTTGCGGAAGATTGAGGCCCAGGGCAGCCAGCTTGCACGGCCAGTTGCGGCAACGAGTCAGTTCTTCTTCGCCAACCCCCTGCGTCGGGGGTGGCTGTCGGCCCTGCTGGACTCCCACCCGTCAACGGCAAAACGAGTGGAGCGACTCACGTTCATGGAGGCGAACTTTTAGGTTCGGCCCTCTTATCCCTCGAGTGTCAGTGGTTCCCCTCACACTGAATCTTGCTCGCGTGATTTCCTTTCAGGACCCGCACGAGCAGCGCTGTGCGGCCGGCATGGCGTCGCCTCTACCCGAAGGAGCTCGTCATGACCGACCCGAACTACACCGCCCTGCTGCTCGTCGTTGACCGCAGCGGTTCCATGCACTCGATTCGCGACGAGATGGTCGAGGCGCTCACCACCCTTGTCACCGAGCAGGCGGCCGCGCCCGGACTACTCACCGTCGACCTCGTGCAGTTCGACAATCAGATCGACCACGTGTTTTCCCTCGCCGACCCCACCTCCGTGCGCATCGAGCTTGAACCGCGCGGCGGCACCGCACTGTTCGACGCACTCGGCATCGCCATTACCGAGTTCGGTCGCACGCTCGCCGGGATGCCGGAACACGCTCGACCTTCGACCGTGCAGGTCGTCGTGGTCACTGACGGCGAAGAGAACTCCAGCCAGGAGTACTCGCTGGATCTCGTGCGTACGCTCGTCGTCGAGCAATCCGAGAAGTACGGCTGGGACTTCGTCTTCCTCGGCGCCAATCAGGACGCGGTCATGACTGGTCGGGCGCTCGGCATCGACGCCGACAGCGCACTGACGTTCGAGGCAGCACCTGACCAGATCGCGTACTCGGCGCACGCCGTGAGTCGTTACATGACTGACCTGCGTACGACCGGGTTGAGAACCGGCTTCACCCAGACGGAGCGGCAGCAAGCCGCGGAGGACGAGTCCTAGAAGTTGGCTCGCGCGGCTTCGCGCCACACCGCACTGCTAGGGGTGCGTTCAGTTCGCTCGCGGTCCGATAAGAACCCCAATCAGAGTAGAGGAAATGTCGGTGGTCCAGCATGCTTACTCATACATCCGTAGTCCGAACCCGAAAGAGGACACCAATGATGCTCGGTTGCGCAATGAGGCGTTTCCGTTTTCCCACCGGGAGTCGTAGGCTCCCATTCAGCCGGGTTGTCGGGGCGGGCAACCAGGGGTATGGGGTGTTGAGCGACTCACTCCCTCAGTGTCGAGCGAATTGAGGCAATCAATGGGGGGGATTACCCACGGCGCCAATGCCGCGCGCATCCGGACACCGTGGTGGCCGCTCGCAGCGACCATCGCGGCAGGATCAGTGTCTGTAGGTCTGGCTGCGGTGAACGCATTCGGCCTGGAGCCAGATTCGATCGCACTGCTCTTGGCTGGATACCTGCTCGGGGCGATCGTCGCGACGGTGTTCGTCTCAATTCATCGCGCATTGCGCAACGCGCACCGCGGCCACCCTCAGTTCCTCCCACAGCCGGGCCTCGATCGTCTTGCCGCCCTTGGCTTGGGTATCGGCATGGCCGCGGGCCTCACCAACGCTGTTCTGCTCGCGCTGGAGCTGTCAAAGCAATGAGAAGCCGCGCCCCTCGGAGGAAAGTTCGCGCCCGTATCGCGTGCGTGATGGCCGTCGTTGCAATGATGGTCGGTTTGGGTGCAACGAGCGCGGCCGCAGCTGAACTCAGCGACACCGGCGCCAGAGCGTTTGCGAACATCGCGGCCTGCGCCGCAACTGGCGATCACCTTCTTGCCGCGATCGTGGTTGATTCCTCCGGCAGCCTTCGTCAGACAGACCCAGCGGATAAGCGTGCGGGCGCGGTGTTGACCGCGCTCGATTCCCTCGCGCAATTGGGTGGGTCCTCCTCGAGCAAACTCGACGTGCAAGCGAGTCTCGCCACATTCGGCTCCTCGTATGACGAGATCGTCGGGTGGGGTGCCGTCAGGGACACACATCTCGATTCACTCAAGAGCGCGGCATCCACAGCGCTGCCTGATCGCGATCGCGACAAGTTCACCGACTACGGAGCAGCCCTACGCGGCGCTCAGAAGGCGCTCGATGAGAAGGCCGCCGCGCTTGATGGAGCAAGCTGCAAAGTCGTCTTCTGGTTCACGGATGGCAAACTCGACGTCGGCCCCGACACTGACGCCTTGCGAGCCGAAATTTGCGCACCCCAAGGGATCGCTGATGGCCTGCGAACCAACGACATCGCCGTGATTGCCCTAGCTCTCTTCACATCGGAGGGCCGCGGAAGCGTGACCGATCAGGATCGCGAGCGACTGAAGTCAATTGCTGAAGGGACTGGGGAGGGCGAATCGTGCGGCACCGCGCCAATCCCCTCTACTTCATCGACTGGCGCTTACCTCCGAGCAGATGATGCCGGCGCGATCCGGCTTCTCTTCGCACAGGCCACCGCCATGCTCAATGGAGCCACTCGCGGACTGAGCGCCACGTGCCCCGACTCGCTGTGCGTTGAGGGCAAGCTTCGGATTCCGGTCGATCCCGGAATCGCAGGGTTTCAAGTAATCATGGAGCGCCTCTCGAGCAACGAAACTCCGTCGCTCACCGCCCCGGACGGGAGCACCGCGACGCTGGATCCCGGCGCGAAGGAAATAAAGGGCGGAAAAGTCATCGTGAATGACCATGACGGACTCATTACCGTCGATGTTAAGGTCCCGAGGGCTACAGAAAGTGGCGAATGGATCCTCGCTGCCGGAGCATCAGCCATGGCCGTAGTGGATGTCTACTACTCGTGGGGTGTGACCCTCGACGTTGAGGCACCGGATGAGCTTCTCGTCGGCCAGGAGGGACTGGTTCGGGTCGTCCCTCGAGACAGCGACGGGCGCGAGATCGACTTCGAGATGTTCGATTCGATCGACCTCGACATCAGCCTCGGCGGGGAAAGCTTGAAGGCGGTCCGTAACGGCAATGCCTGGGACGTGACGGTTCAAGTTCCGAGCGCGAAGGTTCCGCCGACGCTCCGCGTGGACGCAACCGCGCACGCAACAACCGCAGCACACAACATCAAGCTTGGGCCGGTCACGGGGCACACCGAACTCGCGACTCGGCTTCCACCGTCATTTCCGACCGTGCTCCCAAGCAAGCTTCTCCTGCCCGCAATCGAGGGAAGCGGAACGTCGACCGGCGTTCTTACATTCACCGGTGGAACTTCGGGTGTAACCCGTGCCTGCCTCGATAGCGTCACAGTCGGGTCGCCAGCTGGCGCTGGCGACCTTGACGTCCGGGCGTCAGGATCCGAGTGCATAGACGTGCCTGCAAACACCGACGTCCCTTTGGAGATCGTCGTTTCGCCGGAGCATCCAGCGGACGGACGAGTGGAGGGCACGCTCAACGTGCGGCTTGAGGAAATGGATGGCAGCCAAACCATCACGGTCAGCATCCCCTTCGAAACGACGATGACTCGCCCGATCGATAGAGGGGCTTTATGGTATTCGACCCTCCTCCTAGTGCTTGCAGCGCTGGGAGCGGCGTGGGCGACTGCTGACATTTCGCGCCGGGTTGCTGAGCGGTTCGTGCTCGGTCCCGACGCACGAGTGGCGTCCGTGCCCGTTGTCGCGACGGCCACGCGAGTGACGAGGGCCGATGGCCCAATCCTTCTGGATGCTGCTAAGGATTTCCAGCCCATCGGATTCCTCAACAAACGCCGAGTGCCCCGTTTCGCTGCGGCTGGTCTCAACTATCAACGTGCCTTCCCTTGGTTCCCGTTACGACAGGCACAGCCATACGTCGAGACAGACGACGGGATCGTGGTGGTCCCCGGAGGCGACCAGCTGATGATCGGTTTGGATGGCAAGCGAGCACCCGTGCGCCTTCCAGGAACGCTCGGGTTCGTGTTCGTCGCGGAGCCAGCGCCAGCCCCCAATGAGGACGGGTCGGTCCGAGGCAAACTCGTGACCATAATCGACTCTCCCGACGGGGTCTCTTCGGTGCTGGACGAGCGCATCTCTGAGATTGAGAACGCTCCGTGGGAGCGGATTCTCGATGCAGTGAAGGCGGCCAGAGCCGCGAGAGCTGGGGCAACCGCTTCGGTCGTCGTCGCGTCAGAGTCGGCTGAGCGCCAACCCAGTACCGACGGCGTTGTTATCGAGTCACTCCCCTCAATGGACTGGGATGACGACAGTGCGAGGCCACTGCAAACACTGCGCGAGGCCTCCCCCAGAACCGGGAAACGGTTCGCTCGAAAGCCTAAAAAGGCGCCAGATGTTGCCCCGCCCACCCACCCCGTCGTCCGCGAGCTCGATGACCAACCTGACGCACCGCCCTCCCCAACCATCAATTTCTGGGACTAAAGGTCCCGAGTACCCGAAAAGGAATACAGCATGCTTCGTCCCTTCCTCCTTATTGGCGTTGGCGGTTCTGGCGGCAAAACGCTCCGGATTGTTCGAGATAACCTCGTGCGTAGACTCGAACAGGCCGGCTGGGAAGGCGAATTGCCGAAGGCGTGGCAATTTCTTCACATCGACGTGCCGACAGTGGCAGACGGCAACGACCCCGACCTGCCGGGCCAACTCCCCGAGCGTGACTATCAGGGCATGGTCGGCCTTGGACTCGACTACCGCACAATCGACGCCGCGATGGTCCAATCCGGTGGCTCTCACATCGTCGATGCGCTCGGTGGCTGGCGACCCGACCCGAATCGGGTAAACATTCCGGCCAGTAAGGGGGCAGGCCAGTTTCGCGCACTCGGCCGTGTTATTACGGTTGCGGGAGTCGAGCGTGTCCGTGATGCACTCATGAAAGCGCGGCGCGAGCTCACAGGCGCCGAGGTCATTGGCGAGCTGCAGGCCGTCAGCACATTGTTGGGCAGTTCGTCAGGCTCGATCTCGCACGAACCGACAGTGGTGGTTGTCTCCTCAATCGCGGGCGGAACGGGATCCGGCGCGGTCATCGATGTCTGCGACGCGGTTCGAGCCCTAGGTGATAAATGGGCGAATGAGATCGTCGGCATCCTGTACGCCCCGGATGTGTTTGATTACCTGCCCGAGGAAGCGCGGCGGGGAGTTCGGCCCAACTCCCTTGCTGCGATTGCCGAATTACTAAGCGGATACTGGAACGAAGAGGGACCGTCCGAAGGCACTACTCAGCTGTTTGCCAAGTATGGCGTGCAGCTCGGTTCCGCGAGACGTCTTGGCCCGCGATATCCGTTCCTGGTCGGGGCGAGCAACGAGAGCGTCACCTACAAGACCCAGAACGACATCTACCTAGCCATGGGACGTTCGCTCGCGTCTTGGATGTCAAGTGCGACGCTGCAGGACCGGATGGCTGCGTACACCCAGGCACAGTGGGCTGCGACTGCTCAATCCGTTCCCGACAAACTCCCCCTGCACACGCAGGGGACCGAAACGCCGTTCATCGCAATGGGCTCAGCTCGAGTAGGCCTCGGCCGTGATCGCTTCCAGGAGTACGCATCGGAGCATCTGGCGCGTACCGCTGTGGAACGCTTCCTGCGTCAGCACGAAACCCTCCGCGCTCGGGGCGATGAGCGGACCGAGAAGCAGCTGATCATGGAAACCGCCGACGATGTATTTGGCGGGTTCCTCGATGCCTCAGGCCTGGACGAGCGTGGTGAAGACCGCAATCAGATCATCGATGCACTTCGTCCGGACAGCATCAAATCTGACCTCAAGGCCGTGTACACCGAAGTACTAAGCAAGATCCGGGAAACGATTCCTGAGAGGGGGGCGAGAGCCTCTGACGTGCGACGTGGCATTCGGAATCTCGTCAACGACCGCCGCTCGAGCTTTCAAACTGCACAACTTGCGCTGCGGATTGATAAGGGCAAAGCCTGGGTCGAGCATATTCAGAATCATCTCCCCTCTCTTGCTGCGCGCTATGTCGCTCATGCCGGTGCCCCGGTAACGGCTGAACTGCTCCGCAGGCTGGGCACCGAGATCAAGCAAGTCCGTGAGGAGCTTGTTAGCGAGGCTGCGGCTCAGCGGCGCTGGGCAGCGGACGTCGACCAGCAGGTGCGCGGCGCCATCGATGATCAGGACACGGCCGTCATCCTGCGAACGACCGATCGTCTGGAAGAAGCAGTGAAGCGCGCGGTGAATACCTTCCTCCAGGAGCAGGAAGCCGAGATTCGGGAACTGGCCGCCGAGTTCATCGACGACCTCGCAAGCAATGTGATTCATCCACTTCTCGAGGCCATCGAGCACAGCATTGATGCGCTCGCCAACGCGCGCGGGTCGGGTCGGGGAGCACGAAGCTCCAAGATGGATACTTGGCCTGCTGGGGACACGGTGCCGGAACGTCTCAAGCCCGCCCCGAACGAGTTCCTCCTCGAGCCGGCGGACAACTACCACGAGCTCCTCGCGGACCTCGTTCGCCGAACGCTCGATGCGCCGACCGGCACCGAGGGTCGAGCGCTTGCGGAGCGCCAGATTGTACTGGGCACCGATTCGGTTGAGTCCGGGGTTCAGCAGCTCATCGCGAAGGAGCGGAAATGGGCTCCGAAGAATCACCAGGTCAATGTCTCTATCACTGCCACTCCTTCGAAGGCGAGCTTTAAGGTCCTCGCCTCCCCCGAGGACCTGATCCATCGATGCCGGGAATGGCTGCACCGACCGGGCACGCTCGTCGGCAACTACATGGCCGAGGGCCTCCGCGAGTATCTCAACCCGGAAACGATCAGTCCGAGTGAGATCACCACGCGCCTTCAGCGTTTCGAGGGCCAGCTGATCGCTGCACTGAACGCAGGTGCCCCGCTCGCGAATATCAACACGTCGGTGCTAGTGCAAGTGCATGATCGGCATGAGGTCAGCTACTCGACATCGTTCAGTGAGATTCCCTTGCCTGACAACTCACCCGCACGCGAGATTCTGCAGAAGACCCTTCAAGCTCGTGGCCAATGGAGTGAAGAGATCACCAAGGCGTTTAGCGATGCTGGCGGAGCGCATATCGACATCTTCACCGTTCTCAGCGAGCCATACGAGCCCGTGGTTTTCAACAGCCTCATGCGCCCCATCGCTAGCGAATGGGGTGCCCGCAACAAAGCGCCTGATCAGCGTGCTGAGTTCTGGCGCTGGCGTCGCGCGCGTCCGTTGCCTGAGGCTCTACCGTTCTCGCCGGGCGTCCTGGACTCGCTCATTCGCGGATGGTTCGTTTCGAGCCTGCTAAACCAACTGGAAGTCACCGACACCGGCGCCAAAATATTCGTGCCCGCCAACATAGGCGAGGGAGGCGACTACGCGGCATTCCCGTGGCCCACACTGACCGCCGTGAAACCGGGTCCAGACCTCCTTCCCGCACTCCTAGAATCAGTCAGTGTTGCCATGCTTGAAGTGAACTCGACAGAGTCACTGGCACCCATGAGACCCTACGAACGGATGCTCGTTCTCGGTTCGGGTAGCCCAGAGGAAGTTCCGGGGGAGCTTGCCGCGTGGATTCTGGACGGCACAGATGCCAGCGGCCTCGACTCCGGTGCCGATTGGGAAGTCCGTCGTGACGAAGCCGCAAAGAAGCTGGACGACCTCATGACGAACTTCAAGACGTACTTTGCGCGCATCGCACAACGGACGGAGCTGCTCGATTTCCCGGGATCGTACGAACTGCGCAACGAGATCCTTGCCTCCCTCGGGGCGCTACGACGATCGGTTGATTCGGTTCAGCCCGTCTCCGCGGGAAGTGTGTTCTTTTGACCAGGTCCTCCATAACGACGTTTATCGTCGGCGCAGACCCAATCGCCGACGAGGTGCGGTCGTTGGTCGAGTCCTGGACACGTGCCGGAATTCTCGCGCCGTCCCTGTGGGTAACCCCGCGGGATGTCGTCGAGCACATGTCCGGTCCGCCCTCTGTGGACGCCACACTTATTCACGCTGAGGGAACCCGATCCGTCGACCTGTTCGAGTACATTGGCCGGTTCCGACTCGATCGCGTGCGCGTGGCGGCGGCGCACCTGGTGCTCAACAGCGACGCGCCGACCGATACGGATCTCATTAAAGCGGCACGCTCAGTTGCCGAGGCGGTAAAGTCCACACTTCCCCGCCGAGCCGACGATCCACTGGGCAGTTCTGCAAGACTGCACCGGTCGGTCGTGGTGATCCCCTCAAGCGGAGCGACCAGCGCCGACCCAGGGGTTTTCGAACCCCAATGGAACGTGAATGTCGTCATTTCGCCCGAGGACCGCCCAGACCTCGACCGGGCAAGCATTTTTGTTCGCCACCCGGGAAACTTCGCAGGCCACGCCGCAGCATCACTCGCCGCAATCGGAGGAATACTTCGAGGAGTCGACGCAGGGGTATTGGACGACCTTGTCACCGACTCAACCACCCAGGACGGTGACGTTGTCGTGGCGCGAGTCACGGTTCGCTCCGTCATCGGCGAGGACGTTGTGGACGCCATCGGCGCCAAGGTGCTCAACCCTGAACCGACCGCTACGCAGGAAGCCGTACAGCTGCTGTCATGGGCACGTCCGGCTGTCCAGCCTGGGATGATCGTGGCGTCTGCCACTGAACACATCCTGCATGGAGACGGATGGGCATCGAAGATGCCTTCCGCGTCGAACGACTCACCTCGAAAGAGCCACGAGGGATTCAGAGCTGCGTTCACGACTGCGACCGCTTTCAACGTCCGCACTACGTGGGCACTCCTGTCGTGGGCGTTGACGTTTGGACGCAAGCATGCCGAACGTGGTGCGACTCGAGCGTTGACGGGCAGTGGAGCGGGAATTCTGGTCACGCTCGGACCACGCCCAGTCGACGAGCTCGAAAGAGCATCGGCGAGACTGATCGCGCAGGAGCGCGAGGGCATCGATCGCGAGCTGCGGATGCAGTCGACGCGAGCGTCGGCGGCCATGCCTGGCACCTGGGGGCTCCTGCGAAAGATTGCGCTCGGCTTGATCGACGGCGGTGAGTTGGGCGACTTCCCCGAACCGAGACAGGCCGGCAAGCGTGAGGTGGTTCCTCCTGGACACATCGTCGCGCTTCCAGAAACACGCTGGATCGGTCGACAGAAGAACGAAATCCATGCCGACGATCCGATGCAAGTCCAGGAGTACCGCGAGCACGTCAAGACTGAAGTCGCCGTCGCAAAGAGCCACGTGACGGCGGCGAAGGCCAAGCTGGACTTCGCCATGTCTGAGGAAGGCAAGGAGCAAGCCGCCGCGGCCGCCGAAACGAAAGAGGATTCTGCCGGTGACACCAAGATCGGGCGAAAATCCGGATCACGCGGTGCACCTTCGAAAGCTTCACTAGCGAAGATCAGAAAGGCTCAGGCCGAGGTTGCCGCCGCCGAACGGGAGCGAGATGCGTGGCTCAAAGAGTCGGATGCCTACGATGTGTGGTACCACGACATCTCAGAATCGCTCGCATTCCGCCTCGGTGATGACGTCGGTCGACGCATCCACGAGCACGCGAAGACACAGGAGGACGTACTCAAGCAGTTACGGAGCGATGCTCCCCCGGCCGCGGCACTGAAGGCCGCACAAACGAGTCTGCGCCGGCTATGGGCGATCTCACTGCCGGTGTGGCTGGTGCTGGGCGGAATCGTCGCGCTGCTGCGATACGCACCGAGATTGCCCGACGTGCTTGAACCGTTTCGCCTATCGACCGGTCAAATGGCGATCGCTCTTGCCATCTTGTTTGGCCTGCTTCTCATCATCCTGATCCTCGGCAACCATGCCTTTTATCAGGCAGTCCTCCGCTATGAGTGGGATGTCCAGGCCCGAATATCACGACTCCGCAGCAGCAAAGATGCGTATGTCCACTCCGGGCAGGAGAAGGCACGCCTCGAGATGTTGTACCGCGGGTTGCAAGACTGGTCTCGGATCCTGGGCGAGATCGTGCATCGTCCATGGGCCGCCTTCGGGTCGAAGTACGAAGATCTCCCTGAAGAAGTCATTGACGCACTGCCCGCATCAATGGGCGTGGCGCGTCAGCCGACATCGGGTTCAGATATCCCGATCATTGTGCTCGTGGAAGCAGCGTCCCTTGTCTACAAGCCGGGCTGGGCGTCGCGGCAGTTCTACGACGCCTACGATGCGTGGGATGCCGAACGGGTGACCGGCTCGGACGATGGTTACCGCTCGGTGGACCTCGACACGTCGGAGAGTCCCTCCAGCCCGCGAGCCCGCCTCAAGCACTTCTTTGCGTCAGGTGAAGCGCGCCAAATTCTCACCGACCATGCCCATCAGCACCTACGCTCCGCAGTACTCAACGGCGATTTCGAGTTGCCGGAGCGAGTGGTCGGACGCATTGGGCGCTATGGCGATGACGTGAGAGCTTCAGAGCCCTCCTTCTACGAAGTCACAGCCACTGAGAACACTGCGTTTGTAACCGACGTCTTTACCCCGGCCGCTCGACAGAAGCGATTCCACTATGTCGATACCTCGGTCGCATGGATGCCGACTGGAGCGCGGGTCGACAGGATCGAGAGTTCCGTCGAACTGCGGGAGTCTGTCGGGCCGACAGCCGTGCGCGTCGATATTTCCCGGAGACTTCCTGCGATCGAACTGACCCCCTTCGTAGGCAGCGCGGATGCCGCTTCGGCGAATGAGATTCTGGATTCGCCGGCCTTAGTGACGAGTGACGGGATCGACGGTGCCACGTGGTACTGACGGGCGAGTAACCCGCGTCAGTTCGAACGGGGGCGACGACTGGTGGGAAACAAATGAGGCGCCTAGCCAGAACCCGCCGGTTGCCTGGGTGGAGTCAGAAAAATCCGGGACGTCGTCCGACGAGGGCCATGTCTCAAGACGACTTCCCGCGTGGCGGCTCTGGACGCCCTGGCGCGAGGCGCCTTGGCACACCTGGGTCGTGCTGTGCACGCTTTTCATGTCGTCAGCGCCAGCCTTCCTGATCGGAGATTTCGCGGGGCTTCTCCTGCTCTGGGGTCTTGCCATGACGCTGACCGCGACAACAGCCTTGGTTCGACGCCGTCTCACGTGGGCGTTACTCGGGTCGCAGGCTATTCGCATCACGGCGTGTGTCGCAGGAGTCACGATGTTGGCCGCTGGCATCGTTCTCCTCAGCCTTGATCGCCCATCTGAGGTCTCGAACATTGAGGTGGTTGATAACACGATGGGGTTGGAGCCGCACCCCGATACGGCCGAACCAAGGTCGTCCGCTCCACCGACAGGTCGTACCGCCGAGCCCACTTCCACCCCGCCAGAAGCGCCCGCAACGGCCGAAAGCACAGTGTTGGCGCGCGACGTGCTTGAGCAGCTCGAGGTCAAAGGGCGAGCACCCGCGACAGGTTACGATCGCGAAGCTTTGTTTGGCCAGGCGTGGTTCGACGTCGAATTGAACGGATGCGATACCCGAAATGACGTGCTGGCGCGGGACCTTCTCGCTGCGGTGATTGATGCCACCTGCCTTGTTAGATCTGGGACGCTCAATGATCCGTACACAGGCAGGACAATTCAATTCGTGAGAGGTCCGCAGTCGGCCCTGGTTCAGATTGACCATGTTGTTGCCTTATCGAACGCGTGGCAGACCGGCGCTCAGCAGCTGACGCAGGAGCAGCGCATTCAGTTCGCCAATGATCCGCTCAATCTCTTGGCATCGGATGGCGCCGCAAATCAGCAGAAGGGAGCTGGGGATGCCGCGACCTGGCTGCCCCCTAACCACAGTTTCCGGTGCCAGTACGTAGCGCGCCAAGTCTCAGTTAAAGCCGCATACGGTCTGTGGGTCACGCCGGCGGAGTATGACGCTATCTCGATGATCCTCGAAGCCTGCCCGGCCGAGCCCGCTGTCACGCGATAGCTGCCGTTACAGCTGGTGCAACCTTTGAGGGTGCATTCGGTCTCTCGGTCCGTTTGTGTGATACGAAGGATCGAACCCCCGATCGGGCACCGGCTCTCGCTCATCCCTGCCGGGACTCGATGTACTCGCAACAAATGACGGTGATACTCACGGGTCACGGTGCAGCCCCACTGTCCGCTCGATCGCATCCGAGATCTCCATCGCAGGCACATGCTCCCAAAACCTCAGCACGGTCCAGGCATGTTCTTCGAGCACGTGAACAGTGTCCGCGTCGCGGACTTTGTTTCGAGTGACCTTCGCGTCCCAGAACTCCTGATTTGAGCCCGGTCGCGTGTAGTGCTCCGGGCATCCATGCCAGAAACAACCGTCGATGAACACAGCGATCCTTTGCCGAGTGAACACGATGTCAGCCGTACGGCGCAGCTCAGGCACCGGTCGGTCGTTTACCCGGTAGCGAAGCCCGCGTGCGTGCAGCAAGCGGCGCACGGCAAGTTCGGCGTTCGTGTCGCGGGATCGGTTTCCCTGCATGGATCGGCGAGTTCCCGCACTCGATGCCCAGGATTCGGCCTGCCTGCCCACATCCCCATCGTGCCTCGCGGGCGATGCCTGTGTAAGGGCAAGGTGACTTCAGGCGAAATTCACGAGTGTCTTCTGCGATGCAAGCGCTTGGAACCGCTGACGCAGCTTGGAAGCAAACTCGGGATCCCGCACCAGTACACCTACTTCTAGGTTGCGATGCGCGGCGGCCCCGCTGAGGTTCGCGCTCGTGACGAGCGCAGCCGCGGAGTCAACGATCACCACTTTGGAGTGCTGCAGCCCGTACGAACCTTCCGGAACATACGTGAGGAATCGCGCCCCATCGAGCTTCTTCATGAGCATCGCTGCGGTGGATGCCATCCGCTCGCTACTGTCCAGCAGGACTGTCACAGAGACTCCCCTGGCGATTGCACGCCAGAGTGCGTCGACGAACGGTGACCCGAGCGAAGCGGAAAACGTCGACGCGAACACGTCTTCCCGCGCTTCATCGATCAAATGTGCAACTGCGGCGGTGGTGTGGTCGCTGTCACCATCGAACGTTGGCCCGCTCCAAACCGCGCGCGGTGGGTTCGGTGCCTTCGCACCGGCAGCAGCATACCCTCGGAGCACTGCAGCCAACACTGGTGGAGCCCCCAGGCGAGCCAAAGCCTCTTTGAGTAAGGGGCTTGCAGGATGCTCCGACGTGCCAGGCAAGGTGCCGACTGCGTAGTCCAATCGCCCGTCGATCTCCAACGATGCAGCTACGCTCGTTGCCTGCATCGACGACAAAACCGTCGCCAGCTTCGCGAGCACGTCCGCCATGGTGATTACGCGCCGAACGCCGACAGCACCGGCTGAAACAAACCGTTGACTGCATGCTCGGGTCCGGCGTTCAGCGTGAGAGCGAAGCGACGGTCGAGGAAGCGGTTCGCTTTCTCGCACGACGTCTCCGACACGAACACGCAGAAGTGACAGGCCGCGCCATGGAGGAAATCCTCCTGGCCGCTTGGCACGCGGTGCGCACATATCGGGTCTGACGAACACCGCTCGGCTCGCCGCAGAGCATCGCGGAAAACACCCTCCAGCCGCTCCGTCCGCGCCAAAGCAACCAGACCACCGAGTGTGCCTTCGCTATCGGGCGAAGTCGTCGCAATCAGGATGCCTGCAGCTGCCTCCCGTTCATCGCTTTCCCGCCACGCATACAAGCGCTCCGTCAACGAGGCCGAGCCATACCCGCTCGACATCGCCATCTCACGAATGAGAAGGTGTGACATCGTGTGCAGCGCCCAGTAGCGGGGCGGCGGCATCCGCTCAGCCGCGTCAATTTCGACCGCGGTGCGGCTCCGCCGCCGGTTGACGTTTCGTTCATGCGCGGCGATATGTGCCCGCCAAACTTCGGACTCCAGCACGCCGTCCTCCCACGCGCGGACTACATCCTCGTCGAATCTGATGAACACACCCTCGCCGCGATCTTCGGTTGCCGGTACCCACTTCGGCTTTCCAGACTGCACGAGCGGAGCGATCCGGTTCGGGGCGTCGCCCACCCGATCCAAGGCGTCGATTCGGGTGAACCCGATGAAGGCGTTGGCCTTTTTCACGCGCTCCACCGCGACCACGTTCGAAGCAACCGGCTGCAGGGCAGTTGCCACGGCCACCGGCCGTACACGGAAGCCCGCTTTACGGTCCTCGATCTCGAAGTCCTCTGGGTGCACCAGTGTGTCCCATTCAGGCTCTAACAGACTGATCGGATCGAAGCTGGACGGCGAGATCGGGGATTCCGCCTCGGCGACGGCCTGCCCGCGAGCCACCTGGATCGCCTGCCACAGCGCCTCGTCGGCGATTCCCTCGAACAGCGAACGTATGTCCTTCGGGCCATACTTGCGCCACCCGATCAGGTCGTCGACGCTTTGCACATCGATGAAGGTTGTTGCGGGGAGCCCCTTGACCATGTCAACCACATCTGCAGGTGTCGCGTTCTTTCGGGCGGGAAGCACGAGCACGCTCACGGATGCCGGGAACCACTGGTTCGCTGCCCCGAGGAGCATCAGTCGCACCTCTGCCTGGCACGGACTATCAACCGATGCATACGTCGGGAGGTGCGGATGCCGCCCTCGGCAATTCGGAAGCATCGTCTCACCGCCGGCTCGGGTAAGTTCAGCGATGTTGCGGCTCATCTCACAAGCGACACAGCGGATCGTCACCTGTGGACCGAGGTTTGACCGCCACTCCACCATCCGCAGTTCAGGCTTCGGAGCTTTCGAGCACTTCCCGCCCCCTTCGTCTGCACGGTGCAGCCACTCCACATACGGAAACTCGTCGAGGTGTCCGTCGATGCACGCGATCAGGTACCGAGCGGGAACCGCCAACCGCGGGCGCGCATCCAGCGTCCCCTGCCTCTGCCCCTTTTTAGGCCGCCCCTTGCAGTCCTTGTGCACGAACTGCGCTTTGTCGGGCCGATGCTTGCTCTTGTTCACGAACTCGAACTTCTTCGATTCCGAGATTGGTGCGAGCAGGTCGCATCCGGTGCAGCGGAGCCACTGCGGGAACACACGTGTGGGAATGCCGATCGGCGTACCGCTCTCGTAGGCCTTTTCAGGCACCCAGGGCGGCTGTCGCAGTTCCTCCACTTGCCGACCGAGCTGGGTGCGCACGGCAGCCAGCAGCCGATCCACCAACACAAGCTGGGGCTTTCCTTGCCGTGAGTACGCGAGCTCCCATGCATCCAAGCCCTGAGGCATGACGGCGATGTGCGGCATGTCCACCGTTGCACCGATGCCCGAGGTGTAAAGCAATGCGCTCGGGCGTACCGAGCCGACGCGGCTGTTGTTCTTCGACGGCGCGTCCTCGAGGTCTTTGAACGGGTCGGCGACTTCGCCCGGCACGCTTGTCAGTTCGTCTGGCACGCCGGTGGGCTCATCGGGCACGCTGCTCAGCTCTTCCAACACGTCTGTCATTTCTCATCTTTCTTCGAGAACAGCCATTTCGGCGCGGCAGCCGTGATCGGCTCTGCGAGCTTGCCGGTGAACGCCGTGACGAGCAGGTTGATTTCGGGCTGCACCTCACGCATCGAGTTCGCCACTTGGAACAACCGGGTGTCCTCATCTGGCACGACCGTCTCGGGGCTGACAAGCAGCGGTGAGACGATCTGACCACCGGGAACGGTGTCCTTCTGATACGTGAGCGCGCCGGCCCACAGGTCTGCTTGATCGCTCCACTTGTCGAGCCGCAGGATGAGCTTGCCCCTAGCCGCCTGCGCCACCGTGTGGTCCCCGCCGCTCGCGACGGTGATGCGCGAGACGAGGCGATCGACCAGAGTTTCGACGAACGTTCGCCGAACCGCGATCGCGCCGGCACCAGTCTCCGGCGACAGTGAGGAACTGTTGCTCTGATCGGCAACGCGAGCCGCCGACACGAGCAGACCCGTTAGCCCACGCTCGAGGGCAGCGTCGGAGAAAGGTGTGACCGACAGCGCTTCGACGTGCGCATAGAACGTCTCGTGGTAATGCTGGAACTGCTCGTAATGCGCCATGTCCCGCGGCCGAGATCGGTTGGCGAGCGTCACGACGAGCCCTGGCTTAGTCGCCTCACGGCCGACACGGGACGATGCCTGGATGTACTCGGCTGTGTTCTTCGGTTGGCCGACCACGAGCATCAATCCAAGCCGCGGCACATCGACGCCCACCTGGAGCATGGATGTCGCGAGCACTACATCGTACGGAAACGATTCGCGCGTCTTCAGCTTCTTGCCGGCGGCCTTCGCGGCCTCGGCGCGAGCTGCGTACTGTTGCTTTGCCTGCGTCGTGTCCATCTCCGGATCGAACGGTACGGCCAGGTTGGTGAGCGTCGCCGAAATGTCCGACGAGGAGATTCGCGAGGTCAGCTCACCGATTCGCAGCCCCCGAGATCCGCGGCGCGGGTACCCGGAATCTTTGTCCGGGTTGCTGGTGCGAGTGACGATGTCGTCTTCGAGGTACCGCCTCATGCCGGCGAGTTCACGGGTGGCCGAGAAGTAATCGACGAGCGTCGCGTACGGCTCGGCCGCGTCGCCGTGCTCGTCGAACAGCTTCTGTCCGGCGAGCAACAGGATCTCGCTGACCCGGATCTCGGCGAGCGTCAGCCGAGCACCGTGGGCGCAGACGCCGACATAGCGACGACCCGGTTTCTCGGGTGTTATCTCCACTTCTTTCGAAAAGAAGGTGTCGGTGACCGAGAGCACCTGCGGTGGGAAAATCTGCACCTGCCGCGCATACAACTTCTGCACCTGGTCGCGGGCGTTCCGCACGGTCGCCGTCGAGGCGATGACCAACGGCTTCACCAGAGCGGCGTCATCCGTCGTTCCGAGCTCCCACGACGACAGCGTGTCGATGGCAGCCTCGAAGAGCCCGACCGCGGTGCCGAGTGCGCCTGTGATGAGGTGCAACTCGTCTTGGATGATCAGGTCCGGCGGGCGCAACCGGTCAACCGCCTTCACCGCAGCTTTCGAGTAGGTGCGACCACCCTCGCTCGTTTGCTTGTGCTCGTTTGCGCCGCACACCGTCGACCCTGTGTCGGGGTGCTTGTAGCCGTGTCGCTGGCAACGCTTCGACACGTACCCGAATAGGCTCGCCGCTTCCCCCTCGCGAGCGAGGCGCGCGAACTTGTCGACCGTGGCCAACAAGAACGTCGGCGGATGCCGGTAGATCTCATCGTCAACGGTGAGCACCGGCAGGCCGTCGACCGCGCTGCCACCGGCGGAGAAGGGGCAGCCGCCAAGCTTGTCACCGCAATACACGTGGATGCGCTGGGTCGCTTTGACGGCGACGACATCCGCCTTCGGGTTGATCGGTGTGCCACACCAGGGACAGCTGCTGAATTGCAGCACTGTGAGCCCGTAGGCCGAATTGCCGTCGTCGTTGCGGACGTCCTTAACCTGCTGTTCGGCTTCGGAGAATCGTTTCGGGCTCACGCTCGATCCGACCCACAGTCCGATCCGGAATGGCTCGCCTCCCCAGGTCGCCGGGTCTTCCCTTCGGACGATCTCGGCCGCGCACATGAGTGTGGTCGCGCGTAAGAACTGCTGTGAGGTGAGCAGCCGCAGCGTGTAGCGCATCAGCACGGCTACCCCGTCACGGCCATCGATCACGCCGCCGGGCGTCTCGATCACGCCCTGCAGGCGTCGGATGCCGAAGGTGAACGCTGCGAGACCGAGATACGCCTCGGTCTTGCCACCACCGGTTGGGAAGAACAGCAGCTCCGCCCGCGGCATGTCTCCGGACCGCCGGGGCAGCGTTGGGTCGACGATCGAAGGTAGCTGCATGAGGATGAACGCAAGCTGGAACGCACGCCAGGATGCCGCCAGATCACCCTTCGCCTCGATTGCCATTGCGGCTTGAGCAACCGTAATGGCACGATCCGCGTTGCGGAGGGCGGCGATCTGCGAGCGGATGCGCTGGTCGCGCATGGTGCGGTTCATGAAGGCGAACGCCTTGCGCGCGTGCTCGCTTGTCGTGCCGGCAGGATCGTCGTCGGTGAGCAGCGCGAGGCCGTCGCGAAGTCGCGCCAGGGCGTCTTCGCCGTCCTGGATCCCGATCTCGGCCACCTTCCGCAGGTGTTCGGGAAGCGCCGCCATCTCGTCGCGCCGCTTGCCGAGCCAGTCCTCGTATCCCTCGATCAGCGGAGTGAGGTACTGCGACAGCTGATCGGGCGTCGCCTCCATCAGCAGCCGCATGCTCATTTCGGCTCCGTCAATCGATGGCGCGAGGGTCTGCGGCACGTCGGCGGTCGGGATCCAGGTGGTGCGCACCGCTACAGCGAGCCGTGCCGTCGGATTAGGCACCGTCCACGTAGCAGACGCGGTGCGGCCGACGGCAAACTCGAGCCGGTCACGGTAGAGCAGGTCGAGCTTGAGCACCTCGGAATCGCCGAAGTCGCGCGCGTTGTCGAGCGCATCACGGGTCGGCCGGAAAACCGCCTGCCCATCGGGAGCGGTCACCTCGAGCTGGGTTTGGAAAAGCCATACGCGGGGCGGCAGCTCTTTGCCGGTGACCTTGGTATTCTGTAGCGCGGCTTCCACGACTCGGAGTCCGTCGTGCTGGAACACCTCGACCGAGATGGCGACGTGCCTGTCGACGATCACCTCGGTGTGCGTCTGTCCCTTGCCTATCGTGGAGATGTCGATGGTGCGAGGCTCGACATGGTCCCTTCGATCGTGGTAGGTCTGATCGCGGCCGCTATCGTCAACGCCCTTGCGTGATTCGTACTGCCCCCACCGTGCGGTGAACACGAGGTTGTCGACCTCGGGGCCAACCTGGAACCGCAATCCCATCGAAGACGGGGCGATGAGCTTGGACTCCGGTCCGCGGTCTTCATCGGTGTCGGCACCCCCTGCATCGGCGATGGTCTCGTCGGCTTCTTCGAGCACCCCCTTCACGTCACGGCTCGCTTCGGGGTCGATAACTGCCGGAGATTCGGAGTCTCGGAAGTCGTCAGGTCTGTCCACCTCGGTGCGAAGCAGGCTCCCGGGTATCGGCGTGGACACGGGATCGTCATCGCCGATCGCGACGGGGGCGAGCGCGCCGACGAGGTAGCGACCGCGCGGTGTGCCGTTGACCGTTTCGTCGGCCCCGCCCCACGGACCTACTAGGTCCCGTTGCAGCAGGTTGATGAGCTTGTCGCGTACTTCGGCGGACGTCGCCGCCGAAACAGGCGTGTCGGTCGTCATCTAAAACATCGCTCCTTCGGGGACAAACTCAGGGTCGAGACCGACCTGCGGAACGGAGGTGGCGGCCTTGCCGCCGCTCTGCGTCTCAAGAGCCGCACGGCGATGGTTCTCCTCAAGCAGCCGGTCGAGGATCTCTACCCGGGCGACGGGGCTCACCGTGAACCGCTCCATCTGCCGGTACGTGTGGAAGCCGTGATCGAGCGGGACATCGCTCCAACCGAAAGCTTCCATCACTGCATGATCGAGATCGACATGAAGTTGTCGCACACGCTTCACATCGATATCGCTGGTCACGCTCGGGTCGTTCACCAAGTTGTAGAGCGATGTCAGGCCAAGATCTCTCCGAACCATAATTTCAATACGTACTCGATCGAGGGATTCGCCCGCGGAACGAAGAGCTGTTGTAATCGATGGCCGTGGCAGCGTCTCGAACACGCTTGAGGGCGTGTAACGCGGGTCGTTCCTCATCGCTGACCCGTACTTCATCGACCACAGTTGATGCGGAGTCGAAGAGAGCAGCGCGAGCACGCCAAAATCGTCGAAGGCGAAGATCACTAGAGCGTCACCATAGATATAGCCGTTTGGCACTCGAAGCGGCATGACAGTTTTGCTTACTCGTGTGATCGCGATCACCCAATCTAACGGGGCGGTTGCTTTGTATAGTGCGCGACCCGGACTCTCGTACTGCCACCACATCTGCTGTAAATGGGGCTTGTTGGCAAGCGATTCACGATGGGGTTTCAGGTTTCTGACGAGCCAACGGAACGGCTGTTCGTACTTGCTCGCTTCCGCCTCGCTGCGCGTTCCGAAGTCGATCGCCCAACGAGTGGGTTTGCCTTCCGCGCTGCTATTGAGATCAGCGCCAACCAAATACGGTCTGATGACGTCAGCGTTCGCAGGATCGATGCCAATCATTGCGATGGCCTCTTCCGGAGGAACAGTGAACCCAACACCGTTCATCAACGATCCGATAAAGGCATGTCGCTTATTTGCGCGAAGGCCTATCGGATCGCCCGATGCTCGCCCCTCAGCCTCCAACAGCGACGAAATCTTGGGGATAGGAATGCCGTCGGCAACTGCACGCACGCCTTCAGCCGGTATGGGGATGGAGGACCAGATGGCCGAATACTCCAAGTTTGCACTCTTGGCAGGCCAGGTCGCGCTCTGGATGCTACGCCGAATGGTGATGCCTCCCTCGATCATCTGTGCAAGCCCAACCTCACGGGTATCCCCTTGAGCAGCAGTGTTCGTGGCAACCACCCCGAGCTGCCCGGTGCCTCTGTTCAACAGCGTCCAGGCGCGCAAAAGGAAGTAGGCGACAAGGTCAGCGTTTCCCGCCTTTCCCCCAGCGACGCAGTTGACGAACCAAGCCCGAATGGCGTCGCCCATGGCAGGACTAATCTTCTTTCCGCCGAGAAAGGGAGGATTTCCAATGATGGCGTCGAATCCCCCGTGGTCGATCACTACATCCGGTGCTTCGATCACCCAATGCAACGGCTTCCAACGCGGTTCCCCAGTATCGACCGTCGGCGTTAGTCCAGCTTCGAGAATCGCTTCAAGCCTCCGGCGGTCGCCGATTACTCCAGGCGTGTACGCCGCATAGAGCGCATCGGCAAGTTCGTCGTACCGAGCTTCGAGCGCGCGCCCAGGCTTGCCGCCTTCAAGCAATCCCGCCGCAATGATGCCGTCGGCAACATCGCGGAGTTTGGCAGTGACGGCCCGTGACTCTTCCAGGAGCTTGCGCTTCGCACGCGTGGAACGCATTCGGTCGGCGTCGTCGACCTGGCCGCTGGAAAGCTCCCAGCGCAGCTTGGCGGCCTTTTCAAGGTCGCTGTCGACGTCGAGTTGCAGCAGCTTCGACTGAACGAGCTGGCTGTCTCCGGGGTTGACGTGTTGCGCGCGGAGCTGGCGTTCACCGGTTACGCCAAGCAGCGAGTTGCCGTGGAAGACGCGGTCGTCGACGAAGGAGAACGGCTTTCCGGGGTCCATGGAGACGAGCCACAACGACAGCTTGCACATCTCAACGGCCATGCCGTTGATGTCGGCGCCGTACAGGCAACGAGCGACCACCTCACGGATCGCCCACCGCTTGACGTCCTCGTTCTCTGCCGTACTTAGGCCTTCCTTAGAGCGAGCCTCGATGAGGCGCGCAGCGAGGTATCGGGCGGCGGCAACAAGAAATGCTCCAGACCCAACCGCGATATCCGCGACCTTGAGGTTAAGAATCTCCGTGGAGCTTTTCAGCACCCAGTCGTCCCTGTTCTCGGTGTCTAGGGGACCGGGCGAGAATACAAGCGGTTCGAGCGCGTGCAGCACGACTTCCTCGGCGAGCGAGCGCGGGGTGTAGTGGGTGCCGGTGTTCGCGCGCTGCGGGGACTCCGTCATCACTAATCCGCCAGCAGGCACGACGTAGGGGAACTCGCGCAGGTCGTTGCGGATCAGCGCGTGCAGCGGCGCGAGCTGATCGACGAGCTCGGTGCGGCCCAGCAGAACGTACCCAAGGCGGGTGCGGGCGTCCGCGGCATCCGCTTCGTCATCCGTTTCGAACGCCTTCGCGATCTGCCGTGCCGTCGCGGGCTTCGAGTTGGGCTGGATTTTGCCGAGCTGGTCGATGAGCTTCTTCGCAAAATCGGTGCCGCCGTTTGCACCTTTCGCGATCGCCAGCAGGTCGGTTAGCGCGATCTCGGGTTCGTAGCCGCTCCTACCATGCAAACCCACGACGACATCGGTGGTGTACTCGGCGGAGTAGCCGAGCAGACCTTCATAGACGTAGCCAATCTGCTCGACGTCGAGGTCTCGAAACGACAGCTGGCGTGATTCGCCGCCGACATTGGCAACCTGCACGGCCCGGAGTACCTGGAGCATGACACGGTCGGAGACCCGCACGGCTAGCTGTCCCTGTGCGTCAGTCGCGCGAAGCCAGGAGAACCGGGCGGGGTCGAAGAGGGATCCGCCGTAGGCGGGCATGCGGGTGTCTTCGAAGGTAGCGCCCGAATAGATGGCAGTGCTCGCGGCGAGCAGGCGGTGCCAGGTCTCCCAGGTGTGGTCGAGGGCTTCTTCAGTGTCGCTTTGCGCCTGGCGCTCCAGGTCGCCGCGCACGCCAGCGATGGCGTAGGAATCGCGGTACATCTGGTGCTGCGGCAGCAAGCCTCGCTCCTCGGCGAACAGCAGGAAGATCACCCGCATCAGCACAGAGACCGAGGCCTCGTAGACTTCCTTGCTGTCCGGCGGTAACGGCGATTCGTCACCGCGGGCGACGGCCCGCAGGTGCGATTCCGACATGGCCTGCAGCACGAGCTCGACGGCGCGGCGCACCTGGTCGCCGAGGGCTTCGGTGATGGCCTCGGCGCTCGCGACGCTCTCTTCGAAGAGTTTCGGCAGGCGTTTTTCAGGCGCACCACCGGCTAGGGAGACCAGGCCGGCGAGGGCGAGGAATGCGTCGCGGCTGTCGCGCTCTTCGCGCCAGATCAGCGCGTCGAACACTCCACTCGCGGTCGTGACATCGCGGGCCGCGGAGACGATGCCCCACCAACGACCGTCGGTGACGAGGCCGATTGTGACACCGGTGGCGCGGAGCAGGGCGGCTGTGCGGTCGATTGCGTCAGCTGCCCAGCCGTCGGTGCCGGAGCGTCGGAGGTCTTCGGCGGGGTCGACCACCACGACGAGAGCGGCAGGCTTGTCATCTGTCTGCAGAGCGGCCCACGGCTGCACGGTCACGTCGCCGTCGGGTGAGCTCGCGACCAGGGTCGGGTCGGGTTGTTCGACGAGGTAGTCATTCCACTGGAGCAAATCGCGCAGCACCGCGGTGACCCAGCGGTCACGCCAGCCGAGGTCGTCCGAGGCATCCGTTCGACCATTTCGGTTCGTCCAAGCCTTGG
This sequence comes from Diaminobutyricimonas sp. LJ205, assembly GCF_009755725.1. Lineage (NCBI taxonomy): Bacteria > Bacillati > Actinomycetota > Actinomycetes > Micrococcales > Microbacteriaceae > Ruicaihuangia > Ruicaihuangia ninglii. Next base: position 924,739 of record NZ_CP046619.1, on the reverse strand, counting down.
CCCACCGCGTGTGCTCATAGACGAAGGTGCTGTTGACGTCGTCTATCGCGTTGAACGGTCGGGCGAGACCGGTCGGAAACACCGACTTCAACGCAGCTTTGGAAAGGAACGGTCCATCGATATCGACGAGAGACAGCCACTCCCACGGATCCTTAGTTGCCACGGTGCTCCCCCAGTTTCTCGGCGTCGGCCGGACTCAATGCGAATACCACGGCGGCGACGAAGGTGTGCGGTTGCAGGTTTGCGTACCGCCGGGCGACGGCGTCTCGCTCGTCGCGCTGCTCATCGGCGAGGGCGTCGAGTCGGCGTCGGATGTTCTGCAGGTCTTTCTCGCGCTGTTGCTGTTCCTCGTGGAAGAGCATCTGCTCGATCTCGCGCTTGTGCGCTTCGGCGCTGGCGAGCGTCGCGGTGAGGATCTCCCGGAATCGGGCGAACACCTCGTCGACGCGGTCGAGGTCGGCAGTCTTGCGCTTGTCGAGGTCTTGCTCAATCCCGCTGCGGAGTTTGTCCGCTCGGGAAGCGACCGCATCGGCGACGCGCTGGCGGACGCCGCCGTCGGCGACACCATCGGTGTTCCACAGGTCGGCGAGCTCTTCGATCACCGCCGGCGCGGGAGCGCTGAGCTTCTCGGCGTCGAGGGCGCTGACGAGCAGGTCTTCAGCCTTCTCGACACCGAGTTCCTGGCGTCGGCTGAGCCGGGTTCCGGCGAGGAACACCTCCTCATGCAGGCGGGTACCGCCATCGCCGACGACAACCAGGCGGGCGACACCGGCGACGAAAGACTGTTCGAGGCCGTCGACCACCACCGCGCTCACACCGTGGATGTGGTTGGAGCGGGTCCAGATCTGGCCGCGGAGCTCGCGGGCTGCACGCTGGATGAGCGGATGTCCCAGATGGGCGTAGACGATATCGGTGCGGTTCTTCGCCGCCTCACCGTCGAAGGTGATGGGCCGGGCCACGTCTGGCCGCAGGCGCGTGCGGAGTCCTTCGAGCCCGGGAGTCCAGGTGCGGTCGAGACCGGATGGCGTCGCGTGCAGCTCTGCCTGCTCCTTTTCGTCGACAACGCTGATCAAGCTGGGTTGACCGGACACCCGCAGGCCGGTCTCCAAAACGCGGCGCAGGTTACGGTCGTGCAAATGGAGCCGGTCGCGGGACCCTTCGAGCCGGTCGGCAAGGGTGGTCAGTTCACGGCCCAGAGTGTGCTCGCCCTGCAGCATGGTCTGCATGGCGTATTCGGTGGTGCCCTTCACCGGTTTGGGACGGCTGGGCATGTTGCCGTAGCCGAGGTCGCGTTGGATGTCGGGGTCGATGATCTCGCCGGCCGAACCGAGGTCCTCCTGCACGCGTGAGATCTTGCGGGCGACCCTGGCGAGGTAGTCGGTGTCGCGCGCGTAGTTCGACGCCGCGGATGACTTGTCTCTGGGGTCGGGGTGGTAGATCTGCGGGCGTTCGGTCTGCCCGTATCGGTCGATGCGACCGATACGCTGTTCGAGCCGGTTCGGGTTGAACGGGATATCGAAGCTCACCAGGCGGTGACAGTGCGTCTGCAAATCGATGCCCTCGCCCGCGGCATCCGTCCCGATGAGGATGCGTACCGGGTCTTTCGACGGGTCTTCGGTGAAGCGCACTCGGATGAGCTCGCGCTCGTCCGCATCTGTCGATCCCTCGATCACTGAGAGCCGGTCGCCGCCGAGCTCGAACGCCTCCAGCACGTCGCGGATCCAGTTCAAGGTGGAGACGTATTCGGTGAAGATGACGAGGCGCTCGTTCAGCCAGGTTCCGTCTGGCGTGAGCAGCTGCGCGCGGATCAGATCGATGAGCGCCTGCAGCTTGGTGTCGGGCAGCGAGGCGTAGCGGGAGCCCCAGTCAATAAGCCATTCGAGGTCGGCGACATCCTCATCGGTGAGGGGCACCTGCGCACGTTTCGCCGTGCGCAGCGCCTCGAGTTCAGGCTGTTCCGCGCGCCCTTCTTCTTCATCGGATGCTTCGTCGCCGAGCACCTCGTCGTAGTCAGGCAACTCGACTTCGTCGTCACCGCGAAGCCTGGTCTCCAGGTAGGTGGCCGCGGTGGTGGCGAATGCGGTCGGCGAGGAGAAGAAGCGCTTCTTGAGGATGAGCGTCGCCAGGTCGGCGGCGCGCTTGCCCTTCTCTGCCTGCACGGCCTTGTTGCGTCGCGTCGTGAACGCGATCAGCCGGTCATACGCTTCTGACTCATCGTCACTCGGCTGGAAGAGCATCGCCTGCACTTCGCGCAGTTTGAAGCCCTTCTCCGGTAGGTCCTTCTTCAGCCGCCGCACGGCGACCTGCTGGAGGGCCTTCACGTCAAGGTCTGCGCCACGGGCGAATCGCTGCGGGTCGACCATCTCCATGAGCGCGGTAAATGACTCGGTGTAGCCGTTGTGAGGGGTGGCGCTAAGGAAAAGGCGGTGTTCACATCGCCTTGCGAGCTCGCGCACGGCGACGGTTCGCTGGCTGTCGACTGCATACCGGCTGGTGTCGTTGCCATTGCGTGACGGTGTGGCGGGGGCGACGTGGTGCGCTTCGTCGACGATGACCACGTCGAAAGCGTAGCGATCGGCGACCCGCTTGTCGTCGGCGCGAGCGTATACGTCGCGCAATAGACGCTCAGCGCGCGGCGACGGCAGCCAGGACATCGAGACGATGACACGGGGGAAGACAACGAACGGGTTGGCGTGCACCCCGAACTTCCGACGGAAGTCGCGCATGGTGTTCGAGTTGATCACTTCGAACGTGAGCCCGAACTTGTCGCGCATCTCCTCCTGCCACTTGATGGTCAGGCCCGCCGGACAGACGATGATCACCGAGCGGGCGCGGTGCCGGAGCAGCAATTCCTGCACCACGAGGCCGGCTTCGATCGTCTTGCCCAGGCCGACGTCGTCGGCGAGGAGGAGGTTGGCGCGCGGGGACTCCAGCGCACGACGGAGCGGTTCGAGTTGGTAGGCCTCGACGGTCGCGCTGCTGCGGAACGGTGCCTGCAGCGTGCGAGCGTCAGCTGAAGTCAGCGCGCCCCAGCGAAGGGCGTCGACGTACGCGGCGAACGTCGTGGGGTCGTCGATCCGGGCCGGATCGATTGTGACGGGAAGTCCCTGTTCGAGGATGACGCCGCGGCCGGGCTCGAGTTCCCACACCACGGTGAGTTCGCGGCCGTAATGCTCTTCTTCGATGGACTGCAGCGACACCGCATGCTGAAGCTCAGGTGTGCCGTCGTCGGCGCTGGAGCGTTGGAGTGCCTGTTGTGAGACGTCAGTGACGATCCACTTCGCGCCGCGGACGCTCGCGAGTTGGCCGATCTCCGGCACCTCTGTCGTGGACGCCTCGGTGCGCGCTTCATCAAGCTCAAACGTCACGGATTCCCCCATCGTGTTGCCAACCCTTCCCCACACATGATCTCACTTCATGTTTTTACACAGGGCCACTGACATTCAGAGTCCTGAGTAGGTCACGAGGTCCCGCATGAAGTTTTGCTCGTAACTCAGGTTGCTGCGTTGCAGACGTGTTGTGAAACCACGGGCGGCTTTCTGCGAAAGCGCGTTCGAGCCGCGTTCGCGCAGGAGGCGGGACAGTGAGATCTCGCGGCGAAGCGGGCCAGTGGCCAGCGCGTCCGGGAGTTTTCCTGTCGCCGTGTGACCATCGATGAGAGCACCGGACCAACCCCATCCGCCGTTGCCAGTCAAGTGCCTGGAGAGGTCGACCAGGTCTAGCTCGTCGTAGGCCTTGAGCCCCTCGGCAATCCAACGCACCACGGGCACGGCCACAGCGTTGCCGACGAGCTTCCAGCGGTCCCGCGCGGGAGCGGCCTTCGTCCAGCCGGCGGTGAAGCCCTGGAGCATCTCAAGCGCCTCGATCGACGGTGTCCGGAACCGATGGTCGTCCGCCGCATCGGGGAGCCAGACGGCCGGCGAGGTCGGAATGCCTGCCGTCGTCGATCCCTTGATCGTCGGGACAACACCCACGCCCCAGCCGACTCCGCGGTTGCCTTCGGACCAGTAGAAGCCGTTGGCGTCGGCTCGTCTCGACGGGTTTGTCATCGGTCGCGGTGCCGCTTCATTGAGGTCGCGGAACAGCACCCTGGCTGGGTCGTGGTTTCGACTCGCCAGCACGAATACGCGCTTTCGCCGCTGCGCAACACCGAAGTACTGGGCGTCCAAGATCCGGTACGACCATGAGTAGCCGGCGTCGGCGAGGGTTTCGGTGATCACGCGGATCGCGTTGCCTTGTTTGAGGCGCAGCATGTTGGGCACGTTCTCGAGCATGACCCATTCGGGCTTGGCGACGCGGATTTTCTCAAGCACGCCGAGGATCAGACCGGAGGCAGTGCCATCCAGTCCTGCCTGCTTCCCAGCCTGGGAGAGGTCGGTGCAGGGGAACCCCGCCGCAACTAAGTGCGCGTCGTGCATGTCGTTCGGAATATCTTGAACATCGGCGTGCAGCACAGCGCCGGGGAAGCGTTTCGACAAGACGCTACGCGCCGGTTCCCAGTTCTCGTAGGTGTGGATTTGGCCGGTGAATCCTGCCTTGGTGAACCCACGCTCGAAGCCTCCGATGCCCCCGAACAAGCTCAGAATAGGGGCATTGGATTGCATGACTTGAGTATCGCAAATCATCGAGGGGCACCCGCGCAGACCCGCCATGCTAGAGCTGTCCCACATATGGGGGTCGCTCCGCCTCCGCATCACCTGCTAAAACGAAACCATGTACACCTTCGAGCAGGAGCGAGCCCTGCGCGAAGCGATCTTCAAGTGGCTTGACGACCGCCAGCTCGGCGGGCAGTACGAGTTCGAACGGGATGAGCTCGCCAACTTCACTATCAACGGCGTACGGCTTCCCTTGATCGACCGCGGCCGCGGCATCCGGAATCCGCGCGATTTCAGTTCTACGCTTAGCATCATGACGAGCCTGAACGGGCCGTATGCCGACCAGCTCGACACCGCCGCGTTCGTTCGATATGCATACAGGTCAGGCGATAGCAGCGACAACGTCAAGCTCCGCCGGGCGTTTGATCAACAGGACCCTCTGATCTATTTCGAAGCCGTGCGGAGCGGTGTGTACGTCGCCCACTATCCCGTGTACGTAGCCGCTGACGACCCAAGTGCGCGCGTATTCACGATCACCATGGACGAGTCCTTGCGATTCTTCGGTGATCCGGCCGCAATGACCTTCGATCAGCGGGCCTACGCCGAGCGCACGGTAAAGGCTCGTCTGCATCAGCCGGCTTTCCGCGCGAAGGTGATGCACGCGTATCGCGACAGCTGTGCGGTGTGCTCGCTCAGGCATGTGGAACTGCTTGATGCGGCCCACATCGTTCCGGATGCGGCGCATGACGGCTTTGCACGCGTGACGAACGGGCTGTCTTTGTGCAAGATCCACCACGCGGCGTATGACCGGAACCTCTTGGGAATCACGCCGGATTATGTGGTGAAGATTGACGGAGTGCTTCTCGACGAGGTCGACGGGCCAATGCTTCGCCATGGGCTTCAGGACATGCATGGGCGTCCACTCGTGCTGCCAGCGCGGCCAGGCGACCGTCCGTCCAAGGAAGCATTGGCCTATCGATTCGAGCAGTTCGGCGCGTAGGCGGAATCTCCGCAACCCAGTCGTTTCCCCGCGGCTCGCCTGATCGATCAGCGCGCCCGTCAGGGCGAAGGGAATTTGCGCTGTCAGAATTCCTACCGTGATCTTCTTCGCGTTGCTGGTATCGCAATCAAGGGCGAACTCATGAGTTACCTCCCCCACGCCGACGAGGAAGCCCTGGCCCCGCGCGGCCCAGGAATGGGTTCGGTTGGTCGGTCGTAGTCCCTCCCCCGACAACGCGAGCGCGGGCCTTCGCACGGACTTCCTTCGCCGATTCGGCGCGGATGGAACGTCGTCAGCCCCGCAGTTGCGGTAGAAACGAGCTGCCTGGCGCGGCGATGGGATGTGGCGGCGCAATCGGAAGTTCGCGCGCCCCTAAAGGCCGAACAGGGGCGCGATCAGGCTCGATATTGCAGAGGCAATCATCGCAAAGCCGCCGTTCGCTAGAAAGATGACCGCCCCCGCCGCCACGACCGCCAGCCAGGTCAGACGCCGGCGCACTGACTGGTCTTCCTCGCGGCGCAGGGCGTGGAACTGTTCCACGTCGTGGCCGAGGCTCGAGACATCCGGAGCCCGATGCCAGGTTGACGGGTCCTCGGCGACGCGCAGGATCTCGGCAAGCTCCGGCTCGGACAGCACCGGCTGGCGCCGGTTCAGCCAGCGCACCAGCTGGCCGAGCGTCAGCACGGTCACGTCGGCCGGTCGCTCCTTGAAGGTGATGCCCTGCGCGGCGACGATCACGAGCAGTGCTGACGCCTGGATCGGCTGACCCGTTGCCGTGGTCAATAGTTTCGCCGCGCGCTTCGCCTCGTGCCGGGAGTTGCGCAGGTGGTCCGTCTTCTGGCCGGAGACCAGCAGCCGACTCCCACCGACCCAGACCTTCTTGCCCTTGTGCCGTTTCGTGTTGATCGTGAAGACTCCGGCGGGTCCGATCACGACGTGGTCGATGTCGCTCGTCCCCGCGCCCACCGGGACGGCGTGCAGCACCGTCCACTCAGGGCCGAGGCGCTTCAGTTCGCGGCCGACCTCGAGTTCACCGAGGGCGCCCTGGTACCAGGAGACGGAATCCGGATGCAGCGGGCTAATACCGAACAGGCGGGCCAGTGTTCCTCGGGGTTTCGCCGTCGCTTGCATGCGCAGGCACTCCCCCATCACCGCGTACGCGGCTGGGCGTGAACTTAGGGTTGCGGCACCCTGCGTCGGCCGTGTTGCGTCGTCCATCGGTCCCCCGGTCGTGGCGGTGCGCTCCCCCGAGCGCAATCACCGCAGACTAGCGGCTTATCCAAGAGATCCGCTCACTTTGTGTCCGCGCAACGGGCATATGACTAGCGCTGGTCGAGCGCTAGAACCCCCATTAGGGGGCGCCGACGGTGTCGGGCGCCTGGATCCACGGTGCGGCGACATACCGTGAAGGCAGGTCGAGCACCTTGTCGACCCGGCTAAACGCGCACGAAATTGGGATTCATGGTACGACTATTCGTTTTGTTTGCAGCGGCGCTGACGGTGGCAACGCTCGGATTAGCCGTTTGGGCGGTGGTCAGCATCGCGCGGACGCCGATGTCGAGTAATGCCATCGTTCTGTGGGTCATGGCCGCACTCTTACTGCCGCTGCTCGGCCCGATCCTCTGGTTCAGCATCGGCCGAAAGTCGGCCCAGGCGTAGTCCTACCCGAGGCTCGGAAACTCGGCTCGCTACTTGAGGTGGACCTCGAGCGTGTCTCGGTCGAGCCAGTCAGTCGCCAGGACGATTCGCTCGAGGCTGGCTCCGACTGGGACGTCGAAGTAAAGCACCGCGTCAACAGCCAGCCCCGGGTTGATGTCGGCCGTCATGCGCCCACCGCCCAGGTCGCTAGCGCTCGAATTCGCCTCATACTCTGCGTCTCCGATGCGCCCGGTGACATCCCACACATCGAAGTCGAGCGGCTTACTGCTGCCGTTCCTCAGGCGCAGTGAGACTTCGCAGAACTCCCCAGTGGGGACCTTCTTGAAGTAGCCGTGTCCGGCCGACTGAATCGCGGACGTCTGACCGGTGACGGTCATCGCCACGCCGTCGCTGTTCGTGACGGTTTCGCCGATCGTGAAGGTGGAGTCAGCGGCGTCACTCGGTTCGGCCGCCGGTGTGTGCGCTTGTCCGGGCTCCACGGCCTCAATGGACGGGCCGTTCGACCGGACGTCGTCTGCTTCGTAGGCGTCTCCGCCGAGTCGTCCCAGGAATACGGTCACCGAGATGAGCCATCCGATTGTGCTGGTGACAATGCCGGCGATCGCGGGGCCTTTGTCACGTCCGCGACGAGAGACGCCCACGATCGACAGAACGAGCCCGGGAAGGGTGAATAACCAGGCGAGAAAGGACAGCGGCGGAATCATCGCCACCACAAACCCGATTAGGGCGAACACGAGGCCCAGCGTGCCTGGGGTGTTGGGCGCCTTCGGGTTCTGAGGAACGGTGGGCGGGGCGTCATATGGAGCTTGGAACAGGGTCATGGGTCCTCGGAAAACTCAGTGCTCGAAAAACTCAGTCACGGAGAGGAGGGACGACCGCAATGCGGCCGCCCCTCCCTGTAGCTGAACTACTTAGCTCAAGCGCACGACGACGGCCTCGTCGAAGCCGAAGTCGGTGTTGAGTTCGACGAGCTCGAGCTGCGCGGCATCCGGAACATCGAAGAAGATCTCGGCGGTGGCCGAGAGCCCAGGGTTGATCTCGGCGCCAATCATCTGGTCGTTTACCTTGCTCGCCACGTTGTTGGCCTCGTAGGCTGCGTTGCCGATGAACCCGGTCACGTTCGTGGCCGAGAAGCGGGTGGCATCCGCGCCGTTGTTGGCGACGGTGATGGACACCTTGCAGAAGTCACCGACGGCAGTCTCGACCAGGAAGCCCTCGCCCGCCTCAGCCAGTCCGCACTCCATGGCGGTCACGACGAAGTCGATGCCGTCCTCTGTGGTGACGGTGTCGCCGATCGCGGCTTCCTCGGCGGGAGCATCCGCAGTTGCCTCCTCCTCGGTGACCGTCGCGCTCGACGGAGCGTCGTTGGCCTTGTCGATGGCGTCCGCAACGCCGACGACGGTCGCCGCGGTGGCGACGATGATCGCGATGATCCAGGCGATCGGAGCGATGACGATCGCCGCGATCGCGGTGCCCTTCTTCTGGCCCTTACGGGTGAAGCCGACGATCGCGAGAACGATGGCCACGACCGCGGGGATCCAGGCAAAGAACGAGGTTGCCGGGATCACGGCGAAGATGAAGCTCACGATGGCGACGATCATGGCGATCAGGCCGACGGTGTTCTTGGCCTTCGGCGTGGGCTGCGCTGGTACTGCGGGTGCTGCTGGTGTGGGGTTGGCGGGGTCAGTTTGAACTGTCAATTTCTTACCATTTCTGAAAGGTGGAGCGCGAGCGGTCATCGCTCGTGATTGCGCGCGGGAATACCGATTGGGAGAACCTCCTCCCCGACATCCGCGGACGTATTCAAACGTATCGACCAGCATCGATAACGCAGGCGGCAGCTTGTCCCCCATTGCGAGGGGCAGAGAGGACGTTCTGCTCGGTGGCAACGCGTGGAGCTGGATGAACGGCCAATGGCGGGATCATCCGTGAAGCAAATTGACGCCACCGCTTATGCGCACCGACGACGACGTCAGCCGTGCTGCGGGTTCTCCCCGGTGACCGGCGGATGCAGCTTCTCCTGCCAATCACTCGGCACCAAGTGCCGTGGAGCAGGCGAACCCTGCTCGAGCGGCCTGCTGTCAGGCGGCGCGAGCGCCGGGCCACGCAAGAAGGCGCTCGCTGCGTAGTCCCAGAACCATCGCTCCCCCGGCTCGAACGACTGCACAATCGGATGCCCCAGTTCTCGCGCATGCTGCGACGCATGCTGCGAGGGCGAACTCTCGCAGCATCCGACGTGCCCGCATTGGGCGCAGCGGCGCAGGTGGAACCACCATCCGGATGTCGCGAGGCACTCGACACAGCCGTCGCCTGACGGCGGCACATCGGGGTCGATCGCGGGCGTCTCGCCGGCCATGGGAGAAGCCTAAGACGCCGATCGCTATCTGCTCAGCACGCGCTTACACACGAGCGTCGGACGATCCAGAAGTCCAGTCTTGGAGAGGCATCACGATTGACGCCTATGCGAACGCCGGCATAATCCGGTCGTGCACGAGCCGGAGTTGCGTGTCGACATCCGCAACGCCCTCGACCTCCCGACCCGTGAACGCCTTTACGAGGGCAGCGTCGGTGATCGCAAGGAGCATGTGGTTGATCCCGGTCGGTGCGATCTCACGCTGGATCTTCTCAAGGCACTCCTCGGGGGTGCCGGCGATCGAGAGCTTCTCGGCGAGTTCGGGCGGCGTCAGCTCGATCCCGCGGGCGAGGTCACCCGCCCCGATCGCCTCGATGATCGGGGCAACCTCCTCGGGCTCGACGCCGTTGCGGCGCAGCTGCTCGTGCGGCATCGACGAGGCGTAGAGCCCGACCATCGAGCGCGCCGCATCCTTGGCCGGCGCGGACTCCTCCCCGACCGAGAAGACAACCCAGGCGCCCAGGTCGAGGTCCTCCACGTTCTTGCCTGCGCGTTCGGCACCGATCCTGCAGTGCTTCATCATGTACTCATAGGCCTCGCGCGTATAGCTCAGCGCGTGGTGGCACCCGTCGGAAAATTCGGCGCTGGCTTCGAACGACTTGGGCCCGCGCATCGCGCCCATCTTGATCGGCAGACGCTCCTGGACGGGTCGAGCGAACGTGGTCAGTCCCGAGTATGAGAAGAACTCCCCGTCCATCGTGATCGCACCCTCGTCGAGGAACGTTCGTACGACCTTCACGCCCTCCACCACCCGCGAGAGCGGCTTCGTGTCTGTCCAGTCGATGTTGTACTCCGCGAGCAAGCCGAAGTTGCCACTCGACAGCACGACCTCGGCGCGGCCGTTCGTGAGTTCGTCGAGGGTTGCGGCCGCTTGAGCGATCAGCGTCGGCTCGCGTAGCGTGACGCCGGAGGCGCTCGGCCCGAACCGCACATTCTTAGTCTTGTCCGCGGCCGCGGCGAACAGCAGCCAGAGGTCCTTGTGCCACGTCTCGTCCGCAGCGTACACGGCGTGGAAGCCGAGTTCGTCGGCGACCTGGATCGAGCGCAGCGACTGCTCCAACGGGTAGTCGGGCAGCATGACGTAGCTGAACTTCATGGCGTTCTCCTTCGGGTTGAGGGTTACCGATCAGTGGCGGTGGCTGGTGGTTCGGTGCCGGATGCCGCTTGAGCGGGGCTCGCCGCGTCCTCGACCGCGGCCTCGGCCTCGACCTCGGCCAGCAGTTCCGAACCGGCCACGACGCTGTTCGCGAAGTGCGCGTGCGTCCAGGCGAGATGGTCGCCTCGCGCGTTCATGATGCGCAACGAGTCCCAGTTCGGGAACTGTTGCTGCAGTACCCAGCGCTCCATCAGCCGCGGATCGACTTCGTAAACGTGCTCGTGCCTCGTAATCGCGACATCCGTCACCTGGCGAGGCGGCGGCGGCTGCATCTGCTCCTCGTGCCGGAACGTCATCTCAACCCTCCTGCGGGTAGGCGCGGTCGAGCAGGTACTTGCCCGGGTTCATGATGTTGTTCGGGTCGAGGGTGCGCTTGATGTCGAGCATGACGTCGAACCCGCGGCCGAGCTCCTCGGGCACGAGGTCTACCTCACCCTCGCGGCACGAACCGTGACACGCGCTTATCGAGCCACCGTGGTCGAGCGCGACGCGGGCGAGCCTGCGCTTCGCGTCGACCCACATCGCCCACGCGCGGTCGTCGAGCTGCTGCTCCCAGATCCCGACGTCGATCTCGGTGAGGTAGTCCACGCCGGTGCTCCCCGACGTGTACGCAAACATCCCCCAGTCGTCGAAGACGTCGGTGCGACGTCTCAGGTCGGCGACGATCTCGTGCCAGGCCTTCGTGACCGACGGCAAGGCGGAGTAGTTGATGGCCGCGTCCTCGCAGTGCCAACTCATCGGTACGACCTGGCCGTCCTTCGTGCGCCCGTGCAGCGGGGTCGCATAGCGGTCGTGCCGGGCCGCCCAGTCGCCCTCCGATATTTCGTCGCCGAGATAGCGCGCACCGTGCTCTTTCGCGATGCGGAACAGGCGCTTGCCGCCGACACGCACTTCGTCGTCCCAGCCGTACATCGCTGCGCAGACGAGCGCCCGCACATCGGTGGGTTGCGGGATGTACGCCTCGTCATCGCGCCGAAGGTAGGCCACCTTGTGCTCATCGAAGAGCACGGCTCCCGCGAACGTGGCCACCCCTGCCCGCGCGAGCGCGCCGGTGCAGGCGTACGCGTCATCGTAGTTATCGAACGCCCAGAACGGCGAGAGCTCTGCCTCGGGCTTCGGGAAGAGCTTGAGGGTCGCGCGCGTCGCGATCCCAAGGGTGCCCTGGTGGCCCATGAAGAGGTGCTTGAGCTGATACCCGCTCGAGGACTTGGACACTTTGCGCCCGATGCCGTCGCCGACGTGCATGATGTCCCCCGTCGGCAGAACGTGGTCGAAGCTCAGCACGAGGTCGCGCGTGTGCCCGTAGCGTGCGCCGATGAGCGACCAGCCGCTCGTGCCAATCCGTCCGCCGACAAGCGAGCACGGGTACGATGCCGGGTCGTCGGGATAGAAGAGCCCGTACGGGGCGAGGTACTCGTTGAGCTTCAGCATATTGATGCCGGTGCCGACAGTGACGGTGCGGTTCGCGAGGTCCAGTTCGTGCACCTGGTTCATGCGTTTGACATCGATCAGGATGCCGCCGCGCAACGGCACCGCACCGTCAGTGAGTCCCGTGCCACCGTCGCGCGGAACCACCGGCACCCGCAAGCCGTTGGCGATCTTCACGACCGCGGCGACCTGCTCGGTGGAGGTCGGGAGAACCACGACGTCGGGGACGCGCTCGGCCCAGCGGTGCACCGGGAAAGGTGCCGGTACCCGCGCCCGGTTGAAGCGATCGGCGCGACCTGTGAGGATCTGTTCCTCAGCGAGCACGGTGCGCAGGGCGCGGACGACCTCGTCGACATCCTCGAGCATGATCGTCATCGGTGTGCTCCCCCTCAGCCGTCGCCGTCAGCCGTGCCGGGTTCGCTGCCATCAGCCGTGCCGGGTTCGCCGCTGGCGCGACGTGCGCGCCCTGGCGGGCCGGAGCGGACCTGGGCGAAGCGACGGTCGCCGGTCTCTCCTCGCGAGCCGCCCCCGTCGATCCCGAGCGAGGTCGCGAGCAGCTCGTGGATGTCGAGTACGTCGATGTCGACGTCGTCGCCCGCTTCAGTGAGCGGTCGCTCCGACCACGGACACGCGCTCACGAGCGTGTCGACATCGAGCGCGCCCGCGTGACTCAGGCGACGCGCGCTAATGGCAGCCGTGAGCTCGGGTTTCTCGACCGCGAGCCCTCCTCCGGCGCCCGAGCAGTACGACCATTGGGTGACGCGGTCGACATCTTCGAACCGGAGCCCGGGGATGGCACGGAGCACCTCGCGGGGTTCCTTCCAAATGCCCTTGCGTTTGTTAAGCCGACAAGGGTCGTGATACGTGATCGCCCGATCCACGGGGACGTCGGGCACGAGCCGGCCGTCGCGGATCATTTCGGCGAACAGTTCGACGATCAGCACCACCTCGAGGTCGAAGTCGGCCCCGAAGTACTTCGGATAGTCCTCGGTGAAGGCGATGTAGTCGTGCGGGTCGAGCACGAGGATGCGCTTCGTGCCGGTCGCGCGCCACGACGCCATGTTGTGCTCGGCGAATGCCCGTGCCTGATCGACGTAGCCCATTTCGGCGGCCGGGCCGCCGCAGCACCACTGCTCGCCCATGAGCCCGAACTCATAGCCCGCCTTCTGGAGCACCTGTGCGACGGCTCGCGGCACCGATGTGCGGTAGAAGGCCGCCTCGCAGTCCACGAAGAGGATCGTTTCGCCGCCGATCGGAATGTCGAGACCGTCGGCCCAGTCGCGCACGGTGTCCTGCCCGACGGGTGTTTCGCCGAGCACGGGCTCGTGGCTGCGCTCCGCCGTCCGTGCGTTCCAGGAGCGGTAGCCCTCCTGATGGACGCCGGAGTCGACGGCGAGCGCACGGGCCGCCTTGACGACGTCAACCGTGCGCGTGCGGAACCGGTAGAAATCTCCCGTGAACAATGTATTCGGGCAGCGCAACTCGCAGGCGCCGCACTGCGTGCAGTTCACATAGTCCGCGGCGACATCCTCGACCGTCAGCTCGCCGCGCTCCATCCCGACGACATTCGCGTGGAACGCCGTCGGGCTATACGACTCGTTGCGGGTCTCGATCACGACGGGGCAAACCTCGCGGCAGAACTTGTGACCCGATGAGTAACAGTTGTACGCGGCGTTCCGCCACTCCTGGACGAACTCGCGGGTCTTGACGTCCTCGAGCGGGATGAGCACCTGCGGCACGATCTCGTCACTTCGAGTCAGCTCGGTGAGTTCGGGCGGGTTGCTGCGCATGCCGGGCGTGAACGGCTCCCGCAGCGGATCTGTGGACGGTGCCCCGTCCCGGTCGAGGTCGGTCACGGCAACTCCCTGGGCCAGAAAGCACGCCCCGGGGCGGGTGTCCGGGACGAGCAGATGACGTCGGACTGCGACATGGCCTATCCTCCGGATTTCGTCACTCGAAAGCAAGGCCTGCGGTTGTCGACTTCCCTCGCACCGCTCATCATCGCGGTCGCGCTGCGCCGCGGCTCGAGTCGGCGGCTCAGCGGTCGGCGATGAACCGGCGCGCGACCGCAATGTCGCGATCGCCCAGGCCAGAGTCGACGATCTCGTCGAACGCCGCACGCAGGGTCGGCAGGAGCACGCCGTTGGTGCCGGTCGCCTGGGCGACATCGGCCGCGAACGACAGGTCCTTCACCATGTACTTGGCAACGCCCGAAGGCGAGTCGTCACCGGTGACGAGCTTCTCGCGACGGCTGTTCAGCAGGTTCGATCCCGCATAGCCCCCGCCGAGCAGGTCCCAGAGCACCCGCAGGTCGATGCCGCTGCGCTCAGCCAGCACGCTCGCCTCGCCGAGGGCGAGGATCGTCGCCGAGACGATCATCTGATTGCAGGCCTTCGCCACCTGACCGGCGCCGAGCGGACCCAGATGCACCGGCGTACCGCAGGCCTCGAGCACCGCGGCGGCGCGCGCCACATCCTCGTCCGCTCCCCCGAGCATGATCGACAGGGTGCCCAGGCGCGCGCCATCCTCGCCGCCCGACACCGGGCAGTCGACCACTCGGACGCGGCCATCCGTCTCGTCGGCCAACCTCGCAGCGAGCTCACGCACACCGCTCGGCGAGGAGGACGAACCGATCAGGAGCAGCAGCTCCGTTCCGGCCGCAAGGATCCCGTCCGGTCCGGCGAGCACCTGCTCGACCTCCGGCAGGTCGGGCAGCATGAGCAGGATGACATCGGATGCCGCGGCGAGGTCTCGGGCGGTGCCATGCCAGATGGCTCCGGATGCCACGAGCGAGTCGTCCTCTCGCCGGGTGCGACCGGTGATCTGCAGTGAACCGTGGGATTCGAGAAGATGGTGTGCCATCGGGCGGCCCATGGCACCGAGCCCGATGACGCCGATCCGGGCAGCGTGAACGTCTGTGGTCATGCGCCCACCCTAGTGGCCACTCTGTCGAACAGTGTTCAACCTGATGTATCTCGGGTAAAGTGGCCATCACCCACGTATCGAAGAGGATCTCATGACCGACACTTCCACGTCGCTCCGCGTCGTCGTCTCCGTTGACCTGAGCGAGCAGCTCTGTCAGCGGATCGAACAACTCGAGCCACGGGTTCAGCTGATCCGTGATCACTCGCTCTACCACCCGATGCGCGGGCCGGCCGATTGGTCCGGGGATCCGGCATTCACGCGAACCCCCGAACAGCAGGCGGTGTTTGACAGCCTCGTCGACTCTGCGGATGCCCTCTTCGGCATCCCCGATGTCGACTCGGCTGCACTCGCCCGCACCGTTGCCGCGAACCCGCGCCTGCGCTGGGTGCACACCACGGCGGCCGGCGGCGGCGGCCAGGTGAAGGCGGCCCGTCTCTCCGAAGCCGACCTCGAGCGCGTCATCTTCACCACGAGCGCCGGCGTCCATGGCGACACCCTCGCCGAGTTCGCGCTCTTCGGGGTGATGGCCGGGGCGAAGGATCTTCCACGCCTGGCGGCTCAGCAGGCTCGCAAGCAGTGGAGCGACCGCTGGGAGATGCGACAGCTCGACGAGATGACGGTGCTGATCGTCGGCCTCGGTGGCATCGGCAAGGCCGTCGCTCGCAAGTTCTCGGCACTCGGGAGCACCGTGCTCGGCACCACCCGGTCGGGCGAGCCCGTCGAGGGTGTTGATCGACTTGTTCCGATCGATGAGCTGCACACAGTAGTGTCCGAGGTCGACGCGATCGTCGTGACCCTGCCGGGCACGGCCGTCACCGAAGGACTCATCGGCGAAGAGGTGTTCGCCCGGGTGAAGCCCGGCGTCATCGTCGCCAACGTCGGCCGGGGCACGGTCATCGACGAACCAGCGCTGATCGCCGCCCTGGATGACGGCCGGGTCGGGTTCGCGGCACTCGACGTGTTCGCCGTCGAGCCGCTGCCCGCCGACAGCCCGCTCTGGACGCATCCGAACGTGCTCGTCAGCCCGCACACCGCAGCCCTTTCGAGCGCGGAGGAGTCGCGCATCGCGAAGCTGTTCGCCGAGAACGCTCGACGCCTGCTGGATGGCGAGCAGCTCAAGAACATCGTCGATACAGTCGAGTTTTACTGAAGACGCCGCCACTGCCCGGCGAGGGAGCCGAGATGACTGACGCACACACCGCCGACAGGTCGGAGCGCGACCCGGCGCCTGCCGTCACGCGCTCGCTCCGCATCCTGACCCTGCTCGCCGAAGCCGAGGGGGCGCCAATGACACTCAGCGACATCGCCCGCGCTCTGGGCATTGCCAAGTCCTCAACGGCGAACCTCGTCGCGGTTCTCGAAGACGGGCAGATGCTGCAGCGAGTGCCGCGGGGTTACCTGCTGGGTCGCCGCACCGCGGAACTGGGGGGTGCCTTCGCCATGCAGTTCAACCAGATCCGCGAGTTCTTCAACGTCTGCGAGGCATCTGCGGTGCTGCGCACCGAGGTCGTGCAGATCGTCATGCTGGACGGCACCGATTCGGTCTACCTCTCACGCCACGAGGGCCGACGCCGGTATCAACTGGGCACGCCACTGGGATCGCGACTGCCTGCGGCACTCAGCGCATCCGGCAACGCGCTGCTCATGCGACTCGAGGACGACGACATCATCGACCTCCTCGGCCCGACAGCGCCGTTCCCGAAGCTCACCGAGCAGAGCATCGTCGACCTGGACGGCCTGCTCGCCAATGTGCGTGCCGCACGCAAGCGCGGCTATGCGATCGACGCGAACGGGTCGGTCAACGGGGTCACCGGCGTCGCCGTGCCGCTGGACTCCTGGTCGCCGAGCGACCCGCCGTTCGCGATGGGCGCGGCCCTGCCGACCGAGCTCGCGGATGCCGAGCGGATCGCCCGGGTGGGTGCAGCGCTGCTCGAGGCGGCTCGCGAGCTCACCAATCCGCTGGCAGGCCCCCGCTCCGCGTAAGGCGCTCGCTGTTCACAATATTGGACAGCGTCCAACAGGGTGTTAGGTTGGTCAGCGGACTGTTCGTCCCATCGCAATGAAGCGCACAGCGCTCATCAAGGGAGATGACCCATTGACTGACACCCTCCGCCCGCCGGCTCACACCGATGACGCCGAGTACGCCGCCAACCTTCGGCGCGCGACGCTCGCGTCGAGTGTCGGCTCGGCGCTCGAGTACTTCGACTTCGCGCTCTACGGTCTGGCCACCGCGCTGATCTTCAACAAGCTGTTCTTCACCGACCTCGACCCTGCCATGGGCACGGTCGCAGCGTTCGCCTCGTTCGGTGTCGGATTCGTGGCCCGCCCGCTGGGTGGCCTGTTCTTCGGCACCATCGGCGACCGGATCGGGCGCAAGTGGGTGCTGGTCGTCACGATCGTGCTCATGGGTGGGGCGACCACGCTCATCGGCCTGCTGCCCACGTACGAGACCATCGGCATCTGGGCACCCATCCTGCTCACCGTGCTGCGCCTGCTCCAGGGCTTCGGCGCCGGCGCCGAGCAGGCTGGTGCCACAGTGCTCATGGCGGAGTACTCGCCAGTCAAGCGCCGTGGGTTCTTCTCGGCGCTGCCGTTCGTCGGCATCCAGTTCGGCACGCTGCTCGCCGCACTGGTGTTCTCCGGGCTGGCCTCACTGCCCGATGAGATCTTCCTGGGCTGGGCCTGGCGCGTGCCATTCCTCGCGTCGTTCCTGCTGATTCTCGTGGCCATCTTCATCCGGATGCGGCTGCGCGAGACGCCGACGTTCGTCGAGCTCGAGAAACAGGAACAGACCGCGCAGCGCCCGATCAAGGAGATCTTCACGAAGGGCCTTCCCGGCGTCGTGGTCGGGATCGGACTGCGGATGGCCGAGAACGGCGGCTCCTACATGTTCCAGGCCCTCGCGCTCACCTTCGCGACCACGGTCGCCGGTGCGACGGTGGACAAGTCGCTCGCCACCTGGGGCGTCACCATCGGCTCGCTCATCGGCATGCTCACCATCCCGATCACCGGCCACCTTTCCGACAAGTACGGCCGCAAGCCGGTCTACCGCTTCGGGGCGGTGTTCATGCTGCTCTTCGCGTTCCCGGCCTGGTGGCTGCTGTCGCTCGGCAACGCGGGCATCGTCATCGCGGTCGTCGCGATCGGCATCGGCGTCGCGGTGAACACCATGCTCGGCCCGCAGTGTGCAATGCTCCCCGAGCTCTTCGGCAACCGTCACCGCTACCTCGGTGTGGCCATGGCGCGGGAGATCTCGGCGGTGCTCGCCGGTGGCCTCGCCGGTGTGCTCGGCGCGTGGCTGCTCGCGGTGTCGGACTACAACTGGATCGTGCCCGCGGTCTACATGGCAACCCTTGCGCTCATCACGACCGCGTCCACCTTCCTCGTGCCAGAGACCCGCGGACGCGACCTGCTCCGCACCGAGGATGCGCTGCAGCTTTCGACCGAGCAGCAGGGAGCACGCTGACGATGCGCATCGCCAGGATCGTCACCCCCGACGGCCCGCACTACGCGTACGCCGAGGGTGACGCCTGGGTGCCGTGCACCGATCCCTACGAGGCGTTCGCGGCCGGCGGGCATCCGCTGGCCGCGGGCGGCCCCGTGACCGACGCGGTCCTGCTCGCGCCTACCGAGCCCCGGCTGGTGGTGGGCGTCGCGCAGAACGGCCCCGGGCATCCGTCGCCGGTCCAGGCATGGCTGAAGAGCCCGCGTACCGTCGTCGCCAGCGGCACACCCGTCGCGCTCCGACGCGACGTCGGCCGGGTCGTCATCGAGGGCGAGGTCGCCGTCGTCATCGGGCGCGACACCGCGGATGTCGACGCCGAACGCGCGCACGAGCATGTGCTCGGCCTCACCGCCGTCAACGACGTGTCCAACCCCGATCGGGCCGCGGTCGACCCGCGCAACTTCGAGAGCAAGGGCGGCGTCGGCTACACGCCGCTCGGGCCGTGGATCGACACTGAGGCGGACCTGGACCACGCCGAGCTCGAGGTGCGCATCAACGGTGCGCTTCGGGTGGCCACCGGCAGCCACGAACTTCCGGCGTCGATCGCCGAGTGCATCGCCTACGTCTCACGCTGGATGCCACTCGGCCCGGGCGACGTCATCATGACCGGGGCACCGGTTTCGGCGTTCGACGCAGAGCCCGGCGACCTGGTCGAGATCACGGTCGCTGGCGCCCGACTCGTGACACCTTGCGTGTAGCGCCCGGCTACCGAATCAGTCGCTCACCTGCAGCGCGCGGAACTGGCTCTGGTGGAAGACCAACGGCTCGACGTCGGGGAACAGTTCTGAGCTGAGCACATCCAGCAGCACCACCTCGTGGTCGCCGCCCTCGAACACCGAACGCACCGAGCACTCGAGCCACAGCGCTGCGCCTTCCAGCAGCACGGCGCCGCCATCGGTCACGCGCAGCGGCGCATCGCCGAAGCGATCGGGCTTCTGCGACGCAAGGCTCCGGCAGAGCTGACCCTGTTCGGCTCCCAGGACGCTGAGCCCGAGGCGATCAGAACCGGACAGCCGCGGCCAGGTTGTCGAGGTGCGGGCGACACTGATCCCCACGAGCGGTGGATCGAGCGAGATGGAGGTGAACGAGTTCATCGCGATCCCGACCGGTTCGCCGTCGATTTGCGCGCACACCGCAACCACACCGGTGGGGAACAACGAAAACGCTTGCCGCAATGCAAGCCGGTCGAGCCGATCGCGGGTGGTTGCCTCGACGGACATGCGGTGACTCCTTCGGCCAGCCTGAGAATTCAGGCTAATCAACTTTGACTAGTACCACTTAGACTAATGGAGTCCGAACCCACCGGCAAGTACATCCGCCAGCTGACTGCGCTCCCCTACGATTGGACCCATGTCGACCACTACCCGTCTCGTCGTGCTCGGTGCGGTACACCAGTTCCAGCCCGTACACGGCTACTTCCTTCGGCGTGAGCTGCTCACGTGGCACGTCGATGAGTGGGCGAACATCCAGCCCGGGTCGATCTATAACGCGCTGCGCTCGCTCGAGAAAGACGGCTACATCGAAGAGGCCAGCACCGAGGCCGAGGGCAAGCGCCCGGAGCGGACGACCTACCGGATGACCCAGGCCGGCGAGGTGGAGTTCCTTCGACTGCTGCGCCGCGCCCTCTGGAACGTCGAGACGTTCGACATCAAGCCGGTCATGGCGCTGACCTCCTTCATGTACCGCCTCCGCCGCGAAGAGGTTCTCGAGGCGCTCGAACACCGGGTCAAGGAGATCGACGCGAAGCTCGCCAGCAACAACTACAACATCGAGGATGTGCGCCGCTCCCCCACCACCCCCGCATACGTCCGGGAGATCTTCGAGCTGTCCTCTGGGCGCCTCCGGGGTGAGCAGCAATGGGCGCAGCAGCTGCACGATCGGCTGCTTGACGGCGATTACGTGTTCGCGGGCGAACCCGGCGGCGAAGAAATCGGCAGCGAAACCGGCAGCAGCGCCGAGGCCCGCCGCGAAGCACGAGTCGCCGCTACGGCGGAGTGACCTCGAACGCTGAGCCTCAAGCTGCGAGGAGCTTCTCGATCGCCTCGCCCGAAAGCTTCTCGGTCTGAGCGCCCAGTGCGGTCGCGACGATGGCTCCGGCCGCTGACGCCCGACGTAACGCGACTGGCATGTCGAACCCGGCGGCAAGGGCGGCCGCAAGCGCGCCGCAGAATGCGTCCCCCGCGCCGGTGGTATCGACCGCGGCGACCGCGAACGCCGGAACCTCAATGCGCTCTCCCTCTTGGTTCTGCCACACAGCGCCTTGGGAACCCAGCGTCACGAGCACGGACCGGGCGCCCGCCTCGAGCAGAGCTTCGAGGCCACCTAGGTCGGCCGCCTCGGAATCGTTGACGACCAGGATGTCGACATCGGCCAGCAGCGCGGATTCGAAGGCCTGCGTCGGCGCGGCGTTCAGTATGGTCGTCGCTCCGAGCTGACGCCCATGCGAGAGCGCTGCGGCCGCCGTCGCCGTGGGGATCTCGAGCTGCACCAGCACGACTCGGGACCCGGCGACGGCAGCGGCCGCGGCATCCGGAGTCAACGACGCATTCGCACCCTGCGACACGATGATCGAGTTTCCCGATGCCGGCAGCATGGCGACGTGCGCCAGGCCGGTCGGCGTGTCGGCATCCACGCCGAGGAACGCGTCATCCAGGCCGGCTGTCACCAGCGCCTCGCGCAGGAACCGGCCATCCGCATCGTCCCCGACCGCTCCGCAGAATCGCGTGGGCGCACCGGATCTGGCGGACGCGACCGCCTGGTTGAAGCCCTTGCCACCGGGCAGTCGAGCGACCTGCTCGCCCAGCACCGTTTCACCGATGCCGGGCGAGCGTTCGACGCGCACCATCAGGTCGAGGTTGATGCTCCCGACAACGCACACCACACCCGTCGTCATGTCTGTGCCCTACTGCGAGAGCATCCGGCGCGATGCCCGGTATTCCGCACCCGGGTGGTCGTCGCCCAGCGTCGCGGTCTCGGAGCCGATCAGGCGCTGGCGCAGCGTTGGGGCTTCGTAATCGGATGCCGCCACCCCCCGCTCGCGCAGGATCGGCAGCACCAGCTCAACGAAGTCGAGGGTCGAGCCGGGCTGGACGAGTGGTGTGATCAGGTAGCCGTCGAGGTCGGCACCCTCGGCGAGTTCGCAGAGCGCATCAGCCACCTCCTCGGCCGAGCCGACGATCGGCTTGCCCCGCACACCCTGGGCATGCCAGTCGGCGAGGACATCACCGACCGTGAGACCGGCGAAGCGGGCCACCTGGGTCTGCGAGAGCTCGGTGTGCAGGTCAGTCATCGGCGTGGCCGGGTCATAGGACGAGAGGTCCAGACCGGTGAACATGGCGTAGGAGGCGACCGCGACTTCCGGGTTCTGCGCGTCGAGGATCGACTGGAACTTCGCCTGCGCCTCCTCGCGCGTGGGCGCCACAACGGTGGGCAGCGCCGCCATGATCTTGATGGATTCCGGCGCGCGACCAGCAGCCAGCGCCTCGGCACGGATCGTGCTGACCTTCTCGGCCATCTTCGTCACGGACGAACCGCCCAGGAAGATTGCCTCCCCGTGCTTGCCGCCGAACTGCACGCCACGATCCGACGAACCCGCCTGGAATAGCACCGGGGTGCCCTGCGGCGAATAGGAGGAGTTGCCATAACCGCGCGAGCGGAAGTAGGGGCCCTCGTGATCGATCCGGTGCACCTTGGCCGGGTCGGCGAACCGACCGGTCTTGTCGCGCTCGAGGGCGTCGGCCTCCCAGCTGCCCTCCCAGAGCTTGTAGACCAGCTCCATGAAGTCGTCGGCCATGTCATAGCGGTCATCGTGGGCGACCATCGGGATGCCGAAGGCGCCCGCTGCGGTCTCTGCGGTACCGGTGGTGACCACGTTCCAGCCGACGCGTCCACCCGAGATGTGGTCGAGGGTCGCCATCCGGCGCGCGAAGGCATACGGCTGCTCGAGCAGCGTGGAGCCGGTGATGACAACGCCCAACTCGTTGGTCTCGGCCACGATCGCGGCGGCGACGATCGCGGGGTCGAGGCGTGGCAGGTCGAGGCTCTCGATGGTGCTGATGTCCGGCCGCTCGCCGTTCACCTCCGACCAGCCCCAGGCGTCGGCGAGGAACACGAAGTCCAGGCGGGCCTCTTCGCAGATCTTCGCGATCTTGCGCCAGTAGTCCAGCGAGTCGAAGTGGTCACGCTCGTTGGCGGGATGACGCCAGGTCGCGGTGCCGGAGTCGTTTGCCTGAACGTTCTCAAACAGTCCAAACCGGAGCTTCTTCATTTTCTTGCCCTTCTTGTGGGAATGCAGCAGCGCAGCTGGTGTGCCAATGCCCTTTGTGGGGAAACGGTGCCCGCCTGGCGAGCGATCAAAGATGACGGATGTCTGCCGTCGAGTCGGCTAGCGGGCCACGGTCTCGCCGTTACTCCACCAGAGCACGCGCTTACGAACGAGCGCAAGCAACGAGACCAGCAGCACGCCGAGCACGCAGAGCAGCACGATGCTGGCCCAGGTGACCGGCAGGTTTGCCTGCGCGGCCGAGATGGTGACGAGCGAGCCGAGGCCGGCCTGTTGTCCGGCTGCGACGAACTCGGCGACTGCGGCACCGACCACGGCGAGCGGAAGGGCGACGCGCAGACCGGCGAACACGAACGGCATGCTGCCGGGCAGTCGGAGGTGGCGGAAGATCTCCCACCGGCTGGCGTGTACGGTGCGCAGCACGTCAAGGGTGCGTCCGTCGACATCCCGCAGGCCCGCGAGGGAGTTGACCAGCATCGGGAAGAACACCACCAGCGCCGTGACGATGTACTTGGGCATCATGCCGAAGCCGAATGCGACGACCAGCGCGGGGGCGATCGCCACGATCGGGGTCACCATGATCACGACGAACAGCGGCATGACGGCCCGTTCCATGATCTCGAACTCGGCCATGATCACCGCGAACAGGAACCCGGCGAGGATGCCGACGGCTGCGCCGATGACCACTTCCTGCAGGGTGACCAGCATGTTGGTCCAGTACATCGACGGGTCATCGAGCAGGCTGCCGACGATGGCGTCGATGGTGGGGATGACGTAGGGGTTCGCGATCGCGATGACCTGCCAGAGCAGACCGACGACCAGGAAGGTGATGGCCGGCGGCATCCACACGCCCCAGCCGAAGCGACGCGACATCCGCGACTCACGAGTTTTCGTCTCAGCCATGTTTCTTCTCCATCACGCCGCGCAGGGTGGCCCGCACATGTCCCTCGAGATCGCGGAATTCGTCGGTGGCGTAGACGTCGGCGTCGCGTGGCCGGGGAAGGTTCACGTCGATCACCTCGGCGACTCGTCCGGGGTGGGCCGCCATGACCACGATCCGGTCCGAGAGCATGATCGCCTCGGGAACGGAGTGGGTCACGAACAGCACCGCCTTGCGGTTGGACTGCCAGAAATCGAGCAGCCCCAGCCGTTGCTGGTCCCGGTTCATCTCATCGAGCGCGGAGAACGGTTCATCCATCAGCAGCACGCTCGGGTCGAAGACAAAGGCGCGGGCGATGGCGACGCGCTGCTGCATCCCGCCGGAGAGCTGGGACGGATACTTGTCGATGGCGTGGCCCAGCCCGAAGGTCTCCAGGATCTCGCGCGGGTCGCGGAGTGCCTTGCCGGCGTTGGCCTTGCGGTTCACCGAGATCGGCAGGGTCACGTTGTCGAGCACGGTGCGCCACTTCAGCAGCGCGGGCGACTGCGGAACGAGGCCGACCATCTTGTTCTCGGCGGCGGTGCTGATCGAGCTTCCGTCGACGGTCACGGTGCCGGCATCTGCGTCGATGAGTCCGGCGACCACCTTCAGGAGCGTGGACTTGCCGCATCCGCTCGGCCCGATGACGGAGACGAACTCGCCCATCTGGATGGAGAGGTCGACCTTGTCGAGCACGACGGTCTTTGCCCCGTCGGGGCCGTAACTCTTGGTGACACCGCTGATCCGGACGCCGCCGTCGGCGACCGGCGTTCCCGCCGGGGATCCCGACTGGGTTCCCGCCGGGGAGAGCCGGTTCAGCTCTCCCCCGCGGTCATCGCTTTGCGTGAGCATGGACTGTCTATTCTCCCGGCCAGATGAGTTCGCCGTCCTTGTACAGGCTGGCGACGAGTTCGGTGTCCATCATCTCTTTCAGCGCGGGCAGGTCTTTGACGTCACCGTAACGCTTGACGAGCTCGTACTCGTGCTCCCACTGCTTCTCAGTCTGGACGCCGGGCGCGAGGTCGGGGTTGCTGACCACCCAGGTGGACTCGACGCTCCAGGTGCGTTCGAGCTGCTCGCGCGGGAAGGCGGAGCCCTGGCCGTTGTCTTCGGCGAGCTTGCTGATCATGTCGATGCACTCGTCCGAGTTCTCGAGGCAGTAGTCGAGCGCCTTCAGGCTCGCGCGCATGAAGTCGGCGACGACCTCACGGTTCTCGGTGAGGAACTCGGTGTTCACTTCCATCACGTTGTAGGTGCCCTGCACGTCGAGGTCCTCGGGCAGGAACTCGTTGAACGGCAGGCCCATCGCCTTCAGCGTCTGCGGCTGGTTGGAGGCGTAGCCGACGATGGCGTCGACCTGTCCACGGGTGACCACGGTCGGGTCGTAGTTGGTCATCTTGATGAGCTCAACCTTGGAGACGTCGACGCCCGCGGCATCCAGCATCGCCGAGGCGATCGGGGTGAGGTTGATGAAGTAACCGAGCTTCTTGCCCTCGAGGTCCTTCAGGTCCTTGACGTCCTCGTGCGTGAAGATCGAGAACGGCGAGACGCTGCCGTAGGTGGCGATCGCGGTGAGGTTCTGGCTGTTCGCCGCTGCCAGCATGACGTCAGAGGACGAGCCGAGCGCGGTGAACTGCGCCTGTCCGGAGGAGACGAGCTGCTGCCCGTTCGCTCCGGATGCGTTGATCTCGACGTCGAGGCAGAGCTCGTCGAACAGGCCCATCTCTTCCGCGAGGAAGACGTCGAGCTGGCCGGCGCTGGCGGAGTAGCCGTAGCCCGAGATGTAGGTGATGGTGCCCGCTTCGCGGTTGCGCTCGCAGTTCGGGTCAGCTCCGTCGGACCCGCTCGGCGCTGGTGCTGCTGTCGCGCAGGCGCTGAGTGTCAGGGCGGCGGCCAGCGCCCCGGCCAGATAGAATCCTCGGCGTCGAGCGCCCTTGTCAAGAGAAGCAGTCACGGGATGAAAATCCTTCCTCGGCCGTATCCGTCATTGGATAGCGCGCTCAACGTAGCATATTCAAGCTTGAGTGTACAAACTTGAATAATCGGGACGGCCGCGGCACACTGGGGATGGCCGCCCGCGGCCTGCACTCCCGTCGATGGCCACGGTTTCGGCATGCGCCATCGACGAAAACCGGGGCCATGGGCGACATCCGTCCGGAACTGGCGATCGTGATGTCTTCAGGGCGCCTGGTCGCGGCGGGCCGCTTGTCGCGGCGCAGAGTTGCGTCACTGGCGCACGTCCTAGCAGCCGCCAACGAAGCAGGCGTGCGCCGCGACGGATGCGTTGCAGTTCACTAGCCTCGGGACATGACGATCCCCGAACCTGAAGCGTCCATCACCGTTGTCGCCGACCTGCTGGGGCAGGCACCCATTGAAGCCGGCAAGCTGGGTCACTTCACGGTGCTGAAGTCCCCCGACGTGCGCGTGGTCGTGCTCGCATTCGAGGCCGGCTTCGTAATGAAGGAGCACGCCGCCCCGAAGACACTGCTCATGCAGGCGCTCGACGGAGAACTGCGGGTGACCGCGGCCGAGCGGACTGTGCGGCTTATCCCTTGCACGCTCATTCGAATGGAGTCTGGCGAGCGCCACCAGGTCGAGGCAATCGAAGATTCGCGGTTGATGCTCACGCTCATCGGGTGATCGGTGATCGGGTGCTTCCGCGCGGCGACCCATTGTGCACTGTGACAGGTGGCACGCCGGATGAGACATCCGGAGCCGGCATTGGCTTACCGCTGGTCGAGCTTGTCGAGGCGCTCGCGGTCTCGACAGGCTCGACCAGCGGGGCGGATCAGCCCTTCTTGTCCTGCGCGTCGCCGTCATCGGGGTGCACGGTCTGCGGACCCGTCACGGGCGTGATCCGAGGCGTGATCACCGACGCGGTGTCGGTCTCGGTCGAGTAGGCGAGGAACGCGAGGTGCGCCTCATACCGGTCCAGCACGTCGTCGATCACCTGCTGCTTGGTGAGGCCCATCAGGTCATACCCGCCCGAGCCGGTCTGGGTGAACACCTCGAGCCGGAAGTAGACGTCGGTTTCGCGCGACATGCGACCACTGAACATCGGGACCGGCGCCTCGACCATCGCGACCTGGTAGTGGAAGGGGCGGTACGAGTCCATCGACACCCGCAGCAGCGGTTCGTCGACACCGGCACTGCCGGGCATGGTGGCCTGCTCGACCTGGTAGCCCTGCTCGCGGAACTCGGCGGCGACGTCGTCGAGCGCCGGCCGCACTGTCTTGTCGAGGAACTGGGTGACCTGACGCTTCGACGGGAATGAGCGCATCCGTTCGAGGCGCTGCTTCCACGATCGCTCCGGCATGTGGCCGCCGGTGGGTGCCGCGGTCCGCCGTCGAAGCACCTGGCCTTCCCGCTCGGCGCGCTCCATCCGCAGCGCCTTGTAGAAGGAGATCATCACGAGGTAGGCGATGATCGTCACCGGCAACGCGAAGATGAGCGTCGCGTACTCCATCGTCGTCACACCACCCGCAAGCAGCATGGCCACGGTGAGCAGCGCGGTGAGAATGGCCCAGAAGATCCGCAGCCACTTGGGTCCGTCCTGCGACGGGTCCGGGATCGACGCGGAGAAGTTCGACATCACCATCGCGCCCGAGTTCGCGCTGGTCAGGTAGAACAGCAACCCCGAGAGCGTCGCCAGGCCGATGAGGAACATCGCGCCGGGGAACATTCCCAAGAGCTCGTACCAGCCTTGTTCGGGACTGTCGACGGCGAGCTGGGCGAAATCGGTGTTGCCGTTCAGCACTTCGTGCATGGCTGAGTTGCCGAACAGCGAGACGATGATGAAGTCGCACAGCACCGGCGCGGTGATCGCCGCGATCACGAACTCACGCAGCGTGCGGCCTCGCGAGATGCGGGCGAGGAAGACGCCGACGAACGGTCCCCAGGCGAGCCAGAACGCCCAGAAGAACAGTGTCCATCCGCCCATCCACTGGGCGCCATCCGGCTCGTAGGCGAAGGTTTGCAGCGTGCGCTCAGGAAGCGTGACGAAGAACCGGCCGACGTTCTCGACGAGGGCGTTCAGGAGGAAGGCCGTCTCGCCGCTGAAGAGGATGTAGAGCATCATCGCGGCGGCGCTCCACAGGTTCAGCTCGGAGATCCAGCGGATGCCTCGGTCGACGCCCGACGTGGTGGCCGCGATCGTCAGGACGACTGCGACGATGACCAGCGAGATCTGCAGCGCCAGGCCCTGCTCCAGGCCGAACAGGATCGAGAAACCGACGTTCAGCAGGACGACGCCGATGCCCATTGAGGTGGCGACACCGAAGACGGTGCCGACCAGGGCGATGATGCTGATGCCGTCGCCGAGGGGTCCCTTCACGCGCTTGCCGAGCAGCGGGTAGAGGGCGGCGCGGATCGATAGCGGCATGCCCCAGCGGTAGGCGAAGTAGCCCATCGCCATGCCCAGGAGGGCATACATCGACCAGCCGGCGATGCCGTAGTGGAACATCGTCCAGACGACGGCATCCTGAGCCGCGGCCATCGTTTCACCCTCGCCGGACGGCGGGTCCAGGTACTGCACCACGGGGCCGGTCACCGAGTAGAAGAGCATGTCGATTCCGACGCCGGCGGCGAAGAGCATCGCGACCCAGGTGAACAGCTTGTATTGCGGGCGCGAGTGGTCGGGGCCGAGGCGTACGCTGCCCTGTTTGGAGAGCGCCACCCAGAGCACGAAGCCGATCACCAGGGTGACCGTGAGCACGTAGTACCAGCCGAGGTTGGTGGCGATCCAGTTGACGACCGTGTGCATCGTGTCGCGGGCTCCGGCGGGCATGAGGATGGCCCAGACGGAGAAGGCGAGGATGATCACCGAGGAGATCACCAGCACCTTCCAGTTGATGCGGACCTTGGGGTACTCGATCAGCTCGGTCGGACCCTTGCTGAGATCGCTGCGCGACACCGGCGCGTCGCCCTCGACCGGGCGCTCGGGGCGGCGTTCGGTGCCGCCGAAGCGGCTGCGCTCCAGCGGCGCGTGCGTTGGCTTGGGCGCTTGGCCGTTGGGGAGAGGGGACGCCGGGGGTGCCTGGGCGGCTTCTACTGCTCGGGCGGCTTCTAGTGCTGCTGTTGCCTTTGTTGCTTCTGTTGCCTTTGTGGCTTCTGTTGCCTTTGTGGCTTCTGCTGCTTTTGTTGCTGCTTCTGTCTTTTCTGCTTCTCGGCGCTCGTTTTCAGACGGCTCAACTGACATCGATAATCCCTTTCCTCGAGGGGGCGCGCTGCGCGGCCTCGAAGATCGTCGCGTCAGGGGCGGATCGAGGCGGAAGGGGAGGGCGCTGCGGAGGTACCCCGGAATGCGATCTGCGGCACTATGCCGCCAACGTAGATCGTCGGCTCAAGGACTCATTGTAATCGAGAGCGCAGCGGGCGGGGCCGGGGCATCCGGTTGGCCTGCTTGACGTCCGGTTGAGCGCGCAGCGGGCGGGCCGGGCATCCGGCGTCCTTGACGGCCGGTTGAGCGATTGACCTGCACCAGCGCTTCGGCTCGACGTACGCCGGCCCTGGGTGCATTGCGAGGGGTCTAAAAATGTCGGTGGCCACCCCTAGCCTGATTTCAGTGCCGGAACACCCATCCATATTTGGAGGACAGTGTGAAGGTACTGATTGCCACCCGGCGAACTCAGGGGGCACGCGGAGACGACTTCTCGGACACGGTCGAGGGCGAACTGGTGTTCGACGCCGGTCCGTGCGAGGACGTCTTTGATCCGGCGAGCGCATGGAACTGCGCGTGCGCGATCGGTTTCCACGGCGTCGCATCGGGCGAACTGACGACGACGGCCTTGGTCGCCAACCTGCCGATCGGACTCCGCGAGTATGAACGCGCCGTCCGCGATGGCACCGAAGAGTGGTGTTGCTCCGACTGCGCCCGCCTTTACGCGCACAACACCCGGCTGCTCGCGCGCAGGTTTCCCGTCGGAACGGTGATCGAGCGGTTCCAGTTCGAGTTTCGCGTCCGATCGTTTCCGCCCTTCCCGCCCACGCCCTCCTTCTTCCCCTCACCCGACGGCGACGAGCCCGACTTCTCCACAGATTAGAAACACCTCTTCGAATATGTGTTCGATAGATCGGAGAATGTAAACATGTCCGAGTTCTCCAGCCAACTAGCCGCAGCGATTGCCTCAGCGCACGCCGCGGTGGAGCTGGTGCCGGCGCAGTCAGCACGGTTCGGAGAGCTCGATGACGACAGCCTGGTCCTGACCAACCGAGCGCTGGCCGAGATCCGCCGGGCCGTGGATGCTCGCAGCGCTGTCGTGGCCGGAGAGATCGCAGCGCGGTCCACTCGCGAGAACGGGTACGGCGGGCTGGCGCAGCGCGAGGGATTCCGCTCGCCCGAGAAGTTCATCCAGCACATCACCGGGACGACGCTGCGCGACGCGGGCAAGCAGGTGCGGGCAGGCACGTTGATTCGGGAAGTGGGTCGGGATGCCGAGCCGGGTGATGGGCTGGCACCGGATGCCGCGCCGCCCACGCCTGCTCGGCCCTGGCTGGTCCCCGCCACCGCAGCGGTAACGGCCGGGTGGCTGGGAGTCGACGTGCTCGACTCGATCGCCCGCGGCATCGGCGAGCCCAGTGAAGTAGTGATTGCGGAGGCCTTGGCCGACGTGACAACCACGCTTCTCGGGATGCTCCGTTCCGCGCACGACGCGGGCGGACCGGTCGATGCCGACCGAGCGTTTCTGCTCGCCCGTTCCCTGCGCGACGAGTTGGACGATCAGCTGGTCGCCGAGCGCGAGGCGAAACTGCACGAGGCGCGGGCGTTTCGACGGGTCAGGGGTCCGAATGGGTTGCCTCGCTACATCGTCGACCCCGACATCGAGACGGCGGCGCTGATCGATGACATCTGCAATCGCATCACGTCGCCTCGACGCGGCGGTCCGCGGTTTGTCAGCGAGGAGGACAAGGCCTGGGCACAGGCGGTCGTGGACGATCCGCGCACCACCGACCAGTACTTGCACGATTCGGTGGTCGATCTGCTGAGGTTCGCGGCGACCGCCGATACGTCCGAGACCAGGCACATTGTCGGTTCGCGGATGCCGGCGGTGCGGGTGCTGGTGGCCGCGCCGAATCTCGAGCAGCACGAGGGAACCGGGCACATCGAAGGGGCAGAGTTCCCGGTGTCCGTCGCGACGGTGGAGCGCATCGTCTGCACGGCCGGAACCATCGATATCAACTTCGCCGCCGACGGCCAGCCGCTCAGTCTCGGACGTGAGCAGCGACTCTTCACTCGGGCACAGCGCATTACCCTCGCTGCGAGGGATGGCGGATGCGGGTGGCCGGATTGTGATCGTCAGCCGAGCTTCACCGAGGCGCACCACATCGACCAGTGGAAACGGGACAACGGCAATACCGACGTCATCGACGGAATCTTGCTTTGTCGCTTCCATCACATGCTGTTGCACAACAACGACTGGCGAATCGTCCGTGATGACTCGGGGCAGTACCTGCTCATTCCTCCCAAGGATCGGGATCCGGGCCAGAAACCGATTTCGATGCCGTCACGAAGTCCGGCGTTGCGTGATCTGCAGCGGCTGACGGCAGGTCGACCGCCCGAGCTGCTGGAGCAATCGCCGGAGCAACGGCCTGAGGCATCCCCTTCACCACGCGAACAACCGCCGGAATCACTCAAGCAACGGTCGGAGCCACTCGCGCAACGTCCGGAGCGACACGCGCAACCGCCAGATCCCCTCAAGCGACCTCTCGAGCAGCTACCGGAGCCACTCGCGCAACCGCCCATACAACCGCCAGATCCACTCGAGCAACCGCCTGAGCCACCCGCACAACCGCCAGATCCACTCAAGCGACGACCGGAGCCACTCGAGCACCCGCCGAAGGCACTCGACCAACAGTAGGAGCCGCTCGGGCAACCGCGGAAAACCACTCGAGCAACGGCCGAAGCCACACGAGCACCCACCCAAGGCACTCGATTAACAGCAGGAGCCGCTCGGGCAACCGCGGAAAACCACTCGAGCAACGGCCGAAGCCACACGAGCACCCACCCAAGGCACTCGACCAACAGCAGGAGCCGCTCGGGCAACCGTCGAAACCACTCGAACACCTGCCCAAGGTACACAAGCGACCACCGGAGCCACTTGACTCCGGGCAACAGCCGAGGGCATCCGGACCCAGCCGGAGGCCTGCAACCCATTCCCCTTGCCGAACCCCAGCCGCCGGTCGAGGATTCCGAACAGCGGCTCGGTTTGTCCCCGCCGATCCGCGGGTTCCCGCTGGACGGACTTGGCCGCCTCCCGCTGACTATTCAGGTGGGCGCGCCCGCCCACCCACGCGGCACTGCGCCTCTGCTCCCAGCGGACACCCAGCCGGGAAGGATTCATCAGCCGCCCGCGTTACTCTAGGAAATGCATACATAAGTATGAAAAAAGGAGTTACATCATGAAGGCATGGCAGTTCACCGGCACCGACAAGCCGCTGGAGTTCAACGAGGTCGCGGAACCACACGCGGGCCCCGGCCAGGTAGTCGTCGCAGCGCGGGCTTCCGGAGTCTGCCACTCCGACGTCAGCGCAATCGATGACCCGGGCTGGATGGCCCTGTTCCCGGTCCTCCCCCGCACCATGGGTCACGAAACCGCTGGCATCATCACCGAGGTCGGCGAAGGCATGGACGACTGGAAGGTCGGCGACCGCGTCGGACTCGCACCACTGATGAGCGACGGCGACGCTCTCGGTTACGGCAAATGGGACGGCGGCTTCGCCCCCAAGCTTGTCGCGACCGCTGACAACCTGGTGAAGCTGCCCGACGAGGTCCCGTTCGACCTCGGCGCAATGGCAACCGATGCCGGACTCACCGCGTACCACGCAATGGTCGCCGTCGGCGGAGCCAAGGCTGGCATGAAGGTCGGCGTCATCGGCCTCGGCGGTCTCGGCTACATCGGCGCTCGCGTTGCAGTACTCAGGGGTGCTGAGGTCTATGGCGCCGAGGTGAACCCCGAGACCCAGAAGCTCGCCGACGAGATCGGCCTGGCTGGAGTCGCCGACTCGATCGACGCCTTCAAGGACAAGAACCTCGACCTGATCGTCGACTACGCAGGCTTCGGCACCACCACCGCCGCGGCGATCGAGACTCTGGCCGAGTTCGGCACTCTGGTGCAGGTCGGCATGGGCCGCCTCGAGTCGAACATCAACACCTACCCGCTGATCATCAAGCAGCTCACGATCAAGGGCTCCAAGTCGGGCACCAAGGAGGACCTCGAGGGCCTCTACGCACTGATGAAGTCCGGCGACCTGAACCCGCCGATCAACCACATCACGCACGAGGAGATCCCCGGCGCCATCGACAAGCTCCGCAAGGGCGGAGTCGTCGGCCGCTTCATCGCGATGTACGACGAGGCCTGAACCACATCGGCCACTGGCCGACCGGTCGCGTAAAACGAAGGCGCCGCCATCCGCTCCGAATGGAGCACGGATGTCGGCGCCTTCGTCGTCCCGCGGAACATGTTCCGCAGTGAACGATCCGCAGTAAACGTTCCGCAGTAACCGCTCCGCATGCCCCTAGCCCACCACCGGTCCCCACACTGCCCGCGCACCTGAGTCCCCGATCAGGACGATGATGACAAGAGTGCCGACTCCAACGACGACCGCCGCGATCCCGATTAGAATCGGCACCAGTTGTGCGGGACGTGCGCGTCTCCGCTCACCCCACCGGTACCAAGCCCACTGCCCTGCTGAAACTACAAACAGTGCGACTACCCAGGGCAGCAGCATGTTGCCAAATGATTCGTGCCGCAGGACGGCGGGGAGCGGACCGACGATTTCCTTGAGTTCACGACCGGCCAAGACGGTGATCGGCACCATCACGAGCACCAGCAGCGCTGCCAGCGGAGTCACGATCCCCAGACGACGTCGGGCGGCGGGCCAGAACGTCCCGAGCAGCAGGGCGAGTACCGTGAGCGGCGTGAGCACCACGACGGCGTGCACGATCAGCGGATGCAACGGCAATCCGCCGATCTGGAACGTGGTCGGAACTATCGCGGAGACATCCATACCGATAAGACGACGCCAAGCCACAAACGGTTCATCGGCCGACCGACGCCTCGCCGACGACGACCTGCCGACCGACGATCTGCCGGCGAGGACCCGCGCTCCGACCGCCACCGATCGAAGCCCAGGCCGCCCACGCCCCGCCCACCGACACCCCACCGATCGAAGCCCAGGCCACCCACGCCCCGCCCACCGATCGAAGCCCAGGCCACCCACGCCCCGCCCACCGACACCCCACCGATCGAAGCCCAGGCCACCCACGCCCCGCCCACCGACACCCCACCGATCGAAGCCCAGGCCACCCACGCCCCGCCCACCGACACCCCACCGATCGAAGCCCGAGCCACCGACGCCTCGCCCGCCGACACGCGGTCAGCCGTCCCCGTCCCAACCGGACCCGATGAACCAAACGCACCGATACCTCGTTGTAAAGGGTAGGAGGTGAGGGATGCCGCCAGACGACGAGTCTCGACTGGTCGAGCTGTACGACGCTCACGGACCGTCGGTCTGGCGCTTCGTCGTCCACCTGACCGGCAGCCCGACCGAGGCGGATGACATCGTGCAAGAGACCCTGCTGCGTGCCTGGCGAAGCCCCCAGATCACCAACGATCAGCCTGCCCTCACCCGTTCATGGCTGCTTACCGTCGCCCACAACCTGGTGATCGACAACGCCCGCAGCGCCCGCCGTCGCCATGAGATCGGCGTGGCCGAAACCCCGGAGCGGATCCGTGAGGACAGCACCGACGCCCTCTTCGAAAGCCTGCTCGTCGAGGAGGCCCTTGCCACCCTCGACCTCGAGCACCGCGCGGTGATCGTGCACGCCTACTACGGCGGCTGCAGCATCGCCGAAGTCGCCGACCGGCTCGGCATCCCCCAGGGCACCGTGAAGTCGCGTCTGCACTACGGACTGCGCACCCTGCGGCTCGCCCTGCAGGAAAAGGGGGTGACCCGATGACCACCGATCATGCCCGGTTCGCACAGTGGGATTCGGCGTACGTGCTGGGCGCCCTGTCGCCGTCCGAACGCAGCGAGTACGAGGAACACCTCGCCACCTGCACCGAATGCCGCCGAGCCGTCGCCGAACTCACTCCGATGCCAGGGCTCCTCGCCCGGCTGTCCGGCGACCGGGCGAATGCACTGCTCGAGGACCCGGATGCCGCGACCCTCAGCCCACCGACCGACATGGTCGACAGGATTCGACAGCAGCAAAAGGTCCGCCGTACGCGACGGATCTGGGTCTGGACTGCTGCGACCGCAGCCTCCGTCGCCGCACTGATCCTGCTGGCCACCATCATCGTGCCGCTCACCCTAGGGCGACCCGCCGACGCTCAGTCGTTCGCCCTGGAGTCGCTGACCGAGGCACCGATCAGCGCCACGGTGACTCTCACGCCGGTCGGGTGGGGAACACGGATCGACCTGAGCTGCACTTATGAGGGCGAGGCTGCGGATGCCCCGGAGCAAGGTTGGCCGTATGCGCTGTACATCACCGACGACAACGGCAAGCTGAGCGAGGTTTCGAGCTGGCGAGCATCACCCGGAGAAACCGCCCGACTCGAAGCGGGCACCGCAATCGATCTCGATGACATTGCTGCCGTCGAGATCCGACCAGTCGACAGTGACCGGACCCTGATGCGCGGAGTCCCCGAGGACTGATCAGCTGCAGCGCAATCGTGCACTGCTCACCTTGAAGAGGGTTGCGACTTGGACACTGTGCTGCGGCTTGGACACAGGGCCGCAGCTTGGAGGGAGGCCTGGTTGCGGATTGGAGACAACCTGGCTGCGGATTGGAGACACGCCTGGCTGCGGCTTGGAGAGAGGGGTCGCTGCGGCCTGGAGACGGGGCTAGCGGCGGCTTGGGGAGTTCGCTGCTGCCTGGAGACTGAGCTCGCTGCTGCTGGAGACGGAGCCGCTGCTGCCTGGAGACGGGACTAGCTGCGGCTTGGAGACAGGGTGGCTGCCGCTCGAAGACAGGGTGGCTGCGGCTTGGGTGCTGTTGCACGGTGGGCTCTTGCGCGGACGGTATGGCGATGTTGTGCAAATTCCGTCTGGCGTGAACCATCCGACGGCGGGCGTCGTTGTTCAAAGGTGGCCGCGTTCCCGGTCACATCGAAACTGAACGACCAGAACAACCCGAACACGAGAACAACCACCCGAGAACGACCGGGACGACCAGAACGACCCGAACGACCCGAACATCCCGAACACGAGAACGACCAGAACGACCAGATCTCAACGAGGAGAGTTCCCATGAAGCTGCGAATCGCAACCGGACTGACAGCCACAGCCATCGCCATCTTGCTCACCGGCTGCACAGGTACTACCGACGACACGACACAACCTCCCGCCGACGAGGGCACCTCAGAGGCCTCGCCCGAGTCGAGCGAGGCGGTGCTGATGACCGCCGAATCCGACGAATACGGTGAGATCGTCGTGGACGCCGAGGGCATGACCGTCTACATGTTCGACCAGGACACTCAAGACTCCGGCACCAGCACCTGCGAGGGCATGTGCCTGACCAACTGGCCCCCAGTGACCGCCGAAGGTGACGACCCTGAGGTCGAAGGCGTGACCGGCGAAGTCGGCACAATCACCGCCACCGATGGCTCCACTCAGCTCACCCTGAATGGCTGGCCGCTCTACTACTACGCAGGTGACACCGCCGCCGGCGACACCAACGGACAGGGTGTCAACGAGGTGTGGTGGGTGCTCGACCCAGCAGGAGAAAGGCTCGCCGAATAAGACTCACCGACTCACGAGCAACCATAAGTCCGCCTTCTTGCCGGAGCATTGCGAATCGCTTTCCGCACTCTTAACCTAGGAGCCCCGCTTCGCCGCATGTCTGACCCGCAGACAACCCGATACCCGTCCGGCGGGCCGGTAAGGATTCCCGCATGCGTACTCGAACCCGAGTCTGGGTCCAAAAGTTAAGCGCCGATCGACGCGACCTCGCCAAGTCGGCTTTCACCACCCGACGAGTGCCAGAGTCCGCGATGCGAACAATCGTCTCCGGGGCCATCCGACCCCGCTCCGGTGATCTGGTGCTCGCCCGTGTGACACGGCTCGGCCACCACCGTCATATCGAAAGTCCGAACGGCCGACGAGCACTGCTGAACCTCGACGACGAGATCATCGTCGCCTACGGCGACCGGTATGCGACCGACCAGTTCGAGAGCCGCGTGCCCACCTCCCTCGGGCGCACCCAGTTCGTCGCCTCAGGCGGAATCGCATCCCAGGTACTCAGCCGCAACCAGTCCGTACACGCCGCGACACAGATCGTGCCGATCGGCCTGATCGGGGACGACGGGGGTCGCCCGCTGAACCTGATGGATTTCGCACTTCAACCGGTGCTGCCCGACCGGGGACGTCCACCCACCGTCGCGGTGCTCGGGACGGCGATGAGCTCGGGCAAGACCACCACGGTGCGCTACCTCGTGAACGGGCTGAGTCGCGCCGGCATCCGCACCGGCGCTGCCAAAGCAACCGGCACCGGATCTGGCAACGACTTCTGGTGCATGATCGACGCGGGTGCGCACACCATGCTCGACTTCACGGATGTGGGGTTCTCCTCCACGTATCGGCAACCGCTGGGCCTGCTGGAACACAAGTTACGTGAGCTCGTCGACCACCTCACCGAGGCTGGCAGCCTGATCAATCTGATCGAGATCGCCGACGGCATCTACCAGGATGAGACCTCCCGGCTCCTGGACTGCAGCACGTTTCACGAGCTCATCGACGGCATCATCTTTGCCGCTCCGGATGCCATGGGCGCAACGGCGGGAGTCACCCACCTGCAGCAACTCGGCTACGACGTGCTGGGGGTCTCCGGGCTGCTCACCCGCTCGCCGCTGTCCGCGCGCGAAGCCGAAAGAGCAACGATGCTGCCGGTGCTTGAGTCTGATCAGTTGCGTGACGTGCACATCAGCGCACCACTGCTCGGCGTCCCCTACGCCAGGCTCCGCGCTGACGAGATCGACGCGCATCAGATCAACACGGACGAGATCACCGCCGACGAAAGACGCCGGAAGGAGACATCCGGCCTCCCCAGCCGCAAGCGCTACGCCGTACAACTGACCGGTGCCGCCCGGGCGACCGTAGGGACACACTGATGAAACAGTCCAGCGGCCTCTGGCGAATCACCGGCGGCCAGGTCACCCTCGTTCTGTCCATCGCGATACTGCAGGTCGGCGTCCTGATCGGCTACGTCCTGCTCATCCGGGCGATCATCGACGCCCTCGTACCGGGGGCCGTCGGTGCCGCTGCCGACGTGGTCTGGCGAACCGCGATCCTCCAGGTGATCGCACTGGCGGTACTCGCTCTCTTCAACGGCTGGCTGCACGCGATCGAGTTCTCGATCACCGAACGGATCGGCTACCGCATCGTCCAGGACCTCCGCATGCGCATGTACGAGCACCTGCAGGGCATGTCGGCCCGACAATTCCAGGGCCGCGCCCGAGGCGGAGTGCTGCTGCGGTTCCTCGGCGACCTGTCGATGACCCGGATGTGGGTGAGCCGCGGTGTGCTGGGCGGATTCGTCGCTGCCATCGCACTGGGCGGGGCAACAATCGGACTCGGCATCCTGAACCTGTGGATGACGCTCGCCATCGTGGGCGTGCTGTTGGCAGGCGCTGCCGCATCGCTCGCCGCCGGACACGCCATGCGCCGCGCAACCCGCACCATGCGACGACGCCGCTCGCTCGTGATGAGCAACCTGGACGAACAGATGAACACGCTCTCGATCATCCAGATCTCCGGCCGCACCCGCGGCGAGTACGCCCGCCTCTCGCGCCAGAACGACACCCTCACCCGGGCCCTCATTCGCGTCGCGCGGCTTCGCGGATACCTGCGCGGGATCGCGACGGCGTCCACCATGCTGGCCGTCGCCGCGGTGCTGATCAGCGGACTGTTCGAGGTACGTCGCGGCGGCACGACGGTCGGCACCGTGGTGGCGTTCGCGATCGTCGTGCGTCAGTTGGCGGGCCCGATTCGCCGCCTGGGTCTCGCCCACGACTACTGGCATCGCGCACAGGTATCGCAGCAGAAGATTCTCGAGTTCCTGCAGAGTTCCAGCCGCGAACTCGATAACCCGATCGACGTACCGCTGAGAGTGCGAAAGGGAACGATCGAGTTCGACCACGTGAGCGTCGAAGGCGCTCTGTCGGATGTCAGCTTCACTATCCCCGGTGGACAGTTCGTCGCGATCACCGGACCCGGCGGGGCAGGCAAATCGACGCTGCTCGGTCTGGTGGCCCGCACCATCGATCCGAATCAGGGCTCCATCGTCATCGACGGCCAACCGCTCGAGTACACCACCCTGCGGTCCATCGCCCGCTGGATCGGAGCGGTCGGCCCTGACCTGCCGCTGACCCGTGGCACGGTGCGCCGGAATCTCACCTATGCGATGCCGGATGTCTCGGACGATGAACTGCAGCGGGTGCTTGCCGTCACAGGGGTGGACGATCTGCTCGACGACCTGCCGCACGGACTGGAAACCTGGGTCACAGAAGGCGGCCGCAACCTGTCACTCAGTCAGCGCCAACGAATCGCCCTCGGCCGCGCAATCATGGGCTCTCCCCCGATCCTGCTGCTCGATGAGCCGACCCACGGTCTCGACGAGAAGGGGCGCGACCGGCTACTGCAGATGCTGAGCAGGCACCGAGGCACGGTTCTGCTGGCTTCGCACGATCCGCGCGAGCTTGCCCTTGCCGACACGGTCATCGTGCTGACGGACGGCCTAGTCGTGGCGGAGGTGCCCGGCGATGAGTTTCGGGACCGGCTCTGGTTGGCAGAGGAGAAAGGCATCGACTGGCAGGAGCTGGTTCTCGAAACGCACGGACCTGAACTGGCCGACCAGTCGGCGGTAGGTGGTGTCAGATGAGACGCGCACTCCGCCGCGATCTCTGGCTGATCGTGCTCTGCCTGGTCGGGTTGGCCGCGATTCTGTTCACCCTCGTCGCCGACTTCCGTACCCGCACCGCCCCCGACGTTGAGGCGATCACCGTGGCGGTTCAAAGCCCCGCAGAGCATGAGTGGTCGCTCGAGTTCACCGGCGACACCATGCTCAGCGCCGATGCCCAGCCGCTGCTCGACCAGTACGGTTACGACTTCCCGTTCGCGCAGGTGGCGCCGATGCTCGATGCCGATGTTGTCGTCGCCAATGTGGAAACACCGATCAGCCTCGCCACTGTCCCGGCCAATCCCGGCAAGGAGTACTCCCACAACGCGAACCCTAAAATGGCGCCAGCGCTGAAACGTGCCGGCGTGGATGTGGTGAATCTTGGCAACAACCATTCCATGGACATGGGACTGCTCGGGATGCTGCATACCCAACGGTTCACATCCGCTGCCGGGCTGACGCCGTTTGGAGCCGGCCAGACCATCGCCGAGGCGGAGAAGCCGCTGCTGCTGCGGTCGCCGATCGGTACCGTCGCCGTGGTGTCCCTCGGCGAGGACTTCGGCGACCGGGCCAGGGCAACGATCGACCACGCGGGAACCGTCGCGTTCAAGCCCGAGACCGTGCAGAGGGGAATCGATCTGGCCAGAGCTGCGGGCGCTGACTGGGTGATTGCCGCCGTCCACTGGGGTGACAACTACACCGACACGCTGCCGGTCCAGCGGTATTGGGCGCAGGTGATGGTCGACGCCGGATACGACATGATCGTCGGCTCCGGCCCACACATCACCGCCCCGATCGAGTTCATCGACGGCGTCCCCGTCGCCTACAGCCTGGGGAACTTCATCTTCACCACACCCGGCCGGTACGGAAGCTTTGGCAAGGAGGGCATCGGCCTGCTGCTGACGCTGAAGCTGAGCAGCACCGCCCCCGCGCAACTGACGGTTCGATGCGTCCGGAACGACAATCGGATCGTCGACTACGTGGCGCAACCCTGCAGCGAGCAGGACGCCCAGCGGATCCTGCCGACCCTCAACCCGCGGATGCAGGTGGGGGGAACGGTCGGGAGGATGGTGTGCACCTGCTTCGAGCGGGAGGACCGTGAGTAGCCCAGCGCGCACCCACCTGTCGGCGTTGCTGCTCATCGGGCTGGCTTGGTTGACAGTCAGTTGCACCTCGACCCCTGGAGAACCCGTGCATGTTGAGCCCACCCCGTCGACGTCAGCGTCTGACCCTGCGCCCGAGTCCGCAATCGTGCGCGCCGGGCTGGACGATTTCCGCTTCCGGCCAGCAGGGCCACTCGAGGACAACCCGGTCAAGGTCTGGTATTCGGCCCCAGAGGGTTCCCTCGAGGACGTCCCGATCCTGATCGTGATGCATGGCGCCCAACGCGACGGTCGTGCCTACCGGCAGGATTGGCTCCCGCTGCTCGAGGACACCGACGTCCTGTTGCTGGTCCCGGAGTTCTCTGACGACGAGTATCCGGGGGTCGAGGCCTACAACCTCGGCCGCACCATCGATGATGACGGCGACCTGCGACCCGAGGACGAGTGGAGTCTCGGGGTGATCGAGCAACTGTTCGACTACGTGGTTGACGAGATCGGGAGCACGGCAAACGACTACGCCCTGTTCGGCCACTCGGCCGGCGCACAGTTCGTCCACCGGTTCATCGAGTTCATGCCCGAGAGCAGGGCCCGAGTGGCCGTCGCCGCGAACGCTGGTTGGTACACGGTGCCGGATGACTCGATCGACTTCCCGTACGGCACAGACGATGCTCCAGTCTCCGCATCGAACATGGCTCCCGCGTTTGCCCGTCGACTGATTGTGCTGCTCGGATCCGACGACATCGACCCGAAGGACGACCTGCTCCAACGAGATCGGAATACCGACCGACAAGGCAAGAACCGGTTGTCCCGCGGATGGCACTTCTTCGACCAGGCACGGGATGCGGCCGACGGGGCGCCTTTCAACTGGCAGCTGATCACGGTGCCCGGGGTCGCCCACGAGCACGAGGAGATGGCGAAGGCCGCACTGCCGCTGCTGCAGTGATGCGGTGGTGCGGATGCCGCCGCCTCGTCCATGTCAGAGGCTCAGTCCGTGTCAGACGGATATGCGACGGTGGAGTTGTGCACTTCGAATTCGAAGCAGAACTGTGGCGGTGGCAGGCTCGCCAGAGCGAACTCTGGACATTCGTCAGCGTGCCCGCCGAGGCATCCGCAGACATCATCGAAGTCGTCGATGGCATGACCGGCGGCTTCGGCTCGGTGCGGGTCGATGTTCAAGTTGGCGAGACGCGGTGGCGGACCTCAATCTTCCCGGACTCGGGCGGCAGTTTCTCACTGCCGATCAAGAAGGCCGTCCGCGTTGCCGAGTCGCTAGAACTCGGCGATGTCGTGCCGGTCCAGATCGAGCTGGTGGATTTCTAGGCGCCGTCGATCTGCTCCAGCAGTTTCTTCGACTCTTTCGCGATGTCGTCGTAGTCGTTCTGGGCGGCTCGGCTCTCGAGCGAGATCACCGCACACCGGTGCACCTGGCGGAAGTCCCCGTAGGGGAAGCTGTAGCGTCCCTTGGTC
Source organism: Diaminobutyricimonas sp. LJ205 (assembly GCF_009755725.1). Taxonomy (NCBI): domain Bacteria; kingdom Bacillati; phylum Actinomycetota; class Actinomycetes; order Micrococcales; family Microbacteriaceae; genus Ruicaihuangia; species Ruicaihuangia ninglii. The sequence goes on along the minus strand of NZ_CP046619.1, from coordinate 882,392 downwards.
TCTTCCGAGGCCTCCGGATCCTCGCCCAGATGCCACTTCGCGTACTCGGCGTAGCCGTGCTTCTCGATGAACCGGTTCTCGTCGTCAGCGCTCGGGGCGTGCTCGCTCCAGTCATCGCGTTCGTCGTGGGTTGCCTTGCCATCCTTGACCAGCTTGCGCGCATGAGCGAGGGCCGTGCGATTCAGTTTGGTAGTCACCGTTCCAGTGAACGCCTGCCGATCGAGCGCACCAACCCCTCGCGCCATCCGTGTGGGTGGAGGCCGTGCCAGCTCGCGTAACGCTCAGAGACGACTCGTACACTCTCACGTATGACTTATGCCGAGGACACCCAGCGCATCACCATGTACGGCGCCGAGTGGTGCGGCGACTGCCGCCGCTCCAAGCGTCTGCTCGACGGACTCGGCGTCGATTACGAGTACGTCGACCTCGAAGCGGTCGCGGACGGCGCCGACCGCGCGCAGGCCATCAGCGGACGGACCAACATCCCCGTGATCGTGTTCCCGGATGCCTCGCACCAGGTTGAGCCGAGCGACGCCGACCTGCGGGCCAAGCTCGAGGAACTGGGCACCCTCAGCCGTTAACTTGAGCGTCGATCGGGTTGGATAGAATCCGCCCATGTCCGACCCTCACGTTCCAAGTCCCACTCCGGTCGAACCTGCACCACAGGTCCCTCCCACACAGCACGACGAAACACAGCACACCCCGGCCCAACACGACGCGGCACAGCCCACTGCAGCTCAGCCCTCGTTCGCACCGCCCGAGGCACAGCCCACGGCTTCGCAGCCCACGGCTTCGCAGCCCGCTGGGTTGCAGCCTCCGGTCCCGCAGTATGCGGCCGGTTCCGATATCCCGCCGTACGCTCCCCCGGCTGCATCCGGTCTCCCGCCGTACGCGGCCCCGGCTCCCGCCGCTCGCGGTAAGAACGGCTTCGGCCTGGCCGCCTTGATCATCGGTATTGTCGCTCTGATCGGCGCATTCATCCCGGTCGTCAACTACGTCAGCGGGTTCATCGCGGTTGTCGGCCTCGGGCTGGGCATCGTCGGCCTGGTACTGAAGAACCGGGTCAAGGGCATGGCAATCGCCGGAACCGTGACCTCCGGGGTCGCCCTGGTGCTCTCGATCGTGCTCGCGATCGCCTACTCCGTCTGGATCATCGGTGAATTGGAAAACGACCTTGGGAACGTCTCCACCAGCTCCGAACGGCCGGTCACGGAAGCGCCCGTGACCGATGAGGAGGAGACGGATGCCGAGGCAGCAGTCGGCAGCCGTGAGAACCCGGCACCGATCGGCACCACCGTCGTGCTCACCGGCACCGACGGCGACGCCTACGAGATCACCTTGGGTGCACCGATCTTGAACGCGACCGAGGCAGTCGTCGCAGCGAACATGTTCAATGACGCCCCCGAGGCGGGCTTCCAGTACGCCATGGTTCCGGTGACCGTCACCTACACCGGCACCGCGACCGGCAACCCGTGGCTCGACGTCGAGGTGGAGTTCGTCTCGGCGGCGGGAACAACCCACCGCCAGATGGACGCCATGTCGGTCGCTCCCGAACCGCGGTTCATGGACATCAACGAACTGCACCCTGGCGGAACAGGAACCGGCAACATCGCGATCCTGATCCCGTCCGCAGACGCCGAAATCGGCGCGTGGGCCCTCAGCGGACTCTTCGGAGACGAGACGTTCTTCATGGCCGCACAGTAAGCACCACACCACACCGCACCTGGCACCCCCGGGCCATTCAGGCTCGGGGGTGCTTTCATCTCCCGACTCCGGAGCCGGCTCGGGATGCCTTCGCGAAGCAACTCGGGACGCCTCGGGAACCGGTTCAAGTCGTGAGCCCAGCCGCATTCATGAACCAACCGGAATACAACCGTGAGCGCCGGCGTTTCAACTTGCCGTGACTTCTTCGCTCCGCCTTCCCCTCTGGATTCTCGGCATCTCCGTGATCATCGCCATCGTCGCCGGAGGAATCACGGCCGCTGTGATGGCAGCCGGCAACGCACCGAGTGACGAGGTTCCCGCGAGCGTGATCAGCGCCGACACCCGGATGGGCGCGGTCGAGCTGAAGACCAGCAACATCGAGGCGATGACCGACTACTACGGCCCGGACGGTGTCGGACTCTCCGTGCTCGGTGAGGAGGGCGGCATCCGGTCCCTCGGTGTTGACGGTGAGGAGCTCATCCGTCTCGTGCCCACCGACGCCGAGCTGGCCGCCCCGACCGAGGCGGGGCTGTACCACACGGCGATTTTGTTCCCGGATGCCCCGGCCCTTGCCGGCACGCTGGCCCAGCTGGCGAGCACCTACCCCGGCCTGTACGGCGGCTCGGCCGACCACGCCGTCAGCCACGCGTTCTACTTCGGCGACCCTGAAGGTAACGGAGTCGAATTGTATGTCGACACGCCTCGCGAGGACTGGGTCTGGGAAGACGGCTACGTGCAGATGGGCAGTGAACCGCTGGACATCAACCGGTTCATCAACGACAACCTGGGCGAGGATTCCACCGGAGAGGCCACCATGGGACACGTGCACCTCAAGGTCGGCAACCTCGAGCAGGCCGAGGCGTTCTACGGCGACACGCTCGGTTTCGCGGTGACCGCCCGGGCGAATGGCGCGATCTTCCTTTCGGCTGGCGGCTATCACCACCACCTGGCCGCGAACACCTGGGGATCCGCGGGCGCCGGAGTGCGTTCCGACTCGCTTGGATTGGGGTCGCTCGAGGTCGTCGTGCCCGACGCATCCGAGCTCGACGCGGTGGCGTCGCGGCTGACTGATGCGGGTCTCGAGTTCGAACAGACGGATGCCGCGATCACCGTCGCCGACCCGTGGGGCACTGTGGTGGAACTGAGCGCGAAGTAGGGCTGACCCACCCGCTGGTCGATCAACGGCTTCCAGAAAACGCCCATGCGCCATCAGGAGCATGGGCGTTTCTGGACGGTCGGCCTTCGGGTAGCCCACCGAGCTCGTCAGCGGCGGCTGTCTGCGACCGCCGCCTCTGCCGGTTCCGCTGCCATGGGACCCGGCGTCCACAGTTCCAGCCGGCTTCGCCACACCGCCATGGCGAGGGCGCCCAGGGCCGCCAAGTACAGCACTGCGGACGCGTAAGCCGCCCACTGCGTGAGACCGGTGCCCACGAACTCGACCACGACGAATGCCCATAGGACGTACGGGATCCAGCGGACACCGACACGCGCCCGCAGCAAGCCGACCCCGAGCAGGATCAATCCGAGCACCGTGCCGACGGTCCCGCCCACCGCCAAGACGTCGACAATCGCCGGCAGTTCACCGTCGAGCAGCCGGGCGTAGACGTCATGATTGGCGACATCCGAGGCCATCGTGACTACCGCGAGCTGAAAGCCCGCATACGCGGCATGCCCGAACCCGCCGATCACGGCGAGGGTGCCTCCGATTGCCGCGATCATCGGGGACTTCTGACCGATCAGCTGGGTGACGCCGATTGCCGCAACGATGAACGGAAGCTGCGCGACGAGGAACGCCGTCGCCGAGAGCACCGCGACATCGCCGCCAGCCTCAATCTGCTGAAGTTGCGCGAGCGTGGTCGCCGGAAACGGCGGCACCAGCAGCACCCAGAGCGCGCTGAGTGCGGCGGTGAGCAACAGGCTGACGGCGACGGTGGTGCGACGGAACAGGGCGGTGGATCGCATGATCTTCCCTTCGATCGGTTGGTCTGGCTGACCACCGCCGACGCTAGGGAACCAGGTCGTAGCGCGTCATCGGTCTGAGGTTGACCGAGCGATCAACTTTCGGCTGATGATTCGACGACACCTCACAACTAGGCTGGCGCCGTGAAACGACGGTTGTTCCACCGAGAGACGCTGCAGCGAGCCTTCGACACGGTATTCGCGACGGCGCTCGCCACGGTGGCGATCGTAGAGATCTGGATGCCGCTTCCCTCGGTGGCGGGCACGGGACCACGCGAACTGAGCACGACCGTGGCGGTTCTGCTCTGCCTGGCGCTGACCTTCCGCCGAGTGTGGCCGTTGCCGACTGCCCTGGTGGTCACCCTCGTCTGGCCGGTCGTGTTCAGTATCCAGCCGATCCTGATCCTGTTCTGGGGTCAACTGCTACCACTCGCGATCGCGACCTACTCGGTCGCCCGGCACGGCACTCGACGCGCCGGTCTGATTGGAGCGGTCGCTGCCGCCAGCTGCCTCGTGTTCTTTGACCTCCGGGTCGAGCCACTGCAGGAGCCGGGCGAGATCATCTTCCACTGGCTGGTGCTGGTCGCGGCCTGGCTGATCGGCCAGATGGTGCGCACCGCCGAGCGCAGGGCGACCGAATCGCAGCGACGGGCGACCGAGATCGAAGTACAGTCTCGTACCGCGACCCTCGCCGCCATCGCCGACGAACGCGCGCGGATCGCCCGGGAGCTCCATGACATCGTCGCCCACGCGGTCAGCATGATGGTCGTGCAGGCGGGGGCCGCCGAACAGGTCGCCGCCGACGATCCCGACTACACCCGCCGGGCTCTGGCAACGATTCGCACAACCGGCACCGACGCCCTCGCCGAGATGCGCAGCCTGGTCGCGATCCTCCGCGACGACGAGCCTGGCTCGCTGAGCCCACAACCCGGCTTGGACGATGTGTCCGCCCTGCTCGACGACTCCCGCACTGCTGGCCTCGATGTCGCATTCGAAGTCGAGGGAGATCCGCGGATGCTGCCAGCCGGCGTCGACCTGGCCGCCTACCGCATCGTGCAGGAGGCGCTCACGAACGTGCGCCGACACTCGGCAGCCACCCGGGTGAACGTGCTCGTGCGCCACACGGCTGAAGCAATCGAAGTCGAAGTGCGTGATGACGGCCGGGGTTCCACGGGCCAGCGCGAAGGGCACGGCTTGATCGGCATGCGCGAACGGGTCGCGTTGTACGGCGGAACACTTACGACCGAAAACGCGGCAGATCATGCGGGCGGATCCGGCTTCCGCGTGCACGCCGTGCTGCCGGTCGCCGCACACCCGTCGACCCTGCGCGCCACCCGGTCGACCGACGTCGCTGGCCCTATCGCATGACCATCCGGGTGCTCGTCGTCGACGACCAGGAACTCGTGCGTAGCGGCTTCCGGTTGATCCTGGAGCGACACGGATTCGAGGTCGTAGGCGAGGCGGGCGATGGGATCGAGGCGGTGGAGCTCGCCGCCTCAAGGCATCCGGACGTCGTGCTGATGGACATCCGGATGCCACGAATGGACGGCATCGAGGCGACCACGCTGCTCACCTCACAGCCCGAGCCCAGGCCCCGCGTTCTCGCTTTGACCACGTTCGACGTCGACGAGTACGTGTACAAGGCGGTCCGTGCGGGCGCGAGCGGATTCCTGCTGAAGGACGTCTCGCCGGACGACCTCGTGCACGCGGTCGGAGCCGTCGCCCGCGGGGACACGATGCTCGCTTCGTCGGTGACCCGACGGTTGCTGGAACGGTTCTCACCGCGAATCGAGTCGCCGCAAGTGGCAGAGCTGACCGACCGCGAAGTGGCGGTCGCGCGGCTCGTCGCCCGGGGGCTTACGAACGCGGATGTCGGGCGGGAGCTGTTCCTCAGCGAGGCGACGGTGAAGACCTACGTGTCGCGGCTGCTCGCCAAGCTTGAACTGCGCGATCGGGTGCAGCTGGCGGTGTTCGCCTACGAGTCCGGGCTCGTGCAGGTGGGCGAGCCGGCCGACCAGTAATTGGTCGGCCGGTCACCGGCGCGCTACCGAGTCACTACTGGGTGACTACGGTATCGCTCTGCTGCCGGAGATCTCCGGTTGCAACGGGTTCGCCCGGGGACCAGGCGACGGCGATTCCCAGCAGCGCGACGCCGAAATTCACCGCGGTTTCGAGGTAGGCAGGGTGTCCCCAGGTCGAGATCGCGGCGAGCAACAGGGTGAGAGGAAACAACAGCACCGGCGCGATCAGGAACAGCACCGGCAGTCGCAGCTCGCGGCGCCGGATCAGGGCAAACCCAAGCACGATCGGCACCAGCAGGGTGACGATGAACGCACCGGTGGAGATCAGCGAAAGGAGCTCGCTGTACTCGGCCCGCGGGTCGCCGACGGCATCCCAGCCGAACAGGATCCCGAACAGCGCAAAGCCGACGATCAGGATCCAGCGCACCACCGCGACGAACCGACGTCCGGCATCGACGATCGGCCCGGCTTTCAGCAACACCGCCGCGAGCAACAGGTATGGAATCGCATGACCGAACCCCACACCGCGCAGCATGAAGTCGTTGCCGGCCTCGAGGGACCAGGGGGACGGCGTTCCGGGCAGGTTCGCGGCCCAGATGGCGTCGGTGAGGGCGATGGTCGACATGACGGTCGCTCCGACGAGAGCGGCGATCGGCAACAGTTTCACGGGAACTCCTATTGGTTAGAGGCACAGCGGTAGAGGCACAGCGGGTTAGTGCAGCCATCGAGGGCGCCACCAGCTGAGAGCCGGATGCCGTCAGCTTGAGCCAGCTCCATCGGTCGACACATCCGTCTTGACGCATCGAGCTGCTCCGACATTCGGCCGCACGTTCTCGCGTGAAGTCGGACCCCACGTCCGACCTGAGGAGGACGCCGCATGTCACTGACCACGGCTACTCTCTGGGCATGAGCCTCGCCCGCCCGCGACTGAGTGAGTGGATCGTGGCGCTCGGCTGCGCGGCATGGATGGCTCTGTTCCTCTGGCCGGTCACCGGTTGGGCGCTACCCGCTGCTTTGGTCGGCGGGCTCGTGCTGCTCTTCATCCGGCACCTGCCGGTCCCCGCTCTGCTGGCGTTGATCGGGCTGCAGATGGCGCTGGCGTTCGCCGATGTGACCGTTGAGAACGTCGCTGGACTGGCGCCCGCACTCATCGGGGTCTACTCCGTCGGCCGCCATGCCGGGCTGCTACGCGGCGGCATCGCCGCGCTCTGCTTCCTCGCAGCCGTGCTCGCCCGCGATCTCACCGTCCAGAACTTCCTCTTCGGTGGCGTCATCCTTGGTGGTTCGTTCGCCTTCGGAGTGGTGGTGCGTCGTCGGGCTGAATTCGCCCGCAGGGCACAGACGGCGGCATCCGATCTCGAGCGAATGGATGTCGCGGCGCTGACCGCGACCGTCGTCGCCGACGAACGCGCACGACTGGGCGGTCAGGTGCTCAGCGTCATCCGCACCTCGGTTGAGGCGATGGGTCATGACGCAGCGGCCGCGATGGGAACGCTCGATGCCGCGATCATCCGCCGCATCGCCGAACGTGGTCGAACGGCTGTAACCGAGTTGCGCTGGCTGCTCGGCCTGCTGCGCAGCGAACCGCAGCCCAATGCACCGCGCCGACGCTCTCCCGCGTGGATCGCGGATGTCGCCACCGCTGCCACCACCGTGTTGCTCTGCCTGCTCGACGAATCGCTTCCCGGCGAGTCGCTCACGCCGCTCGGCTGGGTGTTGCTCGTCGCGCTCGCGGGAACCCTGGCGCTGCGGCGCCGTCGTCCGCTGATCGCCATTGCCGCAGCGGCCGCCATCGTCGCGCTCATGGTGATCGCCGGGACACCGCTGATCATCGGCTTCGGAACCACGGCACTGATCACCCTGAGCCTGCACGCGTGGACCGCTGCTGTCACCGCACGCTGGTCAACCTGGCTGGCCTTCGCTGTGCTCGTCCTGGTGACCGCCGGCTGGTTCCAGCTGCAACAGTTGCTGGATAATCTGCCGGTCATTCTCGCTGTGCTCGCCTTGGCGACGTTCGCCGGCCATCAATGGACCGGAAGTGACCGCGTCGGCCGAATCGCGGACGCCCACGCAGCCCGGTTGCGCGCCGACCTCGACAGTGAGATCGAGCTGGCACTGCGTTCCGAGCGGCTGCGGATCGCTCGAGACCTGCACGACGTGACCAGTCACGCGGTGGGAGTGATGGTGCTGCAGGCCTCGGCTGCCGAGGCTTTGCGCGAGTCGGATCCGGATGCCGCACGCCACGCCCTGCACACGGTCGAGAGCACCGCCAGCCAGGCTCTCGGCGAGATCACCGTGCTACTCGACGTGCTCGACGCGGGAGCGATCGGTTCGGCCGGCCTCGCCCGGGCTTCGCCGGAATCGCTCGCGGACCTGGTGCAGCGGATGCGCGCCGCCGGGCTGCGAATCACTCTCGATGCGCCGGCGTTTGCTGGCGGGTTGACGGGTTCGGGTGTGCTGACGCGTCTGGGCGAGGCGACGGGTCTGGCGACGAAACCGGCGAAGGGGAATGACGGGGCGACGCGTCTGGCGACGGCGACGGCGACGACGGCGACGGCGACGACGGCGACGGCGACGGCGACGAGCAGGGTAACGGGGCCGGGCGAGCAAACGGAGCCGGACGAGCAAGCGGGGCCGGGCGAGCAAACCGGGCCGGGCGAGCAAACGGGGCCAGACGGGACAACCCTTCCGGCCGAGCTGGAAACAACCGTGTTCCGCATCGTGCAGGAAGCGCTCACCAATGTCGTCAGGCATGCGCCAGGATCATCCGCGCGGGTGCGTTTGGACGTCACCGGCGAATCGGTCGTGCTCTCGGTCGTCGATGACGGACCCCGCACATCCCCAGCACATGGCCCGCCGGCCACTGGATCCGGTTTCGGCCTGACCGGTCTGGCCGAGCGGGTGCGCGCACTCGGCGGCGAGGTCAGTGCTGCCCCCACACCCTCCGGTGGATTCGGCGTCTTCGCCCGGTTGCCGATCACTGACCGACAGGTGACGAGAGATGCAAGGTGACGCAATGATTCGTGTGGTGATCGTTGATGATCAGGACCTCATCCGCGGCGGGCTGCGGGCGATCCTGCAGACCGAGCCGGATCTGACCGTGGTGGGAGAGGCCGCGGATGGTGCTGCGGCGGCGACTGTGGCCGCGGCATCCGACGCCGATGTCGTGCTCATGGATGTGCAGATGCCCGGCTCCGATGGGATCGAGGGAGTGCGGCGGGTGCTCGCGGCACGCCCCGAGGCGCGAGTGCTCATGCTCACGATGTTCGACCTGGACGAGCACGTCATCGGGGCGCTCAAGGCCGGGGCGAGTGGCTTCCTGCTGAAGACGACGGCACCAGCAGAATTGATACGAGCGATTCGTATCTGTCATGGTGGCGGGCAGTTGTTCGCTCCGTCTGTCACTCGACGTTTGGTCGAGACGTACGTGCGGCAGCCGTCGCAGAACGGTCCACCTGCTGAGTTGTCCGCACTCACCGAGCGCGAACTGGAGGTGTTCGCGGCTATCGCCCGTGGGTTGTCGAACGCGGAAATCGGTGCGCAGCTGTTCATGGGCGAGTCCACGGTGAAGACCCACGTCACACGGATCCTGGCGAAGCTGGGCCTGCGTGACCGCGTGCAGGCCGTCGTGCTGGCGTACGAGAGCGGTGTCGCTGGACGGTGAGCGGCGGGGGTTGAGGGGCCGGGGTCCCGGTGAGCTCGACCCGCGGGGTGCTCGGCCAACGGGATGCTCGATCATGAGGGATGCTCTACCAATCAACGGGCTGCTCGATCAGCGAGTGGCAACCAAAACTGGCTCGACCAAAGGGAGTGCCTCGGAACGTTCAGACAAGGGCTCCTAAGCTGGATGAATGCGCGCGATCCTCGTTTCTGAGCCCGGTGGTCCCGAAGTCCTTACGGTGGGCGAGGTCGAAATCCCGCCGGTCGGCAGCCGCGACATCCGGATCCAGGTCGCCGCAGCAGGGGTGAACCGGGCCGATGTCGCACAGCGACTGGGCCGCTATCCATCCCCTCCCGGTTCGCCGGAGTGGCCGGGGCTTGAAGTGTCGGGCACAGTCGCCGAGATCGGCGAGGCGGTCACCCGGTTCGCGGTCGGTGACCGCGTCTGTGCCCTGCTCGGCGGAGGCGGGTACGCCGAACAGGTGGTCGTCTCCGAGGACCTTGCCCTGCCGGTGCCCGACGGGCTTGACCTGGTCGACGCGGCCGCACTGCCCGAGACGGTCGCCACAGTGTGGACGAACGTGTTCCTCGCCGGACGGCTGAAGGCCGGCGAGACGCTGCTCGTGCATGGCGGCGGCAGTGGCATCGGCACCACGGCGATCCAGCTGGCCAAGCTCGCCGGTGCCCGGGTCGCCGTGACCGCGTCGGCTGGCAAACTTGATGCCTGCCGCGAGTTGGGCGCCGACATCCTGATCGATTACCGGTCCGAGGACTTCGTCGAACGAGTCCTCGACGCAACCGATGGGCACGGCGCCGACGTCATCCTCGACATCATCGGCGGACCCTACGTTGCCCGCGACATCGCCGCCCTCGCCACCAACGGCCGGATCCTCATCATCGCGAACCAGAGCGATGAGCAGGCGACCTTCGACCCCCGCAGGCTGATGGCGAAGCGCGGGTCGATCACTGCCACGACGCTGCGAGCACGGCCGCTCGAGGAGAAGGCTACGATCATGCAGCAGGTGCGCACGGATGCCTGGCCCTGGGCGTTGCGCGGTGAACTTCGTCCGCTCATCGACAGCCGATTCCCGCTCGAGCAGGCAGCCGAGGCGCACCGCCGGCTGGAGGCCTCGGCTCACATCGGCAAGATCGTGCTCACCGTCGGCTGATCGCCCGCGGGACCTCGCTCCACAGGACATTCGGGGTGACACGCCGAGTGTCGGGGGTTCGGCGCACCGCGTGTCTGCAGAATTTCCTGCTGAGCGCAGTGGGGCACGCATCACGGAGGATCGGGAGGCTCGACCAGTGAAGGCGCCAGACCAGAAAAGGAGCTCGGCCCTCGAATGGGCTCCTCCCCTGCCAGTCCGGCGGTTACACGAAGTTGATCGCAGCCTGCAGGCGCGTGCGCACCTCGAACAGGTCGGTGCCACCGATGCGGTACGCCCCGGGAAGCCCATCCCGCATCACCTGCGGCAGCCGCGGCTGTTGCACCACGGCGGTCACCGCACCGCGGGATGAGCCGAGTATCTCCACGCCCTCGTAGGTGGCGCCATCCGGGACCACGATCGCCAGCGCCGTGAACTTCACCCGCGCCGCCCGCGCCACCTGCTTCGCCTTGGCCCCGAGGTCGTGCATCGGACGCTCCCCGACGATACCCTCGCCGATCAGCTCGCCCCGCTTGGTCCGCACCTCGGCGCCCCAGTCCTCGGACTGCAACGCAAACAAGCCGGTCGGCCCGAGCACGACGTGGTCGAGCTTGCCGTAATCGGTGGCAACGTCATGCCAGATCGTGTAGCCGATGCCGAGCCCGGCCAGCTGGCGGGCGGTCTCCTCTTCGGCGAGCGCATTCGCGAGCAGGTGCCGGATGTCTCGGGGTGCACGCCGCACCAACTGTGGGTCGTACGGGTCCTCGAGGGTGACGCCACGTCCGGCCCACTCGCGAACCAGATTGAGATATTGCTCCCGGGACGCCCCACCCGGATGCCCGTACGCCCGTGCCGTTGGCCGGGTGCCCTCACGCTTCCGCGGTGCGGGCGGCGCCCAGGCCGGATGGTCCTCCCCCATGCCTGAAGCACCCGAGACGAAGCCGCGGTCGTAGCGGGCTCGGGCTTCCGGGGTGCCGACCTTCTCCCAGGCGCGCTGCACGGCATTGAACCGTGCGGCGTTGCCCCCGGTGTCAGGGTGGGTGAGCCGCAGCATCCGCCGATATGCCTTGCGCAGTTCGTGCGTGGTTGCCGTCGGGCTCACGCCCAGCACCTCGTACGGCGATGCCGCAAGCGGATGGTGGTCGGGCATGGTGATCTTTCCGGTCGGGAACTGGCACATCGAGAATACTTCGCCCGAGCTGGGTGGCCGACCCGCTCAGCGGGAGCAGTGGCAGGATGCTGCCATGCCCCGGCTCCTGCTGATCGCCGACACTCATGTGCCGAAGCGCGCCCGCGACCTGCCCGAATCGGTGTGGCGAGCAGTCGAGCACGCGGATGTCGTCTTCCACGCCGGCGACTGGGTGAACCTCGACCTGCTCGACCGGTTGGAACAGCACTCCGCCCGGCTGATTGGCGTGTACGGCAACAACGATGGCACTGAGCTTCGCGCCCGGCTCCCCGAGATCGCACACGAGGAGGTCGGCGGCATCCGCTTCGCCATGGTTCACGAGACCGGGCCGGCGACCGGCCGAGAAGCGCGCGCCGAGGCACGGTTCCCGGATGCCGAGGTGCTCGTGTTCGGGCACAGCCACATCCCGTGGGACAGCACCTCACCCGGCGGCCTGCGCCTGCTGAATCCCGGCTCACCCACCGATCGGCGGCGCCAACCGATGTGCACGTTCATGACCGCGGTCGCCGGCGGCGGCGTGCTGCGGGATGTCGTGCTGCACGAGATCTGAGCGAGGCCGAGCGACGCCAAGCGAGGCTCGGCACGCAGGGTGTGTGTCCGGTCGGTACATCCGTGCCTGCTCGAGCGGGCACAGATGTACCGAATGGGCACAGAAAGGCGGGCAAAGACGGTCGGCGCGGCGGATGTGCGCACCCGCTGCGCGCCGTTGCCCACCCGCTGCTCCACGCCTGCGCACGCACCGCCCGGTCTAGCGGGACCTAACCAGGCACCCGCTGCCCGGCGAGGAACACCGCCTCGGTGCGACTGGTCGCCCCGAGCTTCCGTAGGATCGCCGACACATGCACCGATGCGGTCTTCGCGCTGATGAACAGCTTCTCGCCGATCTGTTTGTTCGACAGGCCTTGCGCGATCAGGTCAAGCACCTGCTGCTCACGCGCGGTCAGCTCGGTCGGGTCACTCACCGGTCGAGACTCAGTCACGCTGAGCCCAGCGCTAGTGGCGAATTCGTTGACCCGTCGGGTGATCAGACGTGCGCCAAGCGCGGAAGCCTCCCCTGCCGCCTGCTCAAGTGCCCGCCGCGCACCGACGCGATCACCGGCCGCGAACAGCGCCTGCCCGAGCCGGTACCGCGCATACGGCCGCACATGCGCAGGACCCTGCAGTTCGAGCACTCGCTGCCAGGACGACACGTGATTGGCGAGTTCCGCGTCGAAGACGGTCGCCCACAATTCGTGGGTGGGCCAGCCGGATGTTGCGGCCAGCACGCGACGGAACGGCTGGACGTCCTCCTCGGAAGCCTCGCGAGCGGAAAGCACCCGGCCGGCAACACTGAGCAGCGGCAAGTCGTGACCCACCATCCGACGTTCACCGTCGCCGATCAGGACCTGAACATGCGCCCACGCGTCGTCGAGGTCACCCTGCTCGAGCGCGATTTCGGCTCCGACTCTGGCAACTGTGAGCTTGATCTGCAGGTCGATTTCGGAGAGTGAAGTGAGCTGACTGCGCCAGCTGCGGTACAGCGACGCGGCGGCATCCGTCTCGCCGCGCCAGAGCAGCAGCCACAGCTTGGCCCGTCGCAGATATGCGGTGAACACGAGCGGGGTCGACATCGCGAGCGCCTGGTCAAGCAGCGCATCGGCACGATCCCAGTCACCGAGCGCGAACAGCGGATCGACGGCGTTGGACGACAGCATTATCCCGGTGCTGCGTTCGACACCGAGTTCGCGTGCACTCGCTATTCCGGCCTCAGCTATCGCCAACGCGTCGGCGTAGTTGCCGAGCGCGAACTGAACGTCGGAACTGTTCAAGCTATGACGCAGCAGCGCACCATCGTCGTTGCCCGCCAGCTCGAGTGCCAGGTCGAGGTCGGCAATGGCCTCGGCCACCTTGCCGCTGTTCGCACGGGCAACGCCGCGCAGATTGGCGGCAACCGACGCCTGGACCGGGTCGTGGTCGAACAAGTCGGAAGTCGTCTCGGCATGTCCTGCTTGCGAGCGGGCATGTTGTGTCAGCTCGAGCGCCTCGCTTGCGGCGGCCACTGCGGCGTCGTGATAACCCTCGATCATCGACCGACTGGCCAACTGGTTCAGCAGTTTCGCCCGCACCAGGTCGTCGACGCCGACCGGCACCAGGTTCAACGCCTGCTGCAGGAGGGCAATCGACCCGTGCTTGCCGGTGTTGGCCAGGAGGAAGGACTTGGTCCGCAATAGCAGCGCGTAGGTGCTGTCGTGCTGGTTCGGTGACTCGTCGATCGCGAGGTTGATCATCGCGAACGAGCGCTCCATGTCGCCGGCGTCACGCAACGCGATCGCGGTTCGCGACAGCACGTCGACCTTGCTCGTGCCAGCCAGTTCGGCGGCGTTCGGAATCCGCTCCCACAGGTCCAATGCGGCCTCGCCCATCTGGGCCGCGGTCATGTAAGCGTAGGTTTCGGTCGCATCGGTCATCGCCAGCAACGCCGCCGTTAACGCTCGTTCCTGATTGTGCGCGGCCAGCCAGTGCGTGGCCACCTCCGTGGAGCCGCACGCATAGGCACCGGTGGTCTCGAGCACTTCGGCGTACCGGCCATGGAAACGCAGCCGCTCCCCCGGCAGCAGTTCGGCGTGGATCGCCTCACGCACCAGCGCATGCCTGAACGTGTAGTTGCTGTCGGTCGCGGTGATCACCTGGGCCAGCACCGCTTCGCGGGCGGCGCCGTCGAGGTCGGCGATCTCGCCCTCAGCGACCGAGGCGAGCACGGTGTGCCGCACGGACACGCCACCAGCGGCGAGCAGCCTCAGCAGCGACTGAGCCTCTCCGCTCAGCCGCTCATACCGGGCAAGCAGCAGGTCGCGCAGGCTGTCGGGGAACACGTCGCTCTTGCAGCAGACCAGCTCCTCGACGAAGAACGGCACCCCGTCGCTGCGTTCGAACACGTTCTCGAGCGCCAGCGGATCGGGCACGCTGCCGAGGATCTGCTGCGACAACTCACCGACCTCGTCGACGGTGAGCCGCTGCAGTTCGATCCGGTCGGTGAGCCGCGACCGTTCCAGTTCGGCAAGGAAACCACGCAGTGGATGCCCCCGGTGCACGTCATCACTGCGATAACTGAGCAGCAGCATGACCGCGCTGTCACCCAGGGCACGCACCAGGAAGCGCAGCACGGCTAGGGTTGCGCCGTCGGCCCAGTGCAGATCCTCGATCACGACCACCAGCGGACGTTTCCTGGCCAGGTTCTCAAGCAGCACCGCGACGACCTCATGCAACCGCGCAGCGCTCGAGGGTTCGGCGGCGGTCAGCTCCGGCAGCAGCACGCCTAACGCTCCGCGGCTGGGGCCGGCCGCATCCAGCACGGCCTCCTTGCCGACCTGGTCGATCAGGTCGTGCAGCATCCCGGTGATCGCCGCATACGGCAGCGCGGAAACGCCGAGGTCGACGCATTGGCCGAGGACGACGGTGGAGGTTCCGGATGCGTCGCGGCCGAACTCGTCGAGCAGCCGGGTCTTGCCGATCCCGGCTTCACCGGCGAGCACGACCGTGCGCGGACGACCCTCGCTCACATCCGCGAGGATCGTGCGCAGCGCGGTCAGCTCACGGGAACGGCCGACCAGGGTGGCGCTCGTTGCTCTCACCCCTTCATCGTGCCACGCCGCACCGACACTGGCAGGGATGATTCGCTCATTCATCCGGCGTTCAGGCCGGGTCGGGGCAGGGGGCCGACCCGGCCGCCGGCTGCGGCTGGCGAGCGGCGCGCTCCGTGCGTGCGGCGGTGCGCACGGTGCGTTCGGTGCGTGCGGTACTGCGCACGGCGGTCAGCCGGCTGACAGCCCGACGCAGCCGGCTGGGGACCGGCATCGACTCGGCGCCACGTTCCAACTGGACACGGCGCATCTCGAGCTGACGCAGCAGCTCCTGCTGTTCGATCTCGTAGAAGTGGTACGAGGCGGAAGCGTTGATCATGAGGGGTGTGCTCCTTAGTTCCTTAGCTGGTTCTATGCTCCGAGCTGAGGTAGGGGTCACGGATCGGGCGAATGCCCTATTTCCGGGTCGGGTATGCCGCCGGCGTCTTAGATGCTGCGCCCCGGTCTGGGGGGTGTCCACTGCAGCACCTGTGGTCTACATTCAGATTCTCGTTAAGCGACCGAGGGGGACGTGTCGAGGTGACCAGCGCAGGCGACGGCGAGTTCCTCTCGCGCCGCGAACTTCGCGCGCGCCACCCGGAACTGTTCCGCGCGCAGGACAGCGAGGCTCCTGAGGCCGTCGAAGCCGCCGCATTCGAGGCGCCGCCTGCGCCTGTGACGGATGCGCCGGATGTCCCGGTCACGGATGCCCCGGACCTGACCTCACCCGGCCCGACCGAGTCCGGCCCGACCGAGTTCGGCCTAACGTCACCCGGCCTGACCGAGGCCGCTCCTGCCGCCTCCGCACTGCCCGAGTCGGCCCCGGTCACTCCCGCCCCGCCCGCGCCCGGTCTGGCCACGCCGGTACTTCTTGCGCCGGAACCGGTGTTCGTCCCGGTCGAACGTCCCGCGGTGGAGCCCACGCCGGTTTTGGTCGGGGCATCTGCGACATCCGCAGCACCCCCGCCACCACCGCCTCCACCACCACCGCCGCCGCCGCCGCCCGCACCCCCCGCGGCCTCACCCTCAGCGCCGACGGCGCTCGTAGCGTCAGTCGAGTCAATGCCAGCCGCGCCACGGCCGTTCACCCTCGATCTGCCGCCGGCCCCCGACTGGACGACCGTGGTGTCACCGGTTGTTCCGCCGACCATCGACGTCTCAGCCTGGCGTCCGACCGGACCACAGCGCGCAAACACCGGCGCCGTGTGGTGGATCGTCATCCTCCCGATGCTCGGCGGCATCCTCCTCACGGGGCTGATGCTGGCGAATCCGGTCGCGCTGCAGATCGTCCTCGGTGTCGGCACCGGATCCGTCACACTCGAGTCGCTGCTCTCGTCGGCGCTCTGGCTGGTCGGCACCAGCCTCGGGGTGGGATTCGTGGTGATGCTGCTGAGTCTCGTCATCGGCTTCCGTGACCGCGCGAAACTGCAGGAACTCGGACACCAACGCACCGCGTCACCATGGTGGATACTGCTGGCGACGCTGATCTACCTGATCATCCGCACGGCCCACACCAAGCGGGAGACCGGGCGAGGCAGTGCACCGCTGGTGGTCTGGGGCCTGCTCTACATGCTGCCGTCGGTGATCCTCACAATTGTGCAAATAGGCGCCCTGTTCATCTGACCGGCGCGTACCCTTGATAGATGGCTGAGTCACAACAAGACGACAGCGCCCGGATCGACGATGAGAAGCTCACGGACGAGGGACTTCCGTTGCCCGGCGAAGGCGGCGACGACCCGATGACGCGCAAGCAGAAGAGCCCGCTCACCACCCGCGACGACCCGCGCACCGGGCTGCCGATCGGTCTCGACGCGTACCGCTAGCAAGCGATCGTCCGCACCTGCGCGAGCCCGATCATGTCTTTGACAGGGAGCTGCGCGTCGACAGTGAGCCCCGGCGCAACGTAGCGAGTGCCGCGCGCTAGTAGATGAAGATCGGCAACCACTCCGGGTTGTGCGCGTGCAGCAGCACGAGGAACACCACCAGGTCGAACAGCAGGTGCACGGCGACGACGTAGGTCAGTGACTTCACCTTGGCGAAGATCCACGCCTGGATCAGCGCGAACGGGATGGTGAGTACCGGTCCCCACTCCCGATAGCCGAGCTCCCAGAGGAACGACACAAAGATCGTCGCCTGCAGCAGGTTCGCCTGCCACATCGGGAAGTGCCGTCGCAGCAGCGTGAACACGATGCAGATGAAGAACAGTTCGTCCCAGATCCCGACCGCGTTCACGCCGACGAACAGGCGCGCGAGCTCATCCGGGGTATGGATCGCGGGCCAGTTCAGGTACGCGCCCGAGCGGATGAAGTAGACCGGCAGGATCGCCCAGCCGAGCAGCACCACGATCGCGAGGTACCAGCGTTCGAGCCTGGTCCAGCGTTTGCCGGTGCGCACCGGGAACCGGATGGTGTGGTTCCGGTAGCCGAACCGGTCGATCAGGTACGGCACCACCACGGCGAGCGCCAGCACCGTGCCCATCAGCAGCATGTTGCCGTAGCTGATGTCGGCTTCGAGCGAGATGGTGCTGATGATCACCATCCCGATGGCGATCAGCACGAGGTCCTTGAACAGTTCCCGTGCCGGTATCGCCACCAGCAGGCTGACGGCCAAAGTGACATATCCGGCGGCCTGGATCTGCACACCGAAGAGCAGAACCGCGGATGCCGCCACCCCGGCTGCGGGGACCAAACCCCACGACAACCGAGGGGGCGCTTGGATCGCTGTGGATGTCACCCCTCCAGCATGCCGGAATTCCACTCGACAAGCGGTCATCCCAAGGAGCACACTGGGGCATGGCTTTGACCCAGGCGCAGCGTAAGCACTTCGAAAAGCTTTTGCGTGAGCATCGGGCGGAGGTCGAGCAACAGGTTCTGGTGCTCGCCGGCACCATGCACGAGGTGCTCGACGCCCGCGGCGAGCCGTCGGCCGACGACGAGCATGACCCCGAAGGGCCGACGATGACCTCGGAGTGGTCCCAGATCTCCGGGGTGCAGTCCGACGCGTTGCGCCAACTGGACCAGATCGATGTGGCGCTCACCCGGGTCGCCGATGGCAGCTACGGTCTCTGCCGCCGCTGCGGCAACCCGATCGGCCTTGAACGATTGGAGGCCCGGCCCGCCGCCGACCTCTGCATCGACTGCGCGCGGCTCCTCGAGAACCACCGTTAGCCAGATCGGCGTTCGCTGGATCTCCCGCTAGACCTCGCGCTTCTGCACCGCGTCGACGATGCGCTGCGCAAGCGCCTGCAACTGCTCGTCGGTGGCCTGCACCCCGGTCTCGCCACACCGCTCCCGCAGCATCGTCAGCACCGATTCGTGCGTGTGATCCATCGACACATCGGACGCCACCTGCTGCGCCACCCCGGCGAGACGCTCCTCATTCGTGGCATCCATCGCGCCGTCTTCGACTGGTTCAGTCTGGTATTCGTCCATCGTCCTATCGTCCCCCCACACTCCCACCCTGTCCACAGACGCCCATGAGGTGCACAGGCGTGCAGAATGAAGCCATGGTCACCTCCGTGCTTGCGATTCTGAATCAGCCGTCGACGGATGCTCCCGCCCACGTCCCCGGAGCGCCGGCGTTCTCACTGGCCGACCCCGCCGGGCTGCACATCAGTGTGCTCGACCTCGGCATCACCCGGGGCGATGGAATCTTCGAGACGATCAGCGTCGGCGCGGGACATCCGCAAGCCCTTGAGCCGCACCTGCGCCGTTTTGCCCGCTCGGCCAGGCTGCTCGACCTGCCGACGCCCGATCTCGATGCCTGGCGGGAGGCGATCCTCGCGGTGGTCGCCGAACTGGGCCCGGTGCCGGAAGCAGCCGTGAAGACCGTACTCACCCGCGGCATCGAGGGCGACGGACGGCCGACCGGCTGGGTGCACGGGTCGGTGTCGCCCGACTACCGCAGCCAGCGCACCAACGGGATCGGTGTGGTCATGCTCGACCGCGGTATCCGGCACGACATCGAACAGACCTCGCCGTGGCTGCTCGCGAGCGCCAAGACCCTGTCCTATGCGATCAACCGTGCGGCCGTGCGTGAGGCCGCACGGCGGAACGCCGATGACGTCATCTTCGTCTCCAGCGACGGGTATGTGCTCGAGGGGCCGACCTCCACGGTGCTGGCGCGCCGCGGAAACAACCTGCTCACGCCCGGAACCGGCCTGGGCATCCTGGAGGGCACGACCCAGAGCAGCCTGTTCGACTTCGCTGCCGAGCGCGGGATGACCACCGGCTTCGAACTGTTCACGCCGGAGACGCTGCGACAGGTCGATGCCCTGTGGCTGGTGTCGAGCGTGCGGCACGCGGCACCGATCAACGCGCTCGACGGTGAACCGTTCCCGGTCGACGCGGAACTCACCGCCGCGATCAACGCGTTCCTGGTCGCGCGGCGCGATTAGCGTCGGACCCACCTCCGCCATGTCTACAAGCCACAGGCTCGGAATGAGCTGCTCCGGGCTGCAAGCACCCTGGTCGGCTGACGTGCCGGCAGGGCGGATCTCGACGCCAGTCGAAACCCGCCCTCCCGCGGCGCAACGCCTATTTGGACGCGACTCCGCTGTTCTCTCTCCCGACTTCGCTGTTCTCGATCCTGACGGCGGCCTCGCGCCGCGGAAGCATCACCAGCACGGTCAGCCCGAGCGTGAGTATGACAGCGCCTCCCCATAGCACCCCGTCGATATTGCCGGTGGCGTCAGTCACCCACCCTGCCGCGTAAGGCGCGAAGAATCCTGCCGTGGTACCGATTGAGTTAATCAGCGCGATCGCCCCGGCCACCGCAAACCCGCTGAAGTACATCGGTGGGAGCGGCCAGAACGCCGGCAATGAGCCGAAAAAGCCCGTTGCGGCGATCACCAGGAGGATGACGCTTATCACCGGGTCGTCAATCACCGTGGTTGCGAGCAAAGCGACCATGGCGATCGCAGTCGCTATGACGATATGCCGCCGGTATGCGCCAGTTCGGTCCGAACTGTAGGCGATGACCAGCATGCCAATGAATGCGCCGATGAAGGGAAGCATTGCGATCAGGCCGATGGCCGACGTTCCGAAGTCGCCCAGGCCTGCAACGATCGTCGGCAGCCAGAAGGAAATGAGGTAGACGCCGAACTGGATCGAGAGATACACGAATCCGAGTAAATAGACGTACGGCTGCTTCAGCGCTCCAAGCAGACTGTGTTGCTTGTCTCCATGGGCGGAGTCGCCCTCGGAGATGTCTTCTGCGAGCAGCGCACGCTCTCGTTCGTTAAGCCACTTGGCGCTTCCCGGACGATCGGAAAGAACGACGAGAACCAGGAAACCAAGGATCACGGCCGGCGCGGCTTCAATCAGCAGCATCCACCGCCAACCATCCATGTTCATTGCGCCGTCTGCGCGCTCCATAATCCAGCCAGACAGCGGGCTGCCAATGATCCCTGCAACCGCGGAGGCGGAGAGAAAGTATCCGAACGCCTTTCCACGAAGCCGCGGTGAGAACCAGTAGGTCAGGTACAGGATCACCCCAGGTGCGAAACCGGCCTCGAAGACCCCTAGGAAGAAGCGCAGCACGTAGAACTGCCATTCCTCAGTCACGAACGCAGTCGCTCCAGAGGTGAGACCCCAGAGCACCATGATGCGCATGAGTGTCTTGCGGGCGCCCCACTTCTCAAGTCCCAGGTTGCTCGGCAGTTCGAAGATTACGTATCCGACAAAGAAGAGGCCCGCGCCGAGCCCGTAGGCAGCGGCGCTCAGCTCCAGGTCATCCTGCATCTGGAGTTTGGCGAAGCCGATGTTCACGCGGTCGATGAACGCGACTACAAAACATAGAAAGAGGAACGGGATAATCCGGAACGCGACTTTCTTGTAGACGGCGGAGAGTTCCCGCGTTCGTTCCGTTGTGCTGCTAGGACTCGTCGACATTGACGTTACCTTTCGAGATTGTGTAGAGGCCGGTGGGATGTTCGGACAGTTTTCGTGGGCCGGATTCATCGATCACGAATGTGTCGGCCATGTACCCGCTCACGTCCGCCGAGGCGTCCACGACCATGGGATGCAGGGTGAGCACATAGCCGCTTTCGATTGGAAGTTCCGTGTTTTGCTGCGCGTCCTCGACAACGTCTAGCCCGATCCACGGGCTCTCGAGAACGTCTAGGCCGAGCGAGTGACCGGACCAGTACGAGGACGACGCGCCTTCCTCGCCGATGGCGCGCAGGACTTCACGCTGGACAACCGAAGGGAGGGCGCCAACCTTCATTGAGTTTGCGCCAGCGGTGATTCCCTTACGTACGGCACGGCCCATGCGTGCGTAATCGGCGGATGGAGACGCAAACGTGACCATTCGGGACAACTCGGTCCAGTAACCGAGAGGACCGACGATCTCGTAGGAAAAAGTGAGAATGTCGTGAGGGCGCAGTACTCGGTCGCGGGGGACACCGAACGTGGAGAACGCCTGGTCGTCCCGGTAGTCGGTATGCATGGTCAGGAATAAGGGATCCTCGCCGCCCAGTAGGTGACCCACCCGGTGCATCTCGGATGCGATCTCGCGCTCAGTCATCCCCGGCCGCGCGATCTCAAGCAGACGCGCGAAGCATTGGTCGAGGATGTATGCGGACTCCTCGGCGCCCTGAATCTCCAGCTCGCTCTTCACGGAGCGGAGCGTCTCGAACGCTGACGAGTAGTCGATGAACGTCACCGAGGGATAGGCGGCGGTAAGTGCCAGGTACTCGTCGACTTTCATGACCTGTCCCAGCCCGACGATGCCGACTCGGCGCACCGGAGTATCCCGAAGGGCGTCGACGAGGCCCTCCCCGACGGTTCCTGGGAAGCGGTAGTCAGTCACCCATGCGGAGGCCGGGCGTCGCTGGCTGATCAGACTGCCCGACAGCACCAGGATCGGCTCGCGGTTGCGGAGCATGACCGCGTATCCGGACCGGTGGGCGAGGTTGTAATCGGCCACGTAGCGCAGCGATCCCTTGTGCCCGCGATAGTCGTTAGCTGCAAAGAGCAGCGCATCTAGATCGTCGCGCTCCATCGCCGCGTTAAGGAGTTGCCAGCGCCGGTCTCGCTCATCGAGGTGTCGTGATTCGCCCACGAGCCAGTCCCTTCTACGTCCGTCATCGCTGACGGAATGAATTTTTTGTCACTCTATGCATCAGATTCGCCACAGCCAAATTGATACGGGTAGGATTCGCGAGAGCAGAATTACGCAAGGGGTGCAGTGTGACTTCTTATTTGGCAGGGGCACCACTGGACTCGGTGCATCGGGCGCTGTTGCTCGTGAAATCACTCGAGGAAGGGAATGTCCTGAGTGTGACCGGCGCTGCGGAATTCCTCGATGTTGCTCCCTCTACCGCGCATCGGCTTCTTGCCGCACTATGCTTTGACGGCTTCGCGCTGCAAGATTCGAACAAGCAGTATCGTGCCGGACCGGCAATTCAACGCCAGCGCGTACGCGGACTTCCGGTTCAGGAGCTTGCGAAGGCAATTCGTCCGTCGCTGCTTGAGCTGAACGAGGTCATCGATGAGACTGTCCAACTTTGGGTCCTGCGCGGACGACTCGTCCGTTACGTCGACGGCGTGGAAAGCATGAAGCCACTCAGCGTTCGCACTGGTATGTGGGACAACGTGCCTGCGAGTGACTCTGCAGCAGGTCGTGCGATGCTCGCCGAATTGAATGAAGCCGAAGTCGACCGGCTTCACGCAGGCGGAGTGACCCAATGGGGTAAGTCGCGCATTCACACGCTTGTGGAACTGGAAGCTCATCTTGAAACTGTTCGCCGTGATGGGTATGCAACGAGCGTCGAAGAGGCCGTGGCGGGCGTTAACGGCGTCGCTGGATGCATCCGGGGCATCAATGGCGAACCAGTCGCAGCACTATCGATTGCAATTCCGACTGTCCGGTTCAGTGCGGAATTCGTTCGCGAGTGCGCAGACACGTTGCGACGGGTCACTCGCGTCGCAGAGCGTGCTCTGGCCGATCTCACCCGACGTCTGGAAGGCGCTCCTTCCCGCTGAAGGGGACGTTTCGCTTCGAGGCAAGTGACACTGGAGTCATGGCCAGTTGGGGAGAGTTCGCCGCCGAATGTCCGGAGTTCGCCGCACGGGTGCGTGAGCGGTTCGATGCCGGCACGAACAAGACCATCGCGACGCTGCGCCGCGACGGATCACCGCGCATCAGCGGCATTGAGCTGCTGATCACCGACACCGACACCAGTCTCGGCATGATGACCGGCCGCAAGGCGGACGATGCCCGCCGCGACCCGCGGTTCGCCATCCACAGTCCTACCTTTGAACCGCCGAAGGACCCGACGGCATGGCCGGGCGAGGCGAAGATGTCCGGACTGCTGGTGGAAGTGGATGCCCCGGCCGACGCCATCCCCGGCGAGGCGATCTACTTCACCCTCGACATCCGCGAGGTGGTGCACACGAAGGTCGCGGCATCCGGGGACAAGCTCGAGATCGAGTCCTGGCACCCGGGTCGCGGCTACGAACGCCGGCTGCGCTGACCGACTCTCCGCTGGCACGAGCACCCGCTGGTCGAGCTTGCCGAGACCTCGCGACGGTCCCGACAACCTCGCCCAGCGGATGGCAAGCAATAATGGGTCGGATGCTCGATCTCACGCTCCGCGGCGGGATCGGTGCGCGCGTCGACAGCGAGCTCGAGGTGAAGCGGTCCCGGTTCATCACCCGGCTGGAGCGGGTCGGCTCCGAGGCCGAAGCACGCGCGGTGATCGACACGGTGCGCCGCGGGCACTGGGACGCCCGCCACAATTGCTCGGCGTTCGTGATCGGTGCGGCATCCGAGCCCGGACAGATCCGCCGCTCCAATGACGACGGCGAACCCTCCGGCACCGCCGGGATGCCCATGCTCGAGGCGCTCACCGGACGCGGTCTCATCGACGTGGTCGCGGTAGTGACCAGGTACTTCGGCGGCATCCTGCTCGGCGCCGGCGGGCTGGTGCGTGCCTATTCCGACGCGGTGCTCGGCGCGATCGACGCCGCCGACGCCGACGGAGCCGTCGTCGGTCGTGCGCCTCGCGACCTGTTCACACTCGCCCTGCCGCATGCCGACGCCGGACGGATCGAAGCGGAACTCCGCCGCCGCGGCATCGTCGTGCTCGGTGTGCAGTACGAGCGCGAGGCCGTGCTCACCCTCGCCGGCGCACCGGATGACGCCGCGATCGTCGCGAGCGCCACCGCGGGACGTGGCCGGCTCGTTCCAGTCGGCACCGAATGGATCGACGTCGAACGCGACTGAGTCGAACGCGGGACCGACCCGAACGCGACTGACGGGGCGCTGGTGTTGCGGCTCCGCGCGTGTGAAACAACACTCGCGCCTGGCCGAAACACTAGCGCCCGCCGACTGACACCGCCCGACCTACACTGCCCGACCGCTACTGATACTGCCCGACTGACTGAGTCGCGCGGCGGCGAAGTACGCTGAAACGCATGAGCGCCACTCCCCCCTCCCCTGCAAAGAAGCCCCACGAGCGCACGCACCACGGTGACACGTTCGTCGACAACTACGAGTGGCTGCGCGACAAGGACAATCCCGACGTGATTGCCCACCTCGAGGCCGAGAACGCGTACACGAATGACCGCACCGAGCATCTGATCATGCTGCAGGAGCAGATCTTCGAGGAGATCAAGAACCGCACCCTCGAGACCGACCTGAGCGTTCCGGTACGTCGCGGCGACTGGTGGTACTTCACCCGCACGGTTGAGGGCAAGCAGTACGGCGTGCACTGCCGGGTGCCGGTCGCGGGTCCGGATGACTGGACGCCGCCACGCGTGGAGGCCGGGGTCTCGGCAGGCTCGACCAGCGGAAGGGAAGAGGTCTCGATAGGCTCGACCAGCGAAGAGGGCTCGACCACCAGAAAGGACCCGACCGGCGGTGAACTGCCCGGCGAGCAGGTGCTGCTCGACGAGAACGTCGAAGCCGAGGGGCACGACTTCTTCTCGCTGGGCAGTTTCGACATGTCCACCGACGGCACGCTGCTGCTCTACGGTGTCGACACCGAAGGCGACGAACGGTACACGCTGCGGGTACGGCGGGTCGGGACCACCGAGGCTCCAGATGCCACCAACCTGCCCGACACCGTGCCTGGCACCGCATCCGGCGCGGTGTTCGACCCCACCGGCAAGTTCGTGTTCTACGCGACGGTGGACGACGCGTGGCGTCCGGACACGGTCTGGCGCCACGAGGTGGGCACCGAGGCATCCGCCGATGTCACCGTCTTCCATGAGCCCGACGAACGTTTCTGGGTCGGCGTGGGCCGCACACGGAGCCGCCGGTTCATGATGATCGAGGCCGGCTCGAACATCACCAGCGAGACCCGGCTGCTCAACGCCGACGACCCAACCGGCGAGTTCAGCCTGGTCTGGGAACGCCGCGAGGGCGTCGAGTACGACGTCGAACACGCTGTGGTCGAGGGCGAGGACCGGCTGCTGATCGTGCACAACGACCACGCCCCGAACTTCGAACTGGTGTCGGTGCCGCTGAAGGACCCGACCGGAGAGCGCCGCACCGTCCTGCCCCACCGCACCGATGTGCGGCTGGAGGGCGTCGCCGCGTTCCGCGACCACGTGGTCGCCGAGTACCGGCGCGAAGGAATCACCCGGGTCGGTGTGGCCAAGCTTCCGCACGCGGGCGGCGTACCCATCGATGACCACAAGAACGGCCGGTTCACCGAACTGCACTTCGCCGAAGAACTCTACTCGGCGGGCATGGGCGGCAACCCGGACTGGAACCAGCCGACCGTTCGCCTGAGCTACACCAGCCTGGTCACCCCGTCCACGGTCTACGACTACGTCGTGCAGAGCGGCGAACTAATGCAGCTCAAGCAGCAGCCGGTGCTCGGCCACTACGACCCGGAACGCTACGAACAGCGCCGCGAATGGGCCACCGCCGAGGACGGCACCCGGATCCCGATCTCGATGGTCTACCGCAAGGACCTCCGCGAAGGCGGCGAACCCTCACCGACGCTGCTCTACGGCTACGGCTCGTACGAGCACAGCATCGACCCCGGCTTCGGCATCGCCCGCCTCAGCCTGCTCGATCGGGGCATGACCTTCGCGATCGCCCACGTCCGCGGCGGCGGCGAGCTCGGCCGCGCCTGGTACGAGCAGGGCAAGATGCTGCACAAGCGCAACACCTTCACCGACTTCGTGGCAGCCGCGCAGCACCTGATCGATGAGGGCTACACCACCCCGCAGCAGTTGGTCGCGGAAGGACGCAGCGCGGGCGGCCTGCTGGTCGGCGCGGTCGCGAACCTGGCCCCCACCCTGTTCGCCGGCGTGCTCGCGGGCGTGCCGTTCGTCGACGCGCTGACCACCATCCTCGACCCGTCGCTGCCGCTGACCGTGATCGAGTGGGAGGAATGGGGCAACCCGCTGGATGACCCCGAGGTCTACGCGTACATGAAGTCCTACTCCCCCTACGAGAACGTGCACCCGACCCGCTACCCGCGGGTGCTCGCGGTGACGAGCCTGAACGACACCCGGGTGTACTACGTGGAACCGGCCAAGTGGGTGGCGAAACTGCGTGAGGTCGGCGCCGATGCGCTGCTGAAGACCGAGATGGCGGCCGGACACGGCGGGGTCTCCGGCCGCTACAACGCCTGGACCGAGCGGGCGTTCGATTACGCCTGGGTGCTGGATGCCGCGGGGGTGCACCCGCAGTAAGGCGGGCGTACCGTGGCGCGGGAGGCACCGAGGAGGTTCCCCCGATGAAGGCACTCACCTGGCAGGGCAAGCGGCACGTCTCGGTTGAGGACGTGCGCGATCCCGTCCTGGCCGAGCCGACTGACGCGATCATCAAGGTCACCTCGGCGGCGATCTGCGGATCGGACCTGCACCTCTACGAATTGCTTGGCCCGTTCCTCGACGCCGGCGACGTGCTCGGTCACGAGACGATGGGCGAAGTCGTGGAAGTCGGCTCTGACGTCACCCGGCTGCAAGTCGGCGACCGGGTCGTGATCCCGTTCCCGATCTCGTGTGGACACTGCTTCATGTGCCAGCGCGGGCTGACCACCCAGTGCGAGACCACGCAGGTGCGCGAGCACGGCTCCGGCGCCCGGCTGTACGGCTACACCAAGCTCTACGGCCAGGTCCCGGGCGGCCAGGCCGAGTACCTGCGCGTGCACCTGGCTGACGCCAACGCGGTCAAGGTCGGCCGGGAGCTGCCCGATGAGCGATACCTGTTCCTCAGCGACATCCTGCCGACCGCGTGGCAGGCAGTGCAGTACGCGAACGTTCCCGAGGGCGGAACCATCGCGGTGCTCGGTCTTGGCCCGGTCGGGCAGTTGGCCTCACGAATCGCGCGGTTGCAGGGCTTCGAGGTGCTCGCCGTCGACCCGGTGCAGGAACGGCGGGACATGGCGGAACGCCACGATATCGAGGTGTACGACCTCAGCGACACCCTTCCCGGCGACCTGCGCGAACGGACCTACTGGCGCGGGCCGGACAGTGTCATCGACGCAGTCGGCATGGAAGCACACGGCAATCCGATGATCACGCTCGCCCAGCAGGCGGTGACCATCCTGCCGGACGCGCTGTCCCGGCCGGCGATGGAGAAGGCGGGACTCGACCGCACCGCTGCGCTGTACGCCGCGATCGACAGCGTGCGACGCGGCGGCACGGTGTCACTGTCCGGGGTGTACGCGGGTGAAGCGGACATCCTGCCGATGAAGACCTTGTTCGACAAGCAGGTGAGCATCCGGATGGGCCAGTGCAACGTGCACGCCTGGATCGACGAGCTGCTGCCGCTCGCGGAAGACCCGGCGGATCCGCTCGGCCTCGGCGACCTCGTCACCCATGAGGTCCCGCTGGCAGACGCTCCGGCGATGTACGAGACGTTCCAGAAGAAGCAGGACGGCTGCGTGAAGGTGGTGCTGAAGCCGTAACGGAACGCCGCCGGGCAGAGCGAAAGGCCCCGGAGCGTTAGCGGCCCCTGGAGCCTTTCTGTTCTGCGATCGGGGTTCACACCCGGTTGCAGAACCAAATTTACGCCGATTCGCGGTCATTTCAACCGAATCCGCTGGCGAAATGGCGTGGCGTTCACCTGACATTCAAGTGAAGCGGGTTTTATATGTGATGAGAGCCGGGTGGAAGCATCCACCCTCCGCTACATCGAATGGGATTTCTTGTGACGATGCGCACGGCTGAGTACCCACGGCCGGACCACTTCATCCTTCACCTCAGCGACACCCACCTGCTGGCAGGGGGTCGCCATCTCTACGACACCGTCGACAGCGAGAAACACCTGCGCCGGCTGTTCGAGGAGTTGGAGGCATCCGACGGCCGCCCCGAGGCGATCATCTTCACCGGTGACCTCGCCGATCGCGGCGAAGCGGACGCCTACGCCCGTCTGAGGGCGATCGTCGAGCCGGCCGCCGAGCGCCTCGGCGCCCAGGTGATCTGGGTGATGGGCAACCATGACGACCGGGCGTCGTTCCGGCTGCAGCTGTTCGGCGAACTGCCCACCACCGAGCCGATCGACCGGGTCTACAACGTCGGCGGGTTGCGAGTGATCACCCTCGACTCGACGGTGCCCGGATACCACCACGGCGAGATCAGCGAAGACCAGCTGGACTGGCTGGCACAGGTGCTGGCCACGCCGGCCCCGCACGGCACCCTGC
This sequence comes from Diaminobutyricimonas sp. LJ205, assembly GCF_009755725.1. NCBI lineage: Bacteria > Bacillati > Actinomycetota > Actinomycetes > Micrococcales > Microbacteriaceae > Ruicaihuangia > Ruicaihuangia ninglii. Next base: position 853,506 of record NZ_CP046619.1, on the reverse strand, counting down.
TGGCGATGCATCATCCGCCGATTCCGAGCGTGCTGGATCTGGCGGTGTCAGTCGAGTTGCACGACCAGCAGCCGCTGGCGCGGGTGCTCGCGGGAACTGATGTGCGATCGATCCTCGCCGGACACCTGCACTACTCGTCCACCGCGACCTTCGCAGGCATCCCCGTGTCGGTCGCTTCGGCCACCTGCTACACGCAGGATCTGAACGTGCCGATCGGCGGCACGCGCGGACGCGACGGCGCCCGTGCGTTCAACCTGGTGCACGTGTACCCGTCGACCGTGCTGCACTCGGTGGTGCCGCTCGGCGAGTTCCCGGCGCTGTCGTACGTGGACGCGGACGAGTCCGCCGCCCGGCTTCAGGCCGCAGGCATCCGGATCTTGGAACGGGTCAACTCGCCGAGACCTGACCGGCCGGCAGCTGTTCGGGCGGTAGCTGATCGGCGCGCATCTGAGCGGCAGGACTCTGACCCGCCGATGACGATGCCGATTCCCGTGCACCACTGACGCCGTAGTCGTCCTTCTCCCACGGAGCAGCGAACGGGAAGTACTGGTTCAGGAACGTCCGCACCCGTTCGGTGCGCTCTTCGGCATCGAGTTCCGGCTTGCTGCCGTCGTTCAGGCAGAAGAAGTCGAATGACCGGTCCTTGAGCAGCCGCTTCAGCTGACCGATCGAGTTCTTCAGCGTCGTCTCGACGTAGAGCACCTTGGCGTTCTCCTGCACGACGGCCTTGCCGGTCATCAGCGCGTAGTAATGGTAGAACGAGTTGGTCACCGAGATGTCGGTCGCGGAACGGAACGGGCTGGCGGCGGTGCGGGCGAAGTCCTCGGCGAACTCGCGTTCCATCTCGAGCAGAACGCTGCGCCGCAGCGGGGTGGCCGCGTGCTCGAGGTGCCTGGTGGTGATCCGGCCGAACCGCTCGTGCAGCAGTCGCCGGTTGACGCGGGCGGCGTTCTCGAAACCACTGCGCTCGGGGTTGTTGTCGCCGAGGCCGATCCGGGTGGTGGCCTCGATGAACTTCGTGATCCCGCCGGGTGAGAAGAACATTTCCGGGCGCACCGGACGACCGAAGAACATGTCGTCGTTGGAGTACAGGAAGTGCTCGGCCAGGCCCGGGATGTGGTGCAGCTGGCTCTCCACCGCGTGCGAGTTGTGCGTCGGCAGCGCGTCCGGGTTCTGGAAGAACTCCTCGCTGCGGACGACGGTCACCCGCGGATGCTCGTCCAGCCAGGACGGGGTGGGCGAATCGGTGGCGATGAAGATCCGGCGAATCCACGGCGCGTACATGTTCACGCTGCGGAGCGCGTACTTGAGCTCGTCGATCTGGCGGAAGCGCGCCTCGGAGTCATCCCCGTCGCCGACCACGTAACTGGCCATCCGCTTTGCGCGTGCCCGCTGGAATTCTTCCGAGGAGCCATCCACCCAGGAGAAGACCAGGTCGATGTCGAAGGTCACGTCACTGGCATGCGGGGCGAACATGCCGCGCAGGGTCGGCCAGGTGCGGCCGTACAGCTGGACTTCGTCGGTGACCGCTTCGCTGCGCGGCAGGTCCCGCCTGGTCAGCGCGTTCGGCTGGGCGGCGCGGATGGCGTCGTCGCCGAAGCTCCACAGTTCCAGCTGCATGGCGGTGGATGCCCCGTAGCGCAGCCGGCCGATCGGCTCGATCCGCGGCCGGTACAACCGGAACAGCGATGCCTTCTTGCCTCCTGCCAGCGCGCCCTCGGCGAGCAGCACCGGCTGGTCGCTGCGACCATCGAGCGGCTTTGCGTAGAAGGGCTCATTGGCGAACGCTTCGGCGAAGGCTCGTTCGACGTCCTTGCGCTCGCGCTTGTCCACGGCGATCGCCGGTCGGTCGTTGTCGCTGCGGACCAGCAGGAACGAGATCCCGGCCTGATCCAGCACATCGCGGACAGCAAGCAGGTCCTCGACCATCGACTCGTGCGGAGTCAGGTGACCGTTGATCAGGGTGTACATGCCCTTGCGCACGACGATGTCATCGCGGTCCAGACGCCCTGGCCACGTTCCGGAAGAAACTACGACAAGTTCGCTCATCCCGCGAGCGCCTCGGTGAGCAGCGACACGAGTGCCTCCACCTGCACCGACGACTCCGCAGCAACCTCGGCGTCGGAGCCGTCGAGCGCGCGCGCCGCCAGCCCCGCCTTGCTCGAGATCAGCTCGGCGATCTTCGTGTCTATGGTCTGCGCGGCGAGGATCCGCCACGCGGTGACGGGCAGCTCCTGCCCGATCCGGTGCACCCGGTCGATGGCCTGCGTCTGCTCGGCATCCGTCCAGCTGAGCTCGGCGAGCACCACGTTGGAGGCCACCTGCAGGTTCAGTCCGACGCCGGCTGCGGTCAGCGAGCAGACCGCGACCGCGACATCCGGATCATTGGTGAACGAGTCCACGTACTTCTGGCGCTGCACCGCGGTCTGGTCGCCGCGGATGCTGATGGTCTTCAGCCCGGCCTTGGCGAAGTGCTCCTCGGCCTGGTCCATGACGTCGATGTGCTTGGCGAAGAACACCACCTTGCCGACGTTGCGGGCGAGGTTGACCGTGTAGTCGGCGGCCGGAATGGCCTTCGCCTGGCCGATCTTGCGGACCATGGTGAACACGTTCTCGCCGGCCTTCTGCGACTTCGATTCCTCGAGCTCGGCGTTCGCGACGAGGCGAATGAGCTCATGGTCGATGTCGTTGGTCGGGTTCTGCCGGTTGGCGAGCACCCGGCGGTAGCGGTCCACGAGGCGGGTGGTGAGGGCCTTCTCGGCCTCCCGGATCGACCGGCCGAGTTCGTTGTCGAGCTCCACCGGGATGTCGGCGATCCGACGCGCGGGGATGTCGGCTGCGACATCCACCTTCTTGCGACGGACGATGCCCATGTCGATCACCGATTGCCGGGCGGCGGCGAAGAAGCCGAAGTCCGCCGGGGTGAGCCCGGTGTCGTCGAGCTTGTGCATCAGGTCGCCGAGCGGCTTCTTGTCGTCGATCCAGCCGAGGAACTGCCAGATCATCCGGAAGTCGTCGATCTGGTTGATCAGCGGGGTTCCGGTGAGGGCGACGAACAGGGCGTTCTCATCCCGCGAGCGGATGCTCTTCGACAGCGCGAGCACGTTCTTCGAACGCTGCGATTCCTTGTTCTTGATGAAGTGCGCCTCGTCGACGACCATGCCCTTGAAGCCACGCTTCGAGAGCCAGTTGACGTGCCGGTCGAGCACCTCGTAGTTCACGATCACGACATCGGCGAACGCGTCGATGTCGTCGCCGTCACCGTGCACGACGGTGGCCTCGCGCGACGGCGTCCAGCGTTCGACCTCGCGGGCCCAGTTCATCTTGACCACGTTCGGCACGACGACCAGGAGCGGGAACGAGTTCGTCACGTGTGCGGCGAGCAGCGCCTGTGCGGTCTTGCCCAGTCCGGGCTCGTCGGCGAGCAGGTAGGTGCGGTGGCCGTCGCGGGCGCTCTCGACGAAACGGGCCTGGTGGCGCATCAGATCGAGCTCGCCTGGCGTGTCGAGTGAACCGGCCTCGGGCAGGTCCATGCTCGCGGAGCCGCCGCCGGCACCGTACTCGAAGGCACGGAACAGCGGGTCGATCAGCTCCCAGTTGGTGAGGTGGCTGGGGCCACGTTCGGCCTTCGGCTTCTGCGCGGCAGCGAAGTCGGGGGCGAGGAACGGGTTGTAGCGGGCGAACTGGCGCACCGACTCCGGGACGACCTGCTTGTCGGCCTGGGTGTCGACCGGCTGAGGTTCGGTGACCACGATCAGGTCGTCGGGGCTGAGTTCAACACCGGCGGCCAGCAGCAGGTCACGCTTGAGTTCGCGAGCCGCGGTGGACACCGGGGCGTCGTCGGCGAGCAGCGCGATCAGGGACGTATCGCGGGCGGCGGTCTTCGCCAGGATCCCGGCGAGGCCGTCGAGCCGCTTCTGCTCGTTGGCGCGGGCGGTGTCCGACATCTCGGTGTCCGCCTTGATGCGGGCGCGCTCTTCGCGCAGCAGCACGGCGGCGACCTGGAACTTCGCGCGTCCGGACGCCTTCACGGGTCCGCGCTGCGCGGCAGCCTCGACCTCGCGAGCGACCCGCGCGAGCACGGGAATCACCCCGGCCTCATCGCCATGTGGGCGACGTCGGGTGGTTGCGCGAGCGTTGCTCGCGGCGGATTGCTGCCTGTGACGCTGGCCTGAAGTGGCCATGCTCCTCCTCGCGCCTCTTCACTCAGAGGCGATACACCAGACGGCGGCAACGCCGACGTCTCGAAGAACGGATCCCGACTGAAGTCGGGCTCTCGCCGATACATCCAGACCCGATCGGTGTCGCGATTCGGTGGATGCTGCGGCGCACACCCAGTCTAGCCCTTTGCGAGGGATCAGCGCACCGAGCGGTCTTTCACAAAGAACGCGGCGAGCAGGAACACCAGGGCGGCGGCGTACTGCAGGCCGTACCAGAGGTCGTCCTGCACGGTGATCGGCCAGACCGGATTCCAGAAAACGGCGATCGCGCCCAGCGGCAGGATCCAGAGCCACGACCGGGCCTGGACGGCGATGACCAGCACGATCAGCGCGAAGATCGAGACGACGTAGCGGATGACGGTGAACCCACCCTCGGTGTTCACGAACACACCCGCGAGCAACGCGACGGCGCCGATGATGCCCGGAAGAAGTGCGGTGCGGCGGAAGGCGGGCGCGTTGTAGTTCGTCATCGAGTTCAGCCTATTGGGAACGCTCGGCTCGCCGGGCGGCCTCGTCCGCCTCGAGCTCGTCGCGCTGCCAGCGCGGCAGCAGGAAGCGCGGCCATGCCCACCAGCCCACGCTGAGGCCCGCGGCGCCGGTGATCCCGGCGAGTGAGAGAAGCGCCACGAGCACGGTGCGGAGAATCCAGTGCGCAGACTCCGGCGTGTTCTCGGGAGTCCACACGAAGCCGACGATGCCCAGCACGCAGATGAAGGAGAGGCCGGCGCCGACGAGCAGCAGGCCGGACCCGATGCCGGGCTGGGCACGACTCACCCAGTTCCTCAGTCGTCCGGTGACGACGCCGAGTCCGGTCAGCACAAACAGCAGGCAGACCACCAGCGCTGCGCTGAATCCGAGAATCGGTGGCAAGCCGAACAGCGTCACGGAGTCGGCCTGCCCGCTCGCAGCCCAGACCGAACCGATCGTCATCACCTGAGCAAATCTAGCTTGCGGCTCGAAACCCCGGAATAGGGAAACAGCGGCTCGGGAGGACGTTTCTTGTGAAAACGTCCTCCCGAGCCGCCGAACTCCGCCCGAGCGGGTGTAGCTACCTCCGCCGGGTGGCGATGGCCTTGCTGGCACGCTCCCAGAGCGAGACCGCGGTCCCCCAGATGCCCTTGCGGAACAGCAGCACACAGATCACGAAGATCGATCCGGTGATGATGCCGATTCCGTCGAAGCCGGAGGTCGCGAGCCGGTCTTCAAGCAGCACGATCACCGCAGCGCCGACCGGGCCGCCCCAGATGGTGCCCATGCCGCCGAGCACGGTCATCAGCACGACCTTGCCCGAGGTGGTCCAGTCCAGTTCCTGCAGCGACACGAAGCCGTGGCTGATCGCGAAGACACCACCGGCAAGACCGGCGATTCCGGCCGAGAGCACGAACACGATGATCTTGTACCGTTCGACGTCGTAGCCGAGCGCCCGGGCCCGTGCCGGGTTGTCCCGGATCGAGATCAGCACCCGACCGAACGGCGAGTTCACGATCCGCCAGGCGATGAAGGCACCGAGCGCGATGATCACGATGGCGACGTAGTAGAAGTAGAACGCCTCGGTTTCGACCAGTTCGATTCCGAAGAAGTTCTTCGGAACACCCTGCAGGCCGTTCTCGCCGCCGGTGACATCCTTCCACTGGTTCGCGATGAAGTAGATCATCTGCGCGAAGGCCAGCGTGACCATCGCGAAGTAGATGCCGGCGCGACGTGCCGCCAGGTAGCCGATAGGCAGAGCCAGGATCATCGCACCGATGGTGCCGCCGACGATGGCCACCGGGAACGGCACTCCGAGCTCGACCGCGATCACACCGGTGGTGTACGCCGACACGCCCCAGAACGCGGCATGGCCGAAGGACAGCAGCCCGGTGAAGCCGAGCAGCAGGTCGATCGAGATTGCGAACAGCGCCCAGGCGGCGATGTCCACGGCGACCGGCGGGTACACCCACCACGGCAGGCCGAGGACGGCGACCAGGGCGATCAGGCCGAGGATGCTGCGCCGGATGAGGCGGGCACGCCGTGCACCGTTGTCGAGCGCGATCGGGTCGAAAGTGACCGGCAGCTCCTTGAGGTCGGTCATACCGCTTCCTTCCTTCCGAAGAGCCCTGCCGGCCGCACCAGGATGACGACTGCCATCAGGACGAAGATGAGCACCTGCGCGAAGGTTCCGTAGTATCCCTGGCCGTATGCCTCGACCAGGCCGACGAGGAATCCGCCGACCACCGCCCCGAGGATCGAGCCGAGCCCGCCGATCACGACAATCGCGAACAGGATGATGATGAAGCTCGAGCCCATGTTCGCGGTGATCGCGCGGAACGGTGCGGCGAGCACACCGGCGAGACCGGCAAGAGCGACACCGAAGCCGAACACCGGGGTGACCCACATGCCGACGTTGATGCCGAGCGCCCGTGCGCGTTCCGGCTCCTCGGTCGCGGCGCGCACAATCATGCCGACGCGGGTCTTCGTGAGCACCAGCCAGACGAGGAAGCAGACCGCCAGCGAGAACACGAAGACGAACAGCTGGTAGATCGGGATCGACACCGATCCGACGTGGATCAGCCCCTCCAGGCCAGCAGGCTGTTCGTATGGCAGGCCAGAGACGCCGTATTCGCGCTTCACCAGGTCGACGAGCACGAGGCTCAGTCCGAAGGTGAGCAGGAAGTTGTAGAGGATATCGAGCTTCAGCAGCCACTGCACGAGCAGCAGCTCGACGATGATGCCGAAGATGAACATCAGGATCGGGATGACGACGAGCGCACCCCAGAACGGCAGGCCGATCACATCGAGCAGCACGGCCGAGCCGACCGCACCGAGCATGTAGAAGGCTCCGTGCGCGAAGTTGACGACGCCGAGGGCGCCGAAGATCACGGCCAGGCCGAGCGCCGCGAGGGCATAGAACCCGCCCGCGGCAAGGCCCTGCACCGTGTATTGGAGGAAGTCGCTGAAGTCGCCCATGTCTCGCTTTCCGGGTGGGCGGGGGCGGACGGCAGAACCGTCCGCCCCCAGGAACTAGCTAGAACTGATTAGAGGGTGCAGTTCGGGTTGACGTCCGGGTACGCTTCGTCGGCCGGGATGGTGGCGAGGATTTCCTCGTAGTCCCAGTCCTCTTCAACGTCCGCGGCATCCTTCACCTTGGCGACATAGGTGTCGTGGATGACCGAGTGGTCACCGGCACGGATCTCCCCGTTGCGCAGGAAGACGTCGTCGACCTTGAGGCCTTCGAGCTCCTTGATGATCGCGTCGGCGTCATCGGTGCCCGAGCGCTGGATCGCCTCGAGGTACTGAGTGGCGGCCGAGTAGTTCGCAGCGTGTGCGAACGACGGACGGGTGTCGGTCAGCTCCGTGAAGCGGTCAGCCCACTCGCGGTTCTGCTCGTCGTAGTTCCAGTACCAGGCGTCGGTGAACGTGGTTCCGGCGAACTCGTCGACACCGAGCGAGTGGATGTCGGTGATGAACATCAGGCCGACAGCCAGGGTCGCCGAGTCGCGCAGACCGGACTGGTTGAACTGCTTCACGAAGTTGATCAGGTCACCGCCGGCTGCCATCGTGGCGATGACGTCCGGGTTGGTGGATCCCGCGCGGGTGATGAAGGTCGCGAAGTTCTCGTTCGGGAACGGGGTCGCGATCGCCTCGTTGACGCTTCCGCCCGCGTTCTCAACAGCCTCGCTGAACGACTTCACCATGTCCTGGCCGAAGGCGTAGTCCGGGTAGACGAGGCTCCAGCTCTTGCCGCCGTCTTCGACGACACCCTTGGCGCCCTTGGCGAGCATCTGGGTGTTGTAGGCCCAGTGGAAGGTGTACGGGTTGCAGGCGGCGCCGGTGAGCTCCATGGTCGCCGCGCCGATGTTGATGTACAGCTTCTTCTTCTGGTTGGCGACCTCGGCCACGGCGAGGGCCGCCGAGGAGGCAGGCACATCGAGGATGATGTCGGCGTTCGAGCGGTCGTACATCTGCTGGGCCTGGGTGTTCGCGACATCCGGCTTGTTCTGCGTGTCGGCGGTGACGATCTCGATCTTCCCCGCGACAGCCTCGTCGCCGTACTTCTCGTTGTAATCATCGATCGCCATCTGGATGGCGACCTTGCTGTTCGGGCCGGACAGGTCCTTGTAGACGCCGGACTGGTCGTTCAGCAGGCCGATGATGACCTTGTCGTCGGACAGTTCCGACTCGACCGCGGCGGGCGGGCCGCCGGGGGCGCCGCCGGCGCAGCCGGCGAGCATGATCGCGCCGACTGCGACTCCCGCAATCGCGAAGTTCCTTCTGATGTGTGCCACTGATACTCCTTTGTAGGTGGTGCCTGGTGAAAGGGAAGGGAAAGATTAGATGCCGAGGTGCTCGAGCAGTTCGCTCTCGCGCAGCCTGAATTCGTCGTTGTCGAGTTGCTCGACGATTCGGCCTTCGGCGAGCACGTAGTGACGATCGGCCACCGACTGTGCGAACTTGACGTTCTGCTCCACGAGCAGGATCGAGATGCCGGCCGCCTTGACCTCGCGGATGATCTCGCCGATGCGCTGCACGATCACCGGGGCCAGGCCCTCACTGGGCTCGTCGAGCAGCAGCAGGCGCGAACCCATCCGCAGCACGCGGGCGATGGCGAGCATCTGCTGTTCGCCGCCGGAGAGCTGCGTGCCCATCGAGCTGCCCCGCTCGGCAAGGCGCGGGAAGGATTCGTACACCTTCTCGATGGACCAGGCTGCCTCGCTGACGACGGGAGGCAGGCGCAGGTTCTCGGCCACGGTGAGGCTTGCATAAATGCCGCGGTTGTCGGGCACCCAGCCGATGCCTGCGCGGGCGCGCGCGTTCGGCGCGAGCGAGTCGATGCGTTTGTCCTCGAAGCTGATCGTGCCTTCGAGGTCGCGGTGCAGTCCCATGACGCTGCGGAGCAGCGTGGTCTTTCCCGCACCGTTCCGGCCGACGAGGGTGACCACCTCGCCCGGCTTCACAACCAGGTCGACGTCGTTCAGTGCGCGCGCCTCGCCGTAGGAGGCGGTCAGTCCGGTGATTTCAAGCATGGGCCTGCCCCAGGTAAGCGGTGATGACTTTCTCGTCGGTGCGCACTTCGTCGTAGGTGCCCTCGACGAGGATCTCGCCCTGCTGCAGGACGCTGACCCGGTCGGCGAGGCTGCCGACGACGTGCATGTTGTGGTCGACGAACACGATCGTGCGGCCGGCGGAGATACGCTTCACGAGGGCGATGGTGCGGTCGACGTCGTCGATGCCCATCCCGGCGGTCGGCTCGTCCAGCAGCAGCAGCTTGGGGTCGAGCGCGAGGGCGAGAGCGAGTTCGACGGCACGCTTCTGGCCGTACGCGAACTCCCCGACGGGGCGGTTCGCGGCATCCGCCATTCCGACGTGGTCGATCAGCTCCATGGCGCGCGGCCGGAACTGGCCGAACCGCTTCTTCGACTGCCAGAACCGGTAGCTGAGACCGGTCGGGCTGGCGAGCGCCAGCTCGAGGTGCTCGAGCGGGGTGAGGTTGTCGAACAGGCTCGTGATCTGGAACGAGCGGGCGATACCCAGGTGCACGATCTGCTCGGGCTGCTTGCCGGTGATGTCGGCGCCATCGAAGGTGATCGTGCCCGAGGTGGGCTGCAGGAATCCGCTCAACAGGTTGAACAGCGTGGTCTTGCCGGCACCGTTCGGGCCGACCAGCGCGTGCACGGTGCCCTCTTCGACCGTCAAGTCAACGGATTTCACCGCCGTGAAGCCGCGGAAGTCCTTGGTCAGGGCTTCCGCTTTGAGCAGAGCGGCCATCAGAGCGTGTGCTCCGGATGCCTCGTGGTTACGTCGTTGTTCACGGCTCGCGCCTTTCCTGCTGTCGTAGAAGGATCGGTAGACCTGACAGGTGATTCAGGTCACTGACGAAAGTAGGGGACGGGGGCGTCACTGTCAAACCGGACACGAAGAATGCGCAGCCTGCATTTATCGATTCCGCTGGTCGAGCTTGCCGAGGCAGGTCTCGGCGGGCTCGACCAGCGGCAGGCGGCGGCTAACGCTTGGGGCGCATGTCCTTCTTGGTGGGCCCCTCGAGGCGTGCCCCGGATGCCGTGAACCGACTGCCGTGCGCCGGGCAGTCCCAGGAGAGTTCCTGGTCGTTCCAGCCGAGCACAGCACCGAGGTGCGGGCAGACGGCGGACAGGGAGCAGGTTTCCCCGCCAACGGTGGACACCGCGGTCGGCGCGAGGCCCATCCGGCCGACGATTCCCTCGCCCTCGGGCGGCGGGGCATCCGGGAGCCGCGTGCTGAGCGCCTTCGCCCAGCCGCGCGCGTACCACCAGGCCACGGCGGCGTTGGAGCCGAGGCCGGCGGCGAAGGCCATTGGGGTGGTTGTCCGGTGATGGAGTACCTGTGCCCAGGGCTGCTGCCCACCGAGCAGGTCACCGGCGAGGGTGAGCGCGCACTGCACGGCGTTGGTCATCCCCCACTTGTCGTAGCCGGTGGCGAGATAGATGCGGCCGCGGCCGCGCGGCATCCAGCCGACGAACGGCACCTTGTGCGGGGTGCGGTAGTCCTGCGCGCTCCAGGAATGCGTCAGCCGCGCATCTGGCCAGTGTTCATGGGTGAAGTGGATCAGGTCGGCGACCAGCGCCTTCGGCGATTCCGCGCGGCCGACCGGATGCCCGTTGCCGCCGACGACCAGGTGCGAGCCGGCGGTGCGGATGCTGCGGGTCGGCTCATCGACCGACAGGTACATGTCAGGCGGGGGCGCGCCGACGCCCTCGAACGCGAGCCCGTAGGAGCGCATCGCCGCCAGTTTCGCCCAGTACAGGCCGCGGTTCAGCACCGGCGGGCCGCTGGCGAGCACCACCTTGCCGGCGACCACGCCACCGCGAGGCGTGCGCACCCAAACCGGATCGCTCGCCTCGATCCCCGTCACCATCGCGCGTTCGAAGATCACCCCGCCATGGGTTCGCAGGTCGGCGGCGAGCGCGGCCAGCACGTCCATCGGGTCGAGCTGTGCCTGGTCGGCGAGGCTGAGGGCACCGGTCACCGGGAACGGCAGGGAGCTGTCGTCGCTCAGTCGGGTGTCCAGGCCGACCGATCGGGCCGCACGGTGCTCCCGTTCGAGGATCTCCCGGCCGGCCTCGGTCGTCGCGTAACTCACCGCGTCGCGTCGTTGGTACGGGATCTTGTGTTCGTCGGCGTAGCGGAGAAGCCAGGCCTGCCCCTCACGGTTGGCCTCCACATAGGCGGCGACGATCGAGGGATACATGCGCCGCTGCAACTGTTCCAGGTGGTGCCCCTGCAGCAGGCTCACCTTCGCGGTGGTGTTGCCGGTGGTCACCGCGCCCACCGAGCGTGCTTCCAGCACGGCCACCTTCTGCCCGGAACGTGCGAGCAACAGCGCAGTGAGCATGCCGGTCAGGCCCGCGCCGACAATGACGGTGTCATACCGGGAACCAGGGATGAAGGCATCCGTCTCGATGGTGTCCGGTCGGTCCAGCCAGAGCGAAGTCATGCGGCCACCGTACGCGCGGGGCGTCGGGCTGAACAGGCTTCGTTCGATGGGCAGGCTCCGGATGCCGCTGCCTCACCCGCCGCGGGGTCAGACCCCGCCGCCACCTCCGCCGCCACCGCCGCCGCCGGACGACCCGCCGCCGGATGATCCGCCGCTGGTGCTGCTCGCGGTCACCGTGCTGGCCGAGGTGCTGAGCCCGCTGACACCCGCGGCGAAGATCGCCGCATTGAAGGGCTGGTTGCTGACGTACCAGTCCGGGCGGCCGTCCTCGTACTGAACAGCGAGTTGCTCGGCCCAGTCCTTCTCCAGGTTGAACAACACCGCGTATGGCAGCATCCGCTCGTTCAGTTTCAGCATCTCGCGAGGGTCGTCGACGTGAACCGGGGTGCGGAGCGCACCCTCGGGGCTCTGCAGCACCCGCAGCCGATCCTGTTCGGCGACCTTGATGTAGAGGTGCATGCCGCGCAGGTGATCGCGCAGTTCGGCTCCGGCGGCGGTGAGCGGCCGGCGGAAGATCGAGATGGCGACCGCGGCGACCGCAAGACCTGCCGGGATCACGAGCAGCAGCGGAATCGCACCGCCACGGCTGTCGGCGGTGATCAGGATTCCCGGTGAACAGCACGATGGCGGCGGCGATCACGGCGATGATGAACGGCACGATCACCTGTCCCGCGGCAACCCGTCGACGCAGCCCACGGCGCACGACATCGCGGTGGACGGATCGCTGCAGGGAACTGATGCGCGTGCCGAGCTTGGTGTCCGTGCCGGTCAGTTCGTACTCGGAGCCATCCCGGAGCCCGCTGCCGAAGAATGCGGTGAGCAGCCGCCGCGGCAGACCGGTGACCCCGTCGGCGGTGACCAGTTGCAGCGAGAAGGTGTCCTTGGCCCAGGGCTTCTCGTTCTCGATGATGCGGATCCTTCGGTGCACGGCGAGATCGATCAGCTGCGCCGCGATTGCGCGGCCGCTGCGGCCGACGATGTCGGCGCTCCCCAGCAGGTCGTTGCCATCCGGCGGCAGGTACTCGGCAACGATTGTCGGCCGGCCGTCGGCATCGCGGGTGACGGTCGCGCGGATGGCGAAGCCCCAGATCGCCGCGCCGATAGCAGCCAGCAGGGCGATCAGTTGCACCCAGCTGATGGGGTTGGCGAAGTAGCTGCCGTCGCGCGCCACGAAGGTGCCCGGTTCGAATGCGACCGCGACGGTGACGTTCTCGAAGGGTGCCAGGCCGGCATCCGATGCCGTGATGACCCCGCCAGCTTCCCCGATCTGGCATTGCTCGGTGGAACCTTCCGCTCCGGTGTAGCAGGCCAGCTCTCCGGTGAGCCGGTCAGCGATCGCCGGATCCACGTGGACTCGCGCGGTGACCGCCCCGAACGGCTGTGCCCAGTCGGTGCCGTTGGTGTCCCAGTAGAACTCGTCGACGCCGGTGTCCTCGAAGAACCGGGTGACGTTCTTCTGCTCGTAGGTGATGACGTAGGTCTGCGCGCCGTGCACGTAGTCGTCCGCGGCGATGGTGACTGAGAGCAGCCCGTCCTCGGCATCGGTCTCGAACGCGCGCGCGGTGCCGTTCTCGTCGGTCACGCTGGTGACGGTCAGGTCGGTGGGATGCCCGTCGTAGTCTTCGACCAGGGCCCGGCGGATGCCGCGGTTCTGATCCGTCTCCGGGAATCGCGCGACAAAGGTCTCAATGGTCCGCAGCGTCGAGTGGCCGGACTCATCAACGCCCAGGTAGTAATCGGCCTCGAAGCTGTCGAAGGTGAAGTCGTCGACATCCGCAGCCGCGGCAGTCGGCACGCCCAGGAGCAAGAACGCGGCAGCCAACAGCACCGCGAGGAAATGTCGCATAACTCGAGGGTACTTGTTGGACCCGAGCCTCAGACCTCGATGATGCTGATCGGCCGGCTCATCGGTGGAGCCTCGTACAGCCGCTCGAGCCCCGGCCGAAGTTCGGTCAGCCAGGCCTCATAGCCGGCGTCATTGAGGTGCAGCCGGTCCTCACTGAAGATCGGGTTCAACTCTTCGCCGTCGAAGGCGAGCGCGGGCCAGAGGTCCAGATACTGTGCCCTGACGGTCGCGGAGAACTGACGCAGGTGCCGGTTCGCGTCCTTGATCTCTGCTGCAAACTCGCGGCCGCGCGGCGGGATTGACTGAAGCAACAGCCGCACCCCGGGAAGGTCCCGGCGCAAATCGACCAGGATCGATTCGATGTTGCGCACCACGTACTCGGTGGAACGACGGCGCTTGCCGAAGTCATTGGTGCCGATCATCAGCGCGATCGCCTGCGGTTTCGCCGCCACGATCTCGTGGAGGCGCTCCAACAGGTCGTCGGTCGTGTGGCCGGCGACACCGTGGTTCAACGCCTCGAACTCGGGGAACCACTCCTGCCAGCGTCCGCTGGCCGTGAGACTATCCCCCGCGAATACGATCCGATCCAGTGTCCCCTGTTCCGCCTGTTCCGCCATGTTGATCCTCCCGGGTCGCCCACTATTCAATTCCCTCTACCTGTGAATTGTCGAGGGCTACTTGAACGTGCGGCTTGCCGCTGATCGAGCCTGCCGAGATCTCGGCAGGCTCGATCAGCGGAGTGCAGGCTTGACCGTCGGGGGGAGGCTCGGCCGGCGGGCTGCCTACAGGTGCTTGGGCTGGCGGCGGCCGCCAAGGTAGCGACGCACGGTCGGGAACGCGGCGTACGCAGCGAGCACGATCACGGCAAGAACGAGAGCAAGCGCGGTCGGCATCCAGTTCAGCTCCTGGCTGTCGGAGACCAGGGTGGCATCCGTGCGCTCGGCGCGCTGGTCGGCGTTCTGCTTGGCGTCGCGCTTCGCGTTGTTGTTCTCGGTGGAGTGCGGGTTCGCGATCGCCTCGGCGACGGCGGCGCTCTTCTGCTCGGCTGCGGCGGCTTCTGCGGCGGCTGCCTCAGCGGCGGCCTGCTCAGCCGCGGCGGCTTCTGCTGCAGCGGCTTCGGCGGCGGCCTTCTCGGCTGCGGCGGCCTTGGCGGCTTCTTCCGCCGCGGCGTTAGCGGCGGCATCCGGAGCAGGCTTGGCTGCCTGCTCGGGGGCCGGGGCCGGCGCCGGGGCTGCAGCTGAAGCGCCGTACTTGCCGAAGACCTGGACACCCCAGGTGGTGCCTCCGGCGTTGATGAAGGCGATGCCGACGTCGGTGTAGTCGCCCAGGATGTTCGCGCGGTGACCGGACGAGTTCATCCAACCCGCCTGCATGGCGGCGCCGGTCGGATGTCCCTGCGCGACGTTCTCGGCGGAGCGAGTCCAGCCGCCGGGGATCTGGTCGGAGTAGTTGGGGTTGTGGCTCAGGGTGCCATTCGCGGCCATCTGGTTCGCCCAGTTCGCGGCGACCTGATCCATGGCGGAATTCCGGTTGAGTGCGCCGAGACCTTCAGCGGCGCGGGCCTGGTTCACCAGGCTGTGGATCGTTCCCGTCTCCGAGGCGTGTGCAGGGGGCGCGGAGATGAACAGTGCGCCAAACGCGAGGAGGAGAGCGATGAGGACAGCGGAGAGGGTTCGGGTGGCGTGACTCATGACCGTACGAGGATAGCTACGCCCTTTCGGGGGTAACTGGAGATGCTCTCAGGTAGAGTTCGCCTCAAAAATCGGACTTATGCAAGCCCGTGCTGCGCGCGCTCCTCAACCACCGACCCGCACACCGGCGAACCGCCGTCGCAGGCTCCGGCGGCGCTGGCGTCGCGGAATCGCTGGCGCGATTCCCATAGCTCCAGCGCGCGAGCGCGTGTTTTCCTCCCGAGCGTGCGGGCTCTTGGGTTACAGCATCGACCGTGTTACAGCATCGACTTGGTGTGCCAGACCGTCTTCGTCTCGGTGAACGCGGTGATCCGCTCGAGCGAGGCGGCCGGGATCCCCGGCTCCGGGGTGAGCACGCGCTTGAGTGTGTCCGCTGCGGCGATCTGCAGGTCAATCCAGTCGAGCGCGCCGGCACCGGTCAGATCCAGCGCGTTCACGTCGGCGTGCGCCGCGAGCCACGGGGCGATTTCGGCGGGCGAGCCGGTGAGCAGGTTGACCACTCCCCCGGGCACGTCGCTGGTCGCGAGCACCTCGGACAGGCTGATCGCCGACAGCGGCGCCTTCTCGTTGGCGACGACCACCGCGGTGTTGCCTGCGACCAGGACGGGTGCGAGCACCGCGACCAGGCCGAGCAGGCTGTCGCCGGTCGGTTCCTGCGGTGCGATGACGGCGACCACGCCGGTCGGCTCCGGGGTGGACAGGTTGAAGTAGGGACCGGCGACCGGGTTGCCGTTGCCGGCGACCTGCACGTACTTGTCGGCCCAGCCGGCGTACCAGACCCAGAGGTCGATCGCGGCATCCACCTGCTGCGCCGCGGCAGCGGGACTCACACCTTCAGCTGACGCGATCTCGTCGACGAACTGCGCCCGCCGCCCCTCGAGCAACTCGGCGATCCGGTAGAGCACCTGGCCGCGGTTGTAACCGGTCGCGCCGGCCCAGCCACTGAGGGCACCGCGTGCGGCGAGCACCGCGTCGCGGGCATCCTTGCGGCTGGCCTTCGCGGCGTTGGCGAGGAAGTCGCCCTTGCGCGTCGCGACCTCGTAGGTGCGGCCGGATTCGCTGCGCGGGAACTTGCCGCCGATGTACAGCTTGTACGTCTTGGGGATGGTCAGGCGCGTCATCACTTGGCCTCCTTCTTGGTCGACTTCTTGGGTGCCGCGGCGGGCTTTGCTTCGACAAGCGGTGTCGAGGGAGCGGCGCTGATACGGGGCCGGCCGGCGGATGCCCCGGACTGCAGGTAGGCCGCCAGGCCATGCCGGCCACCCTCACGGCCGTAGCCGGACTCCTTGTACCCGCCGAACGGGCTGGACGGGTCGAACCGGTTGAAGGTGTTCGCCCAGACCACACCGGCGCGCAGCTTGTCGGCGACGGCGAGGATCTTCGATCCCTTGTCGCTCCAGATGCCGGCGGACAGACCGTACGGGGTGTTGTTCGCCTTCTTCACTGCCTCATCCGGGGTGCGGAAGGTCAGCACGGAGAGCACCGGTCCGAAGATCTCGTCCCGGGCGATCCGGTGGCTGGTCGACACATTCGTGAAGATCGTCGGGGCGAACCAGAAGCCGTTCTCGGGAATGACGCAGTCGGCGGTCCAGCGGTCGGCGCCCTCCTGCTCGCCGATGTCGGACAGCGTGCGGATGCGCTCCAGCTGCTCCTTGGAGTTGACCGCACCGATGTCGGTGTTCTTGTCGAGCGGGTCACCCAGGCGCAGCGTCGACAACCGGTACTTCAACCGGTCGATGACCTCGTCGTGGATGTTCTCCTGCACCAGCAGGCGGCTGCCTGCGCAGCAGACGTGGCCCTGGTTGAAGAAGATGCCGTTGACGATGCCCTCGATGGCCTGGTCGATGGGCGCGTCGTCGAAGACGATGTTCGCGGCCTTGCCGCCGAGCTCGAGGGTGAGCTTCTTGCCGGTGCCGGCCGTGGAGCGAGCGATCGACCGGCCGACGGCGGTGGAACCGGTGAAGGCGACCTTGTCGACATCCGAATGATTGACCAGAGCCTCCCCGGTGTCACCGGCGCCGGTGATGATGTTCACGACACCCGGCGGCAGGTCGGCCTGCTGCAGGATCTCGGCGAACAGCAGCGCCGACAGCGGCGTGGTCTCGGCGGGCTTCAGCACGACGGTGTTGCCTGCGGCGAGCGCCGGGGCGATCTTCCAGGCGAGCATCAGCAGCGGGAAGTTCCACGGGATCACCTGGGCGGCGACACCGAGCGCGCGGGGGTTGGCGCCGAGGCCGGCGTGGTCGAGCTTGTCGGCCCAGCCGGCGTAGTAGAAGAACCAGGCTGCGACCAGCGGGATGTCGCTGTCGCGACTCTCCTTGATCGGCTTGCCGTTGTCCAGGCTCTCGGCGACCGCGAGCTCGCGGGCGCGTTCCTGCACCAGGCGAGCGATCCGGAACAGGTACTTGCTCCGGTCGGCGCCGCTCATCTTCGACCAGGTGCGGTCGTGAGCGCGGCGGGCGGCGGCGACGGCCAGGTCGACGTCGTGCGCGTTGGCGTTCGCGATCTCCGCGATCTTCTGCTCGGTGGCCGGCGAGATCGTGGTGAAGCCCTCGCCGTGGCCGTCGACGAACTCGCCGTCGATGAACAGGCCGTAGCTGGGACGCAGATTGAGGATCGCCGGCGACTCGGGAGCCGGGGCGTATTCGAGGAAGTTCATGAGGGTCCTAATCGATCGTCACGTAGTCGGGGCCGCTGTAGTGGCCGGTGGTCATCTTCTGGCGCTGCAGCAGCACGTCGTTCAGCAGACTGGATGCGCCGAAGCGGAACAGGTGCGGGTTCAGCCACTGTTCGCCGACCGTCTCGGCGACGGTGACGAGGTACTTGATGGCGTCCTTGGAGGTGCGGATGCCGCCGGCCGGCTTGACGCCGATCTTCTCACCGGTGAGCCGGTACCAGTCGCGCACGACCTCGAGCATCAGCAGGGTCACCGGTAGGGTCGCCGCGGGCGACACCTTGCCGGTCGAGGTCTTGATGAAGTCGCCACCGGCGAGGATCGCCAGCCAGGAGGCACGGCGCACGTTGTCGTAGGTGTTCAGTTCGCCGGTCTCGAGGATGACCTTGAGGTGGGCGTAGGTGCCGTCGGGACGGCGGCAGGCTTCCTTGACGGCGACGATCTCGTCGAAGACGAGTCCGTAGCGTCCGCTCAGGAACGCACCGCGGTCGATCACCATGTCGATCTCGTCGGCACCGGCGGCAACCGCGTCGGCGGTGTCGGCGAGCTTCACGGCGCGCGAGGCGCGACCACTGGGGAACGCCGTCGCGACCGCGGCCACGTTGATGCCGCCGTTGTCCAGGCCCTTGGCGGAGCCGAGCGCCTCGACGGCATAGGGCACCATGTCGCCGTAGACACAGACGGCCGCGACCCGCGGGGTGCTCGGGTCGGAGGCATCCGGAGTGATCGCCTTCGCGACCAGCGAGCGCACCTTGCCCGGGGTGTCAGCGCCCTCAAGGGTGGTCAGGTCGATCAGTTCGATGATCTTGTCGATCGCCCACTTCTTCGACGTGGTCTTGATCGAGCGGGTGCCGAGGCCGGCGGCGCGCTGTTCAAGGCCGACGGCGTCGACGCGGGACAGTCCCTCGAGGTGCAGCTTGAGGCTCTTCTCGGTGAGATCCGAGCCGATCAGCTGCACGGCGCGCTCGGCGGGCGCCAGCGCGATGGGATGTTCGAGTGTCATGGTCATTCCTCCAATAGGGCGGACGCGGTCGCCTCGTCGGTGACGACGACCGAGCACAGCCCGTTCGCGACCACCGCCCTGGCGACGTGATGCTTCGCGGATCCGGCGATGGCGAGCACAGCGGTGCCTGCCTGCCGTAGTCGGTCGAGTCCCAGTCCCACCGTACGCTCATCGAGGCCCGGGTCGACGATGTTGCCGTTGGCGTCGATGTACCGGCCGACGACATCGCCGACCGCACCCTTGCGCACCAGTTCGGTGACATCGTCCGGGGTCAGGTAACCGCTGTCGACGAGCACGCTGGTGTCGTCGGCGACGCCGGCGCTGTACAGGTAGACGGATGCCGTTGTTGCCTGGTCGAGGACGCCGGCGACGGTGCGATCGGCTTCGATCGCCCGCTTGGTTTCCTCTCGTTCGAGGATGGCCGGGCTTGGCAGCAAGGTCGCCTGGCCCCCGGCCTTGCGGGCGATCAGCGTGGCGGTGTCGGCGGCGGTGCCTGCGCGCTTGTTCAGTGAGACGCCGCCGTTGATCTGCACCACGGCCACGCCGCGTGCCCAGCCGTCGGGCAGGTGCCTGGCCACATCATCGAGGGTGCGTCCCCAGCTGATGCCGAGCACGCGCGGCACCGGGCGCAGGGCGACGAGGTAATCGGCAGCGGCCTGGGCGACTCGCTCGCGCGCCTCGTCGTCGGCGACCGCGGGGACCACGATGGCGTCGGCGAGGCCGAACCGCTCCCGCAGCTGGCGTTCGATCGCGAGGCGACGTGCGCGCGGGTGCACGATCTCGATGCGGACGATGCCGGTGTCACGCGCCTGCGCGAGCAGTCGGCCGACCTTCCAGCGGGTGATGCCGACCAATGCGCCGATCTCGTCCTGGGTCTTGCCTTCTTCGTAGTAGAGCTCGGCGACCCGCACGGTCGTCAGGGTGTCATCAGACATGGGTCGCCTCCTTCCGTGCTCAAGCGTACGCCGGCTCCAGCATCCGTTGGTCGGATTGCTCATATGAGCAGCGGATGCGTGTGCGTGTGCACATTCGCGCATCCGGTTGCACATCCAGATTCGTTTGCCGGGGGTGCTCCTGCATTCCGCAGGATGTTCAAGGGGACACGCCGCCGCAGCGCAGTGGCTTCACGGCGCGTCGCCCGAAAGTCCTGCGGAACGCGGCAGGGGTGCGGCTGAGGATGGGCACACCGCCGTCGTACGCTGTGCGCATGGTGTTCGTGCTCGCGGTCGACTTCGGAGGAACCAAGGTCGAGGCCGCCCTGGTCGATGAGCACGGGGTGGTGCTCGAGGGCAGCCGGTCGCGGCAGCCGACCGGGGCGCGGTCCCGGTCCGATCAGCTCGCCGAGGCGGTGCGCGCGGTCGCCAGCGATGCGCTCGGCGGCCTGCCGACCGGGGATCGGCTGATCGGTGTCGGCATCGGCTCCGCCGGACCGATCGTCGTCGAGTCCGGCCGGGTCAGCCCGCTGAACGTTCCCGCCTGGCGCGACTACCCGTTGCGCGCGCAATTGGAGGCACTGGTGCCCGGGCTGCCGGTGCGGCTGGCCATGGACGGCCTCTGCATCACGCTGGCTGAGCACTGGATCGGCGCCGGGCGAGGCATCGACAACCTGATGGGCATGATCGTCTCCACCGGGATCGGCGGCGGGCTGATCCTCGGCGGGCACACGGTTCCCGGACCGACCGGCAACGCCGGACACATCGGCCACGTCGGTGTCGGAGGCTTCGACGACCGCTGCGCCTGCGGCGGCGTCGGCTGTGTCGAGGCGATCGCGTCCGGCCCGAAGACGGTGGCCTGGGCGCAGAAGCACGGATGGCGCGGCAGCACCGGCGAAGACCTCGCCGCGGATTACGCCCGCGGCGAGAAAATCGCTGTGCAGGCAGTGGCCCGCGCCGGGCGCGCGCTCGGTCAGGCCATCGGCTCGGCCACCTCGCTCACCGACCTGGAATTGGTCGCGATCGGCGGTGGGTTCGCGCGGGTGAGTCCCGACCTGTTCCAGATCATCAACGACACCATCGCCGAACGCGCCGAGTTCGGTTTCGTCACCAAGGTGCGGGTGGTGCCGTCCGGCCTGTCCGATGAGGGGCCGCTGATCGGTGCCGCGGCACTCGTGCACCGGGGCGAAGTGGCTGGCTTCTAGCGCACCAGTTCGTCGTCGACCATGCGGTTCTTCAGCAGCAGGATGCCCGCGACGAACGCACCAAGCGAGGTGCACAACAGGAACACCAGCGGCAGCGCCCAATCACCGGATACCTCGAACAGAACACCGAACAGCAGCGGGCCAAGCCCGGCGACGGTGTAGCCGATGCCCTGCGCGAATCCGCTGGTCGCAGCGGTGACGACATGGTCTCGGGTGCGCAGGTTGATCAGCGTCAGCGTGACGGGGAACAGAATCGGGCCGCCGGCGAGCACCACCCAGAGCGGGGCGAGCGCCGGGACCAGCAACAGGCCGGTGTAGCTGATCGCGAGTTGCGCCGCTCCGATCAGCACCAGCCAGGCGCCGTTCTTCGCCCGCTGGGTGAGGAATGGGAACAGCAGCCCGAGCGGCAATCCGACCAATGCGTAGACCGACAGCAACGCCCCGGCGGCTCCCTGGGACAGACCAGCCCAGTCGGTGAGCATCGGCGGCAGCCAGGCGAACATCGTGTACGCGCTCAGTGAGGAGGTCCCCATGGACATCGCAAGCGCCCAGGCGGTGCGTGAGCGCAGCAGCCGCGCGAGCAGTTCCTTGCCCGGCACTTCGACTTCGGGCGCTTCTTCGGCCGCCGTCGCCACCAGACTGCGGCGGTGCTGCACGAGCACCGCCATCCACGGCACCAGCGCCGTCAGGCCCAGGCCCGCCCAGACCAGCATCGAGACACGCCAGCTCGCGGCATCAGCGACCGGCGCTGAAATCGCCGCCGGAATCGTTGTCGAGATCGCCAGCAGAGTCACATACACCGAGGTGAGCAGGCCGATCCTGTCCGGGAAGTAGCGCTTGACCGCCGCCGGCAACAGCACATTGCCGATGCCCATTGCGACGAGCGCCACCGCGCTGGAAACCAGGAACATCGAATACTCGGTCGCCGCCGCCCGCACCAGGAAACCGGCCACGATCAGCACACAAGCGACCACGAGGGTCGCCTCCAGCCCGATGCGGCGGGCCAGTCCCGGGCTGAACAGCCCGGCGAGCGCGAACATGATCGCCGGCAGCATTCCGAGCACGCCCAGCGCGACCGAGCCGAGCGGGATGTCGACGCTGATCTGTTCGACGATCGGTGAGACCGACGTGACGGCGGTGCGCATGTTCAGCGCGAGCAGCGCGATGGCGAGGAGCGCGAGCGTGCGCCCAGCCCAGAGGGGTCGTGCCCGTACAGTGGTCACGCGGGAAGTCCGGTGCCCTCGCGTCCGGGCAGCGGAGCCTCGGCGAGGAGGACGCGGGTGTCCTCGACATCCTGCCTCAGCTGCTCGATCAGCGCTTCGATGGTCGTGTACTTCACCATGCCGCGCAGGCGATCGAAGAACGAAACCTCGACGGTCTTGCCGTACAGGTCGATGTCCTCATCGAGCACGTACGCTTCCACCTGCCGCGCCGGGACACCCTCGAAGGTCGGGTTGTCGCCGATTGAGATCGCGGCCGGGTACACGGTGCCGTCAACAGTCAGCCAGCCGGCATACACGCCGTCAGCGGGGATCAGGCCTTCAACGCCAGGCTTGAGGTTCGCGGTCGGAAAGCCCATCTCGCGGCCGCGCTTCTCCCCCGGCACAACGATCGAGCGCACCGAGGGCAGGTGGCCGAGTACGGCGGATGCCTCGCGGATGTCGCCGCGGGCGAGCGCTTCCCGCACCCAGGTCGACGATGCCCGACGTCCGGTGTCGGCAAGCACCTCGTGCACGCGCCGCACCTCGAAGCCGTACCGGGCACCTGCCTCGATGAGGGTGTCGACGGTCCCGGCGCCGCGGGCACCGAAGCGGAAGTCCGCCCCGACCAGCACGATCTTCGCGTGCAGCGCATCGACCAGGACGCCCTGGATGAATTCCTCGGGGCTCTCCTGACTGAGGGCACGGTCGAAGGTCAGCATCAGGGTGGCGCCGATGCCGACCTCGGTGAGCCGCTCCAGCTTCTGCGCGTTGCTCAGCAGCGGCTCTGGGCAGAGCTCGGGGCGCAGCAGGGCCAGCGGGTTGCGGTCGAAAGTCACCACCGTCGGGGTCAGGCCCGCGGCATCCGCCATGCTGTGCAATTCGGCGATCACCGCACGGTGTCCGGCGTGCACGCCATCGAACTTGCCGATGGTGACGGCGCTCGGCCCGAAGTCGGCCGGAATCTCGGCGAGGGAGGTGAATACCTGCATCTCAGGCCACCGCCGCGCTGCTCGTGCGGGTGCGGTGCGTGTACAGCCAGATCAGGCCGAGCACCGGCAACACCAGCGGTATGAATACGTAGCCGCTGCCGAACTGTGACCAGACCGACGGGTGCGCGAAGAGTTCGGGCTGGGTCACGCTGAGGGTGCCGACGACCAGCACGCCGATCAGCTCGAAGGTGATGGTGGCCCAGGCGATCGGCCGCCACGACGGCACGATCAGCGCGATGGTGGCGACGATGTAGACCACGGCGGCGACCGCGGAGAGTATGTAGGCGAGCGGGGCCTCGTCGAACTTGGTGAGGATCTGGAAGACCGACCGCCCCGTGGCGCCAATCGCGAGGATGCCGTAGATGAGAACGAGCACTCGTCCGACGCCGGACATGCGGGTGGGGGCTGCTTGGGACATATCGTCCCTAATGTTAGGCGCTCAGACCATCTGGACGAACCAGATCTGGTTCATCCGCAGCACCATTACGGCGATCGCGAGGCAGGCGGCGCCGAGCACCACGGTCGACCAGCGGTTGCGTTCGACCAGCCCCCAGAACGCGGCGAGCGGCGGGATCAGCACGGCCGACACCAGGTAGGCCCAGAATTCCAACGGATGTCCGGTCGGGGTGTTGCCAAGGAACGGGGCGACTATCGCCATCACGACCTGCACGATCAACAGCAGTTCAACCAGGATCACCGCGCCCAGGGTGAGGTCGTTCGGCTTCTTGCCGATCGCGCCCATGATCAGGCAGAACAGCCCGGCGAGAATCGCTGTGCCCGCCTGCAGCCAACTGAACCACTCGATCACGAAAGCACCTCATCAGTCGGAAAGTTCACCAGAGCACGTGCGCGCCCGTTCGTGAGAGTCAACAGCCCGATCAGTCTGCCATCCGGTGACAGCGCGGCCGCGCAGGCGGCATCGGGCGCGTCGAGGGTGATTCGCTTGCCGTTGGTGAGGTCTTTGGTTTCGTCGGCATCCAGCTGCACGGTCGGAAACAGCGTGGCGGCGACCGCGGCCGGGTCGAGCAGGCCATCGCCGAGCCCGTCGGGGGTGGCGTCGGTGAGGGTGCCGGCATCCGTGATGGCGAACGGTCCGACCAGGGTGCGGCGCAGCACGGTCAGGTGACCGCCGACTCCGAGCCCGCCGCCGAGGTCGCGGGCCAGGGCGCGGATGTAGGTGCCCGAGGAGCAGACCACGCGCACATCGATGTCGAGGTGATCGCCGCGTCGGATGTCGAGGACTTCGAACTCGTGGATGGTGACCGGGCGGGACTTGAGCTCGACGGTCTCCCCCGCGCGGGCCCGGTCGTAGGCTCGGCGGCCGTCGACCTTGATGGCGCTGACGCTGGATGGCACCTGTTCGATCGGCCCGGTCAGCGCGGCGATGCCCGCGGCGATCGCGTCATCGCTGATGCCGGTGGTGTCCGTGGTCTCGCCGAGCTCGCCCTCGGCGTCATCCGTCGTCGAGGTTTGGCCGAGCCGGATGGTGGCCGTGTACTCCTTGTCGAGCCCGACCAGATAGGTGAGCAGCCGGGTCGAGCTGTTCAGGCCGAGCACCAGCAGACCGGTGGCCATCGGGTCGAGAGTGCCGGCGTGGCCGACCTTGCGGGTTCCGGCGAGACGGCGCACCCGGGCGACGACGTCATGGCTGGTGAGTCCCGCCGGCTTGTCGAGCAGCAGGATGCCGCTGCGCTTGCCGATCTCACCCACACCTCAACGCTACCGGAGCGGCAATAGGCTTTCGGTCATGCGAATCGCGGTGCTCGGAGCTGGGGCGATGGGCGGCACGGTTGCCGCCCTGCTCGCCCGGGCCGGGCATGAGGTCGAGGTCACCGCTCGCGGGCCGAACCTCGCCGCGATCGCTGAACACGGCATCCGGCTGAGTGGCGCCTGGGGCGAGTACACCGCGGCGGTGCTCGCCGGTCCGCGGCTGACGGTGTCACCTGGGCTGGCGATTGTTGCCACCAAGGCGATGGATGCCGCGGAAGTCGTGCGTGAGAACGCCGACGTGCTCGCCGGGGTGCCGCTCGTGGTGATCCAGAACGGGCTCGGCGGCCTGGAAAGCGTGATCGAGGCGGCCGGCGGGTCGGACGTGGTCGGCGCGCTGTCGATGCTCGCCGCGTCGTATGTTGCCCCGGGCGAGATCACGGTGACCGCTGCGGCACACACCTACGTCGGGAGCGCGCACGGCTCCCCCGCTGCGGCGCAGGCGGCGGCATCCGTGCTGAACACTGCCCTGCCGACCTCGGTGGTCGACAACTTCGAGGGCGCCCGCTGGACGAAGCTGCTGGTGAACCAGGTGAACGCGTTGCCGGCGATCACCGGCACCAGTGTGCAGGCGGTTATCGATGATCCTCGGCTGCGGCGGATCATGACCCGCAGCATGCGTGAGACCGCCCGGGTGGGCCTGGCTCGCGGAGTGCGGTTCGCGACGCTGCAGGGCATCACGCCGCTCGCCGTCTGGGCCCTCGCCCACGCACCACTCTGGGTGGGTGAGCGAGTGCCGCGCGGCATCCGCCAGTACCTCGGCGACGTGCCGAATCCGGCGTCGACGCTGCAGTCGATCCGGCGCGGGCAGTCCAGCGAGATCGACTTCTTGAATGGGGCGGTCGTCGAGCAGGCGCTGCGAACGGATGTCGCCACGCCGATCAACCGGACGCTGACCGCCCTCGTGCACGAAGTCGAGCGCACCGGGCGACACCTGTCGACCGAGGAAGTCGTCGCCAGGGTTTCCCCGGTGGTTGAGTAGCCGCGCGAGCTTGCGAGGCCGGTGTATATCGAAACCCTTGATGGCCGCCGAACGGCTGAGTTACGTTCATGCCATGTCAGAGCCCGTCACCATAACCCAGTTGACGCCCGGCGACCTGCCGCTGATGCGGTCGCTGAACACCCTGTTCTCCGAGGCATTCGACGATCCCGAAAGCTATGCCGCCGAGCCGCCGAGTGACGGCTATCTACAAGCCCAGCTGGGCAAGCAGCATGTGATCGTGCTGACCGCTTCGATCGGTGACACTATCGCCGGCGGATTGGTGGCCTACGAGCTCGACAAGTTAGAGCAGGCGCGATCGGAGGTCTACATCTACGATCTCGCGGTGGCAGAGGGCTTCCGTCGGCACGGCGTCGCCACGGCCCTGATCGGTCGGCTCCAGGAAATCGGGGCGGAGCGCGGCGCATGGGTCGTGTACGTCCAGGCCGACTACGGCGATGAGCCGGCGATTGCGCTGTACAGCAAGCTCGGGGCGCGCGAAGAGGTGATGCATTTCGACATCCCGGTGCCTTCGGCCGGGCCCAACCGTTGATCGAGCCTGCCGAGATCTCGACAAGCTCGATCAGCGGGTGCGGTCGTCAGCTGAGCTTGGTCACGCGGCTTCGCAGGCCCGTTTCAGGTCCACCAGGTCCTGATGCAGTGCCTTCTTGGCCGCACCGGCGAACAGCGCACCGATGACGCCGGTGATGCGCGCGCCGAAGGTGAGCGGGGTGCCTTCAAACCTCAGATCGACGCGGGTACCGCTCCCCTCCGAGGTGAATCGGTACTCGCTGCGATAGTGGGTTCCGCGCGACTCGGCCTCTGCCACATAGGACGCGTCCTGTTCGTACCCGGTGACCCACATTTCCTCGGTCGCCTCTCTTCCGAACATCGTGCGGGTCTCACGCCATTTGGTGCCCAGATTCAACTGGGCAGGACCGGCGAGCACCTCGATCTTGGTGATGCCACCGATATTGGCTGCGGCATTCTCAAGGTCGCAGAAGACCTTGAACACGCGCGCACGGTCGGCGTTGATGCTGATGCTGTCCTGGATCTTCACGACGCTCCTCTGCGGCTCCGCCGGTTGTGGCGGGTAAGACTGTGCCAACCGTAGCGCTCACCACCGTCACTGTGGTCGCCGGCGGCTTGTGAGCCTACGAGCCCGAAACAGCTCAGCAGGAGTCGGCGAAGATGCGCTGCGGATTGTCGGGGTCGGTGTTGTTGATGAGGGCGGTGGCCTTTTCGGTCGGGTCGGTGTCCTTGCGGTACACCGAGACGACCGCATTGGTCTCGACATCCGTCGCCTGCAACGGAACCGGCACCTCGAGCCAGATCGAGTAGTTCCACAGGCTCGACAGCTCGGGCCGGTTCACGAACAGCCCGTCGACGATGAGAATGGCGTCGGCCGGCCCGCTCTGCCACTTCGGCTCGATCTGCATGTCGCGTTCGAGATCGAAGTCGCGGGTCACGAAACCGGTGCTTCCGCCCATCCGGAACGGCTCGATCAGCACCCGCCGGAAGCGCGAGTAGTCGAAGGCGTCCCGATAGAAGTCGCCTGGAGAGTCGCCACGGGCAACGCGCTCGGCGCGCGGCCGGTGAAAGTCCCGCATCGACGCTCGAAACACGTCGTGGTCGACGCGCTTGAAGGCTGCGGCAAGGTCGTCCGCGAATGCTGTGGTGCCGGCATCCGGAAGCCCATCGACCGCGATGATCGCCCGTCCTCGTCCGTAGTTGTGAAGCACCTCGGCTGCCAACGCGTCGAAAAAGTCCCTCTTGTCCGGCATTCGTCCAGCCTACGACCGCCCGCTGAACTGCTGGGCGCGCGCGAGCAGCAGCGCCTTCTCCCGAGCGTTGTCGGTCAGTTCGGCCGCACGCTCGAACTCGTGCCTTGCCTCATCGGTTCGGCCGACCTTGGCGAGCAGGTCGGCGCGCACCGTCGGCAGCAGGTGGTAGCCGCGCAGTGCGGTGTGCTCGCGCAGCGCGTCGACGATCTCGAGCGCTGCGGCTGGGCCGCGCAGCATGGACACGGCCACCGCCCGGTTGAGTTCGATCACGGGCGACGGCGTCAGAGTGCCAAGTTCTTCGTACAGCGCGACGATCCGCGCCCAGTCGGTCTGCTCGATGCTTGGCGCGGTGGCGTGGCAGGCGGCGAGCGCCGCTTGCAGCGTGTACGGGCCGCGCGCCTTTCCGCTGGTCGATGCGGCCAACTCGTCGGTCCGGGCCAGGGCAGCCAGACCCCGACCGATCAGCAGCCGGTTCCAGCGGGTGCGGTCCTGGTCGGCGAGCAGGACCGGTTCGCCGTCCCGGCTCGTGCGCGCGCCCAGCCGCGACGCCTGCAGCTCCATCAGCGCGACCAGGCCATGCACTTCGGGTTCACGCGGCACCAGTTCGGCCAGCATGCGTCCCAGCCGGAGCGCCTCATCGCACATCCCGGGACGCATCCAGTCGTCGCCGGATGTCGCGGAGTATCCCTCGTTGAAGATCAGGTAGATGACCTCCAGCACCGAGGACAGCCGCCCGGTGAACTCGGTGTGGTCCGGCACCTCGAACGGCACGTGCGCCGCTGTCAGCGCACGCTTGGCCCGCACGATCCGCTGCGCGATGGTCGGCGTCGGCACAAGGAACGCGCGCGCGATCTCCTCGGTCGACAATCCGCCGACCAGTTTCAGGGTGAGCGCGACCCGCGCCGGTTTCGGCAGCACCGGATGGCAGGCAACGAAGACCAGCCGGAGCACGTCGTCGTCGATCACCGCGGCGAGCGCCTGCTCCGGCTCGCCGAGATTCTCGGATCGCTCGAGCGCGTCGGCAAGCAGCGCGTACTTGTTCTCCAGCGACGCCTGCCGGCGCCAGGTGTCAATAGCCCGACGCTTCGCGATCGCGGTCAGCCAGGCGCCCGGGTTCTTCGGCACCCCGTCGCGCGGCCACTGCTCGAGTGCTGCGACGAGTGCGTCCTGGGCGAGATCCTCGGCCAGCGCGACATCCCCCACCATCCGCACCAGCGCACCGACCACCCGGGCCGACTCGATGCGCCAGACGGCCTCGACGGCGCCGTGCGTCGTCGAGGCCGTCATCTGGCGTCCCCTAGGCGGTGCGTGACTCGCCCGTGGCCTCGCGCCATTCCTTCTCTTTCTTCACATACTCGTTGTCCTGGTCGAACTCCGAGATGTCGAAGACCTGGCGCACCTCGACCTGGGCAGTGCGCAGCGGGATGCGGCGTGCCCACTCGATGGCCTCGTCGCGGTCCCGCACCTGGATGATCCAGAACCCCGCGAGCAGTTCCTTGCTCTCGGTGAACGGGCCGTCGACGACGGTGCGTTCGTCGCCGTCGTAGTGCACGCGCACGCCGGTCGAGCTCGGGTGCAGGCCCTCACCGGCGAGCATGACGCCCGCCTTGATCAGTTCCTCGTTGTAGGCGCCCATCGCGTTCAGAGCCTCGTCGCTCGAGCCGGCGGCCGCCTCGGGGCTGCTCTCGTCGGACTGCAGCAGCATCATGAACTTCATCGTGATCTCCTCGTGTTTGCGGGGCTGAACTGCCCCTCACCAAGACGTCGAGCGAGCGCAGCAATTTTCGACATGCGCCAATACTTTTTTACGCGGCCAGTCTTGCCGGTCGGCGCGGTCTAGTCGAGAGCCGCCTCAGCCGTCGTAGCGCCGGATCAACGCGGCGAGCGCCTGGCCACCGCCGATGCACATCGTCACGATGCCGTACTCGAGGTCGCGCCGCTTCAGATCGAGCGCCAGCCGCAGGGTGAGGATCGCGCCGGTCGCGCCGACCGGGTGGCCGAGCGAGATCGCGCCGCCGTAGGGGTTGGTGCGCTCGGGGTCGAGGCCGGCGTCACGGATGACCGCGACGGCCTGCGAGGCGAACGCCTCGTTCAATTCGACGCTGCCGACATCCTTCGGTTTCAGCCCGGTCTGCTCGAACAACCGGTTCAGCGCGTGCGTCGGCGCATAGCCCATCAGTTCCGGTTCCATCGCCGCGGTCGTCACATGCTCGATGGTGGCAAGGCCAGACAGGCCGCGTTCGCGCACGTCGCCTTCACGCATCAGCACCACGGATGCCGCGCCGTCATTGATCCCGGACGCGTTACCCGCGGTGACCATGCCGCCCTCCTGGAACGCCGGGCGCAGGCTGGCGAGCGCCTCCAGGGTGGTGCCCGGCCGGGGGTGCTCGTCGACGCTGACCTCGACCGGTTTCCGGCTGGCTGTGGTGACCGGCACGATCTCCTCGGCGAACGCGGCCTTCGCCGCATCCGTCGCCGCACGCCGTTGGCTCTCCACCGCGAACTCGTCCTGCTCCACCCTCGACACCCCGTATTTGACGGCCACGTTCTCGGCGGTGACACCCATGTGCCGGTTCGAGAACGGATCGGTGAGCATCGCAATGGTGCCATCCTGCAGCGTGCGGTCACCGAGTTTGTCGTTGTAGCGGGCGTTGAAGTCGTAGAACGGCATCCGGCTCATGTTCTCGTTGCCGCCGGCGAGCACCACATCAGCGCCGCCGGACTGCCTACCGCCCCACATCAGCTGCATGGCCCCGGACCAGATCGCCTGCAGTCCACTGCCGCACAACCTGTTCACGGTGTACGCGGGAATGTTGTTCGGCAGTCCGGCCTCGAGCGCGACCCGGCGGGCGTTGTAGGCATCCGGCCCCACCTGGCCGATGCAGCCCATGATCACCTCGTCCACGTCGTCGGCGGCGATGCCGGTGCGGCGCAACGCCTCCTCGGATGCGCGGGCGCCGAGCAGGTAGCCGGGGGTGTCTTTGAACGCTCCGCCGAAGCTGCCGATCGGGGTGCGCGCCCCACCGAGAATGACGACCTTGTCACTGTGCATGTCCACGTCCTCCTTGACGTTCGCGAGCGTACCGGACCTCGACGTGATTCACTGTCCATCATGACGCTCACCCTCGGTTACAAGGCCTCTGCCGAACAGTTCTCCCCGCGTGATCTGGTCGAGTTCGCGGTCCAGGCGGAATCGCACGGTTTCGAATCGGTGTCGGTCAGCGACCACTTCCAGCCGTGGCGGCACGAGGGCGGGCACGCTCCGTTCTCGCTGGCCTGGCTGGCAGCCGTCGGTGAGCGCACCTCGAGCATCCGGATGGGCACCTCGGTGATGACCCCGACGTTCCGGTACAACCCGGCGGTGATCGCGCAGGCGTTCGCGACCCTCGGATGTCTCTACCCGGGTCGTGTGATGCTCGGAGTCGGCACCGGTGAGGCGCTGAATGAGATCGCCACCGGATTCCGCGGCGCAGGCGCGCAGGACTGGCCGGAGTTCAAGGAGCGCTTCGCCCGGCTGCGTGAGTCGGTGCGGTTGATGCGCGCCCTGTGGACCGGCGACCGGGTGACCTTCGAGGGCGAGTACTACTCCACCCACGACGCGTCGATCTACGACCGGCCCGAGGGAGGCATCCCGGTGTACATCGCCGCGGGCGGCCCGACCGTCGCCAAATACGCCGGCCGTGCCGGCGATGGCTTCATCTGCACCTCGGGTAAGGGGATGGAGCTCTACACCGACGAACTGGTGCCCGCCGTGAAGGACGGGCTGGAAGCATCCGGTCGCACCTTCGACCAGATCGACCGGATGATCGAGATCAAGATCTCCTACGAGGAGGACCAGCAGACGGCACTGGAGAACACCCGGTTCTGGTCGCCGCTGTCGCTGTCGAAGGAGCAGAAGCACGACATCACCGACCCGGTCGAGATGGAGCGGGTCGCCGACGCGCTGCCGATCGAGCAGATCGCGAAGCGCTGGATCGTCGGCACCGACCCGGATGCGGTGGTCGCCGATGTGGCGAAGTACGTCGATGCGGGATTCAACCACCTGGTCTTCCACGCGCCCGGGCACGACCAGGCCCGGTTCATGCAGCTGTTCGAACGGGACCTCGCACCGCGGCTGCGCGCACTGGCCTGACGGGCGCCGGGCTGACCTACGCTGGTGGGGTGCTTGCCCCAACCGTGATCGCGTGGTTCCGCGCGAACGGCCGAGACCTTCCGTGGCGCCGGCCCGGCTACCCGGCCTGGGGCATCCTCGTCTCCGAGGTGATGCTGCAGCAGACGCCGGTGGCCCGGGTGATCCCCCGGCTGGAGCAGTGGCTCGAGCGCTGGCCGACGCCGGCGGCGCTGGCCGCGGATGCCCCGGGTGAAGCAGTGCGCGCCTGGGACCGGCTCGGCTACCCGCGCCGGGCGCTCAACCTGCACGCAGCGGCGGTGGCGATCACCGAGCGGCACGACGGCGTGGTGCCGCACGACGTCGACGAGTTGCTCGCGCTGCCCGGGATCGGCGCCTACACTGCACGCGCGGTGGCCGCGTTCGCGTATGGCCGGCGGCATCCGGTGGTCGACACCAACGTGCGCCGGGTGATCGCCCGCGCCGTCGACGGACAGGGTGAGGCCGGTCCCCCGCGCACGCGCGTCGACCTCGCCGCGATGGAGACGCTGCTCCCCCACGACGATGCCGAGGCGAAGCTCACCAACGCCGGCGTGATGGAACTGGGCGCGCTGGTCTGCACCGCCCGAGCACCCCGCTGCGAGAAGTGTCCGATCGCCGAGCTGTGCGCCTGGCGACTGGCCGGCAAACCGCCGTACGAGGGCCCGCGGGCCGCCGTGCAGAAGAAGTACGAGGGCAGCGACCGTCAGGTGCGCGGACTGATCATGGCCGAGCTGCGGGCAAGCGACATCCCGGTCACGCACGCTGAGATCGAGCAGGTGTGGTCGGATGCCCCGCAGCGCGAGCGTGCGCTGGCGGGGTTACTCGCCGACGGACTCGTCGTCGGTGACGCGGCGGTCGGCTACCAGTTGCCCTGAGCTTGTCGCGCTTGAGTTCGGTGGCCCCGGAGCGTGCGACCTAGTCGAGGACCGCCGTCGCAGGCTCCGGCGGCGCTGGCGTCGCGGATCGCTGGCGCGATCCCTTGAGCTCCAGCGCGCTAGCGGGACTCCTCGGGCTGGTCCTCGTCCCAGACGTCCTCGTCATCGTCCTCGCCGATGACGCGCGGCTTCACATACGGGTCTTCGTCGCCGGCGTACTGGGCGCCAACGGCGAGGTTGTGCGAGACAGCGTCCCGCTCCTTGGCTTCGGCCAGCAGCTGCTCCATGTGCGCCGCGTTCTCGGGCAGGGCGTCGTGGATGAACTCCAGCGACGGCGTGAGCCGGGCGGTGATGTTCTTGCCGACTTCGCTGCGGAGCATCCCAGTCGCCGATTTCAGGGCCGCGGCCGAATCGGCGCGTTCCTCGTCGGTGCCGTACACCGTGTAGAACACGGACGCGTGCTGCAGGTCGCCGGTCACCCGCACGTCGGTGATCGTGACGAAACCGAGCCGGGGATCCTTGATGCCGCGGTCGAGGCGCCTGGCGATGATCTCCTTGATGCGGTCGGCCATCTTACGGGCGCGCTGTGGGTCAGCCATTGTTCAATTCTGCCTTTTTGAGAGGTAAGTAGTTAATCGTCCCTGGACGGGAACGAAAGGAGCCGGCCGGGCCGCGACATGCGCGACCCGACCGGCTGAAGTCCGTGGCTTAGACCCGCGGCTTCTCCTTCATTTCGATCGTCTCGATCTCATCACCGATACGGATGTCGTTGTACTTGCCGAGGCCGATACCCGCTTCGAAGTCAGTCTTGACCTCGGTGACGTCGTCCTTGAACCGGCGCAGCGACTCGATGGCCAGTCCATCGGCGAGCACGACACCGTCGCGGATGACGCGGGCCTTCGCGTTGCGGGTAATGGTTCCCGACCGCACGATGACACCGGCGATGTTTCCGACCTTCGAGGAGTGGAACACCTCGCGGATCTCGGCGACACCGGACTGGACCTCTTCGTACTCGGGCTTGAGCATGCCCTTGAGCGAGTTCTCGATGTCCTCGATGGCCGCGTAGATGACCGAGTAGAACCGCACGTCCACACCCTCGCGGGCGGCACGTTCGCGGGCCTTGGTGTCCGGCCGCACGTTGAAGCCGATGATGATCGCGTTGTCGACCGTCGCCAGGTTGACGTCGGATTCGGTAACGGCACCAACACCACGGTGGATGATGCGCAGCTGCACGCTGTCGTCGACCTCGATCTTGAGCAGCGACTCTTCCAGGGCCTCAACGGCACCGGAAACGTCACCCTTGATGATGAGGTTGAGCGACTCGACCTTGCCCTCTTCGAGTGCACGAGTGAAGTCCTCGAGGCTGATGCGCTTGCGGGCCTTGGCCAGCTGCGCGTTGCGCTCGACCGCTTCACGCTTCTCAGCGATCTGACGGGCAGTGCGGTCTTCCTCGGTGACGATGAAGGTGTCACCGGCGCGAGGCACCGACGACAGACCCTGCACCTGAACCGGACGCGACGGGAAGGCTTCGGTAACCGAGTCGCCGTTCTCATCGGCCATGGCACGCACGCGGCCATAAGCGGTTCCCGCGACGATGGCGTCACCGACCCGGAGGGTTCCCGACTGGATCAGCACCGTGGCAACGGCACCGCGGCCCTTGTCGAGCTTCGCTTCGATCGCGATACCACGGGCGGACTTGGCGGGGTTCGCCCGCAGGTCGAGACCCGCGTCGGCGGTGAGCAGCACGGCGTCCATCAGTTCCTGGATGCCGATGTTGTTCTTGGCCGACACGTCGACGAACATGACGTCTCCGCCGTACTCCTCGGCGACCAGACCGTACTCGGTGAGCTGCTGGCGCACCTTGGCCGGGTTGGCGTCTTCCTTATCGACCTTGTTCACCGCGACCACGATCGGCACGTTCGCCGCCTGGGCGTGGTTCAACGCCTCAACCGTCTGCGGCATGATGCCGTCGTCGGCAGCGACCACGAGGATCGCAATGTCGGTGACCTGCGCACCACGGGCACGCATGGCGGTGAACGCCTCGTGACCGGGGGTGTCGATGAAGGTGATCGCGCGCTCGATGTTCTCGTGCTCGGTCCACACCTGGTAGGCACCGATGTGCTGGGTGATGCCACCCGCTTCACCCGCGCCGACGTTCGCCTGACGGATCGCGTCGAGCAGCCGGGTCTTACCGTGGTCGACGTGGCCCATCACGGTCACAACCGGCGGCCGGATCTCGAGCACCGAGTCATCCTCGTCCTCAAGCTCCTGGTCGAGGTCGATGTCGAAGCCTTCGAGCAGCTCCTTGTCCTCGTCCTCGGGCGAGACGATCTGGATCTTGTAACCCAGTTCCTCGCCGAGCACCTGGAAGGTGGCCTCGTCGAGCGACTCGGTCGCCGTGGCCATCTCACCGAGGTGGAACAGCACGGTGACCAGGCTGCCGGGGTTGGCGTTGATCTTGTCGGCGAAGTCAGAAATCGACGCGCCACGGCGCATCCGAACGACGGTGGTGCCGTCGCCGCGGGGAACGCTCACGCCGCCAAGCGACGGGGCCTCCCGCATCTCAAACTCTTGCCGCTTCGTCCGCTTCGACTTGCGAGCCTTGCTCTTACCGCCACCGCGACCGAACGCACCAGCGGTACCGCCGCCGGGGCCACGACCACGGCCGCCGCCACCTGCCGGGCGGGGAGCACCGAAGCCGCCACCGGCACCGGGACCACCGCCAGGGCGCTGGAAGCCGCCACCGGCACCGCCGGGACGACCGGCGCCACCTGGCCGCTGCTGGTGCTGAGCACCGCCGGGCTGGCCGGGACGGAAGCCGCCGGGACGCGGAGCACCCGGGCGGGGAGCGCCCGGACGTGGGGCCGCGGGACGCGGGATGGAGTTCGGGGTGGGGCGCTGCATGCCCTGGTTCGTGCTGAACGGGTTGTTGCCGGGGCGGGGACCGCCCGGGCGAGCCATGCCCTGGTTCGAGCTGAACGGGTTGTTGCCGGGACGCGGGGCACCGGGACGCGGGCCACCGGGGCTCGGGGCTGCGTCCTTGGCAGCAGCGGCAGCAGGCTTCGCACCGGGCTTGACCGCGTCGGTCGACCCGGTCTTCTCGCCGCCGGCCTTCTCGGCTGCAGCCTTCTCAGCGGCAGCGGCCTTCGCCGCGGCCTCTGCCTGAGCCTGACGCTCGGCGACCGACATCGGTGCGGCCGGGGTGGGAACCTCGGCGGCGGGTGCGGCCGGTTCCACCGGTGCTGCGGGAGCCGACGGAACGGCCGGTCCGGGCTTGGGCCCAGCGGGTCGCTTCGCGGCGGGTGCTGCGGGTGCGTCGCTCTTCTTGGCACCGTCCGCTTCGAGCGCTGCCCTGAGGCGGCGCGCTACCGGCGGTTCAATGCTTGAGGACGGTCCCTTGACGAACTCGCCCATTTCCTTGAGCTTCTCAAGGGCATGCTTGCTTTCGACACCGAATTCGGCGGCGATTTCGTGTACGCGTGGTTTGGCAGCCACATTTCTCCTGTCCGGGCCTGCGCCCTGGACAGGGGCAGACCGCTAATTACGCAACGGGTCTCATTTCGAGCCGCTCATTAGTTGTCCATAAGCCGTTTCAGCCTGTTCTTAACTGGTTGGTGGGTTGACCTGTGACACGTCGAGGTTTCCCTGCGCCTTCAACGCCCGACCGAAGGCCTTGCGTTTGAGTGCGGTGTCGATGCAGTCGCGGGTGGGATGCACCCACGCGCCTCGACCGGAAAGGGAAGCCGCGGCATCCGCTACGACCATGCCGTCACGTGACACGAATCTCATTAGATGTGATCGCGCATCCCGCTGCCGGCAACCCAGGCACGTTCTGACGGGTTCCATTGTAGACCCCTAAAGCTGGCCTACTGACCTACTGCTCGGGAACAGAGTCCGGCTGGATGTCGATCCGCGCTCCCGTGAGCTTCGCGGCAAGCCGGGCGTTCTGCCCTTCCTTGCCGATCGCGAGCGACAACTGGTAGTCGGGCACCAGGGCACGGACCGCCTTCATCGACTGGTCGACCACGTAAGCGTTGGTGACCTTGGCCGGCGACAGCGCGTGCGCGACGAAGGTGGCGAGGTCCTCGGAGTAGTCGACGATGTCGATCTTCTCGTTGTTCAGTTCAGCCGTGACCGCACGGACCCGCTGGCCGAGTTCGCCGATGCAGGCGCCCTTCGCGTTGACCCCTGGCTCGGTGGCGCGCACCGCGATCTTGGTGCGGTGGCCGGCCTCACGGGCCAGCGAGGTGATCTCGACGACACCGCTGGCGATCTCGGGCACCTCCAGTGCGAACAGCTTGCGCACGAGTGCAGGGTGGGTGCGGGACACCGTGATGGACGGCCCCTTCAGGCCCTTGGAAACGCTCGTGACGTACACCCGGATGCGGGATCCGTGCGTGTAGTCCTCGCCGGGCACCTGCTCCTCCGGCGGCAAGATGGCCTCGATGGTGCCGAGATCGACGTGCACCATCCGCGGGTTCGGGCCCTGCTGGATGATTCCGGCGACGATGTCACCCTCGCGACCACGGAATTCGCCGAAGACGGCGTCGTCGGCGATGTCGCGCAGGCGCTGGTTGATGACCTGCTTCGCTGCGAACGCCGCGATCCGGCCGAAGTCGCTCGGACTGTCGACGGCCTCGCCGATCTGGTTGCCCTCTTCGTCGAACTCGGGCACGTACACGGCAACGTGGCCGGTCTTGCGGTCTAGTTCAACCCGTGCGCGACGTTCGTCGTGCTCATGGTGCTCGTGGTGCTCGGCCGGGGCGGTGTGCTTGAGGTAGGCGGTCAGGATCGCCTGCTCGATGATTCGCACGAGCTCCTCGAACGGAATCTCGCGCTCGCGCTCCATGAGCCGCAGCACGCTCAGGTCAATGTCCACTGAGGGCCTCCACTATTCAGATTAGGGACGTCGGCCCAAGCGGGGCCGGATGTCGTCCCTCTACGGTACCCGAAACCGTTGGTCGAGCCTGCCGCCCAACAGTTGGTCGAGCTTGCCGCCGACCGTTGGTCGAGCTTGCCGCCGACCGTTGATCGAGCTTGCCGAGATCCCGGCCGACAAAACGGCTCAGCGAAGCTTGTCGGCGACCTCAGCCACGGCGACGGCTTCCCGCTCCCCCGTACGGCGATCCCACAGCTCGACGGTGCCCTCGGCGGCGGTGCGGCCGACGATGACGATCTTGGGCACCCCGATCAGTTCGGCGTCGCCGAACTTCACGCCGGGCGACACCTTCGGCCGGTCGTCGTAGAGCACATCGAATCCGGCGCTCTCGAGCGCTGCCGACACCTGCTCGGCCACCTCGAACACGACTGCGTCGCGTCCGGTGGCGACCACTTGAACGTCGAACGGGGCGACGTTCGCCGGCCAGATGAGGCCCTTGTCGTCGTTGTTGGACTCGGCGATCACGCCGAGCACCCGGGTGACGCCGATGCCGTAGGAGCCCATGGTCACGGTCACGAGCTTGCCGTTCTCGTCCAGCACCTTCAGGCCGAGCGCCTCGGCGTACTTGCGGCCGAGCTGGAAGACGTGTCCGATCTCCATGCCGCGGGCCGTCTCGATCGGCCCGGAGCCATCCGGCGCGGGGTCGCCCTCGCGCACCTCGGCGACCTCGACGATTCCATCGCCGATGAAGTCACGGCCGGCGACGAGGCTGTGGACGTGCTTCTCGTCAAGGTTCGCGCCGGTGACCCATTCGGTTCCATCGGCAATGCGGGGATCGAGCAGGAACCGGATGCCGCTGACCGACTTCTCGCCGAGCATGGGTCCGTCGGCGTTCCAGGGTCCGATGTAGCCCTTGACCAGGGCGGGGTGCTTGGCGAAGTCCGACTCGGTCGCTGCTTCCACCTCGGCCGGGGCGAACGCGACCTCGGCGCGCTTCAGGTCGATCTCCCTGTCACCGGGCAGGCCGACGACGACCAGCTCGCGGCGGCCGTCGAGGTGCACGAGGGTCAGCACGACGTTCTTCAGCGTGTCCGCCGCCCGCCACGGGCGATCCGTGCGCGGCAGGTCCGCGTTCAGCAGGTCGACCAGGCTCAGGATCGTCGGCGTGTTCGGCGAATCGAAGATGACCGGTGCTGGCTTGCCGTCGACCGGCAGCGCCTCTGGCACGGGCGTCACGTACGCCTCGACGTTGGCGGCGTACCCGCCGGCTGAGCGGACGAAGGTGTCCTCGCCGACCGGGGTCGGGTGCAGGAACTCCTCGGAGCGGGATCCGCCCATGGCGCCCGCGTCGGCCTTGACGATGACGTACTCGAGGCCGAGCCGCTGGAAGATGCGCTCGTACGCGTCGCGCTGGGCCTGATACGAGACATCCAGCCCCGCGTCGGTGTAGTCGAAGGAGTACGCGTCCTTCATGGTGAATTCGCGGCCGCGCAGCAGGCCGGCGCGCGGCCGGGCCTCATCGCGGTACTTGTCCTGGATCTGGTAGATCGAGAGCGGCAGGTCTTTGTATGAGGAGTACAGGTCCTTCACCGTGAGGGTGAAGACTTCCTCATGGGTGGGCGCGAGCAGGTAGTCGGCGCCCTTGCGGTCCTGCAGCCGGAAGATGCCGTCGCCGTACTCGGTCCAGCGGTTGGTGGCCTCGTACGGTTCACGCGGGAGCAGTGCCGGGAAGTGCACTTCTTGCGCGCCGGCGGCAGCCATCTCCTCGCGGATGATGTTCTCGATCTTCCTCTTCACCCGGAGGCCGAGCGGCAGCCAGGCGAACACGCCGGGCGCCTGGCGGCGAATGTAGCCGGCCCGAACGAGCAGCTTGTGGCTGGTTACCTCGGCGTCGACGGGGTCTTCGCGGAGGGTGCGGACGAACAGCTGGGAGAGACGAGTGACCACCCGGCTATCTTAGGCGGCGGCATCCGCTCGCCTGTCACGCCGGGACGGCCACCCGGGGCCGCATGATCAGCGTGAGCACGACCACGGCAACCAGCGCCAGCACGAACGCGTTCAGCAGTCCGTATCCGAAGCCGGCCATCACCACGCCGGCGAGTGCGCCGCCGACGGCACCGCACAGGTTCATGGTGGTGTCCGAGACGCCCTGCACCTTCGGCCGTTCGAGCAGGTCGACCGACTCGGTCAGCATCGCCGAGCCGGCCACCGTCGAGGCGGACCAGCCCAGCCCGATCAGGGCCAGCGCGATGGCGACGAAGACGTGCTCTTCCTGGCCGAGCCAGTTGGTGACCAAGGCGAGGGCCAGCAGTGCCTGGCCGAGCAGGATCACCGCCGGTCGTCCCAGCTTGTCGCTCAGGATGCCGAACACCGGTGACAGGCCGAACATGCCTGCGGTGTGCAGGCTGATCGTGAAGCCGACGAGTGCGACCGTGCCGCCGTGCTCGGTGATGTGCAGCGGGGTCATCGCCATCACCGAGACCATCGACATGTGGCTGAGCGCGATTGCGAGCATCGCGGTCGCTGCCGTCGGGTGTTCACGCAGGATGGCGAGGATGCCGCGGGCGGCGACCGGCGCGCGACCGGGTTCGGGTGGGGCTTCCTTGAGCCCGATCGCCACGGCGGTCAGCAGCGGGTCGGGGCGGAGCATGGTCAGGAAGAGCACCACCGCCGCGATCTGGCAGATGATCGCGAACACGAACGCGCCGGTGTATTGCGGCATGCCGAGCGCCGCTCCGAGCGCCTCACCCGGGGCGAGCAGGTTCGGGCCGATGACGACACCGATCGTGGTGGTCCAGACCACGAGCGACAAGTCCCGGCCGCGGCGATCCGGGGCTGCCAGGTCGGTGGCGGCGAACCTCGATTGCAGGCCGACGGCGACGGAACTGCCGAGCATCCCCATGCCAACCAGCAGCAGAAGAAAGACGTCGATTATCACCGAGAACACCACGACCACCGCGCCGAGCGCGGCGATGGCCGCGCCGAGGGCGAGGGCGATACGACGTCCCCGCCGGGCAGCGAGCCGGGCGAGCGGGATGGAGGCGACCGCGGCCCCGAGTGTGGACATGGTGGCGGCGAGGCCCGAGAGGGCCGCATTCCCCGAGACCGCCTCGGCGAGCAGGGCGCCGAGCGACAGGGTCGCGCCGACACCCAGGCCACCGAGCACCTGGCCGATCGACAGCACCAGCACCGTGCGACGCTGCAGCGCGGGACCCGCTTCTGAAGCGAAGTTGCTCACTTGCCCAATGCTAGGCACCTGCGGCGTCGATGGCGGTGTTTTCTGTCGATGGCGAATGCCGAGAACATCAGCTCCGGACAGAAAGCTCGCGCCGGCGGGTATGGCGGGAACAGCTCAGTAGGAGGCGGCCAGCCTGGTGAGGCCCTCGTCGAGGCTGACCATGGGCTGCCAGTGCAGCGCGGCGCGGGTTTCGCGCTGGTCGAACCAATGCGCGGTGGAGAGCTGTTCGGCAAGGAACCGGGTCATCGGCGGTTCGTCCAAGCCCGGGCGCGCCGCCCAGATCGCCTCGACCACTCCCCCAGCCGCCCTGGCGAGCCGGGCTGGCACCCGCCAGTGCGGCGGGGTGACGCCGGCGGCGGTGCAGATGCCATGCAACAGTTCGGCGACGGTGCGCGGTTCGCCGTTGCTCACCACGTAGGCGCGGCCGTGCGCGATGTCGGCGTGCTGCAGGGCGGCGAGGATGCCCGACACGGCATTGTCACGGTAGGTGCTGTCGATGAGCGCCGCGCCGTGGTCGAGCAGGGGCAGTCGGCCGCGTCGGGCGCGATCGACGATGCGCGCGACCAGTTGGGTGTCACCTGGCCCCCAAATCAGATGGGGCCGCACCACCACCACCCGCAAGTCGGCATCGTCGGCGGCGAGCGCCAGCAACTCGCCCGCGGCCTTGCTGCGGGCGTAAGGGCCGCGCGCCCGTTCCGGGTTGGCCGGGCCGGCTCCGTCGCCGGCGATCGATCCGCCGACGTGCGCAACCGATGGCGACGAAATGTGCACGAACCGGCGCACCCCGGCGCGGCGGGCGGCGGCAAGCAGGTTGGCGGTTCCGGTCACGTTCACCGCCTGGTACTCGGCCGCTGGGCCGCTGACCGAGACCTTCGCAGCCAGGTGGATCACCGCATCCGTGCCCTCGGTGGCTGTGGCGACCGCGACTTTGTCGGTGATGCTGCCGAGCACGTCCTCGGCGCCGTCGACGTCTGACGGCCGGCGCTGGAGAGTGCGTACCCGATGCCCGCCGACCAGGGCGCGGGCGACGTCGCGGCCGAGCAGGCCGCTGGCGCCGGTGACCAACACTCTCATGGTCGGCCCAGCCTCTCGCCCGCGAGTACCGAGGCGGCCCAGGCGGCCAGCCGGGTGCGGTCGATCTTGGAGTTGTGTCGGATGTCGGTGGGCAGCTCTGGCACGAGCAGCACCGCGGCGACCGGCACGGCGGCGACCTGCACGGCGTCGGCCGACGCGGTGACCGGCACCGCGGCGGCTTCACGCACTCGCGCGGTGAGTTCGGCCGGCGCCAG
Organism: Diaminobutyricimonas sp. LJ205; assembly: GCF_009755725.1. Classification (NCBI taxonomy): domain Bacteria; kingdom Bacillati; phylum Actinomycetota; class Actinomycetes; order Micrococcales; family Microbacteriaceae; genus Ruicaihuangia; species Ruicaihuangia ninglii. The sequence continues at coordinate 811,333 of NZ_CP046619.1, read as the reverse complement.
CCGGGGCATGCGCACCGGCGGGACGGCCTCGGCGACGATGACCGGCTGCTGCGTTCCCGCCGGTCCGATGCCGACCAGGGCGGCGCGGCCGAGGCCGGGCACTTGTTCGACGCGCTGCTCCGGGCCTACCGGAGTGAGCACGCCGGCGGCGGTGACGACCACGTGGTGGAGCCGGCCTTCCACCCACAGCCGGCCGGACACATCCAGATGTCCGACGTCGCCGGTGCGGTGCCAGCGCTCGCCGGCGGGGGTGTCACGCACGCTTTCGTGCTGGGTGAGCCAAAGCCGGTAGTAGTGGTCTTTGATGTGCGGCGCCGAAACAAGGATCTCGCCGGTGATCCCGGGCGCGGCGGTCGGATCGCCGCTCGCGGTACCGTGGCGGTCGAGCGGGCTGATCAGCACCCGGCTCGGCCCGGTCGGCCTGCCCACGCAGACGCCGTCGCCGCCGCCCACCTCGCGCAGCTCGTCAAGTGTGATGTCGGTGACGAGAAGCGCCTCTGTCATCCCGTAAGGCGTGTGGATGCGGGCGGCCGGGAATGTGGTCGCCACTCGTTCCAGCAGGGCAGCCGAGAGCGGGGCGCCGGCGGAGAGCAGGGTCTGCACCCGGTCTAGGGCGGCCCGTTGGTGGCGGGTGAGTCGCGAGCGGGTGCCGTAGACGCTGGTCAGCGCGGCGGGCGAGGCGAAGACGATGCGGGCATCGACCGCGGCGGCGGCGTCGGCGAGAGCGGCGGCGGTGAGGCTGCCGGGGGCGGTGACATCCATATCAGGAGTCACCGAGGCGGCGCCGAGCGCGGGACCGAGCAGCGCGAACGGGGCGAAGCCGGCGACCAACCCTGTGCCGGGGGTGACCTCGTACTCGGCGGCGACGGTCGCCGCAAGGGCGGAAAGCTGGCGGTGGGTGTAGACCACGCCCTTGGCAGGGCCGGTGGAGCCTGACGTGAACAGGATCGCAGCCTGGGCGTCGGGGTCAGGCTGGGGAGGGAGCGGTGTCGCGATAAGTGCCTGACGGCCGGAGGCGGCAAGGTCGGCGAGGCTCGCACCGACGCCGAGGGCGCGGGCGGCGGGGCGCGGCAGTCGGCGGGTGCTGATCCGCTGGCCGGGCCAACCCAGCGCGGTCGCGGCGATCAGGGCGCGGTCGATGCCGATGATGTGGTCGGGCCGGGCGCCCCGCACCGCGCGGCTGAGGCCGTGCACCCCGAGGCCGGCGTCGGCGACCACGACGACGGCGCCGATACGCAGGCAGGAGTAGAGCACGGCGGTAAGGTCGGCGCCGGCCGGAACCAGCACCGAGACTCGGTCGCCGGGACGTACCCCGTGCGCGAGCAGCCCGGCCGAGAGTTCGCGCACCCGGCGGCTGAGCAGCCGCCAGCTGATTTCGCGCGGGTGCTGGCGCTTTCCCAAGCTCGGACGCGTACCGCGCTGGCGAACGCTGCTGGAGTTTGCCCTCGCGCTTCCGCGCGGCGCCATCTCGATGAGCGCGGGAAGGCTGCTCTGGGCAAGTTCGTCGAGGTAGTGCCAGAGCGGGTGAGGAGCGCCCGGGCTTCGAGACGCGCCCTGCGGGCGCTCCGGGGCCACCGGGGTGCTGTCAAGCCTGGGAAGCACCTGGTCGGCGAGCCAGGTCAGCACGGCCGGAGCGAATGCAACGTCCTCGGCCAGCAGATGCCCCGCCCGTTCAAAGCGGTGCACATCGGCGTGCGGCATTCGTTCGAGCAGATCGTCGAGGTAGCGATCGCCGAAGACCGGATCGCGCGGCCCCCACAGCATCAGCGCTGGAACCTGAAGCGACCGCACCTGCTCGGCGATCCGGTCGAGGATGGCGCGGCTGGGGTGCCGCTCGTCGACCGGGATGTCGGCGACGAACTGGCCGATGCCACGCCGTCGCTTTGCGGTGCGGTACGGAGCCCGGTACGCGGCGAGGGTCGCCGGCGCAAGCGGCTCCCGGGCGAGGCCAAGCGCGGCCTCGAGGAAGGCGGGGGTGCAGACGGTCGCGGGCACCCGCAGCGGTCGGGCCAGTGCCAGCCGCAGCAAGGCCGGCACCGGCGCCTGCCCGGGCTGGTGCACTGCGGTGTTCAGCAGGATGACACCCCCGAGCCTCGACCGATGCTCGACCGCCCACCCCAGCGAGATCACTCCACCCCAGTCGTGCCCCACGGTGACGACCGGGCCGTCGATGCCGAGCGCGTCGACCAGGTGCGCGAGGTCGTTCCCGCGGGTGACGAGGTCGCGGCGGATTCCGGTGCGCTCCGAGAAGCCCATCTCGAGCTGGTCTGGGGCAACCACCCGCCACGCGGCATCGCTCGCCGCGCCGACCAACTCGCGCCACAGGTACGACCAGGTCGGGTTTCCGTGCACGCACAGCAGCGTTCCGACCGGCGTTACGCCGCGCTCGGCGAGTACAACCGCGTTATCCAGAACGTGCCACTCTCGCGGAATGCCGGCGGCATCCGGCGCCTTGACCCGCCGTGACAAGCGGGGATCGATATCAGCTGCGGGGCCGCGGCCGGGCAGGGCGGGGGCGGTCACCAGCGGATCTCGGTCATCGCGGTGTTCAGCCCGGAGCCGACACCCATGCAAAGCACGCGGTCGCCGGGATGCAGCGACGGCGCCTCCGCGGCGAGGGTCATCGGCAGCGATGCCGGGCCGACGTTGCCCCAGTTCGGGAACGTGGTGGGCACCCGCTTGGGGTCGAGGCCCGCAGCCTTGATGATGCTGCTGGTATGCACCGACGACACCTGGTGGGTGATGTAACGGTCCATGCGGCCCCAGTCCCACTCGGTCTTGGCCTCGTTCCAGGCGGCGAGCACCAGTTCGAGGCCGCTGGTGAGCAGGCGCTTGGCATCGGTGTACATGCCCTTGAAATCACCGACGCAGAGATTGTGGTGCTCGGTCGCGGCGCGGGCGATGCCGCCGAGGATGCGGTGCCCGGCCGGGTGCACATCGCTCGGGCCGAGCACCGCGGCGGCCGCGCCGGAACCCAGGGTGAGGCTGGCGAATTCTTCGATGAACGCATCCCGAGTGAGATCCATGCTTGACAGGCGCTCGAGGGTGTTCTGATGCAGCTCGTTGGCGTCTTCCCCATCGACTATCACGGCATAACGGATCTGCCCGGCCTCGATCAGCTGCGCGGCCAGGCTCATGCCGTTCACGAAGCCGAGACAGGCGTTGGTGATGTCGAAGTTCATCGCAGACGAGGGCAGCGCGAGGCCATGATGGATGGCGACCGCAACCGATGGTTCGAGGTGTCTGCGGGTGACCGAGGTATTGATGAGCAGGCCCACCTCGCTGGAATCGACCTGGGCGTCGGCGAGAGCGCGGCGGGCGGCGAGCATGGCGGCTTCGTCGAAGCTCATGGTGGAGTCCCAGGCGCGACGCTCGTAGACGCCCGCAAGACGCTGAAGCAGACCCTTCGGCAGGTGCAGCCGCTTGAGCGAGGAACGAAGTCCGTTGTCGATCTCGGCAGAGGTGACAACGACCGGAGCTATCGTGGCGGCGACCGCCAAAAGCGAGGTGTTGCTGTGCCGGAAGTTGGAATTGCCGTTCACATAACCCTGCCTTCGCCGAGGGTGTGTCCCAGCCTACCCAGAACGAGGCTTCTGTGAATTCCTGACTTCTATGGGTTCGGCGTCCGGAAGGCGGGCCGTTGAGCGGGATCGCGTGGGCTGGGGCCAGACCGACCAGATCGCGCGGGCTGGGCTCAGTGGCCGACCGTGACGACGGGGTCTCCGGTGGAGGTGTCACTCGCGGGCATCTCGGACGCGATCCGGTTCGCTTCATCGATCAGGGTCTGCACGATCTCGGATTCCGGCACGGTTTTGATGACCTCGCCCTTGACGAAGATCTGGCCCTTGCCGTTGCCGGAGGCGACACCGAGGTCGGCCTCGCGTGCCTCGCCGGGGCCGTTCACGACGCAGCCCATGACGGCGACGCGCAGCGGAACGGTCATGCCCTCGAGGCCCTTGGTGACGTCGTCGGCGAGCGTGTACACGTCGACCTGTGCCCGGCCGCAGCTCGGGCAGGAGACGATCTCAAGCTTGCGTTCGCGCAGGTTCAGCGACTGCAGGATCTGCAGGCCGACCTTGACCTCTTCGACCGGCGGGGCGGACAGGGAGACGCGGATGGTGTCGCCGATGCCCTCGGAGAGCAGGATGCCGAACGCTGTGGCGCTCTTGATGGTGCCCTGGAAGGCGGGGCCCGCCTCCGTGACTCCGAGGTGCAGTGGCCAGTCGCCGCGTTCGGACAGCAGCCGGTAGGCCTTCACCATCACGATCGGATCGTTGTGCTTGACCGAGATCTTGAAGTCGTGGAAGTCGTGCTCCTCGAACAGGCTCGCCTCCCAGACGGCGCTCTCGACGAGGGCTTCCGGGGTGGCCTTGCCGTATTTCTGCAGCAGCCGCGGGTCGAGCGATCCGGCGTTGACGCCGATGCGGATGCTGACTCCTGCTTCCTTGGCGCGCTTCGCGATCTCGCCGACCTGGTCGTCGAATTTGCGGATGTTTCCGGGGTTCACTCGAACGGCGGCGCATCCCGCGTCGATTGCCGCATACACGTAGTTCGGCTGGAAGTGGATGTCCGCGATCACCGGGATCTGGCTCTTCTTGGCGATGATCGGCAGCGCCTCGGCGTCATCCCGGCTGGGCACCGCGACGCGCACGATGTCGCAGCCCGAGGCGGTGAGCTCGGCGATCTGCTGCAGGGTCGCGTTGATGTTGGTCGTCGGCGTCGTGGTCATCGACTGCACACTGACGGGGGCGTCTCCGCCGACCAGCACCTTCCCCACCTTGATCTGGCGCGTCTTGCGACGGGGACTCAGGACTTCGGGGACCTTGGGCATACCGAGATTGACTGCTGGCACACCCCTAGCTTACGTCCGCCCAGATGAACGCCCGCTGGCTTCCGCTGAGCTGGCCCTCTCCGTTGGTCGAGCCATCCGCTGGTCGAGCCATCGCGCTGGTCGAGCCATCGCGCTGGTCGAGCTATCCGCTGGTCGAGCCTGCCGAGACCCCGCCTCAGTATCCGCTGGTCGAGCCTGCCGAGACCTCACCGTCCCTCCGCTGGTGTCCCCCTCCCGCTGGTCGAGCTTGCCGAGACCCTCTCCTCCACACCGGCCAACCAATCACCTCCGCAACCGAGCACGTCTCTCCCCCACGACTGCGCGCCATTGTCGCCCTATGCCCTTCATGTACATCCTCGAGTGCTCCGACGGTTCGTATTACGTCGGCAGCACATGGGATCTCTCCGTGCGGTTCGAACAGCATCAGGCAGGGTCAGTACCTGGGTACACCGCACGACGACTCCCGGTGAAGCTCGCGTACGCGGAGGAGTTCAACCGCATCGACGACGCCTACGCGCGTGAGAAGCAGGTGCAGAACTGGTCCAGGGCGAAGCGGCGCGCGCTCATTGATGGGCGGATTGACGACTTGCGGAGGCTGAGTCGCGGGGGCGGCTCGGCTTAGCGGGTCTCGGCAAGCTCGACCAGCGGAAGGCGCCCCGCGATCAGACGCCGATGTGCTCGCGCAGTGCTTGGTTGAAGAGGTCGGGGTACTCGAGGAACGGCGAATGGCCGCAGTCCTCAAGGGCCAGCTCGCGGTAGGTGCCACCGTTGGCCTGGTACTGCTCGAGCACCGCCCGGGTTTGCTGGATCATCGGCTGCGCCGGCGCGACATCCTCGCCCGGCCAGCCGGGCACGGCGCCGACCTCGCCGAGCACATTCATGTCGTAGAACGAGTGGTCGCCCACGATGGCGTCATCGACGCCGCGCACCCAGAGGATCGGCGGCTTTTTCGCGACATTCACGATCTCGGTCACGTTGTAGTGCACCGGCGACATGGTGTTCAGGATGCCGGTGTCCCCCGCCGCGAAACCGGGCCAGTTGTCCGAGGGGACCGACGTGCCGGGATAGTTGCCCGGGCCGGTCTTGGTCGACAGCATCGACTCCACCCAGATGTCCTCATGGGGCAGGTTCTCCGGGTGCTTAACGTACATGGCGCGATAGACGACGCGCGGCGACGTGGCCCCGTCCTCGGAGGTGTCGCCCGCCTCGAGCCGGGCGATGAAGTCAGGGTTCACCGCGCCGCCGCCGGTGCCGGCGCCATCCGCGGTGAGCACGCGCCCGTCGGCTCCGGTCGAGCCGCCAAAGCCATACGGCGACACCGGGGCGATGATGGTGAGCGTCTCGACCGACTGGCCGTGGTCGAGCAGGTACTGGAACATGACCCCAGCGCCCATGCTCCAGCCGACGAAGTGCGCCCGGTGGATGCCCAGTTCGGTGAGCACTGAGGCGACGTCATCCGAATAGTCCCGCAGTCCCCGCGTCGCGTCCACCGGCAGCGTCTCGCTGTCGCCGAACCCGCGCAAGTCGATCGCGATTCCGCGTACGTCCTCGGGCAGCGCCAGCATGGTGGGCTGGAAGAACAGCGACGAGGAGACGTTGCCGTGGATGAACACCACGGTTTCGGCGTCGCCCGCGGCGGGCTTTTCGAGCACATTGGCCCTCAACCGCGGCGTTGCCACCGTCCGCTTCGCGATGCCATCGAACAGGGTCTTCACCATTGGAGCTCTCCTTCGTCATTGAAAGATGCGTGAGTTAGCCGAAAATGCTAGTGCGGTGGCCCTGTGACTAGCATTTCGGCTAACTCAGGGATGGAGCGTCTGGGTGACGGGGGGTCAGGATGCCGCGGCGAGCTCCGCCGGCACGATCAGCGCCGGTTCGGTGGCGTCGATCACGGTCTGCACGTCGACGCCGGGGGCGAGTTCGCGCAGCACGAGTCCTTCGTCGGTGACATCGATCACGGCAAGGTCGGTGATGATCCGGTCGACCACTCCGCGGCCGGTGAGCGGCAGCGAGCACTCGTTGACGATCTTCGCGGTGCCGTCCTTGGCGACGTGTTCCATCAGCACGATCACCCGTTCGGCGCCGTGCACCAGGTCCATCGCACCGCCGGGGCCCTTGACCATCTTGCCGGGGATCATCCAGTTCGCCAGGTCACCGGATGCCGACACCTGCATGGCGCCGAGGATCGCGGCGTCGATCTTGCCGCCGCGGATCATGCCGAAGCTGGTCGCCGAGTCGAAGAACGCGGCGCCGGGCAGCACCGTGACGGTCTCCTTGCCTGCGTTGATCAGGTCCGGGTCGACCTCGTCCTCGGTCGGGTACGGGCCGACGCCGAGGATGCCGTTCTCCGACTGCAGCACGACGGTCACGTCATCGGGCACGTAGTTCGGAACCAGGGTCGGCAGGCCGATGCCGAGGTTGACGTACGAGCCGTCGGTGAGTTCCTGGGCCGCACGGGCGGCCATCTCGGTGCGGGACAGTGCCATGATTATGCTCCCTCGCGAACGGTGCGCTTCTCGATGCGCTTCTCGATGTCATGCCCCACCTGGACGATGCGGCTGACGTAGACGCCGGGCAGGTGCACCTGGTCCGGGTCGATCTCGCCGGGTTCGACGAGTTCCTCGACCTGGGCGATGCAGATCCGGCCGGCCATCGCCGCGACCGGCGAGAACTGCCGGGCGGCCTTGTTGAAGACCAGATTGCCGTGCCGGTCGCCGCGCAGCGCGTGCACGAGCGCGAAGTCGGTGGTGATCGCCTCTTCCAGCACGAACTGCCGCGGGGTGCCGTTCACGTCGAACTCGCGCACCTCCTTCACCGGCGAGGCCACGGCCACTCCTCCGGCGCCGTCGTAACGGCGCGGCAGGCCACCCTCGGCCACCTGGGTGCCGACACCGGTCTGCGTGAAGAACGCCCCGATCCCGGATCCGCCGGCGCGCAGCTTCTCCGCCAGCGTGCCCTGCGGGGTGAGCTCGACCTCGAGTTCGCCGGACAGGAACTGGCGTTCGAACTCCTTGTTCTCGCCGACGTAGGAGGAGGTCATCTTGCGGATGCGCCGGGCGTTCAGCAGCACGCCGAGACCCCAGTCGTCCACACCACAGTTGTTGCTGACGATGTTGAGATGGTCGGCGCCCTGCGCCAGCAGCGCCTCGATCAGGGCGATCGGGTTGCCAGACAGGCCGAACCCGCCGACCGCGATCGATGCCCCGCTGAAAATGTCAGCAACCGCCTCCGCTGCCGATGCGACTTCCTTGTTGATCATGCCGATACCTCCGTGGTGTGGCTGGCCGCGCCGATGCGACCAAGGGCGTCTCGCACGATACCAAGCACGCGCGCTGCGCCACGCTCGGCCATCACGACCGTGTAGTGATTCACATTCTCGGCCTCGTGCGTCGTGAGTTGCGGCATCCGCTCGTCCCACTGCGCCACGAGTTCGGGCGAGTAGAGGGCAATTTCCTGGTCGAGCAGGCCGCGTGCGGCGCGCACGAACTGCACCGGGACGCCGAGCTTCGCGAGCCCGCCGGAGTAGTCGGCGTCTCCGCTCAGCTGCAGGGAGTCCGCGGCGACCGCTTCGTACACGGCCGAGGGGGTCAGTTCCGGGGCCGCTCCGTCGAGGTCGTAGTCGGAGTACTGCTCGATCATCGGACTCCAGTCCGAGGCGAACGCGGGGTGCGCCTTCCAGAATTCGCGGTAGGCCTCACGGCTCTCGAACCGCATCGCCAGGCGTGCGGCGGCCGGCCCGATCAGGGCTCCGGGCAGGTCGGCTTCGGTCACGCCTTCGGGCAGCGGGATCGGGAGTCCGCCGTCGACGAGCACCAGTTCGGCGACCCGGGACGGATGCCGCATGGCCAGGGTCGCCGACACGAACGCTCCCATCGAGTGTCCGAGCACGACCGTGCGGTCGACGCCGAACGCGTCGAGCACCGCAGCCATGTCATCGGCGTGGTTCGGCATCCCCCACGGTCCGGGCAGGCCGTTGCTGCGGCCACGGCCACGCAGGTCGGGCGCGATGATCCGCAGCTCCGGCGCCTGCTCGGCGACCAGCGCCCAGGCCCGGTGCGTCGCGGTGACGCCGTGCACCGCCAAAACGGCGGGCGCGCCATCCGGACCCCAGACACCGACCGTGAGGTCGCCGCCCCGGACCGGAACAGTAGTGGTTCGATAGTTCGTCATCGTGAGCTCCAGCCGCCGTCCATGGTGTACGAAGCACCGGTGACCATGCCCGCGCTTCCGCCGGCGAGCCAGACGGCGAGATCGGCGACCTCGCTCGGCTCGACCAGCCGCTTGATCGCGCTTTCGGTGAGCATCACCTTTTCGAGCACGTCGGATTCCGGGATGCCGTGGATGCGCGCCTGGTCGGCGATCTGCTTCTCGACCAGCGGCGTGCGCACATAGCCGGGGTTGATGCAGTTGCTGGTCACGCCCCGGCTGCCGCCCTCGAGCGCGGTCACCTTGGACAAGCCTTCCAGCCCGTGCTTCGCGGCGACATAGGCGGACTTGAACGGGCTCGCCCGCAGGCCGTGCACCGAGCTGAGGTTGATCACCCGGCCGAAGCCGCGCTCATACATGTGCGGCAGTGCCGCGCGCACCAGCAGGAACGGCGACTCGAGCATGAGGGTCAGGATCAGGTGGAACTTCGCCGGGTCAAAGTCCTCGATCGGGCTGACCTGCTGGATGCCCGCGTTGTTGACCAGGATGTCAACGTCGAGCGAGAGGTCGGCGAGCGCCGCGGTGTCGCTGAGGTCCACCTGCCATGCCTCGCCGCCGATCTCGTCGGCGACGGCCGTCGCGGCGTCACCGTTGAGGTCGGCGACGACGACGTGCGCGCCGGCGGCAGCGAAGGCCCGCGCCGTGGCGGCGCCGATGCCGGACGCGGCTCCCGTGACGAGCGCCTTGCGCCCGCTGAGGTCGGTGGTCATGAATCCTCCTGGTCTGAGATCGGAGCGCCGCCCAGTCCGCTCCGGATGAATCGCATCATCTCGTCGAAGACATGCTGCGGGACGAGCTCGGTGTCTCCGGTGAGGCTGGTGCTGGCGTCATCCGTCTCGGTCCGGGCGCCCCAGAGCACCCAGCGCATGCCAATCATTTCGCCGATGCCCATCAGCATCCAGGCGGCCACGGTCGGGTCCGCGGTGATCTCGCCGGCGTCGTGCGCCTTCGAGAGTCCCTCGATGTAGCCTTCGACGATCTTGGTGTAGTGCGAGCGCAGGGCGCGCGGCGAGACGAACTCGGCCTCGCGCACCACCCGGTACAGCGCAGGATGCTTGGCGGTGAACTCGAAGAACCCCTTGAAGCCCAGTCGCTCGGCTTCGAGCCGGTTGGTCGCCTGTGACGCGGCCTCACTCATCGCGTGCCGGACGCGGCGGTTGAGGTCCTCGACGAGTTCCTCGAACACCTGCAGCTTGCTGTCGAAGTACAGGTAGAAGGTGCCCTGGCCGACGCCGGCTTGCTCGGTGATCCGGACGATGGATGCCTCGGTGTAGCCGACTTCGGCGAACACCTGCTCGGCGGCGTCGAGGATCTTCTGGCGCGTCGCCGACCCGCGGGCGGTGCGTGGCGCGGCTGCGGGGCTCATCGGGTGACCTCCGTCTGCTTGCCTTGGACCTGCTGGTGTTCGGTCTGCTGGCGTTCGGCCTGCCACCACTCGAGCAGCGTGCGGCGCTTCACCTTCGCCGACGATGACCGCGGCAGTTCGGTGACGAAACGCACGTGCCGGGGAACCTTGAACCGGGCCAGCTGGCCGGAACACCACTCGACCAGGTCCTGTTCGTCGGTGACGGTGCCGGGGCGGATGACCACGTAGGCGACGCCGGTCTCGCCCCAGCGCTCGTCGGGCACCCCGACGACGGCGGCCTCGGCGACGGCCCGATGGCCGAACAGCACCGACTCGACCTCGGTGGGCGCGACGCTCTCGCCACCCGAGATGAAGATGTCCTTGATCCGGTCGACGACCTGGAAGTAGCCCTCGGCATCGCGGCGCACCAGGTCACCAGTGTGCAGCCAACCGTCGGCGAGCACCGAGGCGGTCAAGTCGGGGTCGCGGAAGTAGCCGGCGAACACACTCGGGCCGCGCACCAGTAGTTCACCGGTCGCCGGGCCGTCGAGCAGTTCACCGGTGACCGGGTCGGCGATCGCCACCTCGACATGCGGGTAAGGCTTGCCGGCCAGGCCGACCTTAGTGCGGGCGTCCTCATCGGGCAGGCAGAGCACGTTCGGCGATGCCTCGGTGAGGCCGTAACCCTGGGTGAGCGCCACGCCGCGGGCGTGCCAGGTGCGCAGCAGCGGTTCGGGCATCGGGGCCCCACCGACCACGGCGTGCCTAAGGCTCGACAGGTCGGCGTCGGCGAAATCAGGGTGCTCGGCAAGGAACAGGTAGTTCGCGGGCACGCCCATCATGGTGGTGATCCGGCGCTCGCGGATCAGCCGCAGCACTCGGCCGGGTTCGAAGGTGCGCTCGAGCACCACCGTGGCGCCCGTCCACCAGGCCAGCAGGGTCTGGATGTTCCAGCCGCCGACGTGGTAGAGGGGCAACACTGTGAGAACGACGTCGGTGCTCGTGACATCCACCGTCCGCGAGAAGGCCAGGTTGGTCCAGAAGCAGTTCGCGTGCGTGAGCAGGGCGGCCTTCTGCTTGCCGACCGTGCCCGAGGTGAACATCATGAGCAGCGGGTCGTCGTCGCGGACGGCACGGCGTTCGACCACCTCGTTGGTGCGGCGCCGCGGAGCCGGAACGCGGCGTTCGACGCCGTGCGTGCCGAGGCCGGTCACCGGAATCGGATGCGCGAGCCGCTTCCTGCCCGCGTCGGCGACCGACAGGAACTCCTCCTCGATCAGCAGCAGCGCCGGGTCAGCGTGCTCCAGCTGCTCGGCGAGCTCCCTGGGCGACAGCCGCCACGACAGCGGCACCAGCACGAGGCCTGCCTTCGCGCAGGCGAAGAAGAGCACGACCTGGTCGGCGCTGTTGCCCGTCACGGTCGCGATCCGGTCGCCGACGCCGTAGCCCGCGTCGAGCAGGGCACCGGCCAGGTGTTCGGCGCGGTCGTCGAGCTCGCGGTAGCTGAGCCCGACGCCGCGGTCGTCGACCGCGACGCGCGCCGGGGTGGCCACCGCGCGATCGGTCGTCCATCGTCCCAGCGTGTGCAGGCCGTTGGTCTCGGTCACAATGCCGCCTCGTCCCTGCTCTCCAGGCCGACCCGCGTCGGACGGCTGGTGCGCCGGAACCTTCGGGCGATCCCGGCCAATCCTCCGGGGAGGAAGAGCACCACAAGAATAAACAGGGTGCCGAGGATGAACAGCGGTTCCGAGAGCGGAATGCGCAGCACGTCGGGCAGCGCGTCGATGGCATCGGATGACGCGAGCGCGGTCAGCCGCTGATCCAGCAGTGTGTAAACGATGCCGCCGACGACCGCACCCCACCGCGAGCCGACCCCGCCGAGGACGACGATGACGAGGATCGTCAGCGTGAAGTCCGTCGAGGCGTTGCCTGGGTTCGCGCCGCTCTGCAGCAGCAGGTACACCATGCCGACCACCGCGGCCAGGGTCGAGGCGAGCACCACGGCGATGTGTTTCACCGAGAAGGGCTTCAGCCCGAGCACGCTCACCCGCAGTTCGTTCTCGCGCACGGCGACGGCAACGCGGCCGGCCCTCGAGTGTTCGAACCAGGTGACGAACAGGAACACGACAACCACCAGCGCGAGCGCGATCCAGTACATGTTGCGGGTGTTCAACACACCGATCAGGAAATCGGGAACATTCTCGGTTGCCAGTGACAGGCCTTCCTCACCGCCGGTGACCTCCGGGGTGCGGCGGACCCACACCGAGCCGGCCTGCGCGAAGGCGAGGGTGACCATGGCGAACGCGATGCCCGAGACGCGCAAGCTGAGCGCTCCGAGCAGGTAGGCGATGACCAGGGTGGCCACCAACACGAGTCCCATGCCGGCCAGTAACGGCAGGTCGGTGTGGCGCATCACCAAGCCGAGGCCGTAGGCGCCGATCGCGAAGTACAGCGCGTGGCCGAACGAGAGCAGTCCGGCGACGCCGAAGATCACGTGATAGCTGAGCGCGAGCGACGAGAAGATCATCGCCAGCGCGAGCAGCTGCAGAGTCCCCGGCGTGTAAGTCGGGCCGGGCAGCACGCCAGGAATGGAGATGTTCAGCAGCGGCAGGATCGCGAACACGACGACGAGGCCGACGCCGATGATCCACGGCTGCAGGCGCCTCAGTGTGCTGGGGCGGGTGTCTGTCAACGTCATGCCTTGCTCCCGAGAAGTCCGGCCGGGCGAACCAGCAGCACCGCCGCCAGCAGCAGCACCACGACCAGGTCGCCGCTGTTCCAGTAGAAGTTGGCGAACTGCTGCAGCACCGCGACCACGACCGATGCGATCGCCGCACCGGCGAGCGAGCCCAGCCCGCCGATCACTGTGACGATGAAGGCGAAGATCAGCAGTGAGATGCCGATGTGTGGTGACACGTAGCCGAAGTAGTGCGAGGCGAGCACTCCTCCGATGCCCGCGGCGGCGCCGCCGATCGCGAAGACCAGGGTGAACGCTCGTCGCACGTCGATGCCGAGCGCGGTGACCATGGACCGGTTCTCGACACCGGCGCGGATGACCAGCCCGTATCGGGTGAACTTCAGGAAGAGCACGATCGCCAGCAACACGAGCACCGCGGCGGCGATCAGCACGAAGCGGTCGTTCGGGATGTTGGCACCCAGCACCTGGGTGGTCTGCTCGAACCAGGCCGGTCCGCCGATGACGATCGGGTCGACGCCCCAGATCCCCTCGAACAAGGCAACCGTGGCAAGGCCCAGCCCGACGGTGACGAGCACTTGTTCGATATGCCGCAGATACAGCCGTCGGATCAGCAGCAGCTCAGTGGCCGCGGCGATCAACGCGCCGACGACGGCGCCGACCAGGACCGAGAGGGCGAAGGTGCCCCAACTGTTGGTCTCCATCCGCCGGGCGATCTCGAAGCCGGCGAAGGCGCCCAGGGTGAGGAAGGACCCGTGGGCGAAGTTCAGCACGCCCATCAGCCCATAGATCAGCGAGAGTCCGCTGGCGACGAGGAAGTACAGTGCGCCGAGGCCGAGCCCGGTGATCAGCAGCAGGACGACGGTGCTCACAGGCCGGTCTCCTTGGTAGCGAGGTCGTCTTCGCTGGCGCCGTGGACGCCGAGCAGACGAGTGGTCAGGGCATCGTCATCGAGCAGCTCCTGTGCGGAGCCGGTGTGCACCACACGCCCGCCCTCGAGCACGACGACGGTGTCCGCGAGTTGGCGGACGACCTGCAGGTTCTGTTCGACGAGCAGGATCGGCACGGTTGCGGCGGCACGCTGTAGCGCGGCGCCGACTTCCAGCACGATCTTGGGCGCGAGGCCCTTCGTCGGCTCATCAACCAGCAGCAGGCGGTTCTTGTTGAGCAGCGCGCGTGCGAGCGACACCATCTGCTGCTGTCCACCGGACAGGGTCCCGGCCTGCTGACCGGCGCGGGCAGTGAGGTCGGGGAAGAGCTCTTCGACCATGGCACGGTTCGGGGTGGCATCCCGCTCGGCCAGTCGCAGGTTCTCGGCGACAGTGAGCTTTCCGAATACCTCACGGTCCTCGGGCACGTAGCCGATCCCGCGCTGCACGATCTTGTGGGTTGGCAGGTTGTCGATGCGGACTCCGGCGAACTCGACAGTGCCGCGGCGCTCGATCAGTCCGAGGATGGCCTTGATCGTCGACGTCTTGCCGACGCCGTTCCGGCCGAGCAGCGCGGTGACGCCGGTGGCCGGCACCTCGAAGCCGACGCTCTCGACGACCTGTTGCCCGGCGACGCGGGCGTTCAGCGCGTCCACGCGCAGGATGATCTCGGTCATACGGTCTCCCCGAGGTAGGCGCTCTGGACGGTGGGGTTGGCCATCACTGCGGCCGGCGTGTCCACCGCGAGCAACTGCCCGTGGTGCATGACGGCGACCCGGTCGACGAGCCCCAGCACGACATCCATGTGGTGTTCGACCATCAGCACCGTGCGACCTGAATTGTGCACCTGCCTGATCACCTCGCTGAGGCCCGGGACATCCGCAGACCCGACGCCCGCCATCGGCTCATCAAGCAGGATGACGCGGGGTTCCACTGCGAGCAGCATGGCGATCTCGAGCTTGCGCTTGTCACCGTGGGACAGCACGCCGGCGGCGGTCTCTGCGTGATGAGACAGCCCCACCTCATCGAGGCGCTCGCGAGCGATGCGGCTGGAATCGTCGGTCGGTCGCGGGAACTGGAGCAACGAAATCGCTCCGGATGCCGCTGCTTGCGCGGCGAGGCGCACGTTCTCGAACGCGGTGAGCGCCGTGAACAGGCTGGAAGTCTGGAAGGTTCGACCGAGTCCAGCCCGTGCCCGCCGATGGATCGGGTCGGCGGTGACGTTCCTGCCCTCAAGGAGCACCGATCCCTCGGTGGGGGTCAGCACTCCGGAGATGAGGTTGAACAGGGTCGTCTTGCCTGCCCCATTGGGGCCGATCACGCCGAGCATCTCGCCTGCGGGGATCTCGAGCGACACGTCATCGATGATGCGTGCGCCACCGATCTGCAGGCCGAGGTGCTCGACGGCGAGCACGGGCTGGTGGGTCATCTGGTTCGGTTCCTTACTTGGCTGCGGCGACCGGCGGCGCGACGTCGTCGGCGTCGATGACCTCGATCAGCTCGGGGACCCATTCGCCACCGTTCTGGGTGAGACGCGCCTGGTACATGTTCTGCAGCATGGCGTGGTCCTCGGCACGGATGGTCATGGTGCCCTTCGGGCCTTCGAAGCTCCAGCCCTCGAGCGACTCGATCATCTTGTCGACGTCGTCTCCGCCGCCCTCTTCGATCGCCTGCACGATCATCAGTGCGGCGTTGAAGCCATCGGGCGAGAACAGGTCGGCCTTGTGGCCATTGGCCTCGAGGTGCTCGATCATCGCGGCCTCAACCTCGTTGTCGGCGGCACCGCCGTGGTAGTGGTTCAGGAAGCTGATCTTCTCGCCGGCTGCGGCGTAGGCGCCATAGGTGGCGACGTCGCCGAGGCCGGTGACGACCGGGGCAACGTCAAAGATGCCCTGCTGGTCGAGCGCCTGCCACATCGCGCCCGAGGTTGCTCCTGCCCAGGCCACGAAGACGAGGTCCGGGGCGGCGTCGGCGATCTGCTGCGCGAACGGGGTGAACTCGGTGGCGTCCTCGGGGACCAGGATCGGCACGACCTCGGCGCCCTTGGCTCCGAGCACGGCGCTCACACCGGCGCCGTTGCCCTGGCCGAACGCGTTGTTCTGCGCGAAGACGACAACCTTCTTGCCTGCCGGGTCGCCGATGAAGGTACCGGCGGTCGCGACATCCTGATAGGTCTGGCGTCCGGAACGGAAGGTGTACTCGTTGACGCCGGTGACGGCGTCGGCCGCGGCCGGGCCGGAGATGTAGAGCACCTGGTTCTGCGCTGCCTGCTCGGCGAGCGCCAGGGCGATGCCCGACGAGGCGGTACCGGCAAGGATCTTCACACCGTTGCCGATGGCGTCGCGGGCGAGACCCACTGCGGTGTCGGCGTCGCCGGCGTCATCGACGAAGTCGATGTCGATCTCACGGCCGCCGGCCTCGCCGGTGCCGTCCGTGGCATAGTCGATGCCGGCCTCGAATGCGGCGATGTACGCCTCGCCGTATGCGGCGAGCGGTCCGGTCTGCGAGGTGATGACGGAAACCGCCACGGGGGCGAGGTCTTCGCCGGTGCCGGGGTCCTCGGTCGCCGTGGTCGGAGCACATCCGGCCAGGGCGAGGCCGACGGTCGCGATGAGCGCCGGCACCAGGTACTTCTTTGTAGCCCGCATGGTGATTGCCTTTCCTGCTGTCGTAGGAGGATTGTAAGAATGTCTGTGGTGCTAACCTGACAGTTGATTCAGGTTTCAGTAAAGATATGCACCGCGGCGTTGTACTGTCAACATGACGGGCCCGCAACCGAGGCAAAGGAGCCACCGCCCATGTCCACTGATGTTGTCATTCTCTCGGCTGTTCGCACGCCGCTCGGCAAGGTCCGCGGGCAGCTCGCACCGCTGTCGGCCGTCGAGCTCGGCGCAATCGCGATCCGCGCCGCAGTAGAACGCTCGGGTGTCGCCCCCGAAGCGGTCGACGCCGTGATCATGGGCCAGGTGCTGCAGGCGGGCGCCGGCCAGAACCCTTCCCGTCAGGCTGCGGTCAAGGCGGGTCTCGGCTGGGACATCCCCTCGACCACCACGAACCGGGTGTGCCTGTCCGGCCTGTCCGCGGTGATCGACGCGGCTCGGCTGATCCGCGCCGGTGAGGCGAACGTCGTCGTGGCCGGTGGCCAGGAGTCGATGACCAATGCGCCGCACCTGCTGCAGGGCTCCCGGCTCGGCTGGGCGTACGGCACCATTTCGGCCCTCGACCACGCCGCACACGATGGACTGACGGATGCCTACGACGGCATTTCGATGGGAGCCTCCACCGAGCAGCACGTGGGAAAGCTCGGCCTGAGCCGTGAGGAGCAGGACGAGATCGCCGCCTGGTCGCACCAGCGTGCGGCGGCTGCGCAGTCCGCCGGAGTCTTCGACAAGGAGATCGTGCCGGTCGAGATCAAGGGCCGCAAGGGCACCGTGACGCTCACCGCCGACGAGGGCGTTCGCCCCGAGAGCACGGTCGAGACCCTGGGCGGGCTGCGTCCGGCGTTCGCCGATGACGGCACCATCACGGCAGGAAACTCTTCTCCGCTCAGTGACGGCGCCGGAGCCCTCGTGGTTGCCAGCCGTGAGTACGCGGAGGCGAACGGCCTGAGCTGGCTCGCCGTGATCGGCACCTCGGGGCAGACCGCCGGGCCGGACAACTCGCTGCACTCGCAGCCGTCGCGGGCAATCAACACCGCGCTGAAGAAGGCCGGCTGGCAGGCATCCGACCTCGACTTCGTCGAGATCAACGAGGCGTTCGCTGCGGTGTCGCTGCAGTCCACCCGCGACCTGGGCCTGTCGAGCGACGTCGTGAACATCCACGGCGGGGCGATCGCGATCGGCCACCCGATCGGTGCATCCGGAGCCCGTCTGGTCGCACACGCCGCCCACGAACTCGCCCGGCGCGGCAGCGGCAAGGCCGCGGTCTCGCTCTGCGGCGGTGGGGGTCAGGGCGACGCGCTCCTCCTCTACGTGGAGTAGTCCTGAGCGGCGGTTGAGTAGCGCCATCTTTCCGCTGGTTGAGTAGCGCCGCGAGCGAAGCGAGCGCCGCGTATCGAAACCCTGCTCCACGCGAGGGACTTTCCCGGTAGTCCTGCGGGCCTGAGTGCGCCGGGAGCGGATGGTCCGCTCCTCAGCTCAAACAATGAGCGGAACCGACGGCCGAAAAGCGTGGCCATCGGTTCCGCTCATAACTCGACACCCCGCGAACCATCCGCACCCGTCGCCCGTCCCCACGTCGGTCGACAGACCCACCGTCGACTCCGCCGCGGCGCCGTGGGCCCGCGGCATATGCCTTGCACGCCTTCTCACCCGGACCCGCACCATCGACTCGCCAAAAAGTGCCCATGTTGCCCATGCGGATGGGCATCTTCTGGCGAGTCGACCAAAACGCGTCAGCACGCAATGATTCGACTTGCCAAAAACGGCCCATCCCTCGCGTGGCGATGGGCATTTTCTGGCGAGTCGGCAGTTCGCACCCGTGGCCCCGCGAAAAAACTCGCCAGAAGTTGCCCATCCCTGGCCGGAACATGGGCACTTCTTGGCGAGTCAAGCCAGATGGATGTCTCGGATGGGCTTCACCGGATCGAGTGGTTCGCGAGATGACTGCGGCCGATCGAATATCTCGCGAAAGACTCCGGCGGATCAGATGGATCGCGCCATGGGTTCGGCGGATCGGATGTCTCGTGGGATGACCGCGGCGGTCGGATGGTTCGCGGGGTGCGAGTTATGGCCGGTTCAGACGGCCACGCTTTTCGGCCGTCTGAACCGGCCATTGTTTGAGTTGAGGAGCGGACCATCCGAGGAGCCCGTCGGAACTAGTCCCTCGTGGCCCGGGTTTCGAGACGCGTGCGACTCCGTCGCGCGCTCCTCAATCACCGGGGGGGGTTACAGGATTGAGATCGGCTTCACGATGTCGGCGTAGATGAGCAGCGCGCTCATGCCGCCGAGAATCACTGCAACCGCAAGCGTGATCGGTACGAGCTTCGCGGTGTCGATCGGACCCGGATCCGGCCGCCGGAACAGCTTCGCGAAGGCGCGCCGGATGCCTTCCCAGAGGGCGCCGAGCACGTGGCCGCCGTCCAACGGCATGAGTGGGATCAGGTTGAACACGAACAGGGCGACGTTCAGCGACGCCATGACTCCGACGATGGAGGCGGCGCGGTCCGCAATCGGTGCGTCGATGGACGCGATCTCACCGGTGAGCCGGCCAACGCCGACGACGCTCATCGGGCCGTTCGGGTCGCGCTCCTCGGGGCCGAACGCTGCCGCCGCGATGTCGATCAGGCGCTGCGGAAGGTTCAGGATGATGTTGCCGACCTGGACGATGTTGTCGCCGACCGCTGGCAGCACGGCACTCGGCGGCTGCTGCACGGTTTCATAGGCGGGGCCGATGCCGACGAAGCCGACCTCCCGGGTGACCGGGTCGCCCGAGGCATCCGTGACCGGCTGGTTCCGGTCATCGAAGACCTGCCGTTCGGTGAGCAGTGGGGTGACCGGCAGCGTGATCGTCTGCCCGTCGCGTTCGACGACGAAGCTGATCGTGCGGCTGGGGTTGTCGCGGATGATGCCGCTGGCCTGCGCCCAGTTCTCCACCGGGACCTCGTCGATCGCGATGAGCTTGTCACCCGGTTCAAGGCCCGCCTCTGCCCCCGGTGCGGCCGGGTCGTCGGCTGAGCAGGAGGTGGCCGTGGAACCGGCGGGCAGCACACACTCGGAGATGTTGCCCAGCGTGGTCGAGGGCTGGTTGATGCCGAACCCCATGAACAGCACGCTGTACAGCACCACCGCGATCAGCAGGTTCATGAACGGCCCGCCGAGCATGATGATGATGCGCTGCCAGATCGGCAGTTTGTAGAACGTCCGGTGCTCGTCACCCTCGGTGATCGTTTCGGCCGAGGCGGTGCGAGCATCCTGCACCATGGTGTCGAAGAAACCAGTGCTCGCGGTCCGCGGCTTGCCGCCGGGCTTCTGCGGCGGGTACATGCCTGCCATCGAGATGTAGCCGCCGAGCGGGATGGCCTTGATGCCGTACTCGGTCTCGCCACGCTTCCTGGACCAGAGCGTCCGGCCGAAGCCGATCATGTACTGGCCGACCTTGACGCCGAACAGTTTCGCGGGCACCAGGTGGCCGATCTCGTGCAGCCCGATCGAGAGCGCGAGCCCGACCACAAAGATCAGGATGCCCACGATATAGAGCAGCACGGTGTCCACGCAGCAAAGAATACGGGAGACTGGCTGTGTGACTGCGCAAGAAACCGAACCCGAAATCGGGGCGCATTTCGCCGATCGATACACGGTCACTGACGTCATCGGACGCGGCGGAATGGCGTCCGTCTATGAGGCTGACGACGAGTTCCTCGGCCGCACAGTGGCACTCAAGGTGTTCCACACCGATGTCGCCGAGGCCGCCGACGTACAGCGGCAGACCGACGAGATCCGGCTGCTCGCCGGACTCAGCCACCCGTGCCTGGTCACCGTGTTCGACGCCGTCTCCGAGGGCGACCGCATCGTGCTCGTGATGGAACGTGTGGTCGGCCAGGACTTGCGCCACCGGCTGGCGGGCGGACCTCGGATGGATGCCGA
Organism: Diaminobutyricimonas sp. LJ205; assembly: GCF_009755725.1. Taxonomy (NCBI): domain Bacteria; kingdom Bacillati; phylum Actinomycetota; class Actinomycetes; order Micrococcales; family Microbacteriaceae; genus Ruicaihuangia; species Ruicaihuangia ninglii. Next base: position 790,743 of record NZ_CP046619.1, on the reverse strand, counting down.
GGCGGTCGCACTGCTCGGAGCCGACGTCGCCGACGCCCTCGCGTACGTGCATGGCCAGAACATCATTCACCGTGACGTGAAGCCGGCGAACATCCTGATCCTCGACCAATGGGCGGCGACGACCGGCCCGCGCGCCAAACTCGCCGACTTCGGAATCGCGAAGATTGTGGACGGTTCGAAACTGACGTCGACCGGCTCGGTGATCGGCACCGCCAATTACCTGAGCCCGGAGCAGGCGCTCGGCGAGCCGCTCTCCCCCGCGACCGACGTCTACTCACTCGGGCTGGTGCTGCTGGAATGTCTCACCGGTGCGCAGGCGTTCCCCGGCAGCGGCCTCGAGTCCGCAGCCGCCCGAGTCACCCGCGACCCGGTCGTCCCGGACGAACTCGGATCCGGTTGGATGACCTTGTTGACCGCGATGACCACCCGGCAGCCGGCGTTACGGCCGACCGCTGCCGAGGTTGCGTTCATGCTCCGGGAGCTGGCCGCCGCCCCGCTCGTGGACGAGGAACTCGCGAGGACGCTCGCGATGCCACCGGTGACGGCTCCGACCGTTCAGCACCCGGTGGCGACGGACCAGAACACGGAGCCAGCTGACACCGCCCCGGTGAACGCCGAGCAGTCCGTCAGCGACCCGTCCACGGCGACCCCGGTCCCCCCGGCGCGTGCCGGATGGCGCTCCGGTTGGCCCTCTGGAATGGTGATCGCCGCCGCGATCGCGCTGATCCTGGTGGTGGCCGGGATTGCGATCAACCTCGGCGCGCCGGCCGCGGATGCCGGACCCGATCCGGTGCAGTACCCCGCGGTGGAGGGCAACCTTGGCACCCACCTCGAACAGCTTCAAAGGACGGTGGAACCGTGAGACACCTGATCGCGCCGCTGGCCATCGCCGGCGTACTCGTACTCGGCGGTTGCGCCAGCGGGCAGCCGGCCTATTCGGAAGACGCCGCGGCCGAACTGCAACAGCAGGTGCTGACGGTCAGCGAGGCATCCGCTGCCGGTGAATTCGAGACCGCCGTCATGCGGCTCGACGAACTCGTCGTGCTGGCGAACGATTCCCTTGCCCGTCACCTGATCACGCCCGAGCGTCACCAGAGCATCCTCTCGGCGATCGACCTGGTGCGCGCCGACCTGGCCGCCGAGATCGCCGCGAGGCAGCCGCCGCCACCGCCTGAGCCCGCCCCCGCGCCTGCACCAGAGAACAACGGCAACGACGAGAACGCCGGCAACAACGGCAATGACGAGAACAACGGCAATAACGGCAACAACGGCGACGAAAAGGGCAACAACAAGAACAAGGACAAGGACGAGGACGACGACGACGACTGACGTCTCACTCCGCAGGCACTAGCCTTTCGGCCCCGCGCGGCTGTTCTTTCGCTGGCGGAGGACCGTTTCGCTAGCGCGAGGCGATCAGCTGGTCGGCTTCCGCCCGCGCCCACCGTTCGGCGGCGAGCACGCCGTCGAGGCTCAACTCCCCCGGCTGGTGCCGGTCGATGACTTCCTGCACGGTGTCGAGGATGTCGAGATAGCCAATCGCCCCGGCGTGGAACGCCATCACGGCCTGCTCATTCGCGGCATTGAACACCGCGGGGAAGGTGCCTCCCGCACTACCCACCTGCTTGGCCAGGTCAACCGCGGGAAACGCCTCGCCATCCAGCGGTTCGAACGTCCACTGGCTGGCCGTGGTCCAGTCCAGCGGCGCGCCGACGCCCGGCACCCGGTTCGGCCAGTCCAGCCCGAGCGAGATCGGCAGTCGCATGTTCGGCGGCGAGCATTGCGCGATCGTCGACCCGTCGACGAACTCGACCATCGAGTGCACGATCGACTGCGGGTGAACGGTCACCTCGATCCGCTCGTATGGCACATCGAACAGCAGGTGCGCCTCAATCACCTCGAGGCCCTTGTTCACCAGGGTCGACGAGTTGGTGGTGATCACGAGGCCCATGTCCCAGGTCGGATGCGCGAGCGCCTGCTGCGGCGTGACGTCCTTGAGCGAGTCGCGGCTGCGTCCGCGGAACGGGCCACCGGATGCCGTGAGCACCAGTCTGCGGACCTCGGCAGCCGTCCCCGAGCGCAGCGCCTGCGCAAGCGCCGAATGTTCGGAGTCGACCGGCACGATCTGCCCCGGGCGCGCCGCCTGTTTCACCAGGTCGCCGCCGACGATCAGACTCTCCTTGTTGGCGAGCGCCAGCACCGCTTCGGTTTCCAACGCGGCCAGTGTCGGGGCAAGCCCGACCGAGCCGGTGATGCCGTTCAGCACGACGTCGGCTTCGACGTTCCGCACGAGTGTGGCCGCGTCATCCGCCCCGAAAGCGGTCTCGGTGACCCCGAATCGCTCGGCCTGCTCCGCGACCAGGTCGCGATTGCTGCCTGCGGTGAGCCCGACCACTCGGAAGCGGTCGGGGTTCGCCGCGATGACGTCGAGCGCCTGCGTGCCGATCGAGCCCGTCGAACCAAGGATGATGATGCGTCGCATCAAGCCATCATCGCGTACGGCCGCATCGGCTGATCGAGCTTGCCGAGATCTCGACAAGCTCGATCAGCGGGTGGTTCAAGCTCGGTCAACGGGTGGCGGCTGCTTACTTGGCGTCCTGGATCTCGATCAGGAAGACCAGGGTCTGTCCACCGAGGTTCTGGTTCGGGTCGGTGCCGTAACCCAGCTCCGGCGGCATCACGACGATGACGCGGGATCCGACCTGCTGGCCGACCAGTCCGGCCGCGAAGCCCTTGATCACCTGGTTCGTCGCAAAGGTCGTGGGCTCGCCGCGCTCCCAGCTGGAGTCGAAGACCTCGCCGGTGTTCCAGCTGATGCCGGTGTAGTTGAGCGTGACCTGCTGGCCGTCCTCGACGACGGCGCCGTCACCCTCCTCGAGCACCGCGAGCTGCAGCTCGGTCGGCGGGTCGGTGGCCGGCAGGGTGACCGCCGGCACGTCGCCGGAGAAGTCGACTTCGGGCACGTTCTCGGTCCACGCCGACGGGGTCGGCAGCGGCTCAGCCGGGACGATGTCGACCACGAACACGAGCGACTGTTCGCCGGTCACGCCGAGCTGCTGAGCACCGGTGTCGCCCCACAGGTCCGCAGGTGGCAGAACGCCGACCACCCGCGAGCCGACGGGCGAGCAGAGCAGCGTCTTGTCGATGCCGGGCAGGAAGCTGCCATCCAGCGCGACACTCTGCGAGGTCTGCAGATCGAAGGTGGAGGTGTCGACGGGCTCGCCGGTCTCCCCGTTGATCATGCTGAACATGATGTTGGCGGTGTCGCCCTCTTCGAGCACGTCGCCGTCGCCTTCGGTGACGACGGTGCGCTCGGTCTCCTCGACCGACAGAGGCGCCTCGAAGGTGACCTCGGGCTTCGCGCCGAAGTCTCCGGAGACGGTGACCGCCTCGGACGCCGAGCCTCCAGACACGCAGTCCGCCGCGGGCGAATTCGTCTCGGTTGCCTCGGGACTCTCGGCCGCCGGAGTACATGCGGCCAGGGACGCCGCAAGGCCGATGGCCAGAACAAACGGAACAGCAGCGCGCACGAAATACCTCACTCGAGGGAACAGGGGATGTCGTCCAGTCTGGTGCATCGAACTGGGCATGCGGTGAGCGCCGTAGGCTGCTTCGTATGACATTCACGGTTTCGCAGGAGCGCAAGCTCGTCACCGATCTCCCCGGCCCGAAGTCGATCGCCCTCCAGGAGCGCCGCCAGAAAAGCGTCTCGCGCGGTGCCGGAACGCTCGCCAACATCTACATGGAGCGCGGCTCGGGCGCGATCCTCGTCGATGTCGACGGCAACCAGCTCATCGACCTGGGGTGCGGAATCGGCGTCACCACGATCGGTCACGCGAACCAGGAAGTTGCGGATGCCGCGGCTGAACAGGCCCGGAACCTCACGCACACCCTCTTCACCGTGACGCCATACGAGAACTACGTCCGGGTCGCTGAGAAGCTCGCCGAGATCACCCCCGGCGACTTCGAGAAGCGCTCCGTCCTGGTCAACTCCGGCGCCGAAGCCGTCGAGAACGCGGTGAAGATCGCCCGCAAGTACACCGGCCGGCGTGCCATCGTTGCCCTGGACCACGCCTTCCACGGGCGCACCAACCTGACCATGACGATGACGTACCGGCCCTGGCCGGAGCGCTCCGGCATGGGACCGCTGGCCCCCGAGATCTACAGCGTGCCGATCAGCTACCCGTACCGTGACGGGCTCGACGGGCTCGAGGCCGCTGAGAAGACCATCGACTACATCACCACCCACATCGGCGCATCCGAGATCGCCGCGTTCTTCGCCGAGCCGATCCAAGGTGACGGCGGCATCATCATCCCGGCGCCCGGCTACTTCAAGCGCATCAGCGAGTGGTGCACCGAGAACGGCATCGTCTTCGTCGCCGACGAGATCCAGGCGGGCATCGCGCGCACCGGCAAGATGTTCTCGATCGAGCATCACGAGGGTGTCATCCCCGACCTGATCACGGTCGCGAAGGGCATCGCCGGCGGCTTCCCGCTCGCCGGTGTCGTCGGTCGTGCCGAGATCATGGATGCCGTGCAGCCCGGCGGCATCGGCGGCACCTTCGGCGGGAACCCGGTCTCGACAGCGGCCGCCCTCAAGGTGCTCGAGATCATCGAGCGCGACAATCTGATCGGTGAGGCGCAGCGCGTCGAGCGGGCCATCGAGGCGCGCATCGGCGACTGGACCGAGAAGTACGACTTCGTCGGCGAAGTGCGCGGCAAGGGCGCCATGTTCGGCGTGGAGCTCGTGCACCCCGGCACCAAGAAGCCGTGGCCCGAGGCGCTGAAGACGGTGCTGGTCTACGCGACGTCGCACGGCGTGATTCCACTGGACGCCGGCTCGTGGGACAGCGTGCTGCGCTTCCTGCCGTCGGTGGTCATCTCCGAGGAACTCATCGACGACGCTATGACGGTGATCGAAGAGGCCTTCGCGACCCTCTAGCGTGAGTGGCGGAATCGGATGATTCCCTCCCTCGCAGGCTCGGTCGGCGCTGGGGTCGCGCAATCGCTGGCGCGATTGCCATAGCTCCACCGCGCTCCTCAGCTCAAACAATGAGCGGAACCGACGGCCGAAAAGCGTGGCCATCGGTTCCGCTCATAACTCGACACCCGCGAACCATCCGATTCCGCCTCTGTGCCGAACGCCCCCTCCGGGAGGACAATTGCGGCATGCCCGACGCGGCGGCCGCTGGGTCCGGACGACCGGATGACGCGGCATCCCGAGCCCTTCGTGCTCAGTTGCTCGCGACTGAGCACTGGAGCCTGCTGGCCTCCCGGGGCACCACCCAGAGCGAGGTGCTGACCCGGATCAGCATGTTCCTCACGCTGGTCTCGGCAGGGTTGGTGAGCCTTGCACTGGTCGGTCAGGCCAGCGATTTCTCCGAGTCGTTCGGCGTGTTCGCGATCGCCGTGCTCGGAGTGGTCGCGCTCGTCGGCGTGCTCACCCAGGTGCGCGTGATCAACACGTCGATGGAAGACCTGATGTACGTGCTCGCGATGAACCGGCTACGCGCCGCGTATGTAGAGCTGGACCCGGGAATCGCCGACGCGCTGATGGCCTCGACCCATGACGACTACGCCGGGATGAACAAGACCTACTACTTCCTCACCCCGGCGCGCGGACAGAGCCAGGTGGTCGGCAGCAGCATGGTCTTCATCATCGCGGTGAACTCCGCGATGATCGGGTTGCTGGTCGCCGCGATCTTAAACGCCATCGGGGTTTCGACGTGGCTGCTTGTGCTCGTGGGCGTGCTCGTCGGGGTCGCTTATGCGCTGTTCTGGATCTGGCGTGGCGGAAAGCGGTTTTTCACGTTCTGGGAGCAATACCGCCCGCTGCATCCCACACCGTGAGCAAGTAGTTCGACCAGCGGGTCCTACGAAACTGAGACAACGGATGCCAAGATTCGGGGCTTCCGCCCCGGTCCCGGCATCCGTTGTATCAGGCGATCGACTCAGATGCCGTTCTGCATGTCGACGACGAGGCGCCCGGTGACAGTGCCGCGGCGCAGCTGGTCGAGGCCCTCGTCGATCTTGTCGAAGTCAACGAGCGTGATCTTCGGGTCGAGATCGCCGGAGGCCATCAGCTCGTAGATGCCCGCCAGGTCCTCGACGCCGCCGCCCATGGAGCCGACGTAGTCGACCTGCTTGAGGATCAGCGGGTCGGTGTTGAACTCGATCTGCAGGCGACCCATGCCGACCTGGACGACGCGCCCGCCGTTGCGGACGACCTCGAGGGCGCCCGTGGTCGTTGTCCCGAAGCCCGCGAAGTCGATGATCGTGTCTAGCCCCACATCTGCAAACTCGCGGATGTCCTTGGCAACTCGCACGACGCCGAGTTCCTTGGCCATCGGCCAGACGTCTTCCTTCACCTCGGCGGCGTACACCTCTGCGCCGCGGAGGACCGCGATGCGCGCGCCGACCTGGCCGAGGCCGCCGACGCCGATAATGCCGACCTTCTGGCCCGCAGAGACGAGGCCGCGGGAGACGACCGCGTGGTGCGCGACATTGCCGGCGTCCGTGCCCGACGCCGCGCGCACGAAGTCAAGACCGTCCGGGATCTTGACGACGGCGTCGGCGAGGGCAGTTGTCTTCTCGGCGTATCCGCCGTCACGGAAGTAGCCGTTCACGTTCGGCGGGCCGGATGGGATGCCGACGCGGTCTCCGATCTTGATATTCGTGACGCCCTCGCCCACCTGCGACACGACACCCGCCGGCTCATGACCGAGCACGATGGGGTGGTCGGGGAACTTTCCCACGTTCCACGCCGCGTCATCCAGTGCGGAGACGTCGGAGTGGCAGAGGCCCGTCGCCTTTACATCGACGACGATCTCACCGGGCTTCGCGACCGGGTCGGGCACCTCCTCAAGCTTGAGGGGCTGCCCTGCTCCATAGAACCGCCATGCCTTCATCTCGCATCCTTTCGTCCTGCGTCGGGACGTCGATCGTCCCACCCCAATTGTATGCGTGTGAATAGACCGTGGCGCCGGCGGAGCGCGGCCAATCGCTTTGAGCGGGGGGGGTGCCCGATTGGAGGGCGGTGAACTTCCCGATGTCAACGATCGCCGGCTCGGGCGCATCGATGAGGAAGCTGCGTGCGTGCCTCAGGCGAGTGTGATCTCGGGTTCGTGAATCACCGGGAAGTTCACCGACTGGGCGATGAAGCACAACTGCTCAGCTTCGTCGTGCAGCCGATGAGCGAGGTCGAGGTCGCCGGCGGCGATCGTCATCCGCGGCCTCAGCGTCACGCTCGTGAAGCTGCCGCCTGCTCCGCGCATCCGGATGGTGCCGGTCGCGGCATCCGTGTAGTCAGTGACGACGATCCCGTCACGGGTGGCGACGTAGAAGTAGCTCATCATGTGGCACTGCGCGAGCGCCGCGATGAGCAGTTCCTCCGGGTTCCAGCGGTCGGCGTCGCCGCGGAAGACCGGTGCGGCAGAGCCCAGCAGGTCCGGTTTGCCGTCGATCTGCAGCAGGTGTTCGCGGCTGAAGTCGCGGGTACCGCTGGTGCCGGTGCCCCGGTTTCCGGTCCAGCGAAGGGATACTTCGAAGTGGTGCTCCGGGGTCATGACAGCCTCTCGTCTCGCGAACTAGGATCAGTTCACCATGACTGACACGCTGAATGCATCAGGTCCCGCGCCCGTGCTCCAGGAGCGTCGCATCACCACCGCGATTCCCGGTCCGAAGTCGAAGGCGCTGCACGAGCGACGACTTGCAGTGGTCCCCGGGGGTGTCTCGAGCGCCCTCCCGGTGTACATCGAGCGGGCGCAGGGCGCGATCTTGGTCGATGTGGACGGTAACCAGTTCATCGATGTCGGCGCCGGCATCGGCGTCACCACGGTCGGCCACACGGTCGAGGCAGTCGTGGCCGCGGCATCCGCGCAGCTGCAGAAGGTGACCCACACGCTGTTCACGATCACCCCGTACGAGGAGTACGTGCGCGTTGCCGAGCTGCTCGCGCAGCACACGCCCGGCGATCACGCGAAGAAGACCGTGCTGGTGAACTCCGGCGCCGAGGCGGTGGAGAACGGCGTCAAGATCGCCCGCAAGCACACCGGACGCCCCGGAATCGCCGTGCTCGACCACGGCTACCACGGCCGCACCAACCTGACCATGGCGATGAACTACAAGGCCATGCCGTACAAGGCCGGCTTCGGACCGTTCGCCGGGGATGTCTACCACGCCCCGAGTTCGTACCCGTTCCGGGACGGCTTGACCGGCACCGAGGCGGCCGCCCGCACGATCGCGTTCCTCGAGAAGACGGTCGGCGCCGCTGACCTCGCCTGCCTGGTGTTCGAACCGATCCAGGGCGAGGGCGGCTTCATGGTGCCCGCCGACGGCTTCCTGCCTGCCCTGCAGGAATGGTGTACTTCGAACGGCATCGTCTTCATCGCCGACGAGATCCAGAGCGGGATGGCCCGAACCGGCGCTTACTTCGCCAGCGAACACTTCGGCATCGTGCCCGACATCGTGCTGAGCGCGAAGGGCATCGCGGGCGGCCTTCCGCTCGCAGGCGTCACCGGTCGCGCGGAGATCATGGATGCCTCGCACGCCGGCGGCCTCGGCGGAACATTCGGCGGCAACCCCGTCTCCTGCGCTGCCGCGATCGCGGTGTTCGAACAGATCGAGAGCGCCAACCTGCTCGGCGAGGCGCAGCGCATCGAGGCGAGCCTGCAGCCCGAGCTGGTGAAGCTGCAGGAGAAGTACCCGGTGATCGGCGACGTCCGCGGCAAGGGAGCCATGCTCGCGATCGAACTGGTCGAGCCCGGCACCAAGACCCCGCTACCGGAAGCGGTGAACAGCGTCGCCGCGTTCGCCGCACAGCACGGCGTGCTCATGCTGACCGCGGGCACCTGGGGCAATGTGCTGCGCTTCCTGCCCTCACTGGCGCTCACCGACGAGTTGATCGGCCAGGTCGTCGAGGTACTCGATGACGCCTTCGCCTCACTCGGCACCGCCCGGTGACGGATGTGCTGACGGTCTCCGGAGCCGTCGAGCTCGCCGTCATCGAGCGCTCCGGAATGATCGAGTCCCGTCACATCGGCGCTGCGGTGGTGGTCGGTCCCGATGCGGCGACGCTGCGCGAGGTCGGCGACGTCGACGCGTTGATCTACCCCCGGTCCACCCTGAAACCGCTGCAGGCCCTGGCGGTGCTGCGCTCGGGTGTTGACCTGGACGGTGAGGAACTCGTGCTCGCCACGGCCAGCCACGCCGGCACCGGTGACCACGTCGCAGTCGTGCAACGCATGCTCGCCGAAGCAGGCCTTGACGACAGCGCGCTGCAGTGCCCGGCCGATTGGCCGTTCGACCGCGACGCACGTGACGGTATGAGCGCGCCAACCCGGCTCACGATGAACTGCTCCGGCAAGCACGCCGCGTTCCTGATGGCATGCGCCGCGAACGGCTGGCCGACCGAGAGCTACCTGGCACCGGAGCATCCGCTGCAGCAACGAATCCTCGCCACCGTCGAGGAGTTCACCGGCGCAGGCGTCGAACACAGCGGCATCGACGGCTGCGGCGCCCCGGTGCACGCGGTCACCTTGCGCGGACTCGCGACCGCAATCTCCCGGGTCACGGGACCAGCGGATGACGCGGACGCCAGCCGTCTCGCGGCGGCCGTCCGTGCCCACCCCTGGGCGATCGACGGGCCCGGCCGCGCCAACACGGTCACCATTGAGAAGCTCGGCCTGATCGCGAAGCTCGGCGCCGAGGGCGTCATGGTGATGGGCGCGCCGGATGGCACGGCGGTCGCGGTGAAGGTGCTCGACGGCAGCCTGCGCGCGGCCACCGCGGTCGCCCTGCACCTGCTGGTCACCGCCGGCGCGGTGGATGCGGATGCCGCAGCCGAAGTCGAAGCGATCACCACCGAGCCCGTCCTCGGCGGCGGCCGCCCGGTCGGGGCGCTGCGGGTCACCCTTCCTTAGCCCGGGAGCTCGTCGATTCTGGCCCGCAGATACTCCCGGAGGCCTGGTTCGGTAGTGAGCGAGATGGCCTTCGCGTAGGCGCGGGCTGCGGCATCCGTGTTCCCCAACTCGGCCAGCAGGTGTGCCCGCGCCGCCCAGACCGGCTGGAAGCGGTCGGCGCCCTCGATCGCGTCCAGCGTCGCAAGCCCAGTGTTGGGCCCGTCGATGCGGGCGAGCGTCACCGCGCGGGAGACCTGGGCACCCAGTGTCGGTGCGAGTGCCACCAACGCGTCATAGAGCACAAGCAGTGCAGCCCAGTCGGTGTCCCCGGTCCGGGCGCGCGCGCAGTGCACCGACTGGATGGCGGCCTCGAGCTGGAAGCGCCCGAGACGATCGGCCCGGCTGGCGTGCCGCAGCCACCGCTCCCCCGCGGCGATGAGCTCGGCATCCCAGAGTGCCGGGTCCTGCTCATCGAGCGGCACATAGCGGCCATCGACGGTGCGCGCCGGTGCTCGAGCGAGCGAGAGCGCCAGCAGCGCGGCGAGGCCGGCCGCCTCGGGCTCATCCAGCAGTGACGCGAGCGTGGAGGCGAGGTAGAGCGCCTCGGCGGACAGCGACTCGCGCACCTCGTCCCCCGAGACCAGCAGCCAGTCGATGGCATAGGCCCCGTAGATGGCCTCCAGCACACCCGGCAGCCGCGCAGGCATGTCTCGAACGGTCGGGACGACGAACGGAATCCGCGCGTCTCGGATGCGCCGCTTCGCCCGGACCAGCCGCTGCGCCATGGTCGATGCCGGCATCGCGAAGGCGCGCGCGATCTGCTCGGCCTCGAAGCCCAGCACGGTCTGCAGCATGAGCGGCGTGCGGATGCCGGGATCAATCGCCGGGTGCGCGCAGACGAACATCAGCTCGAGCCGTTTGTCCGGGATCGCATCCAGGTCAATCTCGTCGAACACCGGTGGCTCCTCCAGTGGCTCACTGGTCCGGACGGCGGCCGACTTCGCTCGGTCACGCTGCCGGTTCCGGGCGACGGTGATCAGCCAGCCTTCCGGGTTGTCGGGCACTCCGCCGACCGGCCAGCTGGTGAGGGCCTGCACGAACGCGTCGCCGAGCGCGTCCTCCGCCCCGGGGATGTCGCCGGTGCGGGCGGCGAGAAGCGCGAGCAGTCGCCCGTAGGAGGCGCGGGCGACTTCTTCAGCCCGCGCCTTCGCCGTCAGATCTTCCCGTGCCATGCCCCGTCTTCAAAGTGCACGGCGCCCGGCCGGATCTCGATGACGCCGTAGTACGCGGCCGGGCATTTCTCCGCCCAGGCAAGCGCGGCATCCAGGTCGGCGACATCAACGACGAAGAGTCCGCCGAGTTGCTCCTTGGTGTCGGCGAACGGGCCGTCCTGCACCTTCAGGTGACCGTCTCGCATGGTCAGCGTCGTGGTGTTCGATGACTGCTGCAGCACCTCGGCCGAGATCAGCACCCCGGCGTCGTTCAATGCCTTGGCGTAGTCGTCGAACGCGGCCTTGCCCTCGTTCATCGCCTCGGTGCCGAGGTCGGCTTCGGTCATCTCGGGGTAGTGCATGATCAGTGAGTAGCGCATCGGTCTGCCCTCCTGTGTTCGTACGGTACCGGTCACAATTCGTGGCCGACATACCTCTATGACGATCCAGGTGACGCCCGATCGACATTCCCCGGTGACCGAGGTTGTCGAGATCTCGGCAGGCTCGATCAGCGGGTGGTCGATCAGCGGGCGGTATCAGTCGGCGTACAGCGAGGCGACCGCGTCACGAAATGCTTCGGTGTGCCGTGCCACATCGGCGGAGGTGGTCGCCGGGCTCATCAGGGCCATGTTGTGGAACGGTGTGATCAGGATGCCCCGGTTCAACGCATGCAGGTGCAGGTACTGCTGCAGTTCGAAGTCGTCGGCATCCGCCGCCTCCCGACCGTCGCGCGGCGCCGTCTCGCGGAAGCTGTACTCCGCCCGGCAGCCGAGCTGGGTCACCTGCCACGGCACCGAGAACTCGTCGATCGCGGCCTGCACGCCCGCGGTCCACTCGGTGGCGACCTCGATCATGCCCGGCCACACCTCAGGGGTGAGCACCTCCGCGAGCGTTGCGCGGATGCCTGCCATCGACACCGCGTTGCCGGCCAGCGTGCCGCCCACTCCCCCGACGTCGATGTCCTCGAGCTCAAGCGAGGAGCGCACCCGGTCGGCGAAGGTCTGCGTCATCCCGTAAGCCGCCGCCGGGATGCCGCCACCGATGGTCTTGCCGACGACGACCGCATCCGGCGACAGTCCGTCGCGGGCGGTCATCCCGCCCGGCCCAGCGCACAGGGTATGCGTCTCATCGATGACCAGCAGGGCCCCGGTTGCATCGCAGAGCCGGCGGAGAGCGTCGTGCCAGCCGTCCTCGGGCAGCACGATGCCGATGTTGGTCATCGCCGGTTCGATCAACACGGCCGCAACGTCGCCGCCAGACAGCGCTGCCTCAAGGGCGGGCACGTCATTGAACGGCACCACCGCGGTGGTCTCCGACGGCGGCACCGGGGCGCCGATGGTCCCTCGGCGTTCGATGACCGAGCCTTCCGGGTCGAGGGTCGCGTAAGCCTCATCCACAGTGCCGTGGTAGCAATAGTCCACGACCAGGATCTTCCGCCGGCCGGTGACCTGCCGGGCGAACCGGATCAGCGCCCGGTTCGCATCCGTCGCCGAGAGGGTGAACTGCCAGCTGGGCAGCCCGAACCGCTCGCTGAGCAGCGCAGCCGCCGTCGCGGCATCCGCAGTCGGCAGCATGAACGTCGATCCACGGGTCAGCTGCCCTGTGATCGCACGGACGGATGCCGCCGGCGCGTGCCCGCACATGGCGCCGGTGTCACCGAGGCAGAGGTCGACGTAGTCGATGCCGTCGGCGCATTCGAAGTGGCTACCGGATGCGGACCGCACATACACCGGCCAGGGTCCCGGCCACTTCGCCATCCAGAGCATCGGAACTCCGTCAGGCATATTCACTCGCGCGTTCTGGGCCAGCCGGCCGGACTCCGGGTGGGTCCGGCGGAACAGTTCAACCTCACCGTGCCAGAGCGCGCGCAGGCGCTCTCGGTCCTCGTACACGGCTAGGCCTTCTTCGCGAGCCGCTTGCGTCGGGCGGCTGTGGTCAGCTGCGCTGAGACCACGATGATGATGCTCGCGAAGAAGACGATTGACGCGATCACATTGGCCTCGGCCGGGATGCCTCGAGCGGCCGCCGTGTAGATGAACTTCGGGAAGGTCACCGCCGCACCGGAGTTGAACGTGGTGATGATGAAGTCATCGAAGCTCAACGCGAAGGACAGCATGGCCGCGGCCATGATCCCCGGCAGCAACAGCGGGAAGGTGATCCGCCAGAACACCTGGTTCGGCGACCCGTAGAGGTCCCGCCCGGCTTCCTCGAGCGCCGGGTCGAGCGAGGCGACCCGTGCTCGCACGGTGACCACGACGAAGCTGATGCAGAACATCACGTGCGCGAGGATGATCGTGCCGATGCCCTTCGCAACGCCGACGGCGAGGAACTGCGCGGCGAGGCCGGCGCCGAGCACGACCTCGGGAGTGGCCATCGGCAGGAACAGCAGCAGCGTGGTGCCGGCCCGGAATCGGAACCGATAGCGCACCAGGGCGATGGCGATCATCGTTCCGAGCACGGTGGCGATGACCGTGGCCACAACCGCGATCAGGATGCTGTTCGCGAAGGCCTCGCAGACTCCCTGCGCGTTGCAGACGCCGAGCCAGTTGTCGAGCGTGAAGCTGCGCCAGGAGATGTTCGTGCGGCGGTAGTCGTTGAACGAGAAGACGATCGTGTAGACGATCGGGATAAGCAGGAACACGAACGCGAGCACGCTGTACAGTGCGAGCCCCCATCGCCCGACGCCGAGCCGGAACGGGCGACGCTCTGGGCGAGGCGGTGTGGTCGCGGCATCCGTGATGGCCGCCCCCGCTTGCACGGTCACAGCAGATCCTCCGTTCCGCTCCGGCGCACGTAGAAGCTGACCAGGATGAGGATCGCGGCCATCAGCAGGATCGACAGTGCCGCGGCGGCCGGGTAGTTCTGCAACACCAGGAAGTTCGCCTCGATGACGTTGCCGATCATGGCGGTGTCGGTGGAGCCGAGGAAGTCGCGGCTGGCATTGACGAAGTCACCGGCCGCGGGAATGAAGGTCAGCAGGACCCCGGACAGGATGCCCGGCATGGATAGCGGCACGGTCACGGTTCGGAATGTCGTCCACGACGACGCGTACAAGTCATTGCCGGCCTCGACGTAGCGCAGGTCAAGCCGCTCCAGCGACGCGTAGATCGGCAGGGTCATGAATGGGATGAAGTTGTAGGTCAAGCCGAAGATCACCGCGAACGGGGTGCCGTTGATCTGCGCGTCGGACGGTAGCAGCGCGAAACTCTGGAGTGTTCCGACCAGCCAGCCTTCGTCAGCGAAGATCTGCTTCCAGGCCAGCGTGCGCAGCAGGAACGAGATGAAGAACGGCGCGATCACGAGGGTGAGTGCGAGCGCTTGCAGCAGCGGGAAGCGGCGCAGGTTGACGCCGATGAAGTAGGCGAGCGGGTAACTGAACAGCAGCGCGAACAACGTCGCCAACGCCGCGTAGACGAACGAGCGCAGGATCTGCGGCCAGTACGTCTCGATCACGGTGACGTAGTTCTGCCATTGGAAGGCGTAGTCGTATCGGCCGATGTCGCCGATGACGCTCGGCGCCTGCAGGCTCGTCAGGATCAATGAGACCAGCGGCGTGGCGAAGAACACCAGCAGGTAGAGCACCCCGGGCAGCAGCAGGAAGAGGACGATGCGGCTCTTCTTGCGCGGTGCCGGTTCGGCGGCCGGCGCCTCGGTGGCGAATGCTCCGAAGGCCATCTCAGTGTTCTCCGAGCTCCGCTTCGAGGCGCTTGCGACGTTCGACGGCGATGGCCGCGGTCGAGGTGTCCGTCACGAATCGCGCTTCGCTTCCGGGCTCGTCGGCCAGGCCGAACCCGTGTTCAATCAGCCAGCTCAACCACACCTCATCGCCTTCATGCGCTGCGGGACCGAAGGCGCGGTTCTGCTCGAACACGGTCACCGTGCCTGCCGGCATCTCGACTCGGTAGGACGTGCTCATCCCGGTGAATGAGACATCGCTCACCCGCCCGGGGCCGGCGACGTTCATCCCGGCGACGCGTTCAGGTTCGGTGGCGTGCAAGCGCAGTTTCTCGGGCCGGACTCCGACCGTGACCGTGCCGGTGTGGCGCTGCGCCCGCGAAAGCGGAACCTCGATGCGGCTGCGGCCGACTTCGACGACGAAGCTGCGGCCGTCTCCGGCCACCACCGGGCCTGCGAACAGGTTCGACTGGCCCAGGAAGTTGGCGACGAAAACCGTTTTCGGAAGTTCGTACAGCGTTTCCGGGGAGCCCATCTGCTCAATGCGTCCCTTGTTCATCACGGCGACGGTGTCGGCCATGGTCATGGCCTCCTCCTGGTCGTGAGTGACGTGCAGGAAGGTGAGGCCCACCTCGGACTGGATGCCCTTCAACTCCAGCTGCATCTGTCGCCGCAGCTTCAAGTCCAGCGCCCCGAGTGGCTCATCCAGCAACAGCAGGGCGGGCCGATTCACGATCGCCCGGGCGAGCGCGACGCGTTGCTGCTGTCCGCCCGAGAGCTGTGCCGGCTTGCGCTGGGCGAGGTGGTCCAGCTCGACCAGACGCAGTGCCTCGTGCGCCTTCGTGCCCGGGTCGGCGATTCGGCGTCGCTTCAAACCGAACGCCACGTTCTCGAGCACGCTCATGTGCGGGAACAGGGCATAACTCTGGAACACGGTGTTCACGGGTCGCTGGAACGGCTTGGTGTCGGTGACATCCTTACCGCCGATCAGGATGCGCCCGGCACTTGCCTCCTCGAGCCCGGCGACCAGCCGCAGCGTTGTCGTCTTGCCGCAACCGGACGGGCCGAGCAGAGCGAAGAATGAGCCCGCAGGAATTGTCAGGTTGAGATCCTCGATCGCGGTGAACCCGGGAAAGCGCTTGGTCACGCCCACCAGTTCGAGGTCAGCGCCGGCCGCGGCGAACTCCCCTCGTGGCACGTCAGGCTCCCAGCAGAACGCTCTGGTACTCGGCGCCGAACTCCTGCTCTTCCGAGTTGGACAGCGTTCGGAACACGTGCACCGTCGACAGCGTCTCCTCGTTGGGGAAGATCAGCTGGTTCTCGGCGAGAGCGGGATCGATCGCGATTGCTGCCTCCTTGGCACCTACCACCGGGGTCACGAAGTTCACCCAGGCCGCCACCTCCGCGGCCACCTCCGGCTCGTAGTAGTAGTTCATCAGCGTCTCGGCGTTCTTCTTGTGTGTCGACCCCATCGGGACGACGAAGGTGTCGTTCCACAACGTGCCACCGGCCTCGGGAATGACGAACTCCCATTTGTCGCCAGCCTCGGCGTTCAGCAGCGTGATGTCACCTGACCAGCAGATCGCGGCGAGGGTGTCTTCGTTCTGCAGGTCTTCGAGGTAGGAGTTGCCGCGCACCGCACCGATCTGACCGGAGTCGACCTGCTCGCGGAAGGTGTCCATCGCCGCCTGGAACTCGTCCGCGGTGAAGTCGGTGATGTCGGTGCAGCATGATCAGGCCGAGAGTGTCGCGCATCTCCGACAGAACGCTGACCCTCCCCTTCAGCTCGGGGTTCCAGAGGTCCTCGACGCTTCGCAACCCGTTCGGCACCTGCTCCTTGTTCCAGCAGATGCCAGCGAAACCCGCCTGCCAGGGCAGGCTCTTGTTCCGGTCCGGGTCGAAGTCCGGGTGAGCCAGCGAGGGTGTCAGGTTGCTGAGGTTCGGGATGTTGGCGTGGTCCAGCTCCTGCACGTAGTTCAGCCGGACCAGTCGGGAGATCATCCACTCGGTGAGGCAGATGGTGTCTGCTCCGATGTCCTGGCCGAGCGCGAGCTGGTCGCGCACCTTGGCGTAGTAGGTGTTGTTGTCATCGATGTCGACGAGGTACTCGACCTCGATGCCGGTTTGTTCCGTGAAGGCGATCAGCGTCGGGTAGTTGCCGTCTTCGTCCTCGTCGATGTACGCGGGCCAGTTCGCCCAGCGAACCGTCTTGTCGGTGTCGGATTCATCCGTGGCCGGCTCGAGGTCGCCGCCGCCCTGCGGCGTGCACGCCGCCAGCGCCAGCACCGCTGCGCTCACCCCGGTTCCCTTGAGCATCGCCCGACGGCTGAGCTGTGTCCGCCGCGCGCTTTCGATCAGCTGGCGGATGATCGGGTCTTCCGGAAGCGGTTTGGCCATGACGGACTCCCTCAACTTATGGGATCGACGCCCGCTCCATTGCGGGGTGTGTTGATCCTGACACAAGGAAACCCCGAACTGAACAGCAAAACGAGGAAAAACGTCTCCCTGAAACAGGAATGTAACGAAATCAGCAGATTCGGTGAGCACTGACTGCGGATTACATCATCGACATGGCTACTGTGGGCTGTATAGGGCAACGGAGCCCCGGTGGTTCCGTGCGCGTTCGACAGCCAAGGAGAGCCATGCGAGTCGCAGTACCCAGCGAGGTCAAGAACAACGAGTTCCGCGTCGCGATAACCCCGGCAGGCGTCCACGATCTGGTCGCGCACGGGCATGAGGTCTACGTGCAGTCCGGTGCCGGAACCGGGTCGTCAATCACCGACGAGCAGTATTCGGCTGCGGGGGCGCGCATCGTCCCGGATGCCGCCAGCTGTTGGGAGCGCGCCGAGCTGCTGATCAAGGTCAAGGAACCGGTGGCCAGCGAGTACCGCTACTTCCGTGACGATCTGGTGCTTTTCGCCTATCTGCACCTTGCCGCGGAGCCCGAGCTCACCCAGGCGCTGGTTGCGTCGGGGATGACGGCCATCGCCTATGAGACCGTCCAGTTGCCGAACCGGACCCTTCCCCTGTTGGCACCGATGAGCGAGGTCGCCGGGCGACTGTCCGTCATCGTCGGCGCGAACGCCATGATGAAGCCGAACGGCGGCCCCGGCCTGTTGATCTCCGGGGTGCCGGGAACCTACCCCTCGAAAGTGGTCATTCTCGGCGGTGGCGTCGCCGGCACCAATGCGCTCGCGCTCGCGGTCGGGCTTGGCGCAGACGTGACCGTGCTGGACACGAACCTGCAGCGGCTCCGTGAGCTCGACGCGCTCTATGCCGGACGCATCAGGACGGTCGCCTCGAACGGTTACGAGATCGAACGTGCCGTCATCGGTGCCGACCTGATCATCGGTTCGGTGCTCGTCCCCGGCGCGAAGGCTCCAAAGCTGGTCACCAACGAGATGGTGTCACGGATGCGTCCCGGCAGTGTGCTGGTAGACATCGCCGTCGACCAGGGTGGCTGCTTCGAGGACTCGCACCCCACCACCCACGCCGATCCGACCTTCACTGTGCACAATTCGCTGTTCTACTGCGTTGCGAACATGCCCGGTGCGGTGCCGAACACGTCAACCTACGCCCTGACGAACGCCACCATGCCGTACGTCAGGGCGATCGCAAGCCAGGGCTGGCGGGCGGCGATGATGACCGATCCGGCGCTGGCGCCGGGCCTCAACGTGTACGACGGTCATGTCGTCAGTGAGCCGGTCGCCAGGGCCCTCGGCCTGGATCACCTCGAGGTTTCCCTGGCGCTGGCCTGACTCATGGCAACAGGATGCGTCGGGGGCCAGCCGCGTCGACGAGCCAGCTGACCCGCCGACCGGGCGCGAACGGCGGCGGGAGGTCACTGTCGCGGGTGAGCGCCCGGTATTGCGAGGTCGAGCATCCGTCGACGATGACGTCGGCCCGGCCGCGTAGCGCGGGCAGGGCGCCCCACCAGTTCTGCCAGGTGTCCGGGTCGGCGACGAGGATCCGCCCGCGCCCGTCGCTGCCGGCTGATCCCGTGCCGAGCGTGCGCGGGTCGGCGGCATCCGGATCAAGCGCGAGCACGTCATGCGTGCCCAGTGCGGCGAGCGCCGCGGCACACCGCCGGGATGCCGTGGATGCCACGAGGTAGCTCCGGCCCGGCGTGGGCAGAAACCGTGCATCGCCCTGCGCAGGTGCGGCCGGCAGGTCGGTTCGGCGCGCGATCTGCACCAGGTCGCCCTGCCAGTGGCAGCGCCCGTCGGGCAGCCTCGGGTCGTAGGCCGATGAGTCCCCACCGACGAGCGCGTGCTCGTGCCGATCGGGCAGCCGCAGCAGCAGGCGGGCGTCGCACAGCGGCAACAGACTCTGCACGGGAGCGGTGACCCGACGGGCGGCGAGCACCAGCCGCCCGACGCCGTCCCGCGCGGCGCGCTGCAGCAGTTCCACGAATGCGGCGAGGTGGTCGTCGGTCAGTTGCGCGGCGACACTGTCGAGATCATCGAGGAGGGTGAGTCCCGCCGCACCGGACGGGTCGCGGGCCAGGGCGCTGACCGCGTCCCAGGCGGCTTCCACGCCGGGCGGCACCAGTCGGCTGAGCGGATGACTGGCGAGCGTGCGCAGCAGGGTGGACTTGCCCGTGCCGCTCGCCCCGACCACCAGCAAATGGCCGTGCCGCAGCGGGTCGTAGACCGCCGCCACCTGACGCTGCTGCCTGGGCTGGTCGGCGAGTCCGAACGTCACCGCCGACGGCGCAAGGGGATGCTCCGGGCGCGGGAGCTCGGGCAGCCGCAGGTCGGTCGGCAGCGGGTCACACCACGGCCGACGCGGGGCGGGACCGTTAGGGGTGGCCGCTGCCACCGCCTCGGCATCCGATTGCGCGGCAATCGCGACGTGCACCGGGCGGCCGTCGATCAGCGCGCGACCGAGACGGGTGGCGGGCAGGTCGGCGGCATCAGGGATGCCGATCGCGGCGACGCTGTCGGCTCGATTGTTCACGCGCAGGCAGATTCGCAGCCCGGTGTTCGCCAGCACCGCGTCGCTGACGACGCCCGTCGGCCGTTGCGTGCAGAGCAGCAGGTGCACGCCGAGCGAGCGGCCGCGGGCGGCGATGTCGGCGAATAGCCCGCCGAGCTCGGGGTGTGCGCCGACCAGTGCGGCGTACTCGTCGACAACGACTACCAGCCGGGCGAAAGCGTACGGCGCCTTCTCGATGCTTGCTGCTGCCAGCTCGGCCAGTCGGGTCTCGCGGTACCGGAGTTCGGCGGTCAGGCTCTGCAGTGCCCGGCGCGCGGCGCTCTCGTCGAGATCGGTGATCACCCCGACGCAGTGCGGGAGCACCGTCAGCGGCGCGAACGCCGAACCGCCCTTGAAATCCACCAGAAGGAAGCTCACCTGCTGCGGGGTGCGTCCGCGGGCCATCGCGAGCACCCAGCTCACCAGCAGTTCGCTCTTGCCACTGCCGGTCGTTCCGACGACGAGAGCATGGGGTCCGTCAACGAGGTCGATGAGCACCGGGCCACCAGGATCGAGGCCGAACACGGCGCCGAGCCGGCCGGCGGATGCGCCGAGGTCGGGTAATGCCGCGAACTCGACCCGGCCGGGCAGGGTTGCCCGGGTTGTCAGCCGCAGCCGGCCGAGCACCAACCGGGCCTGTTCCCGGCTGACGAGTGACGGGCGGACCGGCAGACCGTCCAGCGTGGCCAGCCCGCCTCGCGCCACTGTCAGGATGACGCCGCAGTCGGCCGGGAGAACGTCGATGACCTCCGCCACCACCAGTCGGCCCACCGTGGCGGCGGCGGACACGGTCAGCTCACCGCGGGCGGCCGGTTCATCCACCGAGAGTCCGAGCCAGTCGAACCAGTCCGGGTCGTAGCGCACTCGGGCATCCTCGCGGGCGATCGCCAGCAGCTGCAGCGCGATCGCCGCGGCCACGGCACGACTCACCGGAGCAGGGCCGATCACCGCGATCCCGGCGGCGGCGTCCACCACGATCGGCGCCCGCTCCAGCACTGCGGCCTTCTCTCGCGCTGCGGCGAGGGCAGTGGCAGGGTCGGCCGTTCCTGTTCCCACACCGGCATCGATGATCCGCAACTCGCTCGGCGTGCTGCCCTCCCCGATCACGACCTCGATCGGCCCGGTGCCGCGGGCGCCTGTCGAGGCGATCGGGTCACCGCGCAGCAGTGGGTCGATGCCGGGCGTCGCCGCCCAGCGTCGCCGACGCTCCTGATCATGGGCCTCATCGATGCCGGTCAGCGTGGCTGCCAGTTCGCTGGCGAACCGACGCTGTTCCCGACGTCGCCGTCGCCGAGTGGATACGGCGCCGTCACCGAGGGTGGCGATCGCGGTGACCGGGCCGAGCACGGCGAAGAGCAGGGCGAACGGCGACTGCGTGATCACCCAGAGCGCGATCGACCCCACGACTGGCGCAACGGTGGCGAGCATCGGGAACGGCGCTGGCTCGCTCCCCGCCGGTGGCGCGGGCAGTCGGATGCCGGGATCGCTCACCCGACGATGTCAACACTCCGGCATCCGACAGGCCACAGTCCTTCAACCGGCGTGGAAGCAGCCCATTCGGCGCGGAGAGGAGCGGCTGATGACCGGCGATCAGTCAGGAGACACTAGCCAGCTACCACCAGTCAACTGACGATCAGGAACTGCTCGCCGATGTCGACCCGGGAACCGCGCATCAGGTGGTAGCGCTTGCCCGGATCGCAGCGCACCGGACCTGACTCGGGTTCGCGCACCACGGTGCCGTTCCCCGAGAAGCGGTCGGAGACCCAGAACGCGCCGGCATCCTGGCCGAATTCCAAATGGGTCTTAGACACCGAGCGTCCGGGATCGGTGATCGCGATGATGTGGTCGAAGTACTCACCGGGTTGCGGCCGCGGACTACGGCCGAGCAGCCCGGATCCGGTGACGGTGACGTTCTCGCCGGTGCTGAACTGCAGCACGAAACGCTCGCCGACCGCATTGCGGCGCACGATGCGAGTGGCCTCGACGTCGTCAGGCAGTGCGTGCGACGCGCTGGGCGGGGGCGGGATCGACGACGTGATCGGCGGGATCGGCGAAATCGCCGGCTCGGTTGCGATGTCGGGGGATGTCGCCACCTCGAGTTCGGCGAGGTCCAGCAGGTCCAGGAGTTCAATGCGGGCGGTGTCGCTGGCGTCGGGGCGGGCCGGAGCGGCTGGTTCCGGCTCTGGGGGCGCTTCCGGCACGATCTGCGGACGCTGGCCGGTGGTGAAGGCATCGGTGACCGCGGAGGCGACGAAACCGCACTCTCCGCAGAAGATGTCATCGGCGCTCATCGCCGTGCCGCACTGCGCGCAATTGACGCTCGGCGCGGTCGGCGCCACAGGTGCCGGCGGCGGTGGAACGAACTGGGCGGCGGTAACCGACCGACCGCATTCCCCGCAGAACATTGCTCCCGCGGGCAATTTCGTGCCGCAGAATGTGCAAGTCACGCGATGCCCTTTCTGGTGGCCACTAGCTACGGCTGCGCCCCAGTGGCTTCCTGCCACTATAACGACCGAATGAGCGCAGGGAGACGCGGCCCTTGAACCGCTCCCAGCGGCTGAGCCGGTTCCGCAGTGACGCGGACAGGTCCTGAACGGCCTGCCACACCTTGCCTGGTTCGGATGGGTCGGGTCCTTCCGGCGCGAAGACGGCACGGTCGGCCACGACGGCGAGCACCCGCGCACCTGCGCCGCCGGCGATCTTGGCGAGTTCGCGCCGGGTCGCGGCCTGGGGCACTTCGATGCCGTGGTCGAGCAGCGTGTCCTCGAACTCCTGCCAGCCGCCGCGGATGTTCTGCACGGGGTCCGCGGCGCGGCGACGCCGGCGGCGGCGCCGCAGCTTGGCGGCGATGATCGCGAGGAACGGGGCGCTCACCAGGGCGAGCCCGAGCAACACCCAACCCAGCACACGCAACACGGTCAGCATCACGCCGAGGAAGGCGTCGAACGCCTCCGGGTCTTCCGGCGCGTTCTGCGGAGGGGTCTGCTCGTCGGGCTTCTCCTCCTGCTTCGCCGGCGGCGGCAGCGCCGACTGCGGACGGGCGACCTCGGTGGCATTCTCCGGCTGGCGAGGCGGGATCTCCCGCACCTCGGGAGTCGGGTCGATACCCACCCACCCCCACTGCTCGGTGTGCACCTCGAGCCAGGCGGAGACATCCGCCCCGGTGACCATCGTCGTCCCGCCGTCGGAGTCCTCGGGGGCGAAGCCGATCACGACTCGCGCTGGGAAACCGATCTCGCGGGCCATCAGCGCGGCGGCGGTTGCGTATTGTTCGGCGTCGCCGATCATCGGGGTCTGCGTGAACAGTTCGGCGATGCGGTTGGCGGAGTGTCCCGAGCGGCTGGCCGGTTCACCCTCGGCGCCGTGGCTGACGTAGCCGTCGCGGGCGAGCCCATCGAGCATGGCGACCAGCTGACGGCCAGGCCCGTCGATGCCCGCCGTGTACTCGTCGAGTGCGGTGCTCAGCTCTTCCGGCACCTGATCGAGCGCGGGCATCACCGCGGTGCCCGGCACCATGCTGGGCAGCTCGCTCTGCTCGGGCTGCTCGGGGATGACGACGTCGAGGCGATAGCTCGAGGACTCGGCCAGTCCCCCGATCACCGCACCGGTTCGACTGTTGTCGTTGTAGTAGAACCGCTCTCGCGCGGCGCCGCGGTCGAAATCCACGGCTTCCAGGGCGCCGACGCTGGGCAGCCAGACGCCCTCGTACCCGCCGACGGTGACCTGGATGCTGGCCCGGTCGCCGGCCAGGTCGCCCCGTTCGATCCGGGAGGGCACGCGCGTGAACGACCCGGATGCGCTGGACACCTGGTCGCTGCCGACCGAGTAGACGATGCCATCCCAGGTGTCGAGCGCGGCGACCCGGATGCGAGCATCCTCGGGCAGTCCGGCAACGGTGAGCATGGTGGCATCCGCCCGACCCTCGCTCAGGTAGCTGCGGAAACCGGCCAGCGGGCTCACGTACTCGCGCGGATCGAACGGCTGCTCGGTCACCGTGCGCAGCACCGTGCGATCGGATGTCGGCGGCAGCGCGTTCACCGCGGCGCCAGCAGCGACGCCGGCCACTGTCAGGATCACGCCGGCACCGATCAGGGACTTCAGCCCGGGGAAGAAGCGTTCCCCGACCGTCTCGAACGGCCGTCCAGACGCGGCCGGCGACTGCCTGGCCAACGCGCGGATCGAGGCGCGCCGCCGGTACCAGCGTCGCCAGATCAGCCAGAGCAGGCTCGCGGCGAGCATGCCGAAGGTGAGCACCAGCGGATACCACGCGGTCTCCGGACCGAAAGCCAGCCCGGTGAGCAGGAACAGTACTGGGGCGATGACGCCCAGCTCGCCGTACGTCGTGCGCAGGGCTACGGAGAGGGCAACCACCACGGTGGACAGCATCAGCAGCATCGGCGGCACCAGCAGCGCCTCATAGCTGCCAACCGGAAGGGCGATCGTGAGCAGCTGTTTCCAGCCGAAGACGACTCCGGTGGCGAGCTCCGTGAGCCCGTCGAGGGTCGGCAGGATGCCGTAGGCCGCGGCGGAAGGCACCGCGAGCGGAACGCCGAACGCGAGAAAGACCACCGCGGTGATCGCGGCGACGGCCGGTGCGGCGAGCCGGAATGTTGAACCGGCGACGGCAATGGCGATGCCGACCAATCCGGTGATGCCCGCCATCACCACGAACTCGACGCTTTGGTAGATCGGCCACCACGCGGCTGCGGCGATCGCGCTGGTCACCATCACCATCAGGATCGAGGTGAGCACCAGGCCAGCGGGCCTCTTGGTGACCATTACGCGACCGCCCGCGTGCGCGCGAGGGCTTTCTGCAGGTCTTCGAGATATCCGATGGTGAACACGGAGAGCCCGGGCACCCGACGAAGCCCCGGAACGGCCTCAGGGTCGCACACGATCACGATCACCTCGACGCCGGGCGGGAACCGTGTGGCAGCCGCTCGCAGCGCGCCCGCGGTGGGCACCGAGCCGACGATCAGGAAGGCGACGGACACGCCCGTGACGGTGTCGGCGGAGACCCTGGCGAGGTCGGACAGCGGAAGGAACGACTCTCCGGTCTGGATGATGGCGAGTTCGTCGAGCAGCCGGGATCGGCTGAGCGTCGACAGCGGTCGCACCGCGATCACTCGGCGCTTGGCGAACTCCGGGGTTCGCTCGCTGACCACCACGGAAACATCGCGGGAGTCCCGGATGGCGCGGGCGCCGAGGCTGCCGGTGACGCTGACCGCCAGTTCGAACTCGTCGTCGTTCGCATAGTCGCCGGCGGCGAGACTGAGCGCGATCACCAGGTGAGACCGCCGGGTCTGCTCGAACTGGCGCACCATGTACGTGCCGGTCTTCGCCGTCGACCGCCAGTGGATGTGGCGACGTTCGTCACCGGCGGTGTACTCACGCAGGGCGTGGAAGGCGATATCGCTCAAGGTGAGATCGCGGGTCGGGTTTCCTTCCAGGTCACGGATCAGCCCGGTGCTGGTGGATGGCAGCCCGATGGTGCGGGGATGCACGTACAGCTCGGCGCGGTCGCTCCAACTGATCTCGCGGCGTACCAGCCCAACCGGGTCCGCCCGAACGGTGCGCACCGGGCCAACCGAGATCACGCCGCGATGGCGAGTGGGGATGGCGAAGTCGTGTGATTCGGATGCCGCTCCGGGAAGACTCGGCATGGCGATCTCGGCGAGACCTTCGCCAACCGGAACCTCAACGGTCACCCCGAGCAGTCGGTGTCGGGTCGGGTTGTGCACTTCGACCCGGCCTGCCGCGGCGTCGCCCACCACGACCCGGCTGTGCGGAACGGTCAGGGTGATGCGGTGGGCGAGCCGGCCGATCAAATAGGCCCCCGCAACGATGAGCAGCACCAGGCCGGCGAAGCCGAGCACGATGAGTTCCTCCCAGCCGAGCAGGTAGCCGGCCAGCAGCGAGAACGGCGCCAGGATCGCCATGGTCCAGCCGAGCGGTGTGACCACGGTGGCCACGCGTGCGGCGACCGTGCCGAGCAGTCGCCGGGCTGCCTTGCCGACGCGCACGGAAATGACGATCAGGTCAGCGAAGAATCCGGTGCGGTCGCCGACGATTTTCGCGCGGGCATTGGTCAACCCGCTGGTCAGTGCCGACGCGTCCGTGTCGAATCGCGATCGGGTAGTCACCGGAGCGCCGCGCGACGCCGGCGGGGTGGTGCGGGCTCTCACACGGCTTGCCTGTCGCTGGGCGGCGGGGTCTGCATGAGGATCTGGCTGATCACACTGGAGTTGGTCACACCGTCGAACTCCGCTTCGGCGTCGAGCACCAGCCGGTGTGCCAGTACGGGTTCGGCGAGCATCTTGACGTCGTCGGGCACCACGTAGTGGCGTCCGTTCGCCGCGGCGAGGGTCTTCGCTCCACGGACCAGGGCGAGCGCGCCGCGAACGCTGACGCCCAGCCGCACCTCGGGCACCGAACGGGTGGCGTCGACCAGCCGGGACACGTAATCGTTGATCGACGGGTCGACGTGCACGGTGCCGGCCAGGCGGGCCATCTCGACGATGGCTTCCGAACTCACCACTTCGGGCACGGTGGTGTCATGCGCGCGAGTGGCCGCACCCTCGAGGATGCGCAGGGTCGACGCGTGGTCCGGGTAGCCGATCGATGCCTTCATCAGGAATCGGTCGAGCTGGGCTTCTGGCAGCCGGTAAGTGCCCGCCTGCTCGATCGGGTTCTGGGTGGCGATGACCATGAACGGTGCCTCGACGGGGTGGGTGACACCATCGACCGTGACCCGGTTCTCCTCCATCACTTCCAGCAGAGCCGATTGGGTCTTCGGGCTCGCCCGGTTGATCTCGTCGGCGAGCACGATATTCGCGAACACCGGTCCGGTGTGGAAGTCGAAGTGCCCGGTGCGCTGGTCGTAGATGCTGACACCGGTGATGTCGCCGGGCAGCAGGTCCGGGGTGAACTGCACCCGGTTGCTGGTGCCGCGCACGCTCTGGGCCATCGCGCGCGCCAGGGAGGTCTTGCCGGTGCCCGGGAAGTCTTCCAGCAGCAGGTGCCCCTCGCTCAGCAGGCAGACGAAGCCGAGGCGAATGACGAAGGTCTTGCCGAGCAGCACGCGCTCCACGTTGGCGACGAGCCGTCCGAAGGTGTCGGCGAACCAGGTTGCCTGCTCGGGGGTCATCGTCACGGAGCCGTCCTTCGCCGTCACGGTGTCGGTGTCGTACACGGTTGTCCCCCATCGATCGGACCCCAACCAGGGTCGGTGTAGCTGTTGGATCCGATCGTAACGGTGGCGCGCACTCGGGCAGCGACGGCACCCGGCGGCACGGCCGTCGTCTCGGTGTAGGTGAAGCCGGACCAGGTAGGCGGCGTTCCGAGGACCGAGATGTTGTACGAGAACATGTAGAGGACGGTTGCGGCGGCACCGTTGTTGTTGGGTGCGGTCGGAATCGGGTTGCTGCCGACGACGCAACTCTGGATGCCCGCGCGCGTGTTCACCGGGGTGGCGGTCAGCGGGATAGAGGGCGGCCCGCAGAAGGTGTCACTGCGGTCGCGGCATCCGCGGAACTCCACGTTCTGCTGATTTCCGTACACCCCGCTGCCGGCCAGAGAGGTGAGCCACTGCCCTACTGTGACATCCCGCCACGCGGATCCGCCGATGCGGTACTGGTACTTGTCGGCGGTTCCGGATGCCACGGACAGGCTGTCGACGCGGATGTCGAACTGTCCGCCGCCGCTGCTTTGCACGCTGATACTGCCGCTGGCCTGCCCGGGCACCTGCTTGGATTCGACCTCGCCGGTGGTTGCCGACGTGCAGTGATAATCATTGTCGGCGTAGACCACGTAGGTGTACGTGTTCCGGTCACGCGCGGTGCTGTCGGTCCAGGGCGAGTTGACGCCTGCGGCGATCACCCCCGGCTTACTGGTCGGGCTGCACGCGGGAGCCGACCGTGAGCCGTCGAACCGGGCGATCGAGTAGGTCACGCCGGCGGCCCCGTTCTCCGCCGCCGCACCCCAGCTGACGGTGACCGCACCCGACCCGTCGGCGGAAGTCCCCGCCGTCGGCGCCGGATTGGGTGCGCCGGGCTGGCCGACCGGAATCACGGTGGCCGTCGTTCGCCGCCAGTCCGCTTCACCGACCTGCGCGGCATTCTTGGCGTACACCGTAACGGTGTAACTCGTTCCCGGGACCAGCTGGCCATTCGCTGTCGTGGTGAGCGGGTCGGTGGTGTCCCGGCCGACCTCGGTGGACCAGTTCACACCGGATCCGGCGATCTGGACGACGTAGCGGCTGACCCGGCTGCCGGGTTGCGGGTCCGGGACCGGGCTCCAGGAGATGCGGATCGTTGCCGGTGCGGCCGGCGCAGCCACCGGGGCGGCTGTCACGCTCGTCGGCGCCGCAGGGAGATAGTCGGCGCTGAGCGGCGCACTGAGCGGGCTCGCCTGCGACGCGCCGATGCCGTTGTAGGCGATCACCGAGAACTGGTAGCTGAGTCCGGCGGTGAGGTCAGGCAGCCCGCACCGCAGCGACAGCCCGCAATCGCGGCGGTAGTTGCCGTGGCTCGAGCTCACCACCTCGTAGCGGGTGATCGGCGAGTTGTTGAACTGGGGAGCCGACAGCGCGAGGGTCAGCAACCCTTCTTCGTGGCCGCCGGATGCCCGGGTCGGAGCAACCGGGGTGTCCGGCACGTCCTGCACCGAGATGGTCACGTTGCCCCACACGTACCGGTCCCGGTCGCCCGTGGCGTCGGCCACCTGGTACTGCAGGTTGCTGTCGTTCGGTGCCGCAGATCCGCTCACCGTGACGGTCAACCGTGAGTTGTCGGCGCTCGGTGTCACGGTCACGCCCGCGGGCAGCGCTCCCCCGCCGATGCCGCGAATCGCGACCACACGCAGGGGTTCACCGGGGAACGGGTTGGCGGCCTGGTCGTTCGCGAGCACGTCGATCACGGTGGTTTCGCCGCGTTTGGTCACCTGCGAGTCCGCAGCGGGTCGCGCGAGGGGCCGGGTTGAGGCGACGACCTGCATCCGGATCTTGCCCGCGGTACCCGCAGCGGCGCGGTCTCGCACACCGATGTTGAGTTCAGTGATCGTGCCCTTCGCCGTGCCCTCCTCGGCCCGCACCCGGAGCACCTGACCATCGACGGCGGCCTCGAAGCCGGTGGGCACCGCTCCGAGCAGTTGGTAGGCAAGCTCGTCGGCGTCGTCCGCGTACGGATAATTGGTCAGTCGCACCAGATCGAACTCGCGTTCCTGCCCCGGTTCGAATTCCACCGAGGCACCGGCGAAGACCGGCGGTTGGTTCTCGCGGGGGCTGACCGTGATCGGCAGCACCAGAATCGCGGTCCGGCCCTCCGGGTCGGTCGCGGAACTGCCATCGGTCACTTCGAAGGTGATCGACGCCGGCCCGAAGTAGAGCGGAGCCGAGGTGAACTCGAGCGTGAACGGGTCGACGACCAGGTCTGATCCGTCGGAGTTCGTGGCGCGCACCGAGCCGGAGTCGGTGAGCCGCACGTCACGACCGCCGACAGCGACAACGTAATCGGCAAGGTCGATCCGCAGGGTTTCCTCGCTGACCACGGTGAGAGGCCCCGCTGTGCGATCGAGTTGCGGCAGGGCGTCGTCGAAGCCGGGTACCCAGATCAGGGCGTAGGACCGGACGCTGTCATCATCGGGGTGCGCGACTGAGAACGGGATGATCTGGCTGTCGTCCTGGATCTGCACTCTCACGGTTGCGCGGCTCGTGACGTCGGCGCTCTCGCGCCACGCAGGCAGCACCGACAGCTTCAGGTCCCGCGCGTCGCCGTCGGCGAAGAAGACGTTGGCGAGGACGTCGACGTCGACCTCCTCTCGATCGAGGATGTCGGTGAGTCGCAGCACGGTGTCGCTGGCCTGCGGGTAGCTCAGCGGCGCGGTCTCCGAGACGATCACGGTGATGAAGTTCGAACTGCTGCCGCCGGCCGCATTCTCGATCGTGTAGACGAGCCCGTACCGTCCCGGCACTGTGGGCGGGGTGACTCTCACGAGCGACTCTTCGACGATTTCCGCTTGCACAGCGGCATCCCCGCTCTCCACCGCCGACACCGTCAACGCACTGCCTTCGGGGTCGGAGTCGTTGGCGAGCACCTGCACGAGCACGCTGCGTCCCGGTCGCGCTTGAACTTCGTCCTCGACCGCGACGGGGTTCTGGGCGCCCGCGCTCGGGGTGATGCCGATTCGCACGGTGCCCGTCGCCCGGGCCCCCAACCCGTCGATGACGGTGTAGGCGAAGGTGTCGGTGCCTGCCGAGTAGTCGCCCGCCTCGTAGACGAAGTAGTCGGCGCCGGTCTCCACGACCGAGCCCTTCGAAGGGTTGCTCTCGGGGCCGAGCAGTTGCACGGTGTCCCCGTCGGGGTCGGTGCCGTCCATCCGAGCGTCGATCTGCACCTGTTCACCGGAGATCACGCGCGCCGTGAGCGTCGGCGGCACCGGCGGGTTGTTCGTCGCCTGGTCCTCCTCGCGCACGGTGAGGGTGAGCTGGGCCTGTGCGGTCTGGCCTGAGGGGTCGGTGATCTGGTACACGGCGGTGTACACGCCGGGTGTGGTCGGTGCGAGGTAGCGCAGGTCGTTGCCGTCGGCGAACAGCAGACCGCCCCCGGAGGCGACATCCTGCACCAGCGCGGGACTCAGCCCGATCTCGGCGCCGTCGGGGTGGAAGTCGTTCTCCAGCACGGGGATGCGGACGGCGTCACCGACTCGCACGCCGGCGGTGTCGTCGGTGGCGACCGGGGGCTGCAACTGGTCCGGCCGGGGAATCTCGACAACGGTGATCGACCCGACAGCGTCGACGAGGCCGTTGCTGACGCGGTAGTTGAAGGTCGCCGAGCCCGATTGCAGCGGCGCGGTGAGAGTCACTCGCACCGAGCGTTGCTCGAGCACTTCGGCGCGCACTCCCCCGCTGATGGGGACGTTCATGACCTCGGTGACGATCAGCACACCGCCGGCCGGGTCGATGTCGGTCGCGGCCACGTCAACGGTTTCGCTGCTCAGCGTCTTGACGAACACCGTCTTCGGCACCGTGATCGGTGTCGAGTTCGCGTCCGGTGGGCTTTGCACGACAACCCGCACCAGCCCCGTGACCGACTGTTCACTGTCCGCCACCACGTACTCGAGGTAGTGAGTGCGCACCTGGTCGCTGACGAAGGTGAAGGTGCCGTCCTCGTAGCTGGGGACGATCGTCGCGCCCGCCTTGTCAGGCACGCCGTTCAGCCGGACGACCCCGTTGCCGCCACGGACGTGGGCGAGCGGGGTGACCGTCACCGGCTGACCGGCGTAGGCGACCACCGCGAACGGCTCGGCGATGATCGGCACTGCGCCGGTGGGGTGCACGGTGACGGCGAGTCCGCCGACGCCGTCGGCGGTGCCATCCGTTGCGACCAGGGCGATCTGGCGGATGTCGCCGGCGCCGCCGCGTTCGCTGAAGACGACCGTGCCGTCCGGCTCGAAGCTGACAGCGTCAGGGTGGGCGACCGCGGCGCTGGACAGGTAGAAGGCGTCACCGTCGGGATCGACCCAGTCCCCCAGCGCGTTCGTGGTCACGCTGCTGCCCTGCTGCACGGTCGCCTTGGTCTGCCGCACCTGGACCGGCGCCGAGTTCTCACCGTCGGCGCGGATGGTGACGGTTATCGTCGCTGAGGCCGAACCGCCGCGGCCGTCGCTGATGGTGTAGCCGATCGTGAACGCTCCGCTGGCGTCCTCGGGCAACGTGAGCAGCAGCTGTTGTCGCTGGTTGATGAAGTCAAGGCGCGCGAGCGACGGGTCGAGTTCGTCGGTGCTCTCGATCACGAGGACGTCGCCGTTGGCGTCGTAGTCGTTCAACAGCACGGGAAGGACCGTCGAACGACCCGGTCGGGCACCGAACTCGTCGTCGATGGCTACCGGCGCGACCTGGGTGCGCTCGAGCTCGGGCGGGGTGTCTTCGTCGTTCTCCTCGACCTGCTGCCGGTCTTCCTCTTCATTGAGCAGATCGTCCCAGTTGTCGATCAGCTGACCGCCTTGCTGGATCGCCCAGCTCGCCCCACCGGCGCGATCGTTCAGCACCGCCCGATCACCGTTGGCAGCGAAGTCGAGCCGCGCGGCCGGCGGCATGGACTGCAAGCCGATCGTCTCGGCGTCCGCGTTCTCGCATTGCCGCCAGAGCGTGCCCGAACTCCAGGCGGTGTACGCGCAGTCGTCGACGACGAGCGGCCGAGTGGCGGTCCCCGAACCCTGGTCGGTGACCTCCTGCGGGTCGGCGCCGCCGAGCGGAACCCGCATCAGCCCTTGATCATGGGCGATGAGCACGCTGCTGCCGCCCGCCGATGGAGCTTGCAGCGCGAGCTGGTCGCCGGCGATGTCGTCTAGGCCGATGACCGTGTCACCGGTCTGCAGGCGTTGCTCTTCGACATCCAGAACCACCCACCGGCCATCGACCGTCGTGATCTGGTAACTGCCGTCGGCCTCGCCGAACTCGGTTGCCGCGGTGGATTCCACCGAGTCGCCGCGGGCCGCGTCGATGCGGTACACCGTCCGCGCTTCCGGCGAGAACACGAACAGCACGCCGTTCGGATCGACTGCCGCGACGGAGTTCGCGCCGAGACTGAGCTGGGGTTCACTCTCCGGGTCGAACGCGGCCAGCTCCGCGGTGCCGACAATCCAGATCTCGCCGGTCTGCTGGGCGTGGATGACGGCCCGGTCGGCGGCGAGGTACACCTCGGTTTCCTCGGGTGGCAGCGGGACACTCTCCACCGCCTGGGCGGTCGCGGGATCGACCAGCGCAAGTTTGCTGCCGGCGTTGTCAACCATCAGCACGGTGTCGCCGGACTGGACGACGTCGAGGTCCTGGCTGCCCGCTTCGACGACGGTGTCGACTGCGAGCACTTCCGTGCTGACCCGGCCGATCACCTGATCCTCACCGTTCGGAACCCAGACGGCCCCGTCGGTGAGGGTGACTTTCTGGGCCGTGTACCCGGAGGACACGACCGCGACCGTGCCGACCAGCGCGGCAATGAGCACGCCGCTGGTCGCGGTGACGACACCGGATCGCCGCGCGGCCAGCCAAGTCCTCAACGTGCTCACTCAGGCACGTCCACGCATTTCTCGGTGCTGGGCGGGCCCATCTTGCCTTCACGGTTGACCGCGACGGTGATGCAGACCCGGGTGCCGGCCGCGGCGTCGACCTGGAACTGGGTTGATTGCTGGGTCGAGGCGGCGCGATCGCCCAGTTGCACGCTGTAGCTGTCGGTGGGCGCGATGCCAGGGTCGTCCCAACTGAATCTGACGACACCGTCGGAGCGCTCCCCCGCAATGTTGCTGACCACCGGGATATCCGACGAGTTCGCGCGGATGAGCATGAGCGTTGCCGTGGCACCGGCCGCGATCACCAGCACGGACGCGGCTACCAGCACCCAGGTCAGCACCTGTACCGAGCGGTTCGGTCGCTGCGGCGATGTGCCGGACGTGCGTCTCGAACTGGAGGAACGCAGCACCGTGCCAACCGGTTGGTATCCCTCCGCGATCGCCCGCCGCCTGCGACGCTTGGCCGCGTTGACATTGCCTGCCACGCCACGGACGCGCGTGCGGTCCTCGAGGTCTGCGACCGTTGCCAGGGCCCAGTCGTCCATCGCCACCTCGACCGGCGTCTGCGGTAGCCCGAGTTCGGTCTCCACCGCTTGCAGGTCCCGCAAGAACTCCAGCACGCTTGAGGGACGCTGTTCCGGCTTCCGCGCCATCCCTCGGCGAAGCGCGGCCTCGAGGCTCGCCGGAACATCCGGGCGGCCGATCGGCTGCAGCTTGCCTCGGGTGATCCGGGAGATGAGGTCAGCCGAGGAGTTGGAGCCACCGGGATGCTCGAACGGTGACCGCCCCGCGAGCAGCGAGTACACCGTTGCCGCGAACGAATACACCTCGGTCTCGATGGTGCCCGCGGTCTCATCGAGCAGCACCTCGGGAGCCGACCATGGCACGCTCATGCCGATGGCGTCGGCGCCCTGCGACTGGCCGACCGTCGCGGCGATGCCGAAGTCCGAGAGCACCGGGTGCCCATACGCGGTGGTGAGGATGTTGGAGGGCTTGATGTCTCGGTGCAGGACCCCCGCGCGATGGGCGGTCTCAATCGCGCTGCCGATCTTCACGGCAATGCTGAGCACTTCGGGTACCGGGATCCGCTCGCGCCGGTAACGCTCGCTGAGCTTCGCCGAGCACAGCTCCATCACCAGGTAGGGACGGCCATCCGAGGCGACGCTCGCCTGATACACCGTGAGGATCGACGGGTGCGAGCTGAGCTGGGCCATCAGGTTGGCTTCGGCCTGGAACATCGCCCTGCCGCTGTCGTTGACCACGTCGCTCAGCATCACCTTCACGGCGACCTGGCGCCTGGGCATGTTCTGCTCGTACAGGAAGACGTCGGCGAACCCTCCGGAACCAAGCACGTGCAGGTGCGTGAACCCCGGTAGGACTGGTGGCTGGGAAGGAAGTCTGCGCAAACGATTCCCCCTCGCTGAACCGGCCCGGACGCGTCTATTCTAGGCAACCCCGGCGACGCCGCTGTGGGCACCACCCCGAACAGGGGGCAACTTCATCAGCGGCCGGTGGGCGCGGTGTCCTCGGGCAGTTCCTCGGGCGCGTCAAGCACGTCGACGATCACCACGGTCACATTGTCGCGACCGCCACCGGCGAGCGCCGCTTCCACCAGCGCGTGCGCGGTCGGCAGCGGAGGCTCGCGACGCGCCAGCACCCGGGCGATCTCGTCGTTGGTGACTTCCTTGGTGAGCCCGTCGGAGCAGACCAGAATGCGTTGGCCGGTGCGGGTCGGCACCATCCAGTAGTCCGGCTGCGGCGGTGCGCCGAAGCCGATGGCCCGGGTGATCACGTTGCTGTCGGGGTGGGTCTCCGCGTCCGCTGCGCTGAGGAGCCCGGCATCCACCATCTCCTGCACGACCGAATGGTCCACAGTGATCTGCACCAGGCGGTCAGCCTCGTACAGGTAGACCCGACTGTCCCCCACGTTGAAGAAGGCGAAACAGGGCTGGTGACCCTGCATAGCCAGTGCGACTCCGGTGACGGTCGTTCCCACGCCGAGCCGGCTCTGGTCGCTCACCCCGTCGATGTCGCTGGTGGCGTCGATGAGCGCCGCGGTGATCTGCTCGGGGGTGAGGAAGTCGGTCACGGCCATCTCAGCCAGCCTGGAGACGACGGCGTCACTGGCGAGGTCCCCGGAGGAGTGCCCTCCCATGCCGTCCGCCACCGCGAAGATCGGCGACTGGGCGATGGAGGAGTCCTCGTTGATCGCCCGGCGGAGGCCGGTGTCGGTCGAGCTCGCCCAGGACAGGCGAATTTGCGCATCCTCCGCCCCTGGCACGGTCAGGGCGAAGTCGGCAATGTCGTGGCCGATCTGTGTCACGAGGCCTTTCCTGAAGGTTGGGGGTTTACTTCCCGAATGTTCGTGGGAAGAATCTCGACAATATTGCCATCCCCGATGTCGATTAACGAGCCGGGGGTGACCACCATCGATTCACCCTGACGCAGTTTACGCTGAGCATTGCCCGGAACGCTGACGGTTGTGCCATTGGTCGATTTGAGATCGGTGACCACGACAGCCCGGCCGGATGCCCGCAACTCGATGTGCGTGGATGACACTTCTCCACGAGGGGACGGGACCGCGAGCAGGCGCACCGGGCCCGCGGCGATCCGCGGCGGCGCAGGTTTCCGGCCGATCAGGGCGGGCGTGTCAAGCAGGTACTCCTCGCCGTCCGGCATCCGGAACCGGTGATCGGCTACCGGGGCAGCCTCCGGACGGCGCGCTGCGGCGGTGGGTGCCCCGCGGACCGAGCCCCGGACGGTGTCCTCGAGGTCGCGGATGCCGAGCAGGCCAGGGTCGAGCAGAACGGTGTCCTCATCGGCGGTGGAATGTCCGGGCGCGTCCGGCGGGCTGGGACGCAGGATGGTGTCCTCGGTGTCGCGTTCGCGGTCTGGCGATTCAGGGTCGTAGCTGTTCACTCGCGGAGGTAACTCATCACGTGGGAGACCGGCGACGACGCGCAGGTGCGGTTGGCCATACCCCACAGACTATCGAGCTGCTCGATCCGGGGCGCAACCATCGATTTCAGTGGTGGAAACGCCTTCCAGATACGGATTCGCTTGAATGAGACCACTCTCACTGACAGAATCGAGGCATGGCGGCCAGGAAACCCAATCATCTCGACGACGTCTCGAAGGCGATCGTCGAGCAGCTGCAGGAGGACGGGCGCCGGTCCTACGCGGAGATTGGGAAGGCCGTCGGGCTGAGCGAAGCGGCGGTGCGGCAACGAGTGCAGAAGCTCACCGAGGCGGGCGTGATGCAGATCGTGGCAGTCACCGACCCGATGCAGCTCGGTTTTTACCGCCAGGCGATGATCGGCATCCGGGCCACTGGCGACACCACAAAGCTTGCCGAAACGCTCGGGGAGATGCCCGCTGTCGACTATGTCGTGTTGACCGCAGGCAGCTTCGACCTGCTCATTGAGGTGGTCTGTGAGAACGACGACGACCTCATCGAACTGCTGAACAAGCAGATCCGAACGCTCGATGGCGTGCAGTCCACCGAGACCTTCGTCTACCTCCGACTGCACAAGCAGTTCTACAACTGGGGAACGCGATAACCATGACGACCGAACAACTCGTCGAGACATCCGATCACAGCCTGATGCAGCAGAAGGCCAAGGATCACCTCTGGATGCACTTCACCCGGCAGTCGGCGCTCGAGGACGGTCACCCGGTGCCCATCATCACGCGCGGCAAGGGCCACCACATCTGGGACTCGACCGGCAAACGCTATTTCGACGGGCTGAGCGGCCTGTTCGTGGTCAACGCCGGGCACGGCCGCAAACGGCTCGCCGAAGTCGCCGCGAAGCAGGCCGAGGAACTGGCGTTCTTCCCGCTCTGGTCGTACGCGCACCCGGCGGCGATCGAGCTGGCCGACCGGCTCGCCGACCACGCCCCTGGCGATCTGAACCGGGTGTTCTTCTCCACCGGCGGCGGCGAAGCGGTGGAGACCGCCTTCAAGCTGGCGAAGTACTACTGGAAGCTGCAGGGTCGCCCCACCAAGCACAAGGTGATCTCGAGGGCCATCGCTTACCACGGCACCCCGCATGGCGCGTTGGCGATCACCGGCATCCCGGCGATGAAGGAAATGTTCGAGCCGGTCACGCCCGGCGGCTTCCGGGTGCCGAACACGAACTATTACCGCGCCCACGAGATGGGTTTCGACGGGTCGCTCGAAGAGTTCGGCTTGTGGGCCGCCAACCGGATCGAGGAAATGATCCTGTTCGAGGGCCCGGAGACGGTCGCCGCGGTGTTCCTGGAGCCGGTTCAGAACAGCGGCGGATGCTTCCCTCCCCCGCCGGGCTACTTCAAGCGCGTGCGCGAGATCTGCGACCAGTACGACGTGCTGCTGGTCAGCGACGAGGTCATCTGTGCCTTCGGTCGTCTCGGCAACATCTTTGCGTGCGACACCTACGGCTATGTGCCCGACATGATCACCTGTGCAAAAGGCATGACCAGCGGTTACTCGCCGATTGGCGCGACGATCGTCTCGGACCGCGTGTACGAGCCGTTCAAGCATGGACAGACCACGTTCTACCACGGGTACACCTTCGGCGGGCACCCGGTGTCGTCGGCCGTGGCGCTGGCGAACCTGGACATCTTCGAGGAGGAGAAGCTGAACGAGCGCGTTCGCGAGAACTCGCCGATCTTCCGCTCCACGCTGGAGAAGCTGCTCGACCTGCCCATCGTCGGGGATGTCCGCGGCGACGGCTATTTCTTCGGCATCGAACTGGTGAAGGACAAGTCGACGCGGGAGACGTTCTCCGACGAAGAGTCCGAGCACCTGCTGCGCGGGTTCCTGTCACGCGCGCTGTTCGAGGCCGGGCTGTACTGCCGTGCCGATGACCGCGGCGACCCGGTCGTGCAGCTGGCGCCGCCGCTGACCTGCGGGCCGGCCGAGTTCGACGAGATCGAGCAGATCCTGCGCGGGGTGCTCTCCGAGGCGTGGAGCCACCTCTGAGCGGCGTCGTCTAACGCCGTCCCCTGAGCACGGGCCTCCGACCACGATGGACAGGTACCGCGAACTGTCGTTCTGGCACGATACGGTTGACGATGACCTGACCCCGAGGCCCTCGCTACCGGGCAACCTGTCGGCGGATGTCGCCATCATCGGCGGCGGGCTCACCGGCCTCTGGACCGCGTACTACCTGCTGCGCGCCGACCCGACCCTGACGGTCGTCGTGCTCGAACGGGAGATTGCCGGCTTTGGCGCATCCGGCCGCAACGGCGGGTGGTGCTCGGCCCTGTTCCCGGCATCGCCGACGGCGCTGGAACGGCGGCACGGCAATGCGCAAGCCCTGGCGATGCGCCGCGCGATGGTGGACACGGTCGGTGAAGTCGGCCGGGTCACCGCGGCCGAGGGGATCGACTGCGACTTCGCCCGGGGCGGCACGGTCGCGTTCGTGCGCTCCCCCAGCCAGCGCAGGCGGGCCGTTGCAGAGCGGGCTGAGGCGGAGCGCTTCGGCGAGACCCGCATCCTGGATGATGCGGCCCTGTTCAATCCGGACTGCGCCCGGCTGCACCCGGCGAAGCTTGTGCGCGGTCTTGCCCGGGTGATCGAGCACCGGGGCGCGACCATCTACGAGCGGACGGCGGTGCTCGGCTGGACGCCCGGTTCGGTGCGCACCACCCACGGCACGGTCACCGCGTCGCAGGTGGTGCTGGCCACCGAGGGCTACGGCGCCGGCCTGCGGCAGAGTCATCGCGACCTCCTGCCGCTCTACTCGCTCATGTTCGCGACCGAACCACTGTCGGCATCTTTCTGGGACAGTGTCGGCATCGGCCCGGGACAGACCTTCACCGACTTCCGGCATCTGCTCGTGTACGGCCAGCGGACCGCGGACGACCGTATCGCGTTCGGTGGACGCGGCGCGCGCTACCACTGGGGCAGCAGCATCAGCGCCGCCTACGACCGGGTGCCCAGAGTCTTCGAGCACCTGCGTCGGGCGCTCCACGATCTGCTGCCCGGGTCGGAGACGGCGAAGATCACCCATCGCTGGGGTGGGCCGCTCGGCATCCCGCGGGACTGGCATGCATCGGTCGGATTCGATCCGCGCACCGGGATCGGCCGGGCCGGCGGCTACGTCGGCGACGGACTGAGCACCACGAATCTCGCGGGACGCACCCTCGCCGACCTGCTCACCGGCCGTGAGTCCGAGCTCACCGGCTTGCCATGGGTCGGACACGCCTCCCGCCGTTGGGAGCCGGAGCCGCTGCGATTCGCCGGCGCCAACCTCGGATTGATCGGAATGGCAGCGGCTGACGTCGAGGAACGGCTCAGCGGGCGGCCCTCGATCATCGCGCGAGAGATCGGCCCGTTGATCGGTCGCCGTTGACCGGTCACTGAGCGACACGTGGATCCTCGTCCTGGTCGAGGCGTTGATCATCGGCGGCGAACGCCCATTCTGGTAGCCGGCCGGAGGCGAACAGTTGCCGCAGCAGGGTGGCCATGCCGTATTCGGCGTCAATCTCCAGGGCACGGACGATGAGCAGGGCGGCTGACGTGCCCCGGCCCAGCGCCCAGTTCAACCAGGCGAGCATCACCAGCGGGGCAGGCCGGGCGGCACGCGGCGCAACGGTGGCGAGCCACTTGAGCAGGTGCACGGCTTGCTCGATCCGGCCTGGGTCCGGCCGCGGAGCATCACCGAGCAGCCGGCGGCTGGCCTCTTCGATCACCTCGTCGACGGTGTGATCGGAGGCGTAACGGAGGTTGCTGTCAAGCACGGCCTCTCCGATCTTGATGCCCCACGCGAATTGCAGCATCACCGCGTCGCGGGTCGGCGGGTGCTGAACGCAGAACAGCAGTCGCGCGCATGCAGCCGGGTTGAGCGCCTCCGGGCCGGCATGAAGCGCCGCCTCGAACATCAGCATCGGATCGTCGAGGCCCGCCTCAAAGTCGTCGAGAACGGCTGCCCTGTCATCAAGGTCTGACCCGGCGTCATCGATCGCGGTGTCGGGATCCTCGAGATAGGCCTCGACATCCGCCTCGAAGCGTTCGATGCGTCGCGTCAGGTCGCGCAGTGCTCGACCGACCTGCTCTTTCACCACGAGGTCAGCGTCGGGCAGCCGAGCGCCGTCCGCGGCATCCGGAAGCTCCGCGTCAATGAGATCGTTCACCGGCGACTCGGCAACCTCTCGCAGCGGGCGAACCGCGAGATCCGGATCGAGGTAGCTGGCCCAGCCGTCAGCCGCATGACAGAGCGCATCGCGGACCTGGAAGCCGGACAGGCGGGCGCGTCGGATCAGCGCTCGCGCGAAGCCCAGCTGGGCAACCGGGCCGTCGCCGATGAGTTCGTCGGTGTAGACCACCGGCACCAACGCGTCGACGCCGGGAATCTTGCAGAGCATGCCGACGATGGTGAGCGCCATCGCCTTATGGACCTTCGGCGATGTGCTGTTCGGCAGATCGAACCGCATGGCGCCGCAGGTCCGTTTGCCGCGGAAGGCAACCAGCACGACGCTGTTGCGGGGCTGGAATCCCGCCAACTGCGGCACCAGAGCGAGAAAGTCCTGCGGTTGTTGTGCTTTGACGACTGTGGGCATGCGGCCAGCGTGCGCCGGTCGCTCACTGTCCGTCGAGCGCGCGCTGGCCGCTGTGGAGAAAAACCGGCCTGTGGAGAACTCAGCTGACGGCGAAGATCTCCGAGATGGTCAGGACCTCGTCGGCCGACGGCTTCCACGCGGTGCCAGCCTCGGCGTTCTGGCGAATCTGCTCGGGCGTGGTGGCGCCGGCGATCACGCTGGTAAGTCCCGGCTGGGCGAGCAGCCAGCCGAAGGTGCCCTCGAGCATGCCCACCCCGCGTTCGGCGAGGAACGCCTCGTACTTCTCGATCGCGTCCCACGGGGCGTTCTGGAACAGGTGTGGACGCTGTCGCATGATCCGCGTGTCCGCCGGGCCACCACTGCGGCTGAACTTGCCAGTGAACAAGCCGTTGTAGAGCGGGAACCAGGGCAGGAAGCCGAGTCCGTACTCGTTCACGGCGGGAAGCACCTCGCGTTCGGCGTCGCGCGCGAGCAGGCTGTACTCGTTCTGCGCGGAGACGAACTTCGGATGCCGGTACAGCTCGGCCTTCAGCTCGGCGTCGGCGAGTTGCCAGCCGGCGAAGTTCGAGTGCCCGATGTAGCGCACCTTGCCCTCACGGATGAGGTCGTCGAGCGCGTGGAGGGTCTCTTCGATCGGAGTGAGTGGATCGGGCGTGTGCAGCTGGTAGAGGTCGATCCAGTCGGTCTGCAGCCGGCGCAGCGAGCCTTCCACGGCTTGCCGCACGTACCTCCGCGATCCCTTCGCACCCCAGTGCAGCAGCGGTGACTCGTAGTCGGTGTGCCCGAACTTCGTGGCCAGCACGATCTGGTCACGGCGCCCGGCCAGCGAGTGACCCATCATGGCCTCGCTGCGGCCGTACTCGTAGCCGTAGATGTCGGCGGTGTCGAAGAAGGTCACGCCCGCATCGATCGCCGCATGGATGACGGCGTCGGTGCCCTCCTGCGTCTCGGTCTTCGTGCCCGGGCGGCCGAAGTTGTTGCAGCCGAGGCCGACTGTGCTGACACGGAGGCCGGAGCGGCCAAGGTTGCGGTATTCGATAGTCACCGTCCTATCCTCCCCGACCGGCAGGGTGGCCGCGTCTTCCGCAAGGGCAGGCCGGCCAGGTCCACGATGCCGGATGCCGCGGCTACCGTCTCGCGCATGACAGAGTCACTCAGCCCACCAGCCCCTCCAGCCTTCCTCCGCCGCCTCGACAGCCCACTCGGCCGGGTGGAGCTCACCGCCAACGGCGACTACATCACCTCGCTGTCGATCGAGAGGGATCACACCCTGCCGCATGACCACCTCGACGAATGCGGGAATCGGCTGATCGATCGCGCCGCTCGGCAGGTCTCGGAGTACTTGATCGGCTCGCGTCGGG
This sequence comes from Diaminobutyricimonas sp. LJ205, assembly GCF_009755725.1. Classification (NCBI taxonomy): domain Bacteria; kingdom Bacillati; phylum Actinomycetota; class Actinomycetes; order Micrococcales; family Microbacteriaceae; genus Ruicaihuangia; species Ruicaihuangia ninglii. The sequence continues at coordinate 749,016 of NZ_CP046619.1, read as the reverse complement.
CGTTCACCCTTCCTGTCGAGCTGGGCGGCACTCCGTTCCAGAAGGCGGTCTGGCACAAGCTCCAGTCGGTCAAGTGCGGACAGGTGACTTCCTACGGTGCGATCGCCGCCGCTATCGGACATGCGGCCGCCGGACGGGCCGTGGGGGCGGCGGTCGCCGCCAACCCGATCCCGCTCATCGTTCCGTGTCACCGGGTACTGGGCGCGGGACGGATGGTTACCGGGTACAGCCAGGGCAGCGGGGTGGCCACCAAACTGTGGCTGCTCGAGCACGAACGCATCCATTACAAGGTCAGCGCGCTCACGTCGGCGGGTGAAGACGCGGCCACGCCAGTGAAGATGTGACCGCGGCCGGTGACGAGCTGGCCTCCGCCGGATGACCGCCGCCCCGGCAGCACTCGGCGCCGTAAGCGTTGAGCCCGGCGCCGTGAACGTTGAGTCCGGCGCAGTGAGCGTTGAGCCCAGCCGGCCGTTTAGACGACGAGCTCGAGCTCGCCCGCCGCCCCGGGCGCCAGCCGGATGCCTGCGGCCTCCGCCCACTCCTGCAGCGAATCGAGACTCTGGTGATCGATCGCGGCGCTGAGCAGGGCGCGCACGAACTCGCCCTTGCCCTTCTTGTTGAAGTGATTGAGCGCCCGACGGGTGCCATCTGGCCCTTCGGAGACCACCCGGACGAACCAGGATCCAGCTGGCGCCGGCCCCAGGTGCACGTACGCCTCGGAGCGCAGGTCGAGCACGAGCGGATTGGTGTCCACGGCCGTGTGCAGCGCTTCGGCGACTAGGGCGGACCAGTGCCGCTTGAGACTCAACCCGGGCAACTTGGAGTCGTGCGACATCCGGTACGCCGGGATCGGGTCAAGGGCGCCGATCGGGCCGAACAGTGCTGAGTGGATGACCAGGTGCTCGCTGGCGAATACTCGCGCCCGGGGTGACAGGCTCGGGGCATCCAGTGCGTCGTAGAGCACTCCCGTGTAGCGGTCGACCGCGGGAAGCAGCGGCGAGGAGTCGACGGCACGGTTACGGTCGACCTCGTCGTGCTGGGTGCGGCCGAGTTTCAGTGCGCGGATGCTGGCCTCGCGATCCGCCGAGAGTGTGCGGAGGCCCTCAAGCGCTTCGGTGCGGATCGCCTGCAGTTCGGGGAACCGCAGCGCATCGAGCCGGAGTGAACTGCCGTCCGCTCCGCCGTCGCGTTTGGTTTCAGACGGAGGAAGCAGAACAAGCACCGAACGAGCCTAATCCCCTGCTGGTTGGTGAAACGACAAAGCCCCGGGAGCGCGGCTCCCGGGGCTATGTGATGTTCAGCTACTGGCTCAGACCAAGTGGGCAGCGCCAGCGAGAAGGGTAACGGTGTCGTGCTCGACGGAAAGGAATCCGCCATCCGCCTTCGCCGTCACCACGTCACCAGCGGTCGTGGTCACGCGCACGTCACCCTCGGCGAGGATCGCGAGGATCGGTTCGTGACCAGGCAGAATACCGATCTCACCCTCAGTGGTGCGGGCGATGATCTGCTTCGCCTGGCCCGACCAGACCTCACGGTCAGCCGAGACGACGCTCACCTTGAGCTCGGCCATGCTTAGCCGTTCTCCTTCTGGATCTTGGCCCACTTCTCTTCGACGTCGGTGATGCCACCGACGTTGAAGAACGCCTGCTCGGCGACGTGGTCGAAGTCACCGCGAGCGATCGCGTCGAACGACTCGATGGTGTCCTTCAGCGGAACGGTCGAGCCCTCGACGTTGGTGAACTTCTTCGCCATGTAGGTGTTCTGCGAGAGGAACTGCTCGATGCGGCGCGCACGCGACACCGTGACCTTGTCCTCTTCGGAGAGCTCGTCGACACCGAGGATGGCGATGATCTCCTGCAGTTCCTTGTTCTTCTGAAGGATCTGCTTGACCGTGGTGGCCACGCGGTAGTGGTCCTCGCCCAAGTAGCGGGGGTCCATGATGCGGCTGGTCGAGGTCAGCGGGTCGATCGCCGGGTACAGACCCTTCGACGCGATCGCACGCGACAGCTCGGTGGTCGCGTCAAGGTGCGCGAAGGTGGTTGCCGGGGCCGGGTCGGTGTAGTCGTCAGCGGGCACGTAGATGGCCTGCAGCGACGTGATCGAGTGACCACGCGTCGAGGTGATGCGCTCCTGCAGAACGCCCATCTCGTCGGCGAGGTTCGGCTGGTAACCCACAGCGGACGGCATACGGCCGAGCAGCGTGGAGACCTCGGAACCGGCCTGCGTGAAGCGGAAGATGTTGTCGATGAACAACAGCACGTCCTGCTTCTGCACGTCGCGGAAGTACTCCGCCATGGTCAGCGCGGAGAGGGCGACGCGAAGACGCGTTCCCGGCGGCTCGTCCATCTGGCCGAAGACAAGTGCGGTCTTGTCGAAGACGCCTGCCTCATCCATTTCGTGGATCAGGTCGTTGCCCTCACGGGTGCGCTCGCCGACACCGGCGAACACCGATACACCACCGTGGTCCTGCGCAACGCGCTGGATCATCTCCTGGATGAGCACGGTCTTACCGACACCAGCACCACCGAAGAGGCCGATCTTCCCACCGAGCACGTAAGGCGTGAGGAGGTCGATCGACTTGATGCCGGTCTCAAAGAGCTGGGTCTTCGACTCGAGCTGGTCGAAGGCCGGCGGACGACGGTGGATGGGCCAGCGCTCGGTGATCTCGACGGTCTCGCCTGGCTCAAGGTTCAGGATGTCACCGGTGACGTTGAAGACCTTGCCCTTGGTCACGTCGCCGACAGGCACCGAGATGGCTGCGCCGGTGTCGGTGACCTCCTGGCCACGCACGAGGCCGTCAGTCGGCTTCAGCGCGATGGCGCGCACGACGTCGTCGCCGAGGTGCTGCGCGACCTCGAGCGTCAGCTCGGTGGACACGTTGCCAATGGTGATGGTCGTCTTGAGCGCGTTGTAGATCTCGGGGATCGAGTCGTGGGGGAACTCAATATCCACGACCGGACCTGTCACACGGGCGATACGGCCGACGCCGGCAGCGGTCTCAGCTGCGACCGGCGCGGTAGCGGTGTCAGTCATTCGTTCTCTCTCCTGTGGGTTGCTACTTCGCCGAGGCGAGGGCGTCAGCGCCGCCCACGATCTCGGAAATCTGCTGGGTGATCTCGGACTGGCGGGCGTTGTTCGCCAACCGGGTGTAGTCGCGCACGAGGTTGTCGGCGTTGTCGCTGGCCGACTTCATTGCCTTCTGACGGGCCGCGTGCTCGGATGCCGCGGACTGCAGCATCGCGTTGAAGAGCCGGCTCTCGATGTACACCGGAAGCAGCGAGTCAAGCACCGCGTCAACCTCGGGCTCGAACTCGTACAGCGGCAGCACGTCGGTGTCACCGGGCTCTTCGACGCCCTCGACGACCTCGAGCGGGAGGAGACGAACGACCTGCGGAACCTGGCTGACCATGCTCACGAAGCGGTTGTAAACGATGTGGATCTCATCGACGCCACCCTCGCTGGCGGGCTGCACGAACTTCTCAACCAGCGCCGCACCGATCTCCTGCGCAGTCTCGAAGACCGGCTGGTCGGTGCCACCGGTCCACTGCCGCTCGGACTCGCGGTGGCGGAAGGAGAAGTACCCGACGGCCTTGCGGCCGACGAGGTAGTACACGACATCCTTGCCTTGGCTGCGAAGCAGGCTCGCGAGCTCTTCCGCTTCCTTGATCGCTCCGGAGCTGAAGGCACCGGCGAGACCGCGGTCGGACGTGAAGATGACGATCGCGGCGCGTTCGATCTTCTCGGGCTCGGTGGTCAGGATGTGATCGACGTTCGAGAACGTCGCAACAGCCGACACCGCACGAGTCACGGCGCGCGAGTACGGGCCAGACGCGGCCACGCGCTGCTGGGCCTTGGTAATCCGTGAGGCCGAGATCAGCTCCATGGCGCGGGTGATCTTCTTCATCGTCTGGGCAGACTTGATCTTCTGCCGGTAGACCCGAAGTTGCGCTCCCATGTGTCTCTTTCTTTTCCTAGGTATCCGTCGGACATTCTCGCTGGTCGAGCTTGACGTTTTCCGCCAAGGCTCGACCAGCGAGCTGGCCATGGGGGTCGGTCTTAGCGACGACCCTTGACGATCTTCTCCTGGTCGACTTCTTCAGCGGCGAGCTCTTCGAACTCTTCGCGTCCGACCGACAGGAGCGGCTTGCCCTCGCCTGTCTGGAATTCGAGCTTGAACTTGTCGATCTCGCTGTCGAGGGTCGCCACGGTGTCGTCGTCGAGCACGTTCGTGTCGCGCAGCGTGGTGAGAACCTGGGTGTTGCGACCCAGGTAGTCGAGCAGCTCGCGTTCGAAGCGCAGGATGTCTTCGACCGGAACCTCGTCGAGCTTGCCGTTCGTGCCTGCCCAGATCGAGACGACCTGGTCCTCGACCGGGTACGGCGAGTACTGCGGCTGCTTGAGCAGCTCGGTCAGGCGGGCACCGCGGGCGAGCTGACGCTTCGACGCAGCATCCAGGTCGGATGCGAACATCGCGAACGCCTCGAGCGAGCGGTACTGGGCGAGCTCGAGCTTGAGCGTTCCAGAGACCTTCTTGATCGACTTGACCTGGGCGTCACCACCGACGCGCGACACCGAGATTCCGACGTCGACCGCGGGACGCTGGTTGGCGTTGAAGAGGTCGGACTGCAGGAAGATCTGGCCGTCGGTGATCGAGATCACGTTGGTCGGGATGTACGCCGAGACATCGTTCGCCTTGGTCTCGATGATCGGAAGACCGGTCATCGAGCCTGCGCCCAGCTCGTCGGACAGCTTTGCGCAACGCTCCAGCAGGCGCGAGTGCAGGTAGAAGACGTCACCGGGGTAGGCTTCACGCCCCGGCGGACGACGCAGCAGCAGCGACACGGCACGGTAGGCCTCAGCCTGCTTCGACAGGTCATCGAAGACGATGAGCACGTGCTTGCCCTGGTACATCCAGTGCTGGCCGATGGCCGAACCGGTGTACGGCGCGAGGTATTTGAAGCCGGCCGCGTCAGACGCGGGCGAGGCGACGATGGTGGTGTACTCCATGGCCCCGGCGTCCTCGAGGGCGCCCCGCACTGCGGCGATGGTCGAACCCTTCTGGCCGATCGCGACGTAGATGCAGCGAACCTGCTTGTTTACATCGCCCGACTCCCAGTTCGCCTTCTGGTTGATGATGGTGTCGATCGCAATCGCGGTCTTACCGGTCTGGCGATCGCCGATGATGAGCTGGCGCTGGCCACGGCCGATCGGGATCATGGCGTCGATCGCCTTCATTCCGGTCTGCAGCGGCTCGTGCACGCTCTTACGCTGCATGACGCCGGGCGCCTGCAGTTCGAGGGCGCGGCGACCGTCGGTGGCGATCTCGCCGAGTCCGTCGATCGGGTTGCCGAGCGGGTCGACAACGCGGCCGAGGTAGCCCTCGCCGACCGGGACCGAGAGGACCTCGCCGGTGCGAGTGACTTCCATGCCTTCTTCGATGCCGGCGAACTCGCCGAGCACAACGACACCGATCTCGTTCTCGTCGAGGTTGAGCGCGAGGCCCAGCGTCCCGTCGGCGAACTTGATGAGCTCGTTGGCCATGACGCCGGGAAGACCCTCGACGTGCGCGATGCCGTCGCCGGCGTCGGTTACGTGGCCAACCTCGGTGGTGGCGACGCCACCAGGCTCGTAGGACTTGACGAAGTCCTTCAGCGCATCGCGGATCTCATCCGGGCTGATCGTGATATCTGCCATGTTCTTTCCTATTCCTTGGCTGTTAGCCAGCGAGCTGAAGTCTGAGGTCGTTGAGCTTCGACGCGATGCTGCCGTCGATCACGTCGTCGCCGACGCGTACGCGCAGACCGCCGAGGATCGACGGGTCTACGACCTGGTTGATGCGCAGCGACTGCCCGTACTGGGCGGCGAGCGACTTCTCGAGTCGCTCGAGCTGTGCCGGGCCGAGTGGGGACGCGGTCGTCACGGTGGCCACCGCGAAGCCGCGCTGGTCGGCGACGATCGCGGATGCCTCCCGCACGAGCGCCGCGATGCGGCGGTCGCGCGGCTGCTGCACGAGGTGCTCGAGGATCGCGATCGTCTGCGCGCTGGCCTTGCCTGCGAGCAGCTGGCTTACCAGTCCGGCCTTGGCCGACGGGCTGCCCAGCTTGCTGCTGATGGCCAGTTCGAGTTCCGCGTCGGAAGTCACGGCGCTTCCGAACGCGAAGAGCTCGGCGACGATGTTGGTGTCCTCGGGAGCGGACTCGGCAGCTGCCCGGAGGGCAAACTCCTCGACGCCTGCAAGCAGGTCATCGTGGCTGGACCAGCGACCCGAGACGAGCGCGCTCAGCAGCTCGATCGCAGGCGGGTTCAGCGAGCTGAACACACGAGCGACGATGGACTGCTTGGCTGTCGGCTCTGCGGCAGGGTCCGCGAGAGCAGCACGCAGCTGGGAGGAGTTGCCGAGCACGCGGCCTGCAGCAAACAGCTGCTCGGCCGTTGCCAGATCGGCGTTGCCCGACTGGGCGGTGAGCACCGCCTGCGCGTTCGCGAGTGCTTCTCTCGTTGCGGAACCCATTGCTACCTGTTCGCCTTTGCCTTCTCGTCAGCCTCAAGGTCGGCAAGGAAGCGGTCGACGATTGCCGATGCCCTCTTGTCCTCGCTCAGGCTCTCGCCGATAACACCGGACGCGAGGTCGATCGCGAGCGTGCCAACCTCGGAGCGCAGTGAAACGAGAGCCGTCTGGCGCTCTGCCTCAATCTGCGCCTGCGCGGTCTGAGTGATCCGCGCGGCCTCGGCCGCTGCCTGCTCCTTGAGCTCGGTGAGGATCTTCGTGCCGTCCAGACGTGCCTGCTCGCGGATCTTCGCCGCCTCAGCGCGCGCCTCAGCGAGCTGCTTGTTGTACTCGTCGAGCGCTGCGGCGGCCTCGGCCTGTGCAGTCTCGGCGAGCTTCATTCCGCCTTCGATCGCGGCGCTGCGCGCATCCAGGGTCTTCTGCATACGAGGAAGGACAACCTTCCAGAACAGAAACAGGATGAGCGCGAACGGGATCAACGACCAAATGATGTCGTAATCGGCCGGGAAGAGGGGATTTGGGGTCGCCTCGCTCTCGGCTGCGTATACCAGTTCGGTGAGCATCTAGCCCTCTTAGACGAAGATGAAGTAGGTAGCGATACCGATGAAGGCGAGCGCCTCAGTGAAGGCGATACCGATGTACATGAGCACGGTCAGGCGACCCTGCAGCTCAGGCTGACGGGCAACGGACTCGATGGTCTTGCCGACCACGATGCCGACGCCGATGGCCGGGCCGATTGCGGCGAGGCCGTAACCCACGGTCGCGATGTTGCCGTCGATTTCAGCGAGAACGGTAGTTGCGTCCACGTGTTTGTTTTCCTTCCGTGATGGCGAACCTGGCGGGTGCCGGGTCCGTTAGTGCTCTTCAGCCAGCGCGAGCTGGATGTAGACAGTGGTCAGCAGAGCGAAGATGTACGCCTGCAGTACTGCGATCAGAATCTCGAAGAAAGTGAAAACCGTGCCGAAGAGCGCGGTTCCGATGCCGAACAGGCCCCACCAGTCGCCGAGAGTGAAGAAGAAGAAGTGCGTCGCCGCGAAGAACAGGACGAGCAGCAGGTGCCCGACGACCATGTTCATCATGAGTCGGAGCGTGAGCGTGATCGGCCGCAGCACGAACGTCGAGATGAACTCGATCGGCGTCACGATGATGTAAAGGAACCACGGCACTCCGGGCGGGAAGAGCGCGTTCTTGAAGAAGCCGCCAGGGTTCTTCTTCACACCCGCGTAGACGAAGGCGATGTACGCTGCGGCGGCAAGCACCAGGGGCACACCGATCACCGACGTGCCGGCGATATTCAAGCCGGGGATGATTCCCGGGAGGTTCATGAACAGCACCATGAAGAAGATCGTGGTGATGAGCGGCAGGAAGCGCCTACCGTCCTTCACGCCGAGCAGGTCTTCGGCGATGTTGATGCGCACGAAGTCGAGGCCCATCTCGACCAGGCCCTGGAAGCGTCCGGGCACGAGCTTCATCTTGCGAGTACCGAGCCAGAAGATCAGGAGGACGGCGACGGTCGCGAGGATACGGATCAGCATGATCCGGTTTATCTCGAACGGGGTGCCTTCAAAGAGCAATGCCGCGGGGAAAAACTCGGCAATGGAAGGGCCGTGGAACTCCTCGTCGGTCGCGAGAGGTGCAATCAGGTTCAACGCGTTAGATAGCAGCGCTTTCTCCAAGCTCAGGGCATGGTTTCATGCAGCGAATACGAGGGGGCCGTTGAAGACCCTATCAAAGGTACGAGCGCATCTACGACTCGAACCGTTTTCACTTACCGGTCTGGTCGTCGCCGGGCAACGAGACATCGCTCACGTAAGGCACCCGTGACCGCGTGACCGCGATCAGGTCGACGACGAGACTGCCGACAACCCCGACAACGATGGTCAGAAACAACACCAGCGGGTCGATGAACGGCTGATCCTTGAGCACGAAGACGAGCACTAGGAAGACCACGAACTTCAGCAGCCAGGCGCCCATCACGATGCCGAAGAACAGCGGACTGAAGACCTCGGACTTGGTCACCTTGGTCGCGATCATGATGCTGCCGGCGGTGATCCCGAGGAACACGGCGGCCATCGCGGTGCCGATCAGGGCGCTCACGAGGCCGGGAACGCCGGCCACGAACCATCCGACAATGCTGCCGACCACGGCGATCGCCAACGCGAGCACTCCCCCGTAGACGAGCACCTTCTTCATTACGGGAATAGCGGTCATGATGCGGGGGTCTCCTTGTGGATGATGTCGATGCTGCCGGTCGACGCCGCGTCAAGCGGGTCGAGGTGCGCAGGAGTGGCGTCCGGGGCATCGGGCGCAGCCAATTGGGCCGCTGCCTCGGTGCGCTTTCGGCGGCTGAGCGGGGCGAGGGTCATCGCGGTACAGATCGCCAGGCCCACGGCGATGATGATCAGGGTCGGCAGGATGTCGAGGAACATGAACAGCAGACAGCCGACGGCAACCACCGCGGTCCAGGCATAGAAGATCAGTACCGCGTGGAAGTGCGAGTGCCCCATGTCCAGCAGCCGGTGGTGCAGGTGCTTGCGGTCGGCGCTGAATGGCGACTTGCCAGCGCGCAGGCGCCGGATGATCGCGAGGCCGAAGTCCAGCAGCGGCAGGATGAGGATCGCGAACGGCAGCAGGATCAGCATCAGCGCTGGCAGCAGCGACGAGCGGTCCGGGGCGAAGTCGGTGGGGTTGATCCGGCCGGTGACCGAGATGGCCGACGCGGCCATCAGCAGTCCGACCAGCAGGGCTCCGGCGTCGCCCATGAACAGTTTCGCGGGGTGCCAGTTGAGGAAGAGGAATCCGAAGCAGGCGCCCATCACCGCGACCGAGATCAGGCTCGACAGGTTGAAGAAGTCGTCCCGGTTGGTCAGCTGCAGGATGTACGCGTAGATGAAGAAGATCGCGTTCGCGATCAGAGCGACGCCGGCCACCAGTCCGTCCAGGCCGTCGATGAAGTTCACGGCGTTCATCACCAGCACCACGACGAAGACCGTGAGCACGAGCGACGTGAACGGCGAAACGAGGGCAACGCCTTCGACGAACGGCAACGAGACCAGTTGGATCTGCCAGGCGAGCACGCCAGCGGCGATGATCTGCCCGGCGAGCTTGGTGACCCAGTCCAGGTCCCAGATGTCGTCGGCGACACCGAGCAGCACGATGATCAGCGCCGAGCCGAGCAGTGCGACGACCTTCAATGGCTCCGCGAAGACCAGGCTGAAGGTGGGCAGTTGTGAGGCGACGCCGAAGCCGGCCAGTATGCCGATGAACATGGCGATGCCGCCGAGCCGCGGCGTCGGTGTGGTGTGCACGTCGCGCGCGCGGATCTTCGGGTACAGCCGGTACTTCATGCTGAGTTTCCAGATCAGGAACGACAGCGCGAAGGTGACTACGGCGGTGATGAGGCCGACGAGCGCATAGAAGAAGGTCCGCGGGAGCCTGAACCCGTCTTCAACTGTTCCCGCCAGATCGAGAATGTCGGTCAGGAGCATCGATCGGCTCCGACAACGTCCCGGATGGCGTCATCCGGAACCACGCCGTGCCGAACAATCCGCAGCTTGCCCTCCGGCAGCAGCAGCGAGGTCGCGTCGACGATGGTGGACGATTCGGTACCGCCTTCTCCGCCGTCGAGGTAGACGGCGACGCTGTCGCCGAGCATGTCTTCTGCTGCCTGCGCTGAGGAGGCTGCTGGTTTGCCGGTCAGGTTCGCGGACGAGACGGCCAGCGGCCCGGTTTCGGAGAGCAGTTCGAGCGCGATCCGGTTGCTTGGCATGCGCAGCGCGACGGTGCCGTGGGTGTCGCCGAGGTCCCAGCTGAGGGAGGGCTGCGCGACCAGGATGACGGTCAGCCCACCCGGCCAGAACTCCTTGACCAGGGCCCGTGCCTCGTCGGGGATCTGGTCGGCGAGGGCGTCCAGGGTGGGGATGCCGGGGATCAGCACCGGCGGCGGCGCCTGACGGCCTCGGCCTTTCGCATCCAGCAGTCGCTGAACGGCCTTGGGGTTGAACGCGTCGGCGGCGACCCCGTAGACGGTGTCGGTGGGCATGACGACGAGCTCGCCCCGCCCGATTGCGCCGCGGGCAAGGCGCATACCGGTGAGTAGCTCGGATTCGTCCGAACAATTGAAGATGCGGGCCATGTCGCATCCATCGTAGTCGGGCGTTTCTGTGCGAGCGGATGCCACAGCGGCGTGGCCGGAGGGGCTCGCGTTTGCCCTGCGGACACCTGCGGTCAAGGTTCCGGCAGGTTGCGGCTGGCAGACTGGGGGCACGATGACTGCGCTCTTCATTTTCGACATGGACCAGGTGCTCTACGAGTACGACTGGGCGAAGCGGATGGCGGGACTCACCGCACTCACCGGACACGACCTGTCCGAGCTGCGCCGGCGGTGGTGGCACGAGACCGGCGAGATCGCCGCCGAGGCGGGCGCGTACGACGCCGATTCATACCTCGAGGCGTTCCGGCGGGCGATTGAGTTCGACATCCGGGAAGAGGACTGGGTCGGGCTGCGCGCAGGCGCAATGACGCCGTTTCTTGAGTCCATCGAGGCTGTCCGTGAGGCATCCTCCTACGGCCAGGTCACGTTGCTGACGAACAACGGCCCGTTGGCCCACAAGCACCTTGCGACGATCGCGCCGCTGCTGCCGGATGTCTTCGGCGATCACCTGTTCGCGTCGAGCCACTACGGCGCAAGAAAGCCGGACCCGGTGGTGTTCGAGCGGGTACTCGAGGCGTACGACACACCCGCGGAGCAGGCGTTCTTCGCCGACGACCTGGCGGTCAACGTCGAGGCAGCCGAGAGCGTCGGCATCACGACGCACCTGTTCGTCGAGCCGGCCGGCATGCACCGGGCCATCAACGAGTTCGCACTGCGCAAAGCCGCGTAGGGGCAGTACTGTGCCGGTTTCCGCGAGCGCTAGTGTTTCGGCTTCGCGCGCGCAACTCCACTAGCGCAAGGCCAGAACACTAGCGGCAGCGGGTGCGGCAGCGGTTAGCGCAGTGCGGTGGTGGCTCGGTCGCGGTCGAGCAGGTCGCGATGAGTTGCGACCGCGCGCCAGCCGTCGGCCTGGAGCAGCGCAGCGATCATCGGGCCCTGCTCGTCACCGTGCTCGATGACCAGGGTGCCGCCGGGGTGCAGCAGTCGCTTCGCGGTGGCCGAGACGTTGTGGACGACATCCAGCCCGTCCACTCCCCCGTACAGCGCGTGCTCGGGATCGTACAGCCGCACCTCGGGATCGCGCGGGATGGCCCCGAGCGGCACATATGGCGGGTTCGACACCACGACGTCGACCGTGCCGTCGAGTTCGGGCAGCGCGTCGGCGAGGTCGGCGAAAAGCAGTCGCGCATTGTCGGCGGCGACGCTCGCGAAGTTCTGGCGCGTCCAGACGAACGCCCGCGGCGAGTTTTCGACGGCATAGACGCGGGAGTGCACCACCTCGGTGGCCAGTGCCAACGCGATCGCGCCGCTGCCGGTGCCGAGGTCAACCGCGATGGGCTCCCCCGGGACCTCACGCAGCGTATCGATCGCCAACTGGGCGACGAACTCGGTCTCGGGTCGCGGCACGAAGACCCCGGGACCGACGGCCAGCTCAAGCGAACGGAAGTACGCCACCCCGGTGATGTGCTGAAGTGGTTCGCGGTGCGCCCGGCGTTCGATCGCGTCATCGATCTGCCGGACGTGCACGTCTGACACCGAAGCATCCGTCAGTGCCTTCGCCTGCACCTGCCCTCGCGAGAGATCAAGCACCCACCCGATGATCAGCTCGGCGTCGGCCTCTGCACTGGGCACGCCGGCGCGGGCAAGCGTGTCGATGGCGCGAGCGCGAACCCCCGCCATCCGTGAGTTAGCCGAAAATGCTAGTTGCTGAGCCTCAGCACTAGCATTTTCGGCTAACTCACGATGATCGGGATGCTCGGTGGTCAGGAGTTGTCTCCGATGTCGGCGAGCCTGGCTTCCTCGTCGGCCTGGATGCACGACTGGATGACCGCCTCGAGCGCGCCGTCCATCACCTGGTCAAGGTTGTACGCCTTGTAGCCAGTGCGGTGGTCGGCGATCCGGTTCTCGGGGAAGTTGTAGGTGCGGATGCGCTCCGACCGGTCCATTCCGCGGATCTGGCTCTTGCGGGCATCGGATGCCGCGGCCGCGATCTCCTCCTGCTGACGTGCCAGCAGTCGGGCACGCAGCACGCGCATGCCCGCCTCGCGGTTCTGCAGCTGGCTCTTCTCGTTCTGCATCGACACCACGATGCCGGTCGGCAGGTGGGTGATCCGCACGGCCGAGTCGGTGGTGTTCACCGACTGGCCGCCGGGGCCACTCGAGCGGTACACGTCGATTTTCAGGTCGTTCGCACTGATCGCGACCTCTTCGGGCGCGTCAACCTCGGGGAAGACCAGCACGCCGGTCGTCGAGGTGTGGATGCGTCCCTGCGACTCGGTCGCCGGCACGCGCTGCACGCGGTGCACGCCGCCCTCGTACTTGAGGTGCGCCCAGGCGCCCTGCGATGGGTCGCTGGCGTTGGACTTGATCGCGACCTGGACGTCCTTGTAGCCGCCGAGATCGCTCTCGTTGCGCTCAAGAAGCTCGGTCTTCCACCCGCGGGACTCCGCGTAGTGCATGTACATGCGCAGCAGGTCAGCGGCGAACAGCGCGCTCTCGGCGCCACCCTCGCCGCCCTTGATCTCCATGATCACGTCGCGCCCGTCATCGGGGTCACGCGGGATCAGCAGGCGACGGAGCTTCTCCTGAGAGGTCGCGAGTCCCTCCTCGAGGCTCGGCACCTCCTCGGCGAAGGCTTCGTCCTCCTTGGCAAGCTCGCGCGCGGCCTCGAGGTCCTCGGTCGCCTGCAGCCACTGCTCGTAGGCGGCCTTGATCTGGCTCAGCTCGGCGTAGCGCCGGTTGATCTTCTTTGCCCTGGCCGCATCCGCGTGAACGGCGGGATCCGAGAGTTGCTTCTGCAGATCCTCATGCTCGGCCAGTAGCACCGCTACTGACTCGAACACGACTAGTCCTCCTTGTGAGCGTTACCGGGCTGCGGCAGCGACTTCTGGATCTGCATGAGGAACTCCACGTTCGACTGCGTCTCCTTCAGCTTGCCGAGCACGATCTCCAACGCCTGCTGCTGCTCCAGCCCCGCGAGGGCGCGGCGCAGCTTCCAGGTGACCTTGACCTCGTCGACGCCCATGAGCATCTCTTCGCGGCGAGTACCGGAGGCGTTGACATCCACGGCCGGGAAGATCCGCTTGTCGGCCAACTGCCGCGACAGGCGCAGCTCCATGTTGCCGGTGCCCTTGAACTCCTCGAAGATGACCTCGTCCATCTTGGAGCCGGTCTCCACGAGCGCGGTGGCGAGGATGGTCAGCGAGCCGCCGTCCTCGATGTTGCGCGCAGCGCCGAAGAAACGCTTCGGCGGGTACAGCGCCGACGAGTCGACGCCACCGGAGAGGATGCGACCGGATGCCGGAGCGGTGAGGTTGTACGCGCGGCCGAGCCGGGTGATCGAGTCGAGCAGCACGACGACGTCGTGGCCCAGCTCCACCAGGCGCTTGGCCCGCTCGATGGCGAGTTCGGCGACGGTGGTGTGGTCCTCGGCGGGACGGTCGAAGGTGGAGGCGATGACCTCACCCTTGACGGTGCGCTGCATGTCGGTGACCTCTTCGGGGCGCTCGTCAACGAGCACGACCATGAGGTGAACCTCGGGGTTGTTCTTCGAGATGGCGTTCGCGATCGCCTGCAGCACGAGGGTCTTGCCGGCCTTCGGCGGCGACACGATCAGACCGCGCTGGCCCTTGCCGATCGGCGAGACCAGGTCGATGATGCGCGTCGACAGCTTGCCGGACTCGGTCTCGAGACGCAGACGGTCCTGAGGGTAGAGCGGGGTCAGCTTGCCGAACTCCACCCGGTTCGACGCCTGGTCGAGCGTCTGGCCGTTGATGGAGTCGATCTTGACGATCGCGTTGTACTTCTGTCGGCCGCCCTGGTTCTCACCTTCACGCGGCTGGCGGATGGCGCCGACGACGGCGTCGCCCTTGCGCAGGTTGTACTTCTTGACCTGACCGAGCGAGACGTAGACGTCCGACGGTCCGGGCAGGTAACCGGTCGTGCGCACGAAGGCGTAGTTGTCGAGCACGTCGAGGATGCCGGCGACCGGGATGAGGACGTCATCCTCGCTGATCTCCGGTTCGAACTCGTCGCCCTGACCGCCGCGGCCGCGCTTGCGGTCACGGTAACGGTTACGGCCGGCGCGACCTTCGGCGTCGGCTTCCTGCTGCTGGCGCTGACGCTCCTGCACCTGCTGGCCGCCGCCTTGCTGCTGGCGGTCGCCCTGCTGGGCCTGCGCCTGGCGGTCGCCCTGCTGGGCCTGCTGCTGGCGGTCGCCCTGCTGAGCCTGCGCCTGGCGGTCACCCTGCTGACGCTCGCCCTGCTGGGCCTGACGGTCGCCGCGCTCACCGCGGTTCCGGTTCCGGTTGCGGTTCCGGCCGGAACGGCCTTCACCCTCACCCTCGGCCTGCTGGTCGGCGGTCTCGTCGACCGCAGTCTCGGACTCGGCGACCGGCGCCGCCTGCTCGGCGGTGTCGGTCTTCTCCACGGTGCTGGTCGTCTCGCCTGCCTCGGCGCGCTTCGCAGCGGCCTGGGAACCGGACTTGCCGCGTCCGCGGCGCTGCCGCGGCTCGGCAGGTGCCTGCTCCGCGGTCTCGTCGGAAACGGCCTCGCCCTGGGTGGCGTCGGTCGAAGGCGCCTCGGCGGGGGCCGCCTCGGTGACAACCTCGGTCACCGCGACGGGCGCGGCGGTCGGCTCAGCAGCCGCGGTCGGCTCGGCGGCCACAGCAGCGGGCTCGGCCGTCGGTTCCTCGACGAGGGTCTGGACGGGCGCCGCGCCGGCGAGGCCGGATTCGCCGTTGTTTCGGTGTGCCGCAGCCGCCTTCGGCGCGAGCACCTCCCCCGCAGCAGCGGTCACGCGGCGCGAGGCGCGCTTCTTCGGCGCGATGGCCGGCGCCGCCTCGGGAGCAGCAGCCTCAGGAGCAGCAGCCTCGGGAGCAGCAGCCTCAGGGGCAGCAGCCTCGGCCGCGACATCCGCTGCAGCCACAGCCTCGGGAGCGGCCACGGCATCTGGCGTGGTTACCGGAGCGGGAGCCGCATCCGGGTTCTGGGTCTCGTTGATTTTCTCCACGAGCTCTCCTTTACGAAGTTTGGACGCGCCACTGATGCCGAGTTCGACGGCAAGGGCCTGAAGCTCGGCGAGCTTCATACCGGAGGTGGCGCGCGGGGACGCGCTGATGGCGCGTTCGCCTGTTTCAGTCACTGAAAGTTTTCCTTTCGCCCTCGGGAAAAGAACATCCCGAGGTTCAGCAGCAAGCCGATTCGCAGAGAGGGAGATTGCACAGACGAAAGTGAAAGCGGGCTTTCACGCCTGACAGTCTGGACCGACTGCAAAACTGGCGAGTGCTAGGTGGATTTCGCTACCCGGGATTCCTGGCTAGGCCAGGGCTTCTACTGGGTGCGGCACTACTGTAGCACCCTTGAAGTCCACGGCCAGCATGAGCGACTGCCAAGGCGTGGCAGCCTTCCGCTCGATCACTTCGGCCGCGACGAGCCGCTGCGCGGGATCGCTGCAGAGCACCAGGATCGACGGACCGGCGCCGGAGACCACGGCCGCGAGGCCGGCCTCGCGAAGCTCCCGGATCAG
Source organism: Diaminobutyricimonas sp. LJ205 (assembly GCF_009755725.1). NCBI lineage: Bacteria > Bacillati > Actinomycetota > Actinomycetes > Micrococcales > Microbacteriaceae > Ruicaihuangia > Ruicaihuangia ninglii. Next base: position 732,828 of record NZ_CP046619.1, on the reverse strand, counting down.
CGTGTCGGTCTCGGGCATGGCGCTCGCCCGGTAGCTCTGGTGCAGCTTGTCCTCGGTGGCTTCGAGCAACAGCTCGGGACTCTGGATCAGCGCGGCGATCAGCAGCGCCGACCGGGACACGTTGAAGATGGCGTCCTCATGCGGCACGCTCTGCGGCTGAAGGCTGCGAGCCAGCGCCGTCGACATGGTGTGCTCTGGCACCGCCACGAGCGTTGACACCCCGCGGTGCACGGACAGCTTCTTGACCCGCGGCCCCTCGGGAGTCACCCACGCGATGGTCAGTCCGCCGAACAGCGCAGGCGCGACGTTGTCGGGATGACCCTCCATCTCGGTGGCGAGGGTGAGCAGCGCCTGCGAGTCGATCTCGACGATCCCCTCGAGCAGTCCCTTCGCGGCCAGGATGCCGGAGACGATGGCGGCGCCGGATGACCCGAGCCCACGTCCGTGCGGAATGGTGTTGTGCGCCACCAGGTCAAGACCGGGCAACTCAAGGTCGTAGTTGGCGAAGGTGTGAGCGATCGCCCGCACGACGAGGTTCGACTCGTCGGTAGGGACGGTTCCCTCGCCGACGCCGCGCACCTCGACGAACACGCCCGGCTGTTCGCGGACGGTCACTTCGAGCTCGTCGTAGATGGCCAGGGCGAGGCCCAGGGTGTCGAAGCCGGGTCCCAGGTTCGCGGTGGTGGCGGGGACGGTGACGTGCACCGAACGGCCGACAGGGATCACGCTCATGCCTTCACAAGTCCCAGCACATCGGCGATCTCGGCGGTATCCACGGCGACGCTCTTCGGGGTCACATCCTGACCGTCGGCGCCGCGCAGGGCCCACTGCGGATCCTTCAGCCCGTGACCGGTGACGGTGAGCACCACCGTGGCATCCTTCGGCACCTCGCCCGCGGCGCTGCGCTCGAGCAGTCCGGCGACGCTGATCGCCGAGGCCGGCTCGACGAAGATGCCGACCTCAGCCGAGAGGATGCGGTGCGCCTCGAGGATCTTGTCGTCATCGATCGCGCCGAAGTAGCCGTCGCTGGTCTCCCGGGCGGCGAGGGCGTGGTCCCACGAAGCCGGGTTGCCGATGCGGATGGCGCTGGCGATCGTCTCGGGAGCCTTCACCGGGTGGCCGAGCACGATCGGTGCCGATCCGGATGCCTGGAATCCGAACATCCGCGGCAGCTTCGTGGTTGCGCCACGCTCCGCCTCTTCGCTGTAGCCGCGGAAGTAGGCCGTGTAGTTGCCGGCGTTGCCGACCGGGATGAAGTGGAAGTCGGGAGCGTCGCCGAGCACGTCGACGATCTCGAACGCCGCCGTCTTCTGGCCCTCGATGCGGTCGTTGTTGACCGAGTTGACCAGGTGCACCGGGTAGTTCTCGGCCAGGTCGCGCGCAATGTCGAGACAGTCGTCGAAGTTGCCGCGCACCTGCAGCAGCTGCGCGTTGTGCGCGATCGCCTGGGCGAGCTTGCCCATCGCGATCTTGCCCTCAGGCACGAGGACAGCCGAGGTGATGCCGGCGTGGGTGGCGTATGCCGCCGCGGATGCCGACGTGTTGCCGGTGGACGCGCAGATGACGGCCTTGGCGCCATGCTCGACGGCCTTGGAGACCGCCATCGTCATCCCGCGATCCTTGAACGAACCAGTCGGGTTCATGCCCTCGAACTTGACCCAGACCTTGGCGCCGGTGCGAGCCGACAGAGCGTCCGCAGGGATCAGTGGGGTGCCGCCCTCACCGAGGGTGATGATCGGCGTCGCGTCGGTGACATCCAGACGATCCGCGTACTCGCGCAGTACTCCGCGCCATTGACCAGCCATTACAGTCCTTCAACTCGTAGTACAGATAGGACGCTACTCACGGCCGAGCTCTGCTCGAGCGCTGCGACGGTGGCGGCGAGATCGCCTTCCATTCCCTCGTGAGTACCAATCACAAGGGTAGCGGTGGGTGCGCCCTCGTCGGTGCGCACCGTCTGCTCGACCGTCTCGACCGAGACACCGTGTTCGCTGAACAGGTTCGCGATCGTGGCGAGCACGCCGGGCTTGTCCGCAACCGCAAGCCGGATCTGGTGGCGAGTGCGAATGTGGTCGACCGGCAGCAACGGCAGGTTGGCGTAGTTGGATTCGGACACGCTCGGTCCGCCGATGACGTGCCGTCGGGCGGCGGAGACCAGGTCACCCAGTACCGCTGAAGACGTTTCCAGCCCGCCGGCGCCCGCGCCGTAGAACATCAGGTTGCCGGCAGCCTCGGCCCGCAGGAACACCGCATTGTTGCCGCCGTGCACCGCGGCCAGGGGGTGCTCAGCGGGCACCAGCGCGGGATGCACGCGCGCGCTGATTCCCGGCGTGCCGGTGGTGGCATCCGTGAGCCGTTCGCAGATGGCGAGCAGTTTGACGACGTAACCGGCCTTCGTGGCGGCGGCGATCTGCTCCTTGCTGATGCTGCGGATGCCTTCGCGGTGCACCGACTCGAGCGGGACCGTGGTGTGGAAGGCGAGGCTCGCCAGGATGGCTGCCTTCTGCGCGGCGTCATATCCGTCGATGTCGGCGGTCGGATCTGCCTCGGCGTAACCGAGCTCGGTGGCCACCGCGAGGGCGTCCTCGAGGCTGGCACCCGTGGTGTGCATGCTGTCGAGGATGAAGTTGGTGGTCCCGTTCACGATGCCGAGAATGCGCTCCACGCGGTCGCCGGCAAGGCTGTCACGCAGCGGCCGGATGATCGGGATGGCTCCGCCGACGGCTGCTTCGTAGTAGAGCTGTGCGCCCACCCGTTCGGCGGCCTCGAACAGTTCCGGACCGTGAGTTGCGAGCAGGGCCTTGTTCGCGGTCACCACGTCGGCACCGGAATTGATCGCCTGCAGGATGTACGTGCGCGCCGGTTCGATGCCGCCCATCAGCTCGATCACGATGTCAGAACCGAGGATCAGCGATTCCGCGTCGGTGGTGAACAGCTCGCTTGGCAGGTCGGCTGTGCGGGGGGCATCGATATTCCGCACCGCGATGCCGGCCAGCTCCAGGCCGGCTCCCGACCGGCTGGCGAGTTCCTCGCCGTGCTCGAGCAGTTGGCGGGCGACCTGCGCGCCGACGTTTCCGCCGCCGAGCAGACCGACCCTGAGATTGCGGTATTCGATCATGCGCGCGTCACTCCGGTGTCTCGGGCCAACAGGTCCTCTTCGGTCTCGCCGCGCACGATCACGCGGGCTTCGCCATTGTTCACGGCGACGACGGGTGGCCGGCCGAGGTAGTTGTAGTTACTGGCGAGCGACCAGCAGTATGCGCCGGTCGCGGGCACCGCGAGCAGGTCGCCGGGCTCGACATCGCCGGGCAGGTACTCGGCGAGCACCACCAGGTCGCCGCTCTCGCAGTGCTTGCCGGCGACGCGCACGAGGGCTGCGTCGGCGGTGGAACTGCGGTTGGCGATGCGTGCCGAGTAATCGGCCGCATACAGCGCCGGCCGGGCGTTGTCGCTCATGCCGCCATCGACACTGACGTACTTGCGCACCGCGCTTCCGCCGCTTCCGCTGGTCGAGCCTGCCGAGACCCCGCCGAGCGCAACGGTCACATCCTTGATGGTGCCGACCTCATACAGCGTGGTCCCGGCCGGGCCGATGATCCACCGGCCCGGTTCGATCGCGATCACCGGCACCGGGATGCCGAGCCGCTCGGCGGCAGCGCCCACCGCATCGGCCATGGCGCCCGCGATCGTCTCGATCGGGTTCACCTGGTCAGCGGCGGTGTAGGCGATGCCGAAGCCGCCGCCGAGATTGAGTTCGGGCACCTCGCCACCCTCGAGCAGTGCGGCATGCACCGAAAGCAGCCGGTCGGCGGCTTCGAGGAACCCGTCGGCGCCGAAGATCTGTGAGCCGATGTGCGAGTGCAACCCGCGGAAGTCGAGGGACGCGAACGAGCGGATCCGCTCAACGTGGGCGGGGACATCCGTGAGCGGAATGCCGAACTTCTGGTCTTCACGGGCGGTCGCGAGGTACTCGTGGGTGTGCGCGTGCACTCCACTATTAACGCGCAGGCGCACCGCCTGGTGAACACCGTGCCGCTCCGCCGCCTGGGCGACGCGTTCGATCTCGATCCAGCTGTCGAGCACGATGGTGCCGATGCCGGCGGCTACCGCGCGGTCGATCTCCGCGCGGCTCTTGTTGTTCCCATGGAAACCGAGGCGGCCGGCACCCGTTCCCGCGGCGAGCGCGACGGCGAGCTCTCCCCCACTGGCCACATCGATGTAGAGGCCCTCGGCACTCATCCAGCGGGCGACCTCGGTCGAGAGGAATGCTTTGCCCGCGTAGTAGACCTTGACGCTGGTGCCGATGCCGGCGAAGGCGTCATCGAACGCGGACTTCACTCGCGCGGCGCGACCGCGGGCATCAGCCTCGTCGAGCACATAGAGCGGGGTGCCGAAGCGGCTGGCCAGTTCGCCGGCGGAGACGCCGCCGATGACGAGCTCACCGGCTGCGTCGCGGCGGGCCCCAGCGGACCACACCGTTTCGGCGAGCGCGTTCGCGTCGGTCGGGTGGGCGAGCCACTCGGGGGCCAGGGGATTCATCGTCATGCGAACCTCACGAATGTACGGGCGTGCGTGTACGGATCGAAGTGAGGCGAGCGAACCCGGCTTGGTCCCTGAAGCCGAAGTAAATCCTAGCGAAACCTGAGGCCCTCGCCCGAATCGGGGGTTATCCCCCGGTAGTCAGGGGGCTAGCCGCATGGTCGCCGTTCACACCGCCGCCTTAGCGTGAGTAATACGCACTTTCATGTTGAGAACGGATAAACACAGTGACCCCACCCCCAGTCATTGAGGCTCACGCCCTGCACAAGTCCTACGGGACCGGAGCGGCGCGATTCGATGCCCTGAAGGATGTCTCCCTGACCGTCGAGCGCGGCGAATCCGTCGCGATCGTCGGCAAGAGCGGCTCCGGCAAGTCGACCCTGATGCACCTGCTCGCCCTGCTCGACCGACCCGACGCCGGCTCGCTCGCTGTGAACGGCATCGACTCCGCGACTCTGCGCACCGCGCAGGTGAATGCCTTGCGCAACCAGGAGTTCGGCTTCGTGTTCCAGCAGTTCTTCCTGAACCCATCGCAGACCGTGCTCGAGAACGTCACCCTCCCGCTCATGATCGCCGGCGTCAGCCCGCGCGTGCGCCGCCGCCGCGGCATGGAGGTGCTCAGCCAGTTGGAGCTGGACAACAAGGCGAACGCCCGGGCAACTGCCCTGTCCGGTGGCCAGAAGCAGCGCGCCGTCATCGCGCGCGCCCTGGTCGGCTCGCCGAGCGTGATCTTCGCCGACGAGCCCACCGGCAACCTGGACTCCGCAACCGGCGCGGTCGTCGAGGACCTGCTGTTCGGGCTGAACCGTGAGCAGGGCATCACCCTGGTGGTCGTCACTCACGATGACGAACTCGCCATGCGCTGCGATCGGCAGATTCAGGTGCGCGACGGTGCGATCGTCGCCGAGGCAGAGTTGGCGGTGGCCTGATGAGAACCACGGATGTCATCACCAGCGCCGCGCGGAACGTCTTCCGCAGCAAGCTGCGCACCACGCTGACCGTCCTCGCATTGGTCATCGGTGCCTTCACACTCACCCTCACCCAGGCGCTCGGCGCGGGAGTGAACCGTTATCTGGATGACGAGACTTCGGCGCTCGGCGCCGAGGACGTGCTGATCATCTCGCAGCAGCCCGAGGAGGCTGCATCCCCCACCGACGGTCCGGCCGAGTACGAGCCCGCCGGCGCCGAGGAAGCCTTTGCGACGCCTCGCGGCAGCTACATGCCGCTGCGCGGCGCCGACCTCGAGAAGATCGAGGCGGTGGACGGCATCGGATCCGTGCTGCCGGTCCGGATGCTCGAGATCGACTACATCTCGGGTGAAACGGGCACGCAATATGAGTTCGCCTGGAGCCCAACGGCATCCGCCACCGAGCCTCCGGTCGTCGCTGGCGGACAGCTTGACCACGAGACCGACGAGCACGAGGTGATGCTGTCGAAGGACTTCGCCGAGGCGCTGGGCCACGACGATTACGTCTCGGCGATCGGCGAAGAGGTGCAGATCGGCGTGACCGACGCGAACGGTGACGTGCACGAAACCACCGGCACGGTCATCGGTGTCACCCAGGACAGCCTGTTCACTACCGGCATCGGCATCAACGAGGCGCTGTCCCAGTCCATCGGCGAGCTGCAGTACATCGGCGCGCCCGAGGGTGCAGACGACCAGTACGCCCAGGTGAGCGCCCGGTTCGATCTTGGCGCGGGCCAGGCCGCACTCGACGGAATCAAGGACGACCTCGCCGACCTCGGCTATGAGGGCATGACGGTCGACGACCAGATGGGCGTGTTCAAGACCGTCATCGACGCCATCATCGCCGTGCTCAGCGGATTCTCCGTGATCGCGCTGATCGCCGCCGGCTTCGGCATCGTGAACACGCTGCTGATGAGCGTGCAGGAGCGCACTCGTGAGATCGGTCTGATGAAGGCTCTCGGCATGGGCAACTCGCGAGTGTTCGGCCTGTTCAGCCTGGAGGCCGTCGCGATCGGCCTGCTCGGCAGCGCGATCGGCGCCTTGCTCGCTGCCGGAACCGGGATGCTGCTGAACGGCGCCCTCGCCGACGGGCTGCTCGCCGACATGCCCGGGCTCACCCTGCTGGTCTTCGAACCGCTCGGAGTCGGCAGCGTGATCGCCGTGATCGCCGCGCTTGCGCTGCTGGCGGGAACCCTTCCGGCAGCCCGCGCCGCCCGGCACAACCCGATCGACGCGCTGCGCTACGAGTAGTCCCTACTCGTTGATTGAGGAGCGCCGCGAGGAACGAGCGCCGCGTCTCGAAATCAACCCTTGCGCAGGGTTGGTTTCGAGACGCGTCCTCGCTGCGCTCGGGCGCTCCTCAACCAGCGGACTACTAGCCGCAGGAGCCCGTGGTCGACAGTGCGGCGGCATTCAGCGGGAAGTCGGATGCCTCGGCATCCAGCCGCACAACCCCGCCCGAGATCTCGATCCCGGTGACCTGCACGCCCTCGGGCAGCACCTCGGCCACGCAGAACGGGATTGCCAGTCGCTCGGGATCGAGGAACTGGTCGAGCGCTACCGAGGTGCCGGCATCCGGAGACTCGATCGAGGTCGGCACGAGACGCACGACATCCCCCTCCAGTTCTGGCACGAGGGTGACCAGCAGATCCACCGTCTGGCCGAACAGCTCGACATCGGTCGTGTAGGTCGCCTGTTGCTCGCCGAGGGTGATCGGCCCGGTGAATCCGCGCGCCTGAAGCGCCGCGTTCAGGGCGGCCTCATCGATGGTGAACTGCCCGGTCAGCTCCCTGACCGGCTGCGACTGGTCAAGCGGAACACCGAAGCCGGTCAGGTCGGCCCCGACGCTGGTTTCCGCAATCACGAGTTCGGCAACCGACACGTCGACCCGGTCGAATTGGCCGGCAAGCAACTGCTGCAGGAACGAGAACCCGCCGATCGACACCTCGGCGGGGCTGGAGCCACTCGGCAACCGCGACTGCAGTTCCTGCTCCGCCCGGTTCTCCGCGAATGCCCGCCCGCCGATATCCGCAACGACCAGCAGCACCACAATCAGCAGGGCAAGCCCGCCAAGAACCCAACCGATCACTCGGCCGCGCCTGCGGCGTGGGAGGGCGGCATCCGTCATCTGCTGTTCCTCCCTGATGGGCCGAGGCACGTGCCTTGCGAAACTACATGCGCTCCGGGGCGCTCACGCCGAGCAGGTGCAGACCGTTGCGCAGCACCTGGCCGGTCGCGTCATTCAACCAGAGTCGGGTGCGGTGCACATCCTCGACCGGCTCCTCGCCGAGCGGGCTGACGCGGCAGTTGTCGTACCAGCGGTGGTAAGAGCCGGCGAGGGTTTCGAGGTACCGGGCGATCCGGTGCGGCTCGCGAAGCTCAGCTGCCTGCAGCACGATCCGCGGGAACTCGGCGAGCGCCCCGAGCAGTTCGCTCTCGGTGGAGTGGGTGAGCAGCCCCGCCTCGAACGCGCTCCGGTCGACGCCGGACGCGGCCGCGTTGCGTGCGACCTGGTGGGTGCGGGCGTGGGCGTACTGCACATAGAAGACCGGGTTGTCGTTGGTGCGCTTCTGCAGCAGTTCCGGGTCGAGCGTGAGCGGCGAATCAGCCGGGTAGCGGGCCAGTGAGTAGCGCAGCGCGTCGGTTCCGAGCCAGGCCTGCAGGTCGTTCAGCTCGATGATGTTGCCTGCACGCTTGGAGAGCTTGGCGCCGTTGATCGACACCAGCTGGCCGATCATCACGTCGATGTCCTTCTGCGGGTCGTCTCCGGCGGCGCCGGCGATGGCCTTGAGGCGGTGCACGTAGCCGTGGTGGTCCGCACCGAGCAGGTAGATCTTGTGGTTGAAGCCACGGTCGGACTTGCTCAGGTAGTAGGCGGCGTCCGCGGCGAAGTAGGTGGTCACCCCGTTGGAGCGGCGGATGACGCGATCCTTGTCGTCCCCGAAATCAGTGGTACGCACCCAGATGGCGCCGTCCTCGTCGAAGACGTGGCCCTGCGCCCGCAGCCGGTCCACCGCAACCACGATCGGGCTCAGCCCAGACTCCGGGTCCTCGGCGTGCAGCAGGCGCTCCGAGTACCAGACGTCGAAGTGCACGTTGAAGCGCTCGAGCGATTCGCGGATCTCGGCCAGCTGCAGCTCGTAGGCCACCTCGCGCGCCGTGAACAGCGCGTCGGCGTCGGGCAGTTCCAGCAGGTTCGGCACCCGGCCGAGCACGGCGGCAGCAAGGTCGGCGATGTACTGCCCGGGGTAGCCGTTCTCGGGGGTCGGCTCACCCTTCGCGGCTGCCAGGACCGAGGCGCCGAAGTTGTCCATCTGGTTGCCGGCATCGTTGATGTAGAACTCGTTGGCCACGGTTGCGCCGGCGGCACGCAGCACGCGGCCGAGCGAGTCGCCGAGCGCGGCCCAGCGGGTGTGACCGATGTGCAGCGGACCGGTCGGGTTGGCCGACACGAACTCGAGGTTGATGCTCTCGCCGGCAAGGGTCGTGCCTGCGCCGAACGCCTCGCCGCGTTCGACAATGGTGCGGGCAAGCTGACCCGCCGCAGCGGCATCCAGTGTGATGTTGATGAAGCCGGGGCCGGCGACATCCACGGATGCCACGCCATCGAGCTCGGCGATCTGCTCGGCGAGCTCGGTGGCGAACTCGCGGGGGTTCACTCCGAGGCGCTTGGCGAATTTCATGGCGACGTTGGATGCCCAGTCACCGTGCTCGCGGTTACGGGGCCGTTCGAGCGGCAGATCGTCGATGCCGACCGTCACGGTGGCGGACGCCCCGCGTCGCTCGATCGCTTTCTCGACGATGGCGAGAAGGGATGCGGAGAGGTCAGCGGGGTTCACGAGTGTCGATTCTACGGGGTGGACAGATTGTTCTTCACGGGGCCTTAGCATGGGTGCCATGCCATCCTCCGTCACTCGTTCCGCCGCTCGAGTGTCGGCGGCAATGCTCGGCCTGGTACTCGCCGCAACACTTGCCGGATGCTCCGCCGAGAGTGCCGAGCCAGCAGCCACGCCGACCGGGTCGGCTGCTCCAACCTCGGTTGCGACTGCGCCCGCCGGCGAGACCGCTACGCCGGAGCCGTCGGCCACTCCGGTCGGCACTCCCGTGACGATCGGATGCGACGCCCTGCTCACTCCGCAGGCGCTCTACGACTACAACCCCAACTTCGGGACCGATCCGAGCTACTCCCCGGCGAAGAACTCGCTGGCCGCTCAGATCGTCGATTACAAGGGCGTCGCATGCGGCTGGGTCAACCAAACCAGCAGCGAGCCGATCGAGATCGCCGTCGCCGACCTGCCCGAGGAAGAGCTGACCCGGGTCAAGAATGACGCCTTTGCCATCAGCAACATGGTTCCCACCTATGGCGACGAGGCATACTTCCGGGTGACAGACGGCGTCGGCGAAGCCCGTGTATTCAGCGGCACCCACTGGGTCGTCGTGATGAGCCCAGCCTTCTATGAGCCCGGCGACGCGGTCCCGATTATCGAACCGGTTTTGGCTGCACTTGCTGGCTGATTCGGGCTGCTAACCTAGTCGAGCACTCCCTGGCCCCCATAGCTCAGGGGATAGAGCGTCTGCCTCCGGAGCAGAAGGCCGCAGGTTCAAATCCTGCTGGGGGCACTTATTTCACTCATCGCGGACGACTACGCGCCGATAGCGCTCGAAGATCACGCGCGAGCCGAATGTCCTGGTCTCGACCAGGTCCAGCCGTACGTCTTCGGTGACCGGCGGCAGGAACGGCGTGCCGCCACCGACGACGATCGGATGGCGGAGCATCCGCAGCTCGTCGACGAGGCCGAGCTCGAACGCGTCCGCGGCCAGTCCGGCGCCGCCGATCGCGACATCCTTGGCATCCTTAGCGGTCGCGTTCAGGGCTGCAGCGGCCTCCTCGGCCACCGAGCCCTCGGCGAGCCGGGCGTTGCCCTGAACGCTGTCTAGCGTGCGGCTGAAGACGACCTTCGGAAGAGGGCACCAGACGTCGGCGAACTCGGCCCCGAGTTCGTTCTCGCGCAGCGACGGATCCGTGTCCCACACCAGCATGGTTTCGTAAAGCCTGCGGCCGCAGAGGAAGGCGCCGAGCTCGCTCGTCTGCTCGATATGGAAGCGAAACTGCTCCTCGCTAGGCTCCGTCCACCCGAACTCGCCCGCGCGGTCGCTGATAAAGCCGTCCACCGAGACGCCCATCGAGTAGATCAGCATTGCGTCACGCTCCTTCCTGTCCCACCTTCCCACCGTCTCCGCGGGATATCGAGGGCAAAGCTCCGTCCACTAACTATTTGTTAGTTACTCACCACGGCTTTGAGTTGTTCTGAGAGTGCTGCGAATGTTGAACGGGCGATAGCGCTTCTGGATGAGCGTTGCGCACAGACAGACCTTGGAGAACACCTCGTGGAAATTGGCGCTTACAGCTTCGGCGACACTCAATTGAACGCAGACGGCAGCCAGCGCTCCACTGCGGAAGCCGTCCGCAATCTCTTCGAGGCGATCGTGCACGCCGACAACGCCGGGCTGGATTACTTCGGCATCGGCGAGCATCACACGCTGAGCATGCCTGCCTCGTCGCCTGGCGCAATGATCGCAGCGGCTGCAGCGGCTACGAACCAGATCATCCTCGGCAGCGCCGCGAGCATCATCAGCACCGATGATCCGGTGCGCGTCTACCAGCAGTTCGCAACGGCCGACGCGATTTCCGGTGGTGGCCGCGTGGAGGTCACCGCCGGGCGCGGATCCTCCGTCGAGACCTTTCCGCTGTTCGGCTACGACCTCCGCGACTACGACCAGCTGTACGCCGAGAAGCTCGACCTGCTCATGACCATCAATGAGAGCACCTCCGAGCAGGTCACCTGGTCGGGATCCGTTCGCCCCACCCTGACGGATCTCGCTGTGGTGCCGCGACCGGTCGCCGGCCGGTTGCCGATCTGGCTCGCCACCGGCGGCAACGCGTCATCATCTGCGAGGGCGGGGCAGCTGGGACTTCCCGTGTCCTACGGCATCATCGGCGGTGAGCCTCACCGATTCGCGCCTCTGGCCGAGCTCTATCGCCGCACTGCCGCCCACGCCGGACACACCGGCGACGACATCAAGGTGTCGATCGCCGCTCTTGGTCTGGTCGCGCCGACGAAGAAGGAGGCATTGGAGCGCTTCTACCCCGGATGGCACAACCTCAACCTCGAGATGGGCAAGCTGCGCGGCTGGGCCGCCCCGGACAAACGTGCCTACGATGCGCAAGCCCAGGCACCGGGGGCGTACTACGTCGGCGACCCGGACGATGTCGCACAGCGGATCGTGCACCTGCATGGATACATGGGACACATGCGGCACTTCCTGCAGATGGACATCGGTGGGCTGCCCCATCAGCACTTCCTCGAATCCCTCACGCTGCTCGCCACCGAAGTGAAGCCTCGGGTGGAACGCCTGCTCGCCGCCAAGTAGCTAGGCTGCGCGCTATGGCGATCAAAGCGCGACTCGTAGACGAGCGCGACACCATGTGGGAGCAAGAGGATCTTGACCTGCGCGTGATCCTCAAGAGCGGCCCGGTGCATTCCGCATACGACCTCGATCCGGTGAGCTTCGCGGCGGCACGCGAGTGGGCTCGCAGTCAGGGCGCGACGAGCTACTCGATCGGGATCCGGACGACCAACAACCTGGCGCAGCCCGGCCTGATGTGGTTGGTCGTCGACGCAACTGACTGACGGAGGCCCCGCGAGTTGCTCACGCTTCCTCCGGTACCCACTCGAGCAGGTCGCCGGGCTGGCAGTCGAGCACCTGGCACATCGCTTCCAAGGTGCTGAAACGCACCGCCTTGGCACGGCCGTTCTTCAGCACCGCCACGTTCGCCGGGGTGAGTCCGACGCGTTCGGCGAACTCCCCCACGCTCATCTTGCGTTTCGCCAGCTCAACGTCGATGCGCACGACGATGGGCATCAGATGACCTCTTCCATGTCGGATTGCAGCGTCGTCGCCTGACGCAACAGGGCACGCAGGATGACCATCAACAGCACCAGCACTGCCCCGAACAGCACCATCCCGAAGAGCAGGATCGGCACGCCAGGATCGCGGATTTCGGGCGTGAAGTAGATGAATGCGGTGAGGTAACCGGCCAGCGCCACCAACAGCCCCCACCCGACTACAAATGACCAGACGATTCCGTTCACCCAGCCGAGCGACTTCGGGCTGAAGATCCGATCTTTCTTGACCATCCCGAGCAGCATCCAGGTGCAGACGATGATGACCTGCACGCACAACGCCTCGAGTTCGGTGAACACCAGGAGCAGCCAGCTCACGTGCGCGAACTCGGGCAGCGCCTGCTGCGCCTGATGAGCGAAGTCCCCCGGCAGGCTGAACAACTGCATCACAACCAGGAAGGCGAAGAGCGCCGCGAGGAACAGCCGGAGGACAACGACGGGCAGATCAAGCTTCATACATCGATAGTCGCGTACTATCTATCGACTGTCAATCGACGGAGAGCACTCTGGTCGCCGGCCGACTAGTCAGGCATGCCGGTCCATGCGCGTAAAAGAGGAGATCCGACGACACGCCGCAGCGCCTGGCACAACACGCCGGAGATCGTGCAGAAAGTCCTTCTAAACGCACGCTCAATCCGCAAACTCCACCGGAGGAACTCTCGAGCGATGACCGCACCCCTGCCATTTCTGAAACATCGACATTACAGTTGGCCGTGACAGGTAGAACTCCCGAGCGCTCCCCCGAAGAGACGAAATCGGTGATGCAATGTCGCAACCCGTTGTCCCAGATACCGCTCCCCGACCGGCCCCATCGGGCGCCGGACTAGCGTGGTCCATTGTCTCGTTGGTGATCGGCATCCTGCTGACGATCACCGGACTGGGACTTCTCACCGGTGGCATCGCCGCCACTGTCATCGGCGCCCGGCAGGGGGCTGCCGATGGTTACTTCACCACGCGCACTGAGACCCTGACCGCCGGGTCGTATGCGCTCACCTCCCCGCGACTCGGGTTCACCGCCGACCGGGAAGCGCCGCGCCTGCCGTTCGATGTCGCCCGCGTGAGGGTCGCCGTCGAATCGACCACCGGTGACGACGTGTTCATCGGCCTCGCTCGTCGCGCCGATGTCGAGCGATACCTGCAGGATGTCGCGCACACCGAGGTCACCGACATCCAAACCAACCCGTTCCGAGTCGACTACCGGGAAGTTCCCGGAGCAGACACGCCTGAAGAGCCAGACGCGCAGACATTCTGGGAGGAATCCGCATCGGGCGCCGGCGAGCAGGAGATCGCGTGGTCGGTAGAGCCCGGTGATTGGGAACTCGTCATCATGAACGCCGACGCCGCCCGCGGCGTCTCGGTGGATGTGCAGGCCGGCATCCGAAGCGACCTGTTGGTGCCGATCGGCGCCGGGATCGTGATCAGCGGCATCATTGCCCTCGTCCTCGGCATCCCCCTACTCGTGCTCGGCGCGATCGGCATCGGCCGCCGAGTCGGCCGTCGGCCCCAGCCCCCTGGTGGACCGCCGGTCGCAGGCCCACCAGCACCTGGACTGTCGTCCGGCGTCGGCGTTCCTCCCGCTGCCGGGATGCCGCCGGCCGCCGCCGGTGGACCGCCCGCAGCCGGGATGCCGCCCGCAGCTGGCGGGCCACCCGCAGCTGGCGGACCGCCGCTCGCAACCGTTGCCGACGAGAACCGCCGCTACCCCGCCAGCCTCACCGGGTACCTCGACCCCGCCCTGTCCCGTTGGCTCTGGCTCGTGAAGTGGCTGCTCGCCATTCCGCACTTCATCCTGCTGTTCGGGCTCTGGATCGCCTTCTTCATCACCACGATCATCGCCGGCTTCGCCATCCTTTTCACCGGCCGCTACCCGCGCTCACTGTTCAACTTCAACGTCGGCGTGCTGCGATGGAACTGGCGGGTAACCTTCTACGCCTATTCCGCGCTGGCCACCGACCGGTACCCACCGTTCACGCTCTCCGCCACCGACTACCCCGCCGACTTCGACGTCGACTACCCCGAACGCCTCTCGCACGGGCTCGTCCTGGTCAAGTGGTGGCTGCTCGCCATCCCGCACTACGTGATCGTTGCGGCTCTCGTGAACACGGCCGGCTACTGGGGCGGCTGGGGCTGGTGGTCCGGTGACAATCGGTGGCCGGATGCCGCCGGCCGAGTCGGCGGAATCTCGCTACTCACCGCCCTGGTGCTGATCGCCGCTGTCATCCTGCTGTTCAGCGGGCGGTACCGGGTGCGTTTGTTCGAATTCATCATGGGCATCAACCGGTGGGTGTATCGGACGATCGTCTACGCGTCGCTGATGCGCGATGACTACCCGCCCTTCCGGATGGACCTCGGATCGACGGAACCCGGAGTTCGGCCAGGCACGCTGCAGCCCAGCGAGCCTCGGCTCTGAGGCCGAGCCGCACCTGCAGAATCGACGCGTGACCGAACACATCGTCATCTGCGGGCCCGTGTCCTGGAACCACATGGTCTACTTGGACCGGCTGCCGGAACCGCGGCCGCACATGCAGTTCGCGCTCGAGGATTTCCAGACCGTCGGCGGCACCTCCGCCGGCAAGGCGCTGCACCTGGCGGGACTCGGCCACCGCGTCGTCTGCATGACGGTGGTCGGCGATGACGAGATGTCAACGAGTGTGCGGGACACGCTTACCGGCGCAGGGGTTGAGCTGGCAGCATCCGTCGTTCCAGGCCCCGCCGAGCGGCACCTCAACCTGATGACCCGCACCGGCGAGCGGGTGTCGCTGTACCTGTCGACGCCTTCCCCCGCGCCGGTCGACGAACGGCGGTTCGCCGAGGTCAGCATTGGTGCCGCCGCGATCGTCATGGATCTGTCGGAGGCCTCCCGGGCGCTTCTTCCGGCTGCGGTTGCCGCTGGCGCTCCGCTGTGGACGGACATCCACGATTACGACGGGAGTGCCGAGTTCCACGCACCCTTCATCGAGGCAGCGTCTTACGTGTTCATGAACGCTGACCGACTGCCCGACCCGCACGACTTCATGCGGTCACGCGTCGAAGCCGGTGCAACAGCCGTCATCTGCACCCTCGGGGCGAGAGGGGCGATCGCCTACGACCGCGACGGCTTTCACCAGGTCGATGCGGTTGACACCGAGGTCGTGGATACCAACGGGGCCGGGGACGGATTCCTCGCGGGCTATCTGGATGCCACACTCCGCGGTGGAGGAACCGACGAAGCGCTCCGGGCGGCGGCCGCCCAGGCCGCAGTGGCCCTGGGGACGCGCCACCTGCATCCGGTTCTGGAAACCTGAGCGGGCTGAGCGGGCTGAGCCCGAAAACATGATCGTCGTGGCTATTCCGGTGGTTGAGTAACACGAGCGCGAAGCGGTCGTGCATGAGAGCGGTCGCGAAGCGACTCCTCCACTACGGAGCGCAGCGAGGCGGCGTATCGAAACCCTGTTCCGGAGCATCCACAGGTTGTTTCGCCTGGTCGCGGGAATGTCGGTGGTCCGGTATTGACTTCGAGCATGGGCAACGAAGCCAACGGATGGGGCGAAGCACAAGCCCCTGTTCTGGCCGAGTCGCCTCTCGATTCGTTGTCCGCCGAGCAGATCGAAGCGGCCTTTCAGGCGCGGGTCGCGGACTTGCGCGCGTCGGGTTGGCTGGTGGGACGGCTCCCGCGTGACCCGTTCACCCCGCAGGCGGTTGCCGGCTCGATCCCGGAGGGCATCCAACGCATTGTCCGGATGGAGCAGGAGCAGGCCGAGCTGGAGGCGAGGAAGAGCCGCGAGCTTGCCAACCTGGCTCGAATGAGTGTCGCCGAAGCCGGCAAGGGTGCCGACCGGGGACTGGTCTACCGATCCCTGGCCGCCGAACTGGCAATGGCCGCCCACCTGTCCGAGCGCACCTTCCAGGCCCGGATCAACGACGCCGAGACCCTGGTTCAGGACTTCCCGCGAACCCTCGCCGCACTGGAGACCGGCACGATCGGTGTCGGGCATGCCCGGGTGATCATCGAGTGCGGGCTGCCGATCGGTGACCCCACACTGCGCGCCACCTATGAGTCCGCGGTCATCGACCGGGCGGTCGATCTCACGCCGGGCCGGTTGCGGAAACAGGCCCGGTTGGCCGCGACCCGGCTCGCGGAAGTCAGCTTCGAGGACAGGCACCAGCTGGCCGTCGAGGACCGGGCGGTGCGGCTGCAGGAACTGGACGACGGCATGTCCGAGATCATCCACACCCTGCCGACGGTGTTCGCGGTGCCGATGCTGGACCGACTCACCGAACAAGCCAAAGCCATCAAGGCGGCCAACCCGGACGAGCCACGCACGCTGGATCAGATCCGCTCGGACCTGATGTGCGAGCTGGTGCTCACCCGGCAACCGTCCGGCTGTCCGGGTGCCCCGCACGCCGCCGGGGTCGGCATCCGCGCCGAGGTGTCGATCGTGATCCCGGCGCTGACCCTGCTGGGTCAGGGCGACGAGCCGGCCACGATCGCCGGGCGCGGCCCGATCGGCATGGCCGAGGCACTCAAACTGGCCGCGCAGGCACCGTCCCTGATCCGGTTGCTCACCGACCCGGTCAGCGGCCAGGTGCTCGCCGCGGACACCTACCGACCCTCGAAGAAACTGCGCCGATTCATCCGCGGCCGAGACCGTCGATGTCGATGTCCGTGGTGCACCCGCACCGCCAGCCACGGCGACCTCGATCACACCCTGGCCTGGGAACACGGCGGCACAACGACACCCGAGAACCTGGCCTTGCTCTGTCGCGGCTGCCACATCCTCAAACACTTCCCCGGCTGGAGCGTGAAACAGATCAGCCCCGGAGTGCTGGAGTGGTCCAGCCCGCACGGGATCGTCGCCACCGACTACCCGGACACCCCGATCACCTTCCAGTAGGACCAACCGCTAGCTGATCGGGTCCAGGCCTGCCTCCCGCGAGAGTTCAGCGGTCACCTACCTGCCGCGCAGTCGTTTCCAGACGCTCACGATATTCCTGCCACCAGGCAACGTCACTGGGTGGCAGATTCTCGTTGCCCTTGCGTAATCCGGCCGCCCCGTCGATCAGCTCACGAACAATGTCCGCATGGCCAGCGTGCCGGTGCGTTTCGGCAATCAGGTGAACAAGGATCTGCTCGAGCGTGACGTTCCGACGCTCCTCCGCCCACCACGGCACCTGGCCCGGCGCATCCAGCGACAACGCTTGGATGGTCGCATCGCCGTGGGCCCAGGTCCGGCGGTAGAGATCGACGATCGACTCCCTGGACTCGTCGACAGTCGCCCACATGTCCGAATTCGGTTCGGCGCTGTCGTCCATCCATGGAAGCCACTCGGGAAACGGCCGACCGAAGACGTCGCCGAGATAGCCCGCCTCCACTCCCGCAAGGTGCTTGACCAGCCCCAGCAGGTTCGTCCCGGTGGGCACCAGTGGTCGACGGATGTCGTACTCAGACAAACCGTCGAGCTTCCAGAGCAACGCTTCCCGCCCGGCAATGAGATACCGGTGCAGGTGTCGCTTCAGGATGTCGTCGCTCATGATTGCCGCCCTCCAATTACCTCGTCGACACAGTTCATGTCACGAACACTATTCATATTGCAGTGGCCTCGTTCACGCCATCCGGCCATCCGGAGGCGGCGAGACCCTAACACCGGCCGCTTGCTGGGGATCAGTAAGCTCGCTCACGCCGTCCGGTCGACGGCGGCCAGAATGGCCTCGCCGAGCTCGGCTGGCTTGGTGAACTGGGGCCAGTGCCCGGTCGGCAGATCGACATACTGGACGTTCTTCAGTCGCGCGAGTTCGGCCGTGTATGGGTGACCACCGGCGATCATCTCAGTCAGCATCGACGACGGGAACTCGCACGCGATGATCGTCGATGGCACGTCGAAGCGACGCTCGTCGCTCAGCTGCTGCTTGTCGCTGGCGACGCGCTTGGGTTGGGGGATGGCTCGCGCCCGGAACGCCGCCCGCAGATCGTCGTCCAGGCCGACCAGGTCTTCGTCATCGAACACCTCCCAGGCGGGCAGCGGGATCTCGTCGCCTTCCTCGGGCAGCTCGTCGTTGATAACCCCACCCTCCCCCAGGGGGCCGCTGTCCACATAGATCGCTCGGGCAACCCGGTCGGGTCGCGCGTCGGAGGCGGCGTAGATGATCGCGCCACCGCCGGAGTGCCCGACCAGGACCACTGGGCCCTCGAGAGCGTCGATGGCCGCGACCACCGCATCGACGTGGTCGCGCAGTCCGATGTGCGCGCGCGGGGCATCCGCTGACTCCAGACCGGGCAGCGTGAGGGGATGAACACGATGCCCGGCTGCGACCAGCGGCGGCGTCACCTCCGCCCACGAGGACGCATCCAGCCAGAATCCAGGGACGAGAACGATATCCATGCCGGAACACTACGCCGGGCGTCCGACACCAAAGTGAAGGGATACCACAGACCGCAACTGAGGCGGGTGCACACTGGGTTGGTGACGGTGCACAGCGCAGGCATCCTGCTCTACCGGTTCGACGACGCCCGGCCGCCGGGCGAGGCGCTTGAGGTCTGGATCGCGCACATGGGCGGACCGTTCTGGGCGCGGAAGGACGAGCATGCGTGGTCGATCCCGAAGGGCGAGTTCGACCCGGACCGCGAGGATCCGCTGCTCGCCGCCCGACGCGAGTTCGCCGAGGAAATCGGCGAGGCGGCACCGGACGCCGACTACCGGTTGCTGGGCACCTTCCGCCAGAACTCCGGCAAGCTGATCACCGCGTTCGCGGCACAGACCGAATTCGAGCCGGCCAGGATAGCGAGCAACACCTTCTCGCTGGAATGGCCGAAAGGGTCCGGACGAGTCCGCGACTTTCCCGAGATCGACGACGCCCGCTGGTTTCCGGAGGCGGAGGCTCGCCTGAAACTCGTTCGCGGTCAGCTGCCGATTCTCGACGCGCTCATCCGTCTGTTCGACTGACTGCACGGCCGTCGAACCGAGTCCCCAGTCGAACCGAGTCCCCAAACGAAAAGCGCCGCGCCATGCAGCGCTTCAGCGCGTGTTACTGAGCGACCTCAGCCTCAGCCTCGGCCTTCTGCCGGGCGATGTCTGCGTGCACCTTCTCCATGTCCAGGCCCTTGACGGACTCAACCAGCTGTTCAAACTGCTGGCCGTTCAGCGCACCGGGCTGCGAGAAGACGAGGACGTTGTCGCGGAACGCCATCAGGGTCGGGATCGAGCGGATGCCGGCAGCGGCAGCGAGCTGCTGCTCCTTCTCAGTGTCGACCTTGCCGAAGACAACGTCGGAGTGCTTTTCGGATGTCTGGTCATAAACGGGCGCGAACGCGCGGCACGGGCCGCACCAGTCAGCCCAGAAGTCGAGGAACACGATCTCGTTGTTCGAGATCGTGTCGGTCAGGTTCTGTTCGGTAACTTCGATGGTTGCCATAAGCAGATATAACCACCCGACGCCTGAAGGTATTCCGACCGGTGCAGCCACCAGAACTGCGCGACCAGCGGCACTTTGCACGGGCGACGGTCACGCCGACGCGGAGTGCGCCTCCAGGAACTCGTACAGCTCACGGTCGTCGACTCCCGGGAAGGTACCCGACGGCAGCGGCGACAGGATGTGCGCGTGCAGGCGCGCACTCGACCAGGCCTTGCCCCGCCAGTGCTCGGTGAGCTGTTCCGGCGGCCGACGGCAGCAGCTCTCGTCCGGACAGCGCGACTGCTCACGGTCGGTGGTCTCCCGACCACGGAACCACTTGGCGTCGTTGAACGGCACCCCGACCGTGATCGAGAACTCGTCTCCGGTGCCCGAGCCGATCTGCGTCGACTCCCAGAAGGTACCCTCCGGGGTGTCGGTGTATTGGTAGAACTCGGTGGTGCGGTTCGTGCGCGCGAACGCCTTGCGCCCGCTCCAGAATCGGCAGACCAGCTGGCCTTCCATTGAGCCGGTGACGTCGACCGGCAGCCTCAACCCGTCGTTCTCGTACCCCTTGTACACGGCGCCGTCGTCGCCGACGCGGAGGAAGTGGCAGGTCATGTCGAGGTGGGATGTCGCGAGGTTGGTGAAGCGCAGTGCGGCAGCCTCGTGGGTGACCCCGAACGCATCACGGAAGTCCTCGACAGCGAGGTTCCGGTCGGCCTTCGCCGCGCTGAGGAAGTCCACCGACTGCTTGAGCGGCATCAGGCAGGCCGCCGCGAAATAGTTGATCTCCAGCCGCTGCCTGAGGAACTCGGCGTAGCTCGACGGCTCCTCGTGGCCGAGCAGACGGTGCGCGATCGCCTGCAATGCCATCGAACGCAGGCCATGCCCGCCGGGAATCGACGCCGGCGGAAGATAGATCCGACCGTTCTCGAGGTCGGTGACCGACCGGGCCGAATGCGGCAGGTCGTTCACGTAGACCAGCTCGAAACCGAGGTCCTGGGCCATCCGGCTAACCGACCGGTGCGTCAGCGCACCCGTGCTGTGCCCGACGCTTCGAAGCCGCTCCTGCGCAAGCTCCTCAATTTCCGGGTGGTAGTTGTTCAGCGTCCGCATGTGCAGCCGCTGCTCGGTGTTCGCCCGGCGCGCCTCCTCGGGCGTCGCGATCGCCTCCCGCGCCCGGCGGGCGAGCTCCCGGTGCAACCCGACCAGCGCCTCAAGGGTCTCGTCGCTCATCGACTTGCCGGCCCGCAGCACGGGCAGCCCGAGCGCACCATAGACCGCGCCGTGCTGGGAGCGGTCCAGTTCGATCTCGAGCGCGGCCCGCGCGTTCGGCGGCGAGGCATCCAACAGGTCCGCCACCTGCACGCCGAGGGTTTGCGCGATTCCGGTGAGCAGCGAGATCCGCGGTTCCCGCTTGCCGTTCTCCATAAGGGAGAGCTGGCTGCCAGCGATACCGACGGCGGAACCGAGCTGGTCGAGGGTCAACCCGGTGGCGTTCCGGAAATGCCGAATCCGCTGACCGAGAGTCACAAGATCGTTCACAACTTCAGCCTACCGAAACATTCGCTGTTCTTTCTGCCACTTATCGCGAATATGACCGTCCTGATGGGTGCAGTCTAGAAAACACACCGATTCCTTTGGAAGCGGTTGCTCCACGCAACTCAACGATGAAAGGGACCAGCATGTCGACACCAGTGCTGACACGGAACGCCACAACCGGCGGAGCCCCGGACTATGCAGATCCCCGCGTCGTTGCCTGGGTCGAACAGATCGCCTCCCTCACCCAGCCGGATGCAATCGAGTGGGTCGACGGCTCCGCCGCCGAGCATGACCGGCTGACCCGCCTCATGGTGGACAACGGAACGCTCATCCGTCTGAACGCCGAGCACCGCCCCTACAGCTTCCTGGCTCGCAGCGACCCGAACGACGTCGCCCGCGTTGAGTCGCGCACCTTCATCTGCTCCGAGCGAGAAGAGGATGCCGGCCCGACCAACAACTGGATCGCGCCCGACGAGATGCGCGAAACCCTTGACGAACTCTTCGACGGCGCCATGCGCGGTCGCACCATGTACGTCATCCCGTTCTCGATGGGCCCGCTCGGCTCGCCGCTCGCCAAGCTCGGCGTGCAGGTCACCGACTCGCCCTACGTGGTCGTCAGCACCGGCATCATGACCCGGATGGGCGAGCAGGCGCTCCGCCAGATCACCGCAGACACCAAGTGGGTGCCCGCCGTGCACACCGTCGGCGCACCGCTGAACGACGGCGACGTGGACGTGCCCTGGCCGTGCAACGACACCAAGTACATCTCGCACTTCCCCGAGACCCGCGAGATCTGGTCGTTCGGTTCCGCTTACGGCGGCAACGCGCTGCTCGCGAAGAAGTCGTTCGCGCTCCGGATCGCCTCGGTGATCGCCCGCGAAGAGGGCTGGCTCGCCGAGCACATGCTGTTGCTGAAGATCACCTCACCGGTTGGCCGGGTGTTCCACCTCGCGGCCGCCTTCCCGAGCGCCTGCGGCAAGACCAACCTCGCGATGCTGAAGCCGACCATCCCGGGCTGGAAGGTCGAGACCATCGGCGACGACATCGCCTGGCTGAAGCCAGGAGCGGATGGCCGCTTGCGTGCGATCAACCCCGAGGCCGGCTTCTTCGGCGTCGCCCCCGGCACCGGTGTCACCACCAACGAGACCGCGGTCGAGACCATGTGGGGCAACACCATCTTCACCAATGTCGCACTCCGTGAGGACGGCGACGTCTGGTGGGAGGGCCTCACCGACAAGGCTCCAGACAACCTCATCGACTGGCAGGGCAACCCCTGGAACCCTGCCTCAGGAACTCCTGCTGCCCATCCCAACTCCCGGTTCACGGTCGCTGCCAAGCAGTGCCCGACGATCTCGGATGACTGGGAGGACCCGCAGGGCGTCGTCATCGACGCAATCATCTTCGGCGGCCGCCGAGCCACAAACGCGCCCTTGGTGGTAGAGGCGCGCGATTGGGAGCATGGCGTCTTTATGGGTGCCACGATCTCCTCGGAGCAGACGGCGGCCGCCGAAGGCACTGTCGGAGCTCTGCGTCGCGATCCGTTCGCGATGCTGCCGTTCTGCGGCTACAACATGGCCGACCACTGGCAGCACTGGCTGAACGTCGGCCAGACCCTGCGTCAAACCGGTCGTGTGCCGCGCGTGTTCCAGGTGAACTGGTTCCGCAAGGACGAGAACGGCAAGTTCCTCTGGCCGGGCTTCGGCGAGAACTCCCGCGTGCTGGAGTGGATCCTGAACCGGGTCGACGGCAATGCCACCGCGACAGACAGCCCGATCGGCTGGCTGCCCGAGGGCGACGGCATCAACGTCGACGGCCTCGAGCTTCCCGCAGGAACCATGGAGAAGCTGTTCGAGGTCAACCCGGAGAGCTGGAAGTCCGAGGCCGAGGACACCCAGGCCTTCTTCGACATGTTCGAGGGACGCGTGCCCGCTGCCGTAGAGCGTCAACTCGACGTGCTGCGCCAGCGCCTCACCAACTGAGCAGACCCAACCTTTTCGCCTAGTCGTGCGTCTGCAAAGGTAGACACGACGACGAGGAGGAAGCTGTGGCCGACGGTCCAGCCCGCTGGGAGCAGGTGGTCACCACACTGGTGGCCGAGCGCGGCGACGCGCTCACGCGTTACGCATACCTGATCTCCGGCAGCCAGGATGATGCCGCCGACCTTGTGCAGGACGCCCTCGTGCGAACGTTCAGCCGCCTGCGCAACGGCTTCTCAGTCAGCAGCGCGGAAGCGTACGTGCGGCGCGCCATCCTGAACTCGTTCCTGGATGGCGGCCGCCGACGCACCCGCTGGCGCAAGGTCGCCCCACTCGTTCTCGTGCCCGACATCGCCGAGTCCTCCGCGGCATCCACCGACAGCCGAATCGACATGCACGGCGAGTTGATGAAACTCAGCCCGCGCGAGCGAGCATGCCTGGTGCTGCGGTACTACGAAGACCTCAAGGTCTCCGATATCGCCGAATGGCTCGACATCAGCCCGGGCACCGTCAAGCGTTACCTCAGCGATGGGCTGGCCAAGATGGCCGTGTCGCTGCAGAACGACGCAACGGATGCCCCGATCACGACGGGACCAGGCCATGACCTCTGATCAGCACGACGCCACCGAGACCAAGTTCCGCGAACTGCTCGCGGACAGCGCCACCCACGCCGCCCTGCCAGCTGTCGACGCCACCGCGGTAGTGCGGCGCAGTCGCCGGCGGCGCGCTCCACGGCTGGTCGCCGCGGGCGGGGCGTTTTCGCTGGCCGCGGTCGGGATCGCCGTCGCTGGTGTCCAGGGCATCCAGGGCTTCCGCCTGATGTCTCCAGCATCGGAGTCGGCCAGCAGTGCTCCCGAGTCCGCCTCCGACCAGGCAGGGTCCATGCCGTCGGGTGCCCCCACCGGAGCCGCGGATACCGTGAACCCGTGCGGCGGAACCCTCGCCGCCGCGACTGACTACCCAGGACTGAGTCTCACCACCGAGTTCCCCACTGAGGCGAGCACGGGCTCCGGACCCGTGGAGGGCACGGTCATCCTGACCAACACCGGCGATGAGCCGCTCCAGGCCAGCAGCCCGGCAGTTGCCCCGGTCACGCTCTCGCAGGATGGCCGCGTGCTCTGGCACACCAGCGGGCCGATGATCCTGTCGCTCGCCGAGATCGCGCTCGAGCCCGGCCAGTCGCACAGCTGGCCCGCTTCGTTCACGCCGATCCAATGCCTCAGCGAGGCCGAGCTGGATGCTGACCCGGCGACGCTCCCTGCGGCCGAGCCGGGGCTGTACCAGCTGTCCGCGGCAATCGACCTGACTTTCGCAGACGGCAGCGCCCTGCAATTCGTCGGCACACCGGCCAACATCACGCTCAAATAAATCCTCACCATACGGTCAGCGCCGGTCGCTAGACTCCGAGGATGCGCGAGCCTGGGCTACGACGGGGACGAATTCAACGGGCCCTGACGGTGTTGCTCGCGGCGGTATTCCTGCTCGGCGCGCCGGCGGCCGCCCAGGCCACGGATCCGCCGGAACTCGAGGGCGAGTACATCCTCGACACCGCGAATGTGCTCGGAGATGGCTCTGAGGCGCTGACCGCCATCGACCGGCTGATGGCCGACACCGACCTCGGACTGTACGTCGTGCTGGTCGATCAGTTCACCAACCCGACCGACCGGCAGCAGTGGGCGATTGAGACCGCCCAACTGAACCAACTCGGCGACAACGACGTGCTCCTCGCGATCGCGGTGACCGATCGGATCTATCAGGTCGACGTATCCACCGCGTTCCCGCTCAGCACCGAGCAGATGGTTGAGATCGAGAACGAAGACCTGCTGCCCGCCTTGTCAGCCAGTGACTGGTCGGGCGCGATCGTCGCCTACGCCGATGGCCTGCGCGAAGCACGTACCGGCCCCGGCTTCCCCTGGCTGGCCGTCGGGGTGATCGCCCTTGTCATCGTGGGCGTGCTCATCTGGCTGCGGGTTCGCAAACGCAACAAGGAGCGGACCCGCATCGCGGCGCAGAAGGCAAGCGTCGAGGAACTCGACCAGCGTGCCGGCAGCTTGCTCGTCGAACTCGACGACTATCTGAAGACCAGCGAGCAGGAACTCGGCTTCGCCGTTGCCCAGTTCGGCGAAGAAGCGGTGGCCCCGTTCCGCAACGCCCTGAGCGAGGCCAGGAACAAAGTAGGGCACGCTTTCACGCTGCGGCAGAAACTCGACGACCACGAACCGGACAGCCCGGAACAGGCGCAGGCGTGGCGCGAGCAGATCATTGAACTCTGTCAGGCTGCCGACGCGCAACTGGACGAGCAGGCGGACGCCTTCGATGAGCTGCGCGAGGTTGAGCAGAACGCGCCCGCACTGATCGGCGAGATCGACGCCGCTCGGGCCGCGTTGGAACCCCGACTTGAACAGGCCGACGCCCGGCTGGCCGACGCTCAGCGCGAATACAGCGCGGATGCCACCGCCCCGGTCAGCGACAACCCCGAGCAGGCCCGGCGACTGGTGGCGTTCGTCGCCACCGCGCTCGGCGAGGCCAGAGCCGGTCTGGGCGCTGGACGGGCGGGCGAGGCGGCCGTTGATGTGCGGTCGGCGCAGGCCGCGGTCGATCAGGCCCGCCAACTGCTGGACGCGATCGACACCCACGCCGGGCAACTTGCCGAGGCGCGGACCAGGCTCTCGGCATCCGTCGCCGATTTGACCGCCGATGTCGCGGCAGCGGATGCCGCGCGCGGCAGCCAGGGCGTCGACACCGGCGCCCTCGCGGCAGCCGCCGCGGCCGCACGCTCAGTCCTGGACACGGCGGATCCCGGGGATCCGGTGACCAGCCTCGCCGCGATCGAACGCGCACACGCGGCGCTCGACGCACAACTGGCGGCCGTACGAGACAGGCAGGCGCAGCTGGATCGCGCCCGCGCCGCGCTGGATGCCACCCTCACCGCCGCGCGCAGCGACCTGTCGGCGGCAAACGACTTCATCACCACGAGACGCGGCGGTGTCGGCTCCGAGGCGCGAACGCGGGCCGCCGAGTCCGAGCGCTACCTGCGGCATGCGGTTGAGACGGCCGGCAGCGACCCGCTCACCGCGCTGGCCTCCGCCCAGCGGGCGCAGTCACTGGCCCGGGACGCGCTGCGGGCAGCACAGTCGGATGCCGGGCCGTACAGCCAGGGCAACTTCGGCGGCATGGGCGGCGGAATGGGCACCGACATCGGCGGCGCCATTCTGGGCGGCATCATCGGCGGCATGCTGAGCGGCGGAGGCCGCTCCTCAGGCGGGTTCGGCGGCGGCGGATTCGGCGGCTTCGGAGGCGGCGGTGGCGGATCCCGCGGCGGTTTCGGCGGCAGCTTCGGCGGCGGCCGCAGCTTCGGCGGCTCGTCACGCGGCGGCGGCCGAGGCGGACGCTTCTAGACCATCACCGGCAACGGGACACAAACCATCCACCAGCAACGATCAGAAAGGCACAACCCATGGCAAAGCAGTCGATCCTTGGACGGATCTCCCAGTTGGTCCGCGCCAACATCAACTCGCTCATCGACCAGGCCGAAGACCCGCAGCTGATGCTGGACCAGTTGGTGCGCGACTTCACCAACAGCATCGCCGAGGCCGAGAGCGCCGTGGCGCAGACCATCGGCAACCTGCGCCTGCTTGAGCAGGACCACCGCGAAGACGTCCAGGCCGCCGCAGACTGGGGCCGCAAGGCCCTGGCCGCGAGCACCAAGGCCGACGAACTGCGCGCGGCCGGTGACTCCGCCGACGCCGACAAGTTCGACAACCTCGCCAAGGTGGCGCTCTCCAAGCAGCTGGCGTCCGAGACCGAGGCGAAGAACGCCGAGCCGACGATCGCGTCGCAGACGCAGGTGGTCGAACAGCTCAAGCGTGGCCTCGAGACCATGCGCACCAAGCTGAACGAACTGCGCGCCAAGCGTGACGAGCTCGTCGCCCGGTCGAAGACCGCGGCCGCGCAGAGCCAGGTCATGGACGCGGTGAAGAGCATCGACGTCCTCGACCCGACCAGCGAAATCGGCCGGTTCGAAGAGAAGATCCGCCGTGAAGAGGCCAAGGTGCTCGGCGCGCAGGAGCTCGCGGCCTCCAGCCTCGACGCCCAGTTCACCAGCCTCGAAGACCTCGGCAAGCAGGCCGAGATTGAGGCGCGCCTCGTCGCCTTGAAGGCCGGCGCACAGCCGGGCGCCATCACCTCAGGGCAGTGACCGCGATGAGCGAGGGGAGGCCGGCGCTCGCGCCGGTCCCCCCTCGCTTGACCGGGCGCATCGTCGCGGTCGACGTGGCGCGCGGGCTCGCCATCCTCGGGATGCTGATCGCGCACGTCATCCCGCGTCCCGACGAGGCGGAATTGCTCGTCGACGGCCGCTCGTCGATCCTGTTCGCCTCCCTCGCCGGGGTCTCGCTCGGCCTGATGACCGGCGGCGCCTCCCCGCTGCCGCACCTCGAGCGGCCCGACGCCCGCGTCAGCATCGCCATCCGGGCGGTGGCGCTCATCACACTCGGGCTGTTCCTCTGGCTGTTCCCGCACGGGATCGCGATCATCCTCGACTACTACGGGATCATGTTCCTGCTGCTGATCCCCCTGCTGTTCGCGAACCGGCTGCTGCTGGCCGTCACCGGCGCTGCGCTGCTGCTGATCGCTCCCCCGCTCGCGGCCTCCGCCTCGGAACGGCTGACGGACCCCTGGCCGTTGGATTGGTTCCTCACCGGCTACTACCCGGCGCTGGTATGGCTGCCGCTGTTGATCACCGGGCTGATCGCCACTCGCAGCGACCTCACCCGGCTGCGCACCCAGCTGATCCTCACCGCGGGTGGCCTGGTCGCCATGATTCTCGGCTACGGGTCGGCGCTAGTCCTTCCCGATGTCACCGCCGAGGCCCACTCCAGCACACTCGCCGAAATCCTTGGCTCGGGCGGCTTTGCCTTCACCGTGCTCGGGGTGCTGCTGCTGGTCACCTCGCCGCGAGCCGGTGTCATCGGTGCCGCCTTCCGGGCGGTGCTCTGGCCGGTCGCCGCTGCGGGCGCCATGCCGCTCACCATCTACACGGGGCAGATCATCGCACTCACCATCGCCGTCTTCGTCGAGACCGCCAGCGACGCGATCGTCATCGACTACCGGGGCTGGCCGCTGCTGATCGCACTCATCGTCGGGTCGCTGGTATTCGCCAGCGGATGGCGGGTCCTGGTCGGTACGGGGCCGCTCGAGAAGATCATGCGCCAGCTCAGCCGTCCCAGGGAGTGAGAAACTGACATGGTGACCTCGTTCGTCGTAGTGCCCCAATGGCAGGGTTCGGGGTCTGCGCGCGCGATGCGACTCGTCGATGGGGCGAAGGCAATCGGGGCCGATCTGCCCTCCACCCGCACGCATGCCGTGCCCGTGCCGCTCGAGGCCGGCGACGCCCTCGGCACCAGGGTGCACCGGCTCAGCTCCCTCACCGAGATCCGCAACCGGCACCGCCGCGTGCTCGCCGACGCGGACGGCAGCGTGGTCACCATCGGCGGTGACTGCGGCGTGGAACTCGCAGCGATCGACCATGCGTTGCTCAGGCATCCGGATGCCGCGATCCTGTGGTTCGACGCGCATCCCGACTTGAACACCCCCGAGTCCTCGCCGAGTGGCGCCTTCGGCGGCATGGTACTGCGCACCCTCCTCGGCGATGGACCGGCAGAGCTGCTGCCTGAGCGGACCGCCTCGGTTGAACGACTGGCGCTGGTCGGAGTGCGCGACATCGACCCCGAAGAGTCGGCCTTCATCGACGCACACGCGCTGCCGACGATCCCGGCGGACGGGCTGGTCGCCGAGCAGGTCGTCGAGCGGGTGGCGGCGATGGATGTCACCTCCGTGTACATCCACATCGACCTCGATGTGCTCGACCTCGGCGAGATCACCGGGCTGACCGCGCCGCAACCGTTCGGCATGCAGACCTCCGCGCTGCTCGAGGTGGTCAGGGCACTCACCGCGAAGTTCGAGGTTGCCGGCGCCGGCATCGCCTCGTTCGCGCCCGCCTCCGCCGAGCAGTCCGCCGATGACATGCCGACCCTGCTGCGGTTGATCGGAGCGTTGACCCGCAGGGATTGACGCCATTGCTGCGACCGCTGACGCGATCGCATCGAGTGAAGGAGAGTCACTGTGTCTGAAACATTTCCCTGGCAGGATGCGGCGTCGTCACCTCGGGATCGGGCCGAGAAGCTCGTCCAGGCGATGACGCTGGAACAGAAGGTCGCCCAGCTGCATGGCGCAATGGAGACCATTGACATCTACGCACTGTCTGCGCAGGCAGCGGAATCCGCGGAGGCGATGGAGCAGCTTGCCGCGCAGATTCAGGTGCAACGTCACGTGGCAGCGATCGAGGAGCTCGGCATCCCGCGGTTCAGGATTACCAATGGTCCCGTCGGCGTCGGAATGGGAGACGGTACTCCGAGTCCGCCTGCCACATCCCTGCCGATGACCATTGGCGTCGCCGCCGGGTTCGACCCCGAGCTGGCGCACGCATACGGCGACATCATCGGCTCGGAGACCGCGACCCTGGGCCAGCACGTGCTGGAGGGTCCCGGCCTGTGCCTGCATCGCACCACCATCGCCGGCCGGAACTTCGAGTACTTCTCCGAGGATCCGTACCTCACCGGGGTCATGGGTGTGGCGGTGACCCGGGCGATTCAGGCCCACGATGTGATCGCGATGGCCAAGCACTACGTTGTCAACGACCAGGAGTATGAACGGTTCCGCAGCAGCGTCGAGGTCGACGAGCACGTGCTGCGGGAGCTGTACCTGTTGCCGTTCGAGATGGTCGTCAAAGACGCCGACCTCGCTGCGGTGATGAGTGCGTACAACCGGGTACGGGGCGTCTACGCCACCGAGTATCGGCACATCCTGACCGACATCCTGCGCACGGAGTGGGGCTTCGACGGCTACATCCAGTCGGACTTCTGGTCGACCCGGTCAGCCGCGCCGTCGCTGAACGCCGGCCTCGACCACGAGATGCCCGACGCGAAGTGGCTGAACCAGGCCAATATCGAAGCCGCCCTGAACGACACCAGCCTCGAGATCAAAACCGTCGATCGGGCCCTGATCCGCCGGTATGCGCAGATGTTCCGCTTCGGCCAGTTCGACCGTCCCTATGCGCCAGGGCAGATCGACGCTGCGAAGCACGGTGCGATCGCCCGGACGATCGGCGCGCAGATGGCCGTACTGCTCAAGAACGACAACGGCCTGCTGCCGCTGGACCCGCGCGCCGGGTCGATCGTGATCATCGGCCAGTCGACCTTCGTGGATGAAGCCTGCCTGGGCGGCGGCGGCTCTTCGAAGGTGACTCCGCTGTACACCGTCACCCCGCTGGACGGCATGCAGGATGTGCTCACCGAGCTCGGCTCGCCCGCGCGGGTGATGAAGGTCACCGTCGCCGACGACCTCTCCAACCTGGATGCCGCCCGGCAGGCGGCCGCGGAGGCCGACGTGGTGGTGCTGATGGCGGGCCTGGTGGCCACCGAGGGCGCCGACCAACCGGACGCGAACATGGTCCACGACCAGAACCGGATGCTGACCGAACTGCTCGGCATCAACCCCACCACGATCGTGGTGCTCAAAGACAGCAACCCCGTGCTGATGCCGTGGATCGACCAGGCGCCGGCGGTACTTGAGGTGTGGAACCAGGGCGCCGAAGACGGACACGTCGTCGCCGACCTGCTCTTCGGGAACGTCAATCCCTCCGGGAAGGTGCCGACCTGCTATCCGCGATCCGAAGACGACACGCTCTTCGCGCAGAACCCGGA
This sequence comes from Diaminobutyricimonas sp. LJ205, assembly GCF_009755725.1. Lineage (NCBI taxonomy): Bacteria > Bacillati > Actinomycetota > Actinomycetes > Micrococcales > Microbacteriaceae > Ruicaihuangia > Ruicaihuangia ninglii. The sequence continues at coordinate 701,708 of NZ_CP046619.1, read as the reverse complement.
ACGGTACCCAGGCACGGACGAGGGCGACGGCTACCCGGTGATCCGCTACTCCGAGGGACTGGAGATGGGGTACCGCTGGTTCCAGGCGCAGGGCATCGAGCCGCTGTTCGGTTTCGGGTTCGGCCTCTCGTACACCACGTTCGAGCTCGCCGACGTGGCGGTCGACGCACCCGACGGGGTGACCGCACCCGTCACCGTGACCGCGTCGGTGACCAACACCGGCGCTGTTGCGGGCGCGGAGGTGGTGCAGGTCTACCTCGGCCTCCCCTCGGACGGTCAACCGCCGAAGCGACTCGTTGGATTCCAGAAGGTGTTCCTCGACGCCGGGGAGACCCGCCCGGTGTCGATCACGATCGACCCGGCAGCCACTCACCACCCGTTCGCCGTCTGGGACTACCGCGCTCGAAGCTTCCAGCCTGTGTCCGGCGAGTACACCGTCTACGTCGGCACGTCCGCGGACAACACCCCGCACACGAGCACCATCACAAACCCTTGACCGAGCGTCAGTCCAGGCCGCGTCAGTCCAGGCCCCAAAACGGTCCACGCAGGCCGACCGAGCGGAAGTAATCGGCGGCCGCGGCCGGCTCGCGACGCTGGTAGCCACGGTCGAGCCTCCCGGCGTACCACTCGCTGGCCAACTCCCACAGGGTCTCCAACGACATGACGTAGCCCCTCTCGTTGCCCGAGGCGAGCAGCCAGTCGTCGACGCACTCGTCGGAGCAGAAGAGGCGCTGGTTCCGGCAGGTGTGCACCACGTCATCCCAGATGTGCGCGGCCGGCACCAAAAAGTGCGCTACCTGCTCCCCCGCGGGCGGCTCGTCTCGGTGCACGACGAAGGCGTGCGGCTGCCCGCAGGCGGGGCAGGTCGTCGCGACCAGGCAGGGCGAGGCATCCGGAACCAGATGCGGCACCGCGAAGGAGTCCCACGCGCAGCCGCCCCACCACAGGGTCGCCTCGCTCATCACCGAGAAGCCCAGGTTGACGCTGGCGAACGGATGCGCCATCACGATGTCGCCGCGCTCGTCGAGCACGAGGTGGCGATCATCGGCCAGAATCTTCAGCCGCTCCTTCACATCGTCCTCGCGCATGTCGAACCGGTCGGCCAGCTCCCCAGTTTCCGGGGCGCGGCCGGTGCGGGCGAAGGTGCGATAGACGGCCAAGCGCACGTCCTCGGTGCGATCCATGGCTCAATGATGTCCTCCGCCCTCAGCCTGCGCCAGAGGCGATCTGGGCGGGGCCGGGTGCCCGGCGTACGGTGGCCGAATGACGGATTACGACCTCATTGTGATCGGGGCCGGCGCAGTCGGCGAGAACGTGGCCGACCGGGCGACGCAGGGTGGACTCTCGGTGGTGATCATCGAACAAGACCTGGTCGGTGGCAGTTGCTCCTACTGGGCGTGCGTGCCATCGAAGGTGCTGCTGCGGAGCGGCGCGGCACTGACCGCGGCCCGCCGCGTGCCCGGCGCCCGCGAGTCGCTGTCGAACGGGGTCGACACCGCCGCCGTGTTCAAGCGGCGCAACTGGTTCACCGGCGACTGGAACGACGACGGACAGGCCGACTGGCTGAAGTCGGCGGGCATCGACCTGCTGCGTGGTCAGGCCAGGATCACCGGCGAACGCGAGGTCACGGTCGACACCGGCGATGGTTCGCAGGTGCTGACCGCCCGGCACGCGGTCGCCGTGTGCACCGGCTCGGCCAGTCTGCTGCCGGATGTGCCGGGGCTCGCCGACGCCCGGCCGTGGACTAGCAGCGACGCGACGAGCGTGCAGGAGGCGCCCGAGTCGCTCGCCATCATCGGTGGCGGTGTTGTCGCGGCCGAACTGGCGACGGCGTTCGCGTCGTTCGGCACCAAGGTGAGCGTCATCTCCCGGGGCGGGTTGCTGGCTCGCATGGAACCGTTTGCGGGCGACGCGGTGGCGACGGCGCTGCGGGATGCCGGCGCCGACGTCCATCTGAACACCACACCCACCCGGGTCAGCCGAAACGGGGGCGGTGTCACCGTGCATTGGGATGGCGGCGAGGTGACCGCCAAGGAACTGCTGGTCGCCACCGGACGGGTGCCGCGCACCGGCGGCCTCGGGCTGGAGAGCGTCGGCCTGACCGACGGCGATTGGCTGAGTTGCGACGACACCCTGCGCGTGCAGGGCGTGGACTGGCTGTATGCGGCCGGCGATGTCACCCATCGGGCGCTGCTCACCCATCAGGGCAAATATCAGGCGAGGGTCGCCGGTGACGCGATTGCCGCCCGCGCGACAGGCCGTTCGCTCGATGTCGCCCCGTGGGGTGCGCACGCCGCCACCGCTGATCACGAGGCCGTGCCGCAGGTGACCTTCACCGAACCCGAGGTGGCCAGCGTCGGCCTGACCGAGGCCGCCGCCCGCAAGGCCGGGTACACCGTCCGCGTCGTCGACTACGACATCGGTAAGGTGCAGGGCGCCATGCTGCTCGCCAAGGACTACGCCGGGCAGGCGCGGCTGGTCGTCGACACCGACCGGCAGGTGCTGCTCGGGGCCACCTTCGTCGGGCAGGACGTCGGCGAACTCTTGCACGCCGCGACGATCGCCGTCGTCGGTGAGGTGCCGATCGAGCGGTTGTGGCACGCGGTTCCGGCTTATCCGACCGTGAGCGAAATCTGGCTGCGCCTGCTGGAAACCTGGCGCGACGAGGGGTAGTTGCTACAGGGATTCGTAGACGCTGACGAGCGCCGCAGCCGCGGCCTCCCACGAATACGTTTCCGCGTGCGCCCGGGCTTCCCGCGACAGTGTCGCCAGCCGGTCCGAGTCGTCGAGCAGCGAGGCGACCGCCCGCGCCCACTCCGCCGGGTTCCGCGATGCCATCAGCAGGCCGGACCGGCCGTCGGCAATCGAGTCGGCGAGACCGGTCAACCGCGACCCGATCGCCGGGGTGCCGCAGGCCGCCGACTCCAGCGCAACCAGGCCGAAGGTTTCGGTGTGCGAGGGCACCAGGGTGACGGCTGCCGCGGCGAACAGTTCGGCCAGTTCGATGCGGTCCAGCGCACCGACGAAGCGCACCTCGTGCGCCACCTCCAGCTCGACAGCGAGCTCACGCAGTCGGTGCAGGTAGTCGTCGTCTCCCGGGGTTGCCTCCCCGGCGATGACCAGCGCCGGGGCGGAGCCGAACTGCTCCCGCAGTTCGGCGAGCACGTGCAGGGCGAGATCCTGTCCCTTGTGTGGCTGGATCCGCCCGACAACTGCGACGATCGGTCGTCCGCCCTCGATGTCCAGCCAGCGCCGCACGGCCGGCGCGGCCGCGGCCAGGTGCGGAGTGAACAGGCGGGCGTCGACTCCCGGCGGGATGACCCACAGCCGGTCGGCTGGCGCATTCACCTGATCGATGAGCGCATGCACCTCAGCGGACGACCCGGCGATGACGGCATCCGCCTCGCCGGCGATGAATGCCTCGGCACGCATGCGTTGCTCCGGCTCGGGACTGTCATCGAGCGCGAGCCTGCTGTTCTTCATCGCTGCGAGCGTGTGGAAGCTCTGCACGAATGGCACACCGAGTTCGATCGCGACCGGCAGCGTGGCCAGCCCGCTCAGCCAGTAGTGCGCGTGGATCACGTCGTAGTTGCGCTGTCGGGCCACATCGGCGACGCCCTCACCGAACTCGTCGCCGATCACGGCCAGTTCCGACTTCGGCAGCGGCTGCCTGGGTCCAGCCTCGATCGGGATGAGACGCACGCGGTGGCCGAGTTCAACCGGCTCCGGGTTCGATTCCGCCCGGGTGATCAGGTCCACTTCGATGCCACGGCCGGCCAGTTCGCGTGCAAGCGCGAGCACGACGACGTTCATTCCGCCGGCGTCGCCGGTGCCGGGGCGCGCCGCGGGCGAAGTGTGCATGGTCACCATTGCGATCCGCCCGATTTCGGCTGGCATGCAGTAACTGTATTCGTACGGCGTGCCCGGATAGGGTGCGAAGATGCGGCCTGTCGCGGTGTCCCGCCTGGAACGGGTGAGTCGGGCGGTGGTGCGCGGCGGCCGGCGAGTACCCGGCGTGCGGGCTTTCCTGCTGAATCCGGTGGTCGCCCTGCTCGGCTACTGGTTCGCCACGCTGTGTGCGCTGCTGTGGGCGGTGCCGCTCAGCCTTGGCCGGGTGCGGCGCCGAGGCAAGCTGATCGTCGCCGAGCGGATGCCCCGATTCGCGTTCGGCCGCGGTGGCACCACGATCGGCGGGGTGTTCCTCACCCACGGCTCCCCCAGCGCCGCAGTGCTCGAGCATGAAAAGGTGCACCGCGACCAGTGGCGCCGCTACGGCCTGGCCTTCGCCGTGCTCTACGCGGCGGCCGGTCGTAACCCGTTCACCAACCGGTTCGAGATCGAGGCGGGTCTTGCCAAGGGGAATTATCGGCGCCCCTGGAATGTATGATTACGTATGGACTTCGGAATCTACAGCTTCGGTGACGTGGGCACCGACCCGGCCAGCGGCGAACGCACCTCGCCCGCGCAGGCGATCAGCGAACTGCTCGAGCGCATCCGGCTCGCGGAACAGGTCGGCCTGGACTACTTCGGAGTCGGTGAGCATCACCGGCCCGAGTACGCCGTCACTTCGCCGTCGACGATCCTCGCTGCCGCGGCGGCCGTCACGAGCAAGATCCGGCTCGGCTCAGCGGTCACGGTGCTCAGCACCGAGGACCCGGTGCGCGTCTACCAGCAATTCGCGAGCATCGACCTGATCTCCGGTGGCCGCGCCGAGCTGGTCGCCGGCCGCGGCTCGTTCATTGAATCGTTCCCGTTGTTTGGGGCGGACCTCGGCGATTACGACGCACTGTTCGCCGAGAAACTGGACCTGCTGCTGCAGATCGACCGTTCCGAGCGGGTCACCTGGTCGGGCCGGTTCCGTCCGGCGCTGCAGGATGCCGAGATCCTGCCGCGGCCGGCGAACGGCTCGCTCGATATCTGGATCGCGACAGGTGGCAACCCCGAGTCATCCGCCCGCGCAGGCGAGCTGGGCCTGCCGGTGAGTTACGCGATCATCGGCGGGCGCCCCGCCCGGTTCGCTCCGCTGTTCGAGCTCTACCGCCGCTCGGCCGCACGCGCCGGCCATGACCCGGTGCGGCTGAAAACCGCGGTCGCCGGGCCCGGGTTCGTGGGCAGCGATTCGGGCCAGGCGAAGGAGACCTTCTACCCATACTGGATCGAGAACATGCGGAAGATCTCTGCCGAGCGCGGCTTCAGCATCCCCACTCGCGACACCTACGACGAGTTGACCTCGCCGGGCGGGGCGATCTTCGCCGGCAGCCCGAACGAGGTCGCCGATCGGATGCTCGAGACGCACCAGGTTCTCGGCAACGACCGGCACGGCCTGCAGATGGATTGGTCGGGCGTGCCGCACGAGCTTGTGATGCGTTCCATCGAACTGTTCGGCACAGAGGTCGCACCCCAGATCAAGGCCGAGCTGGCGGGACGAAACCGCTGATCAGGTCACGAATGGACAACGAATGCCCGCGCTGCCACTCCCCGGCAGGCGTCCATTCCGAACCGGGTATTCCAGACTGATACGGTCTTAGATCGGAGGGGAGTCGCCGGTGAATTCAGGGAGCGTGCGCACAGGCGCGGTTGCCGTGGCTGTTCTGGCGATCCTGGTGATCTCCGGCTGCGCGACTGAGCCGAAACCGACGCCGGTGCAACCGACCGAGACCGCCGAACCCAGTGAAACGCCGACGGCCGTCGCCGAGCCGACCGAGAAGCCGCTGGAGTTCAACCAGCCGCGCGCGTGCCTCGAGATGCTGCCACCATCGCGGCTGGACGCCTTCGCCGACGATCGGCTCGATTTGCTGGGCGGACCCGGCGGCGTGTACGGAACCAGCTACTTCAGCGACGCCACCCCTGAAGAGGCAGAGGGCGGCATCAGCTGCATCTGGGGCAGCGAGAGCATGCAGACCCGTCAGATCGTTATTTCCGTTGCCCCGGTCAGTCCCGCGAACCGGCTTCGGATCACCGACGAGTTCGCCGCCCAGGGCCTGAACGAGGATCGCATCGAGGACACCATGGTCTACGGGCGGGAGGGCGACCTCGAGATTGCCCCGTCGGTGCTGAACGTGCTGCGCGAAGACAGCTGGATCTCGGTGATCACCAGCCCGGGCGGCCAGAAATCGTATGAAGAGGCGCAGGCAATCGTCGGCGAGGTCGCGGGCAGCGTCTACCGCTGAGACGCCCAGGCGGATTCCGCAGCGCGCAGCCGACGCTACTTGAGGCTCTTCTGCAACAGCACGGTGCCGAGCCAACGGTCGAATTTGTAGCCCACCTTGCCCAGGTGACCGATTCGTTTGAAACCGAATTGCTCATGCATCCGGATCGAGGCATCCGCGCCCCTGTCGGCGATCACGGCCACCACCTCGCGGATGCCGCAGGCCCGCGACCGCTCGAGAAGCTCTGCCATGAGTGCCTTGCCGAGGCCCTTGCCGGTTGACGCTGCGCCGAGATAGATCGAGTTCTCAACGGTGTAGCGGTAAGCCGCCTTCGCCTTCCATGGATACACGTAGGCGAAGCCGAGGATCTGACCGCTCGGCGACTCGGCCACCAGGAACGGGAAGCCGAGCTTCTCGACGGTCAGGAACTTCGTCTTCAGCTCGCGCAGGGTCTGCGGGCTCTCGTCGAAGGTGACCGTCGAATTGGCCACGTAATAGTTGTAGATCTCGCGGATGTGGGGCAGGTCGGCGAGGGTCGCGTCACGCAACTCAAACGAGAACGGCGCCTCGGATGCCGGGGGCTTCCGCAGGTGGCGTGGAAGCACGCGGCGCTCCTGGTATTCCTCTTCGAGCATTGCCGACCTCCTCAGTGCTTATCTCCTGAGCGCCTATCTCCTGAGTGCTTATCTCCTGAGTGCTCACCTGAGTCGAATCAGGTGACGTCCCGCTTCCACGTTGTCACATGTCCGACCAGCGTGGCGACCACGGCAATCCCGGCCAGCACCAGTCCGCCCTGCCACCACTCGAGGGTGGGCACATTCTGGCCGCCGGTGCTGAGCGCTGCGAAGAAGCTCGAGCCGACGAGCGCGTCGCTCGCCGAGCCGGGAAGGTACTGGCCCACCTGGGCAGCCCAGTCCCAGAACGCCGCCGCACTGCGCAGGATCGGTTCGACGAACTGGGTGAACGCAAGCACGATCACGATGACCGCGACCTGGTTCGGCACCAGCGCGCCGAGACCCACCCCGATCACACCCCAGAGCGCCATGGCCAGGATGCCGCGCGCCACCAGCAGCCAGGTCTCGGTTTCGTCGACGGCGGGATCGACATCGCCGATGCCCAGCAGCGGGGCACCGACCGCGATGGCGGCAGCGAACGCGGCCACGCCGAAGCCGGCTCCGGCGACGGCCAGGGCGACAATCTTCGCGGCCAGCACGCGTCCGCGACGCGGGGTGGCCAGGAACGTTGGAGTGAGGGTCTGGTGCCGGAACTCCGCGGTCACGGCCAGGGCGCCAAGCAGCACCGGGAAGACGTAGCCGATCGAGGTTGCTGAGCTGTAGACCAGCTGGTTCAGGTCTGCGATCCCCTCCGGGGGCGTACCGCCCTGCGGGCCGAGTTGATCGGCCAGAGCACCGAACAACAGGGCGAACAGTCCCGAAATAAAGGCGACGTAGCCGACCAGGACTATCAGCAGGAGCCACCACATGCGGGTGCTGAACAGTTTCGCGAACTCCGCGCCGACGAGCCTCATGCCCCGGCCCCCTCTCCGACGAGGTCGAGGAAGATGTTCTCGAGCCCTCCCGATTCCGGTGTCAACAGTGTGAGCGCGATGCCCGCGCCGAGCGCCGCGAGGCCGACCTCCGCTGCGCTCAGCCCACTCACAATCAAGCCGCTGTCACCGTCGATGACCTGGGCGCCCGCGGCAGCCAAGACGTCGCGAAGTCCCTTGCGGTCGAGGGCGTCGGTGACCACGCGGGTCCCGCGCTCGAGTTCGGTGAGGGCGCCCTGGTAGACGAATCGGCCCTTGGCGATGATGACCACCTCGTCGACGGTCTGCTGCACCTCGCTGAGCAGGTGCGAGGACACCAGCACCGTGCGTCCCTCGCTGGCGAGCTGGCGCAGCAGCACCCGGATCCAGCGGATGCCCTCGGGGTCGAGTCCGTTGATCGGCTCGTCGAGCACGAGCACTCCCGGGTCGCCGAGCAGGGCGAACGCGAGACCGAGCCGCTGCCGCATGCCCAGCGAGTAGCCACCGACTCGGCGGTCCGCGAAGTCAGCGAGTCCGACCAGCGCCAGCGTCTCATCCACCCGGGTGCGCGGAATCCCGGCGGCGCGAGCGTAGATGGCCAGGTGGTTGCGCGCCGTGCGGCCGGGGTGGAAGCTTGCGGCTTCCAGGGCGGTGCCCACGGTTTCCAAAGGCCGGTCGAGGTTCGCGTAGGCGGTGCCGGCGAAGGTCGCGGTGCCGGCGGTTGGGCGGACCAGGCCGAGCAGCATGCGCATCGTCGTGGTCTTGCCAGCACCGTTGGGGCCGAGGAAGCCGGTGACCCGGCCGGGCTGCACGGTGAAGCTGAGGTCTGAGACAGCGTCTACCTGACCGAACCGCTTCGACACGCCCTTGAACTCGATGGAAACTCCGGAAGGCATGGATCCTACTCTTTCAGGTCAGTCGTCCAGTGACCAATCAATGGGCGGCGCGCCCTGGGCTTGGAGGGCCTCGTTGGCGCGACTGAACGGCCGCGAGCCGAAGAATCCGGTGCGCGCGGACAGTGGGCTCGGGTGGGCGCTGGCAATCACGGGGACCTCTCCCAGCAGCGGTCGCAGCACCTGCGCATCCTTGCCCCACAGAATCGCGACCAGCGGGCGACCACGACCGGCGAGCGCCTGCACGGCATGCTCGGTGATCTGCTCCCAGCCGCGCCGGCGATGCGAACCGGCGTAACCAGGGCGGACGGTGAGCACCCGGTTGAGCAGCATCACGCCACGACCGGTCCAGACGCCAAGGTCGCCGTGCTCCGGCGGCACGATGCCCAGGTCGTTCTGCAGTTCCCGATAGATGTTGACGAGGCTGCGAGGCAGCGGGCTGACGTCGCGGCTGACCGCGAATGGCAGGCCGATCGGATGCCCAGGAGTGGGGTACGGATCCTGGCCGACGATCAGCACCCGAACGTCGTCGAACGGGATACGGAACGCCCGCAGCACGTTCTCCGGGGCAGGAAGGTAGCCATGCCCGGCCTCGACTTCGGCGCTCAGGAAGTGCTCCATCCGGAGCATCCGATCGGCGACCGGCGCGAGCACGTCCGCCCAGCCTGCGTCAATCGCGGTGTCGAGTTGGCCGGTCATAGGCCGAGCGTGCCGACCAGCACACCGTCATCGGTGTCGCTCACCCGCCAGACACTGCCGCGGCCTTCCACGCGCAGCGCGCCCTCGCCGACGATGAGCGCGGTGTGCTCGTCAATGGCGACCCCGCCGTCGACGAGACCTGCCTCCGTTGCGGCGATCAACCGGGCGAGCGTGCCCCACTGGGCCGCGTGCACGTCAACCGCCAGGTCGACCAGGCCGAGGCCCACGGCGACGGTCACGTCCTCGAGGTCCTCGCTGGCCTCCTGGGGGCAGACCGGAATCTCGCCGAGACGCCACCCGCCGATCACAGCACGGTCAGCAGCGATCGCTGCGCCCGCAGAGAAGCCGAGGTAGGGCAGCCCGTCCGAGACGAGAAGCCGGATCTCATCGATGATGGGCGTGACGGCGTCGAGGTAGGCCGGCGTCAGCCCACCGGCGATGAGCAACCCATCAATGTCACTGAGAACCGCGGATTCCAGCACGCCGCCCTCGAGCAGGCGGGTCGGGAGCAGTTCAACCGGCGCGGCGCGGCCGACCATGCCGAGAAAGCCATCGGCGAAGGCCTCGAGGTCATCGGCATCCTCACGCACCAGGACCGCGGCGACGCGCGGGACACGTCGGCCGACCCGGCGGCCCCTGGCCGTTGCCTCCTCGATGAACGGACGGTAAAGGGCGCCATCATCGTCCGGCGACCAGCCGCCGCCGAGGAGGTGAATACTCATGCGCTGAGAGTAACCGGCGGCAGGGCGCTCCACGGAAAAGTAATCCAGTGGGGCGTCCGACGCCAGACGAAATCGGGCTCCTGCATGGTGCCGGGCTTGCTGTACAGGCAGACCGAGCGCACGTCCGCCCCGGAATCGCTGAGCAACTGGACGACCATGGCGAGCGTGCGGCCGGAGTCGGAAACGTCGTCGACGAGCAGCACCTTCTTGTTCGCCAGCGACGGCTCGTCGAGCATTGGAGGCAACACGATCGGCTCAGGCAGGCGTTCGTCGACACCGGTGTAGAACTCGACGTTCAGGGCACCGCAGCTCTTGGTGCCCAGCGCGTAGGCGATCGAACCGGCGAGCAGCAGCCCGCCCCGGGCGATGGCGATAACGACGTCGGGAGTGAACCCTGAGTGCAGCACGTCACTCGCCAGGTGCCGCGATGCCTCACCGAATTCAAGCCAGCCGAGGACTTCGCGTTCTTCATTCGCCATCGTTCTACGGTAGCGGCTCCGCGTTACGGTCATGTTCCGTCGCCGGTACAGCCGCGCCCCAAACAACGGGTCATTTGGGGGTGAGCGGGCCCCTGATGACCTTGTGAGGCGCGGCCTGCGCCACCGGCTTCACGCTGATGAGGTCGAGGTTCACATGGCCGGGTAATCCGATCGCGTGAGCGATCGTGTCGGCGATGTCGTCTGCGCTGAGTGGGTCTCGCACACCGTCGTAGACGGCGTCGGCTTTGGCGTGGTCACCGCCGAACCGCACCAGCGTGAACTCGTCGGTCTTCACCATTCCCGGGGCGATCTCGATCACGCGCAGAGGCTCGCCGGCCAGCTCCAGGCGCAGCACTTCCATGAGCGCGTGGGCGCCCGCCTTGGCGGCGTTGTAGCCTGCACCGCCCTCGTAGGAGACGTGGGCTGCGATCGAGGTGATGGTGACGATGTCGGCGTTGCCGTGCGCTGCGGCTCCGCGACGCAGCACCGGCAACAGCGCACTGGTGACCCGCTTCACGGCGACGACATTGACATCGAACATGCGCGTCCAGTCATCCGGATCGCTCGACTCAACGCTTGCCAGCCCGAATGCGCCGCCGGCGTTGTTGATCAGGGCATCGAGTGGGCGATCAGCGAGAAAGTCACGGAGCGCGTCGACATCCGCCTGCCGGGTGACATCGGCGGTGAAGATCTCGGCGCCGGTCTCGGCGGCGAGCGCCTCGAGTCGGTCCGTGCGCCGGGCGACCCCCACGACATCCCAGCCGTCGGCGCGCAATCGTCGGACCGTGGCTGCCCCGATTCCCGAACTCGCCCCTGTGACTACTGCGCGCTTGGTCATGCCGCCCCTTTTCTGCTCGTTTCCTGCGGTTCCACCGTATCCGGCGAAGGCGACCGGGGCAGGTCACCCCCGAACGGGGGATAATCTGGGTCGATGACTGAGCAGGTGCGCACCGCCACCGCGCCCACGCCGACCAAGCGGGTGCCGGTGTGGGACAACGCCCGATTCATCTGCGTGACGCTCGTGGTGATCGGGCACGGCATTCAGCGGCTGACCGCCGAAAGCGACGCCGCTCTCGCGCTGTACCTTTTCATCTACGCCTGGCACATGCCGGCGTTCGCGATCATCAGTGGGTACTTCTCCAAGCCCGGGCCGCCGAACAACCGGCAGATGAAGCGCGTCCTCACCGACATCCTGCTGCCCTACGTGATCATGGAGTCGATCTGGACGCTCGTCCAGTTCCTGGTCGAGGGCAAGACCGAACTGAACCCGACCCGGCCGTCCTGGACGCTGTGGTTCCTGCTCGCCCTCGGCATTTTCCGGTTGGTGCTCCCCTACCTGTCGCTGATCCGTTGGCCGCTCGCGTGGGCGGTCCTGCTGTCGGTGGGCGTCGGCTATCTCGAGAACATCGACCACACCTTCTCGCTGGCCCGGGCGATCGGCATCCTGCCCTACTTCGTGCTCGGCTGGAAGATTAAGGAATGGGGCTGGGCGGAACGCTGGCGCACCTTCCGCTGGAACAGCTGGTGGGTGCGTTCCGCAGCGATCGCCGTGCTCGCCGGCTGGATGCTGGCGATCATCATCAACATCGACGCCTGGCGCGAGTTCGACCTGCGGTACTGGTTCTTCTACGACCGCAGCTACGCCGCCCTCGGCGAGGTCGTCTGGTGGGATGCCCTGCTGCGGCTGGCGCTGATCGGGCTGGCCGTGCTGCTCAGCGCGGCATTCTTCGTACTCGTCCCCCGCAGCCGCACCTGGATGACCGACTTCGGCCAGGCGACGATGTACGTCTACCTGCTGCACAGCTTCGTGCTCTATCCGATCCGGGAGACCGGCGTGCTCGGCGGTGAGACCTCGTCGGCCATGTGGCTGGTGGGGATGGTGCTCGCCTGCATCGCCATTTCGATCGCGCTGTCCTCCACCGTGGTGCGCAGGATTTTCCGCCCGCTGATCGAGCCGAAACCACGCTGGCTCTTTGTCGATCACGACAGTGGGAAGCCCGGATCGTCGCGGGTCGATCCGACCGGATCCCGCCGCTCCTGAGTCCGGGTTACGCCATGTTTCACACCCGTTGACCCGGTGAACCGCCCTACCTAACGTTGCTCGGGAGCGGGCGCGTCGCCGGCTCCCACGAACCCCGAGGAGTACCCATGAGCGACTGGAAGTTCGAAACCCTGCAGATCCACGCAGGCGCGGCACCCGACCCGGTGACCAACGCCCGCGCCACCCCGATCTACAAGACGACGTCGTACGTTTTCAACAACTCCGACCACGCGAAGAACCTGTTCGCCCTGGCCGAGTTCGGCAACATCTACACCCGCATCCAGAATCCGACCCAGGATGTCGTCGAGAAGCGCGTCGCCGCGCTCGAAGGCGGCACCGCCGCACTGCTGCTGGCCTCCGGCCAGGCGGCGACGACAAACGCGGTGCTGAACATCGCGCAGGCCGGTGACCACATCGTGTCGTCGAGCTCGATCTACGGCGGCACCTACAACCTGTTCAAGTACACGCTCGCGAAGCTCGGAATCGAGACCACGTTCGTCGAGAACCAGGACGACCCGGACGAGTGGCGTCGCGCGGTCCGCCCGAACACGAAACTGTTTTTCGCCGAGACCATCGGCAACCCGCGGATCAACGTCCTCGACATCCGCTCGGTCGCCGATGTGGCGCACGAGAGCGGGGTGCCGCTGATCGTCGACAACACGATCGCGACGCCGTACCTGATCCGTCCGTTCGAGCATGGCGCCGACATCGTCGTGCACTCGGCGACCAAGTTCCTCGGCGGCCACGGCACCGTCATCGGCGGCGTCATCGTCGACGGGGGCACTTTCGAGTGGTCGAAGAACGTCGAGAAGTTCCCCGGTCTGACCGAGCCGGACCCGTCGTACCACGGGGCCAGCTACACCAGCGTGCTCGGCGACTCGATCGCGTACATCATCAAGGCCCGCGTGCAGCTGCTGCGTGACCTCGGTGCGGCGATCTCGCCGGACAGCGCGTTCTCGCTGATCCAGGGCATCGAGACGCTCAGCCTGCGGGTCGAGCGCCACGTGCAGAACGCGCAGGCGATCGCCGAGTGGCTTGAGAACCACCCGGACATCGCGTCGGTGAATTACTCCGGACTGCCGTCCAGCCCGTGGTACACGGCGGCGAACAAGTACGCCCCGAAGGGTGTCGGCGCGGTGCTGTCGTTCGAGCTCAAGGGCGGCGTCGACGCCGGCCGCGCGTTCGTCGACAGCCTGCAGCTGTTCAGCCACCTGGCGAACATCGGCGACGTGCGCTCGCTCGTCATCCACCCCGCGTCGACCACGCACTCGCAGCTCACCCCGGAGCAGCAGCTCACCGCGGGCGTGACCCCGGGCCTGGTGCGCCTGTCGGTCGGACTGGAGAACGTCGAGGACCTGAAGTCCGACCTCGAGACGGGCCTCGGCGCTGCACGCGACGTCGTGAAGGCGGCCGCGTCGGCGTAACCGCGGTGGAGCTAAAGGCAATCGCGCCAGCGATTGCGCGACCCCAGCGCCGACCGAGCCTGCGAGGTCGGTACTAGAGGCAAAGCGAACGCCGCCATTCTTCGGAGTGGCGGCGTTCACCATTCGGTGTGGATGTAACACGCCATCCGCATCACCGATACTGGCTAGACCATGGATTGGCAGACTTCGGAAGACACCGTCCCCTCGGAGTTCATTACCGACGCCAATATTCGCTCGGTGCTGGGCAAGCCTTCCGCATCCGGAGCGTGGCGCGAGGGCGACCATCCCGGCCAGCGGTTGTTCGTGCAGGTGGGGTCGATCGACCTCGAGGGCGGCGAGCGGCTTCCGCAGGTGCGGATCGCCTACGAAACCTTCGGTGAGCTGAACGCGGATGCCTCGAACGCGGTGCTGGTGCTGCACGCCTTGACCGGCGACAGTCACCTCGCGGGGCCCTCAGGCCCGGGGCATCCGACCGCCGGCTGGTGGGGAGGAATCGTCGGCCCAGGTCTCGCGATCGACACCGACCGGTGGTTCGTCGTCGCCCCGAACATGCTCGGAGGCTGCCAGGGCTCCACCGGCCCGGCCTCGCTCGCCCCGGACGACGAGGAGTGGGGCCCCCGGTTCCCGTTCCTCACCATCCGCGACCAGGTCGCTGCCCAAGCGGCCCTCTCCGACGCGATCGGCATCGGCACCTGGGCGGCCGTCATCGGCGGCTCGATGGGCGGCATGCACGCCCTGGAATGGGCCATCGGCCACCCCGAGCGAGTCGAACGGGTCGCCGTGCTGGCCGCGCCCGCGATCTCCAGTGCCGACCAGATCGCACTGAACTCGGTGCAGGTCGAGGCAGTGCGGATGGACCCGGCATTCGCCGACGGCGACTACTACAACGCCGCCGACGGCGACGGCCCGCACCGCGGTCTCGCCCTGGCCAGGCGGATGGCCCTGCTCAACTACCGGTCGCCGACCGAGTTGAACGACCGGTTCGAACGCAGCTGGCAGTCGAGCATCTCGCCGCTCGGCGACGGCGGCGTGTACGCCGTGGAGAGCTACCTGGACTTCCACGGCAACAAGTTCACCCGCCGGTTCGACGCGAACAGCTACATCACGCTTGTGAACGCGATGAGCTCCCACGATGTGGGGCGCGGCCGCGGCGGCATCGTCGCTGCCCTCGAGCGCGTCACCGCACACGCGCTGGTGCTCGGCATCGACAGCGACCGGCTGTTCCCGGTGCCCGACCAGCAGCTCGTCGCGCGTCACCTCGCGCGCAACATCGACGGACGCGACGCCGTGGTGATCAGTTCGCCCTATGGCCACGACGGCTTCCTGATTGAGAACGACCTGGTTGGAACGCAGCTGAGGCGCCTGCTCGAAACCGCTTAACGAACTCCCGTCAGCTTTGCTAGGGTGCTTCGCAGGGAGAGCCCATGGCCGAGATCGCACCACCCAGCGTCGTCAGAGTGCACGGCACCGGCGAGCCGTCGGTCGCGGTCGTCGGCACGCTGAGCGCCTGGCGGGAACTGGTGTCGCACCCGGAGTTCCCGCACACCGACGGGGTCGGTTCGATTCTCGACGAGATCCGCGTGGCGGCGGGCCTGCCGGCATCCCGGCCGGACGGCATCCGATCGCCACATCTGGGCGCCCGTGAGCTTCGCGCAATGACGCTCTACGCGGGCGGGCACAGCGTGCGCGCGGTCGCCATCGAGATGGGCACAACCGAAGAGACGGTCAAGTCCTACCTGAAGCGGGCGCGCGGCAAGTTCCGGGCCACTGGCATCGATTTGGGCAACCGGATGCTGCTGCGTGAATACGCGTTGCGGGCAGGCTGGCTCGACCCGATGGCCGTCGACTGAAGCAGCACGATCGAGCAGAGCGAGCATGGAAATGCGTCGGGGCCGCAGGCGGGCCTGCGACCCCAGATGACCCCCCGGTCGCGCGAGAAAACTCGCAGTGCGTGCACTGGTTCGGGCCAAATGCTCGCGGTGAATTGTGTGGCAGCGCTGAAGTTTCTTCGGCACACCCCTCTTCGATTCAAGGATAGTCGGCCACCCTCATCCACTACGATCGGGGTGGCACCCCCAGTACTGGTGCCAGTCTGTGGCAGCATAAGCTGTTGAGTCGATCTCATGCATTCTGAGAGCCCATGGAACTGATCACTAAAGAGCGCGAGCGCCTCCTTCAGCGGACCGCGCGTCTCGTCGTCCTGTGCGGCTCCGCGGTCGCTCTCGCCTGCCTGAGCCTTCCCGATCTGCTGCCGATCGAGTCCTACCTGAGCCTGCTGCCGCTGTTCGCGATTCTGGTCCTGGCGGCCTTCGGACTGACCGGCCGGTTCCAGATGCTCTGGCTCATCGCCGGGCTGGGTGCGGGTCTCGCGATCCTGGTGGTCGCGTCCACTCCGTGGGATGCCACCCCTCAGCCGGCGCTCGCGACCGCCCTGGCGCCGCTTGCCGCGGGTGGCATCGCCGGATTCGCGGTGCTGTTGACCGCGACCCTGCCCCGCATGCTGCTTCTGGTCGTCAGCGCGACGGCAAGCACGTTGCTCATCGAGTGGGTGAGCGTCGACACCGGACTGCTCTCGTCGGCCGCGCTGGCTGCGCTCACCGGCTGGATACTGCTCGCCTTCGTCGGAGTGTGGATCACCCACACGGTGCCTCGCGCCGCCCGCCGGATCCACAACATCGGCCGTGCACACCGCGCGGAGCGTCAGGCGAGCGAGACCGAGGCGCAACGCCGCCAGGGTGCCCGCCTGCTGCATGACACCGTGCTCGCCACCCTGACCTTGCTCGCGCATTCCGGGGTCGGCGTCTCCAAGGAGGCACTCGCCCAGCAGGCGGCCGACGACGCTCGGCTGCTGCGCCAGTTACGGCTCGGCGCAACGCCGGTGCCGACCTCGTCAGGGCAGTACCAACTGGAATCGGTCGAGGACACCGTGCTCGGCACGACCCTCGAGTCCGTCAAGCACCGGTTCGGCCGGATGGGGCTCGAAGTCAGCTGGCATGGCACCGGGCAGGTGTTGTTGCCCTCGCATGTGCTTGACGCCTTCTTGCTCGCCCTCGCCGAGTGCCTGGAGAACGTGCGGCGGCACTCCGGAGTGACCCAGGCGCACGTCACCATCACCGAGGACGACACCACCGTCCGGGCGATGGTCACCGACAGCGGTGTGGGTTTCGAACTGCACGGCATCGACGAGCACAAGCTCGGCTTCCGGGAGTCGGTGGTAGGCCGGCTGCGCGAAGTCGGCGGCAACGCCCGGTTGTTCTCAACCCCCGGCCAGGGAACGACGGTCGTGCTGGAGGTGCCGCGATGACCAGCCCACTGGAGAACACCCTCGGCGTGGTGATCGGCAAGCGCGGCCGCGGCACGCTCTCCCGCGTGCCCAGGGCGGTTCGCCAGGCCACCCAGAGCGGCGCCACGCTGGGCACCGCCCACCTCGGAATGGGCGCGGGCATCGTCTGCGCGGTGCAGGCACTGTTCGGCTTCGGGGTGTTCCTCAGCCACTTCGGCGCCTACCCGCAGGGAGCGCCGGCCGCGTTCGCCTGGCTGCTTTTCGCCGCCGTCTTCGTCGGCGCGATCATTGTTTTCCGTACCGTCGGCGAGCGGCTGCCGACCTGGCTCTTCGGGGCACTGGTGCTCGCCCTCGCCGCCATCGTGGCGCTCGATTTCATCGCGATCTGGCCGCTTGGTGACATCGGCGGGTACGCCACCGCATCGGTTTCGGCCGGCTTCGGCTTGCTGTTCGCGATCACGCTGCGCAAGCCCGCCGAGGTGATCACCGTCGCCGCGATCTTCGGCGCCGCCTTCATCATCGCGATCGTGTTGACCACGCCCCTGGACTCCGAGTCGCTCCCCCGGCAGATCACCGTGGTCAGCCTCGTCGTGCTGCCCGCCGTGATCGGGGTGCTCGTGGTCCGCGGGTTCCGCCGGATGGTGCAGGTCGAGCTGGACCGGGTGCTCGTGCAGAGCACGGTGTCGGCACCCAGGTATGCGGTCGGCATGCTCGCCTCGGAAGAGCTGGCCCGCCTCGACCTCGCCGCCGAGAAACTGCTCGAGTCGGTCGCGACCGGACGGGTGACGCTGCCCCTCGAGCCGGCTATCGCCTCGCAGGCGGCCTCACTGGCGACCGAACTGCGATTGCACCTGATCGAGGGCAGGCGTGAAACCTGGCTGCACCACGCCGTCACCGAGTCGGAGCTGCTCGGCCGGTCGGTCACCCTGACCGACCAGGGCAGCCTCGCCGGACTGCTCGACCCGGTCCAACGCGACGGCCTGCTGTCGGCAGTGTGGATGCTGCTGAGCGAAAGCCCCGCGACATCCGGCAATCGGAAAATCGAACTGCAGCTGGGTCCGGTGAATCGCACCACCCAAACCGCGGTCGGACATCGCCTGGTGGTTCCGATCCGGATGACGATCACCGGCGTCAGCCGCAACCGGATCGAGCCATCGACCTGGGGAGCGATCAGTCGGGTTGGCAACTACACCGTGTCCCAGAACACTGGGCTGGACGTCGAGATCGAATGCCTCGTCGAGAACCCGGCAAGCCAGTGAGCACGCGCACCTCGGCTGAGCCGATAACCTAATGCAGGAACTAGAGGGGGAACTCGTGTCGGATCCCGGATCAAACATCCGTCTGGCCATTGTCGATGATCACCGCATGCTGCTCGGTGCGCTCACGGAGTGGATCCGGAACGCGGCCAACGACATCGAGATGGTCGCCGCCGTCGCCACCTGGCCTGAGCTGATCGCGCACCCCGACTTCCCGGTCGATGTCGTGCTGCTCGACCTCGACCTCAAGGACAACATCCCGGTGTCGGTGAAGATCTCCGCACTGCGCGGCGCCGGCGTGAAGGTCGTGCTGATGAGCACCTACTCCGAGCCGAACCTGGTGCGCGAGGCACTGGCTGCCGGTGCGCTCGGCTATCTGGTGAAGACCGAGGATGCCTCGATGATCGCCGAGGCGATCCGTGCCGCATACTCCGGTGAGTCATTCGTGTCAGCCGAGCTCGACCTGGCCCTGAACGCCAACACCATCGGCGGTGCCCCGCGGCTGAGTGCCCAGGAGCGCCGGGTGATGGCGCTCTACGGTGGTGGAGAGCCGGTCAAGGCGGTTGCCTACCAGCTGTCGATCTCCGAGGAGACGGCCAAGAGCTACCTGAAGCGGATCCGCGAGAAGTACCGCGTCGCCGGAATAGACGTCGGCACCAAGGTCGCCCTGCGGAAGCGGGCGATCCAGGACGGCATCCTCACGCCGACCGACGGTCCCGCCGCGTTCTAGCGTTTAGCCGCCACCGCGGATCGAGCCTGCCCCGCGGATCGAGCCCTCCCCGCGGATCGAGCCGGTCGAGATCTCGGCAAGCCCGATCAACGGTGAGCAATTTAGTCCGAGCCGCCGGTCGGCGCCTGCGGGTCGTTCTGGCGGTCCAGGGCCGCCTCCAGGCGCTCGACCTTCGCGGTCATCTCGCCGGTGCGTCCGGAACGGATGTCGGCCTTAAGCACCAGCGAAACCCGGGTGCCGTAGCGGCCTGCGGCCTCGGTCGCACGCTTGATGACGTCGAAGACCTCGTCCCACTCCCCCTCGATCGTGGTGAACATCGAGTCGGTCTGATTGGGCAGGCCGGATTCGCGCACCACCTTCACGGCCGCGGCCACTGCGTCGTGCAGTGAGTCTCCCGCGGAGGGGGCGCCGCTCGGGGCGACAGAGAAGGCGACAAGCATGGGATCACTCCTAGATTCGGATGCCTCCAGCCTGACACAACCCCACTCAGCCGGCGATGTCCCGGAGCGCAAGCAGGTCGACGATCGTGGCCGGAATGGCCTCGGCGAGGTCGAGCACCGTGAACGGTCCGCCGCCGCTTGCCCGGGTGGCGGCAAGGCCGTGGATGACGGATGCCGTGGCCGCCAGCCGCGGAAGCACCGCCTTGTCCGCGTGGATGGCGGCGGCGTGCGTGGCGACCAGCGCGCCAAGGATCCCGCCGAGGGCATCCCCTGCGCCCGCAGTCGCCAGCCAGGTCGGCGCCGAGCGCACCTCGAACGCCGCACCGGCCCCCACCACGTAGGTGGTGTGCCCCTTCAGCAGCACAGTGACCGCGAATTCGTCGGCCGCGCGGGTGGCGAACGTCACGGGGTCGGCCGTGACATCCGCCCTGTCCACGCCGAGCAGCAGAGCCAGCTCCCCCGCGTGCGGCGTGAGCACCGTCGGGCCGACCGACTGCGGGACCAGGTCGAGCGCGCCGGCGTCGAGGACCAGCGGAACGCCGGTGTCGATCGCCTCACTCAGCCGGGCGGTGACCGCGCGGTGCCGGTCGGTCTGATCCATGCCGCTGCCGCACAGCCACGCCTGCACCCGGCCGTCGACGGTGACGACCTCGGGTCGTCGGGCAAGCACTAGGCGCCGTGCCCGGCTCGGGCCGAGATAGCGCACCATGCCGACGCCGGTGCGCAGCGCTGCCTCCACCGAGAGCACCGCGGCGCCGGGGTAGGTGACGGACCCGGTCAGCACTCCCAGGACGCCGCGCGAATACTTGTCGTCCTGTTCGGTCGGCACGACGATGAGCTCGGCGGCGTCGACGGCCGTGAACAAGGTGACCATTCATCCACGATAGTTTGAAGCCGTGCATCTGTTCAGCCCCCTGAGCATCCGACAGACCACCCTCCGCAACCGAATCTGGGTGTCACCGATGTGCCAGTACTCGGCGGTTGACGGAATGCCGAACACCTGGCACCTCGTTCATCTGGGCTCGTTCGCCACGGGTGGGGCGGGCCTGATCTTCACCGAGGCCACAGCGGTGCTGCCCGAGGGGCGGATCGCCCCGGAGGACGCCGGCATCTGGAGCGACGCGCACCGGGACGCCTGGGCACCGATCGTGGACTTTGTGCATGCACAGGGTGGCACCATCGGCATGCAGCTTGGCCACGCGGGCCGGAAGGCATCCAGTTACCGGCCGTGGTCACCGGTGCGGGGAACCGTCCCAGCAGCCGAGGGCGGCTGGACGGCGATGGCTCCATCGGCAGTCCCGTTCGGCCGCTACGACACTCCGACGCCGCTCACCCAGGCCCAGGTTGCCGAGGTTGTCGAGGCGTTCCGCCGGGCGGCCAGGCGGGCGCTGGATGCCGGCTTCGACGTGCTCGAGGTGCACGGAGCGCATGGTTACCTGATTCACCAGTTCTTGTCGCCACTCGCGAACGACCGGAACGACGAATACGGCGGCTCGCTCGAGAACCGCGCCCGGCTGCTGCTCGAGGTGGTCGCCGCGGTGCGCGCGGAGGCGGGCGAGAAGGTTCCGCTGTTCGTGCGACTGTCAGCCACCGACTGGGCCGAGGACGGCGGCTGGGATGTGGAGCAGACGTCGATCGTTGCCGGCTGGGCTCAGGCTGCCGGGGCCGATTTCTTCGACGTCTCAACCGGCGGCATCCTCGCCCAGGCGAACATCCCGCTGGAGCCCGGCTACCAGGTTCCGTTCGCCGAGCACGTCAAGTCGGCGGCATCCGTGCCGGTCAGCGCCGTCGGGCTGATCAGCGATCCGCAGCAGGCAAACGAAATCGTCGCCAGCGGCAAGGCGGATGCCGTGATGCTCGCCCGAGCGATGCTGCGAAACCCGCACTTTGCTCTGCAGGCCTCGATCGACCTCGGAGTCGAGATTGACTACTGGCCCGACCAGTACCTGCGGGCGCGGTAACCGCTGATCGCTGATCGCTGGCCGCTGGCCGAGATCTCGACAGGCTCGATCAGCGATAAGGGTCAGCGGCGCCGGGTGGCGTCCTGCACCTCGCCGACGAGTTCCTCGATGATGTCCTCGAGGAACAGCACTCCGCGCGTGTAGCCCTCCTCGTCGAATGCCCTGGCCACGTGCACGCCGTTGCGGCGCATGGTCGCCAGCGCGTCCTCGAGGTCCTGGCCGCGGTAGACCGAGATCAGTTGCCGGATGCGTTTCGGCGGAACCGGCTCGGTGAACTCGTCCTCCTCGAGGTCGATCACGTCCTTGACGTGCAGGTACCCGGTCGGCTCGCCGCTGTCGTCAACCAGGACGTACCGGCTGAATCCGCGGTGGGCGACGGCACGCTCGACATCCGCCGGGGTGGCATCCTCGGGCAGCGTGACGAGCTTGTCCATGCCGAGCGCGACATCCTTCACCTGCTTCTCGGTGAACTCGAACGCGGCAGTGAGCGCTCCAGTGGTGTCGCTGAGCACGCCCTCCCGCGTCGAGGTCTTGACGATGCTCGCCACCTCGTCGAGGGTGAAGGCGCTCGTCGCCTCGCTCTTCGGCTGCACGCGGAACAGCCGCAGCACGCCATTGGCGATCGCGTTGAGGCTGACGATGACCGGCTTGAACACCCGGGCGATGAAGACCAGCGGCGGGGCCAGCAGCAGCGCGGCACGATCAGGCAACGAGAACGCCAGGTTCTTCGGCACCATCTCGCCGAACACCACGTGCAGGTACGACACCAGCAGCAGCGCGATGATGAACGAGACCGTGCCGATCACCTGGGGTGACCAGCCGGTGTACGCGAACGGAATCTCGAGCAGGTGGTGGATCGCCGGTTCCGAGACGTTCAGGATCAGCAGGGAACACACGGTGATGCCGAGCTGACTGGTGGCCAGCATGAGCGTCGCATGCTCCATCGCCCAGAGAGCGGTCTTCGCCGCGCGGGAGCCGGCCTCGGCCTTGGGCTCGATCTGCGAGCGTCGGGCTGAGATCACCGCGAACTCGGCGCCGACGAAGAAAGCGTTCACCAACAGCAGGATGGCGAGCCATCCGATTCCCCACCAGTCGGCGGCGGTCATCGGTTCTCCTCCTGCTCGTCGGCCGGCGTCGGCGTGAAGCGCAGCCGGTCGATACGACGGCCGTCCATGCGTTCGACGCGGAGGATCCCGGCATCGATCTGGACGGTATCGCCGACAATCGGGATGCGCCCGAGCTCACTCATGATGAAGCCGGCGACGGTCTCGTACGGGCCCTCCTCGGGAACGGTGACGCCGGCGCGCTCGCGCAACTCATCCGGGCGCAGGCTGCCGGGGAAGGTGAGCCAGTCGCGGCTGCGCACCACGTCCGGTCGGGACCGGTCATGCTCGTCGGAGACCTCGCCGACCAGTTCCTCGACCAGATCCTCGAGGGTGACGATGCCTGCGGTGCCGCCATATTCGTCGACGACGATGGCCATCTGGTAGCCGCGGCCGCGGACCTCACCGAGCAGCGAGTCGAGCTTGATGGTCTCGGGCACGCGCAACGCGTCGGTCTGCAGTGCGGAGACCGGGACATCCGCCCGCTTCTCACGCGGAACGGCGATCGCCTGCTTGACGTGCACCAGCCCGACCACATCGTCGATGCCGTCGTCGGTGACCGGGAAGCGGGAGAAACCCGTCTTGCGGGTCAGCTCGATCACCATTTCGGCGCTGTCCGCCCGGCGGACACTGTGCACCCGCGGCCGCGGGATCATCACGTCGCTCGCGGTGTGGTCGGAGAACGCCAGGGTGCGCGCGAGCAGGGTTGCCGTGTCCGCCTCAAGACTGCCCTGGGTCGCGGATCGGCGCACCAGTGAGCTGAGTTCCTCGGCGGTGCGGGCACCGCTGAGTTCTTCCTTCGGCTCAACGCCCATCGCGCGGAGGATGCCGTTCGCGGTGTTGTTCAACAACGCCACAGCCGGTTTGAAGACGAAGGTGAACGCCGCCTGGAACGGGATGACGATCTTGGCCGTGGCCAGCGGCAGCGCCAGCGCGAAGTTCTTCGGCACCAGTTCGCCGATGATCATGGAGAGCAGCGTCGCGATCGTCACCGCGACGATCGCCCCTACGCCGGGCACGATCGACTCGGGCAGGCCGACCGCGAGGAGCGGGCCGCGCAGCAGGCTGCTGAACGCCGGTTCCAGTGTGTAGCCGGTGAGCAGCGTGGTGATGGTGATGCCGAGCTGTGCGCTCGACAGGTGCGTCGAGGTGATCTTGAGCGCGGCGATAGTCATGCCGAGGCGCGTTTCGCCGCGCGCCTGACGTGCTTCGAGGTCCGCCCGGTCGAGGTTCACCAAGGAGAACTCGGAGGCGACGAACAAGCCGGTGCCGATGGTCAACACGGTGCCGATGAGCAGCAGGAGCAGCTCAGTTGGCATGCCGACCTCCGCTCACCGGCTGGCGATGATGAGCGGGTGCGGCCTCGTCGGAGGCTTCCTGCTCAAGGGAGGGCGCTGGCGTACTAGACGGAGGGTCATCCATGATCCGACGATTATAGCCAGCCGACGGCCGGGCGCTGCTGAGAGCGCGGGCAGGAGGCCGGGGCGTGCACGATCGGCCAGCTTCCGCTGCATTCAGCAGGACTTTCTGACAGGCCTCCGGCGTGTCATGCGATCCGGTGGCAGCGTTTCGGTAGAAAGTCCTGCGGAATGATGATCGACACCGATAACCCGCACTTCTCCCCCGAGACCCTGGCTGAGCTCGCCGCCGATGACGTTGATCGCTACCAGGAGACCGGCAGCGCCTTGCCCTCCTCATAGCCCGACGCCGACTGCAGCCCGACCAGGGCCCGCTCGCGGAACTCCGGCAGCGTCGCGGCACCGGCGTAGGTAAAGGAGGAGCGCACTCCCGAGGTGATCATGTCGAGCAGGTCCTCCACCGACGGACGCAACGGGTCGATGTAGATCCGCGAGCTGGAGATGCCTTCGGCGAACAGCTTCTTGCGGGCCAGCTCGTAGGCATCCAGCCGGGCGAATCGTTCCTTGACCGCTCGAGTGGACGCCATCCCCCAGCTCTCCTTGTACAGGCGACCCTCGCCGTCGGTCTCGAGGGTGCCCGGCGCCTCGATGGTGCCGGCAAACCAGGAACCGATCATCACGGATGCCGCGCCCGCAGCCAGCGCGAGTGCCACGTCGCGCGGGTAGCGCACCCCGCCGTCCGCCCAGACGTGGGCACCGACCTCGCGGGCGGCCTCCGCCGTTTCGAGGACGGCCGAGAACTGCGGACGCCCGACGGCGGTCATCATCCGGGTGGTGCACATCGCGCCCGGGCCGACACCCACCTTGAGGATCGATGCCCCCGCGTCGACGAGATCGGCGACCCCGTCCGAGGTGACGATGTTGCCGGCGACCAGCGGGATGCCGAGATCGAGCTCGGCGACGGCACGCAGCGCGCGGAGCATCCCCTCCTGATGGCCGTGCGCCGTGTCGATGACGAGAACGTCGACACCCGCGGCGGCAAGCGCCTTCGCCTTCTCGGCGGCATCCCCGTTGATACCGATCGCGGCGGCCACCTTGAGTCGGCCGGCACCGTCGACCACCGGCCGGTATAGCGTTCCGCGCAGCGCGCTCGTGCGGCTGAGCGTGCCGACCACCTGGCCATGCCGCATGACCGGGGCGAAGTCGATCTCCGCCTCGACCATGAGGTCGAACGCGGCGCGCGGGTCACTGACATCCTCGACATCGATCGCGGTGAGCGAGCCACGCACCAGGTCGCCGAGCTGAGCGTCCGATCCGGCATGCGCCAGTTGCGCCGCCGGCAGGCAGCCGACGTACTCGCCGTGCTGGTCACGCAGCACCAGTCCCTGTCCGTCGATCGCCGGCAGCCAGCGCAACGCCTCTTCGACGGTGTCCTCCGGCCGGAACACCAGCGGGGTGTCGCAGTACACGGGCTGCTCCTTGACCCAGCGGATCGCGGCGTCCAGCTCCTGCAGCGGAGTGTCCTGCGGCAGCACGCCGAGTCCACCGCGACGGGCGAGCGTTGCGGCCAGGCGCGGGCCGGTGACCGAGTTCATGTTTGCCGACACGATCGGGATGGTCGCCCCGGTGCCGTCATCGGGAGCGAGCGAGACCGAAAGACGACTGGCGACGTCCGATCGGCTCGGCACCAGGAACACATCGGAATAGGTCAGATCAAAGCTCGGCTCTTCACCGTAAAACTGCATGAAATTAACGCTAGCCCTCAATCCGTCCGGTCGGCAGCCGCGATCCGAACCGAATAGGCTTATCACCGGTGTGACCATCGTCGGTCACTCCCGGAATCCTGCAAGACGTGAATTGTGAGAGTGGGCGGTCGGCTGTGTCAAGCCAAGTGGCCGGACTGGTACCCGGGGACGGTTCCTCGGGCGAGTTCGGGGCGAACGAATGGCTCGTTGATGCGATGTACGAACAGTACGTCGCAGACAAGAACTCCGTGGACAAGGAGTGGTGGCCAATTCTGGAGAATTATCGGCCCACTGCTTCCGGCGATCAGACGGATGCCGCCGCCGAACAGGCCACCGGCGGCGAGCCGCAGATTCCGGCCGAGGTGACCGCCGAAGCCGCCACGCCGGCCGAGCCCGCTGAGCCCGCGACCACCACCGGCAGCACCCCGATCGCGAAGACCACCTCGGTGCAGCCGAAGCCGCAGCCGATTCCGGCTCAGGCACCGGAGGCGGCGCCGACGGCGGCTGCCGCTCCCACCGAAGAGCCGCAGGATGTGGTCGCCCCGCTCCGTGGCGTGGCCAAGACCGTCGCGACCAACATGGACGCCAGCCTCACCGTTCCGACGGCGACCAGCGTGCGCACCATCCCGGCCAAGCTGATGATCGACAACCGGATCGTCATCAACAACCACATGAAGCGTGCCCGCGGCGGCAAGGTGTCGTTCACGCACCTGATCGCCTGGGCGATGGTGCAGGCGCTCAAGGAGTTCCCCAGCCAGAACGTCTACTACGACGAGGTCGACGGCAAGCCGTCGGTCGTCACGCCGGCGCACATCAACCTCGGCATCGCGATCGACCTGCCCAAGCCGGATGGCTCGCGCACCCTCGTGGTGCCTGGCATCAAGCGCGCCGACACCATGGGCTTCGGCGAGTTCCTCGCCGCCTATGAGGATGTCGTCAAGCGCGCCCGCGACAACAAGCTGACCCTTGAGGACTACAAGGGCAACACGATCTCGCTGACCAACCCGGGCGGCATCGGCACCGTGCACTCGGTGCCGCGTCTGATGAAGGGCGCCGGGTGCATCATCGGCGCCGGTGCACTGGAGTACCCGGCCGAGTTCCAGGGCTCCTCGCCGCAGACCCTCGCCGAACTCGGCATCGGCAAGACGATCACCCTGACCAGCACCTACGACCACCGCGTCATCCAGGGTGCCGGCTCCGGCGAGTACCTGAAGAAGGTGCACGAGCTGCTGATCGGCCAGAACGGGTTCTACGAGGGCATCTTCGCCGCGCTGCGCATTCCGTACGCCCCGATCCACTGGGCCGCCGACATCCGTGTCGACGTTGCCGAGCGCATCGACAAGACCGCTCGCGTGCAGGAGCTGATCAATTCGTTCCGGGTTCGCGGCCACATGATGGCGGACATCGACCCGCTCGAGTACCAGCAGCGCACTCACCACGACCTCGACATCGCCAGCCACGGCCTCACCTTCTGGGACCTGGACCGCGAGTTCGTCACCAACGGTTTCGGTGGCAAGCGGGTCATGCCGCTGCGCGACATCCTCGGCGTGCTCCGCGACTCGTACTGCCGCACCATCGGCATCGAGTACATGCACATCCAGGACCCGACCCAGCGCAAGTGGTTCCAGGACCAGCTGGAGAAGAAGTACGAGAAGCCGACGCACGACGAGCAGATGCGTGTGCTCGGCAAGCTCAACGAAGCCGAGGCGTTCGAGACCTTCCTGCAGACCAAGTACGTCGGGCAGAAGCGCTTCAGCCTCGAGGGCGGCGAGTCGACCATCGCATTGCTCGACGAGATCCTGCAGGGTGCCGCCGAGGCCGGCCTCGACGAGGTCGCCATCGGCATGGCCCACCGCGGCCGTCTGAACGTGCTGACCAACATCGCCGGCAAGACCTACGGTCAGATCTTCCGCGAGTTCGAAGGCACCCAGGACCCGCGTACCGTGCAGGGCTCCGGCGATGTGAAGTACCACCTCGGCACCGAGGGCACCTTCAAGGCCGCCTCCGGCAAGGAGATCCCGGTCTACCTGGCCGCTAACCCGTCGCACCTCGAAGCCGTCGACGGCGTGCTCGAGGGCATCGTCCGCGCCAAGCAGGACCGCAAGCCGGTCGGCTCGTTCACGGTGCTGCCGATCCTGGTGCACGGCGACGCCGCGATGGCCGGTCAGGGCATCGTGGTCGAGACCCTGCAGATGTCGCAGCTGCGCGGTTACCGCACCGGCGGCACCATCCACTTGGTCATCAACAACCAGGTCGGCTTCACCACCCCTCCCGGCGAGGGCCGCAGCTCGATCTACTCGACCGATGTCGCGAAGACCATCCAGGCACCGATCTTCCACGTCAACGGCGATGACCCGGAGTCCGTGGTGCGGGTGGCCGAGCTGGCGTTCAAGTACCGCCAGGAGTTCAAGCGCGACGTCGTCATCGATCTCGTCTGCTACCGCCGTAGGGGCCACAACGAGGGCGACGACCCCTCGATGACGCAGCCGCTGATGTACAACCTGATCGAGGCCAAGCGCTCCGTGCGGACGCTGTACACCGAGGCCCTCGTCGGCCGCGGTGACATCACCGCCGAGGAGTACGAGGCCGCGCACCGCGACTTCCAGGACCGCCTGGAGCGCGCCTTCGCCGAGACGCACGCCGCTCAGACCGGCTCGATCCCGGTAGTGAGCGGCGACACCGGCGCGGTGGGCGACCTGGAGCGGCCCGAGTCGCAGCAGGATGACAGCGCCGGCGAACCGGAGACCACCGGTGTCGATGAGAGCGTCATCCAGCTGATCGGTGACGCACACGACAACCCGCCCGCCGGGTTCACCGTGCACAACAAGCTGCAGCAGATGTTGAAGAAGCGCGTCGAGATGAGCCGCAACGGCGGCGTCGACTGGGGCTTCGGCGAGTTGCTGGCGCTTGGTTCGCTGCTGCTGGAAGGCACTCCGGTGCGTCTGGCCGGTCAGGACGCCCGCCGCGGCACCTTCGTGCAGCGCCACGCGATCCTGCACGACCGCGTGAACGGGCAGGAGTGGCTGCCGCTTGGAAATCTCGCTGACAACCAGGCTCGGTTCTGGGTGTACGACTCGCTGCTCAGCGAGTACGCGGCGATGGGCTTCGAGTACGGCTACTCGGTCGAACGCGCCGACGCCCTCGTGCTGTGGGAGGCGCAGTTCGGCGACTTCGCCAACGGCGCGCAGACTGTCATCGACGAGTTCATCTCGAGCGCCGAACAGAAGTGGGGCCAGCGCTCCAGCGTGGTGCTGCTGCTCCCCCACGGCTACGAAGGCCAGGGCCCGGACCACTCGTCCGCCCGCATCGAGCGCTTCCTGCAGCTTGCGGCGGAGGACAACATGACCATCGCCCGCCCGTCGACCCCGGCGTCGTACTTCCACCTGCTGCGCCGTCAGGCTTACGCCCGGCCGCGCCGCCCGCTGGTGGTATTCACGCCGAAGGCGATGCTGCGTCTGCGCGGCGCGACCAGCGAGGTCGCCGACTTCACGTCGGGCCGCTTCGAGCCGGTGATCGACGACGCCCTCGTCACCGACAAGGCTGCTGTGAAGCGCGTGCTGCTGCACGCCGGCAAGCTGCACTACGACCTCAAGACCGAGGTCGAGAAGCGCGGCCAGACGGATGTCGCCCTCGTGCGTCTCGAGCAGTACTACCCGCTGCCCGCCGCCCAGTTGACCGCGGTGCTCGATGAGTACCCGAACGCTGAGGTCATGTGGGTGCAGGAGGAGCCGGAGAACCAGGGCGCCTGGCCGTTCATCGGTCTGGAACTGCCGCGCCACCTCGGTGGCCGTGCGCTGTCGGTGTCGTCGCGTCCGGCGTCGGCGTCGCCCGCGACCGGTTCCAACAAGCGCAGCGCACAGGAGCAGACGGCTCTCATCGAGAAGGCCCTGACCCTGTAGGCATCCGCCACCTGCTCGACGCCCGTCCTCGCCTCACGGCCAGGGCGGGCGTCGTGCTTTTCGCCGCCTCGCTAGCATTTCGGCATGGTCAATTACCGAAACCCGGGCGTGCTGAGCTTTGATGCGGTGATCCAGCGAGCGGATGTCTCGGGATCGTCCGCGTTCGTGGAGTTCCCGTTCTCGGTGTCCGACCTGTTCGGGGTGAGGGGCCGGGTGCCGGTCACCGCGCGATTCGATGGGCATCCGTATCGCGGGTCACTGGTCAACTACGGCGGACCGCATCTCATCCTCGTGCGCAGCGACGTGCAGCGCGCGATCGGCAAGGCCGCCGGCGACTCGGTGCACGTGGAGATTGAGCTCGACACGGCGGAACGGATCGTCGACCTCGATCCAGACGAGACCACGGCGCTGACGGATGCCGGACTGCTCGACGCCTTCCGCAGCATGCCGTACTCGCATCAGCGTGAGTACCACCTCTGGATCAGCGAGGCCAAGCGGGCCGAGACCCGTGAGTCGCGAATCGAGAAGATGCTGCCGCTGGTCGCCGAAAAGAAGAAGCTGAAGTAGCGGCCCTCACCGAGATCCTTGCGTCACGCTGCTGCCGACGTGCTCGCCCGCTGCGCCGTGGTGACGATCGTGGCGAAACCGCGTGCGCCGAGGATGCTCTCGGTCCGGCGCATCAATTCCTCGCCCGATACCGCCGCGTATGTCTCTCCCGACGCGATGCCGGATGTCGTGGTGGCATCGGTGACGAATTCGACGTCGAAGCCGAGGTCACTCGCCATCCGAGCAGTCGTCTCGCAACACTGCTCGGTGCGGATGCCACAAATCACGACTCGACGGATGCCGTGCTGCGTCAACCGCTCCTGCAGATTGGTCGTTGTGAACGCGCTGACCGAGGTCTTCGTCAGCTGAGCCTCACTCTCGAGAGGCTCAAGTTCGGACACCACCCGAACGAAACCGAGGTCCGGATCGAACACGCCACCTGTCCCGGGTTCCGCGTGGGTGACCCACACGATCTGGTCACCGACGGAGCGCGCGTGAGCCACCAGCCGGGAGATGTTGGCCAGCACCTGCGGATTCGCCGTTTGCGCCCAGTCATCCGATCGCTGGCGGAAGGACTCTTGGGCATCGATCACGAGCAGGGCTGTGTCGGTTGGGTCTGTCATGAATTCATCATGGCGGCGCACTTCATGCCCAGGGAAGGCAGCAAACTGCCAACAATCGGAACGATCCGGTCAGCGGGAGCCTGGGCGCAGGATCTGGCCGGGAATCTCGTCGGGGGCCAGCACCTCGAGCATCGCGGCACTGATCTCGTACAGCTGAGTGATCTGCTCGGCTGAAAGCCGGTCGAACAGGTTCTCCACCACGGTCGTGACATGGCCGGGAGCCGCCTCGACCAGGGCGCCGCGGCCCTCATCGGTGAGGCAGGCGTAACTCACTCGCTTGTCCTTCGGGTCGGCGTCGCGCCGCAGCCAGCCCAGACCCTCGAGCTTGGTCACCGCGTGCGAGAGACGGCTGGACGAGATTTTCAGCACGTCGGCAAGCTCGGTCATCCGAACACCGCCCTCGGGTGACTCCGAGAGCATCGCGAGAATCATGTAGTACGCGTGCGGCATCCCGGAATCGCGCTGCAACTGCCGGTCGAGCTCTTCCTGCAGGCGCGCGGACGCCACGAGGTACGCGCGCCAGGCGCGCTGCTCATCGTCGGTCAGCCAGCGGAACGGGCGCTCGGAATCGGTCATGTCGACCAGTCTAGCAAAGTACTTGAACATTCAGTTGAATGCCCGTATAGTTCTACTTAGTTCAACGTTCAACCTTTGAACATTCAACTAAATCGAAGGAACACTATGACCTCGATCAGCATCCTTGGCGCCGGCAACGTCGCCCGTGGAATCGCCACCCGCGCCGTCGCCGCCGGTTACGACGTCCAGCTCCTCGTCCGCGACGAGAGCAAGGGCCAGGCGCTCGCGAGTGACCTGAACGGCACCGTCACCGTGTCGCCGCTCACCGGTCCCGCAACCGGCGACCTGGTCTTCATCGCTCTCCCCTACAGCGCCATCGCCGACGCCCTGGCCGGCCTCGGCTCGCTCGAGGGAAAGATCGTCGTCGACGCGTCGAACCCGATCAAGGATGACTTCAGCGGTGTCGCGGTCGCGCCCGGCACCTCCGGCGCCGAGACGATTGCGGCCAGCGTGCCCGGCGCAGCGGTCGTGAAGGCCTTCAACACGATCTTCGCGGGCAACGTCGCCGCCGGCGGCGAGTACCAGCTCGACCTGTTCGTCGCAGGTGACGACGCCGAGGCGAAGGCCGCGGTCACCGCGTTCGGCGAAGCCACCGGCTTCCGCGTCATCGACACCGGTGCGCTCGCCCAGTCCGCGGTGCTCGAAGGACTCGCCTGGATGCACATCCAGCTGCAGTTCTCGCGCGGCACCGAATTCCAGTCGGCGATCGTGCTGCTCGACAAGGTCGCGTAGCCCGCTGGCAACAGAAACGGCGGCGTCCTCCTTGGAGGGCGCCGCCGTTTTGCGTCTATTAGGTCCGCAAACTCAGCGAACCGGTCGGCAGCCTATTTCGAGATCTGAAGTTCCAGCAGTCGAGCATGCACCGCGGCGCGCAACTCTTCAGGCGCCTTCTCCTGGCACACCTCGCGAACCTTGCGGGTGAGTGTCATCCCGACCAGGTGTTCATACGAGCAGTTCTCGCAGTGAGCGAGGTGCTCCGAGACATCCCGGAAGTCCTCGTCGCTCAACTCGCGGTGCAGGTACTCTTCGAGCTCTGCGCGAGCCTTTTCACATCCGCAATCAGTCATTTCCTGCTCCTGCCGCTCGCGGCGATCCCTCGCTCGGCCGCGTAGTCTGCCAATCGCTCACGCAGCATCCGTCGGCCGCGGTGCAGGCGGCTCATGACGGTTCCAGTGGGCGTCTTCATAATGTCGGCTATCTCCTGGTAGGAGAAGCCCTCGACGTCGGCCAGGTAGACGGCCAGACGGAAGTCTTCGGGTATGTCTTGCAAGGCATCCTTGACCGCACCGGACGGCATCCGGTCGATCGCCTCGGCCTCGGCAGAACGCGACGAGGTCGCCGTGGCTGACTCGGCACCGCCGATCTGCCAATCCTCGAGCTCGTCGATCGTGCCCCGATACGGGTCACGCTGCTTCTTGCGGTAGGTGTTGATGAACGTGTTCGTCAGGATCCGGTACAGCCAGGCCTTCAGGTTCGTGCCCTGCTTGAACTGGCTGAACGCGGCAAATGCCTTGACGAAGGTCTCCTGGACAAGATCCGCGGCGTCGGCCGGGTTCTTCGTCATGCGCATGGCCGCTGCGTACAGCTGGTCCATGAACGGCAAAGCCTGCTCTTCGAACAGGTCTCTCGTCTCACTGGCGGAGGGTTCGATGCTGGGGGCTTGGACGATCTCGTCCGGTGTTTCGTCCATCAGCGGCCAGTCTAGAACCGGTGCATGTGAGGCCATCACCTAAGGATCTCCGTTCGCCGAGCAAGTGCCGATACATTGGTAACCAATGCACGTGTTCAGGTATTCCAACCCCGAATTCAATCCGTACGGGGACGACGTTCCAACAGATGCCACCGCCCCGGGTCCTTGGCGCGCGCCCACGGCCACCGGTCCCCTGTCGGCGTCCCTCCAACTGCCCGGATCGAAGAGCCTGACCAACCGGGAACTCGTGCTCGCGGCGATCGCCGATGGCCCGTCGACCCTGCGCTGGCCCCTCCATTCACGCGACAGTGCGCTGATGGTGCAGGCGCTCAAGGCCCTGGGCACCCAGATCGATGAGGTCGATGGCGACGGCGCCTACGGCCCGAACCTGCGGATCACCCCAGCCGAGGAGATGCAGGGCGGGGTTTCCATCGACTGCGGCCTCGCCGGTACGGTCATGCGGTTCATGCCGCCGCTGGCTGCGCTTGCGCTCGGCCCGGTGTCCTTCGACGGTGACGAGCACGCCCGCAAGCGGCCGATGCGCCCGGTGCTGAACGCGCTGCGCGACCTGGGCGTCGACGTGAACGACGACGGCCGCGGTGCCCTGCCATTCAGCCTGTACGGCATGGGGACGGTCGACGGTGGCGAGTTGGCCATCGACGCCAGTGCGTCCAGCCAGTTCGTCTCCGGCCTGCTGCTCGCGGCCCCGCGGTTCACCCATGGGCTCACGCTGCGGCACACCGGCGAGCGGCTGCCGAGCCTGCCGCACATCGAGATGACCCTGCACTGCCTGCGCGCCCGTGGCATCAGCGCCGCGAGCCCGGAGCCGGGTGTCTGGGTCGTCGAGCCTGGGCCGATCGCCGCCCTGGATCTCACCATCGAACCCGACCTGTCCAATGCGGCACCATTCCTTGCCGCCGCGCTCGTCGCCGGGGGAACCGTCACGATTCAGGGCTGGCCGGATGCCACCACCCAGGTCGGTGCTGACCTCGAGCATCTGCTGCCACAGTTCGGCGCATCCGTCACCCGCAATGGCGACGACCTCACCATCGACGGCGGAGCCGGCCTGGTCGGCGGCAAGCCGATCCGCGCGGTCGACCTCGACCTCTCCACCGGCGGTGAACTGGCCCCCGCACTGGTCGCTCTCGCGGCCCTGGCCGACGGCCGCAGCAGCATCACCGGGATCGGGCATCTGCGCGGCCACGAGACCGACCGGCTGGCGGCGCTGACTGCCGAGATCAACGCCCTCGGCGGGCGGGTCACCGAACTCGACGACGGGCTCGTGATCGAGCCGCAGCCGCTGCGCGGCGGACTCTGGCACGCCTACGCCGATCACCGGATGGCGACCGCTGGCGCGATCATCGGTCTCGCAGTGGACGGGGTCGACATCGACGACATCGCCTCAACCGGCAAGACGCTGCCGCAGTTCCCCGAACTGTGGCGCGGCCTGCGGGAGTCGCCTCTGCCATGAGCTGGCTCACCGACGACGATGACGCGGACGAACCGTACTCCGAGTACGACGAGACGAGCTACAAGGCCAGGCCGAACCCCAAGGCAAACCGGCCGCGCACGAAAACACGACCGGAGCACGGCAATGCCGTGGCCGGTCGGGTGCTCACCGTCGACCGTGGCCGCTACGGCGTTCTCGTCGATGAGGGCGGCGCCGACGAACACGCCCTGACCGCCGCCCGCGCTCGCGAACTGGGCAAGAAGTCAGTGGTGACCGGCGATGTGGTCGACCTGGTCGGCGACACCAGCGGGGCCGAGGGCAGCCTCGCCCGGATCGTTCGCCTGCAGGAGCGCTCCACGCTGCTGCGCCGAAGCGCCGACGACACCGACGCGGTCGAGCGGGTGATCGTCGCGAACGCCGACCAGATGCTCATCGTCGTCGCCGCGGCGAACCCCGAACCGCGCCCCCGGCTGGTGGACCGTTACCTGGTGGCCGCCTACGACGCGGGGATCACCCCGCTGCTGGTGGTGACGAAGACGGATATCGCCGACCCGACATCCTTCCTGGCGAACTTCGCCGGACTCGGTCTCACCGTGTTCACCAGCAACCTCGGCGACCCGCCGCTGGACGAGATCGCCCGAGCCCTCGACGGGCACCGCACCGTCGCGGTCGGTCATTCCGGGGTCGGCAAGTCGACGCTCGTGAACGCCCTGGTTCCCGGCGCTGACCGGGCAATCGGGCATGTGAACGTGGTCACCGGACGGGGGCGTCACACCTCGTCGTCGACGGTGTCGCTCAAGGTTCCGACCGGCGGTTGGATCATCGACACGCCCGGCGTTCGCTCGTTCGGCCTCGGGCACATCAACCCCGACAACATCCTGCGCGCCTTCACCGACCTGGCTGAGATTGCCGAGGACTGCCCGCGCGGCTGCACGCATCTGCCGGATGCCCCGGACTGCGCGATCGCCGAAGCGGTCGAGGCAGGCAAGGCCAGCCGTGAGCGGTACGACTCCGCACAACGGCTGCTCACCACCCTCGCCTAGAAGCGCCGGGGCCGCCCGCGCAACTACGCTGGCTTGGTGACCCAGTACTCCCTCAGCGACGACCTCGCGTTTGCACTTGCGATGGCGGGCGAAGCCGACCTCATCAGCCTCGACCGCTTCCTCGCAGCCAACCTCGACGTACGGCTCAAGGCCGACAACACCCACGTCACCGACGCCGATACGCGCGTGGAGAAGCTGCTGCGCGAGCATATTGCCGAGTCCCGGCATGGCGACGGCATCCTCGGCGAGGAGTACGGAGTCGAAGGGGAATCCTCACGACAGTGGATCATCGATCCGATCGATGGCACGGCGAACTTCTTGCGCGGGGTGCCGATCTGGGGCACCCTCATCGCACTCGCCGTCGACGGTGAGCCGGTCCTCGGCGTGGTCAGCAGCCCCGCACTTGGCAAGCGCTGGTGGGCGGCTCGCGGCGACGGCGCGTGGGTCAAGACCAACGGCGACAGCCAACCGCGACGGCTGCGCGTGAGCGACGTCGAAACGCTGGCCAACGCCAACATCAGCTTCAACCGGCTTCAAGGCTGGGATGAGTTCGGCCGGCTGGACCAGGTGATCGAACTCACTCGCACGGTTTGGCGCGAGCGGGGCATCGGCGACATGTGGTCATACATGCTGCTCGCCGAGGGGGCGATCGACCTGGTCAGCGAACCGGATCTGAAGCCCTACGACATGGCGGCGCTGATTCCGATCATCGAAGAAGCCGGTGGCCGGTTCACATCCATCGACGGCGAGCCCGGACCCTGGCACGGCAGCGCCCTGGCCACCAACGGCCTGCTGCACGAGGCTGCGCTCAACGCGCTCGCCGCACGCTCCTGAGATCAAGCGCGGCGAACACCGCCGCCATCAGCAGCAGGGCGATGCCGACCAGCAGTCCACTGCGGAACGCGTCGCTGTATACGCCCGCCTGATCCGCAGCATCCCGCTCGCGGAAGATCGTCGAGAAAAAGATCGATGATCCGGCAGCCACTCCGATCGCCGTACCGACCCGTTGCGCGACCTGTGCCACCGAGCCGGCGACGCCACCCTGCGTGACCGGGACCTCGGACAGCGTGATGGTCTGGTTCGGCGAGATGATGAGGCCGCCGCCGAAACCGGCGAAGAGCATCGCCGCGGCGATGAGCAAGGGCACCGCGTCCTTCGGCGCGTACTCGGCAATCGGCAGGCAGAGCGCGAATCCGCCGGCGGCAAGCAAGGCGCCGAGGAGCACCAGGCTGCGTCCGAAACGGTTCACGAGACGCCCGCCGAGCCAGGATGCCACGGCCGAGGCCAGCGCGAACGGGATGCTCACCATACCCGCGATGACCGGCGAGAAGCCAAGGCCGTCCTGCACGAACAGCACGATGAGCAGGAACATCGCGGGCGCGCCTGCGAAGTAGGCCAGGCCGATCAGAAGGCCGTTGCGGTAGGACGACAGCTTGAACAGGGCGAACTGCACAACCGGTGACTTGCCCTGGGCGAGATAGCGCCGTTCCCACCAGACGAACACGGCTGAGCCAAGCACGAACCCGATCAGCCAGTACCAGCGGTTGGGGTTGTCGTCCGGCCCGCCGGTGGTCAGCACGAACGGCAGCATCAGGCAGAACGTGGCAATCGCGATCAGCAGGATGCCGACGAGGTCAAGCTGGGTGCGGGTACCCTCATGCGTCTGCTGGGCGGGCAGCAGTCGCAGGGCGAAGATCAACGCGAGCACGCCGAGCGGTACGTTCATCCAGAACAGCAGGCGCCAGCCATCCGTCTCACCGCCGATCGCGATCAGCACGCCACCGAGTGTCGGGCCGATGGCCGTGGAGATGCCGATGATCGCGCCGAACATGCCGAACGCGCGACCGCGAGCGGGACCCTGGAACAGTTGCTGGATGAGCCCGAGCACCTGGGGCATCTGAATTCCGGCAGCGGCACCCTGCAGCAGGCGACCGATCACTAGGGTCTCGATGTTCGGGGCGAGCGCGCAGAGCAGGCTCGCGAGGGTGAACGCGCTGAGGCCGATCACGAACATCATCTTG
The DNA here is from genome assembly GCF_009755725.1 of Diaminobutyricimonas sp. LJ205. Lineage (NCBI taxonomy): Bacteria > Bacillati > Actinomycetota > Actinomycetes > Micrococcales > Microbacteriaceae > Ruicaihuangia > Ruicaihuangia ninglii. Next base: position 664,052 of record NZ_CP046619.1, on the reverse strand, counting down.
CGCGAATGGATGTCTCCCAGTCGCCCTGAGGGCACCAGCAGCAGTCCGAAAGCGAGGGCATAGCCGGCGACAATGAGCTGCAACTCGGTCGATCCGCCGTGCAGTGAATGCTCAATGGTGGGCAGACCGACGTTGATCTTGGAGATGTCGAGGATCGTCAGCGCTGCCACGGCGACGCAGATGGCGAACGCCTCCCACCGGACACGATCTGAATGGGCCTGAGGTGCGGAGGAATCAGCCATACGGTGCCGAGTCTAATGCCGGACACGAGCGGCCCCTTCCCCGGGAAGCAGACCCCCGAGATAGGCTCAAAACGCTGAATCCAGCCAATACACAGAAAGCGCGTTGTGATTACTCCTGCACTGAAGAAGACCGTTTTGCTCCTCACTGTCGGCGCCGCCGCCCTGGCACTGTCTGGCTGCAGTGCTATCGGCGGGCTGTTCCCGGCCGAGGCAGAGCGTGATGAGAGCGGGCAGATCACGGCGGGCAATGAAAACACGGACATCTTCTCCATCCGCGTCGGCGACTGCACGAACGACGTGGACACCGAAGAGATCGCTTCGGTGCCGACGGTGCCGTGCAGCGAACCCCACGACAACGAGGCGTACTTCGCCTACGACATCAAGGCCGAAAAGTTCCCCGGAAATGACGCCGTCCTGGCCGAAGCCGGCGACCGGTGCGTGTCCGAATTCGACAAGTTCGTCGGTATCTCCTACCAGGAGTCGGTGCTCGATGTGTGGCCACTCATCCCGACCGAGGTGACCTGGGCTGAGGGCGACCGCGAGGTGATTTGTTTCATCTACGAACCGAACGCGGACTACACCGCGACGGTCCAGGCCACGAGCTCCTTCGCGGGCACTGCCCGCTAGCACCACCCGCCGCGGGCGTCGTCACGCGAGAGCGAGGCTGACGCCCGCGGCCACAGCGTAGGCGGTCATCGCCAGCAGCAGGATCGCGAGTGCACGCCACCCCTCGTGCGCACGCAGGCAGAGCCAGGCTCCGAGCGCGACCGAAGCGCCGAGCATCGCCAGGCCGATCACGTCGTCCTCCTGCGGAGCCTCGAAGACACCACCGCTGAGGCGCCAGGCGATGACGCCGACCCCCAGAAGCGGGCCCGCCGCCATGAGGCAGCTGAGACCGAGCAGGACTAACCGGCTCGGCCGAGGCGCGGCCGAGCCGACGGCCTGGGTCACACCGGCGCGCAGGAGGCTACGGCGGTCGGGCGACAGCAGGGCCAGCGGGACAACGAAGACGCCCAGGAGGATCGCGGCGGTGATCACCGCGACCATCAGATCGTGACCCTGGATCGCGGATGAGCCGATGCTCATCAGGAAGATCATCGTCAGAGTCGAGATCAGCCACATGGTCGTTGCCGCGTTCCGGGTCGGACGCACGGCCAGGATCACGGATGCTGCGGCAACCGCAGTCATCAACAGGGCAGCTCCGCTGTCGGCCACCCTGTGCAGTTCGGGGGTGCGCGCCCAGCCGTGATCCGTCGTGTCGGCGAAGTCAACCCACGGGGTGAGCAACGCCGGCAGCGCGTTGAACAGCACTAGGAAGGTCAGTGCTGCGACGACCGCCGCGATGCGGAAAGTCACGTACCTGCGCCGACGGGAGGCGGGGGCGGTGGCCGGACTGCTGCCCGGTGTAGTGGCGGTGCTCGAGCGGGACTCGGTTGACATTGTGGTCTCCTTGCGACGGTCGCCCGACGTTCGGGCGCGACCATCGTCGGCGAGAGGTCCTGCCTGAGGGCAGAGTCGGTCGCCCCGACCGTTCGGGCAAAGTGCCCGACCACCCGGGCGATCTGCCCTTGCCCGAGCGAGGTGCTCACCGAGAAGATGAGACCCATGTTGCTGCGCCGGGTGGTCGCGATCGCGTTGCTCGTCGTGAGTGTCGGCGCGACCGGCGCCGCAGCCTGGGCCGAGGGCGCCGCCCGTAGCACCACACCTGCGACGACCGACCCGATCGTCATCGCGCTCGCCAGCATCGGCGCGGGTCTCAGCTGGTCGGTCGTCGGCGGCGTCCTGGCGTGGCTGCGTCCGGTGAACGCGCTGGGCTGGCTGCTGCTGTCCGTCGGCACGGTGACCCAGCTGTCCATCGGTGAGGCATCGCTCGCCGCCGCCGGCGTCCTGGGTGCCATCGATCCCGGTTCACCCTATGCATCCCGACTGGTCGGACTCACGCTGACCCTGCTCGGTGGCCTGGTGATCTACCTGCTCATCGGCCTGTTGCCCGTGCTCTACCCGAGCGGGCGGATTCGGCCCGCTCGGTCCTGGACCTGGCTGACGATCGCCGTGCTCGTGGGCGCCGTCGCCATGCAGGTGCAGTGGCTGCTCGCCCAGTTGAGCGCCGACTGGACGTGGCCCGCCGATCCGACACCGGCCGGGACATCCGGCCCCGAGATCTGGATTCCGCTGGGCATCTATGCCGCCGGGGTGCTCGGGGTGTGGGCGCTGTGCCTGGTGCGTCTCGTCCGCTCAACATCACCCGAGCGCCAGCAGCTGGCGTGGCTGCTGGCCGCAGTGGCCGCGCTCGTCATCGCCAACATCGCCGGCGCGAACATCGTGGCGCAGTGGGCGCAGCTGGTGACGCTGTACCTGTTCCCGGCGGCGATCGCGGTCGGCATCCTGCGCTATCGGCTGCTCGGAATCGAAGCTCCAGCCCGCGTCGACCCGGTGAAGGCACTGTCCGAGCTCGGGCAGCGGGTCTCGGGTACTGAGCAGCATGAGCTGCTCGATGCGGTGCTCGCCGGGATCGGCGGCGCGGTGCGGGCATCCGCTGGGCGGGCCATTGACGCGAGCGGCAGCGTACTCGCCGCGTTCGGTGACTCCCCTGCCGCCCTTTCGCCGGCGTTCACCGCCGTGCTGTCGGTGGGCGCCACCCCGGTCGGTCGTCTCGAACTCGGCGAGAGGGAGAGTGGCCGCCGGTACACGCTCCGCGACCAGCGGATGCTGCAGACGATGGCGTCGCAGCTGGCCGCCGTCGTGCTGGCGGTGCGGCTGGCCGACGAGCTCGAATCGGAGCGTGACGCCGTCGTGCGCGCTCGGGATACCGAGCGTGACCGGTTGCGCCGGGAGATCCACGACGGGCTCGGCCCGTCGCTGACCGGGGTCACCCTGGGTGTGCAGGGGTTGCGCGATGCGATTGCGGCCGGGTCGGTCGATCGGGCGCTGGAGATCGCCGACATCCTGAGCGCCGAGCTGACCGGGACAGTCACCGACGTGCGCCGGATCCTCGACGAACTGCGGCCGGTCGCATTGGTGACGCACGGCTTGGCCGACGCGGTGCGCGAGCGGGTGGCATCCATCACCGCACCGGTCTCGATCAGCGTGCACGCCGCTGACCTGCCGGTGCTGCCCGGCCCGATCGAGGAGGCCGCGTACCGTGTGGTGAATGAGGCCATCGCGAACGTGCTCCGGCACGCGGGAGCGCAGAACGCCACGGTCACGCTGGCGATCGACTCGGGATGTCTCGTGGTGAACGTGCGCGACGACGGCGCAGGGTTCTCGACGGAGGCTGCCGCTGGGGGCATCGGGCTCGCGTCCATGCGCACACGGGCTGAGGCGCTCGACGGCTCACTACAAGTCGACTCATCGCCCGCCGGAACCGCGGTCACCTTCACCGTGCCGTTGCCTGTGCCCGTGCCCCTGCCGACCTTGGCGGTTGTGTAGTGACCGCCCCGGTGCGGGTCGTGATTGCCGACGATCATCCAATGTTCAGGTTCGGACTGGAGGCGGCTCTCGTCGCGGTTCCCGAGCTGGAGGTGGTCGGCGCGGCCGCCGACGGCCCCGAACTGCTGCGGCTCACCCGAGAGCTTCGTCCGGCCGTGGTGTTGACCGATCTCGAGATGCCGGGAGTGACCGGGGCAGGCGCCGTCGCCGAACTCGCTAGGAACCATCCCGAGATCGGGGTCATCGTGCTGACCATGCACGCCGACGATGGACCCGTGCTCGCCGCGGTCAGCGCCGGGGCGAGCGGCTACCTGCTCAAGGGCGCCGAGCGCGAGGAGATCACCCGGGCGGTGCTCGCCGTCGCATCGGGCGGAACCGTGTACGGCGGTGAGATCGGCCGGCGCCTGGCCGACTACGCAACCCGCGGATCGCAGCCGGCTCCGGCCGCGGTGTTTCCCGAACTCACGGCGCGGGAGGCCGAAGTTCTCGGGCAGGTCGCCGCCGGGCGCAGCAATCACGAGATTGCCGCTGCGCTCCTGCTCTCCGAGAAGACGGTGCGGAACAACGTCGCCACGATCCTCGCGAAGCTGCACCTGCGGGATCGGGCAGCCGCGGTCGCTGTCGCACGCGACCGCGGCCTGACGATGCGTTGACGCGACTCAGGTGTGACGTTCTCTTCTGTGGCTATCAAATACCGGTCAATGCATCATCGGCATTACGAAGCTGGCACCCTCTTTGATTCCGGAGGGCCAGCGGCTGGTCACCGTCTTCGTCTTCGTGTAGAAGCGGAAGGAGTCGGTTCCATACTGGTTGAGGTCCCCGAAGCCGGAGCGCTTCCAGCCGCCGAATGAGTGGTAGGCGATCGGCACCGGGATCGGCACGTTCACACCGACCATGCCGGTGTTCACTCGGGCGGCGAAGTCACGCGCCGCGTCGCCATCGCGGGTGAAGATCGAAACACCGTTGCCGTATTCGTGCTCGCTGGGCAGACGCAACGCTTCCTCATAGCTGTCCGCCCGGGTGATGATCAGGACGGGCCCGAAGACCTCTTCCTTGTAGATCGTCATGTCCGGCGTGACGTGGTCGAAGAGGGTCGGCCCCAGGTAGAAGCCGCTCTCATGCCCTGGCACGGTAATGCCGCGGCCGTCGGCCAGAAGCGTTGCTCCCTCATCGATGGCGCCTTGGATGTAATCCTCCGCGCGCGTCTTGGCCTGAGCTGTCACCAGCGGGCCATAGTCGTAGCCTTCTTCCAAAGCCGGGCCGACCTTGAGGTGCTTGACACGCTCGGCCAGCGTCGCAGCGAGGGCGTCTGCCGTCTCCGCCCCGACCGGAACGGCGACCGAGATCGCCATGCACCGTTCACCGGCCGAACCGTACCCTGCGCCGATCAGCGCATCGGCGACCTGGTCAAGGTCAGCGTCCGGCATCACGATGAGGTGGTTCTTTGCGCCACCGAAGCATTGTGCGCGCTTGCCGTGCGCCGCGGCCGTGGAGTAGATGTACTGCGCAATCGGCGTCGAACCCACAAATCCGACAGCCTTGATCCGATCGTCGGTGAGGATCGCATCGACGGCTTCCTTGTCACCGTTGACGACGTTGAACACTCCAGCAGGCAGGCCCGCTTCGATGAACAGCTCTGCGATACGCAGCGGCACCGAGGGGTCACGCTCGGAAGGCTTCAAGATGAAGGAGTTACCGGCAGCGATCGCCGGGCCTGCCTTCCACAGTGGAATCATCGCGGGGAAGTTGAACGGCGTGATACCGGCCACCACACCAAGCGGCTGACGCATCGAGTACACATCGATGCCGGCCCCGGCACCAGTCGTGTACTCCCCCTTCAGCAGGTGAGGAGCGCCGAGCGCGAACTCGATGACCTCAACCCCGCGCAGGATGTCACCCTTCGAGTCGTCGATGGTCTTGCCATGCTCGCTCGAGAGCATGCGAGCCAGCGACGGCGTGTCCTTGGCGATCAGCTCGAGGAACTTCTGCAGGACGCGGGCACGGCGCTGCGGATTCGTCGCGCCCCACTCCTCCTGAGCGGCGGCCGCGTTCGCGATAGCGTTCGAGACTTCTTCGACGCTGGCCAAGGGGACGCGCGCCTGCACTTCTCCTGTGCTCGGGTTGAACACATCACTGAAGCGTCCAGAAGTGCCAGCAACCCTGGCGCCGCCGATGAAGTGAGTCAGTTCACGCGTCATTGCTCGCATCCTCCCGTCGCGCCACCGTGGCACGATTACCTATAATCATTATAGGGCATTGTTCCGAGTCGCCGCATTTCTGCACAACATGCACCGCTGTGGCTACCTCCTGCTTCCCGCCGAAGCCGATCCGCCCGTTGACGATGGCCCAAATCCAGTACTATGAACACATGTCATTCGATTTGCATGTCCGTCCTTCGCGTGCCCAGGATGTTGCGGATCGTCTGTTGTCGACCATCGAGAAGATGCAACCCGGCGATCGCCTTGGCACTAAAGACGAGCTGCGCCTTCAGGCCGGGGTCGCTGCCGGGACGATGAATGAAGCCATTCGGCTCCTCCAGTCCCGACATGTGATCTCATTGCGCACCGGACCCCGTGGTGGTGTCTTCGTCGCTTCACCGGATCCCCTTGTCCGGATCAGCGACGCCCTCATCGCCGTCCGTGCAAAGCCGGAGACTGTCATGGATGCCGTGGCGCTCCGCGCGGTGGTCGATCCGCTGACGGTTGTCGAAGCCAGTCGGTACCGAACCGCCAAGGATATTCGAGCACTCCGCGCGCAGGTACAGCGCATGCGCGACGCGATCGATGATGATCTGCTCTTCGTTCGCAGCAACTGGGCCTTCCATGAGCTGGTCATCGGGATCGGCAGGAACGAGATCCTGAAGAACGTAGCCCTCGGCTTGCTTGAGATCATCTCTTCGAACACTGTGAATGTCGTGCCCGGTTCGAAGCGTATGCCGCAGAAGCAGGAGCGTGTACGCGTGCACGAGGCAATCGTCGACGCGATCGAGTCCGGCGACGAGGAAGCCTGTCGTCGAGCCTCCATCGAACACTCTCTCGAGGCGAACCTCGCTCGCTGATTGATGCAAACTCTGCCCATCCGGTAGAGGCACTCAGCAGGACCTCGAGGCTGGATCCGGGCTGACGCAGAACGCGGAGTACTGATGGTGGACCCATCAGCACTCCGCGCGCGGACCTCGCGACTGCGCGGCTACTATCCGACGCGGGCGCCCGCACGATCGAGCACGGCCGCGGCCGAGGCCTCTGCCTCTCGGACAATTCGCTCCACGTCGAAGGCCACGAGCTCGCCCTTCCGCTTGATGATGCGGCCGTCGCTGAGGACGGTGTCGACATTCGCAGGGGTGACCGAACGCACCACGGTCGATTCCAGGTCCCCCACCGGCGCGACGTTGAGGTCATGCTTCCGGATCAGGATTAGGTCGGCGCGCTTTCCGGGCGTGAGCGAACCGGTGACATCCCCGAGGCCCAGCGCCTGCGCACCGTTGATGGTTGCGAACCGAATGGCGTCGGCGAAGTTCAGTCGATCGAAGGACTCCGTATCTGTGCCCTGCCACGGGATCCCCATGTTCCAGGCGATGTGCATCGCCTCGAACAAGTTGACGGGAGCCAACGACGTCGCGTCGATCGACAGCGACACCGTTACGCCGGCGGCGACCATCTTCAGCAGGGCAGCTCTCGGGTCGCCCGCATCGCCGAGCCGGAGCTCCGAGTGCACGGAGAAGCTCAACGGAGTGCCCGTCCTCACCATGGCCTGGCGGTCCTCTTCCGTGGCCGCCAGGAAGTGGCAGATGAGGAAGTCCGGCCCCAACAGCCCCTTTTCCTCGAGCTCGCGCGCTGAAACTTTCGTCTCCGCACCTTGCATCGTGTGAACGGACACCGGAAGCTTCCGCGCCCGCGCCTCTTCCGCTTCTCTGTAGAACACGTCCGAATCACCGAGGTCGGGTCCCCGCAGGTTCACCCCGAGGTGGACCACCTTGGCGAGCTCCGAGTCCGTGTGGAACCACTCGTTCGCGACTCGATCGATATCGGTGAAGTCGAGTGCCTCGTCCTCGGGGAGGAGATCGCGGTGACCGTACGAGTACCGCGCTCGGATAAGACCGTCGCGGTGCGCCCTGAGTTCTGCGTCGGCATGCTCGGGCGTCCGGGTGTTGTGCGACCAGTTGTGCATCGTGGTGATCCCGGCATTCGCCGCATCCACAAGGCCGAGGAGCACGCTCCGGTAGAAGTCCTCCGGCTCGTAGTGCGCGGAAGTGGCCCATTTCGCGGGAAAGTACTCATGGTCCTGAGCGACGAAGTTGCGGCCGAGCGAACTCCACATGTGGTGGTGCGTTTCGATCAGGCCCGGCATCACGATCATCCCGCTCGCGTCCACCACCTCGGCATCATTAGCCTGGATGTCGCTACCGACATCCACGATCACGCCGTCCTTGACCAGGACGTCCCCCTGGGGCAGGTTCCCGATCTCCGGGTCTACGGAAATCACTGCGCCACCGCGGATGAGGTATGACCCTCTCGGGGGTGTGGAACTTCCAGACATCATTTCTCCTATGCTCATGTGTTGCGGTGCTCCCGAAGGAACGAAGGGGCTTGCAGGTCACCCGATCCGAATGTCGGCGGTCGGGATAACGTGCCCGAACCGGAACAGGTTGTCCGGGTCCCAGTGCTTCTTCAGCTCCTGTAGACGGACGTAGTCATCCGCTTTGAATGCTCGTGCAATTTGGTCGGGTGTCTGGTCGGGCCCAAGGAAATTCAGGATTGAATTCCCGGTCCAGGAATCCTGGACGGCGCCGACAACCGCAGCACCAGCGTCCTTGACGGTGGAGAAACCGCTCTCTGTCGACACTCCGAGCATCAGCATGTTGAACTCGGCATCGCGCCCGCCTACTGCGTTCGGCGTCTCAGGCTGTCGCGCAAGCGCTCCGCCGAGGTGGCGCACCTCGACCATCGCCAACGGAAGATCCGCGCTCGGCCCAGCGACCTCGACCAACCGGTCGATGGCTTCATCGGTGACATCCCGAAGCAAGGCGCTACGATCCCAGAACGGAGTCGGCTCGGGCGGGTCGTTGTGGATGCTGGCGACATCCGTGTAGGGCATCGTGCGCATGTTCTCCAGCAACGTCGGCCCCAGCCGGCGCATAGGGGCGAGCAACGCAGCCCCTTCGTCCGCGCTACCCAGGTGAGCCATCCTTAGATGTACCACGAACTTGCCGCGGATCGCCTCGGGCACCTCCGGCACATCCGGCATCCGAATCAGAGCGATTGAGCTGGTCGCCTCCTCAGGGAGGGACTGCGCCCAGGGGAAGTAGTTGTGAAGAATGTCTGCGGTCGCATCTCCGGCAAAGTAGATGCCGCCACCGAACAGCTCCGAGACGGGGAGCAGATCCATCACCATGGAGGTGACGATGCCGAAGTTCCCCTTTCCGCCGCGGATGCCCCAGAAGAGCTCGGGATTGCGAGTCGGGCTTGCGACGTAGGTCTGCCCGTCGGCAGCCACCACGGTCACTTCGCGCACGTGATCCGCGGCGTATCCATACTTGCGGCCGAGTGGTCCAAGACCTCCGCCCAGGCTGTAACCCATGACGCCGACGCCGGGGTACGAACCTGACGGGGGCGCGAGCCCGAAACGGGCTGCCGACTCGATGACCTCCGTCCACCGGACACCCGCATCGACACGCGCCGTGCGCTGATCGGGGTCGACCTCGAGTGAGCGCAGGCCGCTGGTATCGAGCAAGAACGCATCCGTCGTTGCATCCACCCGCCCGTGACCGGTCGACTGAACTGCGACTCCGAGTCCGCGCTCACTCGCGTAGTCGATCGCGGCAGCGACATCGCCGTCGCCGTGAGGGCGCAGCGCCACCGAAGGCGCGACATCCCATGCCTGGTTGTAGCCGCTCATCTGTGCGAGCAGCTCCGGATCGCGTACGAGCCGGCTCTCGAAGTCATGTGGCGTCAATGCGTGCGCTCCTTCGCGTCGCGGGTCGGTTGCCATCGTCGCGCCGTCCTATAGTGTCGACGAACGCAGCGAAGCGGTGCATTCGATCTCCACGAGCAGCCCAGGGAGCGCGAGTCCGGTCACTCCCACGATCGTCTGCGGCGGATCGGCCGCATCACCCGTCACCTGAGCAATCGATTCACCGATTGCCGCCAGTTCAAATGGTTGCGTCGTGTACACGGTCCGGCGAACGATGTCATCCCAGCTCGCACCCGCGGCCTCCATCACCTTCGCAAGATTGCTCATCGCCGTGATCACCTGAAGCCTCAGATCATCCTCCCCGACGATATTCAGGTCGTCGTCGAGAGACACCTGCCCGGCAAAGAACACGAGCTTCTCCCCCTCCGCGACCGCAATGTGGCTGTAGCCCGGAGCGGAATGCACGCTCTCTGGATTCATGACCGTTCGAGGCATAATCAGGATCCCTTTCGTAACGCTTCGGTGTGTCAGTGTGTGTTTCTCTAGAGCGTGACCGCTGCAGCGGCATGCGTGGGATCGCCAGGGTTTCCTGCCGCCGCGCTGATCGGCGTGAACGACTCGACCCATTCGATCGGGGGCAGCGCACCCCACTGGTTCACGACCTTCCAGTTGGACAGGCCCTCTCCCGGGTCCGAAATCCGAACAGGCGCGTCGTCCTGCATGAGTTCCATCTCGGCGATGCACTCGACCAGGAAGTCTGCGCTGTCGCGGAAGTAGAGGAAGAGGTTGTCTCCAGCCCCATGACGACCCGGACCCCAAATGAGGCGGCGCTCCTCCGGGATGAGACTGTCGCTGATCGTCTTCATGTCTTGGAAGCTATTGAACTCCCAGCTGAGGTGATGGACCCCGCCCGCGTGACTCTTGACGGCGGCCACGGTGTGGTGCCGCCGGTCAGCGGCGCGCATCCACGAGATCTCGAAACCGGTCGTCCGCTCGCTCAGCAGGAAGCCGCACGAGTCCGCCATCTCCTTGGACCACTGCTCGGGGTCCACGGCTGTGAAGTTGATGTGGTCGAGGGTCTTCGGCCGAACCCCCGGGCCGTGATATTTCGAGGCACGATCTTCCGGCATCGGTGTGTGCACTTCGAAAACGAGGCCTTCCGAGGTCTGGAACGTGACCGACTTGTCGATCGCAGCCAGGGATGGCGTGCGAGAGAGCACCTCGATGCCGGCCCGCTTGCATCGCTCAGCGACCTCATCGACGGCCGACTCACTCACCGCTTCAAGCCCGCAACTCCGGTAGGAGTCACTCGCTCCCTCGTGAATCACGAGCTCAGCGTGCCGCCGGTTGGACGACATCAGGATTCTTCCACCGTCTCGTCCGACGACTCGCGCTCCCACGATATTTGCGGTGTCTTCAGCAAGACGAACGGGATCAGTTGCGTCAACCGCGACGTACCCCAACCGCTGAACAAGTGGCCTCATTATTGCCTCATCTCTTCCGACGTCAATGTCGCTTCAATGGCGCATCGCACTCCGTGCGATACCCATCATTCTAATAGATTGAATAGCTTTAATGCGAGGGCGTGATCAAAGTCCGAGGTGCTCGTGGATCGGCGACGCGTCCGAGGCGAGCACTGAGGGCGTCCCGTCCCAGGCAACCTTCCCGTCCTCGCCAAGAATGACGACTCGGTCGCTCAGGCTGAGAGCGAAGTCGACGTTCTGCTCTGCGACAAGCACGGAGAGTCCCGACCGTCGAAGTTCCTGCAGACGATCCTCGATCGTGTCGAGCACTGCCGGTGCCAATCCTTCGGACGGCTCGTCCATGAGCAGGAGCTGGGGTCCGGTCAAGAGCGCCCGTCCGATCGCGAGCATCTGCTGTTCTCCCCCGGACAGTGTTGCCGCGTACATCTTCGAACGCTCTCGAAGACGCGGGAAGAAATCGAACACCCGCTCGATGGTCCACTCATCGCGCTCGCGCGAACCGGGCACGATCGACAGGTTCTCCAGCACGGTCAGGCTGCCGAACACGTGCCTGCCCTGAGGAACCAGGCCGACTCCTGCCCGAGCGATCGCATGCGGACTCAGCGCGAGCAAATTCTTACCGTCGAGCTCAATTCGACCGCTGCTGACCTCGGGCGGCCTGAGGCCGCTGATTGCGCGAATCAGGGTCGTCTTGCCCATTCCGTTTCGTCCCATGAGCGCCACGGATTCACCGCGGGCAATCTCAAGTTCGATCCCGGTCAAGACTTGCGCTTTCCCGTAGCCGACGTGGAGGTCGCTGATCTTGAGCATCACTACCTCCTTCTGCCGAGATACACCGCTTGAACCGTTGGGTCCGCGCGGATACCGTCAGGATCGGCGTAGGCGATCGGCGATCCGTTGTCGAGGCAAAGAACGCGGTCGACCAACTCGAGCGCGAGTGACATGTCGTGCTCGATCAGCACGAAGCTGACATCGTCAGCGATGTCCGCTAGCAGCTGCCGTAGCATCCCTCGTTCGTTCGCGGAAAGACCCGCGGCCGGTTCGTCCAAAAGCAGCAGTTTGGGCTGCCTCACGAGAGCCATCGCGATTTCCAGCTGCCGATGCTCACCGTGTGAGAGTTCCTTCACCAAACGCTGCGAGCGGGCACGGAGACCCACCTGACTCAAGGCGGCGTCAACCCGCTTTCCAACCTCGCCGACGCCGCGTCGCACCGGACGCCAGAATCGTTGACTCTCACCGGAGGCGGCCTGGACTGCAACACGAACGTTGTCTTCGACGCTCAGCTCCGCGAAGAGATTCGACACCTGGAACGTACGGGACACGCCGCGATTTGCGCGCGTCCGCTCGCTGAGGTGTGTCGCGTCTTCGCCGAAGAGGAGAACGCGGCCGGAGGTGGGCGCGTACTCACCCGCGATCAAACGGAACAGGGTGGACTTCCCTGCACCATTCGGCCCGATTACCGCCATTCGTCCACCGGGCGGCAGGGCGAAGGAGACCCCGTTGACCGCGGCGATACCTCCGAAGCGTTTCGTCACACCTTCGAGTTCAAGGATGCTGCCGACACCTCCTCCCCCCGCGGGGAGAGGAGGTGTCCCCGTTGAGGCAGCGATCATCGGCCGGTATAGGTGGGGGAATACGGAGGGTTCTTCAAGAACTCCTTCGGATCGAAGTGCCAGAACTGGCTTACATCGTCATACTGCTTCACGACCGCGTTCCACAGCTTGCCGTCAGCGCGCTCCTCGACCGTCCGGATCATGATCGGTCCGGTGATGTTGTTGTACTCATCGAAGCTGATGTCGCCCCACGGTGTTCCCGTGACATCGCCGGCTGTGATGGCGGCGATCAGCTCCTCGCCCTCAAGCTTCGAGTCGGCGCTGGCCAGGGCCGTCGCGATCAACTCGGCCGTGGCGTAGGCACCAAGTGCGTAGCTCGACGGGATGACGCCGTAGCGTTCCTCATACAGCGCGACAAATTCTTCGGCTTGAGGAGCGCTCTCCGCGAAGAAGCTCACCGAGTTGATCCCGAGGGCGATATCCCCGACATCCTCCAAGATCGCCTGATCGGTCGTGCAGCAGTTCGACAACACCGGCGTGCGATCCAGGAGTCCGAAGTCAGCCGCGGAGCGAAGGAAGTTGGAGCTGTCCGTTCCTCCGGAGTTCGCGACGAAGATGAGATCGACATCCATGTTCATCAACTGCGTCACGTACGAGCTCAGGTCGCTGGCATCGGCTGGATACCAGAGCTGGTCGGTCACGGCACCACCAGCCTCGGTGAACGCTGTGACAAATCCACCGCAGCCTTCCCAACCGAACCCGTAGTCGGCGCACAGGGTTGCGGCCGTGCGGTGTCCTTCTTCGTACGCCCACTGCCCACCGGGGAACGTGGCCTGACTTCCGCCGTACGCCCCGACTCGCAGCAGGAGCGGGCTGGACTCGCGCTGTGTCAAGTCGTCCGCCGAGGACTGGGAGATGTTCGCAACGCCCTCCTGCTCGAGAAAGTCGGCGACGGCGAGGGCCTGGCTCGCCAGCACCGGTCCGACGACGACATCCACTTGCTCGTCATTGACCAGTCGGGTCGTCTTGCTGATCGCGGTGTCGACACTGCTCGCGTCGTCTTCCACGACCGTCTCGACCGTGAAGTTGCCTGCCGTGTTGCCGTTCTCTTCCCAGTAGAGATTCCAGCCGCGCTCAAGGTCCACCCCAAGCGCGGAGGCGAAGCCGGTGAGCGAGGCGAGCACACCCACCTTGAACGTCTGCCCGGTCGCCGGGTCCTGCTCGTTGTTCGATGAAGAACCAGCGGGCGCACAGCCAGCAATGACGAGAGCGACTGCGGCTGCTGTGGCAACAGAAACCAGGCGTCTCCGTCGACGAATGGATGATTGCATACTCTTATTTCCCTCCTGTTTGCGGGGCTAACTTCGGCATCGACCGCTGCGGTCGACGACGTCTGCGTGCGCTGAGCGTGCCTAGGATCCCCTGACGTGCCACCATGAGCGTCACGATGAACAGCAGACCAAGCACCGTTGGCCAACGATCCACGTATGTACTAAGGACCTGCTGGGTCAGCACGACGATGACTGCACCGACCAGGGGCCCAAAAGCGGTCCCAGTGCCGCCGAGGATGACCATGACCAACGCCAGCGCCGACGCCTCGAATCCCGAGAAGGACGGGCTGATGAACTCGGCCTGCCACACGAGCAGAACTCCTGCGAGACCGGCCACCAGGCCTGACAGCAAGATCGCCGTGAACTTGTACGCCACGACGTTGTACCCGAGGCTTCGCATTCGGCTCGGGCTCTCACGGATGCCGCGAATCGTCAGCGCGAACGGTGAACGCGAGTACACCATCAGCGCGGCGACAACGAGCCCATAGACGACGAGAACCAGGAAGTAGTACTGCCAGTACTCAGAGAATTGCTCGGGTCGCCGAATCCCAGATAAGCCGTTGGCCCCTCCGGTCACCGATGACCACCGATAGGCCATGCCGTAACACACCATTCCGGCGGCCAGCGTGACCATGAGGAAAAAGACGCCGCCTGTTCGCATCGAGATCAGCGCATAGATGACGCTCGCGAACACGGTCAATGCAGCGGCGATCAGCAGTTGGAGCGCGAAGTCGAACCCCTGCCGCGACGCCCAGGCCATGCCGTACGCGGCTGCCGCTGCGATGCCTGCGTGGCCCAGCGAGAAGAGCCCGCCATCGCCCGCGAGCATGTTCACACTGGACGCAAGTAAGGCCGTCGCCAGCACGAGAGATGCGAGCGTGACGTAGTAATTGCCCACCACGTATGGCAAGGCGATGGCCGCAGTCAGCGCCACCAGGATCGCCGTGACTTTCACCAGACGGGTGCGTGTCATGCCTTCCCTCCGAATAGACCATTCGGTCGAAACACAAGGACCAGGGCCATCGGGGCGAAGACCGTGAAGTACGAGAACTCGGGCAGCCAGACCTTCGCGAACGCATCGATGAGCCCGATGAGTGCCGCGCCGACTGCCGCGCCCGTGACGCTGCCAAGACCACCCACGATGACCACCACCATCGCGAACAGCAATATCTCCGTGCCCGTTGAAGGCACGTGGCTCAGCAGTCCGGATCCGATCGCGCCCGCGAAGCCGGCGAGTGCGGCCCCGAGGATGAAGACGCCAGCGAAGACGCGATCGATGTTGATTCCGATGGCTGACGCCATCTCGCGATTGTCGACCCCGGCCCGCACGATCGCGCCGACTCGAGTCCGCCGCTGGAAGTAGAGCATCGCCGCTCCGATGACAACCGTCACTGCAATGATGAACAGTCGGTAGATCGGGTAGCTGAACCCTTCAAGAACGAGAGTTCCGGAGGGCCAGAGGGATGCGCGGCCAATGGATTTCGGGTCCCCACCGAAGGTCGCCAGGACAAGGTCGGCGATCACGAACGCGACACCGATGGTCACGAGAACCTCTGGCATCTCTTCGCCTCGCAGTCGACGAAGAAGGCCCCGCTCGACTATCAGTCCAACCCCAGCGCTCGCAATCGCGCCGGCCAGGGCGCCGAGCAGGAAATTGCCTGTCGTCGCCACCGTGATCACGGCGATGTATGCCCCGATCAGGTAGAACCCGCCGTGCGCGAGATTCGAAATTCGCATGAGCCCGAACACCAGCGTGAACCCGCTGGCAACGAGGAAGAGCAAGGCGCCAAAGCTCAGCCCATTCAAGGTGAGCTGGGCGATCAAATTGAGGTCCATCCGCTATTTTCCGGTCCCGTCTCTAATGGCCGAATTAATGGATGGCTACGAGGACGCCTTGGTGCCGAGGTGCGAGCGGGCATTCATCAGTGGCCCGGTGGCGGCCAGCACGGCGAGCAGCACCGCGCCGGCACCGATGAGGAACTGCCACTCGGCAGCAAGATTGGTCCATGGCAGGTTCAGGAACACGTCGGCCGAGTAGGCGCCCGGCCCGGTGAAACCGACGATTGCGATCGCCGCCGCCAGCACGATGGGATACTCGCCCCCGCCCGCCACGTTCCAGAACGTCTTAGCGAACATGATGAGCGTCATCCCCGCCACCAGCATCGCCCCGACACCGATCGCAACGCCCAGCGGCGTTAGAAAACCCACCAGCAGCGACGCAGCGGCAGTCGCCTCACACAGGGAGGCGAACAGGACCAGCTGGCGGGCGGGCCGCTGGCCCAGCTTCTCGAACAATGCGGTCGCGCCCGGCAGACCGGGCCCCTGGAACCAGCCGAACAACTTCTGGGTGGAGTGCGCAAAAAGGATGAAGGCCAGAATCAGGCGCAGTAGCAGGATGCCAACATCCATTGCAACTCCATTGTTGTCTCGGGTTGCCCAAAACTACTGAGCGTAATGAATATATTGAGTGTAGCGAATTGCCGCTCCCCATGTCAATAGGTACGTAAAGGGACGAAGGGATCTTTCTGCCTGCGACGGCGGTCAAGCGATCCGGCGACGCCGGTCAAGCGATCCCACGCGAATACCGCCGGGAGAGCAACCGATGCCGGGCGGCGCCCTCTACCAGGTGAACGAGGATCGACTGAGCGACTGGACGATAGTTAGGTGGAGGTCTTGGTGCTGAGGTGCGACCGGGCATTCATCAGTGGCCCGGTGGCGGCCAGCACGGCGAGCAGCACCGCGCCGGCACCGATGAGGAACTGCCACTCGGCAGCAAGATTGGTCCATGGCAGGTTCAGGAACACGTCGGCCGAGTAGGCGCCCGGCCCGGTGAAACCGACGATTGCGATCGCCGCCGCCAGCACGATGGGATACTCGCCCCCGCCCGCCACGTTCCAGAACGTCTTAGCGAACATGATGAGCGTCATCCCCGCCACCAGCATCGCCCCGACACCGATCGCAACGCCCAGCGGCGTTAGAAAACCCACCAGCAGCGACGCAGCGGCAGTCGCCTCACACAGGGAGGCGAACAGGACCAGCTGGCGGGCGGGCCGCTGGCCCAGCTTCTCGAACAATGCGGTCGCGCCCGGCAGACCGGGCCCCTGGAACCAGCCGAACAACTTCTGGGTGGAGTGCGCAAAAAGGATGAAGGCCAGAATCAGGCGCAGTAGCAGGATGCCAATGTCCATCTCAACTCCGTTGCTGGTGAGTAGAGCACGATGCTATTAAGCATTTTGAATATACCGACAATATGGAATCGGCGCGCGCAATGTCAATGGGCCAGAAGCATCGGCCTCGGTCGCCTCTAGGGAGTTTCGTCATCCGACGGTCGGGGGCCGCGGGCATCCTGATTCGCCAGCACCAGCGCCGCGATGCTGAGCGCGACGGTGATGATGCCCGCAGGGTTGGCGAGACCGATCGCGATGCCGCGCCACGGTTCGGCCGTGCCGGAGATCACCGTCTGCAGACCGTCGGGGGTGACATCCGGGATCGTCAGCCCGAGCAGGATGCCGCAACCCCACGCCGCGATCAGCGTGACCAGCGTTGCCCGTCTCGTCAGGTAGCCGCGCGTCGCGGCGCGGGCCATCGCCTGGCCGATGAACGCGTACAGAAAGACGATCACGATGCCGATCAGCAGGTAGATCGGGGTGAGCTCGCCGCCGACGCCGAACAGGAACCGCCCGAACACGATCCAGAGGGCGAGCGCGACTCCGGCGAGGAAGACGGCAATGCCCCTTGCGATTGCCGTGCCCGCCTTCGTATCGGCCACGGACGGGCGTCCGCTGGGCGTGGAACGGGTTGAGGCATCGTACGGGTCCATCATTCGAGCCTACGATGTGGCCCGGATGATTCCGCGGTGGCTACGGTCAGCCGATGAACTCGTGAATGTCGTCGCAGAAATCACGATCTTCGGTCTCATTGAGACCTGTGGACTCCTTCACAACGCGTTCCGAGATGAAGATGTCATCACTCGGGTCGGTCGGGGTACCCGCATGGTTGACGACCACTTCGAAGCGGATCTGGCCCGGATCGCGGAACAGCAGCTTCCCGTCTGGCCCGTAGGTCTTTGCGCCGCCGGTGGCGAACGCAATGATCGTCAGAGTTCCGTCGCCGTTGTCGGTCACCCTGAGGTCTTTGCTGTTAACTCTGAAGACGTCGGTGAGGGTCAACCCGTTGTCGACGTTGGTCCAGCTGACGCTGCCATGGAAGTGTTCGGCAAAGTAGATCAATCCCTCGGACCCCCGTGCCTGCTCTGAGGCACGCACGTCGATATCGACAACTCTGCGCACGGTGAGATCGCCGCAGAAGTTCTCGATGACTTCGTCGCTCTGGTCGAGAAAGCGCTCTGGTGGGGCCGCGGCCGCGGGGCCGACCGCGACGAAGGATACGAATGCGACCGCGGCAGCGGCCACCAACCCGCGATGAATGCGCCTGGACATGATGCCTCCTGCTACGCCTCGTGGCGTCGCTCGCCGCTGAGGCCCGGGGCAACGTTACGCTCGCGTATTCCCATGTCAACCGGGTGAAAATATGCCCGATCTGTAGACGAGGAACGCCTGCGGAAGCCGTCTGTGCCCGCTCGGTACATCCGTGTTCGCTCGAGCAGGCACGAACGTACCGAACGGGCACGCATACCTCGAACAGACTCAAACAACGTGTGACAACGACGATGGTGGAGATGCGGGGAATCGAACCCCGGTCCACTGCTGTAATCCTGCGCCTTCTACGGGCGTAGCCTGCTCAGACGTTCTACTCGGCTCCGACCTTTGCTGCAGGCCTCTAGGTCGACGAGCCCAGCCCTAGTTAAAGTCCCGCGGCACCCCAAGGCGTAATGTCGCAGCAAGCTCCCTTAATGACGCCAGGCACCGGGGCGGGAACGGACCCACGGGCTGACGGACTTCAGGCTCGCTTATGCAGCGAGGGAGAAGTCAGTGCGCTTTGAATTGGCACTTATATTTTGCAGAGATCGTTAACGAGATAACCCTGCATCCTCGACCCGCTTCTCGCAGTCATTCAGGCAATGTCGAAACCGATCATCCCCATGCGGGTCGTTGTCACACGCTGTTGAGTTTCCAAGATCGTGCCCAGAAGAGCACGGCCCTACAGTGTAGAACACGATCGGCTCGATTTCCATGCCCGTTCCATCACAAGGAGGACCGCGTGACCGAAACGATCATCACCGTGAAGGGCCGGTTCTCATCTGCCTACCCTCCCGAACGCGCTCGCGTCGAACTCAGCGTCAGCTTCGAGGGCAGCGACCGGGACTCGGTCTTCGAAGGCACCACCGTCGCCGCTGACCTCGTGCGCGACGAGATCACCGACCTGCACGACCACACCCACGGCCCGGTCACCGCCTGGACCAGCGACAGCGTGCACGTCTGGAGTCACCGGCCGTGGAGTGAGGAGGGCCGCCGGCTGAACCCGGTGTTCCACGCCGCGATGGCCTTCTCCGCCACGTTCAACGATTTCGAGGCCCTCGCCCGGTTCATCGAACGGGTCGCGGTGATCGATGGAGTCACGGTCGGTGCGATCGATTGGACGCTGACGGATGCCCGTCGCACCGCGGTGACCGCGGAGGTGCGCTCCCGTGCGGTCAAGGATGCCGTCGCCAAGGCCAGTGTGTACGCGCAGAGCATCGGCCTGGCATCGGTGCGGGCGATCGCGATCGCCGACCCGGGGATGCTCGGCGACCAGACCCTTGCCACGACGGCGCGCTTCGAGGCCGACATGCTTCGAATGACCGGCGCCGGCGGCGAACTGCAGTTCCGGCCCGAGGACATCGAGGTGATCGCGGAGGTTGACGCGCGCTTCGTGGCGAGCTGAGGGCTACTCGCCCAGGTGCCGCCTCAAGGACATTGCCCGGTCGGCCTCGCGCTTGTCCTGCCGTTCGCGCAGCGTCTGACGCTTGTCGTATTCCTTCTTGCCCTTGGCGACAGCCAGTTCCACCTTGGCTCGGCCGTCGTTGAAGTACAGCTTCAGCGGCACGAGCGTGTACCCGCCCTGCTTCACCTTCGCCTCGATCTTCAGGATCTCCTGCTTGTGCATCAGCAGCTTGCGCTTGCGACGCGGGGCATGGTTGTTCCAGGTGCCCTGGTTGTACTCGGGGATATGCACGGCATCCAGCCAGGCCTCGCCGCGTTCGATGAACGCGTAACCG
Organism: Diaminobutyricimonas sp. LJ205; assembly: GCF_009755725.1. NCBI lineage: Bacteria > Bacillati > Actinomycetota > Actinomycetes > Micrococcales > Microbacteriaceae > Ruicaihuangia > Ruicaihuangia ninglii. The sequence continues at coordinate 643,946 of NZ_CP046619.1, read as the reverse complement.
TCGACCAGTGACGCGCGGCCCTGCCGCAGCGACTTCACCTCGGTGCCGCTGAGCACGATCCCGGCCTCGTAGGTGTCCTCAATCAGGTAATCGTGGCGAGCCTTGCGGTTGGTCGCGACGACCTTCTCTCCACGTTCCTTGACCACGGCCCACTCCAGACGAAATGCCCGACCCCGTGCCGAGCAGCCCACCAGTCTAGCGCGTCGGACGGTTGTGCGTCAGACGCGGGTTGGGGCCTTCCCGGGCGCGCCTTCCGCTTTCGCGATCCAGTCCGCGGCCTGCACCAGCGCAAGGTGCGACAGCGCCTGCGGATAGTTGCCGGCGTGCCGGTTGTTCACGGTGTCGTACTCCTCGGCGAGCAGGCCGACGTCGTTGCAGATCCCCACCAGCCGGTCCATGAGTTCGCGCGCGTCCTGCAGACGCCCCGACCGCGCATACTGCTCGACCAGCCAGAACGAGCAGGCAAGGAACGGGTGCTCCCCCGGCGGGAAGTCGTCGAGCTCCGGGTCCGGTCGGTAACGCATGAGCAGGCCGTTGCGGAGCAGGTCTTTCTCGATCGCGGCGACGGTCCCCAGCATCCGCGGATCGTCCGCTTCGCAGTACCCGACCTGCGGGAGCTGCAGCAGCGAGGCATCGACAGCGTCGGTCCCGTAGTACTGGGTGTAGCAGCCGCGTTTCTGGTCGAAGCCGTCCGTCTCGATCTCCTCTCGGAGGCGATCGCGCAAATCGGTCCAGCGATCGACCGCGCCCGGAAGTCCGAATTCGAGAGAGCCGCGGATGGCGCGATCCAGCGCCGCCCACATCATCACCCGGGAGTGGGTGAAGTGTCTCTCCGGCCCACGAACCTCCCAGATGCCGGTGTCCGGCCGGTGACAGTTCTCCTCCACGAACCCGATCAACGCCCGCTGCAGCGGCCAGGAGAAGACATCCTCCTGCACGCCCGCCTCCCGCGCCTCGTGCAGGGCGATCATGACCTCGCCGACGACATCCTGCTGGAACTGGCTGACCGCGGCGTTGCCCACCCTGACCGGAGCCGACCCCTGGTAGCCGGGCAGGCTGGTCAGCTCGCGTTCGGCAAGGTACCGCTCCCCCGCGAGTCCGTACATGATCTGCACATCGTTCGGATCACCGGCGATCGCCCGCAGCAGCCAGTTGCGCCAGTTCTCGGCTTCGCTGACATAGGAGTGCCCAAGAAAAGCACTCAGGGTGAGCGCCGCGTCCCGTAACCAGACGTAGCGGTAGTCCCAGTTGCGCGGGCCGCCGAACTGCTCGGGCAAACTCGTGGTGACCGCGGCGACGATACCGCCGGTCTGCTCGTGGGTCAGCGCACGCAGCACCAGCAGCGACCGGATGACCTCCTTCTGGTACGGCCCCTCGTGCTGGTACATGTCCGCCCAGCTCTGCCACCAGTCGATGGTCTGCGCCAGCGACTGGTCCAGGTCGACCGGGCCGGGGTCGGGCAGGTGCGACGGGAACCAGGTCAGCTCGATGTCAACAGTCTCGCCCGCGGATATCGTGAAGGTACCGGAGTGCTGGTGCCCGGTGGCGGTAAGCCGTGGCCCCCGCAGCACCACGGCATCCGGACCGGCGACGGCGATCAGGGCGGTGCCGTGATCGTCCGCGACCTGGCGCACCCAGGGCATCGCGGTCGCGTAGCCGAACCGGATGCGCAGTTCCTGCCGCATCAGGACGGTGCCGCGCACTCCGCGCACCCGACGCACGATGTCCGCCCGGTTGTCACCATGCGGCATGAAGTCGGTGACCTCCACCTCACCAGTGTCGGTGAACCAGCGGGTGACCAGAACGAAGGTCCGGTCGACATAACGGCGCTCGAAGAAGGCCTGCGCGTCATCCGGTCTCAGCAGCCACCGGCCATGCTCCTCGGTGCCGAGCAGCGCACCGAACGTTGACGCGGAGTCATAGCGCGGCAGGCACAGCCAGTCGATGCTGCCGTCGCTGCCGATGAGCGCCCCGGTGTGGCAATCGCTGACCAGCGCGTACTGCTCGATCGGAAGGCTCATGGGCTCATCCTCCGCCGCGGGCGTACGGTGGGCAACATGGCCGACGTGTCGACGATTCTGATTCTTGGAGCGAGCGGCGACCTCACGTCCCGCCTGCTGCTGCCCGCCTTGGGCGAGCTGCTCACCATCGAAGACCAGCGCCGCGTGCGGCTGGTCGGCGCGGGCACCGATGATCGGTCGGATGAGGAGTGGCAGGGTGCCGTCCGGCAGGCATTCCAGAGTGTGGATGCCTCGGGCCCGGCCGTGCACGAACTACTCGAGAGCACCAGCTGGGTTGCCGCCGACGCGACGACCGCCGAGGGTTTGCAGGCCGCACTCGACGCCTGCGATGGAACGCCCGCGATCTATTTCGCGGTGCCACCCGCCGTGACCGAGAAGGCGGTGGAAGCCCTCCACGGCGTGACCCTGCCCGAAGGCACGGTGCTCGCCCTGGAGAAGCCCTTCGGAGTGGATGCACGCGGCGCGAGACGGCTGAACGCCCTTGCCCTACGACTCGTGCCCGAAGACCAGGTGCACCGAATCGATCACTTCCTCGGCCGGTCGACGGTGCAGAACCTGCTCGGGCTGCGCTTCGCGAACCGGATCCTCGAGCCGGTCTGGAACGCGGAGCACATCGAACGAGTCGATCTGGTCTACGACGAACAGCTCAGCCTCGAGGGTCGCGCCAGCTACTACGACCGCGCCGGAGCACTGGTCGACATGATCCAGAGTCACCTGTTGCAGGTGCTCGCCCTGTTCGCGATGGAACCGCCGTCGACTACGGATGCCGCAGACCTGCGCGACGCGAAAGGCCTGGTGCTGCGAGCGACCCGCGTCTGGGACGACGATCCCGGCAACGCCAGCCGCCGCGCGCGCTACACCGCGGGCAGCATCGCCGACCGCGACATCCCGAACTACGTCGACGAGCACGGCGTGAACCCGGAGAACGACACCGAGACCCTCGCCGCGCTGACCGTGCAGGTGGACACCTGGCGCTGGGCGGGCGTGCCGTTCACGCTGCGATCGGGCAAGGCCCTCGCGGCCCGGCGACGGGAGATCGTGGTGACCTTCAAACCGGCGGCGAGAGTGCCCGCGGGGCTGCGCGGAGACCCGAAGCCGACGGTGCTGCGGATCTTCCTCGCGCCGGACGAGTTGTCGCTGGAACTGACCATGAACGGGCCGGGCGACCCGACCGTGCTGGACCGCGTGCCGCTGACCGCCAAGTTCGGGGCGGGACGACTGCCCGCCTACGGCGAAGTGCTCGCCGGCATCCTCGACTCGGACGCGTCACTGTCGGTGCGCGGCGACACCGCCGAGCAGTGCTGGCGAATAGTCGAACCGGTTCTTGACGCCTGGCGGCAGAACCAGGTGCCGCTCGAGACGTACCCGGCCGGGTCTCACGGCCCGGCGGACTGGCCTAGACCTTGAGGTAGCGCCGGATGGCAAAGCTCGACGACAGCGCGGCCAGCAGGATGCCGAGGCCGAGCAGCACCGGAACCACGAGCAGCGCATCGCTGAGTCCGACGAACGAGGTCGTCGTCGACAGCGAGCCTCCGAGGTAGCCCTGCACGAACACCTGCACGATCACGACGATCGCCCCACTGGCGAGGATCGAGCCGACCAGCGCGGCGAACACTCCCTCGAGCACGAACGGGGTCTGGATGAAGCCGTTCGAGGCACCGACCAGGCGCATGATGCCGAGCTCACGGCGACGGGAGAAGGCGCTCAAGCGGATGGTGGTGGCGATCAGCAGCACGGCTGCGACCAGCATCAGCGCGGCGATTCCGACCGCGGTGATCGACGCCGCGTTCAGGATCGCGAAGATGCCGTCGAGGTAGGAGCGCTGGTCCTCGACGCTTTCGACGCCGGGCATGCTGGAGAGGCTCTCGACGAGAATGTCGGATTGCGTCGGGTCGATCAGGTTCACCCAGAACGTCTCGTTGAAGAATGCGGGCTCGACGAGGTCGACCACCGGGCTGCCGGCGAACTGGTCCTGGAAGTTCGCGAACGCCTGGTCGCGGTTCTCGAACTCGAAGCGTTCGATGTAGGGCGCGAGGGTGTCGGATTCGAGCGCGGCCTCGACCGCCGCGACCTGCTCGGGCGTCGCCTCGGTGAGCGTACAGCTGCCGGCATTCGACACTTCGGTGCAGAGGTAGACCGCCACCTCGGCGCGGTCGTACCAGTAGCCCTTCATCTCGTTGATCTGCACCTGCAGCAGGATCGCCGCACCGACGAAGGTGAGTGAGATGAAGGTGACCAGCACGATCGAGATCACCATGGAGATGTTGCGGCGCAGGCCCTGGCCGACCTCGCCGAGAACGAGTCCGAGCCTCATCGGGTCGCATCCCCGTTCGGCGTGTACCCGTTGGGTGCGTACCCGTTCGGCGGGTACCCGGTGGGCGGGTACGGGGAACGGATGTCGCTGCCCGCGGCATCCATCCCGAAGCTCTGCACCGGCACCGCTTGCGTCTGGTAGCCGCCGCGACGCTCGTCGCGCACGACCTGACCACCGACCAGTTCGATGACGCGGCGCTGCATCTGGTCGACAATGCCGGCGTCGTGGGTGGCCATGATGATGGTGGTGCCGTTCTGGTTGATGCGGTCGAGCAGGGTCATGATGCCGGCGGATGTCGACGGGTCAAGGTTTCCCGTCGGCTCATCCGCAAGCAGGATCGCCGGCCTGTTGACGATCGCCCGGGCGATCGCGACGCGCTGCTGCTCACCGCCGGAGAGTTCGTGCGGCAGGCGGCTGGCCTTGCCGGCCAGGCCCACCATCTTGAGCACGTCGGGGACGGCTTCCTGGATGAAGCCCTTGCTCTTGCCGATCACCTGCAGGCTGAAGGCCACGTTGTCGAAGACGGTCTTGTTCGGCAGCAGCCGGAAGTCCTGGAACACCACGCCGAGACTGCGGCGGAAGTAGGGCACCTTGCGGTTGGCGATGGTGTTCAGCCGCTGCCCGAGCACATGGATCTGCCCCTTGGTGGGTTTCTCCTCCTTGAGCACGAGGCGCAGGAAGCTGGACTTGCCAGATCCGGATGCTCCGACGAGGAAGACGAACTCGCCCTTGAGGATCTCAAGGCTCACGTCGTTCAACGCCGGCCGAGGGTTGCCCTTATAGAGCTTGGTTACCTGATCAAACCGAATCATGACGTATCGAGCCTAAAGAGGCATCCGCGAATCAGCGCTAGCGACTCGCGTTAGTCCTTGTCCTGCTTGCGCCAGCGGATGCCCGCGGCGATGAACCCATCGATGTCACCATCGAAGACGTGGCTGGGGTTGCCGACCTCGTGGTTCGTGCGCAGGTCCTTGACCATCTGGTACGGCGCGAGCACGTAGCTGCGCATCTGGTCGCCCCAGCTGGCGGTGATGGTGCCGGCGAGTTCCTTCTTGGTCGCCGCCTCCTGCTCTTTCTGCAACAGCAGCAGGCGGGACTGCAGCACCCGCATCGCGGCGGCGCGGTTCTGGATCTGGCTCTTCTCGTTCTGCATCGACACGACAATGCCGGTCGGCAGGTGGGTGAGGCGCACCGCGGAGTCGGTGGTGTTCACCGACTGGCCGCCGGGGCCGGATGACCGGAACACGTCGACCCGGATGTCGGAGTCGGGAATGTCGGTCTGCTCGGCCTCCTCCATGAGCGGAATGACCTCGACCGCGGCGAAGCTGGTCTGCCGCTTGCCGGCGGCGCCGAACGGTGACATCCGCACCAGGCGGTGGGTGCCGGCTTCGACGCTGAGGGTGCCGAACGCGTATGGGGCATCCACCTCGAAGGTGGCGCTCTTGATGCCGGCTTCTTCGGCGTAGCTGGTGTCCATCACCGTCGCCGGGTAATTGTGCTGTTCGGCCCAGCGCAGGTACATCCGCAGCAGCATTTCGGCGAAGTCTGCGGCATCCACCCCACCGGCGCCGGCGCGGATGGTGACCACGGCGGGCCGGGCGTCGTACTCGCCGTCGAGCAGGGTCTGCACTTCGAGGTCGCCGAGGGTCTTCTGCAGGGCAGTCAGTTCGTCCTGCGCCTCCTTCGCGGAGTCCTCGTCGCCGGCTTCGTTGGCCATCTCGACGAGCACCTCGAGGTCATCGAGTCGGCGCTCGATGCCGATAATCCGGGCGAGGTCGGACTGGCGGTGGCTCAGGGCACTGGTGACCTTCTGCGCCGCCTCGGGGTCGTCCCACAGGTCGGGGGCGCCGGCCTTCTCACTGAGGTCGGCGATCTCTGCCTCGAGACGCGGCACATCGATCACCGCACGGATGTCGGTGAAGGTGGAACGCAACTGGGCGATCTGGTCGGAGATATCAAGGTCAATCATGACCGGCTAAGCCTACTCGTGCGGCCAACTCCCGATCGAGACCTTCCCGCTGACTAGGCTCGATTCGCTATGACCGCTGACGCCTCATCCTTCCGCTGGCGCGGTGTGCTGCTGTCTGCCCTTCTGCCGACACTCGTCTTCTCGATTGGCGAGGGTGCGATCCTGCCGCTGATCCCGATCGTGGCCGAGTCGCTTGGCGCCGGCCTGGCTGGTGCCGGTCTGGTGGCCTCACTCATCACGGTCGGGGCACTCACAGGCACCATTCCGGGCGGTTGGGTGGTCGGCCGGATCGGTGAGCGGGCGTCGATGATCGGCGCCGCGTTGCTCTCCGCGGTCGGTGCCGTTCTTGCGGCACTTGCACCCAACCCCGTGGTGCTCGGACTCGGCGTCGCCCTGGTCGGCGTCTCCGCCGCGGTGTTCGGACTGGCCCGGCACGCGTTCATGACGAGCTACGTGCCCATGCACTTCCGGGCGCGCGCGTTGTCGACGCTGGGCGGAACCTTCCGGCTCGGGTTCTTCATCGGCCCGTTCCTCAGCGCCGGCCTCATTCTGCTCACCGGTGACAGCCAATCGGCGTTCTGGCTGCACCTGATCGCGAGCGTTGCGGCGGCACTCATGCTGGTCTTTCTGCCAGACCCGGAGTCGACCTTTGGCAGCGCCATCGTTCACCGCGGCACCGAAGAGGCGATCGCCGAGAGTCATGGGGTGTTCCGCACGATATGGCAGCGACGCGGCGTGCTGTTCAAGCTCGGCTCCGGTTCGGCACTGATCGCAGGACTGCGGGCGAGCCGGCAGGTGATTCTGCCGCTGTGGGCGGTGAGCATCGGCCTCGAACCGGCGACCACCGCGGTCATCATCGGCATAGCGGGAGCGGTGGACTTCGCGCTGTTCTATTCCGGCGGGCAGATCATGGACCGTTTTGGCCGCACCTGGACGGCGGTGCCGTCGATGATCGGCCTCGGCGTCGGCCACCTGGTGCTCGCCTTCACCCACGACCTGTCGGCGAACAGCATCTGGTTCGTGGTCGTGGCGATCGTGCTGGCGCTGGCCAACGGAATCGGCAGCGGCATCGTCATGACCCTCGGCGCCGACCTGGCTCCGCCGGAATTCCCCGCCCCGTTCCTCGGCGCCTGGCGGTTAACCACCGAGACCGGTGGCGCCGCCGCTCCCCTGCTCATTGCCGGCATCACCGCCCTGATCTCGCTGCCGGTCGCCGCTGCCGTGATGGGCGTGCTCGGCCTGGTCGGCGCAGGAATCCTGGGTCGCTACATCCCGAGGTACGTGCCCCGAAAGCGGTGAGCGGCTCTCATCCCTTTGAATGAAATCGGCCGAACACGCCGCCTGATCGACCAGCCCGCCACCTAGGGTGGCCGCATGCAGATCACGCTGAAGCAGGTGGAGCCGTGGATCGCCCCCATCGGTGCGGGGCTGTATCTAATGCTGTGGATCAATGCCGAGCACGGCAGATGGCAGCTGAACGATTTGGTTGCCCACTCTGTGGTCTTCGCCGGCTTTGCCATTGCCCTTGCACTCGTCTTCCGCCTGCCACTGCTGTCGCTTGCGCTGGTCGTGGCAATCCCCGCGCTGCAGTTGATCGACGTACTTGAGCCGCCCTACTCGACCACGTGGCCAACCTATTTTGCTGCCGGATTCGTCGCCCTCGGCGTCGGTCTCAAGTGTCGGGGTGTTGTCCGCTACCTCGCGTTGCCCCTTGGCGCCATTGCCTCCTTGCTCATCGCACTCTGCATGACCGTTCCCACCCCGTGGTCCGCGAGTAGCTGGTCTTCGTGGACGAACCAACCAGGTGCCCCGGATATTCGTTTGCGCGACGTGATGACGCTCGGCATCGCCGCGTTCGGCCTGTACGTCGCGGCCTGGGCGATCGGAGTGGCCTGCGCCGAGGTCTGGCGACGGTCCCAGCTCGGTCAGGCGCTGGCCTCGACGACCCAGCGCTTCGACGAAACCGACTTCGAGCTGCGCCTGGCCCAGGATCGAGCCCGGATCTCCCGGGATGTCCACGACGCGCTGGCACATTCGCTCGCGGTCATCGTCTCCCAGGCGCAGGGCGCGGTCGCCCTGCAGGACGCCCGCCCGGAAGTGGCCGGCAGAGCGCTGGAGAACATCGCCTCGGTCGGCCGGTCGGCGCTGATCGATGTCAGGCGCCTGGTCGAGCGGATTCAGGATGATTCGGATGTCACCGAACCGACCGCGACCATCGCCGAACTCGATGCGATCGTGGCCGAACTCCGCGACACCGGCATGGACGTGACACTCCGCACGCTTGGTGAACCGCGCCCGATCGACCCGTCCCAGGAGCTGACCGTCTACCGCCTGGTGCAAGAGAGCCTGACCAACGCGCTCAAGCATGCGGGACCGACCAGCGAGGCGACCACCGTGCTGGATTGGCGCGGACCCGGACTCGCCATCCTGGTGACCTCCCGCGGTGAGGAGCCGTTGGTCGAGCAGGGCGACGTGCGCGGCGTGGGTGTAGACGGCATGAAAGAGCGCGCCCGGCTCGCCGGCGGCTGGCTGACTGCCGAGGCATCCGACGATGGCGCGTTCATCGTCAGCGCCTTCATCCCCACGCGCGACGCCACCGCGCCCGCATCCGAAGCACCGACAGCGCCCGCAGCGCCCGGCGCGACCACCGCGACCCGTGCGACCGACGAAACAGAGGAGCTCGCCAATGTCTGAGCCGATGATCCGCGTCGCGATCGTCGACGACCAGCCGCTGTTCTCGGCGGGCCTCGAAATGCTGATCGAAGCGCAGGCTGACATGGTCTGCGTCGGTACGGCGACCGACGGGAACCAGGCCATCGCGCTCAGCAGACGCGTCAAGCCCGACATTGTGCTGATGGATCTGCGGATGCCGGTGATGAACGGGCTGGATGCCACCCGCGCACTACTTCGGGATGCGTCCGACCAGGATGCCGACGTGGAGTCAGCGCCGCGCGTGATCGTGCTGACCACCATCAGCCGCGACGAGGTGGTCTACCGGGCGCTGCAGGCGGGGGCCAGCGCCTTCCTGACCAAAGACGCGACGCCGAACAGGGTGCTCACCACGATCCGCGAGGCCCACGCCGGGCAACTGGTGCCGGACGCTTCGGCCACTCTGGGCCTCATCCACGATTTCACCGGCAGCACGGGTGAGGATCCGGAGGAGCTCCTCCGCCGGCTCACTCCGCGTGAGCGCGAGGTCTGCTTACTCATCGCCAGCGGGCTGAGCAACGCGGAGATCGCGGATGCCACGTACTTGAGCGAGGCGACCGTGAAGACCCACGTGAGGGCGATCCTGCACAAGCTCGATCTGCGCAGCCGAGTGCAGGTGGTCGTCTTCGCCTACGAGAACAACCTGGTGTCGGCATGACCGGCGGTCAGACGACCGGAGCCAACTGATACCGCAGCTCGATTGACCCGTTCTCGAACGTCGTCGTGCCGGTCAGCGTGACGGGTGCGGTCGGTCGGGTCAGCGGCAAGAGGCTCTTCCCGGATCCGATCAGCACCGGAACCACCGTCAGCAGCAGCTCGTCGAGAAGGCCACGCTCGGCAAACTGCGCGGCGACCTTGCCGCCACCCATCAGCCAGACGTTCCTGTCGCCGGCCGCAGCCTCAGCGGCTACCTCTCCAACGTCACCGGAGTGGAATCGGATGTCCGCGCCGGGCGCCACGGGCAGCTCCCGACTCGTCAGCACCCAGACCGGCAGGCTGTAGCCCCACTCCCCCTCGCGCAGGAGGTACTCGTAAGTGGAGGAACCCATGACGATCGCGCCGACTTCGGCGTAGAACTCGTCGTAGCGTGCCTGGTACAGGTCGAAGCCGAACTGCAGCAGCCAGTCGAGCCGGTCAGCTTCATCGGCGATGAAGCCATCGATCGAGGACGCCACGTAGTACTGCGTTATGCCCATCCGGTCACGTTAATCAGGAGGTACGACATTCATCGTTTCGGGCGGTAGGTCCGCCCGAAGCTACGTGGACTGTCCTCGTAGATCTCAACCAACTCCCAGTCGACCCGTCGCCCGCCGGGGACATCGAAGATGCGGATCCCGTCGCCGAGGAACACCGGGGCGACGAAGACCTGCAGTTCGTCGATCAGGTCATGTTCGAGCGCCTGTCGGGCGATGTCAGCGCTGATGATCTGCACGTCCCTGTCCCCAGCAAGATCCTGAGCGCGACGGATTGCCTCCACGATGTCGCAGTTCAGCGCGACGATGGTCGGGTCGTCAGCAATCTCTTCCGGTCGGTGAGTCAGGATGAATTCGACCCCGGACCAGGCGCCGCCGTATGCCTCGGCGGTCGTCTCGTCACGCTGCCCCTGCTGCGCCTTTGCGGCGTCGTAACCGGCCCGCCCGGAGATGATCACCGCGACATCTCCAGCCATTCGTTCCACGGTGCCCGCGGCCAGCGGTTCCGCGGCGGACATCCAGCTCATGTCGTGACCCGGCCCGGCGATGAAACCGTCGATCGAGCATGTGAATCCCCAGGCGACCTTGCCCATCTGTCCTCCTCGTCGGACGTGCAATCACAATTATCAGGCGGCATCCCTACCCGGTTACCCGAACACCGAACGGGCGGTCGCGGTCACCTCGATGCGCAGGCCGTCTGGGACGAACACGGTCAGCACCGGCGGCCGCCAGTAGGACGACAGCGTCACCCGCGCGCTCACTCCATCCGGACTGTCCGCATTCTCGACCGCCAAGCCGGTGAGATCGGATGGCGCGGACGCGAGGAACCCCGAGACTGCCGCCGCGACATCCGGACCTTGCAGCTGCGGTCGGCCCTCGGCCAGGTCGGTGAGCGGGAACGCCTCGGCACCGGCCAGCGCCGCGCCGTCGGCCAGGGTGAACAGGCGTTTGCGTTCCAGGTACAGGGCGGTCGCTGCGGTCACCAGCAGCACCAGGATCAGCGCGAGCACCGCGTAGAAGATGATCAGCGGCAGGGTGGAGCCTCGCTCGTCGCGGATCATCGCCCACTCCAGAATCGGGACACCTGCTGGGTGGCGGCCGCGTCCACCGGCACCCGCAGCGGCACATGGGCATCGATCGCGGCAGGCACCAGCGGGAGCGGTACGGACACCGAGACCGACACAGTGACGCTTCCCCGCCGGGTCAGGCATTCGGCGGGCTTCGGCGAACAGCCGATCTGCACGCTCGCCTGTTCGCGTTCAATGCCGTGGTCGGCCAGCGCGAACAGCACCGCCCGTTCGGCTGCGGCCTCGGCATCCGCCGGCGTTGTCGATTGCACGTACACCCGCGCGGCGTGCCGGGCAGCGCCCTCGGCGGCGAGCGCCCCGGCCTGCAGCGCGGCGAGGGTGATCACGAGATAGACGAGCGGCACCAGCAGCAGCACGCCCACGGTGATGAACTCGAGCGAGGCGGACCCGCGCTCGTCAGTCCACGGCTTCAATCGCCGCATGCCCGGTCACCTCCAGGGCGCCGTCGATGCCGACCAGGCCGATGAGCGGCAACGGTGCGCGCACGGTGACAATCGCGGCCGGATGACCGAGGTAGCGACCCTCGCTGGCACTGATGTCGACCGCGTAGCCGGCCCCGAGCGCCGTATCGATCAGGTCCCGGGTGCGGTCGGCGCCGTCTCCCAATGCGGTGTCGGCGAGCGCCGCATACCGCGCCCCCTCGGCGGCGGCGTCGAGCACCGTGTTCCGCACGTGCAATGCGAGGCCGAGCTGGATGACCGAGAGCGTCAGCACGGTGAGCAGCGCGGCCACCATGGCGAACTCTGCGGGCGTCGACCCGCGGGCGTCGCGCCAGTCGGGCTCAACCCGCCGGTCGGGCCGAGACATTCGCTCAGAATCCGGTGACGCGTTCGATCGCCTGCTCGAACACGCTGGCAAGCGCCGGGCCGGCGAGCGCCCAGATCACGATCACGAGCCCGGCAGTCATCAAGGTGATCAGCACCCAGCCGGGCACATCACCGCGTTCGTCGCTCAGGGGGCGGATCATGGATGTCTCCAATCGGTCAGAATCCCAGTTGCAGCACGGCGATTCCCGGATAAATGGCAAACGCCACGGTGACCGGCAGGATGAGGAACACGACCGGGACGAGCATCGCCACCTCCTTCTTGCCCGCGGTTTCCAGCAGCTCGCGCTTCGATTCGTCCCGGGCGTCGCGGGCTTGCGCGCGGAGCACTTCGGCCAGCGGAGTGCCCCGGTCGAGCGCCCCGGTCATCTGTTCGACGACCCGGATCAGCGGCGGGAAGCGCAACTGGTCGCCCATGGTGCGCAGCGCTTCGGCTATCGGCACACCGGTGTTCACCTCCGCGAGCACCCGACCGAACTCGGCGGCCAGTTCGCCGCGACTCACCCGGGCGACCCTGTGCAGGGCATCGAGCACGCCCTCCCCCGCCGACAGGCTCAGGGTCAGGAACTCGAGGGTTGTCGGCAATTCACTGCGGAGCCTCGCGAGCCGCCGGTCCGCTGCTCGGCGCAGCAGCTGGTCGCGGGTGAGCACCCCGCTAGCGGCGGCCAGAGCGATGATCGCCGCCGAGACTGGCGGCGCGACATGCGTCTGGGCGGCCAGGGCGGCGAGCGCGATGCCACTTCCGGCACCGCCGACCAACCAGGCCAGTTGCCGCGAGCGGTATCCCTCGACGCTGAGTGGCGAGGCGGATTGCCGCAGCCGCGTCTCGATCAGTTCGGTTCCGCCGAGGACCGAGGACAGCAGACGGCGTCCCGCGCTGGCGACCGGGGCGAGCAGCATCCCGAACACGGGCAACGGGTCTGCGGTGCGGCGGATCACTCGCTGCCGCGCTCCCTCGGAGACGTCGACGAGGTATGGCGCGACACGGTCGATCAGCCGCGGCCGGCCGATCCGCGGCATCACCGACACCACCAACCAGAGGCCAAGGCCCAAGCCGAGTCCGCAGAGCAGCGCCCAGCCGTACATGCCGCTCATTGCGCGCCCCTCACCAGGCAGCCCTCATCGGAACCTGCCGGGTACCTCGGGCGCCGCACTCACGCGCACATCATGAACGAGAACGGCGACTGACCGTGAAAGTTATCCACATGCTCGCGAACCAGCAGTGGTTTTGCGAAGAATTCGTTGCCAACCGCCATGCGAGCGCGGCAGCATCGAGAAATGACCAAGTACCTGATCTCTTTCCCGAGCGAAGCCATGGTGCTCACTGACGAGGAATTCCCGATCGTCGTCGCCGAATCCCACGCCGTGATCGAGGAGACGAAGGCCGCTGGCGTGTACGTGTTCGGGGGCGGAATCGAGGAGCGAGTCGATCCCGTGCTCGTGTCCGCCGACGGGTCGGTGACCACCGAGACCTACCCCGGTGTGGAGATCAAGGGCGGGTTCACTGTGCTGGAGCTTCCGACGCGCGAGGACGCGATCGAGTGGGCAAGGAAGATCGCGGTCGCCTGCCGTTGCTCGCAGGAACTCCGCGAGTTCGGTTACGACCCTCAAAGCTAGAGCGACCGCTCAGCCGAACCAGCGGCGCTCCTCGGGAAGTTGGCCGAGCCCGAGCATGATCCGGTACGCGACGACCGTCAGGCCCAGACCGCCGATCACGAGGAGCACCCCCGCGGTGCTGTTGTACGCGGCCGCCGCCTCCGGCCGGGTGGACAACAATACGAGCACGACCCACGGCGCGGCGACTCCGAGCCGGGCAGCATTCCGGATCCAGGACTGCCGAGCCTCCACCTCGGCGCGAATGGCCGTCTCCTCGCGCAGGTAGCCGGACAGGCCGCGCAGCACCGACACCAGTTCGGTGCCGCCGACCTCGCGCGACATCCGCAGGGTTTCAAGGATGCGGTCGGCGATCGGGTCGGCGAGGCGATCCTTGAGCCGATTGATGCAGCCGGCGTAGTCGCCGGTGGCGCGATGATCCGCTTCGAACGCGGCGAACGCGGGGCGGGTGAGCGTCGGCCCCGCGGTCGCCAGCGTGGCGAGCGCTTCCGGCAGTGGCATCCCGGATCGCACCGCGGAGACGAGTTGGTCCACCACATCCGGCCACACCACTCGGGTGGCGCGGCGAGCGGCGCGGGCTCGCCAGTTCACGACCAGCGCAGGCACGCAGCATCCGACCAATCCGGCCGCGACTGCCAGCACCAGTACCGGCACGACGGCGAAAACGCCCGCAGCGACGGCGAGGCCGACGATCGCGGAGACCACGAGGAACACGGGCACACCGACCTGCGGCAGGCCGGCGAGTGCCAGCCGAGCGCGGAACGCGCGAACCGCAGGGCGGGGCATCCGGTTCCCGGCGCGGTTCGGCCAGAGGAACGGGGATGCCACCAGCAGCAGTCCGACGCCGGCGAGCACACCGAGCGCCGCGGCCGTCACAGCGCCTCACCGAGCACGGCGGTGAGGTCATACCCGGCGGCCTCGAACCGCTGCCGCTTCATCGGGTACGAGCCGGTGGCGGTGAGCACGCCACGGTCGAGGGCGAAGATGGTTCCCGCTTCGATGACCGAGCCGGTGACCTGTCCGCTCGGCGCAAGGATCTCGGTGACCCGGCGACGCCCGTCGCGCACCAGTTCGCAGTGCACCACGATGTCGATGCAGCCGGCGACGGTCGGAATGACGAAGCCGCCGTCGATGTTCCGGCCGGCGAGCAGCGGCAGGGTGCACAGCTTGGCGAGCGCATCGCGGGCGCTGTTGGCGTGGATCGAACACATGCCGGGAAGGCCGCTGTTCAACGCGATCAGCAGGTCGAGGGACTCAGCCTCGCGTACCTCGCCCACTACGAGCCGGTCCGGGCGCATCCGGAGCGATTCCTTGATCAGTCGGCGCAGGCTGATCTCGCCAGTTCCCTCGAGGCTTGGCGCCCGGCACTGCAGGGCGACCACGTCCCGGGTCGCCGGGTCGAGTTCGAAGGTCTCCTCGACCGTGACCAGCCGTTCGCTCGGCCGGGCCGCCGACAGCAGCGCGCCGAGCAGCGTCGTCTTGCCGCTCTGCGTCGCGCCGGAGACGAGGATGTTCTGTCCGCTGAGCACGCACATGCGCAGGAATTCGGCGGCCTGCCGGGTGAGCGAACCGAGTTCGACCAGACGGTGCAGGTCGCGGATGCGCTGGCTGAACTTGCGCACGTTGACGGCCCAGTGCGCCCGAGTCACGTCGGGGATGGCGACGTGCAGCCGGGACCCGTCCGGTAATGAGGCATCCACGAAGGGCGACGAAACATCGACCCGACGGCCGGTGCTGTGCAGCATCCGCTCGACCAGGTCGCGCACCTCCTGGTCGGTGAAGGTTAGCCCGGTCAGCTCGGAGACGCCGTTGCGCGCAATGAACACCGCGCTCGGGCCGTTGATCCAGATCTCCTCGACCTCGGCGTCGTCGAAGTAGGGCTGCAGCGGACCGTAGCCGGTGAGCGTTGCCAGAATCTGGCGGGTGGTCTCGTGCTCGTCGGCGATCAGTGGCAGCGAACCGCCCAGCGCCCGTTCGCTGTAGCGGCGCACCTCGTCGGTGACGTAGCGGTCGGCCAGATGGCGGTCTCGGCCCAGGTCGACGCCGTCGCGGCGCACGCGGGCGCGCACCTCATCGGCGATGATCGCAACGGCACTGCTCACCGGCACATCATGGACGGGCGACGGATGCCCCTGCCGAAGTTATCCACAGCCGGTAGGGTGAAGCCAATGAGGAACCATCTGTGATCCTGACTAGAACCGAGCTAGGACCACTTCAGAACCGATACCGCCTCCTTGAAGCGGTTGGCCACGGCGCCATGGCTACCGTCTACCGAGCGCACGACCAGGTCCTCGATCGCGACGTTGCCGTCAAGATCTTCTCCGCGACCATGAACGACCCCGAGAGTTCGGTGCGGCAGAACGCTGAATTGCAACTGCTCGCCGGGCTCAGCCACCACAGCCTCGTCCCCTTCTTCGATGCCGGTGTCGGCACCAACAGCCTGGGTGAGAACCATCTCTATCTGGTGATGGAGTTCGTGCCTGGACCAGATCTGAAGGCACGGCTCAAGGAGGGCGTGCTCCTGCCGCGCCAGGTTGCGCAGATCGGGTTGGATGTCGCGGACGCGCTGGACTACATCCACCACCGCGGCATCGTGCACCGGGACATCAAGCCGGCGAACGTGTTGATGGTCGATTACGGGCAGGACGAGCGGTTCGCGCGGGCGCGCCTCACCGACTTCGGAATCGCGCTGATCGAAGGCCGCGAGCGCCACACCTCCGACAACGCGACAGTCGGCACCGCCGCATACCTGAGCCCCGAGCAGGCGCGCGGCGCAACCATCGGCCCGGCGACCGACATCTACTCCTTCGGGCTTGTCCTGCTGGAAAGCTTGACCGGCACCGTGGCCTTCCCCGGCGAACTGGTGCCCTCGGCACTCGCGAGACTGACCAACGATCCAGACATCCCGGATCACCTGCCCAGCGAATGGCGAGAACTCGTTCAGGCGATGACGGCACGCGACCCCGAGGCCCGACCCGACGCCCGCGAGGTGACCCTGGCGCTCGAGCAGATGGAGCGGAGCAAGCACCGGGCCGAGGCGGATGTCGCGGTCCTGCCCACCAACGAACGCGAGCGCATCGAGGCGGTGCGCCGTTACGACATCCTGGACACTCCGCCGGATGAGGCCTTCGATCGCATTACCGCGATTGCTGCCCGGGTGCTCTCGGTGCCGATCGCGATCATCAGCGTGGTCGACCACGACCGGATCTGGTTCAAGTCCCATCATGGCGTCGAGCTGGACCAGATCAGCCGGGACCCCGGCTTCTGCGCCTCGGCGATCCTGCAGGACGGTCCGTGGATCATTGAGGATGCACGGCAGGATCCGCGCGCCCTGGCGAACCCGCTCGTGTCAGGAGACGCCGGATACCAGTTCTATGCCGGGGTGCCGTTGCGCACCGCCGACGGTTACAACCTGGGCACCCTCTGCGTCATCGATACCGAACCGCGCACGATCACGGATGGCGAACTGGCCACTCTCGAAGACCTGGCCGCCCTGGTGATGAGCCAGCTTGAACTGCGGGTCGCGAGTGGGCGAACGGCGAGCCTGAGCGCCTAGCCGTCTGCGCCGGCGCTCATTGATGCGCCTTCGCGGTATGCGCGACCCGTGATTGATACCAGTCGACGGTCGCCGCGAGCGCGTCATCCCAGGGCGTCGATGTGAGCCCGAGCAGCTGCTCGGTTTCGGTGGAATCCATCACGAACGGCTTGTCGAATTGGTACGCGACCGAGTTCACCGCCTTGAGGAACGGCACGAACACACCGAGCGCTGTCATCTCCCAAGCCGGGTACCTGCGCACCTTCCCCTGCCTACCGGTGAGGGCGTTGATTTGCTCCGAGAGCTGCAGCCGGGTCAGCGGTTCCGGGCTCGGCACATGCCACACGCGACCGACGAGCTCGCTGTCTGCCGCGGCGACCAGGGTTCGCACGATGTCGGGCAGGTAGCTGAATGTGTGCGGCTGGGTCGCGCTGCCCACCACCCGCGCCGTCTTCCCGGCGACTACCGGTTCGAAGAACATCGAGCCCATCTGCGAGGTGCCGCCGACTCCGGGGCCGAAGTAGTCGCTTGCGCGCACCTCGACGGCACGGATCTCGCCGCGATCGTGTGCTGCCTTGACCAGTTCCCAGCCCTGTTGCCGAGCCTTCCCGTTCGGCGCGGTCGCGTGCAGCGGCGACGACTCGGTCATCGGCATCGACGCTCCCTCACCGTAGGCGTACAGGTTGCTCATCACGATCAGCCGGGCACCGCTGCGCGACGCCGCCTCGATCGCCGCCCGGTACAGCGGCGGCCAGAGCTCGGGCCACTTGTGGTACGTCGGGTTCGGGGTGAGGAAGATCGTGTCGTGACCGGCTGCGGCGGCAGCGAAGGCCGCGGCATCCGAGGCATCCAGGGCGACCGCGGTGGCGCCGTCCACCGCTGTCGCGGAACGGCTCGCCACCGTCACCGCATCGCCTCGAGCGATGAGTTCACCCGCGACGCCGGAGCCGATGGCCCCTGCGCCGACAACCAATGATTCAGACATCCGACTCTCCGTCCTTGTTATGGATATGCACGATATCAGATATGTAAGATATCCGTATGAGAATGGCGGAATTCAGTCGAGTGAGCGGCGTCTCGGTCGCGACGATCAAGATGTACTTGCGGGAGGGGCTGCTCCCGGCCGGCGAGAAGCACGGACCGAACCAGGCCGTCTATGGCGATGTGCACCTCAAGCGGCTCCGCCTGGTCCGCGCGCTGGTCACCGTGGGAGGCCTCAATCTGAGCGCCGCCCGGGCGGTCACGGCGGCGATCGATTCGGACATGCCGATCGCCGAGGCATTCGAGATCGCGCAGCACTCGGTGTCGGAGTCTGTGGCGGGGGAACCCGAGCCGGAGGCTTTGCGCGCGATCGATGATGCAACCGCGGGCTGGCATGTCTCCGCCGACAACCCCGGCCGCTTGCAGGCCGCGCGAGCGCTCGAGGCCTTCACCGCCGCGGGACAGACGGATGCGCGCGGTTGGGTGAACCGATACGCCGAGGCCGCGCTGGCCGTCGCCGAAGCGGACCTCGACGAGATCGCGGAACGACCAAACCGCACCTCGAGGGTGGAGACGGTCGTCGTCGGCATCCCGGTCGGCGACGCGTTGCTGTCGGGTCTGCGCCGCGCGGCGCAGGAGCACGTCACCTCCCAGCGGTTCGGCGCCCCGTAGCGGTCCGATTCACACGCGAGCAACCCGGCCGTAGGGTGGCGCCATGACTGAGCGGATCACGTCCCAGCAGTTCCACGAGTCCAGCGGTGTCGACGATTGGCGGTCGGTGTTCGGCGGGGCGGCCGCGCAGTTCCGGACGAAGTCGTTCGCGACCGGGGTCAAGCTCGTGAACGTGATCGGCGAGATCGCTGACGCCGCGAACCACCACCCCGACGTCGACCTGCGCTACGGCAGCGTCACCGTGCGGGTGATGACCCATGATGTCGACGGCCTGAGCTCGAAGGATGTCGACCTCGCCCAGAACATTTCGGCCGCCGCGGCGGCACTCGGTATCTCGGCGCAGCCCGCCGTCGTGCAGACGGTGCAGCTCACGATCGATGCCCTTGACATCGAGAAGGTCAAACCGTTCTGGCGGGCGGTGCTCAACTACCGCGAATCCGGCGACGAGGATCTGGTCGATCCCGCCGGTCGCGGCCCGTCGATCTGGTTCCAGCAGATGGACGCACCCCGCCCGCAGCGAAACCGCATCCACGTCGACGTCTCGGTGCCGCACGACCAGGCCGAGGCGCGCATCGCTGCCGCCCTCGAAGCCGGCGGTCACCTGGTCAGCGACAAGTTCGCGCCGGCGTGGTGGACCCTCGCCGATGCCGAAGGCAATGAGGCCGACGTGGCCACCTGGACGGGTCGCGACTAGACCGGCATAAGCCTGAGCGCGGAGCCCGACCTCTACTGCCCGCGGAACTCCGGCGCGCGCTTCTCGCGGAACGCCGCCATCCCCTCAGCCTGGTCATCAAGGGCGAACAGCGCGTGGAAGGCCCGGCGCTCGAAGCGGACACCCTCGGCCAGCGTCGTTTCGGAGGCGACCCGCACAGCCTCCTTTGCGGAGTAGAGCACCGGCAGCGACTTCGCCGCGATCCCGGATGCCACCTCCAACGCCTCATCAAGCAGGGCATCCGCCGCAACGATCCGCGATACCAGGCCGGCGCGTTCTGCCTCGTGAGCGCCCATCGTCCGCCCGGTGAGGATCATGTCCATCGCCTTGTACTGGCCGATCGCCCGGGTCAGCCGCTGGCTGCCGCCCATGCCCGGCATCACGCCGATGCCGACCTCGGGCTGGCCGAACTTTGCCGTCTCGGCCGCGATGACGATGTCGCACATCAGCGCGAGCTCACAGCCGCCGCCGAGCGCGTGGCCGGCGACCGCGGCGATCACCGGGGTGCGGATCGCGGCGAAGGTGTCCCATGGCCCGAACCAGTCGGCCAGGTGCATGTCCGCGTAGCCCTGCTCGGCCATCTCCTTGATGTCCGCACCGGCGGCGAAGGCCCGCTCCGACCCGGTCAGCACGATCGCACCGATGCCGGCATCCCGGTCGAACCGGGTTGCCGCGTCGACCACCTCACCCATCAGTTCCTGGCTGAGCGCGTTCAGCGCATCCGGCCGGTGCAGGGTGATCAGCCCGACCCGGTCTTGGCGTTCGACAAGGATGGTGCGGTAGTCGGTCATGCGGTTTCCCCCTCGGCGCTCTGCGCGCGGATCACGGTGATGATGGCGGAGAAGTCCTTGCGGGCTCCCTCGCCGCTGGCGAAGTCGTGGTAGAGCTCGCTCGCGAGCGTACCCATCGGCGCACTCACACCGGTGGAGGCGAGCGCCTGCTCGGCAAGACCAAGGTCCTTGGCCATCAGCGCACTGGCGAATCCCGGCTCGTAGTCGCGGTTGGCCGGACTGGTCGGCACCGGACCCGGCACCGGGCAGTTGGTGGTCAGCGCCCAGCACTGCCCGGACGCGTTGGACGCGACATCGAACAGGGTCTGGTCGGTGAGCCCGAGCCGCTCGCCGAGCACGAAGGCCTCGGCCACCGCGATCTGGCTGACCGCGAGGATCAGGTTGTTGCAGACCTTGGCGGCCTGGCCGAGTCCGGACTCGCCGCAGTGCACGATGCGCTTTCCCATGTGCTCGAGGATCGGCCTGGCGTTCTCGAAGTCCTCGGCCGGCCCGCCGACCATGAACGCGAGGGTGGCGTTCTCGGCGCCGACTACCCCGCCGGAGACTGGCGCATCGATGTGCCGATGCCCGGCGTTCACTGCCAGTTGATGCGCGGCGCGGGCCTCGTCGACCGCGATCGTGGACGAGTCGATGAACAGGGTGCCCGGCCGCGCGACATCCAGCAGCCCATCGCGTCCGTCGCCACCGCCGGTGTAGGCGTCGATGACGTCCTTGCCGCTTTGGAACATGGTGATCACGACATCCGCACCGGCCACGGTGTCGATGCCGCTCGCCGCGACGGTGATCCCGTTGCCGGCGGCCGCCTCGACCGCGGCGGGCATGATGTCGTAGCCGGTGACGGTGTATCCGGCTTTGACCAGGTTGGCCGCCATTGGCCCACCCATGTGGCCGAGGCCGAGGAACGCGATGGTCTTCGTCATGACTGTCTCCTCATCGTCGGGCTGGCGTCCGCGGTGGCGGACAGGCCCAGTTCGTGGTCGACCGGCGCGAAGTACGCCTCGACGGCACCCTCGTCGACGGCGTTCAGGGCGGCTGGTTGCCAACGCGGCTGACGGTCCTTGTCGACGACCTGCGCACGGATGCCTTCTGCGAAGTCGTGCGAGGCGAGCGCGTGCAGCGACACCCGGTACTCCTGATCGAGCACCGCCGCGAGGGATGGCAGCGCCCGCGCCCGGCGCAGCGACTCGAGGGCCACGGCGAGCGCGATCGGTGACTTCGCCTCCATCGTGTCGGCGGTCGCGCGGGCGTCGGCGAGCGTGATGGCGCGCAGCCGGTTCAGGATGCCGCGGACGGTCGACCCCGCGAATGCCGGGTCGATCCACTCGGCCTGCTCGGCGAGTGCGGCCCGGCCGGCACCAGCCGAGACCTGGGAGATCGCGACATCCGGAGCCTCAGTCTCGAGCGCGGTCAGCAGCTCACCGAGCCGGTCGGACGGCACGCAGAAGTCGGCGAGGCCGAGGTGGATGGCGTCGGCGGCGCCGACCGAGCCGCCGGTCAGCGCCAGGTAGGTGCCGAGTTCGCCGGGCGCGTGCGCGAGCAGCCAGGTGGCGCCGATGTCGGGGATGAAGCCGATGCCGACCTCGGGTAGACCGAGTTTCGAGCGTTCGGTGACGATTCGGTGCGAGCCGTGCGCGGACAGGCCGATGCCGCCGCCGAGAACGATGCCATCCTGAATCGCGACGTAGGGCTTCGGGTAGTTGGCGATGCGCAGGTTCAGCGTGTACTCGTCGCGCCAGAACGCCGCGGATGCATGGCCGTCGCCCTCGGTGGCGTCGCGATAGAGGGAGACGATGTCACCGCCCGCGCACAGGCCACGCTCGCCGGCGCCGGTGATCGCCACGGCGGCCACCTGCGGGTCGTGCTCCCAGCCGTCCAGCGCGGCGAGGATCTGGCGCACCATCGAGTGCGTGAGGGCGTTGATCGCCTGGGGACGGTTGAGGGTGATCAGGCCGAGCCGGCCACGTTTGTCGAAGAGCACCTCGGCGTCGGAAATCTGGCCGCCGGACATCTCGGCGTCGGTCATCGAGCGTGTCCCAGTAGTTCCCGTCCGACGATGACGCGCATGATCTCGTTGGCCCCCTCAGCGATCTGGTGCACCCGCAGGTCACGGACGACCCGCTCGATGCCGTACTCCTGAAAGTAGCCGTTACCGCCGTGCATCTGAAGGGCGGAGTTCGCCGCGTTGAACCCGGCATCGGTGGCGAACCGCTTGGCCATCGCGCAGAGCTTGGTGGCATCCGGCGCCTTCGTGTCGAGCGCGGTGGCGGCTCGCTGGAGCAGGCCGCGCGCAGCCTCGAGCTCGGTGGCCATGTCGGCGAGCATGAAGACCAGCCCCTGATTAGCCGCCAGCGGCTTGCCGAACGCCTCGCGCTTCTGCACGTAATCCAGCGCCTTGTCGAGGGCCCACTGGCCACCGCCGACCGAGCAGGACGACAGCATGATCCGGCCGTTGTTGATCGCGGCGAGCGCGATCGCGAACCCCTCGTTCTCGGCGCCGAGGCGATTGCTCACCGGCACCCGCACGTCCTTCATGATCACCTGGCGGGTGGGCTGCGCGTGCCAGCCCATCTTCTTCTCAACCGGACCGAAGCTGAGTCCCTCGGCTCCGGCGGGCACGATGATCGCGCTGATTCCTCCCGCGCCCGGTCCGCCGGTGCGGGCCATCACCAGGTAGACCGAGGATTCGCCGGCTCCGGAGATGAACTGCTTCACCCCGTTCAACACGTATTCGTCGCCGTCGCGCCTCGCCTCAGTGGTGAGGGCCGCAGCATCCGACCCTCCCCCGGGTTCGGTCAGGCAGTAACTGCCGAAGTGCTCAAGCGTGACCAGCTTGGGCACGAACTGCTGGCGCTGCTCGGGAGTGCCGTACTCGCCGATGGTCCAGGCCACCATGTTGTGGATCGAGGTGTAGGCGGCCACGGCGGTGTCGCCCTTGGCGAGCTCCTCGAAGATGGTGACCGCATCGTTGCGCGTCAGGCCGGCGCCGCCGAGATCCGTCGGCACATAAAGCCCGCCGAGTTTGAGCGTGCCCGCGCGGCGCAACACATCGGCCGGGAAGTGTGCCCGGTCATCCCAATCGCGGGCGTTCGGCGCAAGTTCCTTCTCGGTGAACGAGCGCACCGCGTCGATGATCTCGGCACTCTGCTCAGTCAGCGTTGACATGTCGCCTCGATTCCGGGCCGGGATGCCGCTTCGGGCGTCGATCACGACCGGCCATCGCCCCGAACATTACTGGTCCGCCCGACGCTGCGCTAGGGAAACCGCGCTTCGCTCGCCGCTACACTGGTCTCGCCCGCGGGAGTGGTGAAATTGGCAGACACGCAGGATTTAGGTTCCTGTGCTTTCGGGCGTGTGGGTTCAAGTCCCACCTTCCGCACTTATTAACTGACGGATCGTGTCGCTAGCCTTGGCGGACGGGTACTGCTCGATCTGGTTCGTCTTCCGGGCGGCCCGCGTACCACTCATGGAACTCAGAACACCGTCCGGACTCGTCGAACCGCAGGAACCAGACGTTGTCATAGGCCGTAGCCACGTGGTCACTATTCGGGTGGTAGAAGACAGTCCGCCCATGCGCGACGACCGTGTCGCCCTCGATGGCGACCGGACGATATTTGGCGTCGAAGGACTCGCCAATGAAGTCGTCGCGCTCACGCATCCACTCAGCAACGATCTCATTGCGTCCGGACGCGCGCGTTTGAAATGGGTAATGCCAAACAGCAGTCTCCGACCACAGATCCGCTATTGCTCGTTCGTCATAGAGCTTCCAGGCAATTACGTACGCATCAAGCCAGTTCTGCGCGGCATCCCTTGTGATCACCGCCGCCGAACCGGGTGAGGCGTTGTGCCACTCGGGCTGGTCTAAGAGGGTGGTCATGCGCAAATCGTAGCCGTGGCGTATTCCATGGCCTCGGTAGACTTCCGCCATGACGACGGGGCTGGCACTGGATCGTGCTGCGATCGCCCGCGTGTGCCGCGCGCACGGCGTCAGTCGCCTCAGGATCTTCGGCTCCGCAACGTCCGACGCATTCGACCCCGAACGAAGTGATGTCGACTTCCTCGTCGAGTTCCTGCCGGGGGCCGAGGATGCGTTTGCTGCGTACTTCGGGCTCAAGGAAGATCTCGAAGGCATTCTCGACCGCACTGTCGATCTCGTGATGGCGAACGCTGTGCGCAATCCGCACTTTGCGGAGTCCGCATCGACGAGCGCCGAGGAAGTGTATGCGGCCTGAGTCCGCTGACCGGCTTCTCGCCGATTGACCCTCGGGGCTACCGGGTGTCGTGATCCTCGAAGATGATCCAGGTCCGCGTGCCCAGCACCTCGGGGATCGCCTGCAGTTCGGTGAGAACCAGTTGCCGCAGCTCGGCGATGTCCGCCGCCCGCACCAGCAGCGCGACATCCATGTCCCCGCCGAGCAGCGCGAAGTGCTGCACCGCCGGGATCTCCGAAAGCTTGACCCGCAGGCTCTGCCACGACTCCTGCTCCACCCGGAGCATCACATAGGCGGATGCCGTCTGCCCCAGTTTCACCGGATCGACCTTCGCCGTGAAGCCGGTGATTACCCCCGACTCGACCAGCCGGTTCACGCGCGCATAGGCGTTCGCCCGGGAAATCAGTACCGCGGCGGCAATCGCCCGGATCGACGCCCGGCCGTCTTTCTGTAATTCGGCGACGATCTTGCGGTCGGTCTCGTCCAGTTGTTCGGCCATCTGTCTCCCTTGACATCCGGTTTTCCGATTCAGGCGACCACTCGTACAGGGCAACCCGGCTTGGCGGGCCATTCTTCCAGTACTTGATCACTCATGGCTACAGACGGCCCGAAATGACCGACGATTGACTCGAATCTCGTAACGGCGCGCGATTGAAACGGGGGCATGTCCTTGGCGAACACTGAGACCTATGAGTCGCTGCTCCCCCGGAGCACACCGGTCCAGCTGATCGATCAGCATGGCGCCGCCCATGCTGACGACGAGTTCCGGATGCCATCGACCGAGGCCCTGCTTGAGGGCTACCGCCACATGGTGATCGGCCGACGCTTCAACGACCAGTGCACCGCGCTGGTGCGACAGGGCCGGCTCGCGGTTTACCCGTCCTCGCATGGCCAAGAGGCCTGCCAGGTCGCCGCGGGCCTGGCTCTCCGCAAGGACGATTGGCTGTTCCCCACCTACCGGGATTCCATTGCGGTGAGCATCAAAGGCGTGCCGGCTCGGGACACGCTCACCCTGTTCGCCGGCGGCTGGCACTCGGGCTTCGACCCCTACGAGCACGGTGTCGCCCCTCAGGCGACGCCGCTGGCCACCAACCTGCTGCACGCCGCCGGGTTCGCCCACGCGGCGAAGCTCCGCGGCGAGCCGACCGTCGTGCTCGCCCTGTGTGGCGACGGCGCGACCAGCGAAGGCGACTTCCACGAGGCGCTGAACGTCGCAGCGGTGTTCCAGCTGCCGGTGGTGTTCCTGGTGCAGAACAACGGCTGGGCCATCTCGGTGCCGATCACCCGGCAGACCGCCGCCCCCTCGCTCGCACACAAGGGCATCGGCTACGGCCTTCCCGGGCAACGGGTCGACGGCAACGACTTCGCCGCGCTGCACGCCGTGCTCGGCCAGGCGGTCGACCGGGCTCGGGATGGCGGCGGGCCGACCCTGATCGAGGCGCACACCTACCGCATCCAGCCGCACACCAACGCGGATGACGCCACGAGGTACCGCGACGACGCCGAGGTCGCCGCCTGGGTGGAGCGTGACCCGATCGAACGGCTGCGCGTGTATCTCGAGGGCACCGGCGCGCTCGATCAGGACGGGCAGACCGCAATCACCGCCGAGGCCGAGCACGAGGCATCCGTGCTGCGCGAAGCGATGACCGATGGCGCACCGACGCCGAACCCGCTCGACCTGTTCGCGCACGTCTACGCCGAACCCACCCCGCAACTGCTCGACCAGGCCCGGGTGCTCGAGCGCGACCTCGCCCGCGAACTGGAGGACCACCGATGACGCACGCCCCGGCTCCCCTGTCGCACGACACCCCCGACACTGCGCAGACGGTGACCATGGCGCAGGCACTGAACCGGGCCCTCGCCGACGCCCTTGAGGCTGACGAGTCGGTCCTGGTGTTCGGCGAGGATGTCGGCCCGCTCGGCGGAGTGTTCCGCATCACCGACGGGCTGACAGCCCGGTTCGGTGAAGCCCGCTGTTTCGACACCCCGCTCGCCGAGTCGGCGATCGTGGGCACCGCGGTGGGCATGGCCATGAACGGGTTGCGGCCCGTGGTTGAGATGCAGTTCGACGCGTTCGCCTACCCCGCGTTCGAGCAGATCACCAGCCACGTGGCCAAGACCGGCAACCGCACCCGCGGCCGGGTGCGGTTGCCGATGGTCATCCGCATTCCGTACGGCGGCGGCATCGGCGGTGTCGAGCACCACTCGGACTCCTCCGAGTCGTACTACGCGCACACCCCGGGGCTGGTCGTGGTCAGCCCGTCCACGCCGCAGGACGCCTACGGCCTGCTTCGCGCCGCCATCCAGTCCCCCGACCCGGTGATCTTCCTGGAGCCGAAGCGGCTGTACTGGTCAAAGGGCACGCTCGACACCAGCCTGCCGCTGCCGAAACTGGGGCAGGCACAGGTGGTGCGCGAGGGAACCGATGCCACGCTGATCAGCTACGGCCCGTCGGTCGCGCTCGCGTTGGAGGCTGCGGATGTCGCGGCCCAGGCCGGCCGGAACGTGCAGGTACTCGACCTGCGCAGCCTCGTGCCGTTCGATGACGACACCGTGTTCGCGGCCGTTCGCTCCACCGGCCGGGCGGTGGTGGTGGCGGAGACCCCGGGCTTCGCAAGCTTCTCGGCCGAGATCGCCGCACGGGTGTCGGAGCACTGCTTCCACCATCTCGAAGCACCGGTGCGCCGGGTGACCGGTTTCGACATCCCGTACCCGCCGCCGAAGCTCGAGCACTTCTTCCTGCCCGACCTTGACCGGGTGCTCGACGCGATCGACTCGCTGCAGTGGGAGGACGAGTGAAAACGTTCACCCTGCCCGACCTCGGCGAAGGCCTGACCGAGGCGACCCTGGTCCGCTGGCTGGTAGGGGTCGGCGACACCGTGACGATCGACCAGCCGGTTGCCGAGCTGGAGACCGCGAAGAGCATCGTCGAGGTGCCTTCCCCGTTCGGTGGCACCATCGGCGCATTGCACGGCGCGGAAGGGGACACCCTCGCCGTCGGCGCCCCGTTGATCGAAGTCGAGGAGGCGAACCGCGAGGCGAAGCCCGCGGATCCGGAGGCCGTGCGCGGCGGGTCGGGCAACGTGCTCATCGGGTACGGCACGTCGCCGTCGACTGGGCGGCGCAGGCGTGCCCCGCTCGGAGCGAGCGGTGCGAGTGCTCCGGTCACGGCCAGCGCCTCGAGCACTGCAACCGCACCCGCACCGCACACCGGTCCGGTGCCGGTGATCTCACCGATCGTCCGCAAGCTGGCCCGCGATGAGGGCGTCGACCTGCACCGCGTGCAGCCGACCGGGCCCGACGGGGTCATCACCCGACAGGACGTGCTCGCCCAGGCACACCAAGCCGCTCCGCTGATCGAGCCTGCCGAGATCTCGGCAAGCCGCCGTGCTGAGCTGGTCGAAGCATCGATCAACGAGGAGGGAGCGGTCGACGACCGCACCGGTCTCAGCGTCCGCACCGACGAACAACTCGGCATGCTCCGCCGCACTGCCGCCGAGAAGTTCTCCCGCAGCCGCTCCGAAATCCCCGAAGCCACGGTCTGGGTTGACGTCGACGTCACCCGGCTCTGGAAGCTGCGCGAACGCCTGCTGGTCGACGGACAGCGGATGTCACTGACCGCGTTCCTGGCAAAGTTCACCCTGCTCGCCCTCGCCGACTACCCCGTGCTGGCCAGCCGGCTGAGCGACGACAGTTCCCGGCTGACCACCTTCGAAGGGGTCAACCTGGGCGTCGCGACCGACACCCCGCGCGGGCTGATGGTGCCGGTGCTCCGGCACGCCGAGCAGGCGAGCCTCGCCGATCTGGACCAGCGACTGAGGGAACTCGGCGAGCGCGCCCGCGCGGGAGCCGCACAACCGGCCGAACTCACCGGCTCGACATTCACGCTGAACAACTACGGCACCTTCGGCGTCGACGGCTCGGCTGCGATCATCAACCACCCCGAAGTCGCGATCCTGGGGCTCGGCCGCGTGATTGAGCGTCCGTGGGTCGTGAACGGCAGGATCCGGGTGCGCCGGATCGCGCAACTCTCGCTCGCGTTCGACCATCGCGTTTGCGACGGTGGCTACGCGTCAGGGTTCCTCGGCGCGGTGGTTGCGGCGATCGAGAACCCGTCACGGTTGCTTCTGAAGCTGTAACACCCTTGTCAGCCGCGCCCGGTGAACTGCGGCGTGCGCTTCTGCTGGAACGCGGCGAAGCCCTCCCGGTAGTCGTCCGTGGCGCACAGGGCGGCCTGCGCGCGATTCTCCTCGGCGAGCGCATGCCAGAGTCCGATGCGCTTGTCCCGCAGCGTGTTCACCAGTTTCTTGCTGGCCACGAACGCCTGCGTCGGGCCGGCCGCGGCACGCCTGGCGGCGGCACGGGTGGCCTCGAGCACGTCGTCGGCGGGCAGCACCCGTGAGAACAGGCCCGCGGTCACGGCATCCGTCCCGCTCATCAGCTCGCCCGAGTAGATCAGGTCGAGCGTGCGGTGCGCGCCCAGCCGTTCGAAGAACAGCGCGTGCCCGCCCGAGTCGAGGGTGGCGCCCAGGTTCATGAACGGCGAGCCGATCTTGGCGGTGTCGGCGACATAAACCACGTCGGTGGCGATCAGCAGGCCGAGGCCAACGCCCAGGCATGCGCCATGCGCAGCGGCGAAGGTGGGCGCGGGAAAGGCGCTCATCCGCTCGAGCAGCGGGGTGACCAGCCCGTCTAGGTAGCCGAGCACATTGTCCTCGGCCGGATCGACCCGGGAAATGTCGCGGCCGGCACTGAACGCCCGCCCTTCACCGCGCAGCACGAGCGCGCGCACTTCCGCCGCCTCGGCCTCGCGGTAAGCCTCGTCGAGCCCGCCGAGAGCGCTCTCGTTCAGCGCGTTGAGCTTGTCCGGGGCGTTCAGGGTGATTTCGGCGACATCCGAGTCGATGACGAGCTCGATCATTACGGTCCTTTCCTGGTGCTGAACTGGTGCGCGTCAACCGTCGTAGTCGACGACCACGGCCGGGGTCTTCGGGTGGGACTGGCAAGTCAGGATGTAACCGGCGTCAAGCTCATCCGGCTCAAGGGCGTAGTTCTCGGTCATCTGCACCGAGCCCTCGACCAGCTTGGCGCGACACGTGCCACAGACGCCACCGGTGCAGGCGAACGGCACGTCCGGTCGCACTCGCAGGGCGGCGGTCAGCACCGATTCGTGCGCGTCGACGCCGCTCAGCACGGTGGAGCTCTGCCCGTCGAGCGTGAAGTCAATCTTGATTGTCGACTCGCCCTCGTGGATGACCGCCGGACGGGACTGGTTAGGCACCGGCTCCCCCGTGGTGAACAGCTCGAAGCGCACGTGTTCCCGCGGCACGTTGAGCTCGGCGAGCACGTCGCGGCAGAGCTGCACCAGCTCGAATGGCCCGCAGAGGAACCACTCGTCGACACTCGTCGGCGGGATCAACACCTCGAGGATCCGCCGCAGCTTCGCCTCGTCGATCCGTCCTGACAGCAGCGGAGCGGTGCGCTGCTCGCGGGAGAGCACGTGGTGCAGTGCCAGCCGGGACGGGTAACGGTCCTTGAGCTCGGCGAGGTCGTCGAGGAACATCACATCCAGCGAGGACCGGTTCGTGTACAGCAGGCTGAACCGGGACGTGTCGGATGCCGCGAGCACACTGTGCGCGAGGGCCATCAGTGGTGTGATGCCTGAGCCGGCGGCGATGCCGACGATGTGCCGGCCATCGAGTTCCTCGCCGGAGAGCGTGAAGGTGCCCTGCGGGCTCATCACGTCGAGGGTGTCACCTGCACGAAGTTCATTGGTCGCCCAGGTGGAGAACAGCCCGCCGATGTCGCGTTTGATGGCGACGCTGATGCTGCCGGGTGTTGGTGGCCGGCAGATCGAGTAGCTGCGTCTCAGTTCGTGGCCGTCGATGGTGCCGCGCAGGGCGACGAACTGGCCGGGCAGGTAGTCGTAGGCGCCGTGCAGGTGCTCCGGCACCGCGAAGGTGACCTCGATGCTGTCCGCGGTGAGGCGCCTGACCTCGGCCACCTCGAGCGTGTGAAAGCGGCCGCGGCGTTTCTCGGCCACGTCAGAGCACCTTGAAGTAGTCGAACGGCTCCAGGCAGTCGAGGCACTCGTAGAGGGCCTTGCACGAAGTCGAGCCGAACCGGGCGAGCTCGCGGGTGTGCAGCGAGTCGCAGCGCGGGCACTTCACCGACATGGTGAGCCGGACTCTCCGCCGGTCGCGCTCCCCCCGCGGGTCGAGCTTGCCGAGACCGGCCGCGGCACGTCCCGTCGGCGGCGCGATGCCGTACTCGTGCAGCTTGCGCTTGCCCTCGTCAGTGATCCAGTCGGTGGTCCATGCCGGAGCGAGGACGAGCCGCACGGAGACATCATCGAACCCGGCCGCGGCGAGCGCCGCCTCGACGTCGGCTCGGATGGCGTCCATCGCAGGGCAGCCGCTGTACGTCGGGGTGATGGTCACGTCGACGTGTTCACCGGTGACTTCGACCGATCGCAGCACACCCAGGTCCGCGATCGAGATCACCGGGATCTCCGGGTCAGTCACCGTCGCGGCAACGTCCCACGCCGTGCGGGTCAGCGCGGTGTTGGTCAGCGCGGTGTTGGTCAGTCCAGTGGTCGCGGTCACCATTTCGCTCCCGGATGCTGACGGGCCAGCACCTGCATCTCGGCCAGCAGCCGGCCGAGGTGTTCGGAGTGGCGCCCGTGACGACCGCCCCCGCTGGAGCTCGGCCCGGCCGGGACCTCGAGTTCCGCTTCGGTGAGGATGGCGACCACGATCTCGTCGAACGGCTCACGCAGCGACGACGGCGGGACGGCGACCTCCGCGAGAGCGTCGATCAGCGGGTCATCCTGAAACAGCTCGTCGACGTATGGCCACACGTCGGCGAGGGCGACGATCATCCGGCCGCGGGACTCGTCGGTGCCGAGGGCGAGCCGGAGCGTCCACTGGGTGGCGTGGTCGCGGTGGTAGTCGACCTCTTTCACGGCCTTGGCGGCGATTGCGGCGAGGGTGGGATCGGCGGATGTCGTGAGCCTGCGGTACAACTCGTACAGGTAGTGCGCGGCAATCAGTTGCCGGGCGATGGTGTGGGCGAAGTCGCCGTTCGGCTGCTCGAACAGCCAGGCGGAGCGGAATTCGGGTTCGCCGCGGAAGTAGGCGAGGTCGTCTTCGCTGCGTCCGGTGGCGGTGCCGGCGTAGTGCAGCAGCGAGCGGGCGTGGCCGATCAGGTCGAGGGCGATGTTGCCGAGCGCGACATCCTCTTCCAGCTCGGGGGCGTACGAAATCCAGGCGCCGAGCTGCTGCGCGAGGATGAGCGCGTCGTCGCCGAGCCAGAGCGCGTATTCGACCACATCCGGGGACGCCTGCTGGCCGAGGTCTCCGGCCAGTTCGGCGTCCAGGGTGCGCGCATCGACTTCGACGTCGCCGTGCTGGTCGCTCACAGGTGCTTCACCCCCTTGGACTTCTCGTAATACGCGGCGTGCCGGTAGTTCTTGCCAGCCGGGCTCTCGAAGAACGCGCCCTTGGCGTCGGGGTCGCTGGTGGTGATCGCGGCGGCGGGCACCACCCAGATCGACACGCCTTCCCCGCGGCGGGTGTACACGTCGCGGGCGTTGCGCACCGCCATGTCGGCGTCGGGTGCGTGCAGCGAACCGACATGCACGTGGCTGAGGCCACGACCGGCGCGGACGAACACTTCCCAGAGCGGCCACGGCTCGGCGGCGGACTCCCCCGGTGTCGGCATCAGGCCACCCCCCGTGCTTCCTGTCGTCTGGCGTACGCGGCGGCGGCTTCGCGCACCCACGCACCCTCTTCGTGGGCGGTCCGGCGGCGCTGCAGCCGTTGCGCGTTGCACGGTCCGCGGCCGGCGAGCACCTCATGGAACTCGTGCCAGTCGATCTCGCTCATCTCGTACCGGCCGGTCTGCTCATCGAAGCGCAGCTTCGGGTCGGGGAGCACCACGCCGAGCACCTCGGCCTGCGGCACCAGCATCGACACGAACCGTTGCCGCAGCGCGTCGTTCGAGAACCGTTTGATGTTCCACGCCATCGACTGCGCCGAGTTGGGCGAATCGTCGTCGGGCGGGCCGAACATCATCAGGGACGGCCAGTACCAGCGGTTCACCGCATCCTGCGCCATCTCCCGTTGCGCCTCGGTGCCGTTCATCAGTTCGAGCAGGATCTCGAATCCCTGCCGCTGGTGGAACGATTCCTCCTTGCAGATCCGCACCATCGCCCGGCCGTAGGGGCCGAAGGAGCACCGGCAGAGCGGCACCTGGTTGCAGATTGCGGCGCCGTCGACGAGCCAGCCGATCGCGCCCATGTCCGCCCAGGTCGGCGTCGGGTAGTTGAAGATCGAGGAGTATCTCGCCTTGCCCGAGATGAGCTGCTCCATCATCTCGTCGCGGGTGATGCCCAGGGTCTGCGTCGCCGAGTACAGGTACAGCCCGTGGCCGGCCTCGTCCTGCACTTTCGCCATCAGGATCGCCTTGCGCTTCAGGCTCGGGGCCCGGGTGATCCAGTTCGCCTCGGGCTGCATGCCGATGATCTCGGAGTGCGCGTGCTGCGACATCTGCCGGATGAGGGTCTTGCGGTATTGCTCGGGCATCCAGTCCCGGGGCTCGATCCGGCCGTCCTCGGCGATCAATCGATCGAATTGTTCTTGCTCAGGCGAGATCATCATTGACTCCTGCGTTTGCGGGCCGACATTACCGACCGACCATTCAGTTAGTATATGCTGGCGCCATCGACTGGGCAACGATGCCCGGACGCGGTGATCGGCTCGATGAGGAGACGACTGTGACGGATGCCACCCGCATCACCCGCGAGATGATGCAGCGCGACCGCGCCTCGGCCGCCCTCGGCATGGTCGTCGAGCGGGACGAGCCCGGTTATGCGGTCGTGTCGATGGTGGTCCGTGAGGACATGACCAACGGCTTCGAGATCACCCACGGCGGCCTGGTCTTCGCGCTTGCCGACACGGCGTTCGCGATCGCCTGCAACGAAGACGAGAAGGTCACCGTCGCGGTCGGGGCGGACATCACCTTCATGAAGTCGACGACCGTGGGGCAGCGCCTCACCGCCACCGCCATGCGCCGCGCGCTCAGTGGACGCACCGGGCTGTACGACGTGCGGGTGACCGATGAGACCGGCGAGGTCGTGGCTGAGGTCCGCGGCCGCAGCTTCAGCACCAACCGCGCTGCGCCATCCGGGCAGTGACCGTTCGACCGCGTGGCAGACTGAGACAAATGGCGGAGAACGGCGTGCGGCGGGGGCGTCCCGGATACGACCAGGATGGCATCCTCGCGGTGGCCGTCGAGGCGTTCAACGAGTACGGCTATGACGCCACCTCGATGGGCACGCTCGCCGATCGGCTGCGGCTGTCGAAGTCGGCGATCTACCACCACTTCGCCTCGAAGGAGACGATCCTCGAGCGGGCACTCGACCAGGCGCTGCGAGCACTCGAAGCGGTACTGGATGAACCACAGGCCCGCGAGGGTGACGCGACGGAACGCCTGGAGCACGTGCTGCGCCGGGCCGTGCACGTGCTCGTGCAGTTCCTGCCGAACGTGACGCTGCTGCTCCGGGTCCGTGGCAACACCGCTGTCGAGCGGGACGCGCTGCGCCGGCGGCGGGAGTTCGACAAGGCAGTCATCGGGCTGCTCGAGCAAGCCCGCGCCGAGGGTTCGGTGCGCACCGACATCGATGCCCGGGTCGCCGAGCGGCTGCTGTTCGGGATGATCAACTCGATCGTCGAGTGGTACCGCCCGAATGGTCCAGACGACGCCGACCGGCTCGCGGACGACGTGATCGCCGTCGCCCTGGACGGGTTGAAGCACCGCTGATTGAGGAGCGCCGCACTCCTACCCGCTGGTCGAGGAGGCGGGACTCTGCTCCTTCGCGACCAGGGTCAGCACGTCGTACTGGGCGACCAGGTCGTCGTTCTGGTTCTTCAGCACCGCGTCCCAGCGCACCTCGCCGTAGTCCTCGGTCTCGCGCGGCGTGATCTGCTTCGCGGTCAGCTCCACCCGGATCGAATCCCCCGGCGATA
Organism: Diaminobutyricimonas sp. LJ205; assembly: GCF_009755725.1. Lineage (NCBI taxonomy): Bacteria > Bacillati > Actinomycetota > Actinomycetes > Micrococcales > Microbacteriaceae > Ruicaihuangia > Ruicaihuangia ninglii. The sequence continues at coordinate 609,287 of NZ_CP046619.1, read as the reverse complement.
CCGGGGTCAGGAACCGCAGGTTCTCGAGACCGTAGTTGGCAAGCACCGGTCCTGGCGCCGGCTCCACGAACAGTCCCGCCGCCCACGCGATCAGCAGGTACCCGTGCGCAACGCGCCCAGGGAAGAACGGGTTCGCGGCGGCGGCCTCCTCATCCATGTGCGCGTAGAACGTGTCCCCGGTGAACTCGGCGAAGGTCTCGATGTCCTCGAGGGTGACCTCGCGCGACGGGGACACCACCTGGTCGCCGAGTTGCAGCTCGGCAAGGCTCTTCCGGAAGGGATGCGTCCCGCCCGACTCGGATGCCGCCCCCGGGTGCCAGATGCCGGTCAACTCGGTGAGGATCTCAGGTGTGCCCTGCACCGCGGTGCGCTGCATGTAGTGCAGCACTGAGCGGATGCCGCCGAGTTCCTCACCGCCGCCGGCGCGGCCGGGTCCGCCGTGCACCAGGTGCGGCACCGGCGACCCATGCCCGGTCGAGGTGCGGGCATCATCGCGGTTGAGGAACAGCACCCGCCCGTTGAACGCGGCCATCCGGCCGAGCAGTTCGGCGGCGACCGCGGGGTCGTGGGTGGCGACACTCGTGACCAGCGACCCGCCACCGCGGCCGACGAGCCGGGCGGCCTCGGGCACCGAGTCGTAGCCGATGATGCTCGCGACCGGCCCGAACGCTTCGATCGCGTGCACGGCTGAGGCATCAGCATCCGCGAATCGCACCAACAGCGGAGACAGGAACGCGCCATTCGGCACCGGCCCGCGGCTGCCGTCGGCGCGTACCACCTCGGGGGCGCTGGTCGCTCCGATGACGATCCGGCCGCCGGCTTCCTCCAGCTTGGCGACCTGGGCGAGCACCTCGTCGCGTTGTGCGATCGAGGCGAGCGGTCCCATGGTCACGGTCTCATCGCGCGGGTCGCCGACGATCACTCGCTCGTCGACGCGCGCACGGACTGCGTCGATCACGGCGTCGACGGATTCCGCTGGCACAATCGCCCGGCGGATCGCGGTGCACTTCTGCCCGGCCTTGGCGGTCAGCTCGGTGACCAGCTGCTTGACGTAGGCGTCGAATTCGGGGGTGCCCGCGGTCGCGTCGGGGCCGAGGATCGACGCGTTGATCGAGTCGGTCTCGCTGGTGAATCGCACCCCGCCGGTCCGCACGGACTCGTGCTGGCGCAGACGCTCCGCGGTCGAAGCCGAGCCGGTGAACGAGACCGTGTCGCCCAGCGTCAGGTGCTCGAACAGGGTGGGCACCGTCCCGGACACCAGCTGCAGCGAGCCCTCGGGCAGCAGTCCCGCGTCAGCCAGGATGCGCACGAACGCCTCGGCGAGGTAACCGGTCGGGGTGGCTGGCTTCACCACGGTTGGCATGCCGGCGAGGAACGCCGGCGCGAACTTCTCCAGTGAGCCCCAGACCGGAAAGTTGAAGGCATTGATCTGCACGGCGACCCCGTGCAGCCGCGTGTAAAGGTGGCGGCCGAGGAACGAGCCATCCTTCGACAGCGATTCGGCGGGTCCGTCGACGTAGACGGTCGCGTTCGGCAGCTCGCGGCGTCCCTTCGAGGAGTAGGTGAACAGCACGCCGATGCCGCCGTCGACATCGATCCAGGTGTCGGCTTTGGTGGCGCCGGTGCGGCGAGACAACTCGTACAGCTCGTCCTTGCGTTCGGTGAGCGCCAGCGCGAACTGCTTGAGCAGCAGCGCCCGCTGGTGGAAGGTGAGCGCGCCGAGGCTCGCCTGCCCGGTGTCGCGCGCGTATTCGAGTGCCGCGCCGAGGTCGAGGCCTTCGGTGGACACCCGGGTGACCAGCTCGCCGGTCGAGGCATCCCGGACCGGGGTGGCCCCGGGCAGCGCCTCCGGGCCGGGCGCCCACCATTCGCCGTTCACGAAGCTGGGCAGGATCTCGCTCATCGCATCTCCTCGTTGGTCCAGTGGTAGAAGCCTTCGCCGCTCTTTCGGCCGAGTTTGCCCTCGGCGACCAGGCGGCGCAGCAGTTGTGGCGGCTCAAATCGGGGCCCGAGCTCGGCGTGCAGGTATTCGGCGATCGCCAGTCGCACGTCCAGTCCGACCAGGTCGGTCAGCCGCAGCGGGCCGATCGGATGCTTGTAGCCGAGCACCATGGCGGTGTCGATGTCATCCGCGCTGGCGACGCCGGCCTCGAGCATCCGGATCGCCTCGAGCGCCAGCGCGACGCCGAGCCGCGAGGACGCGAAGCCCGGGGCATCCGTGACCGTGATCGGGGTCTTGCCGATATCGAGAACCCAGCCGCGCACGGTCTCGGCGACCGCCGGATCGGTCGCGGGGCCGGTGACGATCTCGACGAGCGCGGAGGCAGGGACCGGGTTGAAGAAATGCATCCCGAGGAAGCGCTCCGGCCGGCGCAGCTCGGCCGCGAGGGAACCGATCGAGATCGAGGAGGTGTTGCTGGCGATCATCGCGTCGTCGGGCAGCCGCTCTTCCACCCGGCGGAGGGCGTCGGCTTTCAGCGCGGGGTCTTCGGGCACCGCTTCGATGACGAGCCCGGCATCGGCAAACGAGGCGACGTCGGTGCCCACCGACAGGGCGTCGCGGAGTTCGTCGGCAGCACGGTCGGTGGCCTGCCGGCGGACGCTTTCGACGATGGAAAGCTCGATGCGGTCGGCGGCGGAGGCGGCTGCCGTCTCGTCCCGGTCGATGACGGTCACCCGTGCGCCGGCGAGGATGAAGGCGTGCGCGATACCGGCCCCCATGCGTCCGCCGCCGAGCACTCCGACATGCGACGGAATTGTCATCGCGCCCTCCGCTCGAGGAACTCGGTCATCCGGCGGAGTTTCTCGGCGCTTTCGAACAACACCGCCTGCTCCTCGGAGTCCACCCGCGGGTGGGCGTCGGCCGGCGCGAGGAACACGCGTTTGGTGGCCCGGGTGGCGGCCGGGTCGTTGGCGGTGATCCGATCAGCGAGCGCGTGGGCGGCGTCGAGCAGCTCGTCGGCGGGGTGGATGGCGGAGATCAGTCCCGCGGCGAGCGCCTGCTCGGCGTCGAGCGGCCGCCCGGTGAGCAGCAGTTCGAGGGCGAGAGCTTCGCCGACGATTTCCCGTAGCCGCCAGCTGGCACCGGCGGCCGCGATGATGCCGAGGCCGGTTTCGGGGTTGCCGATTTTCAGACGCGGGGTGCCTATCCGCAGGTCGGCCGCGTAGGCCAGTTCGGCGCCACCACCGAGGGCGTAACCGTCGAGTGCGGCGATCACCGGTGCGGGCAGCCTGCGGATGCGAATGAAGGCGTTGGCGTTGATCGCGCGGTGCGCGTCATCTGCCCTGCGGTCGCGCAGTTCCCGGATGTCGGCACCTGAGGCGAATGTGCCGCCGGCGCCGGTCAGGATGAGGATCTGCGGATCACGCTCGAGCTCGTCGCAGAGCGCGTGCAGCGCGTCGATCATGTCGTGGTTGATGGCGTTCCGCACCTGCGCGCGGTTCAGCGTGGCCACGATGCGGTCGGCACGGCGCTCGAGCAGGAGCGGCGGCTGTTCGTCTGCCATCGTGACCACCCCGTCGTCGATAACTGCCGCCCGCGAATAAGTGACCGAACGTTCAGGAAATGATTATGGCACATTCGGTGGTCGAGGTCTCGGCCAGCTCGACCAGCGGGAGGGGCTCGTTTCGCGGAGCGCGCTCGACCCGCGAGACGGGACGAAATGGGGGGATACCCCTACGCGAATGGGGTGCCGCGACTAGTACGCTGACGAAAGGCTCTCGTTTGGGCATCCGTCACTCCCCTTCATCGTCTGGAGTTTCCTGCATGGTTCCTGCCGCTCTGTTCCCGTGGCTCGATCCGGAGACCCTGATCACCGGCTTCGGCGCGTTCGCGGTGATCGGCGTCTGCCTGATCGTGTTCGCTGAGACGGGGCTGCTGGTCGGGTTCCTGCTGCCGGGCGACACGCTGCTGATCATCACCGGACTGTTCGCGTTCCACCCCGGGCTCGGGATGGACATCTGGTGGGTGTGCCTGGCGATCGGTTTCGCGGCGTTCCTCGGCGGTGAGGTCGGCTATTTGATAGGCCATAAGTTCGGGCCGAAGGTGTTCGAACGCAAAGAGAGCGGCCTGTTCAGTCGCGAGAACGTGGTGCGCACCAACGCGTTCTTCCACCGCTTCGGCGGACTGTCGGTGATCCTCGCCCGGTTCGTGCCGATCCTGCGCACGTTCGTGCCGGTCGCCGCTGGCGTTGGCCATATGAACTACAAGAAGTACACCCTGTACAACTTCGTCGGCGCGATGATCTGGGGCGCCGGGCTCACCTTGTTCGGATACCTGCTCGGCTACATCCCGCCGGTGGCCGACTTCGTGCGCGGCTACATCGACGTGATCCTGATCGGCGCGGTCGTGCTGACCCTGATCCCGACGATCTACCACTACGTGCAGTCGGCCAGGAAGGCGAAGAAGGCGCTGCGCGACAGCCCCGAGCCGCTGACCGACGAGGACATCGTTCTCGACCCGGCGTACTTCGACCAGGACCCGAAGAACGACCCGCGCTAGGCAGCCACCCCGGCCAGCCGACGCGCTCAGCTAGTCAGCGACCCAGATCGACTCGCGCGCCTGCGCACCGAGGTCGTGGTCGGTGTCGCCGACCCGCACCGTGAACGCTCCGCCGAAGGGCGCGTGGCCGACGACGTTGAGCTGCGCGCCGACGACGATGCCCTCCGCATGCAGGTGCCGGAGCAACCGCGGGTCCCGGTCACTGACCCGGACCACCCGTACAACTGACCCGGCCTCGACGGCGTCGAGCACCACCGCGTGCGGCACCACCACGTCGCCGTCACGCGGGATCGGATCGCCGTGCGGATCGGCATCCGGGTAGCCGAGTTTCTCGTCGATGCGCTCGAGCAGCCGGTCACTCAGCGCGTGTTCGAGCACTTCGGCTTCGTCGTGCACCTCGTCCCAGCGGTAGCCGAACTCGCGCACCAGCCAGGTCTCGACCAGGCGGTGCTTGCGCACCATGCCGAGCGCTAGCGCCCGGCCCGCGTCGGTCAGGGTGATCGCGCCGTACTTCTCGTGGCTGACCAGCCCCTGCGCGGACAGCTTCTTCACCATTTCGGTGACGGAGGACGCCGCCAGCCCGAGCCTCGCGGCCAGCACCGACGGGGTGATCGGTTCGGACTGCCACTCGGTGTGGGCGTAGATGGTCTTCACGTAGTCTTCGACGACCACGGATGTCGTCGCCGCGATCATGCCGGCACCTCCCGTCGGGCGCGGGCCCAGTTCACCAGGACTCCCCCGCGCGGGCCGAACAGGTAGGCCAGAGCGAATGCCGCGGACTGCGCGAGCACCACCGCACCGCCGGTCGAGGCATCGAGGTAGTAGCTGGTGTACAGGCCGACCAGCGCGGCGATCACGGTGACGACGACGCTGTAGAGCAGCATCCGGTCGAATCGTTTGGTCAGCAGATAGGCGGTCACGCCGGGGGTGATCAGCATGGCCACGACGAGGATGATGCCCACCGCCTGCAGTGCCACGACCACCGTGAGCGCCAGCAGTCCGAGCAGCAGGATCGACAACCAGCGGGTGTTGATGCCGATCGCATTGGCGTGGCCGCGGTCGAAGGCGTACAGGGTGAGGTCGCGGCGTTTCACCAGCAGCACGGCGCAGGCGATCGTCCCGATCACGACAACCTGCCAGATGTCCGCGTCGCTGACGCCGAGCACGTTGCCGAAGAGGATGTGGCCGAGGTCGGTCTGGCTGGGAGTCTTCGAGATGATCACCAGGCCGAGCGCGAACAGTGCCGTGAAGACGACGCCGATGGCGGCATCCGATTTGATCTTCGTTGTCGCGCGCACTCCGCCGATCAGGGCGACCGCGCCGGCGCCGAAGATGAAGGCACCGACTGCGAACGGCCAGCCGAGGATGTAGCTGATGGCGACCCCGGGCAGCACGGCATGCGAGACGGCGTCGCCCATCAGCGACCAGCCGATCTGCACCAGCCAGCAGCTGAGGATGGCGCAGGTGACCGCGGCGATCAGGGTGACCAGGATCGCCCTGGTCATGAACTCGAACTGCAACGGGGCGAGGATCCAGTCGATCATGCGGCCGGCTCCAGTCCGAACACGCGGCCGAGGTTGTCGGCGTTGAGGGCCTCCTCGGGCGGGCCGTGGAAGAGCACCCGGTTCTTCAGCAGCACAACGTCGTCGACGAGATTCGGAACCCCGGCCAGGTCATGCGTGGAGATCAGGATGCCGCGGCCCTCGTCGCGCAGCTCGCGAAGCAGTTCGCTGACGGTCGCCTCGGAGGCCTTGTCCACCCCGGCGAACGGTTCGTCGAGCAGCAGCAGCTGGGCCTCCTGCGCGATCGCGCGGGCGACGAACACGCGCTTGCGCTGCCCGCCACTCAGTTCGCCGATCTGCCGGTTGGCGAGGTCGGCGAGACCGACCCGGTCGAGGGCGTCGGCGACGGCCTGCTTGTCGATCGCGTGCGGGCGTCGGGTAATGCCGAGCCGGCCGTAGCGGCCGGTCATCACGACATCCCGAACCGAGAGCGGGAAGTCCCAGTCGACGTTCTCGGATTGCGGCATGTACGAGACCAATCCTTTGGCGCGGGCCTTGGCCGGGTTGTCGCCGAACAGCCGGATCCGCCCGGTGGTGGGCTTGACGGTGCCCATCAGCGCGCCGAACAGCGAGCTCTTGCCGGAGCCGTTCATGCCGAGCAGACCGGTGATGCGACCGGCATCGAGCTCGAGGTGCACATCGGCGAGCGCCTGCACGGTGCCGTAGCGCACCGCGAGGTTCTGGACTTCGATCACGCTGGCCGGTTTGGTGCTGGGCATGTCGCCGCTGGCCACCCTCTCGTCAACCACGGAGCCCCTCCGCGATCAGGTTCACGTCGTAGCGGAGCAGATCGAGGTAGCTCGGCACCGGCCCGCCGGACTCGCTCAGCGAGTCGACGTACAGGTTGCCGGCGAACTCGGCGCCGGATTCGCGGGCGACCTGCTGCTGCGAGGAGTTGTTCACGGTGGTCTCGCAGAACACCGCCGGCACCTTGCGCTCCCGCACGACCTCGATCGCCGAGCGGATCTGTTGCGGTGTGCCCTGGGTGTCACTGTTCACCGGCCACAGGTAGGCCTCGTCCAGGCCGATGTCGCGAGCGAGGTAGCTGAACGCGCCCTCGCAGGTGACCAACATCCGGTGATCTGCGGGCAGGGAAGCGACCACTGCGCGCAGCTCGTCGGCCAGCGCCTGCAGCTCGGCCTGGTAGGCGTCGCCGTTCGCGCGGAACTCGGAGGCGGCATCAGGCACCAGGTCGCTGAGCGCGGTGACGATGTTGTCGACGTAGGCCTGCCCGGCGAGCGGCGACATCCAGGCGTGCGGGTTGGGCAGGCCCTCGTAGTCGCCGGTGGAGATGTTGATCGGCTCGATGCCTTCGCTGAGCACGACGTGCGGCACATCGAGGGTGCCGACGAAGTCCTCGAACCAGCGTTCGAGGCCGAGGCCGTTGTCGAGGATCAGGTCAGCGGATGCCGCGGAGCGCAGGTCGGACGGGGTGGGCTCGTAGCCGTGGATCTCGGCGCCGACCTTGGTGATCGAGTCGACCTGGATGGCGTCGCCGCCGACTTCGGCAACCATGTCGGCGATCACGGTGAAGGTGGTGAGAACCAGCGGCTTGCCGCCGTCGGCTCCGGCGGTCTCGCTGCCGTTCGCGCTCGGGCCCGCACAGGCGGCCAGCAGCCCGGTCGCGGCAACCGCCGCGGCAAGGTTTCGGAAGGCTCGCCCTCGAGTTTTCGGCATACCGAAATCTTAGGCGGCTCGGGCCCACGCTGTCGACCCATCCCGCCCGTTACTGCCCGCGAACCGCCGCGAACACGCGGAATGGCCCGGTTATACCCCGCATTTGCGACGGTTGACGCGGTGAGAAGGGTGGCGAGGTTGAGGGCGCCGCGGTTACGGGTGTCGCGGTTCCTCGTGCTCGGCGTGTTCTGCCGGTTCGAGCTGGAAGGTCGAGTGCGCCACATCGAAGTGGTCGGCCAGGCACGCACCGAGCTGATCGAGGACGACCCCGGTGCGTCCACTCCGGAACACCTCGGTCTCGACGACCACGTGCGCCGAGAACACCGGCGATCCCGAGGTGATCGCCCACACGTGCACGTCGTGCACATCGACGACTCCGGATGCCCCGAGCAGATGTTCGCGGATCTCGGTGACGCTCATCCCAGCCGGCGTCGACTCGCTCAGCACGTGCACGACGTCACGCAGCAGCAGGAACGCGCGCGGCAGGATCAGCGCGGCGATCACGAGCGAGGCGATCGGGTCGGCCTGCTGGAGGCCGGTGAGCAGGATCACCAGCGCGGCGAGGATTGCCGCGACCGAGCCGACCAGGTCGCCGAGCACCTCGAGGTAGGCGCCGCGCATGTTGATCGACGACTCGCGACGGTCGCGCAGCACGAGCAGCGCGGCCACGTTCGCCAGCAGGCCGATCGCTGCCACCACGAGCATGGGACCGGCGAGCACCTGCACCTCGCCCGGCTCGAGCAGTCGCCGCACGCCCTCGACGGCCACGAACACCGCCACCACGGCGAGGATGACACCGTTGATCAGCGCCCCGAACACCTCAGCCCGCTGGAAGCCGTAAGTCTGCCGATCGTTCGCCGGCCGGGCGGCGACGGCGGTGGCGATCAGGGCGACGACCAGCCCGATCGCGTCCGAGAACATATGCCCGGCATCGCCGAGCAGCGCGAGCGATCCGGTCAGCCAGGCGCCAGCCACCTCGACCACGAGGAACACCACGACGATCGCCAGGGCGATGCCCAGTCGGCGTCGATTCGCGGTGGAGTGGTGGTCGTGGCTCACCCCATCAGGCTAGCCCGGCGGGAGTCACCCGAGCCGCTCGCGCACCACCGGCATGATCGCCGCGAAGGCCCGCGCCCGGTGGCTGATCGCGTTCTTCTCGTCCGGGGTGAGCTCGGCCGACGAGACGTCGTGCCCCTCCGGCTGGAAGATCGGGTCGTAGCCGAATCCGTGAGCTCCGGATGCCTCTTGCAGCACGTTCCCGGGCCAGACACCCAGCTCGACGTGCTCGAACGTCCCGTCGACGAAGGCTGCGGCGCACTCGAATGCGGCGGAACGGTCCGAGACATCCGCCAGATTCTTCAGCAGCAGCGCGTTGTTGTCCCCGTCGTTGCGGGTACCGGCGTAACGGGCGGAGTGGATGCCGGGCTCGCCGTCGAGGGCCGCGACCGAGATGCCGCTGTCATCGGCGAGCGCGGGCAGCCCGGTGTGCGCGGCCGCCGCACGCGCCTTGATCAGCGCGTTCTCTTCGAAGGTCGCGCCATCCTCGACTGGTTCCGGTCCGTCGTAGCCGATCAGGTCGTGCTCGCCGAGGGCGGGACCGAGGATGCGGCGCAGTTCCTCGACCTTGTGGGCGTTGTGGGTGGCGAGCACGATCTTCATCGGGCGAGCGCTCCCAGCTGCAGCTTGGTCAGCTCGGTCGTGCCTGCGACACCGAGGTCGAGCAGCGCGTTCAGCTCGTTGCGGTCGAACGGAGCACCCTCGGCGGTGCCCTGCACCTCGACGAACAGTCCGCGACCGGTGACGACCACGTTCATGTCGGTCTCGGCGCGGACGTCCTCGACGTAGGCGAGGTCGAGCATCGGCGTGCCGTCGATGATGCCGACGCTGACCGCGGCAACCGAGTCAATCAGCGGGGTGGCCTTCTGGCCGATGAACTTCTGCTCACGGGCCCACTCGATCGCGTCGACCAGGGCGACGTAGGCGCCGGTGATCGCGGCGGTCCGGGTGCCGCCGTCGGCCTGCAGCACGTCGCAGTCGATGACGATGGTGTTCTCGCCGAGCGCCTTGGTGTCGATGATGGCGCGCAGCGAACGGCCGATCAGGCGGGAGATCTCGTGGGTGCGGCCGCCGATGCGGCCCTTGACGGCCTCACGGTCCATGCGGTCGTTCGTGGAGCGCGGGAGCATCGCGTACTCGGCGGTGACCCAGCCCTTGCCCTTGCCGGAGAGCCAGCGCGGCACGCCGTTGGTGAACGAGGCCGTGCAGAGCACCTTGGTGTCGCCGAAGGAGATCAGCGCGCTGCCTTCTGCCTGCTTGCTCCAGCCTCGTTCGATCGTGATCGGGCGCAGCTGGTTCGCCTCGCGGCCGTCTTTGCGGGTCATTCGTTCACTCTTTCGTCAATGCGGTCGGTTGGCACAGTTGGCACCGGGATGGTCCCGGTTTCGAAGGTCTCTACGCGGGTCACCTCGGGGCCGAGGAAGCGCGCCGCAAGCTGCAGGAACTCGCTCTTGTTCGCACCCGTCGCCTCGAACAGGTGCGCAGGCGCCACGGCGTCGGTGCGAAGCAGGTTGTGCTTGAGCAGGGAGCGATACACGTCGTACGAGGTCTCCTCGGCGCTGGAGACGAGGGTCACCTTGCGGCCCATCACGTACTGGATGGCCGCCGACATCAGCGGATAGTGGGTGCAGCCGAGCACCAGGGTGTCGACATCCGCTTCCTTCAACGGGTGCAGGTACTCCTCCGCAACCGCGAACAGTTCTTCACCGCTGGTGATCCCCGCCTCGACGAACTCGACGAATCGCGGGCAGGCTTGGGTGAATACCTCCAGGTCGGGGTCGGCGATGAACGCGTCCTCGTACGCCCGGGACTTGATCGTGCCTTCGGTGCCGATCACGCCGATCCGCTTGTTCCGGGTCTTGCGCACCGCGGCGCGCACGGCGGGCTGGATCACCTCGATCACCGGGATGCCGTGCCCCTCGGTGAACCGTTCGCGGGCGTCGCGGAACATCGCCGCCGACGCGGTGTTGCAGGCGATGACCAAGGTCTTGACGCCGGCCGTCACCATGTCATCGAGCACGGCAAGGGCGTACTCGCGGACCTCGGCGATCGGCTTGGGCCCGTACGGCGAGTGCGCGGTGTCGCCGACGTAGAGGATGCGTTCGTTCGGCAGCTGATCGATGATCGAGCGCGCCACGGTGAGTCCGCCCACTCCGCTGTCGAAGACTCCAATTGGTGCGTCGGTCACGGCATCCAAGCCTACCTGTGGCCGCAGATAGGCTTTTCGCATGAGCACAGCCCTGCTGACCGACCGCTACGAGCTGACGATGGTGGAGGCAGCGATCGCGAGCGGCCGCTACAACCGCAGGAGCGTATTCGAGGTGTTCGGCCGGCGACTGCCCGGCGCCCGCCGCTACGGAGTGCTCGCCGGCACCGGACGGCTGCTCGATCTGATCGAACAGTTCCGGTTCACGGATGCCGAGCTCAGCTGGCTGCGCGCCAACGACGTGGTGAACACCGAGACGCTCGATTACCTCGAGTCGTACCGCTTCAGCGGCAGCATCCGCGGTTACCGCGAGGGTGAGGTGTACTTCCCGGGGTCGCCCGTGCTCGAGATCGAGGGCACCTTCGCCGAGGCGGTGCTGCTGGAGACCCTGGTGTTGAGCGTGCTCAACTACGACACTGCGGTGGCCACCGCCGCGTCGCGGATGGTTTCCGCGGCCGAGGGTCGACCGCTCGCCGAGATGGGCGCCCGCCGGGTTGGCCCGTACAGCGCCGTCGCCGCGGCCCGCGCGGCCTACATCGCAGGCTTCTCGGCAACCAGCAACCTGGAAGCCGGCCGGTCGTGGGGAGTGCCGACGATGGGCACCGCCGCGCACTCGTTCACCCTGCTGCACGACAGCGAGGAAGAGGCGTTCCGGGCCCAGGTCGCCGCGATGGGCGTCGGCACCACCCTGCTGGTCGACACCTATGACATCTCGAAGGCGATCGAGACCGCGGTCAGGGTCGCCGGCACCGAGCTGGGCGCGGTGCGCATCGACTCCGGCGACCTGCCGGTCGTCGTCCGCGATGTGCGCAAACAGCTCGACTCGCTCGGCGCGGTGAACACCAGGATCACGGTCACCAACGACCTCGACGAGCACACCATCGCCGCGCTGATCGGCTCGCCCGTCGATGCCTACGGTGTCGGCACACAGGTGGTCACCGGTTCCGGTGCGCCTGCGATGGGGATGGTCTACAAGCTGGTCGCCCACGTCGACGACGACGGTGCCTGGATCCCGGTCGCGAAGAAGTCGCTCGACAAGGTGTCGATCGCCGGCCGCAAGGATGCGGTGCGCACGCTGGAGGACGGCGTCGCGACCGAGGAGACCGTGTATGTGGAGGCCACTCCCCCGCAGGGCACCGGCCGGCTGCTGCAGGTCCCGCTGATCACCGATGGCGCCATCGAGGACCGGTACCGCGGCGTCAGCGGCACCGCCCTGGCCCGTGAGCACCGTGCGGCCGCGGTGGCCGAACTGCCGCAGGAGGCGTTCCGCCTCAGCCGCGGCGAGCCGGTGCTGGAGACGGTCTTCCGCTGAGCTGATATTCCCAGCGCTCAGCGCCCGTCCGCGATGACGGCTTCGTCTCCGCGCAACTCGAGCCCGATGGTCGACACGGCCTTCTCGTACTGCAGTTCCACCTGCACTACGAACTCATCGTCGACCGCGGTGTACCGGTGCTGCAGCCCCTCGGCGAGCACCCGCCACGGCCGGCCGTTGGACGGGGTGTTCGGATTTCCGTCATCCGGCACGAACTGCGTGTAGTCGTAGTCGTGGCTCGCCGTCTCGCCGAGCCGCTGCGAGAACGTGTTCACGGCAACTTCACCCGCGCCGAGGTCGACCTGCAGCAACCGTTGGAAGCCGGTGCCGCGATCCCCGGCGTGCGTGCGGAACTCCTGGTAGTCGGCGACCAGCTCGACCACGGTGTGCCCGTCGATGCCGCCGGCGTTCTCGGTGACGATCTGGCCGAGCCCGTGGAAGTGCCCGGAGAGCACCAGCACGACATTGCGGTTCGGGGCGATCACCCGGTCCCAGAGTTGGTCGCCGCGCGACAGCCACCGCGAACTGGTCGACCGGCCGGCCGCGGACGAGGCATCCTTAGGCGTGACGTGTTCATGCGTTGACACGATCACGTTGTGCTCCGGATGCGCGGCGACCACCTGCTGGGCCCAGGCCAACTCGCGCTCACCGTAGCCGTACGGCAGCGACAGCATCAGCATCCGGGCGCCGGATGCCTCGAAGGTGCTGAAGTTGGCACTGTTGTCGTCCGGGGCGATCGACTCGCCGTACGAGTCGGCCGTCTGATAGCGACCCGGGCCGAAGAACTCGTTGAACAAGCCGTTGTCGACACCCCGGATGTTGTCGTGGTTGCCCGGCAGCACGCTGTTCGGCACGCCGGCCTCATCGAGGGTCGCCTGGATCGCTGATGCCCGCTCGAACTCCCGGCGCGCGCGTGGTTCCGCCTGGTTCGGGTCGACCCAGTTCTGCACCAGGTCGCCGGTGTGGGTGACGAACTCGATCTTGCGCCGGTCGCGGTTCTCGAGGATCCAGCCGACCACGTCCTCGTACACCTCGGGGTAGGTCTCGGTGAGGTACTGGGTGTCCGTCACGTGCGAGACCGCGAAGTCATAGCTGTCCGGATGCTCGAACTGGCCGTCGCTGCCGCCTGCGAACGGCGAGCTCAACCGCGGCCCGTTCTGCACCAGCACGGTCACCGTTCCGCGGAGGATGTCGGATGCCTCGACCCTGCCCTCGAGGGTGACGGTGTCATTCGCGCCTGCCTTGCTCGAACGGCTGTCCAGCAACCGCCACTGGTCCGCGTGCCAGTCCCAGACCGAGAGTTGCGCCTCGCTGCGGCCGGGGACGCTGCCGGTCCAGGCCACCCGCGGGTGATCGCCGAGGCTTGCCGCATCCAGCACGAAGCGCTGATAGGGGAACCGGTATCCGTCGTCCTGCGCCGCGAGCGTCTCGACCGAAAGCGATCGCTCGCCGCTGCCCACCCGCTCGGTCAAACGTCCTTCGGATGCTCCGGCCCACGCGTCGATGATGCGGGCGGCATCCAGCCGGGCCGGGGCCGGCCCCGTCGTGCGGCTCACGGTTCGAGCGCGGGTGGGTGCCGCCGCGAGGGGTGCCGGCTCCGCCGCCGCCCTCGCGGCGAGCCGGGCGCCCGGCGTTGCACGCGCCACGGTGAAGTCGTCAGCGTCGTCGCCGGTGGCCGCGACCCGCTGGTAGCTCTCGCCGCCCAGCCGATCCGGCGCGAAGGTGCTCGCCGAGAGCCCGTTCGTGCAGGGGCTCGGCGGCTCGATCGGGGCGTCCATCTCGTTCTGCTGGAAAATACCGACCCGGTCGACCAGCCGTCCACGGGAGTCGGCGACCCACACTCCGCTGCCGAGGAAGTTCAGGGCAACCGGGTAGGTGGCATCCGCCTTCGCGGCGAGCGCCGTCCCTTCACGCGCCGCCGTGAACCGGTCGCCGGGCGCCAGCCGGGTGCCGGCGGAGATGACGACCTGCGGTTTCGCGGACCGGATGCCTGTGGCCTCACACCGGTAGATCTGCCAGCCGCCGAGGTGCACGGTGTGGTCGCTGACGTTATGCAGTTCGATGAAGTTCTGCTGGTCGCCCGGCAGGCTGGCAGGGTCTGTGGCGACCTCGCTGATCCGCACCGCACGGTCGGCGTCGGGCTGCTGCCGGAACAGCGCGGTGTCTTCGGTCGCGTTCACCGTGCCCGGTGTGCGCGCGGCGACGATGTACCCCTGCTCGGTTCGTTGGTAGGACTCGCCGGTTCCGAAATCGAGGATCGCGGGCAGCTTGTCGTGGCCGCTCTGGCAAGCACTGTCGCCGTAGGCGGAGACCGCGACCTCGTCCACAAGCGCGCCGGTGGCGTCATGCAGGGCGACCCCGAATCCGGCGTCGGCGAGGCTGGTCGGGTACCGCGCATCCGCCGCCCCATCGAAGTCGGGTCCGCCGGCGACGAACCGCTCCCCCGGCTGCAGCACCCCGCGCAATCGTGTCTGCAGGGTGTCGCTGCTCAGCCGGCCCTGTGTCGTGCAACGGTAGAGCTCCCAGCCGGCCAGGTCGACCGGCTCGTTGCCGGCGTTGACCAGCTCGACGAAATCGTCCGCCTTGCCGGCGGGACCGGCAGGGGTGACCTCGCTGATCAGCATCCCGCCGCGCGGCTCCGCGACCGGAGTGCCGGCGTTCTGAGCGCCCGGCGTGGCCTGCGCGGTGATGAAGTCGGCGGTCGGGTCTCCGGTTGCGCCGATCCGCTGCCAGCTTTCGGAGCGGGCGAAGGCCAATGTCGACGGCAGGTTCGCGCCGACCGTGCACTCGCTCCGGGTCGGCCACGGCTGGGTCGGGTAAACGCCGATCGAATCGACACGCTCACCCCTGCCGGATTCGACGAACAGTCCGAACCCGGTCTGGCCGAGCATGGGCGAGTGCCGAGCCTGCGGCTGGTCGATGTCGGCTCCGGCGAGGGCGACCGTGTACAGCTCGCCCGGGGCGAGCACCCCGCTGAGGCTGATCTCGGGGTGGCCGCTGTTCTTGCGCAGCCCTTCCTCGGTGCAGCGGTACACGTGCCAGCCGCGCAGGTCCACCGGCTCGGTTCCCCAGTTGCGCAGCTCGAAGAATCCGTCCTCTGAGTCGTTGGTGACCTCGTTGATCAGCACCGGGCCCGAGGGTGACGCCGCGGCCACACTCCCCTGCGCCGGGACAACGGTGAGGACGGATGCTGCAACCGCAGCACCCAGGACGAGTACGAGCGCGCGCCTGGCCACGCCGCCACCCTCGCCCTCCCCTGTGAACAAGCGCTATCCCGGCCGTGTCGTGTCGGTGAACATCACTGTGTGCTTGGGCGAAGCTCGTCGAGAAGCGTCCCGAGCCCACAACTCCGCGCTCACACGGTAACCCGGGCGCTGAGGAAGGCGTCGATTGCGGCGTTGACCGCGTCCGGGGCGTCCTGATTGGCGACGTGACCGGCACCTGGGATGACGATCTCATCGATCCCCTCGGCGGTAGCCCACTTCGGCATTGCCGTGGCGATGTTGCCCGTGCGATCCTGCTCCCCGCGGATCAGGCAGAGCGGAATGGGTGTCCGGTAGTCAGGGTCCGGCTCGAGCAGCCCCACCGTTGCCCGCCAAACCTCGACGAACTCCGCCTTGGTCAACTGCGCGAACGCGCGTCGCAGGTCGGCCCGCACGACCGCGGTCTGCGCCGATGCGTCGGCCATCATCCCCGGCAGCCTCTTCGCCGGGACCAGAGCCATGATCGTTGCGGCTGATTTCAGCAGCATCCGCTCGACACCGGACAGCGGCGCGGTGCTCCAGGTCGAGCCGATCACCACCAGCCCGCGGAACCGGTCGGGTTCGCGCCGCACGACGGCCTGACTGAGGTTGCCGCCTAGCGACTGGCCGACCAGGACCGGCCGGGCGAGTCCGACGTGCTCGATGAGCGCGAGCAGGTCGACGATCGCCTGCTCCGAGGTGAACGCCGCGCCCGCCGGCCGCGACATCCCGTGCCCGCGCATGTCCCAGGTGAGGACGCGGTACCCGCGGGCTGCGAAATGGTCGCGTTGGGCGTCGAACATGACGTGGTCGGCACCCGCTCCGTGCGAGAACACCACGGGCACGCCGTCACCACCCGTGTCGCTGTGCCGGATGACGCAGCCCTGCCGGGCGAACTCCGAATTCAGCATGGACGAAATCTAGCGAACATAGTGATGGATGTTCCACTATTGGGCCGCGACCCGCCCGAGTCCCGACATGCGACTGACTCGCCGAAAGTTGCCCATGCATCGAGCCAACATGGGCCACTTTTGGCGAGTCGGCCACGTGTCTCGTCCGACCATTCCCACCGACTCGCCAGAAAATGCCGATGCATCCGCGCTACATGGGCATTTTCTGGCGAGTCGGCGACGGAAAGCTCTCGTCAGGCGAGCGGAGCGAGCGCCGGAACACAGAAAGGGGCGCACCCGGATGAACCGGATGCGCCCCTTGAACTGATTTCGAGACGCGTCCCTCGCGGCGCTCCTCAATCAGCGGGTGGCGCGACCTAGCGGGCCGCGGTGCCCTCGGTGTAGTCGGAGTCGGTCTGCTTCCAGGCGAACAGGGCACGCAGCTCGCGGCCGGTTGCCTCGATCGGGTGCGCCTCGCCCTTGGCGCGCAGCTCCATGAACTCCTTGCCGCCGGCGTCCTGGTCCTCGATGAAGCGCTTCGCGAATGCGCCCGACTGGATGTCAGCGAGGACGGCCTTCATGTTCTCCTTGACGTGCGGGTCGATGACGCGCGGGCCGGAGACGTAGTCGCCGTACTCAGCGGTGTCGGAGACGCTCCAGCGCTGCTTCGCGATGCCGCCCTCCCACATCAGGTCGACGATCAGCTTGAGCTCGTGCAGCACCTCGAAGTAGGCGATCTGCGGCTGGTAGCCGGCCTCGGTGAGCACCTCGAAGCCGTACTGCACCAGCTGCGAGGTTCCACCGCAGAGCACAGCCTGCTCGCCGAACAGGTCGGTCTCGGTCTCTTCGGTGAAGGTGGTCTGGATGCCGCCGGCACGCAGTCCACCGATGGCCTTGGCGTACGACCAGGCCAGGTCCCAGGCGCCACCGGTGGCGTCGACCTCGACGGCAGCGATCACGGGAACACCACGGCCGGCCTCGTACTCGCGGCGCACGGTGTGGCCCGGGCCCTTCGGAGCAACCATGAACACGTCAACGCCCTCGGGCGGCGTGATGTAGCCGAAGCGGATGTTGAATCCGTGGGCGAACATGAGCGCCTTGCCGGCGGTCAGCTTCGGCTCGATGTCGGCCGCGTACAGGCCACGCTGGTGCTGGTCGGGGGCGAGGATGACGATGACGTCGGCCCACTCCGCAGCATCCGCGTTGTTCAGCACCTTGAAGCCGGCTTCCTCAGCCTTGGCCCGCGACTTGGAGCCGTCCTTGAGGCCGACGACGACCTCGACTCCGGAGTCGCGCAGGTTCATCGCGTGGGCGTGGCCCTGCGAGCCGTAGCCGATCACGGCCACCTTCTTGCCCTGGATGATCGACAGGTCGGCGTCCTTGTCGTAGAAGATGTCAGTCACTGTTGTGGTTCTCCTTGTATTGATGAAAATCGCGTTGGTGAAAATCAGTTCTTGAAGACTCGGTCGGTGATGCTCTTCGAGCCGCGACCGATGGCGAGCAAGCCGGACTGCGCCAGCTCACGGATGCCGTAGGGCTCGAGCACGCGCAGGAAGGCCTGCACCTTGCCGCTGTCGCCGGTCACCTCGATGACCAGCGCGTCGGTGGCTACGTCGACGACGCGGGCGCGGAACAACGTGACCGCCTCGAGCACCTGCGAGCGGGTCGAGTTGTCGACCTTGACCTTGACCAGCAGGTGCTCACGCTGCACCGACTGGGAAGGCTCGAGTTCGACGATCTTGATCACGTTGACCAGCTTGTTCAGCTGCTTGGTGACCTGTTCCAGCGGCAGTTCCTCGACGTCGACGACGACGGTGATCCGGGACAGGCCGTCCACCTCGGTGGTGCCCACCGCGAGCGACTCGATATTGAAACCGCGACGCGCGAACAAGCCGGCGACGCGGGTGAGCAGGCCAGGGCGGTTCTCGACCAGCAGGGAGAGGACGTGCGACATGGGTTTACTCCTCTTCCCACTCGGGCGCGTTGTCACGCGCGTACTGAACCGACGAGTTGCCGACGCCCTGCGGCACCATCGGCCACACCATGGCGTCGCGCGACACGACGAAGTCGATCACGACCGGACGGTCGTTGGTCTCAAGGGCGAGCTTGATCGCCGGGTCGACCTCTTCAGGCTTGGTCACCCGGATGCCGAGGGCACCGTAGGCGTCCGCCAGCTTCACGAAGTCCGGGACCATGCGCGTCTCGGCGCCGGTGTCCAGGTCGGTGAACGAGTGCCGGCCGTCGTAGAACAGGGTCTGCCACTGGCGGACCATGCCCAGCGACGAGTTGTTGATGACCGCAACCTTGATCGGGATGTTGTTGATCGTGCAGGTTGCCAGTTCCTGGTTGGTCATCTGGAAGCATCCGTCACCGTCGATCGCCCAGACCACCCGGTCAGGGTTGGCGACCTTGGCCCCCATCGCCGCCGGCACGCCGTAGCCCATGGTTCCGGCGCCGCCGGAGTTCAGCCAGGCGTTCGGACGCTCGTACTTGATGAACTGCGCCGCCCACATCTGGTGCTGGCCGACGCCGGCCGCGTACACCGCTTCCGGTCCGCTCAGGGCGCCGATCCGTTCGATGACCGCCTGCGGGGCAAGCAGTCCGTCGTCGGTCGGGGTGTAGCCGAGCGGGTACTGGGTGCGCAGCAGGTTCAGCCGGTTCCACCAGTCCTTGTAGTCCGGCTTCTCAGTCGCGGTGATCTGGGTGAACGCCGCCGTCAGGTCGATGATGACGTCCTTGGCGTCGCCGACGATCGGCACGTCCGCGGTGCGGATCTTCGAGATCTCGGCCGGGTCGATGTCGACGTGCACGATCTTCGCGTTCGGTGCGAACTCGCTGACCTTGCCGGTCACCCGGTCGTCGAACCGGGCTCCGAGCGAGATGATCAGGTCAGACTCCTGCAGGCCGAGCACCGCAGTCACCGCGCCGTGCATGCCGGGCATGCCCAGGTGCTGCTCGTGCGAGTCGGGGAAGGCGCCGCGAGCCATCAGGGTGGTCACCACGGGTGCGCCGGTGGTCTCGACCAGGGTGCGGAGTTCAGCGGATGCCTCGGCCCGGATCACTCCTCCGCCGACGTAGAACACCGGCTTCTTGGCCTCGAGCAGCAGCTGCGCGGCGGCCTGGATCTGCTTGCCGTGCGCCTTGGTCACCGGACGGTATCCCGGCAGGTCGATCTTCGGCGGCCAGATGAACGGGGCGCTGTTCTGCTGCGCGTCCTTGGTGACGTCGACGAGCACCGGGCCGGGGCGGCCTGTGGTCGCGATCTGGTACGCGGCGGCGAGGGTGGCGGGCACGTCCTCGGGCTTGGTGACCAGGAACGAGTGCTTGGTGATCGGCATCGTGATACCGACGATGTCGACCTCCTGGAACGCGTCCGTGCCCATCACGGTGGAGAACACCTGGCCGGTGATCACCAGCAGCGGCACCGAGTCCATGTGGGCGTCGGCGATCGCGGTGACCAGGTTGGTGGCGCCGGGGCCGGAGGTGGCGATCGCGACGCCAACCTTTCCGGTCGACGAGGCGTAGCCCTCGGCCGCGTGGCCGGCGCCCTGCTCGTGCCGGACGAGGATGTGCCGAATCGCGGTCGAGCTCATCAGCTCGTCGTAGAACGGCATGATGGCGCCGCCCGGCAGGCCGAAGACGTCCTTGACGCCGAGCAGTTCCAAAGATTTCAAGATGGCGCCGGATCCGGTGAGGATCTCCGGCGTCGTCTGGGGACGCGCCATAGGGACGGGCGCCTGATCCGCTGACATGGGAATAGCAGTCCTTTTGATGGGTGGTCTGGGAATGGGGCCGCCTACCCGGTGACCGCACCCTCCGCAGCGGAGCGTACGAGCTTCGAGTACTTGGCGAGAACACCACGGGTGTAACGCGGGGGAAGTGGAGCCCAGCCTTCTCGGCGAGCTTCCAGCTCTGCGGCGTCGACCAGTAGGTCAAGCGTGCGAGCTGCGATATCGACCCGTATCAGATCACCATCGCGCACGAAGGCGATTGGACCTGCGTCCACCGCTTCGGGAGCTATGTGGCCGATACACAGTCCGGTTGTGCCGCCTGAGAATCGACCGTCGGTCAAGAGTAATACATCTTTTCCGAGGCCAGCGCCCTTGATCGCGGCGGTGATCGCCAGCATCTCGCGCATTCCGGGGCCGCCCTTGGGGCCCTCGTAGCGGATCACGATCACGTCGCCCTTGTTGATGGTGCCCTCGGTGAGCGCGTCCATCGCGGCCCGCTCGCGCTCGAACACGCGCGCGGGTCCCTCGAACACCTCGGCGTCGAAGCCGGCGGTCTTGACGACCGCGCCCTCGGGAGCCATCGAGCCCTTGAGCACGGTTATGCCGCCGGTGGCGTGGATCGGGTTGTCCATGCTGCGCAGAACCTCGCCGTCGAGCGGGTCGGGGTTCAGCTCGGCCAGGTTCTCGGCCACCGTCTTGCCGGTCACGGTGAGCGCGTCACCGTGCAGCAGGCCGGCGTCGAGCAGCGCCTTCATGATCACGGGAACACCGCCGTGGCGGTCGACGTCATTCATGACGTACTTGCCGAACGGCTTCAGGTCGCCCAGGTGCGGAACCTTGTCGCCGATGCGGTTGAAGTCGTCGATGGTGAGCTCGACCTCGGCTTCGTGCGCGATCGCGAGCAGGTGCAGGATGACGTTGGTGGAGCCGCCGAAGGCCATCGCCACTGCGATGGCGTTCTCGAAGGCCTTCTTGGTCAGGATGTCGCGGGCGGTGATACCCAGGCGCAGCATGTTGACCACGGCCTCACCCGAGCGGTGCGCGAAGTAGTCGCGGCGACGGTCCGCGGCGGCCGGCGAGGCCGAGCCTGGCAGGCTCATGCCGAGCGCCTCGGCGACGCTCGCCATCGTGTTGGCGGTGTACATGCCACCGCAGGCGCCCTCGCCTGGTGCGATGGCGCATTCGATGCGCTTCAGGTCCTCGGGGCTCATGGTGCCTGCCTTGCAGGCTCCGACCGCCTCGAAGGAGTCGATGATGGTGACTTCCTTCTCGGTGCCGTCCGTCAGCTTCACCCAGCCCGGGGCGATCGACCCGGCGTAGAGGAACACCGAGGCCAGATCCAGCCGCGCCGCGGCCATGAGCATGCCGGGCAGCGACTTGTCGCAGCCGGCGAGCAGAACGGAGCCGTCCAGGCGCTCGGCCATCATCACGGTCTCGACCGAGTCGGCGATGACCTCACGGCTGACCAGAGAGAAGTGCATGCCCTCGTGGCCCATGCTGATGCCGTCGCTGACGGAGATGGTGCCGAACTGCAGCGGGTACCCGCCGCCGGAGTGCACGCCCTCCTTCGACGCCTGCGCGAGACGGTCGAGGGACAGGTTGCACGGGGTGATCTCGTTCCACGAGCTGGCGATGCCGATCTGCGGCTTGTCCCAGTCGGCATCCCCCATGCCTACCGCCCGGAGCATTCCTCGTGAGGTGGTGGCTTCGATGCCGTCCGTGACGACGCGGGAACGGGGCTTCAGGTCAGGCTGATCAGGCATGGTAAGAGTCTAGGACTCCTCTAGAGGTGGCTTTCGCCGTTCACCGGCCGCCTCGCTGCTCGTTGCGCGTGGCCCGGTCGACGGCACTCTCGAGGTCATCGGCGAGGATGTAGTTCCGGTCGAAGTTGCCGGTGCGGTACCCGGCCCGGCCCATCATGTGCGCCGAGATCGGCGCGGTGAAGATCTGGAAGACGAGCACGGGGGCCAGCGCCAGCACGGTCGACCAGTGCCGGTCGGCCAGGGCGATCGCGGCGATCACGAAGATCAGGCCCAGGATCTGCGGCTTGGTGGCCGCGTGCATCCGGCTGAGCGCGTCAGGGAAACGGAGCAAACCGATGCTGGCGGCCACCGACAGCAGTGCGCCGAGCAGCAGGCAGATGGCTGCGGCAAGGTCGATCCAGTCATCGAGATTCATGCGGTGCCTCACTCCCCTGCCGGTCCTGCTTGGAGACGTACCGGGCGACCGAGATCGAGCCGAAGACCGCGGTGGCCGCCAGCACGAGCATCAGCGGGATGGTGCGGGTGTGCCCGTTGTAAACCATTTCAGCGCCGATGATCAGGATGATCGTCGTCAGCAGGGTGTCCGAGGCGATCATTCGGTCGATGATCGACGGGCCGCGCACGATGCGGACCACGGCGAGGACCGCGGCCAGCGCGAAGACGAGCCCGATGATCAGGTAGAGGATGTCGCTCATCCGGCGGTCCTCCTCACGTCATCTTTCGAACCGAGGGCCCGCACCAGGGCCTTCTCGATCCGCAGCACTTGGCGGCGCATCGCCCGGTTGTCTTCCTCAGTGTCGGTGTCAAGCACGTGCAGGTAGAGGATCGACCGCGACCGGTCGGTGTCGACCACCAGGGAGCCGGGAATGATCGAGATGGTGATCGAGACGAGCGTCGTGATGAAGTCGGATCGGGTGCGCAACTGCACCGACAGAATCGACGACACCGGTTTCTTGCGCCAGTCGATGGCGAGCCAGGAGACCTGGAACGAGGCGATCGCGATCGAGTAAGCCAGCCGGCCGAGATACGCGGCGAACCAGAGCAGGTTGAACCGGCCGGAAAGCTGAACCGGCGGCAGGTAGAAGATCCGGGTGACGAGGAACGCGAACAGCGCGCCGAACAGCAGGTTCAGCACCGACAACTCGCCCCACAGCAGCATCCAGAGCAGCACCAGGGTGACCAGGAGCGGAAGCTCCTGCCACAGCCGCCAGCGGACTCCCCTAGTGGGCGTGGCCTGACGATCGGTCATCGGGCCTCCTCCGGAAGGACGGCCTCGATGTAGGCATCGGGACCGTTCAGGTTCTCTCCGGCGCGGGCGGCCAGCGCGTAGAGCGGACCGGCGAACACGGTGAGGGCGATGCTGACCGCGACCATACCCGCGGTCGCGACGGTCATCAGCCGCGGAATCGCTCGGGTGCGAGTGGTCACCAGGCCGTGCGGCGCCTCGGTGAGTTCCTTGAGCAGGCTGGAGTCGTAGTCCTTCACCTCCTCGGCAGAACGCCAGAACGCCATGTTCCACACCCGGATCAGGGCGTACAGCGTGAGCAGCGAGACCAGCGCGCCGGCGCCGATCAGCAGGTACGCCATCGGCGTGGCCGCCGCCGCACCGGCTTCGAACAGCCCGAGCTTTCCGATGAATCCGGAGAACGGTGGGATGCCGCCGAGGTTCAGGGCAGGGATGAAGAACAACACGCCGATCAACGGCGCCGAGCGCAGCAGCCCGCCGAGACGGTTGATCGACGTGCTGCCGCCACGTCGCTCGATCAGCCCTGCCGCGAGGAACAGGGTGGTCTGCACGACGATGTGGTGAACGATGTAGTAGATCGCGGCGGTGAGACCGGCGACCGTGCCGAGGCCAACACCGAAGATCATGTAGCCGATGTGGCTCACCAGGGTGAATGACAGCAGCCGTTTGATGTCGGCTTGCGCGACCGCGCCGAGGATGCCGATCAGCATGGTGAGGAAGGCAATCACCAGGAGCAGCGTGTTCAGTTCCGGCAGCGGGAACATGATCGTCTCGGTGCGGATGATCGCGTAGACGCCGACCTTCGTCAGTAACCCGGCGAACACCGCGGTGACCGGCGCGGGCGCGGTCGGGTAGGAATCCGGCAGCCAGAACGACAACGGGAAGACGGCCGCCTTGATGCCGAACGCGATCAGCAGCATGGCGTGCAGGATGATGCGCACATCCGCCGGGATCTCGTCCATCCGAACCGAGATCTGGGCGATGTTCACGGTGCCGATGGCGCCGTAGATCATCGCGATCGAGGCAAGGAACAGCACCGAGGAGACCAGGCTGACCACGATGTAGGTGGTACCGGCCCGGATGCGCGCCTCGGTTCCGCCCATCGTGATCAGCACGTAACTGGAGACCAGCAGGATCTCGAATCCGACGTAGAGGTTGAACAGGTCGCCGGCGATGAACGCGTTGAACACCCCGGTTGCCAGGATCAGATAGGTCGGGTTGTAGATCGTCACCGGCGTTTCATCATCGCCGTCGGCGAGTCCCTGGCCGACCGAGAACAGCAGCACCGCGAGCAGCACGATCGATGACACCACGAGCAGCAGTGCGGACAGGCGGTCCACCACCAGCGCGATCCCGAACGGTGCCTCCCAGCCGCCGACGACCATGGTGAGAGGGCCCTGCGCGTCAACCGTGATCAGCAGGGCGATGCTGATGCCCAACACGGTGGTGAGGGCGCCGATGGTGATCAGCTGCTGTACGCGTCGATGACGACCGACGATCAGCGCGGCGGCGGCGCCGAGCAGCGGCACCAGCACTACGAGGGGAACAAGCGCCGTCATCCGCGCACCTCCGAAGCGGAATCGGCTGCAGCAGCAGATGCCGCGGCAGCAGCTTCATCCTCGAACTCGGTGTCGCTGACCGTGCTCTCGTCGGGCTCTTCCTCCGCGGTAGTTTCGCGCGTGCCCACGGCAATGTCTTCGGCGTCATCCTGCACGACGTCCTCGCGCGCCATCCGCCAGGAGCGGTAGATGAGCGCCATCAGGAACGCGGACACTCCGAAGGTGATCACGATGGCAGTGAGGATGAGGGCCTGCGGCAGCGGGTCGGACATGTCCTCGGCTTCAACGCCGTCGGCGACGATCGGCGCGACGCCGAAGCCGCCCGACATGCTGAGGATGAGCAGGTTGGTGGCGTTACCGACCAGCAGGAAACCGAGCAGCACCCGGGTCATGCTGCGTTCCAGCATCAGGTAGGTTCCGCACGCGTACATCACCACCATGAGGGCGATCACCACGAGTGAGATGGTCATATGCTCGCCCCCTGCACTTCGTCTTCCTGCTGCCGGTCGACTTCGGCGCCCAGGCTGCGGAGCACGTCCAGGATGAGCCCGATGACGACGAGGTAGACGCCGATGTCGAACACCGTGGAGGTTACGAACTCCACGTGCCCGAACACTCCGAGGTCCCACTCGAAGAAGGTTGAGGTGAGCGCGTCGGCGCCGAAGAAGAGCGGCACCAGCGCGGTTCCGGCCGCGAGCACGAGTCCCGCGCCGAGCAGTTTTCCGGCGTCGAGCGGCGCTGCCGCTCCGAGCTCATAACGTCCGCCCGCGAGGTAGCGGGCCACCAGCGCGAGGCCGGCGACCAGGCCGCCAGAGAAGCCGCCGCCTGGCGCGTTATGGCCGGCGAACAGCAAGTACAGCGAGACGATCATGATCGGGTGGAACAGCAGCCGAACCACCACTTCCAGCAGGATCGAGCGGTTCTGCGGGGCGAGCCGGCGTCCAGCCAGCAGCCAGGGTGCGCGGTCGTAGGCGGTGTCGGCCGGATCCGCGACCCGCTTCAGCCGCTCCTTCACTTGCTCGCGGGCGTCCCGGCGAGAGACGCGCGGCAGGTTGTCGGTGCGGGTGCTCAGGAAGATGAGACTGGCAACCCCGGTGGCGGCGACAATGACGACCGACAGCTCACCCATGGTGTCCCAGCCGCGCAGGTCGACCAGCATCACGTTGACGACATTGCGCCCGTGACCGCCCTCGTATGCCAGTTGCGGCATCTGCAGCGAGATCGGATCGTGAGTGCGCACGCTCGACGCGACCAGCGCTATCACGCCCATCGTCACACCGACCGCGACGGCGATCACTGCGCGCAGACCGCGCCGCACCGACGCGTGACGTTCTCCGAGGCGGGCGGGCAAGCGGCGTAGCACGAGGACGAAAGCGACCAGGGTGACGGTCTCGACGAGGGCCTGGGTGAGCGCCAGGTCGGGTGCTCCCTGCAGGGCGAACAGCGCAGCCATCCCGTAGCCGGTGACGCCGACCAGGACGACAGCCTGGAAGCGCTTCTGCGCTCGGGTGGCGGCAAACGCGGCAATGATGCCGATGATGGCGACGCCGAGTTGCAGCGGGTGGTCCCACAACACGAACTCGTCTGGCCATGTTTGGTTGCGGCCCAGCGCGAAGCCCATCGAGACGACGAAGACGAGCAGGATCACGCCGAGGTAGAACGGCAGCGAACCGCGCTGGGTAAGCGCCGTGACTCGTGCCGCCGACCGGTCGATGCCGCGCATCATCAGCCAGTACGCCTCAGACGCGCTGAGCATGTCGGGCATGCGCGCCTGTGCGGCCTGCACTCGAGCGCGCGCCAGGAACAGCAGGATGCCGGACAGCAAAGTCACCGCCGAAATGGCGAGCGCCGGCTCCCACCCGTGCCAGAGCGCGAGGTGGTAATCGGAACCGTCGGATGGGAAGCTGTCGGCGTACCCGTCCAGCCAGCCGTCGACGGCGGTGGGGGCAAGCCCGAACCCGAGGCCGGCGAACGCGAGCACTGCCGGTGCGACCAGGAACGGCATGTTCCTCCGCGCGGCACGCACCGTGGGCACGTCCGGCTTGCGGGCGAAGGCGCCCCACAAGAACCGCAGGCTGTACGCGACGGTGAGGATCGACCCGGCAGCGACACCAATCAGGGCGAGCCAGGCAAGCGCGGAGCCTGCCGTCGCCTCGTCTAGGAGCGAGGTGAATACCGCCTCTTTCGCGACGAAGCCGATCAGCGGCGGGAGGCCGGCCATTGAGGCGAGCGCGAGGATGGCGATGGTCGCAAATGCGGGTGCATCGGCACCCAGCCCGGACAGTTTGCGGAGGTCGCGAGTACCGGCGCGGTGATCGATCACGCCGACGATCAGGAACAGCGCCGCCTTGAACAGCGCGTGTGCCAGCAGCAGCGTGAGCCCGGCGAGGGCAGTGTCCCTGACGCCGTAGCCGACGATCACGACGAGGAATCCGAGCTGGCTGACGGTGCCGTAGGCGAGCAGTAGTTTCAGGTCGAACTGGCGCAGCGCGCGGTATCCGCCGACCAGCATGGTGATCACACCCGTGCCGATCAGGATTTCCTGCCAGCCGGGCGTGCTGGCGAAACCGGGTGCCAGTCGCGCGATCAGGTAGATGCCCGCCTTGACCATGGCTGCGGCGTGCAGGTAGGCGCTCACCGGAGTGGGCGCGGCCATCGCCGACGGCAGCCAGAAGTGGAAAGGCACGATCGCCGACTTCGAGAGCGCGCCGACCAGGATCAGGATGATCGCGGTCGTGATCAGGGCACCCTCGGGGGCCTCGGCGATGATCTCGGACAGCAGGGTGGTGCCGGTTTCTACCGCAAGCAGCACCAGCCCGACCAGCATGGTGAGGCCGCCGAATGTGGTGACCAGCAGCGCCTTCAACGCTGCTCCACGGCTGGCGGTCTTGCCGGTGTAGTGCCCGATCAGCAGGTAGGAGAAGACGGTGGTCGCTTCCCAGAAGATGAAGAGCAGGTACACGTCGTCGGCGGTGACCAGGCCGTACATCGCGCCGGCGAAGGCGAGCAGCACGCCCGCGAAGCGGCCGAGCCCGTCTTCATCGTCATCGAAGTAGTGCACGCAGTAGATCAGCACGAGCGTGCCCACGCCCGACACGATCAGGGCCAGCAGCCAGCCGAGGGTGTCCATCCGGAAGGCCAGGCTGAGGCCGAGCTGCGGGATCCACTCGTAGGTTTCGGTGATGACCCCACCGGCGAGCACGGTCGGGCCCATCAGCACGGCGTGGACGAATGCCGCGAGCGGAATGAGCGCCGCGACGAAGAATACGCGAGTGCCCAGGAAACGGGTGATGGCTGGCAGTACAGCGGCTACGACGCCGAACAGCGCAAGGAGGATCAACATGCATCCTCCCGACCGTCGCCGCGGCGAATGCTCGTCGCTTGGGGCTATCCCGGGATCAAATCACTGCCGCTGCGACTATTTTACGGGATACGAACGGGTGCTTTTGACGACTAACCCTCGAGACTGCGGGATTCGCGCAGCGACGCGAGCTCCTCCAGCACCTCGGCGACGTCTTCGGGCCCCGGGACCCGGTGGTTGGCGAGGGTCTCGCCCGGCCCGCTCTTCAGACCGAAATCACCGTCGCGAAGTGCGGCGAAACCGTCCTCGTCGGTGACGTCGTCTCCGGCGAAGAGGACGGCGTCCGCCTCGGTGTACCGCCGCAAGTGCTCGATTGCCTCACCCTTGGTGGCGGAGCGGACCGAGAACTCGAGCACGTTCTTTCCCTCGCGCACGGTGTAGTTCTCCACCTCGGCCTGCACCTGGGACAGGGCCATCTGGTGCGCGATCCGGGAGTTCTCCTCGGTCGCCAGTCGGGTGTGCAGGGCGAATCCGGCCGGTTTGGTTTCCAGCCAGACCTGGTCGACGGAGTCGGCGATGCCGCCCAGCACCCGCTCAAGCGCCATGCGCTGCCGCAGTTCTTCGTCGCTGAGAGAGACCAGCGGTTCCGAGTCCAGCCGGAGTTCCACCCCGTGCGAGCCGACCAGGAGGGTGTTATCGGGCAGCCCGGCAACAATCTCCAGGCTGCCGAGCGCGCGACCGGAGATCAACGCGACTCTCGTGCCCTGCGTTTGAAGCAGCCGCAGCACCGCGTCATGGGCCGCGGGCAGCGCCCGCGCGTGCTCGGGCTCATCCACGAACGGGGCGAGCGTGCCGTCGAAGTCGAGGGTCACCAGCAGCCGATCGACACCGGCCAGCTTCTCGAGGTCGGCGAGGAGGGCAGGGTCGAGGCTGGTCACGCGCGCGTCGCCTCCAATGCTGTGATGAAGTTCGACGACCAGCGCGCCACGTCATTCTCGATCACACGCTTGCGCATCGCTCGCATGCGACGTCGGCGTTCAGCCTTCGGCATCGCGATCGCGCCGAGGATCGCCTCTTTGAGCCCGTCGATGTCGTGCGGGTTGATGCGAACGGCCGTGCGCAGTTCATCGGATGCCCCGGCGAACTCGCTGAGCAGCAGCACGCCGTCCTCGTCGAAACGCACCGCGGCATACTCCTTGGCGACCAGGTTCATCCCGTCGCGGAGGGCGGTGACCAGCATCACGTCGGCCGCGAGGTACAGCGCGACCATCTCCTCACGGGGGAACCCGTGGTGCAGGTAGTTCACGGCCTGGTGGCTGATGGTGCCGTAGTCGCCGTTGATCCGGCCGACGGTGAGCTCGATCTCGTCACGCAGCTGGCGGTAGGTCTCCACTCGTTCCCGGCTGGGGCTCGCCACCTGAACGAGAACGACGTCTTCGACGCTGATCTTGCCGTCGGACAACAGCTCGCCGAATGCCTTGAGCCGGTGGCCGATGCCCTTGGTGTAGTCCAACCGGTCCACGCCCAACATGACCGTCGTCGGGTTGCCGAGGTCGCTCCGGATCTGCCTGGCGCGTTCCTGCACCTGAGGATCGCGGGCCAACGTCTCGAAGGCGTTCGCGTCGATCGAGATCGGGAAGGCCTTCGCGGTCACCTTGCGCGAGGGCTCGCCGGGCACCCAGATGGTGTTGCCACGGGTGGTGTAGCCGCGGAGTCGGCGCACGGCGCGCGCGAAGTTTGAGGCATCCGCTGTCCGCTGGAAGCCGATGACGTCGGCGCCGAGCAGTCCATCCACGATCTGCCGGCGCCACGGCAGCTGCGAGAAAATGCCGTACGGCGGGAACGGGATGTGGTTGAAGAACCCGATGGTCAGGTCGGGGCGGGCCTCGCGCAGCAGCTTCGGCACGAGCTGCAGCTGGTAGTCCTGTACCCAGACGGTTGCTCCCTGAGCGGCGATGGCTGCGGCCTTCTGCGCGAAACGGGTGTTCACAGCGACGTAGCTGTCCCACCAGACGCGGTGGTAGCTCGGCGGCGCGATCACGTCGTGATATAGCGGCCAGAGAGTGTCGTTGCTGAAGCCCTCGTAGTACTTCTCGATCTCGTCGGCGCTGAGGGGAACGGGAACCACGTGGATGCCATTGTGGTCGAACGGGTCGAACGCGAGTTCAGGTTGCCCGGCCCAGCCGACCCAGGCGCCTTCGGATGCCTGCATCATTGGCTCGAGCGCCGTGACCAGGCCTCCCGGTGAGACCTTCCAGTACGCGTCGCCGTCCGGTTCGACGACTCGGTCTACCGGCAGCCGGTTGGCCACGATGATGAAGTCGTAACTCTCGTCTGTGCTCTCGCTCATAAAGTGTGACCTCTCGCTCGGGTGCACGGCACACCCGTTTCCGGAGGCCGACATTCAGGCTATCAACAGACTTCGGCGGGAGCTGGGCGCGGCGTCAGGGGGCGGGTGTGTCCCCCGCCCGCGCCGCTCGATCACCTGAACGCCACCACGCGTTCAGTGGAGCCGCCTAGACTCGAACCAATGATTCGTCTCGGGATGAGCACATCATGCGTGTATCCGCTTTCGCCGGAGCACGCATTTCGCATTGCGCGCCTTGCTGGTTTCGATGGCCTCGAGGTCATGGTCACCAATGATCCGGTCACGCAGGATCCGGATGCCTTGAACGCACTCTCCGAGCGGTTCGGCATGCCGATCCTCTCGATCCATGCGCCGGTGCTGCTGCTGACCACCTTTGTCTGGGGTCGCGACCCGCAGGTGAAGCTGGAGAAGTCAGCCGAGCTAGCGGCCGCCGTCGGAGCCGACACGGTTGTCGTCCATCCGCCCTTTCGCTGGCAGTCGACCTACGCCAGCGACTTCGAACGGATCGTCCGGCAGACCGCCGGTACCTACGGCGTGGAGATCGCCGTCGAGAACATGTTCCCGTGGAAGGTGCGCGGCAAGAGCCTGAAGGCGTACGCGCCGAGCCCGGATCCGACGACGATGGACGTCGACTCGATGACCCTGGATTTCTCGCACGCAGCGCTCTCCGGGAGGAACTCGCTCGAGTTCACGCTCGCGATGGGTAAGAAGCTGCGGCACATCCACCTCTGCGACGGCTCCGGCTCGATGGACGAGGGGCGGATGTTCGACGAGCATCTGCTGCCCGGACGCGGCCACGAACCGGTCGCCGAAGTGCTGGAGCACCTGGTGCGCACCGGCTGGAACGGCTCGATCGTCGCCGAGGTGAACACCCGCAAGGCGCGCAGCGAGCAGGAGCAGCTGGACCTGCTGATCGAGACCCGCGCCTTCGCAGCCAACCGGATCGCCCCGCGCCGGCAGAGCCTGCGTCGCAGAGCCCGCAGAGCCATCGCAGCCCTGACGCCGTAGCCCGCTCCGTGGTTCGAGACGCGTGCTCGCAAGCTCGCGCGCTCCTCAACCACCGGTGGATGAGGTTGTTAAATGCGTTAAATGCAAAGAGCCCACCAGAAACTGGTGGGCTCTTATACAAAAGAAGTCCGGCGGTGACCTACTCTCCCACAAGGTCGCCCTTGCAGTACCATCGGCGCAGAGAGTCTTAGCTTCCGGGTTCGGAATGTGACCGGGCGTTTCCCTCTCGCTATGGCCGCCGAAACACTATGGATTTATGTTCGTTCGCGGACACAACTTGGTGGTTGTGTGCGCGGTTCCCGACCGTAAATCGAGAACCACAAAGTGGACGCAAGCAACAGCCCCACACCGCAGCCTTACAACACTGGTGTGAGTGGTGATTATCAAGTTATCGGCTTATTAGTACCGGTCAGCTTCACGAGTCTTTCGTCCTCGCTTCCACATCCGGCCTATCAACCCAGTCGTCTGGCTGGGAGCCTCTCCCCCGAAGGGATGGAAATCTCATCTTGAAGCCGGCTTCCCGCTTAGATGCTTTCAGCGGTTATCCGTTCCGAACGTAGCTAATCAGCGGTGCCCTTGGCAGGACAACTGACACACCAGAGGTTCGTCCATCCCGGTCCTCTCGTACTAGGGATAGATCTTCTCAAATTTCCTACGCGCGCAGCGGATAGGGACCGAACTGTCTCACGACGTTCTAAACCCAGCTCGCGTACCGCTTTAATGGGCGAACAGCCCAACCCTTGGGACCTACTCCAGCCCCAGGATGCGACGAGCCGACATCGAGGTGCCAAACCATGCCGTCGATATGGACTCTTGGGCAAGATCAGCCTGTTATCCCCGAGGTACCTTTTATCCGTTGAGCGACAGCGCTTCCACAAGCCACTGCCGGATCACTAGTCCCGACTTTCGTCCCTGCTCGACCTGTCAGTCTCACAGTCAAGCTCCCTTGTGCACTTACACTCGCCACCTGATTGCCAACCAGGTTGAGGGAACCTTTGGGCGCCTCCGTTACTTTTTGGGAGGCAACCGCCCCAGTTAAACTACCCACCAGGCACTGTCCCTGAACCGGATCACGGTTCGAAGTTAGATATCCAATATGACCAGAGTGGTATTTCAACAATGACTCCACGAACACTGGCGTGCCCGCTTCATAGTCTCCCACCTATCCTACACAAGCCACACCGAACACCAATACCAAGCTGTAGTAAAGGTCACGGGGTCTTTCCGTCCTGCTGCGCGTAACGAGCATCTTTACTCGTAATGCAATTTCGCCGAGTTCGCGGTTGAGACAGCTGGGAAGTCGTTACGCCATTCGTGCAGGTCGGAACTTACCCGACAAGGAATTTCGCTACCTTAGGATGGTTATAGTTACCACCGCCGTTTACTGGGGCTTAAATTCTGAGCTTCGCTTGCGCTAACCCTTCCTCTTAACCTTCCAGCACCGGGCAGGCGTCAGTCCGTATACATCGAATTGCTTCTTCGCACGGACCTGTGTTTTTAGTAAACAGTCGCTTCCCACTGGTCTCTGCGGCCCTACCACGCTTCCCGGAGCAAGTCCGTTCACGTGTCAGGCCCCCCTTCTCCCGAAGTTACGGGGGCATTTTGCCGAGTTCCTTAACCACGATTCTCTCGATCTCCTTGGTATTCTCTACCTGACCACCTGAGTCGGTTTGGGGTACGGGCGGCTGGAACCTCGCGTCGATGCTTTTCTTGGCAGCATAGGATCACCGAATTCCCCCGTGAGGGGTATGCGTCAGATCTCAGGCACATGAACGACGGATTTGCCTATCGTTCGCCCTACATCCTTACCCCGGGACAACCATCGCCCGGTACGGCTACCTTCCTGCGTCACACCTGTTAATACGCTAACCGCCTCAGCACAGGGTCGAGCGCTAGCCCCCAAGCTCCACCCCGAAGGGCTTCACAAGAGGATTCGGGCTCTTAGCATTACTGGATTGGTTGGGACGGTTCTTCGCCGGTACGGGAATATCAACCCGTTGTCCATCGACTACGCCTGTCGGCCTCGCCTTAGGTCCCGACTTACCCAGGGCGGATTAACCTGGCCCTGGAACCCTTGGTCTTTCGGAGGACGGGTTTCTCACCCGTCTTTCGCTACTCATGCCTGCATTCTCACTCGTGTGGCGTCCACGGCTGGATCACTCCGCCGCTTCACTCGCCACACGACGCTCTCCTACCGATCCGCACGGCTGAACCACGAAGGCTAACCAATGATGCGAATCCTACAACTTCGGTGGTGTGCTTGAGCCCCGTTACATTGTCGGCGCGGAATCACTTGACCAGTGAGCTATTACGCACTCTTTCAAGGGTGGCTGCTTCTAAGCCAACCTCCTGGTTGTCTGTGCAACTCCACATCCTTTTCCACTTAGCACACGCTTAGGGACCTTAGTTGGTAGTCTGGGTTGTTTCCCTCTCGACGATGAAGCTTATCCCCCACCGTCTCACTGCTGCGCTCTCACTTACCGGCATTCGGAGTTTGGCTGACGTCAGTAACCTTGTAGGGCCCATCGGCCATCCAGTAGCTCTACCTCCGGCAAGAAACACGCAACGCTGCACCTAAATGCATTTCGGAGAGAACCAGCTATCACGAAGTTTGATTGGCCTTTCACCCCTATCCACAGCTCATCCCCTCAGTTTTCAACCTAAGTGGGTTCGGTCCTCCACGCGCTCTTACACGCGCTTCAACCTGGCCATGGATAGATCACTTCGCTTCGGGTCTAGGACATGCGACTGAATCGCCCTATTCAGACTCGCTTTCGCTACGGCTACCCCACACGGGTTAACCTCGCCACATATCACTAACTCGCAGGCTCATTCTTCAAAAGGCACGCCGTCACCCCAACAAGGAGGCTCCGACGGTTTGTAAGCAAACGGTTTCAGGTACTATTTCACTCCCCTCCCGGGGTACTTTTCACCTTTCCCTCACGGTACTTGTCCGCTATCGGTCATCTGGGAGTATTTAGGCTTACCAGGTGGTCCTGGCGGATTCACACGGGATTTCTCGGGCCCCGTGCTACTTGGGATCCTCCCCACCCCCACACGGCATTTCGACTACGGGGATCGCACCCTCTGTGTCCAGGCATTCAAACCTGTTCGTCTATACCATGCGCGATGAGTGTTGGCTGCGGCAGCAGCCGTTGGGAGTCCCACAACCCCGACCATGCAACCCCTGCCGGGTATCACACATGATCGGTTTGGCCTGTTCCGGTTTCGCTCGCCACTACTAACGGAATCGCGGTTGCTTTCTCTTCCTGTGGGTACTGAGATGTTTCACTTCCCCACGTTCCCTCTACCCGCCCTATATATTCAGGCGGGAGTCACCAGGTCGTCTTGCAACGCCTGGCGGGGTTTCCCCATTCGGAAATCCTCGGCTCACAGCTCGTTTATCAGCTCCCCGAGGCTTATCGCAGATTACTACGTCCTTCTTCGGCTCCAGATGCCAAGGCATCCACCGTTTGCTCTTAGAAACTTGAAATCACATGAGTTTGAATCGATCGGCACCCTCGAAAGGATGCAGATTGACCAATGATCACCAGACACCCGAAGGCATCTGGTAAGTCATCAATTTCGAAGACAGCCCAAAGGCTGCTTCTAAGATGCTCGCGTCCACTGTGTAGTTCTCAAAATACGGGCGGTACCCCCACCAGAACCCGACACCCACCCGAAACAGGCGGACTTTGGTCGGAAACCGGTCAAGGGTCCAGAGGTGCAGTCCAGGCAAGTATCCGAAGACACCCGCCGGCCCGGTCCCTCAGGACCCAACAGCGTGCAAAGACCAGGCCCGCCGGCAACCCTCTGTTCCTGCCTCCGCAAGGAGACGTACTGAGAGGACCACGTTTGGTCCTGGTCACAATGTCAATGTTCCACCCATGAGCGCCAGCAGGAGACAGTCGCTCCTGAACTGACTTGGCAAGTTGGTCGCCCTGTATACAGAGGCGCTTGCACGTGCTCCTTAGAAAGGAGGTGATCCAGCCGCACCTTCCGGTACGGCTACCTTGTTACGACTTAGTCCTAATCACCGATCCCACCTTCGACAGCTCCCCCCTTGCGGTTGGGCCACTGGCTTCGGGTGTTACCGACTTTCATGACTTGACGGGCGGTGTGTACAAGGCCCGGGAACGTATTCACCGCAGCGTTGCTGATCTGCGATTACTAGCGACTCCGACTTCATGAGGTCGAGTTGCAGACCTCAATCCGAACTGAGACCGGCTTTTTGGGATTCGCTCCACCTTACGGTATCGCCGCCCTTTGTACCGGCCATTGTAGCATGCGTGAAGCCCAAGACATAAGGGGCATGATGATTTGACGTCATCCCCACCTTCCTCCGAGTTGACCCCGGCAGTCTCATATGAGTTCCCACCATTACGTGCTGGCAACATACGACGAGGGTTGCGCTCGTTGCGGGACTTAACCCAACATCTCACGACACGAGCTGACGACAACCATGCACCACCTGTACACCGACCTTGCGGGGCGACCATCTCTGGCCGTTTCCGGTGTATGTCAAGCCTTGGTAAGGTTCTTCGCGTTGCATCGAATTAATCCGCATGCTCCGCCGCTTGTGCGGGCCCCCGTCAATTCCTTTGAGTTTTAGCCTTGCGGCCGTACTCCCCAGGCGGGGAACTTAATGCGTTAGCTGCGACACAGAAACCGTGGAATGGTCCCTACATCTAGTTCCCAACGTTTACGGCATGGACTACCAGGGTATCTAATCCTGTTCGCTCCCCATGCTTTCGCTCCTCAGCGTCAGTTACGGCCCAGAGATCTGCCTTCGCCATCGGTGTTCCTCCTGATATCTGCGCATTCCACCGCTACACCAGGAATTCCAATCTCCCCTACCGCACTCTAGTCTGCCCGTACCCACTGCAGGCTGGAGGTTGAGCCTCCAGTTTTCACAGCAGACGCGACAAACCGCCTACGAGCTCTTTACGCCCAATAATTCCGGACAACGCTTGCACCCTACGTATTACCGCGGCTGCTGGCACGTAGTTAGCCGGTGCTTTTTCTGCAGGTACCGTCACTTGCGCTTCTTCCCTGCTAAAAGAGGTTTACAACCCGAAGGCCGTCGTCCCTCACGCGGCGTTGCTGCATCAGGCTTGCGCCCATTGTGCAATATTCCCCACTGCTGCCTCCCGTAGGAGTCTGGGCCGTGTCTCAGTCCCAGTGTGGCCGGTCACCCTCTCAGGCCGGCTACCCGTCGTCGCCTTGGTGAGCCATTACCTCACCAACAAGCTGATAGGCCGCGAGTCCATCCCCAACCGAAATTCTTTCCACCCACAGAAGATGCCTTCGCGGGTCGTATCCGGTATTAGACGCCGTTTCCAGCGCTTATCCCAGAGTCGGGGGCAGGTTACTCACGTGTTACTCACCCGTTCGCCACTAATCCACCAGGTGCAAGCACCCGGCTTCATCGTTCGACTTGCATGTGTTAAGCACGCCGCCAGCGTTCGTCCTGAGCCAGGATCAAACTCTCCGTAAATGTTTGATTGCACGGATGCGAACATCCGGCACATCTAGTGTGCCCAGCCACCGGAATAGGCGGACCAGACACAAGTTTGAAACTGACAGAACAAATCATTACTGACTTGCTTTGTTGTTTAAATGTTTTCCAAAGGAATCTCTTCACTAACCGAAGTTAGAGTCGAGGTTTTTGGCATTTGACATTGTGCACGCTGTTGAGTTCTCAAGGATCGGACGCACCCGAGTTACAACCAGTCTGTAATCAACCGGCCTGCCCTCGAGGCAACTTCTCTATCTTACACTTCCCAGCAGCTCAGTCAAATCCGTTCCGGCTGATCAAGTGACCCAGATTGGGCACACTGATCTCCCGGAATGAACCGTATGACTAGAGGTTCTGAGAGTGTGGTTTGGTCCCGCTTGAGGCCGGGAAGCTCTTCCGCTTTCCCGCACCTTTGGGGTGACAAGGGAATACATTACGGTCATCCGGCGGGTCGCGCAAATCGAAGTGAACGTACGGCGTGTCGCCTGATTTCACGCGGTTTAAGGGGCATGGTTCGCACTCGAGCGGAAGCGCGGTCAGTCCACCCAGTCGAAGGTCTTGGTGACCGCTTTGCGCCAGTCGCGGCGCAGCCGATCCCGGTCGGTGGCCGCCATGCCGGGAACAAAGCGGGCATCTTCCTTCCAGTGCTCGCGCAACTCGTGCAGGCCACCCCAGACGCCGGTGGCGAGTCCGGCCGCGTAGGCGGCACCGAGCGCGGTGGTCTCCGCGACCACGGGGCGCACGACCGGCAGGCCGAGGATGTCCGCCTGGAACTGCATCAGCAGGTCGTTCGCGGTCATGCCGCCGTCCACTTTGATTTCCGCGAGTGGCACCGCGGCATCCGCATTGACCGCCTCGAGCACTTCCCAGGTCTGAAACGCCGTCGATTCCAGAGCCGCCCGAGCCAGATGCGCCTTGGTCACGTAGCGGGTCAGGCCGACGATCGCGCCGCGGGCGTCGGGTCGCCAGTACGGGGCGAACAGTCCGCTGAACGCCGGAACGATGTAGGCGCCGCCGTTGTCGTGGACGCTGCGGGCGAGGGCTTCGATCTCGGCGGCGCTCGAGATCAGGCCAAGGTTGTCGCGCAACCATTGCACGAGCGACCCGGTGACGGCGATCGAGCCTTCGAGCGCGTAATGCACCGGGTCGTCGCCGAGCCGGTAGGCGACGGTGGTCAGCAGCCCGTTGGTCGAACGCTCCAGGGTGGTGCCGGTATTCACGATCAGGAAGTTGCCGGTGCCGTAGGTGTTCTTCGCCTCGCCCCGTGCGAATGCGGCCTGGCCGAAGGTCGCGGCCTGCTGGTCACCGAGGATGCCGGCCACAGGCACCCCGGCCAGCGGGAGCCCCTCGCGGATGGTGCCGTAGACCTCGGACGAGCTGCGCACCTCGGGCAGCATGGACTCCGGGATGCCGAAAGCGTTCAGGATGTCGCCATCCCACGCCACCGTGCTGATGTCGAGCAGCTGAGTGCGCGACGCGTTGGTGACGTCGGTCGCGTGCAGTCCGCCGGTGAGGTTCCAGAGCAGCCAGCTGTCGGTAGTGCCGAAGAGCAAGTCACCGGCCGCGGCCTTGTCGCGGGCACCGGGAACGTTGTCGAGGATCCAGGTGATCTTCGACGCCGAGAAATAGGTAGACAGCGGCAGGCCGGTCTGCTCGGCGAACCGCTGGACTCCCCCGTCACTGGCGAGTCGGTCGACGATGCTCTGGGTGCGGGTGTCCTGCCAGACGAGGGCGTTGTGCATTGGCTGGCCGGTGTGCCGGTCCCACACCACCGCGGTTTCGCGCTGGTTGGTGATGCCGACGGCCGCGACATCCGCCGTCTCGATCCCCGCCTGCCGAATCGCGTCCCCGAGAACGGCCACCGTGTTGGTCCAGATCTCGATCGGATCGTGCTCGACGTGACCAGCGGCCGGGAAGAGCTGGGCGTGCTCGCGCTGGGCGATCGCAATCGGGGTGCCTGCCTGGCTGAAGACGATCGCCCTTGTGCTTGTCGTCCCCTGGTCGATCGCCACCACGTACACAGCCGCCACTGTTCACCCCTTCATCGCCGGTTGTCCCTCGTTACCGTACGCCGAAGCGGGCATCGCTCACCGCTTGGTCCCCGCCACGTGTCGGATGAAGCGGGTAGCGTTTGAGAGGAAATCGAGGAGGCGATGTGCGCAAATTCATTCTCAACACCAGCATCCTGAGCGCCATGTTCGGCGGTTGGAGCACCGTGCAGGCAACCCGAAAAGGTCCGCGTGACTGGCGCCTGGTGCTGATGTGGATCAGCTGGGCGTGCACGCTCGCGATCGCCATCGGCACGGTCGCGAAGGAATCCGACAACATTCGCCGCAAGCTGGAGAGCTGAGCGCTCCCTCGCTCACGAACGCGGAATACGTTCGCTGGTCGAGCCCTCGCTTCCGCTGATCGAGCCTGCACTTCCGCTGGTCGAGCCTGCCGAGACCGAGTTCAGGGCACTCACGAAGCCTGACAAGACCAGCCGACGAATCCGCCGACGAAGGCGCGCTCGAAATGAGCGCCGCCGTTTCAGCCTGAGCAGCCGGTGCAGCTGGGACGCCCACCTGGCCATGATGGCGTCCGGCGAATATTGCTCCGCCGTTTCTCTGGCCTGCTCCCGCATCGCGCGGACTTGAGGCTCGGGCATCCGCTGCAGCCGAACGATCGCGGCCGCGAGGGCCGCCCGATCACCGTCGGGGACGAGGAATCCGTTCTCGCCGTCTCGAATCAGTTCGTCAGGACCGTAGCGAACGTCGTAGGCAATCGGGATGCACCCGGCCGCCATGCTCTCAAGCAGCACCAACGGGAACCCCTCCGCCGTGGAGGTGAGCAGCAGGAACGAAGCAGCGGCCAGCTGGTCCTTCGCCGCGGCGTCGTAGCCGCGGAGCCGGATCCGATCGCCCGCCCCTGAATCATCGATCTCGCGCTGCAGCCGGTCGCGAAGTGGACCGTCGCCGTACACGTCGAGCCGG
The DNA here is from genome assembly GCF_009755725.1 of Diaminobutyricimonas sp. LJ205. NCBI lineage: Bacteria > Bacillati > Actinomycetota > Actinomycetes > Micrococcales > Microbacteriaceae > Ruicaihuangia > Ruicaihuangia ninglii. Next base: position 569,375 of record NZ_CP046619.1, on the reverse strand, counting down.
GCGTTCGCGGAGGCGCTCGCGGCGATGGCGTCCTCGACTCTCTTGCGGAAGTGCAGCGAGGCCAGCATCACTCCGGCGTCGCGATTCCGGTGTGGAGCCGGGGACGGCCCGAGCGGAACCGCGTTCGGGATGACGCGAAGCGTTCGGGCTTCGGGGGCGAGACTGAGCACATCCTGGCGTTGGCGCTCGCTGAGCAGCACGGTGGCGTTGAACTCATTCAGGTTCTCGAACACGTGGCGTCGCGTCGCACTGAATCCACTCGCACTGTTGCGTGGATCGGCGAGGTGCGAGCCGTGAACCACGTGCACGGTGAGGACGTTGCGCCGGCGGTAACCGATGAAGCTGGTTGCCACCGTTTTGCTGTCAATGATCAGCACGCTGTTCTCTCCACCGGTGAGGGCGTCGACCCAGGCGTGGTACAGCGGGATGATCCGTGACCAGTGCGACAGCGGTTGCCCGTTTCGGTCGCACAGCACGACCGATCGTCCGCCCGGCGTTCCGAGCTTGCGGCAATCCCGCCGGTCGCTGGCGAGCAGCGACCCATCTGCCCGGAAGTAGTCCACCTGCAGGACGGTGCGGTCATCCTCCGCCATGCGGGTGCGAGTGAGCGCGGTCTCGCCGGGCCAGCCGTCTGCCTCCCGCAGATCGAGGTGCTCCCACTTGTCGAGCCCATCCCGCTGGTCGAGCTTGCCGAGACCCTCAAGCGAGCCGATCGGGCTGAACACCGCCCCGGGCGGCACCGGCTTGCCGGGCAGGTCATGCTCACGCAGCCATTCCCAGAGATTAAGGATGGTCGTTCCCGGCGAGAGCGTGCCGTTGGCGCGCAGTCGCTCGGTGAATTCCGGATAGTCGGGGCGCGCATCGAAGGTGAGCACAGTGACGGCAGCGCCATGCTCGTCGAACGCCCGGGAGCGGCGGAAGATTGCCGTCGTCATGCCCGCGTAGTTCTCTGGGATGGCCCAGGTGAGAGCGAAGTACCGCGCATCGGGCAGTCGAGTCGGTCTCATCCCTGTAGTGTCCGCCTCGAAGGCCTGACGCGGGAGTGTCAGCTTTTCGCGTCAGCTCTTGGCGCCAGTGACGGCGAGCGTGCCGCCGAGCGCGATCATCGCGGCGCCGCCGGTGGCGCTGAGGCCCGCGATGCGGCGCGGCGATCGGCCGAACCAGTCCCGGGCGGCTCCGGCGGCGAGGGCCCACACGCTGTCGAGGGCAACCGCGATGGCGAGGAAGATTGCGCCGAACAGCAGCATCTGAAGGGGTACCCAGCCGACCCCCGGTGCGACGAACTGCGGGAGCACGGCGATGAAGAACACCACCGTCTTCGGGTTGGAGATGCCGACGATGAAGCTTTCGCCAAGCACTCGCCGGACACCTCCGACGCGGCCGATATCGGTGGTCATCCTGCTCTTCCGGTGCCGGATGGCTTGGATGCCTAAGTAGATAAGGAACGCTGCCCCGGCGAACTTGACGACGGTGAACAGCACGACCGACTGTTCGATGAGCACGCCGAGGCCGGCCGCGACCAGGATCACCTGGACAAAGACCCCCATGGCGTTGCCAAGCACGCTGAGCAGGGCGCCGGTTCGGCCGAGAACGAGCGCGCGACCGATCACGAACAACACGCTGGGTCCGGGGATCGCGACGATGATGACCGACGCGAGTGTGAACGCGAGCAGGTTCTCGACGGGGATCATGGGGCGATCGTAGTCCCACACCGCCGGTCAGGCCTGCTCGCGGATCGAGCTTGCCGAGACCGGTCTCGGCAAGCTCGACCAGCGGGGAGCGCCCCAACGCAAAGAGGACCCCACCGGGTCGGCGGGGTCCTCATTCAGGTCGTGCGACTAGCTGGTGAGCGAGTCGACGTACTCCTGGTTCTCCGAGATCCACTTCTCAATGATCGGACCGTAGTCGTCCGTGTCGTTGTCGACGAACATGGCAGTCTCGAGCGAGTAGAGCGTGTCGAGGTCCATCTCGAAGTTCTTGATCCACTCGGCCAGCGTCGGGTAGTCCTCCTCGAAGCCGTCCCGTGCGTACGAGTGCAGGCTCTCGGTGCCGCCCAGGGTTCCCTCGGGGTCTTCAAGGTTCTTCAACGGGAAGGCGCCGTAGGCCCAGTGCGGCTCCCAGAGGGTGACCGCGATGTTCTCGCCGTTCTTGGTGGCGGCGGTCAGCTCGGTCAGCATGGCGGCGGTCGACGAAGTGAGGTATTCCATGTCGTCGAGACCGTAGGTCGGGATGACCTGCTCGGTGGTGGCCTTCGTGAGACCGGCACCCGGCTCGATGCCGACGAGGAGGTTGTTGAACAGGTCGGCGTTCTCGGCCAGTTCAGCCAGCGAGTCGATCGGGGCGTCCTCGTTCACCGCGATGGTGAGCTTCGACTCCTCGTTCCAGGCACCGAGGTCGACGATGTCGTCGCCGTACTCCTCGATGTAGCTCTCGTGCGTGACCGGCAGCCACACATCCATGTTGAGGTCGTAGTCGCCGGTTGACAGGCCGGAGAAGACCGGAGCCGGGTCGGCGTACTCGAGGTTGACCGTGTAGCCCTTCTCTTCGAGCACGGCCTTCCACAGTTCGGAGACGGCGACGCCCTCATCCCAGCCGTTGAAGACGGCGATATCGAGAGTCGACTTGTCGCCGTTCTCCAGGGTTGCTGCGGAGCCGGCGTCGGCGGAGCAGCCGGACAGTGCGAGAGCCGTGACGGCTCCGGCGGCGATGAGCGCGGAGGTGCGCTTCTTCATGGTGTCTTCCTTTCTTCTCGCCTGCTGTGCGACGAGGGGGGTTGACGGATGGCGCATGCGCGAATGCATGCAGGATCACGAGCGCTGGTGCGGTCGCGAGCTTGGACTCCGCTGGTCGAGGGTCTCGGCGAGCTCGACCGGCGGTAGGCAGGTCAGCGGGCGATGAGCTCCGGCTTCGAGGCATCCGATTTCGAGGTCGGAACAGCGGCTGGTGCCGAAGCATCCGGAGCCGAAGCACCCGGAGCGGCTGCCGGCGTCGTCGGTTTCTTGGCCGGGAACGACGCGAGCAGCTTGCCCAGCGGGGTGCTCCCCTGGCCGAGGGACGAGGTCACCCGGTCGAGGAAGATCGCCAGGATCACGACAGAGATTCCGGCTTCGAAGCCGAGCGCGACGTCGATACGACCCAGAGCGAGGACGACGTCGCCACCAAGGCCGCCGGCGCCGACCATTCCGGCGATGACGACCATCGACAGCGAGAGCATGATGACCTGATTGATCCCGGCGAGGATCGAGGGCATCGCGAGCGGAAGCTGAATCTGCCGAAGGATGCGCCCCGGCGACGAGCCGAATGCCTGGCCTGCCTCGACGACCTCACGATCGACACCGCGGATGCCGAGCTCGGTCATCCGCACGCCGGGGGCCATTGCGAAGATGATGGTCGCGACGATGCCGGGCACGACGCCGACGCGGAACAGAATCAGAGCGGGGACCAGGTACACGAGTCCGGGCATGGTCTGCATGAAGTCGAGCACCGGTCGGATGATCGCAGAGGCCACCCTGGATCGAGCAGCCAGCACACCGATCGGCACGCTGATCAGGATGGCAACGACGCTCGCGACGAGCACGAGCGCGAGCGTGTTCATCGCGTTGTCCCACTGGTTCACACCGACCACGATGAGCAGTCCCAGAATGGTGCCGACCGCGAGCTTCCAGCCGCGAACGGCGAGGGCAAGCAGCGCCGCGACGGCGATGATGACGAAGAACGGCGGTGAGGACAGCACCAGATCGACGGCGTCGTAGGCCGCATTGAAGATGTCGCGGATGACGTTGAAGAAGCCGCCGAAGTACTCGGTGATGAAATCGACGAACGTCTCGGCCCATTCGCCGAGCGGCAGACGGAAGTCGGTCATCGGAGCACTCCCTCGCTCGGTGTCGGCGCATTCGAAGCCTTGGCGTCGCTTCCGCCGGTCTCGCTGGCCGCGCGGGTTGCTCCGGTCGCGCCGGTCTCGTCGGTCTCACGCAGCGTCTCGGTGATGATGCTGACCGGGATCGTGCTGGGCGGTTCAACGATCTGAACGTCGCCGGTGTGGGTGGTCACGTTGCCGAGTGCGGCGAGCAGGGTGACACGCGGGATGACTCCGAGCAGTCGGTTGTCCTCATCGACGACCGCGATCGGCACGTCGCTTTCCACGGAGAAGCCGACGAGGTCGACCAGTGGGGTGTCGGGGCCGACGGTCGACAGGTCGGTCTGGATGATCGCGCGCAGGTCGGTGCCGCCGGCGCGGACCTGCTTCAGCACGTCCTGGTCGCGGACGGCGCCCTCAAGCCGGCGGTTGCGGCCGAGCACCAGGGTCGCGGCGCTTTGCAGGTCGCGCATGGTGCGGAGTGCCCCGCGCGGGCCGGCAGTGATTGCGACCACGGCGCGGGCCGGTTCCATCACGCTTGCGGCGGTGAGCACGCGGGCGCGGTCGACATCCTGCACGAATTGGGCGACGTAGTCGTTCGCCGGGTCGGTCAGGATCTCCTCGGGAGTGCCGATCTGCACGATCCGGCCGTCGCGCATGACCGCGATCCGGTCGCCGAGGAACATCGCCTCGTTGAGGTCGTGGGTGATGAAGATGATGGTCTTGCCGAGGTCGGATTGCAGTTCGAGCAGCTGCTCCTGCATCTCGCGGCGGATCAGCGGGTCAAGGGCCGAGAACGCTTCGTCCATCAGCAGCACGTCGGTGTCGGCTGCCAGGGCGCGGGCGATGCCGACGCGCTGCTGCATTCCGCCCGACAGTTCCGACGGCATCTTGTCTTCCCAGCCGGCGAGGCCGACCAGGCGGACCATCTCGCGGGACTTGGCGAGCCGTTCGGTGCGGGACATGCCCTGCACCTCGAGCCCGTAGGCGATGTTGTCGAGCACGGTGCGGTGCGGGAGCAGGGCGAAGTGCTGGAACACCATCGAGACCCGCTTGCGACGCACGTCCCTGACTTGGCTCGCGCTCACACCCGTGATCGGCTCTCCGGCGATCGTGACGCTGCCGGATGTCGCATCGAGCAAGCCGTTCAGCATGCGGATGAGGGTCGACTTGCCCGAACCGGACAGGCCCATCACGACGAAGATCTCGCCCTGCTTCACCTCGAATGAGGCGTCGATCACCGCGGCGGTGCCGAGGTCGGCGACATCCTGTCGGCTGCGTCCGCTGCTCAGGGCACGGACAGCCTCGCGCGGTCTTTTTCCAAATACTTTGAACAGCTGGTCAGCTTTGACGGCAATCGTGTCTGTCACGGGTTGGTTTCTCCGACACACGGCCGAACGGCGAAGCGAACGGCGCGCGTGAGTCGTTGCGGACGGGTAGACGATGGTTGGCCGACTGGGGCCCACTCGACCATCGGGGTCGTGTGCATCACCGTCTCACCGTACGAATGCAAGCGGAGCCACTAGGAGGCTCCCAAGCATGCGCGTCCTGGCGAGTTGGGTCGTAAAACCACCTACGACGCTAGCAGTGGCCTCCGCTCCGAGAGCCCATACGTATGACTTATCTAGGGGTCAGTGGTGGAGCTGATTACCGCTCAAACCCGCTTGGGAACAGGGATCGGCCACCGTTGCCAATTTGTTACATTTGGGCGCCGAAACCCGTGTTCCGTGTCGCGGACCTGGCTATTAAGCGGTGAATCGCTGCCGAGAGTGGTCAATCGATGGCCGGCCACGTCGGGTTGGTACAACGAACGCGACCCGGTCATCCCAAAGAAAAAAGCCCCGGACTGGCGAGAGTCGCGGGGCTTCCGTACACCCCCCGGGACTTGAACCCGGAACCCACTGATTAAGAGTCAGTTGCTCTGCCAATTGAGCTAGAGGTGCGTGGCCTGTCGTAACGGGCCGAGAAGAAACGATAGCACCCGCCGGTCCCTGTGGACAAATCACCGAGACCCGGATCGCCCACGCCAGCGACCTAGGCTGGAGGAAACACGACAGGAGTTCCGATGACGCAGTTGACCGCTGGCGACACCGCCCCCGCCTTCACCCTCACCGACCAGAACGGCGACCAGGTGTCGCTGTCGGACTTCGCCGGCTCGAGTGTCATCGTCTACTTCTATCCCGCCGCGATGACCCCGGGATGCACCAAGGAGGCCTGCGACTTCCGCGACAGCCTCAGCTCCCTCGTCGGCGCCGGCGTGCAGGTGGTCGGTATCTCGAAGGATGAGCCGGAGAAGCTCAAGCAGTTCGAAGAGCGCGATGGATTGAACTTCCCGCTCCTGAGCGACCCGAACCTCGGCACGCACAACGCGTACGGCGCGTGGGGTAAGAAAAGCCTCTACGGGAAGCTGGTTGACGGAGTCATCCGCTCCACCTTCATCGTCGGCGAGGATGGCCGAATTCAGCACGCGCTCTACAACGTGAAGGCGACCGGGCACGTCGCCCGTATCCGGAAGCTACTCGGCGTCGCGGCCTGAATCGTCTGAACTGCCTGAGGTACCGGCGTCGCCCGGCTCGCCTGGCTTCGCCCGCGACGTCTGCGCCACCACCGCCGGCGTGAACAGCAGCACGATCGCGAGCACGGCCGGGACGAGCAGCGCCCAGCCGATGTCTGCGCGCGGCGTCAGCCCTTGGAAGCTGCCGATCGCCACGGCGATCTGAAGAACTTGCCAGACGAGCGCGGCGCCGCGGATCCACGGGCGTCGGCGCAAAGTGGCAACGGCGATCGCGCCGAGCCAGATGGCGGCGATCGCAACCAGCACGACCAGGGCCACCGCGCTCGCGTAGGACTCCGGCGTGGCAATGAACAATTCGACGATCAGAAAAGCCGTTGCCCCGGCCAGCACAGCACATTCAGCGAACAAAACGATGGCGAGCAGGTAAACGAGAGGTGACGTGCGGGTGTGATTCACAGGGTTGTCCCATACAAAACTATTGATTTGGCGTACTCCCTATGAGAACCTATCTGAGGTTGTTTTGGCGCCTACAACGCGGTGGGCCTTCCCGGAAACCTTCCCCTCCCCCCTCAACAGGCTTAAACCTGTCGTTGTTCGTATGCCCCAAAGGAGTACCTATTCATGGATTGGCGTGACAAGGCCGCTTGCCTCACGGTCGACCCCGAGCTGTTTTTCCCGGTGGGTAACACCGGCCCCGCGGTGGACCAGATTGAGAAGGCGAAGTCGGTTTGCGGACGCTGCTCGGTCACCGAACTGTGCCTGCAGTACGCCCTCGAGACCAACCAGGACTCGGGCGTCTGGGGCGGACTGAGCGAAGACGAGCGTCGCGCTCTCAAGCGTCGCGCCGCTCGCGCCCGCCGCGCTTCCTAAGCTCTCCAGCGAACCCGGGAGCCTCGTGCTCCCGGGTTTTTGCGTTGCCACCGCGTCGCGTTGCGTTTTGCGTTGTGTTGCGTTCTCAGCCTTCGCGGCGTTGCAGCGCGTTGGGCCTTCGCGCTAGCGATCCGGCCCCGCGCTAGTGAAGTTTCGCGCGCGCAAAGCCGAAAGGCTAGCGCCGGCGAGGGACGCCGCGTGCGAAGAGCTACGGATGCCGCCGCTACTTCTTTTTCCTCAGGTAGAGCAGCGGCACCTCAATGGTGACCTCGGTGCCCTCACCCTCAAGGGTGTGCCAGTCGATGGTTCCGCTCAGCTCACCCTGGATCAGGGTGCGCACGATCTGAGTGCCGAGTCCGGAACCGACCTTCCCCTCGGGCAGGCCGGCCCCATCGTCGACGACCTTGACCGCGAGCTGCCCGTCCGAACGCTCCGCGTGGATCGTGACGTTCCCGTCGCGACCGGCGAGCCCGTGTTCCACCGCGTTGGTCACCAACTCGGTCAGCGCGAGCGCAAGCGGCGTCGCGTACTCACTCGGCAGCGTGCCGAACCGGCCGGTCGACTTGGGGTGCACGGTGGTGTTGTGGCTGGCCGCGACTTCGGCGACCAGCAGCAGCACCCGGTCGAACACCACATCGAAGTCGACGTCCTGGTTGAGCCCTTCCGACAGGGTGTCGTGCACGACGGCGATCGCCGCGACCCGCCGCATGGCCTGGCCGAGCGCTTCCCGGGCGACGTCACTGTGCGTGCGGCGCGCCTGGATGCGCAACAACGACGCGACCGTCTGCAGGTTGTTCTTCACCCGGTGGTGGATCTCGCGGATGGTGGCATCCTTCGTGATCAGCTCCCGCTCCTGGTGCCGCACCTCGGTGACGTCGCGGCAGAGCACGATCGCGCCAACCCGCTCCCCGCGGTCCCGGATCGGGATCGCCCGGAGCGTGACGGTGACCCCGCGCGCCTCAATGTCGGTGCGCCACGGCGCCCGCCCGGTGACCACCAGCGGCAACGACTCGTCGACGATGAGCTTGCCGGTCAGCAATTTGGTGGTGACCTCGGCGAGCGACTCCCCCTCGAGCTCGCCCTCGAAACCCATCCGGTTGAACGCGGACAGCCCGTTCGGGCTAGCGAAGGTGACCATGCCGTCGACGTCGAGCTTGATCAGCCCGTCCGAGGCGCGTGGTGCACCGCGTCGCGGACCGCTCGGCGCAGCCAGGTCGGGGAAATCGCCGGATGCGATCATCTCGAACAGGTCGTTGGCGCAGGCGTTGAAGGTCAGTTCCTGCCGGCTCGGCGTGCGCGCCTCGCTGAGATTGGTGTGCCGGGTGACCACGGCGACCGGAGTCTCGGTGGTCTCCTTGCCGCTTGGTGCGAGCCGCCGCATGACCGGCACCGCACGCACCCGGGTCGGGGTCTCCTCGTACCAATCGGGCGAGGCCGTGTCGACGATCTTCGCACGGGTGAACGCGTCGGTGACGAGGTTCTTCCATTCGGGCTTGATCCGCTGGCCGACGAAGTCGCGGTAGAACAGCGTTGCCGAACTGGACGGCCGGGCGTGAGCGACGGCCACGAAGCTGTCGTCGTCGACGGTCGGCACCCAGAGCACAATGTCGGCGAAGGCGAGGTCGGCGAGCAACTGCCAGTCTCCGACCAGCAAATGCAGCCATTCGATGTCCGCGTCGGATGCGCTGCCGTGCGCCTGAACTAGATCACTGAGGGTCGACACAGACCTAGGCTAATCGCTCCTTTGGAGCAGCCCGACCTCGGCGAAGGCCACGGCGGCTGGGCGTTGCGACCGGATCGAGGATGCTTCGAGCCACCAGGTCGCGGACTGCCTGCCTCGCACGAGAACGGCCCGCGGCATCCGTCACCGTGCTCGCGCCGAGCAACGCCGCGTCGAAGGCGGTGCGGTCATAGGGCACGAGCGTCGGGTCGGAGATTCCGCCGAACCGGTACAGCGTTTCGGCGATCTGCCCGCCCGGGTTCAGCCCGATCGCGCTTGCCCGCACCCGGTTCATCACCACGAGGATCTTCTCGGTGGTGACCGTCTCGAGCAGGTCGACGTGCGCACGCAGGAAGCGCGACAACCCGACCGGGTCCGCCGCGCCGACCGCGATCACCCGATCAGCCTCCCGCAGCGCGGTCAGGGTGGCAGCGTTCCGGCGCGGCGCGTGCAGGTCGCTTGAGATCTCCTCGTCGCGCTCGAGATTGAAGCCGGTGTCGACCACGACGTAGTCCGCCCAGCCGCGCACCGCGGTCAGCACGGCGGCGACCCGCGCGGCCGACAGCTCCGGCCAGCGATGCGGGCGGCCGATCCCGGTGAGCACCCGGAAGCCGCGCTGGCCGCTGCCGAACGGTTGCGCGATCCGGTCGAACTCGGCGGCGGTGAACGCACCGGCACCGGCCAGCCGGCAGGCCGCGGCGAAACCTGGCGACTCGTCGAGCAGCCCCAACGCTGGCGCAATCGTGCCGCTGTAGGTGTCAGCATCGGCGAGCACGACGGAGTGACCGGATGCCGCCAACTCGGCCGCGACCGTGATCGCGATGCTCGTCCTGCCTGGTGCGCCGCCCGGCCCCCAGACCGCGATCACCGTCCCTCGGCCGCCGGACGCGGCCGGGGTTGCCGGTGCGGAGGTCGGAACGCCCACCAGCAGCCCCTCGATTTCATGCCACTCGCTGGCGACATCGACCAGCTCATAGAGACCCAACGTGGACGCGTGCCGGCGGTCGGCCTCACTGCTTGTCAGGCCGACCAGGCGGGTGCCGGCGAGGTCCGCCTCCGCCAGCAGCCGCGCCGTGAGATAGCGCGGTGAGGTCGCAACCACCGCGCCGTCGGTCTGGCGCTCGGCCAACAGGACGGCAAGTTCGTCGGCGTCGTCGCACCGCGCGATGATCTCGTGGCCGTACCGCCGGCAGTCCTCGGCGAGCCGATCCTCCACCTCGACCGGCACCGCGAAGGCGAGCCTGCTCATCTCAGCCCCGCACCGGGACGGTCGTCGGCACCAGGGACAGCGCCGCCTCCGCCGCGATTGCCTCGAGCACTCCGGCCAGCCGCGACCGGGGTACAAGCAGTTCGACGGATGCTCCCTCCTCGCCGGCGAGCAGCCCATCCGGCTCAGCGATCGCGACCACGTGGGCGGCGCCGACCAGCACCGTCGGCGGTGCCGCGTCCGGGGCATCCGCCGGCCTGGTCACCCACAGATCGACGCTGCTGCCCTCGGTCACCGCCCGACTGAGCGCGCCGGTCGTCGTCACCACGACCGCGGCGAGCCGGGCGCCGCTGCTCTGGCCGACGGCGGACAGCGGCAGCAACTCGCCCGCGGAAACCGGGCGGGAGATGACCACTCCGCCGTCGGGCAGCTCGTCCGGTCCGAGGTAGCGGTCACGTGCCTCGCCGAGCCGAACGCTTCGCGTGACCAGGTCCTCGGCATCCACCCGGTCACCCGGTGCGAGCGCGGCGCGGGCCGCGTAGACCTGCACGCTGCTGTCGGCGGCGCCGATCACCGCTATCACCCCGACGACCGAGGCGACGACGAGCACCACACCGACGAGAAATCGAGGGTCGACCCAGAACGTCCTGGGCCGGCTCGGGCGGCCGGCGACTCTCATCGGGCACTCCCCTCTGACGCGCAGGTTCCCCATGATGCTTAGTCGGCGGCATCGGCTGTCGAAGTTATCCACAGGCGGAGTCAGGACAGGCGCATCCGGCCGATAATCGAGCCATGGATGAGATCGCGGGCGCTTCGCCGCTCGGCCGGTTCCTGAGCGTCGCCGACACTGCCGAATTGCTCAACGTCACAGTGGAGGAGGCGTTCGCGTTGGTGCGCTCCGGCGAACTGCCGGCGATCCGCGTCGGTTCGAACGGTCCCTGGCGGATCGAGCGCAGCGTGCTCGAGGCGTTCATCGAATCGCAGTACGAGGAGGCACGTCGGATGAGCCTGTTCAACCAGGCAGAGTTCGCCGACCTGCCCGAATTGTTCGAACGTCAGACGCGCACCACCAGCAACTGATCGAACGGGATCAGCCGGTACCGCAGCACAGCGGATTGACGGCGGATGTCGCCGGCCTCGTGTTCGGCGAGGTCGAAGTGATCGCGGCCGACCCGGTCGATGGTTCCGGTGAAACTGCCGTGCCGGGTGCCGACCCGCACTGCGCTGCGTCGGCGGCACAGGTCACGGAGCACGAATTGCAGGCCGATCCGCTCGGTGATCGCGGGCACGGTTTCGGCCGCGGGCGTCACCGTGCTGGCCTCCACCCGGTCGGCGGCGAGAATAATCGAGGCGATCGCGGCGATCGGCACGACGCACTGCACGGTCCGCAGGTCGGTGCCGACGATGGCGCCGGAGAGCCAGTCCCGGCCGAACGAGGCCGGGCGCACCACGATCTGCTCACCGTCGCCGAGGGTCAGCGCGACGTCGGCGCCGGCTTCGCGCAGCGCCGCAATCCGGTCGCGGATAGTCAGCCGGCCGAGCCTGAGCCGCTCCTCCTCGGCGCTTTGATCGACTCGGTCTGCGCGCAGTTCGTGTTCGAGCTGGCTCTCCAGGTCATCGAAGAGGTTGTCCCAGCGCATGCGTGCACGTTATCCACACCCGGACCGCGGGCGTGTGGGTTATCCACATGACTGTCCAACCCGACCCCGCTCGCGCCTCTTCCCGGAGTCCTGTTTAGTAGTGACATGGCATCACAATTCGGTTCCATCACCGTCCAACCGATTGACGTCACCTTCACCGCGCAGATCATCGCCGATTCGAACAGCGGCTGGCTCTGCGTGCAGATGCCGGACTCCGCCGAGTTCTTCGGCACGGGTAGGTCCGTGAAAGTCTCCGGCACGGTCGACGGCCACGATTACGCAACGACCATGCTGCCCGTCGGAGGAGGCACGCACATGCTCGCGCTCCGTGCGGCATTCCGGAATGTCCTTGGCAAGGGGCTCGGCGACGAGGTAACTGTGCGTCTAATGAGCAGGTCGGCATGAATGCCGGAACGGCGCCGGCGCCCCTCGATCACACATTCACCGCCCCCATCGGCGTCGATGTCAAGGGCGAAGTATGGTCGTGCGTCGAAATGCCTGACTCCGCCGCCTTCTTCGGAACAGGCAAAGCCGTCAAGGTCACGGCGACGGTCGATAACCAACCCGTGACCACGTCGTTCATGCCTACTGGCCGTGGTGGTCATATGCTCTCGATCAGCGCCAAGCTTCGAAAGCTCCTTAAGAAGGATGTCGGTGACGAAGTCACTGTCCACCTGATGGAGCGCCTGAGCTGACACCGCTGTTCCAAGGATGCCGTTCTCACCATCCTGCATCCGAATCTGTGGCTGGTCTCCGCCCTGCCCACCATCATCGCGCTGCTGATTCTCGTGATTCTGCGCCGGAGTTCGTTGCGCAAACTGGAATAGGCCTCCCTCAGGGGGCATCCGCGTCACTTGGGCGATGGCCAGTAACTGACAGTTACTGGCTTGACTGCTCCCCAAACGTCCCGCGCAGCGACCCCGTCACGGGGATCCGCTCCCCGTTTGTGTCCTTGATGAATGCGAACGACCTGATCACCAGACGGTCGCCCTCGTTCCATTCATCCTCGGAGAGCCCCGGACCTTCCGAACTGTAGGACGCTGTTGGCATGCCTCCGAAGTAGGCAATCATGGCTGCCTCGTCCGCCGCATTCACCCTGGTGTGAAGATCGGTTAGCTCGGGATACGGAGTTCCGATAGGGTCCGGCAAGGTGAGCACCAGGTGCACCTCGGATATATGCTCCTCATCACACGAAACGACTACGCGGTCGGCATCCAGACAGTCCCCGACCTGGAGGTCGGCCTCCGGTGTGGCGATCGGACGTACCTCGTACGAGTGCTGCGGGGTCGGAACAGTTGCACCCGGGCTCGGGGCTTCACTACTCGGAGTCCCCGCGCACCCTGCTAAGACGAGCGCCCCCGCAATCACGCCGACAACACCGAGATTCCGAAACATGATCAACAACCTAGACGAAGAGTGGCGCAGGGGAATCATTCGGATGTCGCAACATTCGCTACGCGCATGATCTACATGCCGACTATTCACTTGTGGGATGAGCGCTTGAGGCCCTTGAATGTGGACACCGATGAACTCGCAAAGGTGCGAGCCCAAGCACCTGCGCACGAACCCAGTGAGGTGCCCGTTGACCGTAGAAGCCCCCGTAACATCCGACATTGATCTCTGGTCGGATGAGAATCTGGCGAACCCGTACCCGACCTTCGCTGAACTGCGAGAACAGGCCGCCGTCGTCCACCTCGAGAACAGCGGCGTCTGGGCGCTCACGCGCTACGACGCCATCCGCGACGCGCTGGCGAACTGGGAGGCGTTCTCATCGAACGCCGTCGCGTTCAATGACGCGATGAACGGCGCACTCCAGGGAACCACCCTGGCCACCGATCCACCTGCCCACCCGGCCCTGCGAGCTGCCCTCACCGAGAACCTCTCGCCACGCGCCCTCCGTGGCCTAAAGGACAGCATCGACGAGAAGGCCGACCGGATCGTCACGGACCTCCTCGAGCGCGACGGTTTCGACGCTGTCGACGACATCGCGCGGGCGCTCCCGCTCCAGGTAGTCGCCGACCTCATCGGTGTCCAGGGCGAGGTGCGCGACAAGACGCTCGCGTGGGGTGAAGCGGCGTTCAACGTGCTCGGCCCCATGAACGAGCGGACCGGACAGAACTTCCCGATCGCCGGAGAGCTATTCGAGTGGGCGACCGTGCTGAAGGCCGAGGACCTTGCTGCCGGCAGCATGGGCCGCGCCATCTTCGACGCCGCGGAACGTGGAGATATCCCGACCGACAGCCCCGGCCACATCGTGCACCAGTACGTCGCCGCAGGCATGGACACCACGATCGCCGCGATCGGCAACGCCATCCACCAGCTCGCCACCCACCCTGACCAGTGGGAGCTCCTCCGCGAGGCCCCGTCGCTGATCCCGTCTGCATTCAACGAGGTGCTTCGCTACGAAGCACTCATGATCGCGCAGGGTCGACTCGTCAAGGAGGAGACCGAGGTCGACGGTACGACGATTCCTGCCGGCTCGCACGTTGCGGTTCTGTTCGGCTCCGGGAACCACGACCCGCGCCACTACGAGGACCCGGATGCGTTCCTGATCAAGCGGAACCCCGTTGACCACCTCTCCTTCGGCTACGGCGTGCACGCCTGCGCCGGGCAGGGTCTGGCCCGGCTCGAGGCGTTCGCGGTGCTCAGCTCGCTGGTCAAGCGCGTGCGGCGGATCAGCGTCGGCGAGCCGGTGCGCAAGATCAACAACTCCAGCCTCGGCCTCGACAAGCTGCCTGTGCTCGAGTTCGTGGCCGCCTAGGGCCGCGAGTTCACCAGCAAGAAACGGCCCGGGATCGCGTGAGCGGTCCCGGGCCGTTTCTTGGTGATTGAAGGAGCTCGCTTCAGGCGACCGCGGGGGCCGCGCTCAGGCGCCGCAACTTGGGGATCGGGATGCGGTAGTTCAGCGCCACACCGGTGCCGGTGCCGGTGCCGTCCTCATGGGTCCAGCGCATCAGGGCGGATGCGGCATCCAAGTCGCCCTCGATCACCTCAGGTTCCCCGACCAGCGGCAGGAACCCGCTCGCCTTGAGGTTGAGGCCGAACTGCTCGGTCCAGAAATACGGCTCGAACTGCAGGTCCGGGGCATCCGGGTCAATCAGGGCCCGCGCGGCAGCCTTGCTCTGCTCGATCGCGCTGGTCCAGAGCGGGATGCGTCGAAGCCCGCGCCGGGTGGGGAACACCGCAACATCACCCACGGCCACGATGTCCGGGTGCAACCGTCCGCGACCGTCGACCTCGAGCCTGCCGTTCACCAGCAGCCCGCTCGACGTCAGCCATTCGGTGTTCGGCAGGTCGCCGACAGCGCTGATCACCAGGCCGGCTTCCAGCACAGAGCCGTCGGCGAGCACCACGCGGGGCTGCTCAACGCTGCTGTCGACTCCGACGGCGTGCGATGAGGCCAACCTCAGCCCGTGATCCAAGGCCGTCTTCACGAAGAAGTCAGAGAGGTACTCGCCCAATTGATTGACCAACGGCCGGCCGTTGGCGACGAGGGTGACCTCGCATCCAACGGCGAGGCATCCGGATGCGATCTCCATGCCAAGCGGGCCGCCGCCGATCACGACGACCGATGGCTTGTCCGCGAGCCGGCTACGCAACGTCAGCGCATCGTCGAGTCCGCGCAGCGTGAGCTCCCGGCTGTCGTCGCCGCCGAGTCGGCGGGCTCGCGAGCCGGTCGCGATGATCACAGCGTCGTAGGGGACATCCGCTCCGTCATCGAGGATGACCCGCTTGCGGTCCACGTCAAGGCTCGCCGCGCTGACTCCGAGCAGCTCGCTGGCCTCATTGCTCGGCGCGGGCAGCTGGTGCGACGTCATCTCGTCGCTGTCCAGCAACGCCGCTTTCGACAGCGCGGGACGACTGTACGGCATGTGACGCTCGTCGCCGATGATGGTCAGTTCGCCGTCGAACCCGGCGGCGCGCAGCGAGTCGCCGGCGGTGAGCCCAGCAATTCCGTTCCCGACCACGACGATGCGGGCGAAACGCGACATGTTCAGCCGAGCCGGAGGGCGGCGACAGGGCAGACGCGCACGGCGGCTCTGGCCGCCTCCAGCTGCTCGCCGTCGACGTCCTCGATGTCGATGACGAGTTCGGCGTCATCGTCCAGGTGCATGAGCTGCGGCGCGACCTCTTCGCAGAGGCCGTGGGCCTCACAGCGGGGACGGTCAAGGATGATCTTCATGGTGTCTCCGGGATTCCGGCCACGGCGGCATTGCCAGGCCCATGCCAAGTCTTGCGGCAGACTCAGTACGCATCAAATGGATATCGTGCATCGTTCAGATTCATCGGATGCATGTTCTCCGGCTGTCCACTCATGCACTCACCGAATGTCGAGCCCGCCCGTGGATTCACTTGACGCACATCGAGGCGACATGCCAATGTTGGCCTTCCGCGCGTAATAACCGGGATGAGGAGTGCGAGATGGCGACGACGCCAGGGCTGACATGGGCCGTGAAAGACAGCTTTGTTTCCTACATCGAGCGTCTCGATGACGGCGCCATCGAGACAGTCGACCCGGCATCGCGCGGTGACGCCGGTTTCGAGTTCCCGTTGGATCAGGCAAAGCCAGCCGACGACACCAACCACGGTTCGTTGCAATTTCTCGGCGGCATCCTGTTCAGCGGGCACTGGGGCGCGCTGCAGGTACAACTGCGCGAACCCGCCATCGAGCTCTCCGGCGAGACCGGCACGCTCTGGGTCCGCGAGCACGGCAGCAGCGACCCCGCGAAACGGCTGCCATTCGCCGACCTGACTGTGCGGCAGCGCCAGATCGATGCCGACGGCTCAACGGTCGTCGAGGCCGCGGCTCTGCTCACCGGCCACGGACGACTCATCCTCGGTGCCCAGTACAACGCCGGCGAACCGCTCAGCGACGTTCGGATCACACTTCCTCCCCGCGATGCATAACCGGTTGTCGTCGGAGAGCGACGCGGAGCTCGCCCGCCTGGCTTCGGTCAACCTGAATTTGCTCGTGCCATTGTTGGCACTACTCGAAGAGCGCTCGGTGACCAGGGCAGCCAGCAAAGTCGGCCTTTCGCAGCCGGCAATGAGTCATGCCCTCCGCCGGATGCGGCAGCTGCTCGGTGACGAGCTCATCGTGCGACAGGGAAGCAAGATGACGCTCACCCCGCACGCCATCGAACTTCTCGCACCGCTGCGCCGAACCCTGCGCGACACGGCCCGCATCGTCAGCCCATTTTCATTCGACCCGGCGGTCGACCGCCGCACCATCAGCGTGGCGATGACCACCAGCACGGCCTTCGTGATCGGCAGTCACCTGGCGCGGGTGCTCGCCGAGCGCGCGCCGAACACACAGTTGCGGCTGATCACGACGACCTTGGCGTCGAACGCGTTGTTCACCGAGGAAGGCGTCGACGTCGTCCTGCTCGCCGAGGCCTTCGCCTCCCCGCATCCACGGGAGCGCCTGTTCGATGACCGCTGGGTGATGATCGCTTCGAGGGATGCCGCCCAGGGCGCGACCGCGACCGAGATGCTGACCGACCTCCCGCACGTCGTCTACGAGGCTGCCTCCCGCCTCACCCGCCCCTATGACGTGCTCGACGAACAGGGGCTGCCATATACGGTGCGATCCCGGGTTTCGGACAACCTGCTCATCCCGCATCTGGTTGCCCGGTCCGGCGGCGTGGCAATCGTGGGCTGGGGCGTCGCCGTGGCGTTTGGAAACGCCATCGACGTACACATCGAGGAGTTCCCGTTCGAGCTGCCCACGCTGGGCATCGACATGATCTGGAACCCATGGTTGGGTGACGACGAGTTCACCGACTGGCTGCGGGGCATCCTGTCCGAAGCCGCCGCGTCGGTATTTCCGAATCGGACGACATAAGGCAGCGTCGCCGCACCACCCACTTGGGTTGATCAGGCCAAGCCTGAGAGCAGCGACGCCAGGCTCGGGATCGGGATAAATGGCATGTACTCGTCCCAGCCGAGGAAGAACGAGAACAGCGCGTGGATCAGCGGCGCCGACAGCGCGCTGAGCAGCAGGTATAGGAGCGTGCGCTTCCAACCCAGCCGGAAGACCAGCGGCGGAAGCACCACGGTCACGAGGGCCGGCACCGGATAGTAGATCCACCACGGAAGGCCAAGTGCGGTCGCTCCGTATTTGCCGAACAGCATCCCCAGCACGACGACTATCCCTGAGACGACCAACACGGCGACGCGTCGGCGGTTGAAGTGCTCCCGACCGAGCACCAGGCGAAGTAGTCCGATGAACAGCACCAACGACGCCGCGATCATCACTGGGAAATGCCAGTCGGTGTTGATGGCCACTCCTTCGTCGGCGCGCTCAAGCGTGAGCAACACCTGAGAAGATATCAGGCCTCGGCACTTATCCACAGGCGCCAGAGCCTGCGAGGTTATCCACAGCCCCCACGTGGGGGCATGGACAGCGCAGGGGTCGACTGGTTGAGTGTGCTCACCCCCGTTCGGGGGATACCAGTTCAGGCACCATTCCTACCCGTTCAGGCACCACTCCTCCCCCAGGAGACCGCATGAATCGCGCCACCCAGGCGGATGCCGGGGCATCCGAACCCGCGAGCGCAGCCCCGCCGCCGGCAAGAATCGCCCGACCTACGCTCGACGATGAGTTCGGTCAGCAACCCACCAGTGAGGATCTGCTGCCCAACCCGGAGCCGCTCGTGTCGAACCTCACGCGCTGTGTCATCGAGATCCTCGCCGGGGCACGGGAGTTGGAGCAGATCAGCCGTTGGGTGAGTTCCGACGTTCACAAGCACCTGCTGAAACGCGTGCTGATCTCCGCGCGGGCACGTCAGGCTCGCGGTCAGCCGGTTATGCGGCCGTCATTTCACGTTGGCACACCGATCATCACCCGGCCGGCCGACGGCGTCGTCGAAGCGGTGGTCATCGTCAACGGACGGGCGCGAACGCGAGCGGTCGCGATCCGGTTGGAGGGGTTCGACAAGCGCTGGCGGGCCACCGCGATTCACGTCCTCTGATTTTGGGCCTGCCGAGATATTCGGGGTCTCGGCAGGCTCGATCAGCGCGCTGGAGCTAAAGGGATCGCGCAGCGATCCGCGACGCCAGCGCCGCCGGAGCCTGCGACGGCGGTTCCGACTCCGTCGCGCGCTCCTCAACCACCGGGCCTAGGCGACTAGCGCTTCTTCTTTTCCTGCGCGCGACGCTGGGCCCGGTTCACCGGAGCGTGGTCGTGGTCGTGCTCCTCGGTCTTCGTCTGACCGAAGGCACCGCGCTGCGCGGGCTGAGCGCCCTGCGCCGGACGAGTCTGCTGAGCGGTCTGCTGGGCAGGCGCTCCCTGCGGCTGACCGGCGGCCCGACGCAGCATGGCGGCTGCCTGCTGGGCGCGCTGGGTCTCCGCCCGCTCGAGTTGGCCACGCTGGTTGCGCACCTCGACCTCGCCGGCGTTGTCCGCGCTCGGCGCCGAGTAGCTGAGCCGCTCGGCCGGAGCCTGGCTGCCGCCGAGGCCCTTCGCCGCGACCTGCGCGGTTCCGGTGCCACCGGTGACCTCGACCTCGAGGTTGAACAGGAAGCCGACCGACTCCTCGCGGATCTGCCCCATCATGTTCTGGAACATCGCGTAACCCTCGCGCTGGTACTCGACCAGCGGGTCGCGCTGTGCCATCGCACGCAGGCCGATGCCGTCCTTGAGGTAGTCCATCTCGTAGAGGTGATCGCGCCAGCGACGGTCGATCACGCTGAGCACGACGCGGCGCTCCAGCTCGCGCATCGCCGGCGAGCCGAGTGACTCTTCGCGGCGCTGGTACGCGAGCTTCGCGTCCGACAGGATCTCCTTCTTCAGGAACGCCGGCGTGATCTTGCCCTGAGCACCCGCTTCGGTGAGCACCTCGTCGATCGTGATCGAGATCGGGTACAGCTGCTTCAGGTCCGTCCACAGCGACTCGAAGTCCCAGTCGTCGCTGTGCCCCTCGGAGGTGTGTCCGTCGATGACCTCACCGATGACGCCCTCGAGGAACTG
The DNA here is from genome assembly GCF_009755725.1 of Diaminobutyricimonas sp. LJ205. NCBI lineage: Bacteria > Bacillati > Actinomycetota > Actinomycetes > Micrococcales > Microbacteriaceae > Ruicaihuangia > Ruicaihuangia ninglii. Next base: position 549,595 of record NZ_CP046619.1, on the reverse strand, counting down.
CTGCGCGCGCTCGTGCAGGTCGTCGCCCTCGAGGATGTGGCGGCGGTCGCTGTAGATCGCTTCGCGCTGACGGTTCAGCACGTCGTCGTACTTGAGCACGTTCTTGCGGATCTCGGCGTTGCGCGCCTCGACCTGTGCCTGGGCGCTGCGGATGGCGCGGCTGACGACCTTCGACTCAATGGCCAGGTCATCCGGAACGTTGTTCCGACCCATCAGCGCCTCGGCGGCACCGGAGTTGAACAGCCGCATTAGATCGTCCTGCAGCGACAGGTAGAACCGGCTCTCGCCCGGGTCGCCCTGGCGGCCGGAGCGTCCACGGAGCTGGTTGTCGATACGCCGCGACTCGTGCCGCTCGGTGCCCAGCACGTACAGTCCGCCGGCTTCGATGACCTTCGCCGCCTCGGTCGACACCTCGGCCTTGACTGCCTCGAACACGACGTCCCATTCGGCCTCGTACTCGTCTGGGGTGTCGTTCGGGTTCAGACCCTTGGCGTTCATCTGCGCCACCGCGAGGAACTCGGCGTTGCCACCGAGCATGATGTCGGTACCACGGCCGGCCATGTTCGTGGCGACGGTGACCGCGCCGAGCCGTCCGGCCTGGGCGATGATGGCCGCCTCACGCGCGTGGTTCTTCGCGTTCAGCACCTCGTGCTTGACGCCGCGCTTGGCGAGCATCCGCGACAGCAGTTCGCTCTTCTCGACGCTGGTGGTGCCGACGAGAACCGGCTGGCCCTTGGCATGGCGTCCGACGATGTCCTCGACCACCTGGCCGAACTTCGATTCCTCGTTCTTGTAGACGAGGTCGGGCTGGTCCTTGCGCAGCATCGGGCGGTTCGTCGGGATCGCGACTACACCGAGCTTGTAGGTGGCCATGAACTCGGCCGCCTCGGTCTCGGCGGTACCGGTCATGCCCGACAGCTTCTGGTACAGGCGGAAGTAGTTCTGCAGGGTGACCGTCGCCAGGGTCTGGTTCTCGGCCTTGACGGCGACGCCCTCCTTGGCCTCGATCGCCTGGTGGATGCCCTCGTTGTAACGGCGTCCGACGAGGATGCGGCCGGTGTGCTCGTCGACGATCAGCACCTCGCCGTTCATCACGACGTAGTCCTTGTCGCGCTTGAACAGGGCCTTGGCCTTGATCGAGTTGTTCAGGAACGAGATCAACGGGGTATTCGCCGACTCGTACAGGTTGTCGATGCCGAGGTAGTCCTCGACCTTCTCGATGCCGGGCTCCAGCACACCGACGGTGCGCTTCTTCTCGTCGACTTCGTAGTCCTCGCCCTGCACCAGGCGCTTCGCGAGGTTCGCGAACTCGGTGAACCAGCGGTTGGCTTCGCCGGATGCCGGACCCGAGATGATCAGCGGGGTGCGGGCCTCGTCGATGAGGATGGAGTCGACCTCGTCGACGACGGCGAAGAAGTGGCCGCGCTGCACCATGTCGCTGGCCTGCCAGGCCATGTTGTCGCGCAGGTAGTCGAAGCCGAACTCGTTGTTGGTGCCGTAGGTGATGTCGCAGGCGTACTGCTGCCGACGCACCTCCGGGGTCTGTCCAGCCACGATGCATCCGGTGGTCATCCCGAGCGCGCGGAAGACGCGGCCCATCAGCTCGGACTGGTAAGTGGCCAGGTAATCGTTGACCGTGATGACGTGCACGCCGCGCGCGGCGATCGCGTTGAGGTACGCGGCCGTAGTCGCGACGAGGGTCTTGCCCTCACCGGTCTTCATCTCGGCGATGTTGCCGAGGTGAAGCGCTGCGCCACCCATCAGCTGCACGTCGAAGTGGCGCAGGCCGAGGGTGCGCTTGGATGCCTCCCGCACCGCGGCGAACGCCTCCGGCAGCAGGTCGTCGAGCGATTCGCCGTTCGAGTAACGCTCGCGCAGCTCGACGGTTTCGTTCCGCAGTTCCTCGTCGGTGAGGCTGGTGAAGTCGTCTTCGAGCTGGTTGATGGCTTCCGCGTAGGCCTTCAGCCGTCGGAGCAGGCGCCCTTCACCGACACGGAGGACCTTTTCTAGAACGTTTGCCAACGAGTACTCCCGGGTTCGTCATGGGGCGCGGGACCGCGCCTCGTCGATCCCGACCGCAAAATAGGCATGCCGGGATCGGCGAGTCATCGTAGCAAGCCTATCTAGCTAGCGCCTGTACGCGCGGCTGCCGCTCACACCCTCCGAGACGCTTTCGTCGGTCGAAAGGCTGATAACCCCGTAATCCCAGCCCTTGCGTCGATACACGACACTTGGCCGGTCGTTTTCGCTGTCAATGAACAGGAAGAAGTCGTGTCCGACGAGTTCCATATGGTCCACGGCGTCGTCGGTCGACATCCGAGCGGCGGGGAACACCTTCTCGCGGATCACAACCGGCGAGTACTCACCTTCCTCGGCGGTCTCGGCGTTCTGGATAGGCACCTCGCCGGTAGCGACCTTGGCGATCAGGTCGGCATCTGCCGGGACGAGGTCGGTGTTGCCGAACGAGGCAGGGGAGGTCGCAGCCTCGCTGAGCGAGGTGGGCCGGTGCAGGCCACGGTGCACCTTGCGCCGATCCTTGGCCTGACGCACGCGTTCCAGCAGTTTGGCGAAGGCCATGTCGAAGGCTGCGTATTTATCGGATGCCGCGGACTCAGCCCGCACGAGCGGTCCCGGCCCGATCAGCATGAGCTCGACCCGGTCCTCTGGGGTGGAGCCACGCGGCTCGCTCTGACGGGAGAGCTTGATCTCAAACGCGATGGCCTTGGGAGCGAGATGGGACACCTTTTCCGCCTTCTCCGTGGCGTAATCACGGAACCGATCGGTGATGTCCAGATTGCGGGCGGTAATAGTCGTGTCCATGGCGACCTCCTTCGCTCCGACGCAGGGTGCCGCCTCCTGACTTCCGGCGGTCGTTCCCCTTCTCGCGCCTGTGGCATCCCACCGTAGTCCGGTGTGCGACGGAAGTCACCGGCCCGATCTTGAGAGTTCGCTGGGTCCGGCGGACCGTCGCACTGTGTAGGCGACGGCTACGGCTCCGACAACCTCTCCCCCGGCCGCACGGATCGCCCGCGATGCCTCGCCGAGGGTCGCGCCGGTGGTGAACACGTCATCGACCACCAGGAAACGCCGCCCGGCCAGCGCCGTCTTCGCGCGCATCGAGCCGTGCCGGTTGGTGGCACGCTCGTCGATCGTCAGGGTCTTCTGCCTGGCGCCCGGGCGGGGTCGAGCCAGGATGCGGCGAGGTCGCAGTCCCGCCCGCCGAAGCAGCAGCCCGACCGGGTCGAAGCCGCGGCGCCGGTAGGCCGCACGGGTGGTGGGCACCGGGGCAACTTCCACCCCGGGAGCAGCGACTGAGGACAGGGCGGCGGCGAGCGCCGCGACCAGTGGGGCGGCGGCATCCGTCCTGCCCTGTTCCTTGAACGCGAGGATCAGCTGACGCGCGACTCCGTCGTAGAGCAGAGCCGTGGTCACCGGGGTGCCGTCGTCGAGCATCCGCGCGGTGACCGCGGGAGCGAGCGCGGCGGTGCAGTCGTCGCAGACGCTGCGGTCGTCCGCGCCGCAGCCGGCGCAGCGCACCGGGAACAGCAACGCGGCCGCGTCGAGCAGGGCGTCCTTCAGGATCGGATGCATCCGCCGACGCTGGCACGTCGTGCGCGTCATCGGCATCATCCGACTGTCTCTGTGGAGCGAGCCCGGTGGTTGAGGAGCGCCGCGAGCGCAGCGGGTGGGTGCGGGCATTCTGCGACCTCGACCCCTCCGTTTTTGCTATGTCACTCAGAAGTGACATAGCAAATAGGCACCCCTGCCCACTGAAGTGCGGTGGGCCTGGTGCGCTCCTCAACCACCGAAGCTGACGGGGGCTACCGCTGGGTGCCGAGGAAGTCGGCCTCCACGTTGCTGCTCTGCCACCCGGTTCCGCGCGGTTGCTGGATGATCCCGTCGTTGCCGAGCACCCGCAGGCCGTCGATGCTGTTGCCGCCCACGATCTGCTCGCCGAAGGTCAGCTCGCCGAGCGACGTGCTCAGTCCGCCGATCTCGTGGACACTCACTCGATAGTCGCCGTCGTCGAAGTTGAGCGTCGCGACTCGAACCGAATCCACCCAGGTGGCGTCGATCGCGTTGGTTTCCAGCGCCAGCTCGGTCAGCGGCCCGAGCGACACCGGCACCCCGTCCTCACGGACGACGGCCGCGACGTACAGCCGGGTCACGTTGTCCGCCTCGGCCAGCAGGGCGATGCGGGCACCGTCCCGGGAGACTTCTATGGCCAGCATCCGGCCGCTCGCCGGGAGCCCGGAGCCGATCGGATGCGGCGTTCCCGCCAGGTCGGTGGCGATCAACCCGGCCGGATTCAACGCGGGCACCGACCAGACGAACTCGAGATCGTCGACCGACGGCGCGATCAGGCCGGGACGGGCGTCCACGAGCAGCGGTTCGCCGCCCACCTGCACCGCGTACACCCCGCCGGGCGCCTGCACCGCGGCGTACTGCTCATTCCGCGACAGGCTGACCTCGGTCGCCGCCAAGTCCTGCACCTGCCCGCTGATGCCGGCGATCGGCTCGATCTCGCCGCGGCGGTAGTGGCCGAAGCCGTCGGCGTTGCGCAGCAGCACGCGGCTGTCGACCTCCGGCTCGACCACCGGTCCGGCGTTGGTCGTTTCCGGGATCGCCACCTCGCCCTGGTTGATCGAAATGCCGATCGAGGTGACGCTGGTGACATCCGCGAGGCTGTGGGTGAGCTGCAGCTTCATCCGCTGCAGCCGCTCGGTGTCGGATTCGGCCGCTTCCGCGCTGAGGTCGACGACGACCCGGTTGCCGTCCTGGCGCACCCCGTCCGGGCCGAGCGTGGTGCCATTCGGGCACTCGGTCACCACCCCAGGCGCCAGCCATTCCGACGGGCCGGCGAGCAGGGCGGCGACGATCCGGCGGGCGAGCAGCGGCGTCGGGAACCAGCGCAGGTCGGGCACCATGGTGCTGAAGGTCGGGTTGAAGAAGTACACCGAGTACGGGTTGAAGATCTGCTCGAACGAGGATCCGGTGAGCACGATGCCATCCGGGGCCTCGCTGATCCGCCACTGCCCGCCGACCTGTTCGAACGTGAACTGCATGGTCGCCGGACCGGATGCCTCGGCGGCCACGTAGCGTCCGTTCGAGTCGACTGTGGCTACCGGCACCACGGTGTACTCGAGCGTGCGTTCGCCGGTCTGCGTGTAGTTGTCGCTGCCGGGCTGGCTGACCGTAACGCCGGCGTTCGGCTTCCACCGTTGGGCGAGATCCGGGGTGAGGAATTCGCGGGCGACCGAGTAGTCGCCCTGCGGTCCGGTGCCGGCCCGGACGAAGCCCTGCAGAATCGCCTGCGGGTCGGCGTCATCCTCCGGTCCCTGCGGCAGGATCACCGAGTCGGCGTCCAGATCTTCCCTGATCTCGCTGCCGGCGATGACCGGCCCGGCGCTGGGGATGCCGACACATCCGGTGAGGACGAGGAGCAGCCCGGCGAGGCCCGCGGCAATGCCTGATTTACGCGCTCTCATCGTGCACCTCCTCTCCCTCGACGAACTCCGGCGGCAACTCAAGCGGCGACCGGGTCAACTGGGTGCCGAGTTGTCGGGGCAGCGTAAGCCGGAAACATGTGCCCTCACTTTCCTCAGACCACACATCCAGCCAGGCCGAGTGCAGGTTGGCGTCCTCCAGCGAGATCGCCAGCCCCAGCCCGGAACCGCCGGTGGTGCGCTGCCGGGACGGGTCCGCACGCCAGAACCGGTCGAACACCCGAGCGGACTCGGTCTGGCTCATGCCGATCCCGAAGTCGCGGACGGCGATCGCGACGGCGTTCTCGTCGCTGTCCACGTGGATGACGATGGGGTTGCCCTCACCATGGTCGATCGCGTTGCCGAGCAGGTTCTGCAGGATGCGACGGATGCGGCGGGCGTCGACGTCGGCCTCGAAGTAGCCGCCGGGGGCAACCAGCCGCAACTCCGACCCCTTGGCGATGGCGAGCGGCCGCACCGCGTCCATCACCTCCTCCACCAGGCGAACCAGGTTGGTCGGCTCGGTCTCGAGCTGCGCGACGCCCGCGTCGAAGCGGCTCATTTCGAGCAGGTCGGCGAGCAGCATCTCGAACCGTTCCACCTGGGTGTGCAACAGTTCCGCGGTGCGGGCGGTGGTGGCGTCGAAAGCACCCCGCTGGCCGTAGAGCACGTCGCCGGCCAGCCGGATCGTGGTCAGCGGCGTGCGGAGTTCATGGGAGACATCCGACACGAAGCGTTGCTGAAGCCGGGACAGGTCGGCCAGTTGGTTGATCTGGGTCTGCAGGCTGTCGGCCATCGCATTGAAGGAGCGGGCCAGGGTGGCGATGTCGTCCTCGCCGCGCTCCGGGATGCGTTGCTCCAGTTGACCGGCCGCCAGCTTGCGGCTGGTCTCGGCGGCCAGTCGGATCGGGGCGACCACGAACCGGGCGACCACCCAGGCGACGCCACCGATCATTGCGACCAGCCCGAGCCCGCCGATCGCGAGGGTGCGCTGCGCGAAACTCAGCGTCTCCTGGGTGTCCTGCAGGTTGTAGACGAGGTACAGCTCGTACTCGCCGGCGGTGGGAACCTCGATCGGTGCGCCGACGATCAGGCCGGGCATCTCGCCGCCGTCTGCGGACTGCAGCGGGATCGATTGGTAGAACAGCTGGTCGCCGGAGTCGGCAACGGCCTGCTTGATGTCGTCGGAGATCACGCGGTCGAGTTCAAGATCGGTGCTGGCGATGCCCTGCATGTTGTTCAGCGTCGGCCCCTGGCCGAGCGTGCGCACCAGCGCGAACCGGGTGCCGCTCACCGTGGAGGTACTGCGCACGATCGCGGTCTGGGCGCCGTTGCGGAGGGTCTCCAGGTCGATCGCGGTGATCTGGTCGGATGCCGTGGACCCGTCGAAGATCTGCTGCACCTGCAGCGCGGCTCGGCCGGCTTCGGCGAGCACCTGGTCGCGGCGCGACTCGAACAGGTTGGTGCCGATCGACAGCGACATGTAGCCGACGATCACGCTGACCGCGAGAGAAGACAGCAGCACGGTGACCAGCACCGTTCGCGCCTGCAGCGAGGTGCGCCACAACCGTACGAGCCGGTCGAACCAGCCCCTCCAGTTGATACGCGGCATAGGTTCCTTAGGAGCTGGACCCGGCGCGGTAGCCGACGCCGCGCACCGTCATCACGATGCGGGGGTTGTCCGGGTCCTCTTCGACCTTGGCCCGCAGGCGCTGGACGTGCACGTTGACCAGGCGGGTGTCGGCCTTGTAGTGGTAACCCCAGACCTGCTCGAGCAGCATCTCCCGGGTGAACACCTGCTGGGGCTTCATCGCCAGGGCGAGCAGCAACTCGAACTCGAGGGGGGTCAGGTTGATCTTGGTGTCGCCGCGGCGCACTTCGTGCCCGGCGACATCCAGTTCCAGGTCACCGATGTGCAGAAGCTGCGCTTCGGTTTCCGTCGCCGGACGCAGTCGGGTCCGGATGCGGGCGACCAACTCTTTCGGATTGAACGGCTTGACCACATAGTCGTCGGCGCCGCTTTCGAGGCCCTGCACGACATCCGCGGTGTCGCTCTTTGCGGTGAGCATGATGATCGGGGTGCCGCTCTCGTTGCGGATCTGACGGCACACTTCGATGCCATCCAGGCCGGGCAGCATCAGGTCGAGCAGCACCAGGTCGGGGTCGGCGTCGCGGAACGCGGCGAGCGCACCCGCGCCGTCGGCACAGAAGTGCGGTTCGAACCCTTCGGTGCGCAGCACGATGCCGATCATCTCTGCCAGAGCGGTGTCGTCATCGACAACGAGAATTCGCGGGTTCATGCTCCTCGATCCGGGTTTGTTGAGCTTTCCCACAAGAGTATCCGAGTGTGAAAGCATGATAGGGGCCGCTTCTTGGCAACGGGGATTGGGGAATCGTTCGTGACGAACAACCAGCAGTGGCAACCGCCCGCCGGTGATGCAGGCTCTGCGCCGACGGCTGGGCAGAACCCGCCGCCGCCACCTGGCCCGTACGCGCCGCCCGCGGGGCAGTATCCGCCGCCGGGGCAAGTCCCGACTTCTGGTCAGTACCCGCCGGTCGACCAGTACCCGCCCGGGCAGTACCCGCCGCCGGCCGTGCCGCAGTACGGCCAGTACCTCCCGGCGGTCGCGCCGCAGCCACAGGGCTGGACGCCGCCGCGCAAGCCGGGATTGATCCCGTTGCGTCCGCTGACGCTTGGCGACATCCTGGGCGCGTCGTTCAAGACCCTGCGCCGGAACCCGAAGCCGACCTTCGGCGTGTCGCTGCTGTTGCAGGGGGTTGTGCTGCTGCTCACGGCGGTCGTGATGGGCCTGGTGACAGCGTTCGCGATCTCGCGCACCGAGATGGCCGCGCCCGAGGATGCTGACGCCGTCGCGGCGGGCGCCGCCGGATCGATTCTGCTCTCGGCAATCATCCCGTTCCTGTTCTCGCTGATGGCGGCCGGGTTGATGCAGGGCATCATCGTGCTCGAGGTGTCTCGAGGCGCGCTCGGCGAGAAGCTGAAGTTCCGCGAATTGTGGCGGCTGGCGAAGGGCCGGCTTTGGGCGCTGGTCGGCTGGGTGTTGCTGGTCACGCTGGTGGTGATCGTGGCGGCCACCGTGATCGTGCTCGCCATCATCGCGCTGGTTTCGCAATTGGGCGATGCTTCGGTCGCGGCCGCGGTCATCCTCGGCATCTTTGCCGGGCTCGGCTCGCTTGCCCTGTGGGCGTGGCTGTCCACGAAGCTCGCCATGGTGCCCAGCGCCCTGGTGATCGAGCGGCTGCCGCTTCGGCAGGCGATGGCGCGATCCTGGCGACTGACCGGCGGCTACTTCTGGCGCACGTTCGGCATCCTGCTGCTGGTGTCGGTGATCCTGAACGTGGCGTCGCAGATCATCACCACGCCGATCACCATCGTGTTCACCTTCCTCGCTCCGTTGATGACGATCGGCGGGGACCCGACCGCCGCGATCATCGCCAGTGCGGTCACCTACCTGGTGCTGGTGGCGGTCACTCTCGTGGTCAGCGCAATGATTCTGGTGGTGCAGGGAGCGGCAACCGCGCTGCTCTACCTGGATCTGCGCATCCGCAAGGAGGGGCTCGACCTCGACCTGACTCGATTCGTCGAGGCCCGGCACGCGGGCGACACCACGGTTCCTGACCCGCTGCGACCTGGTGCCGCGCCGGCCGCGCCGCGCATGCAGGGTGCTCCGACCGCACCGGAGGCGGGATCGCCCTGGGCATGACCGCTTTTCCTATCGCCGGGATGGCGTTGCCATTCGACGTGCCCGTCGATCCCGATGCTGAGCAGGCGCGCGATTGGATCCTTCGGGAACTCACCGATCCGGCCTATCAGGCGGCGCGCCCGAACTGGTTCGACCTGCTGGTGCAGTCGATCTGGGACTGGATCAACTCGCTGCAGTTCGGCGGTGCCGACGCGCCGCCGTTCGTCGGTTTCCTCGTGATCGGCGCGCTGATCGCGGTGGTGCTGCTGGTTGCCTTCCTCATCTTCGGGCTCCCCCGCTTCGGACGCCGCAGTCAAGTCGCCGGTTCACTGTTCGGGGTCGATGACTCTCGCAGCGCCGAGGTCATTCGCCGGGCCGCCGAGGGGGCCGCCAGCCGGGGCGACTTCACGCTGGCGACCGCCGAGATGTTCCGCGCCATCGCCCGTGGCCTCGCCGAACGCACACTGGTCACGACGAGCCCGGGAACCACCGCGCGCGACTTCGCTCGTCGGGCGGGCCACGTCTTCCCCGAGCGCCAAACCGCCCTGGATGATGCCGCTCGTGCCTTCGACGGTGTGCGCTACCTGCAACAGGCAGGCACCACCGAGCAGTACCGGCAAGTGGCGGAACTCGAGGCGCAACTGCGCGCCACCAAGCCCGCCCTCGAGGTGCTGGCATGAGCGAGAGCACGGCGACCGCGCGCCCGCCCACACAGACCACGCTCACCCCAACGGTCCGAGCTTCCGGCAAGCGCGCCGCGTTCTGGATCATCGGCGCACTCTTCGCCGTGGTGGTCGGGGTGCTCACCTTTGGTCTGGTCGGTTCCAGTGCCGGCGGCACCCCGCTGTCCCCCACGAGCGCAGCGCCGGACGGCGCTCGCGCCATCGCCGAGGTGCTGAAGGATCAGGGCGTCGACGTGCACACGCCCTCGTCGCTCGCGGATGCCACGGCTGCAGTCGACAGCCCGGCCGCTACCACCGTCGTCTTCCACGACCCGGATGGCTACCTGACCGACGAGCAGCTCACCGAGGTCGCCACCCTCGCCGACCGACTGGTGGTCATCGACCCCGACTTCCCCGCGCTGAACGCGCTCGCACCCGGCATCGCGGCGGCCGGCGCGGTGGACGGCATACTCGAGGCAGACTGCAGCATCGGCGCGGTCAGGAACGCGATATCCGTCACCGGCGACGGCTTCGGCTACCGAATCCTGGACGCCCCGGGGGCGACCGGGTGCCTGGGCAGCGGTGACGACATCTATTCACTCATCGAACTCCCCTCGTCGGGGACCACTGTGACGGTGCTCGGCACTACCACCGCCCTGACGAACGAGCGAGTGGCCTTGGAAGGAAATGCGGCGCTGGCGCTCACCCTATTCGGCGCCACCGACACTCTGGTTTGGTACCAGCCGACGGCCGAGGATCTCACCGAACAGAACGTCTCACCGGAGCAGCTGCTGCCCCGCTGGACGGTCGGCATCGGTCTGGCAGTGCTGCTCACCGGAATCGCCGCCGCCGTCTGGCGCGGGCGCCGGTTCGGTCCGCTGGTGATCGAGAACCTGCCGGTCACGGTGCCGGCGAGCGAGACCACCGAGGGCCGCGCCCGCCTGTACGAGCGCAACAACGCCAGGCTGCGGGCACTCGACTCCTTGCGCATCGGCACCCTGCAGCGGCTCGGCCGCCAGGTCGGTCTGTCCCGCACGGCAACCGTCGACGAGATCGTGGACGCCGTGGCATCCGTCACCGGCTCCCCCGTGCCGGCGATCCGCGCGCTCCTGGTCGATGCCGACCCACACAGCGACGCGGAACTCGTCCGCCTCTCCGACGAATTACTCACCCTCGAACGCGCGGTCAGCGCAGCGACGAATCCCACCCCAGAGACAGGAAGAACACACGGATGACAGATCAGGAACTGCGCGACGCCTTCGGCCGAGTTCGCGCCGAGGTGGGCAAGGCCGTCGTCGGCCAGGACGGCGCCGTGACCGGGCTGATCATCGCGCTGCTGTCCGGCGGGCATGTGCTGCTCGAGGGGGTGCCCGGCGTCGCGAAGACGCTGCTGGTGCGTACCCTCAGTGCCGCCCTGAACCTGGACACCAAGCGCGTGCAGTTCACGCCCGACCTGATGCCGGGCGATGTCACCGGTTCGCTGGTCTACGACACCCGGGCCGGGGACTTCGAGTTCCGGGAGGGGCCGGTGTTCACCAACATCCTGCTCGCCGACGAAATCAACCGCACTCCGCCGAAGACCCAGTCGGCGCTGCTCGAGGCGATGGAAGAACGACAGGTCTCCGTGGACGGGCAGACCCGCAAACTGCCGGTGCCGTTCCTGGTCGCCGCCACCCAGAACCCGGTCGAGTACGAGGGCACCTACCAGCTGCCCGAGGCCCAGCTGGACCGGTTCCTGATGAAGCTCGTGCTCGACCTGCCCGCCCGCGATGCCGAGGTCGAGGTGCTCACCCGCCACGCGGCCGGATTCAACCCCCGCGACCTGGCCGCGGCCGGCGTCACCGCGGTTCTCGACGGCGCCCAACTGGAGGCCGCTCAGCAGGCCGTTCGCCGGGTCGGCTCGTCACCGGATGTCCTCGCCTACGCGGTCGACCTGGCCCGCGCCACCCGGCAGTCGCCCTCGGTGAAGCTCGGCGTGAGCCCGCGCGGGACGACCGCGCTGCTCGCCGCGGCGAAGTCCTGGGCGTGGCTGCAGGGCTTCGGCGCGATCACCCCGGACCACGTGCAGGCGATGGTGCTGCCGGTGCTCCGGCACCGCATCCAGCTTCGCCCCGAGGCGGAACTGGAGGGCGTCTCCGCCGACGCGATCCTGCGCTCGATCATGCAGCAGGTTCAGGTGCCGATGTGACCGGTGGGCTCTGATGGCGATCAGCGGATGGCTCGTACTGCTCGTGGCCGCGGGCATTGTGCCGCTGGTGGTGTTCGACAACGTGGTGGCCTTCCTGGTGTGGCTGGCGCTCGTGGTGGTGCTCGTCGTGATCGACCTGCTGATCGCGGGCTCCCCGCGGGCGCTCAGGCTGAGCCGCGACCTGCCCTCCCGGGTGCGTCTCGGTGAGACCGTGCCGACCACGCTGTTCGTGACGAACCCGGGTCCGCGCACGGTGCGGGCCATCGTCCGCGACGCCTGGCAGCCCTCCGCCGCGGCGTCGCCGCCCCGTGCTCAGCTGACCATTCCGGCCGGCGAGCGCCGGGCGCTGACCACGACGCTCACCCCGTTCCGCCGCGGCGAGCGCACCGCCGCCGAGGTCACCGTGCGCTCGTTCGGCCCACTCCGGCTCGCCGCCCGGCAGGCCACGATCGCGCTGCCCGGCGCGATCCGGGTACTGCCGCCGTTCACCGCCCGCAAGCACCTGCCCTCACGGCTGGCCAGGCTGCGCGAGCTCGACGGCCGCACCTCGGTGATGATCCGCGGCCAGGGCACCGAGTTCGACAGCCTGCGTGAGTACGTCCGCGGCGACGACGTGCGCTCGATCGACTGGCGCGCCACCGCACGCAGGCCCTCGGCATCCGGCCCCCAACTGGTGGTGCGTACCTGGCGACCCGAACGTGACCGCCGGGTCGTGATCGTGATCGACAGCGGACGCACCTCCGCCGCCCGCATCGCCGACGAACCCCGACTGGACACGTCGTTCGAATCGTCGCTGCTGCTCGGCACGCTCGCCTCGCACGCTGGCGACCGGGTCGACCTGGTCATCTACGACCGCCGGGTGCGCGGCCGGGTGCAGGGCGCGACCGGCGCGGAACTGATGACCCGCATGGTCGACGTGATGGCACCGATCGAGTCCGAACTGATCGAGATGGACTGGCACGCGGTGCCTTCTCTGGTGCGTTCGGTCAGCGCGCAGCGGTCGCTGGTGGTTCTGCTCACCTCGATCGACGCCGCCGGCGCCTCGCACGGGCTGCTCTCGGTGCTGCCGCAGCTGACCCGCAAGCACACCGTCGTGGTGGCGTCGGTCACGGATCCGGAGGTTCTGGATGCCTCGCGCGCCCGCGGCGACCGCTCCGAGGTGTACCGGGCCGCCTCCGCGGAACGTTCACTGCTGGACGCCTCTCGGGTTGCAGCCGCCATCCGCCAGCTCGGCGCCGAAGTGGTCACGGCGGCGCCAGCCGACCTCCCGCCGGCGCTGGCGGACACCTACCTCGAGCTGAAGCGAGCCGGCCGGCTGTAAACCAGTCGACGCCCACCCCGTGCGGTACGGGATGAGCGTCGACTGCCGTTATTCGTTCTAGACCGCAGCAACCTTCGCGCGCCACGCCTCGGTTGCGAAGACCTCCGGGTTGAGCACCGAATCCGGCACCCGGCCCTCGGCGATCGCGACGATGCAGTCGAGCACCGCCGTCGACACCGCGTCGGTGAACTGGTCGGTCCAGCCGAGCGCGTGCGGGCTCAGCAGCACGTTCTCCATCCCGAGGATCGGGTCATCCGGAAGCAGCGGCTCCGGATCGAAGACGTCCAGCCCCGCCCCGGCGATGCGGCCGCTGCTCAGGGCAGCGCGGAGCGCATCCGTATCGACGAGCTTTCCGCGGCCCACGTTGACCAGGAACGCTGACGGCTTCATCTTCTCGATAGCCGCAGCGTTGATCATCCCGGTGGTTTCCGGGGTGAGCGCCGCTGTCAGCAGGACGACATCCGACCGTTCGAGCAGCTCGGGCAGGGACACCAGATCGACCCCGAGCTCCTGCGCCGCTGAACTCTTGCCGCTCCGGTTGTTGCCGATGATCGTCATGTCGAAGTTCTGCATGAGCCTCGCGACATCCGCCCCGACGCTGCCGAAGCCCACGATTCCGAGCGTCCTGCCTTCGAGACCGACACCACGGAAACGCTCGCGATCCGCCCAGCGCGACTCACGAACCATGCGGTCCTTCGGCACCACGTGGTGCATCAGTCCGAGGATCATGGTCACCGCAGCGGTGGAGAGGGTTCGCTTGATCGCTGTCGGCGTGTTCGTCACCACCACACCGGCCCGCGTGCAGGCATCGAGGTCGATCGTCTCGTAGCCTGCGCCGAACCGGGCGATGTGCCGAAGCCGCGGGGTTCGGTCCACCGTCTCGGCATCGAAATGGGTGTGTCCCATGGCGAGCACCGCATCGACGTTGTCGAAGTGCTCAGGTGGCAGCACCGGGGCATCCTCCGGCAGCACCGACCAGTCGATGCCACGGGCCGTCAAGCGGTCCAGTCCGAGATCGCCGTGCACCGACGAGCCGTCCGGGCGGACGACGTCAGCGGTGATCGCCACGCGGTAGCCGGTGGCTTCGGCTCCGTCGGCGATCGTGTGCTGGGTGAGTGTCATGATGCTTTCCTCTATTTCGCGGGGACCGTTGCGGTAATCGGCTTGCGCACGAGCACCGTGTACGCGACCGCCGCAAGCGACGCGATGATGCCGCCGATCACGAAGGACGGCGTGTACGAGCCGGTGGCGTCATAGAGCACGCCGGTGAGCAGCGGCGCGAAGGCACCACCGAAGTAGCCACCGAAGTTCTGGATGGCACCGACGGAGGCGATCTGGCTGCGCGGGACGATATCGCCCGGCATGGCCCAGGCGGCCGCCTGCATCGTGGCGACGAAACCAAGCGCGACCGTCATCACACCGAGCGCGAGCGGCAGCGTCGGAAGGTACGGGATGAGCACAACGAGGATGCCGGCGACGATGGCCGCACCGGACATGAAGTACCGCTTCGCGGTGAGCGAGTCACGACCCGAGCGCTTGGTGTACCGGGTCATCAGCCAGCCACCGGTGATACCGAGGACAGCGGCGCCGATATACGGAATGGCGGCGAGAATGCCGGTTCCGGCGATCGTGACGCCGTGCGCGTCCTGCAGGTAGAGCGGCAGGAAGACGATGAAGATGTTCCAGATCCAGATGACACAGAAGAAGCCGGCCATCATGCCCCACACCTGACGGTGCTTGAACAGGCTGATCCAGGATGCCTTGGTGTTGCTGTTCGCCTCGATGTCCTGTTCGGACTTGATGTGCGCGAGCTCTTCCTCGGACACGCGACGGTGCTCCTCCGGCATCCGGTAGAACATGTAGAACGCAACGGCCAGGACCACGCCGATGACGCCGAGGAAGACGAAGATCGACTGCCAGCCGAAAGTGATCAGGAAGAACGTGAGCACCGGCGGCGCGACCGCGGGGCCCCACTTCGACCCGCTGTCCCAGATCGCGGTCGCCTGACCACGCTCGGAGCGCGGGAACCAGTCGGCGGTCAGCTTGGCGGATGCCGGGCCGTTCGGCGCCTCCATCAGGCCGAGCAGCGCGCGGAAGGTCACGAAGTGCCACAGCTTGGTGCCGAAGGCCATGATCGCCGTCGCGATGCTCCAGCCGGCGATGGCGATGAAGTACATGCGGCGAGCGCCGAGCTTGTCGACCAGGAATCCTGCTGGCAGCTGCGAGAACGCGTAGGTCCAGGAGAACACCGTGCCGAGCAGGCCGATGTCCGTGCGCGTCAGGCCGAGGTCTGCGATGAGCTCCGGGGCTGCGATCGAGATCGCGCTGCGGTCCATGTAGTTCAGGATTCCGGCGAACAGCGCCCATCCGAGAATCCACCACCGCAGATTCTTCATCGTGCGCCTTATCGGCGTCGGGGCGACCTTGGGTGCAGTAGCGGTCATCGCTTACTCCTTTGTAAACCGGCTGTGGGCATCACTTGGCCCAGATCGTCGATCCTATATGACACAGGAAACGAAGATCAACAATCTTCAGGTTGCTCCAGCCGCTAGCCGTGTTGCAGCCGCCAGCCGTGTTGCAGCCGCTAGGTGTATTGCGTCCGCTAGGCGTGCTACGCCGGTGGCCGGGGTTTCCCGTCCGGGGCCGGGGTTTCGGCATGCGCCATCGGCAGAAACCGCGGCCATCGCAAGACAAGTCGGCGGTCAGCGGCCGCGCGGCATCGGCGCCAGCCGCAGTACCGATTCAAATTTGCGGATGTCCCATACCTCTGACCACACCCACCGAGTCATGCCGTTCCCCAGCGCACGCAGGCCGTCTTCCCGGCGCTTCTCCTCCACCACGACCTCGCTGGCAGTGCGGCCATTCATGTACTCAGGCTTTTGGTACTTGATGTAGCCATCGAACTCACCGAGGTGACGGTAGCCCGGCCAACTGAAATCGGGAGTGACCTCTCGACCATCGAGCAGCACATAGGGCTGCTGCAGCACCGGATCCGGAACCCTGAGCCGACGCAACTGCACCCTGCTGACTGATTCCCCGGGCCATCCGACGAGCGTCGTCGAGAAGTCGAGGACCCGCTCGGCCGCGCGAACACCACTCAGGCGTCTGAGGGGATCCATCTGCTCGCGCAGCCCCTCGAGCGTGGTTAAAGCACCTCCATGCTTCGGCACGAATAGCGCCCGATCTGCAACGCACACTGCAGTGATGGTCGATTCGGTGCGCGCGACGTCGAGGACAGTGCGCTCAAGAGTCGTCACGCGAAAGCCGTCAATCATCACTTCGTCGGGCACGTCCTGCGCGGTGACGGTGAACGCCAGGGGTCGACCGGCCGCCCGATGTGCGGGGCACGATCGTATGCACGGTATCCATCCGTGCACCGACAATCGGAAGTCCCCAGATCACAGCAGCGGACAGGTGCGACAGCAGCGGCGGTTCCGGGGCGATCAGCGCAGCGGCAACCACCACTGTTCTAAAGCGCTGCTGCCAGGAGTACGTCTTCCAGTGGTCGCTCAGCACGAACGCGCCGCGGCGCACGCGATGCCACTCGCCGGTGGCGAGCGCCCTTTTGATGTAGGCCTCCTCGCCGACCTCGCGCAAATCTCGCGCGAGGATGAGCCCGTCACGGGCGAGGGGCACGTTGATCACGATGCAAGGTTGCCGTGGTTGCCTTCGCGCCCGAAGCACACTGACAAGGGTGTGTGGTTGCGTGAGCGCCGCGGAGAAGACATCGTGGGACGCTGGCGGCGCACTCCTGGGGACGCACTTCTGGGGACGCACTTCACCCATGGCGGAGGTATCCGCCCGTGGCCACGGTTTCGGCATACGCCATCGGCGGAAACCTCGGCCATCGGTGTCGACGGTCTCGACAGGCTGGACCGGCGGTGGCGGAGGTTAGCCCGCGATGAGCCGCTTCGATCCGGCCTCGAACTCGTCGAGGTCGCCGGTCTGCCCGGCACGGTGCGCTCGGCGTCCGAGCACCCACTGGTAGACGAGGAACGCCGCGAGCGCGAGCGTGCCGATGCCGATCTTCACCGGCCACTGCCAGTCCTGCCGGGTGACGTAGCCCTCGATGATGCCGGAGAGGAGCAGCGCCAGGATCAGGCCGATCACCACTGCGAACAGGGCGCGGCCATCCTCCGCGAGCGCCTGCCCGCGGGTTCGAGCACCGGGGGCCACCCAGGCCCAGAAGATCTTCAGGCCGGCGGCACCGGCGACGAAGATGGCGTACAGCTCGAGCTGCCCGTGCGGTGAGATGTACAGGAAGAAGTGGTCCAGCCGATCGAACTCGGCCATGATCGCTGCCGCCTGACCGAGGCCGACGGCGTTCTGGAAGAGCACGTACGGAACCCACACGCCGGTGATGCCGAACGCGACGCACTGCGCCGCGATCCAGGCGTTGTTCGTCCACACCTGACCGGCGAAGGACCCCTCGGGGTTCGCCGAGTAGTAGCCGACGAACTCCTGCTCGGCATACTGGCGCAGCATCTCGTACGAGCCGAGGCTGGCCAGCACCTCCGGGTTCATGGCGATCCAGACCGCGTACAACGCGGCGACGATGATCACCGACGCGGCAACCGCCAGCGTGAGCCAGCGGATCCGATACAGCGCCGCCGGCAGTTGCGCGCCGAAGAATACCGTGAGCTGATTGAGCACGTTGGTGCTGGTGCCGGTGAAGCGCAGTCGCGCCCGCGACAGGGCCAATGAGAGCCGATCGCCGGCCACCGATTGCCCCGCGGTGGTCTTGATCGCCGACAACTGGCTGGCCCCGGCCTGGTACCGCTCGATCAGCTCGTCGGCCTCGGCGCCGGTGAATCGACGTTTGTCACCGAGGCGGGCGAGGCGGTCCCATTCGTCCCGGTGCGCTGCGGAGTATGCGTCAAGATCCATCTGCTTAGATACTGTCATGTCCGGCTCCGCGACGCTCTACCACGACGCCGCCGACGACGAATTGCTCATCGGTGAGGCCGTCAGCCTCGACCTGCGGCCGACCAGCTTCATCCTGCGCGGCGCGGGAACCGCCATCGACTTCGTCGCGTACCTGGTCATCTACATCGGCTACCTACTGTTGCTGGTGTGGATCTCGACCGAACTCAACCTCGATCAAGCCGCCCTGTCCGCGGTGTTGATCGCCGGCTTCGTGCTCTGCCTGGTCGCGCTGCCCACCGCCGTGGAGCTGCTCACCCATGGTCGCTCGCTCGGCAAACTCGCCATCGGCGCGCGCATCGTCCGTGATGACGGCGGGGCGATCGGCTTTCGGCACGCGTTCATCCGCGCGCTGACCGGCGTGCTGGAAATCTTCCTGACCGTGGGAGGCATGGCGGCGCTGATCGGGTTGCTCTCCCCCAAGGCGAAGCGACTGGGCGATCTGATGGCGGGCACCTACAGCCAGCACGAACGGATGTCGCGGCTCACGCCGCCCGTCCACGGTGTTCCCGCGCAGCTTCAGCAGTGGGCGGTGACCGCCGATGTGGCACGGATGCCGGATCCCCTCGCCCGACGGATCGCCGCGTTCCTCGCCGAGGCGCCGCGGTTCACCCCAGCCACTCGTTATCGCCTCAGCCACGAACTCGCGGCCGAGGCATCCGCCTTCGTGTCACCGGTGCCGCAGATCGACGCCGAGCTGTTCCTCGCCGGCGTTGCCGCGGTGCGTCGCGACCGGGAGTACCAGGCGCTCACGCTCGAGCGTCAGCACCTGGAGCGGCTGGCTCCGACCCTCGGCGGGTTGCCGCACCGTTTCCCTAACCGCTGATTGAGGAGCGCCGCGAGCGAAGCGAGCGACGCGTCTCGAAATCAGCGCTGCGGGCGCGTGGTTTCGAGACGCGTGCGACTTCGTCGCGCGCTCCTCAACCACCGGACGCGGGACTGGTCTCGGCAGGCTCGACCCGCGGCTGCGGGCTTGGTACTCGACCCGCGGCTGCGGCTTAGTACCGGTAGTGGTCGACCTTGTACGGGCCCTCGACCGGAACGCCGATGTACGCAGACTGCTCCGCGGTCAGCTCGGTGAGCTCGACGCCGAGCGCGCCGAGGTGCAACCGGGCAACCTTCTCGTCGAGCTTCTTCGGCAGCACGTACACGTCGAGCTCGTAGTTCTCGCGGTACGCGTACAGCTCGATCTGGGCGAGCACCTGGTTGGTGAACGAGTTGCTCATGACGAACGAGGGGTGTCCGGTGGCGTTGCCGAGGTTCATCAGGCGACCCTCGCTGAGCACGAGGATGCTGCGACCGGTCGGCATCCGCCATTCGTGCACCTGCGGCTTGATCTCGATCCGCTCGGCACCGGCGAGCTTCTCCAGCCCGGCCATGTCGATCTCGTTGTCGAAGTGGCCGACGTTCGCGACGATCGCCTGGTGCTTCATCTTGAGCATGTGGTCAACGGTGATGACGTTCAGGTTGCCGGTGCCGGTGACGAAGATGTCGACCTGGTCGACGACCGACTCGATGCGGGCGACCTGGTAGCCGTCCATCGCGGCCTGCAGGGCGTTGATCGGGTCGATCTCGGTGACGATGACCCGGGAACCCTGGCCGCGCAGCGCTTCCGCCGCGCCCTTGCCGACGTCGCCGTAGCCGGCGACGAGGGCGACCTTGCCGCCCATCAGCACGTCGGTGGCGCGGTTCAGGCCGTCGGGCAGCGAGTGCCGGATGCCGTACTTGTTGTCGAACTTGGACTTGGTGACCGAGTCGTTCACATTGATCGCCGGGAACAGCAGCTGGCCCTCGCGAGCGAGCTCGTACAGGCGGTGCACGCCGGTGGTGGTCTCCTCGGTGACGCCCTGGATGTCGGCGGCGATCTTGGTCCACTTGTCGCTCGAGCTGGCGAGCGACGCGCGCAGAACGTCGAGGATCACGCGGAACTCGTGGCTGGCGTCATCCGGAGTCGCCGGAACCGCGCCGGCCAGCTCGAATTCCCGGCCCTTGTGCACGAGCAGGGTGGCGTCGCCGCCGTCGTCGAGGATCATGTTCGGGCCGGTGTAGCTGTCACCGGATGCCGCGGCCTCCGCCGACCAGTCGAAGATCTGCGAGGTGGCCCACCAGTACTCCTCGAGGGTCTCGCCCTTCCACGCGAACACGGGCACCCCGGCCGGAGCCTCGGGCGTGCCGGTCGGACCGACCGCGATCGCGGCGGCCGCGTCATCCTGCGTCGAGAAGATGTTGCAGCTCGCCCAGCGCACCTGCGCGCCGAGGGCGGTGAGGGTCTCGATCAGCACCGCGGTCTGCACGGTCATGTGCAGCGACCCGGCGATGCGGGCGCCCTTGAGCGGCTGGCTGGTGCCGAACTCCTCACGCAGGGCCATCAGCCCGGGCATCTCGTTCTCGGCGAGGCGAATCTGGTGGCGCCCGGCCTCGGCGAGGGTGATGTCGGCGACCTTGAACTGCACGTTGGTTGACTGGGTGACAGGCATTGCACCATTGTCGCAGGTGGGGCTGACGGTTACGGTCCCGGATGCCGCAGGCCTGACCCATTCCGTCGGTGAGTGCCGGGTGGTACACCTGAGCTGAGGCTCCGCCACCAGCGGGGCACCGAACTTCGGAGGCAATGATGCCCAAGTACCTCGTGCTCTACAACGCTGAGCAGTCGGCAGAAGCGCAGATGGAATCGAACGACTCGGAGCAGGCGAACGAGGGCATGCGGCTCTGGATGGAATGGGCGGACCGGGCCGGCGACGCGCTCGTCGACCTCGGCACCCCGCTCGCCACCGGCCAGGTGGTCACCGCGGACGGCACATCGCCATCGTCGAGCAAAGCCGCCGGCTACTCGATCATGCAGGCGGACAGCGCCGACCAGGTGGTCGAGTTACTCAAAGGCCACCCGCACCTGCTGATGCCGGGGAGCACCATTGAGGTGTTCGAGGGGCTGGAACTGCCGGGAATGTAGGCACGCGCTCCTCAACCCCGAGCACGCGGTGGCGCAGTTTTCTGCCGATGGCGGTGGTTTCGGCATGCGCCATCGGCAGAAAGGTGCGCCATCGACGAATGACGCTAGGCGCGGATCAGGGCGAGCACGCGGTCGCGCAGACGTTCCATTTCGCCGCGGGTGCCCGCTTCAACGTTCAGGCGCAGCAGCGGCTCGGTGTTCGAAGGGCGCACGTTGAACCACCAGAAGGTGTCCCCCGCGCCCGAGACGGTGAGCCCGTCGAGCTCGTCGAATTCCGAATCGTGGAACTCCTCGACGATGCGGGTGTAGGCGGCGGGAACGTCCGTCACGGTCGAGTTAATCTCGCCGCTGGCGAAGTACGGGTCGTACGCGGCAGTGAACTCGGACATCGGGGCATCCTGATGTCCGAACTCGGCGATCAGGTGCATCGCCGCGAGCATGCCGTTGTCGGCACCCCAGAAGTCGCGGAAGTAGTAGTGCGCACTGTGCTCGCCGCCGAAGATAGCGCCGGTGGCATGCATTTCGTCCTTGATCAGGGAGTGCCCGACGCGGGTGCGCACCGGGATCGCGCCGGCCTGCTCGATCGTCTCGGGGACGATCAGCGAGGTGATCAGGTTGTGGATGACGTAGATATCGCCGCTCTCGCCGGACGCACGCACCCGGTTGATCTCCCGGAGGGCAACGATCGCCGCCACCGCGGACGGGGTGACCGGCTGGCCCTTCTCATCGATCACGAAGCAACGGTCGGCGTCGCCGTCAAAGGCCAGGCCGAGGTCGGCGCCATGTTCGATGACGGCCTTCTGCAGGTCGACCAGGTTCGCCGGGTCCAGCGGGTTGGCTTCGTGGTTCGGGAAGCTGCCGTCCAGCTCGAAGTAGAGCGGGATCACTTCGACCGGCAGCTTCGGCAGGCCGGCGGCATCCGACAGCACCGCCGGAACCGTCATTCCGCCCATGCCGTTACCGGCGTCGACGACGATTCGGATCGGGCGGATGCTGCCGAGTCCGACGAGCGAGCGGAGGTAGCCGGCGTAGTCGGCGAGCAGGTCGCGTTCGACGAGTCCACCGGGCTGGTCGACCGTCTGGATGCCGTCTGCCAGGTAGGCGGCGGCGCGGTCGCGGATGCCGGCGAGTCCGGTGTCGAGGCTGATGCCCTGCGCGCCGGCGCGGGAGAACTTGATGCCGTTGTAAGTGGCCGGGTTGTGGCTCGCGGTGAACATCGCGGCCGGAACGTTGAAGGTGCCCGAGCCGAAGTAGCTCTCATCGGTGGAGCACAGGCCGATGTTGATCACCGTCGCGCCGCGGGCCTGCGCGCCACGGGCGAAGGCGGCGGCGAAACCCGGGGACGAGTCACGCATGTCGTGTCCGACAAGCACTTCGGAGCCGTTGGCGCCGACTTCGTCGACGAACCCGGCGCCGAAGGCCTCGATGACCTCGTCGGTGAGTTGGCTGCCAACCAGTCCTCGTACGTCGTAGGTCTTGACAAACTGGCTCAGATCGGGCGTGCTCACACCCCGAAACCTATCTCACCGAGCAGCACGTGCCGGACAACTTGCCAGCCCTTGGGAGCCGAGAGACGCTCCGCGTGCCGCACGCAGAGGTCGTAGGTGTGCGGCTCCGCCTGCAGGCTCAGGGGTCCGAGGACGACCATCGAGTCCGCGTAGTCGTAGGTCAGAGTGGCGACGGCCTCATCACGGCACGCCACCTTGCTGCAGACTCGGGCACTCATCGTTGCTCAAGCCTATTGCCCACCTGTGACGGATAGGCTGGTTGACATGCCCCGAACTCGTCGCCAGGCGCCTGCCCGCGCCCGTGCCCGCGAGCGGCATCGCGGGGTGCGTTCCTCGGTCACCGGCCCCTACCTGCCGCCGTTGAACACCCGTATGGACTTTTTCGATGAGGTCGTCGCGTCCACCGCGGAGTATTTGAAGGATGTCTGGCCCGACGACCTGGCCAAGGTGCGGTTCGAGGTGGCGGCGCTTCCGTCGAACCTGTCCAACCCCGACGGGGTGGACCGCTGGACCGTCGACCGCCGCGGCAGCAGGATCATCCTGTACCGGCTGCCGATCCAGCGGATGACCAAGCTCCACCGCAACGACGAGTGGCACCGGCGCGCGGTCATCGAGAGCTGTGTCTTCCGGGCGGTCGCCGAGTGGATTGGCCGCGACCCGTGGGAGCTGGCCCCCGGCCGCTTCATGCACTTCTAGGCGCCGCTCCCCTTCTCGCCTATTCGAGCTGCGTGCTGCTGAGCACCTCGGTCGCCGCGATCTTGAGCGCGCCGCCCTCGTCCTCCAACCGGTACGCCGTCACCTCCCGCACGACTCGCCCATCGCGGAAGTAGTACGTGAGCGTCGCCTGCGCCCGATCTGGTGCCGAAGCCCTGACATCGGCGACCTCGACGTCGGCGATGTCGTCCCAGAAGGCCTCGTAGGCGCCCCGACCGCCGGCGTGATTCTCCTGGTAGTCGGCGGTCATCAGTGGCCATGCGCTGTCGAGATCGCCTGGGAGCATCGCGTAGTAACCGGCGACTGTGTCCACGGCTTGCTGCTCGGGCGTCTCCGGCTCCGGTGCCTCCGTCGGCGGCGGCGCACTCGTAGGCGGGGTGCTTTGCTCAGGCGGCGCTGGCGTCTCGGGCGCGGGCGTGGGCGGAGCGGCCTCGGAATCCGGTGTCTCGGTGACCGACGGTGCGGTCGGACTGCCGGTCCCGGGTTCGGCAGCGTCGTCAGCGCCCGGCCGAAGCGGATTGGCAAGCAGGATTGCGCCGAAGGCGAGGGCAGCAGCGACCAGAACCAGGATGCTGGCGATCACACTCGCGCGACGACGCCGCCTGATCCGGCCCTCGGGCGCCGCCACACTTTTCGGCGGCGGGACGTGCCCGAAACTTGGCTCCGCCGTCACGGGGTGGCGGGCGGCGGGTTCAGCCAAGGGCTTAGTCGCTGCTTCCTCGGCATCGTGCAGCGGAACGGTTGCAGTGGGCGGGTGTCGCTCGATGGGTTTGGTCGCCACATCCTCGGTGCGTTCCGGAGCGGGGTCCTCACCTGATAGGTCGGGCACCACCGGGTGGGCCGCCGGCGCGGCCGCGATTCGGGTCTCGTCATGCAACGCCGAAAGCGACTGGCTGATCGACGCCATGCTCGGCCGTAGCTTGGGATGCTTCGCCAGCATCTCCAGCAGCAGCGGCGCAAGCGGGCCGGCGTGCTCCGGCGGCGGATACCCGCCGCCCGCGACCTTGTGCAGCAAGGCGATCGCGTTCTTGTCCGAACCGAACGGCGGGTCCCCCTCCACCATCGCGTAGAGGGTTGACCCGAGCGAGAACACGTCGGATGCGAAGCTCGTCGGCAGCCCCCGCGCAACCTCGGGCGCGAGGTAGGCGGGAGTGCCGTGAATCATTCCGGTCGCGGTGATCGACGCATCCCCGAGTGCGTGGGAAATGCCGAAGTCGCTGATCATCGCGGAGCCGTCCTCAGTGATGAGGATGTTCCCCGGCTTGACATCCCGATGCACGATCCGCAGCTTGTGGGCCGCAGCCAGGGCAGAGCTGACCTGCGCCCCGACCCGCGCCGTCTCGGACGGGGTTAGCGTGCCGTGCTCTTGCAGCAGGGTCGACAGCGGCGTCGACTCAATGAGCTCCATGACGATGCACGGCTGGCCTTCGTGCTCGACGACGTCGAACACGGTAACTGCGTGCGGATGATGAAGCCCCGCAGTGATCCGCGCCTCGCGCATCGCCCGATCGGTCGCCAGTTGGCGTTCGGTGTCAGTCAGTTCCGGCCCCGTGCGCAGCATCTTGAGCGCCACATCACGATGCAGGCGCTCGTCCCAGGCGTGCCAGACGACCCCCATACCGCCCGCACCCAGCATCGCAACCAGCCGGTAGCGGTCAGCGACGAGGGTGGACGGAGTATTCATGGGACGCGCTCCTTGGAACTACGCAGAACGATACGCTCGCTGGGGCGATCCCTCACGGGCTCGCGCCAACGCTCCAGCACCACCGCAGGGCAGAACCTCGGCTGGAAGGGGTTCAGCCTCGATCTGCGGATCGCACCTAGTCCGCGGTCTGCTCCGCCCACAGGTTGATGCTGGAGTCGACCGCGAACCGGTCGATCGCCGCCAGTTCGTCCGTCGACAGTTCCGGACCGTTCAGCGCATCCAGGTTCATGTCGAGCTGTTCCACCGACGACGCGCCGATCACCGCGGAGGTCACCCGCGGATCCCGCAGCGCCCACTGCAACGCCAACTGAGCGAGCTGTTGACCGCGTGCGGCGGCGATCTCGTTCAGTCCACGCACCCGCTCGAGGATGGCCTCGTCGAGGTGTTCCGGCTTGAGAGTCCCGGGCCGCGATCCGCGCGAGTCGGTGGGCACGCCGGTCAGGTACTTGCCGGTCAGCAGTCCCTGCGCGAGCGCGGTGAAGACGATGCATCCCATGCCCTGCGTCGCCAGCTCGTCGAGCAGGTCGGGCTCGATCCAACGGTTCAGCATTGAGTACGACGGCTGGTGAATCAGCAGCGGCGTGCCCAGCTCGCGGGCGATGGTCGCCGCCTCGCGGGTCTTCGCCGCCGAATACGACGAGATGCCGACGTACAGCGCGCGTCCGGAGCGCACCGCCTGATCGAGCGCCATCATGGTCTCTTCGATCGGAGTGTCCGGGTCGAACCGGTGACTGTAGAAGATGTCGACGTAGTCGAGTCCGAGCCGCTGCAGCGACTGGTCGAGGCTCGACAGCACGTACTTGCGCGAGCCGCCGCCCTGCCCGTACGGTCCCGGCCACATGTCCCAGCCGGCCTTGGTCGAGATGATCAGCTCGTCACGGTACGGCGCGAAGTCGGTGCGCAGCGCCTGCCCGAAGTTGATCTCGGCCTGGCCGTACGGCGGACCGTAATTGTTGGCCAGGTCGAAGTGCGTCACGCCGCGGTCGAAGGCCCGGCGCAGGATTGCGCGCTGCACCCCGCCCGGCTTGTCATCGCCGAAGTTCTGCCAAAGGCCGAGCGACAGGGCCGGCAGCTTGAGCCCGCTGCGTCCGGTGTGCCGGTACTCCATCTGGTCGTAGCGGTCGGAGGCCGCGGCGTAAGTCATGCGAACACCTTACGGTTGCTGCGACAAAAGTCCCGGCGGCAAGCTTGCTTGAGTGCGTAGAGGCCATGCAACCGTGCCACGCACCGGCTGGTCTTGCGTCATTCCACGGCGATGACCCTCCGTTTTTGCCCTCGAAATTCTGGCGAGGTGTATGGCATCCGGGATGACGGAAGTTCTGGCATCCGCGCGCAGAAACTCCTCCATTTCATGCTGATCTGCGAAAGAGTCCGTCGAAACGAAAAGCGTCTCGCCGAGAAGGGAGGAGTTTCGGGAAGAAGAAGGTGGGCCCCTACGGGTAGATCGTGACCGGTTCGGATGCCGCGCGCGGCACTGGCACCGCATGACTCGCCAGCACTCCATCGCCGCTGTAGGAGACCGCGGCGTGCAGTCCATCCGCTCCGCTCAGCCGGTAACTGGTGGCCGCGGTGAGCGACGCGCTGGCAGTACCGCCGGCGGGAACCGTGATCGGCCGGTCACTGCCGGCATCCGCGGCCAGGGTCACGGTCACCTCGGTGTCGCTCGGGTTCGTGACGAACAGGGTCGGAGCGTCGCCCGCTGCGGCGCTGAACAGCACCTCGTCATCCAGCTGCGGCGCGGCGTTGTGCCAGGCGAAGTCGGCGGTGTCGGTGCCGACGGTAGAGGCGCGCACCCCCGCGACGACGGGCACCGAGGACAGGACCGACACCGTGTAGGTGCCGTCGGCGAGGTTGTCGATCGGCAGTTCGCTGACCGCGCCGGCCTGCAGGTCGACTTCGAACGACTGTCCGGTCGGGTCGCCGGAGTCGCGCGTGATCCCGACCCGTACCGTGGCGGATGCCTCGCCCGGGGTGAAGATGCGCAGCGTGGTCTGCAGA
Source organism: Diaminobutyricimonas sp. LJ205 (assembly GCF_009755725.1). NCBI lineage: Bacteria > Bacillati > Actinomycetota > Actinomycetes > Micrococcales > Microbacteriaceae > Ruicaihuangia > Ruicaihuangia ninglii. Next base: position 522,436 of record NZ_CP046619.1, on the reverse strand, counting down.
TCGGCGAAGCCCTCGCGGCTGAGGTTCTCGAGGGTCGCGGCCCCGTTGGTGATGACCACACCGGGGATCAGCAATCGGTCGGACGGGCTCGCAGTCCCGCCGACGACGTCGACTCCGCCTGCCTCGAGCCCGCGCTCGGTCACCTGCTGCAGGTTCGCGGTGACGGCACCGCCGCGGCTGGTGACCCGCACCACCGGGGACTGCTCGCCGGGCATCAGTCCGGCCAGTGGGAACACCCGCTGACCACCCGCGGGAACGACGATGCCGGTCGCGCCTGGCGCCTGCACCTCACCGTTGGCGCCGTACAGCGCCAGGTTCACGGTCGACGACACCTCGCTGGCGTTGCTGAGCGTGAGGATCGAAGTGCGGCCGACCCCGTTGGATCCGGCGACCAGCCAGGTGTCGCTGGTCGGTTCCGTGCACGCGGTCGCCGCGAAGCCCCCGAGGCCCTCCCCACTCAACGTCTGCGATTGCGCCCCCGAAACGGCGGCGGCATCAAGGCCCGCGGGAGCGGTGAGCACGGTCGGAGCGCTATCGGTCGCGTCGCTGGAGGCGATCGAACTTTCGGTCACGTCGCCGCCGACCTGGAGCTGTTCGCTGCCGATGGCTGACGCGTTCGAGGCATCCTGACCCTGCGCATCGCCGAGCCGCAGCAGCGGACCGGCGCACACCAACTGCTGCTCGGTGGACACCGGGGTGACCGACACCGCGGCTGGCGTGGCACGCAACTGTGGGAGCGGCAGCAGAGCGGCCGCGGCGATCGTGGCCCCCGCGACCGCGACGCCGATCACGCCGACCGTGATGCGCACGGCGAGCGCCTGCGGCTTGGCGCGGCGGCCGGACTCGTCGGAGAACTCCGAGAAGTCGACGTTCTGGGGACCCTCGGGATACTCGGGGATCGGCGCGGGCCGGTTCCCGGGGCGGTCAGTGGGATCAGACATGGGCGTCCTCGGGATCGAACGTGTCGGCTGGGGCGGTCAGCTCCGAGGCGGTGCGCCGGGACCGGCGGTGGCGCCGACCGGTCGGCATCGCCAGCAGCAGGGTGAGCGCGAACACGGCGAGCTGGATGCCGATGACCCACGGTTGCCAAGGGGCCGGTTCGACCCGCTCGAGCGGCGTCGGTTCCAAGCCCGGGTAGCGCCAGAGCATTCCGGTGGTGGTCTCGCCGACGGCGACAAACGTGCTGTTCGAATCCAGCGTCTGCGCGGCCAGCCGTCGGGCCTGCGCCGCTGCACCGGGTTCGGCGTCGCCGAGCACGATGAAGCCGATGCCCAGTTCGGTGAGCGCGGGCACCGGGTCATAGCCGCTTGGCCGGACCAGGTTCGCGGCGAGTTCGGCGACCTGCCGTTCGGCCTCGGTGATCTCGGTGCTGGTCGCGGCGACGGTCCACTGCTCGTCGAGGGTGGTCCCGGCGCCGCGCTGGATCTCGGCCGCGAAGCCCCCGTCGGGGGTCGGCCGCAGCACGAGGGTGCCGCGGTCGGGGGCGGCTTTGGCCTCCGCGGTGACGTAGGCGGGAAGCATCCGTCCGTTGCTTGGCTGCACGGCGCTGGTTCCGGTGAGCGGGGCGACCAGCAGCGGCGCGACCACAGCCATCGACGCGATCACGGTGACCAGCGCTGGGGCGGCGACGAACCGGCCGAGGGCGCTGACCGTGATCGCGGCGGCGCCGGTGACGCCGAGCCAGTAGAGGCTGAGCGCGGAGCCCGGCCAGATCGCGGTGGTGCCGGCTTCGAGCACCGACACCTCGATGTGCGCTGCGGCCACCGCGGTGACGAAGCCGAGCAGGCCGACCGCGAGAGCCGCGATGGCGGACAGCCAGCCGCGCAGGAACAGCGCCGCCAGCGCCAATGCCGCGAGGGGAACCAGCAGGACCGCCACGAGCACGGCGGCCGCGGGGCTGTCTTCGAGGCCGATCGCGGCGGCGACGCTGGTCCAGCCATGCAGGCCGAGTTCCGGTGCGCCGAGCGAGAGCTGCCAACCTGAGGCGGGCGTGAAGCCGGCAGGCAGTCCCGGGTCGGCGAGCAGCCCGAGTGGGTTGCCGCGCCGCACCTGGTCCCAGACGAGCGGCGCGAACAGCGCGAGCGCGGGGATCGGGATGAGCGCCAGCCGGTGAATCTGCTTCGGACGCACGACCATGCCGATGATCCAGAGCAGCAGCAGGGCAGGCGCGAGGGCGGGCGCCGCCGCGGTGACGGCCGCGAAGAGCAGGGCTGCGGATGCCGCGGCGCCCCACGAGCGCACCGCGCGGACTGTGCAGAGCACCAGCCACGGCAGCAACAGGTGCGCGATGACGGCACCGAGTCGGCCGTCGTTCAGTGCGGTGAGGAACGGTGGCGCGAAGGCCCAGAGCAGGCCGGCCACGTTCGGCGCCCAGGACCGCTCCGAGAACCAGGCGACGCACCACCAGGCACCGAGCGCGGCGAGCGGCAGGGCGATCAGGTACAGGCCGACGATCGACAGCGTCGGCGACCAGAAGGTGATGCTGCCGAGCACGGCGAGCACCGCGGCGAACGGGTCGGCGGCGCCGAGGCCGCCGGTGCCGATGTCGCGCCAGCCGAGGGCGGCGTTCGCCCAGAGTTCGGCGACCGAGTCGCTGAGCGGCAGCAGTCCCCCGCCGGCGAGCGCCGAGGCCGACGCGAACGGACTGAACGCGATGCCGCCGACGAGCGCGGCGAGCAACACGACCCAGGCGCCGCCACCGGTGAAGAAGTCGGGACGTTCTCGAGGCACGGTCTCGACCGCCGGGCCCGCAGAGACGGCGCGTTCGTGCGCTCGATGCTCGCGGAGTTGCTCCCACGGCATCCGCAGCGGGGCGATGGCCGCCCAGCCGAACCGTCGGGTGCGGCCGAGGTTGCGACGCGCGCCGATGACGCGGCTGCCGCCGAACGCGGTCTGGAACGCGGCGTGGAACTCCCCCGGGATTGCGCCGGGCCGTTTGGCGACCAGGTGCCAGAGCGATCGCAGGATGGCGAGCGGGACCAGGGTGAGCCAGTGCAATGGCACGGCCGCGGCGGAGGCGTAGACCAGTCGGCGATGCAGTTGCGCGGAGCGGGCGATCCGACGGGTGGTGGCGCCGGAGACGGTCTCCCGGCCGAACAACTCCGGTCCGCCGGCGCTGGCGACGCGGGCATCCGGCACGCCGACGACGCGGTGACCGGCCAGGCGGGCTCGGATCGAGAAGTCCAGCGCAGCGTCCACGGTGGGCAGTCCGGGGTCGAATCCGCCGAGTTCGGTCCAGACGCTGCGTCGCACGAGCATGCCGCTCGCGCCGACGCCCATCACGTCGCTGGTCGCATCGTGCTGCGCCTGGTCGAGTTCGTTCTCGACGAGGATCACGGATGCCCCGAAACGGGTGAGCGTCTCCCCGTAGGCCGCGATCACCGACGGGTCGTCGGAGCGCATCAGTTTCGGGCCGGCGACCGCGACGGTCGGAGCGATCTCCACCGCGCCGAGCAGCCGCTCGAGGGCGTGCGGGTCGGGTGCGTTGTCATGGGCGAGCAGCCACAGCCACTCGTTCTGGGTCTCGGCCGGTTGCGCGGCGTGCACGGCGTGGGCGATCGCCTTGCCGAAGGTTGGCTGGCCGTCGACGCGGACGATCTGGCTCGGACGGGCGGTGCCGAGCACCGCGCCGGAGTCGTCCCGGGAGCCAGCGTCGACCCCGATCAGCCGGTCCGGCTGGCGGGTCTGGCGGGCGAGAGCCTCGATCGTGCGGTTCAGGTACTTAGCCCCGTCGCGGGCGACCAGGATCGCTGTGACTCTCGGATGCATTTGGCTACGAGCCTAAGCGGCGTCAAACAAATGCGGGGCAGCACTCGCCGGAAAAGGTCTCTACCGCCCCACCCGGTGGTTGAGGAGCGCCGCGAGCGAAGCGAGTGACGCGTCTCGAAACCGCGCGCCACTAGAACGGCTCCGCGCCGGTGAAGTTTCACCAGCGCGGAGCCGAAAGACTAGCGGCACGGATGCCGCGTGCTGTGTTGCGTGTGACGGCGTCTACACCGCGCGCTTGCGCAGCTTGCGGCGCTCCCGCTCGGACAGGCCGCCCCAGATCCCGAAGCGCTCGTCATTCGAGAGCGCGTACTCGAGGCACTCGGAACGAACTTCGCAAGTCGAGCAGATCTTCTTCGCATCGCGAGTCGAACCGCCCTTCTCGGGGAAGAACGCTTCCGGGTCGGTCTGCGCGCACAACGCGTCAGACTGCCAGGCCAGCGGATTGTCATCATCTACAGCGGTTCTAACCCCCGGCACCCCCAGCCGGACGGGGTCGACGAACCAGTCATCAGGAACTGAGTTGCGGTATCCGCTCGGCATGTCCCGGTCTCCCCTCCAACGCGTCGTGGTAACGCGCTAGGGATAATTACACCGTTGTAGTTACCTCCACGTCAAGTCGCAAATCTTAGAACCCTCAACCGGACAACGAGAGTTGCGGCGCGCCGGTGATCGCGTTACGCACGATCTGTCGTCCCCCGAATGGGATATCGCCGCCCCGCCGCTCGACCTTTTCGTTACGAGTGAGACGTTCCATGACGGCGTGCCTGCCACGCAGTTGCCACCATCTCGTGCAAGGAGTGGCGCATCCGCCAGTCCAGATCCCGGGCTGCCAGATCGCCGTTCGCCACGATCCGCGCCGGATCACCAGGACGGCGCGGCCCGATCTCGGGCTCGAACCGGATGCCGGTGACCTCCGCCACCGCGGACATGATCTCCCGCACCGAGACGCCATCGCCGCTGCCGAGGTTGTACACCGGTTCGATCGGCTCCCCCGCCATCAGCCGCTTGGCCGCGGCGACGTGGGCACGGGCCAGGTCAGCGACGTGCAGGTAGTCGCGGACGCAGGTGCCGTCGGGAGTCGCGTAGTCGTCGCCGTGGATCAGCGGGCTGCATTCGGCAAGCAGCGCATCGAAAACCAGCGGGAACAGGTTGTGCGGGCTGCTGTCGTAAACCTCGGGCGTGCCTGACCCGACAACGTTGAAATACCGCAACGACGTGTGGCGCAACCCTGTGGCGACTTCCTGATCCTGAAGCATCCACTCACAGATGAGCTTGGACTCCCCGTATGGGGACTTCGGACGCTTGGGCGTGCTCTCAGTGACCAGGTCGACATCGGGCGTGCCGTAGACAGCCGCGCTCGACGAGAAGACGATGGCGTCAACATCCGCCGCCTGCATTGCCGCGAGAAGCGTTGCAGTTCCGGTGACGTTCTGGGCGTACGTGCGCAGCGGCTGCTGCACGCTGACGCCGGCGTACTTGAAGCCCGCGACGTGGATAACTCCGCGCACGTCGTAGTCATCGATGACCCGATCGAGCAGATTGCTGTCAAGGATTGAGCCGCGCACGAACGGCGTCTCGCTTGGAACGAACTCTTCGCGTCCACTCGACAGGTCGTCGATCACGACGGCGCCGAGCCCGGCATCCTGCAGGGCGCGCACAACGTGAGCTCCGATGTACCCGGCCCCGCCGGTAACCAGCCAGTTCACACCGCCACGTTAGCGGCTGGCGAGGCAGTTTCACCCTTGATGGGTAAATCCGCGTCACAGGCTCGCACTTCGGTGTCCGCAACCGTGACGGGACATAACAAGACCCCTCGACGCGGTTGGCGTCGCGGGGTCTGGGAATGGGGAAGAGGTCAGCGGATCACCGGGGATGCCCCGCTGGTCCAGTCAGTCGGATCGTGCATCGGAATCTGCCGGTAGCCGTCGCGCGGAAGTTGCCAGGCCGAGGCGGCTATGCCCCAGACGGCGAGTGCAGCAAGTAGAACAAGGAAAACGGTTAGAACGAACATGGCAGTAAATCTAGGTCTTGCGATTTTCAGCCACGAGTGGCAGTCTTGCCATACATCGACAATTTCCTGCCAAGGAGCCCGCCATGTTGAACAAGGTCGTTTTGCTCGCCCTCCCGGGCGTCGCGCCCTTCGAGTTCGGAACCGTCTGCGAAGTGTTCGGCATCGACCGCTCCGAGATGGATGGCCCCCAGTTCGACTTCACCATCGCCACCGCGGATCCCGGTCCGGTGCGCACCAGCTTGGGCTACGACATGCTCATCACCAGCGGGTTGGATGCCGCGGCCGACGCGGACCTGATTGCAGTGCCGGCGCACTCGATCTACCGAGACGGCGAACGCGCGCCGGTCGACGAGCGCTTCCTGCAGGTCATCCGGGACGCACAATCGCGCGGAGCCTGGGTGCTGAGCGTCTGCTCGGGCGCCTTCGTGCTGGCCGAGGCGGGCGTTCTCGATGGTCGCCGTGCGACCACTCACTGGATGTATGCCGACCGGCTCGCCGACCAGTACCCCGAGGTGACCGTCGATCCGGATGTGCTGTTCGTCGAGGACGGCAACGTGATCACCGGCGCCGGCACCGCGGCAGGCATCGACGCCTGCCTGCACCTCGTGCGCAAGGAACTCGGCGCGGCCGCCGCGAACGTGATCGCGCGTCGGATGGTGGTGCCCCCGCAGCGCGATGGCGGGCAGTCCCAGTTCATCGCCTCGCCGATCGCTGAGTGCACCGACGACTCGCTGGCGCTGGTCGCCGACTGGGCGCTCGAGCACCTTGACGAGGACCTCACCGTCGATGACTTGGCCCGCAAGGCGCTGATGTCGAGCCGCACCTTCGCCCGTCGGTTCCGTGCCGACATGGGCACGACGCCGGCGGCGTGGCTGAATCGGCAGCGCACCATCCGGGCGCAGCAATTGCTGGAGCAGACGGATGACTCGCTGGAGTACATCGCGCAGCGGACCGGTTTCGGCACCGCGTCGGTGATGCGGCACCACTTCGTTCGTACTCTGCAGACCACGCCGACCGCGTACCGGCGCACCTTCGCACACGGCCCGCAGACGCGCGAACTGGCGTCCTGAAACCGGTTGAGGAGCCCCCGACGGAGTCGGACGCGTCTCGAAACCCCGCCCTTCAAGGGGCTAATCCCCGGTGGGCGCCTCCCCCACGGTGACCTCGGTCACGAGCAACGAATCGATCCAGGGGAACACCCAGAACGCCAGCGCCGCCAGCACGACGCCCGCGAGGACGACGAGCAGCAACAGCCGCACCCACCACGGTCCCGGCATCACCCGCCAGAGAGCTGCGTACATTACTGACCTCCTGCTTGCGGCTGCGCCTGCGTGTAAGCGATCTCTTCCGGAACGCCCGCGGCTCGCGGATAGAACTGATCGAGCACCCCGTGCGCGATCAGCCGCTCCCGTGCTGACCACATCGGGTGACACGTGGTCAGGGTGATGTACCGGTCCACCTCCGTGAGGCCCGGTGGCAACACCTCGATCACCTCAACCTCGGTGGGCTGGATCACTCGCTGGGTGAGGTAGGCGTACTCGTACCAGCCGTCGGCGGTTTCGACCCAGATCTTGTCGCCCTTACGCAGTTCGGCGAGCAGATTGAACGGTCGCCCGTATGAAGTGCGGTGTGCCGCGAGCGAGAAGTTGCCGACCTCGCCGGGCATCTGCGCACCGGGATAGTGTCCGACGCCGATGGTGTTCAGCACCGCTTTCAGCCCGACGCCTTGCGCGATCGGACGGTAGTAGTCCTGGCCGAAGCGCGGGATGACCAGGTTCGCGAAGATCTCACCGTCCGCGGCGGGCTCGGGCCGCACGATGGGTTCAGCGTTGGCGGGCGCCGGTTCGACGTCGCGCTCCCACTCCTGAGCTGTCTCGAGCGCCTGGTCGTGCTGCTTCGATCCCATCACGAGTTCGTTGAACCACAACTGCCATCCGAGGAACAGCAACACCAGCACACCGGCCGTGATCAGCAGTTCAGCGATGACGGTGACAGGCGATGCGCGCCGGTGACGCTTTGTCCGGCGAGAACCCCGGGGGCGCATCAATTCTGCGGTTTCAGTCACCGACCCAGCCTAGTTGAGGAGAATTCGAGAGGTCTGTTGTTGCTTGCTCCCAACACCGAGAGTTGGGATTTCGGGACAGGGGCAGGTCTCGGCAGGCGACCAGCGGACGCACTACGGCATCGCGGGCTCGCCCTCCGGCAGGTGCGTGGACGCGATGAAGAGTTCGCCCTCGCCGCTGATCGACAGGCTGAGTTCCTCAGGCGACACATACGTGGCCTCGCCCCGCTTCAGCACGGTCTTCGATCGGGAACCCTTGAGCGTGAACTCCCCGTCGATCACCAGGACGATCGCCGCGCCCGGCAGCGGGTACTTCGCCCGGCCGGTCACGTGCGCGAGCACGAAGTCCGGGACATCCGGCTCGAACACCTCGAGATTTTCCGCCGTGGACGCCGGCTCAAGGTACGGCACCGGCACCGGCGTGAAGTCGAGCACGGCGAGCAGTTCGGGCACATCGACGTGCTTCGGCGTGAGTCCGCCGCGCAGCACGTTGTCGGATGCCGCCATCAGTTCCACACCGAACCCGTGCAGGTAGGCGTGGATGTTCCCGGCGGGCAGGTAAAGCACCTCTCCCCTACTGAGCGAGACCCGGTTCAGCAGCAGCGAGATGACGATGCCGGGGTCGCCCGGATACTCGACGGCGAGCAACCGCACCGTGCCGTACGCGAGGTCGGTGTCGGTGGTGCGCTGACAGAGTTCGACGGTCCGGTCGACGAGGGCCGAGACATCCGGGCCGCCGCTGATCAGCCACTCGAACGCGCCCCGCAGATCATCGAGGCGCGTCAACAGGGCGTCGAGCGGGGAGTCCTCCACATCAAGGGCACGCAGCCGGGACACCAGCTCGCGGGTGTGCTCTACTGGGCGAAATCCGCACAACGCCTCGAAGCTCTCGCTGAGCGCGAAGATCAGCTCGGGCTTGTGCAGCGTGTCCTTGTAGTTGCGGGTCGGCGCGTCGAGCGCGAGCCCCTCGGCGTTCTCGCGGGCAAAGCCGAGCGCTGCCTGCACCAGGGTCGGGTGCGCCTGCAGCGACAGCGGCGTCTCGGCGGCCAGCAGCTTGAGCAAGAAAGGCAGAGTGGTCTTCGAGGCCAGGTTCGAGACCGGCGAGGCATCCACGATCCGGCTTGGCGAACCCGGGTGAGTGCCCAGCCAGAGTTCGGCTTCCGGGTTGCCGGATGCCTCGCGCCCCAGCGCCTCCGCAATCGCCGTCTTCGATCCCCACGCGTAGGGGCGCGGGTCATTGGTGATGCCTACAAACATGCAGCCTCGTCCTTCAATCGGGGTTAGCCCAAAGTACCAATCGCTTCCGACGGGAAGGTGAACCGCCCTAGGCTCTTCGTGATTTCCCGCCGAGCGATGGAGCACAACGATGTCCTTCTCCCCGATCCCCAGCGACTTCTATGGTTTCGCGAACCAGTTGACCGAGCAGGAGAAGGCGCACCTGATGCGGCTGCGTGAGTACCTCGAGACCGAGGTGCGGCCGATCGTGAATGACCACTGGAACCGTGACGCCTTCCCGCACGACATCGTCCGCGGGCTGGCCGGCGTGCAGGCGGTCGGGCTGGGCTGGGAGGAGACCCGCCCGTTCGAGAACTCGGCGGTGTTCCGCGGCTGGGTGGCGCTGGAGATGGCGCGCGTCGACGCCAGCGTCGGCACCTATGTTGGCGTGCAGAACGGCCTCGTAATGGGAACGGTCGGCGTCTGCGGCAGCGCCGAGCAGCGCGCCGAGTGGCTGCCGAAATTCGCCTCCGGTGAGGTGGTCGGAGCGTTCGGGCTGACCGAACCACTGTCGGGCAGCGACTCCGCGCAGGGGCTGCGCACCACGGCACGCCGCGACGGCGACCAGTGGGTGCTGAACGGCTCCAAGCGCTGGATCGGCAACGCCACCTTCAATGACGTGACCATCATCTGGGCAAAGGATGTCGCGGATGACCAGGTCAAGGGCTTCCTCGTCGACACCGGCAGTGAGGGTTACACGGCAACCAAGATCGAGAACAAGCAGAGCCTGCGGATCGTGCAGAACGCCGACATCATCCTCGAGAACGTCGTGGTGCCGGAGTCGATGCGGCTGCAGAACGCGAACTCGTTCAAGGACACCGCGAAGGTACTGCGGCTCACCCGCGCCGACGTCGCCTGGGCTGCGGTCGGCAACATGATCGGTGCCTACGAAGCGGCGGTCCGCTACGCCCGCGGCCGGGAGCAGTTCGGCCAGCCGATCGGCGGCCACCAACTGGTGCAGGACCTGCTGGTGAAAAGCCTCGGCAACATCACCGCGTCCCTCGCGCTGGTCGTGCAGGTCTCCCGGATGCTGGATGAGGGCACCCAGGGCGACGAGCACTCGGCACTGGCCAAGGCGTTCGCGACAGCCCGGATGCGGGAGACGGTGGCCTGGTGCCGCGAGATCTTCGGCGGCAACGGCATCGTCACCGACTACGACGTGATCCGGCATTTCGCGGATGCCGAGTCGCTGTACTCGTACGAGGGCACTCACGAGATGAACACCCTGATCGTCGGCCGCAGCATCACCGGCCAGGCCGCGTTCGTGTAACTGCCCACCCCGCCCCACCAGCCGGTTGAGGAGCGCCGCGAGCGAAGCGAGTGACGCGTCTCGAAGCCACGTCGAATGCACGAGGCTTGGGTCCCCACGATTTCAGTGGGATGAGCTGTCGGTTAGCGCGGTCGACTGGCCCCAGCCTGCCCATGTGCGCTGCACCCACAGCCCTCGCAGTTGCCAGCTACCAGCAGCGACGCCTCCGCGGTTCACATTACTTCCACGGAGCAGCGGGAGCACCCAACAAACCCTTTTTAGAGTTCCATAGCGGCCGATGCTTAAGACAAGCTCTTCTACCTCGGACGGGTCAACCTCGAACTCGAGTCCCCCGGCGGCGAAGACGTGCGCGTTACTCTCATCGATGACGTCGATCCAGATGGCTCGCTTCTCGCCCGACCACCACCTGTAAAACCGGAGCACTCCCTGATCCACCACCTGCATCTCGGGCGCTGCGGGAAAGTTTTTGGCAATTGCCCCCTGCAACCGCGTCAGCCACTCAGGTGCAGGGCGATGGTCGCTCATTGTAAAGGCTCCGTCCTGTTCCGACTGCCGCGCATCCACCGGTCTAAAGCCGGAAGAAATCCCATTGCGCCTCACTCCGCCCCGCCACACTCCGCAACTCCAGCGTCAGACTGCCCGAGACGCCGATCGACACATCGGAAAGCGCGCCGAGTGCGTCGAGGTTGTCGACGCGGCGCACGTTCAACAGTCCAAGCTCCCGGAGCGGCAGGTCTGCGAGAGCCTCAATGTTGGCCAGCTCCCGAACCTGCATGAACGAGATCGACTCGAGCCGCGGGAAGGCTCGGAGCGAGGCCACGTCGAACGTTCGTGTCCGGTTGATGACGAGGCTGGTCAGTTCAGGATCCGCCGCGGCCGGCGACAGTTGGCGGACATTACCTGCCGATATCAGGCTCAGCTCGCGAAGCTGTGACGGGATTAGCGGAACGACGCCCTCGCGCGTGTCCTGGAATGACGCGGACAGCAGCCCAGGGGCGCGAAGGACCGACTCATTCGGGTGGAGGAATCCGCTGAAGGTGCGAAGATTGGTCAGTCCCGACAGATCAGTTTCGGGTGCGCCCGCCACGGACAACTCAAGTGTTCGCAGCGACCCGAGCTCACGGATCGCGCGGGTGTCGTACTCAACGCCGATCACGCCGAGGTGCGTCAACCCGACGAACTGCCGGAGGAATCGAAGGTCACGCCCCTCGGGCGGAACTTGCACCAGGTGGACGCCGAAGCCTTCAGCCAGGATCTGCTGTACTTCTGCGGAACTGGGAAGAGCGTTTTCGAACAACGCATACGGCACTTCATCGGCCTGCCCCGTGCGAAGAATCAGAGTCCCGTGCCGATGAAAACCCGGCAGAAGTAGCGCATCGTCACTCCCGTTCATTAACCCACCGCCCCACGGTGAACTCTGTCCATGGCTTTTCGCTGTCCCCCAAGACCAGAGGCCCGCGATCAGGCACGATCGCTAACGAAAGTCCCGCCGCGGCGAGGAGCGAGCTCAAGGAATCGACCAAACTGAAGCGTTCGTCTAGCTCCCGCGTCACGCGACGCAGTGTCATGTCACTGTCGGCCGGGTACCGGTTATCGACGCGGCCGGTTCGCGGGAGCGTCTCCAACCGTCGAGCGAGTGGAGCAGCGCCGGAAAAGCGACCGGTCACCCCGGCGTCATGGGTTCCCGGGAGGTAAGCGAAGTTCTCAGGAAACAGGGAAAAAAGCCCCCACTCGGCAGCGGGCGACGGAACCGGTGAGATGTCGAGACTCGCGAGGAACTCCAAGTCACTTCCGCGCATCGGATCAACCAAGAACGTGTCACCCGGAAACAGGCCCTCATCTTCGACAGCCGTGGAGATCCTCGCGTCCCACACCGTCTGCGCTGCCTCGCCGTCATGCTCGGATGCCAAGGAACGAGGAGGGAAGAATCCGATGTACGCCCCGATCGCGGCACCCCCATTGCAATAGCCAAGGGTGGGCATCTCCGCGTTCAAGAGCTCACTGATGCGCTCACGCATCCGAGCCTCCTTAATCGGCCGTGATCCAGGGCCCCGGACCCCGGAGCGGCCGCCACCCGAAGTGCTCGCGTTCGATTTCGTCATCCTCGTCGCGCGGAACCCAGAAAAGGTCCCAGTCCTTCACCATGTAATCGAGCTCCCCCGTGTCGTCGATGTACAGATCTCCCGGCGCACCTTCGACCGGGCTCGGATCGATGACGATCGTCCACCAAGGCTCCGCCGTGTCCGGGTAAATGAATATGAAACCGCCGCGATGTGGGCCAGCCTGTATCCGGGCCACGCGGCCCTGCTCCCCCCAAAACTGCGGGTCCACGTTCACGATCGAGGGTCTCTGGAAGGTTCGGGCTTGCTCAGCCCTTTTGGCAGAACGCAAGATCGCGCGATCGAGCCTTTCCTCGTAGTTCGCCATCCCGCGTTCGCGGCGCGGGACAGGCCGAAGGAAGCGAGCTTCGCGGTAGAGATCCTCGTTGTCGAACTCATCAAGCAGTTCCTCAATATAGAACTGCGGGTAGTCCAGCGCCGCCCACATCGAACGGGCCTGCCGCCGACGAAAAACGAGGTAGGTCTGACGTTCTCGCGGACTAAGCGTCTCCGGAACTGGCGGCGCACCGACCAGATCGGGTATCCGGTCAAACTCGTCACTGAGCAACAGCGCCAAGGCCTCCTCTTCGGGGCTCTGTGACTCCCCTGTCTTCATACGAGCAAGGGCAAGCCCTACGACATCAGAGTCGCCGAGGATGCCCTCGGCATAGAGGCACGCGACAACCGGTCTGGTAAGTAGCGCGGGTGACAGTGAGGCACTCGTTTCCTGCATTGCTCGGCTTCCCTTCGAGCCAAATCTAGCGGGCGGGCTCTCAACGCGAAGCGTGTTCACTACGAAACTTCAAAAATGTGACTTGCCAAAACCCCTTGCACCCGCCGCGCAACGAGCGCATCATCGTAGAAGACGACACCGGCAGGTCGAACCCGGAAGTCCAGCCAAGCGCTGATGACATTATTGGGACGAACCTGTCGGTGCCCTTTTGTGTGGGGGCACATTCTGCGCCGACTACGCTCGTACGCATGACGAACGCACGCGACATCCGGGTCGGTGCCGTCGCGTTCCTCTTCTTTGTCGCCGTCGGCGGTCCAGCGATTCGGAACGCGCTGGGCTGGTGGGGCTGGGGTATCGCCGCTGCGGCGGCGTTGACCCTGAGCCTGGTGTGGGTGATCCGGGAACGGCGCCAGATCCACTGGAACTTCGTCCCGTACACGCTGGTGATCTGGATGCTGCTGGCCGCTCTCAGCATCAGCTGGTCGGCGTACCCGTTGTCCTCGCTGCTGGGTGTCGGTGCCCTATTCGCCGGGGTGCTGCTCGCGCTGCCGCTGGGGGCACTGACCACTAGGGCGCAACTGCGCGACGGTTTCGCGTTGATGGCGCGGTGGATACTCGGACTGTCGCTGGTCTTCGAGCTGATCGTGTCGTGGTTCGTGCGGCATCCGGTGAGCCCTGTCTGGCTCGGCATCGGCTGGGAAGAGTCCCTGAAGATGCAGCAGTGGTCGCGGAATGTGCTCTTTGTCGACGGCAAGATCCAGGGTCTGCTGGGCAATTCCACCGCGACCGCGACACTTGCCGCGGGCGCTTTGATCGTCTTCGCGATCCAGTTCGTCGACGACCGCAACCGCAAAGCCTGGCACGCCGGCTGGATCGTGGTCGCCGCCGGAATCGTGCTACTCACCCGCTCGGCCGGGGTGCTCATCGCGCTTGTGGCCGTCGCGGCCGTGCTGGTCCTTGTGCTGGCGGTGCGTCGATACAAGAGCCAGCGCGCACGGGTGACTATCGCGAGCATCGCCGCGGCCGCAGTGCTCGGCGCGGTGATCGCGGTCACCTTCTTCAGCGAGCAACTGCTGGCGCTACTGGGCAAGGATTCCACGCTCACCAACCGCACGAAGATCTGGGACACCGTCATCGGCGTCGCCGACGATCGTCCCTGGTTCGGCTGGGGTTGGGTCAGCTACTGGACGCCTTGGGTAGAACCGTTCGAGGGGCTGGTCACGATCAACGGGGTCACCCAGACGCACGCGCACAACGCCTGGCTGGATGTCTGGCTGCAGCTCGGCATCATCGGACTCGTGGTCTTCGCGCTGCTGGTGGTGCGCACCCTGATCCGCGCGTGGACCGCCGCGACCGACCGACCGCGGCTCGGGCTCACCCAGGAAGGGGCGTACGACGCGACATCCGCCCTGCCGCTGCTCGTGGTCGTGCTGCTGCTGGTGCAATCAGCGTCGGAGAGCCACCTGCTGGTCGAGAGCTGGTGGGTGATGTTCGCCGCGCTGGCGATTCGTCTGAAATCCGACGCGATCAAAGACCCGGCACGGCTGTAGCACGAATGCGATGGCTGCGAGCCCGCCACGCCAATCCATGCATCCGCAGATACGAAATGCGCCGCCCGGCAGAAGCCGAGCGGCGCATTCGCGTCTCAGGGTTACTTGGTCGCGCGCATGGTGCGGCGCAGTCGGGATCCGCCCAGCGCCAGTCCACCCAGGGCGATCAGCGCCAGCGCTACGGCGAGCGACCCTGCCACCCCGTCGGAACCGGTGACCGGCAACGCTGCGAGCGCGGATGTGTTCGCGCCGTTCACGCTGTACTGCCACGACACGATCTCGCCGGCATCCGCCGTCAGGTTGCGGCCCATGGTGAGCACCACATCGATGACCTTGCCGGAATCCGCCTTGGTCAGCGTGTAGCTGCTGCCGGTGGCTCCCTGGATCGGAGCACCATCGCGCGCCCACTGGTATCCACGCACCTCGATCGGCGCGAGGTCACCATCGAAGCTCGGCCATGCGCCGGTGGCGACGGTGAGGGCCTCACCGACGGTTCGCTTACCGGTGATCTGCGGCGCGGTGGTGGGGGCCGGAGCCGCTCCGTCCGGCAGCGCCAGCACGAGGTTCAGTTGCTCCGGCGGCACCGGCATCGCGGCGGTCAGCACGGTCGCGGTGCCGCGCGTGGCCTGCACCTTGTACCAGCCGGGGACGACGTCCCAGCCGAAGTAACCTGCACTGTCAGTGACCGAGGGGTTGGTGCGGTTCCGCGGGGACATCAGCATGCTGCCATCCGGAATCGCCGTGAACGTACCGGTCTCGGTGTCCGACCGCGTCAACTCGGCAATCGCCCCGACCACCGGCGTACCGAAGCGGTCCACCACGGTTCCGCTCGGGTCGATATAGGCCTCGATCTCAATCGTGACCGGGCCGCCCGTGGCGTACTCCAGGGTGGCGGTGATTGTTATTTCGCCGCTAACTGCCAGAGCCGGGATGACAGCGCTGTAGGTTCCGGATGACTCCTCCTCAAGCGCACCCGTCGCGAGCGCCTTGTCGCCCTGCGTCACCGTGTACTTCGCGCTCACGGCGTCTGGTGCACCCTCGACGGTGAAGTCGAGGTTCTGCCGGGCAGGGATGCTCGTGAGACCGTTCCAACCAATCGACGACCCCTCGATGGTGACGTTCTCGGGCAGGCTCGCGACTGCGCCGAAGGCCACCGTGGTGGCAGTCTCGGCAGACGGCGCAACGGTGATGAACGCACTCCCGGCCTTCTGACCAGTGCGAACGGGATAGGTGTGCACGACGTACTCACCCGCCGGAACCTTGCTGAAGCTAGCGATGCCCGAGGAATCCGTCTGAGTGGTCTGAGCGGCGTGGCTGGCGTTACGGTTCACCAGCGCAACGAACACGCCCGTCTGCTTGCTCTTGTTCGCGTCCACGGCAGTGACGGTCACAGAACCGGGGTTCGGGTCGATGACCGGGCCGACCTTGGGCGTGCTTACACCAGCGGGCACGTGGCCATCGCGTGTGCCGCTAACCCAGGCAGAGATTTCGAGTCCGACATCCGCCGTCGTGAGCGCGTAGGACGACGCGGTCTGCCCCCCGATTTCTTGCCCGTTCCGGAACCACTTGTAGGTGAGGTTCACGTTGCTTGGGGTCCAGGTACCGGGGGTGACGGTGAGCGTGCTGCCCAACGCTGGGGTACCGGTGACGGTCGCGGCTCCCGCGATGATCTGCGGCTCCTCCGAGTCGACGGCAGCACCGAATACGCCGTTGATGGTTTTCGTCTCCTCGGCAGCCTTAACGCGCACTGGGGTTGCGTCACCCGCTTTCGAGACCCGGTCGTAGAACTGGATTCCATCCGTGTCGGCGCCCGTGCCCGTCGAGAACTTATCGAAGCTGACCGAGTAGCTGCCCGGGGGCACGTTGACGAAATACTGGCCGTCATCGCCCGCATATGCACCGAAGATCTTGTCGGTGTCTCGGTCCACGACCTTCACCAGTGAGGGCTCCGGGACGAGAGCGCCGTCCGTCAGGGTGCTCACCGTGCCGCTGATGCGTCCGTTCGGCATGAGTTCTACATTCACGCCTGAGAGCGCGGCGCCATCCTCGACAGTGACTAGCCCGTCGAAGCTGCCGTAGCCGAACGGGGCCGTGGGAGTGGCGAAACTGCTCGAGTGCTGCTGGTAATCCATGCGATAGGTGCCGGTCGGCACGCCCAGCTCGTAGCCTCCGCCCGTGCCGGACGAAGTGTTGTAGTACCGCGGAGTCGATTGAGACTGAGCGAAGACGCCGATTCCCTCAATCGGGGCTTTGGATAGGGCATCGGTGATCGTGCCACCAAGACCGGTGTTGTAGACGCGGCCTGGCATCTGAAGCGTTTGGAAGGGCGTCATCACGCTAAGAGTCACACGCTGTGTCAGCGTCGAAGACTTCCCGTCCCAATACTGCGGGACGACAGTGCCGGCGGTCGCCTCGACGAACAGAGTGTATTCCCACCCCGCAGGGTAGTCGGAAGGCACGGCTCCAGCGAGATTGGCGACGCCACTTGCGTCGGTTCTCACCGTAAAGCTGTATCCAACGCCTGCAACGGAGCTGTCAGGAGTCACCCGTACCGGAGCGTTCGGAATCCCCACACCGGTGCTGTCGAGAAACTGAACCGTCCCGAAGTTTGGTGCTTCAGCGGCGTGGGCAGCGGTCACGCCGCCAGCCATCACCGTACCGAGTAGCAGGAAGAAGGCGAGGACAGCGATTACGGCCCGCCGAGGCAGGCCGGAAAGTCGGGTGAGCATTGGATCCCTTCGAAGAGCGCACAAAACGAGCGCGGCTCAACCGCGCTCCCGCTCACGAAAGTAACCAAAGTGACAGATCCTTGTCAATGAAGCGGCCACCCCCAAATGCAGGGCCCCGCATCCTAGGGGCCAGCCTGCCGAGCCCAGTCGAGCATGCGCGCGATCGTCTCGTCGTCGGGGGTCGCCGCATGCGCCTTTTCGATCCACTCGAGCCCGGCGGCGTGCTTGCCCTGCAGGATGAGGGTGATGCCCAACTGCATGGCGAAGCGCGGGTCGTGGGGCTGGCGCTGCTGGAGTTCCGTGAGCAGGTCGGCGGCGGCATCCGCGTCGCCCGCCGCACGGAGCGCCACCGCATGCGTGTAGCGCGCGGTCAGGCTATGTGGCGCAGCCTCGGCGGCGCGCTCCGCCCAATCGAGAGCGAGCGGCACCGCAATCGGATCGCCAGAGTCGGCGCGCGCGGTCAGCGTTTGAGCGGCGATGGAGACCAGGTCGGCATCCCACGGGCGTAGCGCCGCGGCGACGTGGAACTGGCGGTCCGCCTCCGGCGCAGAGCGGGCCAGCGTTCCGGCGGCCAGCGGCAGTTCGGCGAACGTGGTGAGTGCGAACCAGCCGAGCCACACGGCAAGGGCGACGCTGCGCGCGGTTCGCCACCGACGCGGCTCGGCCGCTGGTGCTGCGGCGGTGACGACGCCGATGAGCAGCCCGATGAGCATGCCGGTGCTCGCAGCCGTGAAGTGCGTGAGCAGGCCGACACCGAGCGCGGAGAGCGCGGCGAGCGCCCCCTGCAGCATGTCACTCCGAAGCGCATCGCGCTGGGCCGAGTCGACATGGTCAGGCATTGCGCGCAGCCGCCGGATGCCGAGAACCGCGATCACGCCGGCGAGCGCGACCGCCGTAACCAGCAATGGGATGCCGCCCGCCGAGGCCGCCTGCAGCAGCCAGTTGTGCGGGGAGTCCAGCGTGGTTCCAGCATCGACCGTGGCGAACCAGTCGGACCCGTGGCGCACCGCGACCGCGTCGAGGTAGCCGCTCGGCCCCCATCCGAGCAGGGGCTTATCGGCGACCATTCCCAGGCTGGTCTGCCAGATCAGCATCCGGTCGTCTACGGTCTGCGCCGCCAACCCGGTGAGCCCGAGCAGGCGCGCGCGCATGTCGGGCAGCAGCAGCACGACGGCGAGCGCGGCGGCGGCGAGCAGGGCACCCCAACCCAGAGTGGACAGTCCGGCGCGGGCACCGGATGCGGCGGCCCGACGCAGCGCGTGCAGAATGACGACCACGACGATGCCGACGAGCAACGCCAGCAGGCCGGCCCTGCTGGCGGACACCGCAACGGTCAGGATCCCCGCGAGTACAGCCGCGCCAACGAGCACCGGGTGGGCGAGCGATCGTCGCCCGCGGGGAGCGGCTCGCAGGGCGGCGACCGCAGACATCAGCGGCGGCATGAGCAGCACGGCGAGCGCGGCGCCGACAAGTCCTTGATCGGTGGCGTTGCCGAGCAGGGCGCCCGGCCGGGACAGATCGGTGTCCAGCGGCCGCAGCCCGACCGACTCCAGCAGCGAGACGCCGCCGATGAGCAGCGAGACCACGGCCAGTGCCCGGTGGAACGTCGTCAGTCGGCTTGCGGATGCGTCCGGCCCGAGAAGTCGCGCGCCGAGCCAGGCGGCGCCGAGGTACACCGGGAGGGCAACCAGGCCCTCGTACCGGGGCCACCGGCCCATAATGGCCGCCACCGGGTCGGTCGATACCAACGCAGCGCCGAGCAGGATGGCCACTCCGACACCGATGCCCAGCCAGATCATCCGGGGCAGGCGCCCTCGCGCGGCCGCGAGAGAGGCGAGCAGGATCGCGGCCACCATGAGCAGTTCCTTGGGGAGGAACCACCGGTTGAAGGCACCGGGAAGGAACACTGCCAGCGCGAGCACCGCCAGCCAGACGGCGACGGTTCCGATTCCGTCGGGACGGGCCTTCACCGTGTTTCCGGGACCCCGCCTCTTCTGCGCCACTCCCCCACAGTACCGAGGGTCCCTCGGCAATCCGGTACAGTGCTGCCCATCGAGACACTCGCCGCTCCCCCAGAACTGGCTCGCTCGGAGCCCGCCTGGCGGCTCGCGGCGGCAAGCTTCCTCATACCCGGCCGCCTGCAGCGCGAGCACGGCCAGCGGCGGCTTGGCACGACGGCGAAGTGGGTGGCGGTGGCCGGGTGGGTGCTGATCGCTGCTTCAGCTGCAGGTCTTCTGCTGGCCCCTGTGGCGGTGCTCACTATTGCTCTGAGTCCGGCCGGAGCACCAGTGATTGCCCTCACGCTCGGATTGTTCGCCGCCTGGTGGTTCGTGCTCGGCGTGCACACCGCAATCGTCGCCCGACGCGTGAGCGTGTCAGTCAAGGCGGCCTCCGTCGCTGCCCTCGTCATGGTCACGGTCGGCGCGCTGCTGCTGTCGTCGGCGCCCCCTGCCGCGGCCACCGTTACCGTGCTCGCGGCGCGATCCGCGGCAGCCGGGTTCTTCACGGATGCTGCCACGCCGGAGACATGGCAGGGCAGGTGGAACATTGCGCTGCTCGGTGGCGACGCCGACGTTGACCGCGACGGCCAGCGGATCGACAGCATCACCGTGCTTAGCGTGGACGTCGACACCGGGGCTTCGCTGCTGATTTCTCTGCCGCGCGGGTTGCAGCAAATTCCGCTCACCGACGACTCGCCGCTGCGAAGCATCTGGCGCAGCGGTGTGTACGACTGCGGGCATGCCTGCCAGCTCGGCTTCCTGTATCCCTACGGTGAGGAGAGCTGGGCTGAGCTCTATGCCGGCGAGATTCCGCCCGGCAGTTCGGCCGGGGTCGAGGCACTGCGCGACGGACTCGAAGGTCTGCTTGAGCTTCCCGTTCACGGCAGCGTCGTGATCGACTACCCCGGGCTCGCAGCGGTCGTCGATGCGCTCGGCGGGGTGGTTGTCGATGTGCGGGAGCGGCTGCCGATTGGTGGCGATGAGAACCAGGTGGGTGTTGCCGGCTGGATCGAGCCGGGCGAGCAGCGGCTGAGCGGCGTGGAAGCGGCATGGTTCGCCCGATCGCGGATGAGCACGAGCGAAGCTGACCGCATGGAGCGTCAGCAAGTGCTGCTGACGGAACTACTGACCCAGGTCAATCCGGCAGAGCTCGCCCTGCACACCGGCACCATCGCAGACGCTGTCCGCAGTGACCTTCCGACCGGGATGCTGCCCGTGCTCTTGCGCGCGGCCGACGAGGTGGGCTCGCACGGTCTGGAGATGCTGTCTTTCGGCGACATCGATTTGGAGCATCCGGATGTCGCGGCCATCCGAGCGAGCGTCGGGGACGCGCTTGGCGAATAGCCCCGGCACATCAGAGCCACCCCTACAATTGCGCCATGGCCTTTACCCTGCGGCTTAACCCGACCCAGGAGCGCGCACTCGACCGGCTCGCTAAGCATCACGGTGTGAGCAAGAACGAGGCAGTCCGGCGAGCGATCATGCTCGCGGCGAATCATGGCGCCAGTCATCCGAGGCTCGTCAAGGCGGCGACTCAGCGTGTGCTCGAACGCGACGCCCAGCTGCTTGAGCGGTTGGGCGACGGATGATCGTCTACTTGAGCACCGACGACCTCGCCGCGATCATCGAGCGCGTCACCGGCAAGCCGTACGACGAGGAGGTGAACGACATCGGCCTGCTCGCCGGGGCGGTCGCCCGCCCGCGGGCCGCGTTAGAAGATGTCGAGGCGTATGACTCCCTTCCGTTGAAGGCGGCCGCCCTGTTCGAGTCCCTCGCCCGCAACAAGCCGCTGGTCGACGGCAATTTGAAGGCGGCGTGGGTGGCCGTGAATGTGTTCCTCGAACTGAACCACCGACGGACGACATTCACGGAGAACGAGGCATTCATCCTCGTGCATGAAGTAGCGCACGGACATATTGGCCTCACGGACACGGCCGCGCGGATAGAGTCGCGGCTCGAGGCGTTCTAGCTGCGCTTCGCGAGCGCCCAGATGTGCCGTCGTCCAAGGTGAAGGATCTGCACGGTCAGGTCGGATGCCGCGTAACCGAGCAGTACTGATTCCTGCACCCGTGCTCCACGCCAGGCGCGGTCGAGCGTCCGCCGCCCTTTGAACAGATGCCACACGTGCCCAACCCAGTCGAGCAGTCGCGGCAGCACCCCCGACCGGCGGAACTGGATCAGCGCCCACCCGCCAGGCGCGAGCACCCGCAGCGCCGACGCGAAGTAGGCCTCCTGCGCCGCGGCGGTCGGCACGTGCTGCATGGTGATGTAGCTGAACACGGCCGTCGCGGATTCGTCAGGCAGCGGCAGGTCTCCGTCGCCGCTGAGCTCGATGAAGCCGACGTTGTCGTGGTCGGCCAGGTTGGCCGCCGCCCGCTGCAGCATTTCGCCGCTGACATCGGTGGCGATCACGCTGCCGGCGAGCTCGGACAGACGCCGCGTCATCCGTCCCGCGCCGCAGCCGATTTCGACCACGGTGTCGGACGCGCCGAGTGCGACTCCGGCGAGATCGAGGAAGTGGTCCACCTCACGCTGGCCGGATGCGAAGAACTCCGGGCTCTCGACCTGAAACCCCGTGGCGATATACCAGGCCGCGTTCTCGCGCGCGGCGGCGTTCCAGAACCGCTTGGAGGTGCCCTCTTGCATACGCCAATCCTTACAGCCCAGCGCGACCGTTACGCACGCCCAAACAGCACCGCTCAAGCGCGCGAGGCGCCGATCAGAGCACCCGGTCCTTACCGCCGTCCACGGTCCGATACAGCACACCGAGCACCCGGGCCAACTCCTCCTCGCCCTTCGATATCGCAAATGCGGATAAGTCGGCCCTGTTCCACGGACGGCCGCGGTTATATGCTGCGCAAACCCAAATTCGTCGCGCGGGTGCAGTCGCCCGACGAAACGGTACCCGCCAACGTGGTCGATCGGTTGCGGGGTACCGAAAGCCATGACATGCGCCTGCATCTTCAACCCGAGGAGGCAAAATGTTTGGACGCTCCGACGCGGAAGGCGGATGGACTCGGCGGATGGTCTTGAGCGGGTCCGTCGCGGGCCTGATCGGCGTCCCCCTCAGCTCAATCCCTCGCGAACTATCCGCCGCTAACTCTGCGGTGCTGCTGAACTCTCAGAAGTACGTTCGCAACCGGGACCTGGTCATTGACGCAGTCGCTGAGGGCGCTGACAACAGTGGTGCGACCGACGCGCGTCTCGCGATTCTGGCGGCGATTGGGCTCGTGCCGACTGCGGGCGCGGTCGTTCGCCTGCGGAAGGGATCTTACAAACTCAGCTCCAGGCTCATCCTCAACAAACCGGGGATTGTGCTCGAAGGTGAGGGTCCGGCGACCATCCTGTTGCCTGACGTGGCAGCGTTTCAAGTGGGGGCGGACAACATCACCATCCGTAATATGACCGTCCGCGGTGGCGTTGCTGGGACTCAAGGTGCCTTCCAGTCTCTTACCTCCGGGGCATTCAAGCATTGGCATTTCGAGAACGTGATTTTTGAGAATCTTGCCGTCACCTTGCGGCGCATTGGTGCGATTCAAAGCACAGGCGCAGCGTTCACTTCGGGCGCGGGGTTCGATTCTCACGTCACCTTCGAGAACTGTGCGTTCTCCGGCTTCAAGGGCGACGGCATGCTCAACATCGGCGGCGTAGACCACGTCACCATCAACAATTCCTGGTTCCACGACTCGGGGGTGGATTTCAATCGAGGCGACATGCTGAAGCTCTCATCCGGGACGCAGTACTGGAACGTGACGCATAACCGGTTCGAGCGCGGCACCCGCGACGCTATTGACTGTTATGACGGCCACCGAGGCCTGATCGAGGGAAACACGATCGTTGATATGGGCGTGCACGGCGTCGAGATGAAGGTGGCCTCGAACTCCGCCCCCAACCCCGCCGACCGTAATCTCGTTCTCGGAAACCACATAGTCAACATCGGAATTCGGTCATCCTGCCCCGGGATCCAGTGCGCCACTTCTAATGCAATCATCGCTAACAACCTGCTCGAAGGGGGTGGCGGTATGGAGACCGGCATCCGCATCGGGAAGGTGACCGACGGTTCCGCGAACACTCACGACAACATCGTGATGGGCAACCGGGTGATCGGCGCCAATGGGTACGGTATCGCCGCTCTGGGCTGTGACGGCATCGTCATCCAAGGAAACGTTGTCACCGGGAGCGGTAGTTCAGGGTTTCATGTCAGCCCCTCGAAGAACACATTCATCGCCGGGAGCGCCGCGATGAACGTATCCCGTTCCAACGGCGTGGCGGATGTATGGACTTAGCCCAGCGTCGGACCGAACGTTCAACTCAGATCACTGAGTAGCGAATGCTCCGGTGAAATCGAGGAAGTTGTCCATCTCACACTGGTGGGATGCTAAGAACTCCGGGCTCTCGCTGTGGAACTTGGTCGCGATCTACCAGGCCGCGTTCCCGCGCGGCCTGATTTCAGAATCGCTTCGAGGCGCCCGCGTGCTGCGTGCAATGCATCAACCCCGACAGAGTGCGGTGGAGGGTTAAGTCGCTCATTCCGACCCACGAAGAAAAACGACCAACGAACCCGACGCATCCCAAAAACCCGTTAGGCTCACGACCTCATGAGGCGTAATCCTGTGTTGGCCCGGATTCTGCTCGTGCCGTACTTGATCGCGGTCGCGTGGATCGTGTTCGCACCGGCCGACGACGCCAGCCGGGTCACCGGCGTTGTCGCCTGGGCCGCCGACTTTGTCGCCACTCTGGGCATCCCTCGGATGCCTGGCTACGTCGTACTCGAGTTCCTCGCCAACATCGCATTGTTTATCCCGTTCGGCGTGCTCGTCCGTCTGGCGACGACACGCCTGCTCTGGTGGGCGGTCGCACTGCTCGGATTCGCGACGAGTGTCACCATCGAACTGGTCCAGTTAAGTTTGCCAAGCCGGTTCAGCACCGTGTCGGACGTCGTCGCGAACACCGCCGGGACTGCCATCGGCTGGGTTCTCGTCTCGATTCTAAGTAGAGAGTCGCGCGATCTAACGACGCGGACGGCGGACCTCATCGACCGGTAGCGTTGAGTCGATGAATCGTCGAACCGGTCTGCGCGTCGCCCTTCTGGCGTCCTTCGGTTCCGCGCGGCTGGCTTCCGCTCTCTCCACGACGGCGATCGGCCTCGGTGTCTTCGCGTACGCGCTTCACCGCACCATCGGCTGGCCGGGCCTTATCGCAATGCTCGCCACCGTGAGCGCGCTCGCGCTGGTGAGCCTCGCCGCCCGGCGCGACAGCATCGACTGGACCGGGGTGGTGCCGATCTCACTGCTCGTGTTCCTCGCGTGGGCCGTGGCATCCGTGTTCTGGAGTCAATACCAGTGGGCCACCGTGGGAGGCGTCGCCTACCTGATCGGCTTCACCTTGCTAGGCGTGTACGTGGCGCTGGTGCGGGACACCATCCAGATCATCCGCTCGTTCGGCGATGTGCTGCGCTTCGTGCTCGGCCTCTCCTTAGTGCTGGAGCTGCTGTCCGGCATCCTCCTCGACGTCCCGATCAAATTCCTGGGCATCGCCGGGCACCTGGATCAGCTCGGCCCGATCCAGGGCATGGTCGGTAACCGCAACGAACTCGGTCTGCTCGCCGTCATCGCCGGGATCAGTTTCGTGATCGAATGGCGCACCCGATCCGTGCGCACCGGCGTTGCTATTGGTTCCGTGCTAGGAGCGGGAATCACGCTTGCCCTTACCCGGTCGCCCATCGCATTTGGCACCGCCGCTGTCGCCATCGCCGCCATGTTCGTGCTGTATGGCATTCGTCGATTGCCCATGGAACGGCGGCAGTTCTGGCAGTACGCGACGCTCGCCCTGGTTGTCGTCGGTGGGGTCATCGTATGGCTGGCGCGCACGCCGATAGTCAATGCACTCAACGCCGGCGGCGAACTCAATTTCCGGCTGCGGCTGTGGCAGCAGGTCTGGTCACTAGTTCCGCTTCACTCCACGGAGGGTTGGGGCTGGGTCGGGCAGTGGCATCCGGATGTCCCGCCCTACCTGTTGTTCGACACCCTCAGCCCGCGCCCCCTGGTCTCGGCCTCGAACGCCTACCTCGATGTGTGGTTCCAGCTCGGCGTGATCGGGATCGCTCTGTTCGTACTTTTGGTCGGTCTCGCGTTCGTCCGCTCCTGGTTGCTCGCCTCGCACCAGCGCAGCGTCATCTTCACCTGGCCGGCTGTCGTGCTCGCCGCACTGCTAACCGCGTCGCTGGCGGAGAGCAGCATCCTGATTGAATTCGGCTGGCTCACGTTCGTTATCTGCTGCGTCAAGGCGTCACAGAACCTGAGTTGGCGGAACGCGTTTAAGCGTTCGTTGGAGCCGGAACCGCTGTTTCCCCCGAAACTCTGACAGTTCTTGTGACGCCCTTGCGCGGGTGTCCACATTCCGGTATCAATCCCACTAAAGTCGACTCTGTGTCAAGAGTCCGCCCAGAGCAGCAATCCCATAGAGTATTTCTCAACCGAGGGCGCAGTACGAAGTGGCTGCTCCACACCGTGCTGGTCATCGCCGCGACTGCGGCAGTTGGTTTCACGTTCGTTGCCCTGACGCTCAGCCCGTAAAGGATGGCCCGTGATGAGGTCGGTTCGCTCAGCCGCCGTCGCGTTGGCCCTTGCGATTGGCCTTACCCTTTTCTCAGGTCCGGGCGTTGCCTGGGCGAATCCCGAAGAACCGACCGCCACAGAGCCGCCCACTTCTCCGGCGCCTGAGCCGGAACCCGACCCGGAACCGGAACCGGAACCGGAACCGGAGCCAACCTCTGAGCCCGTTCGCGAGCCGGAGCCCAACGAGACTGTCGCCCCGCCAGCTACTCAGGCACCTACAGTCGAGTCGCCACGCACCAGAACGCGCCCCGGAGGAATGGTACGAGTATCTCCGTCACCTACGCCTTCGGCGATGCCGGAGCCTGCAGAAAGCACGGCTCCACTGCCCACTCCAAGTGTCACGATGGAGCCAACGCCGAGTTCAGCCCCTGAGCCGGCGACCTTCACATGGGACACCGACTTCAGCAACGAGGAAGGAGACTCGGGCCCGCCCCTGCTCGCGTTGGTTGCGCTCGGCAGCAGCTTGGTTCTAGCGCTGCTGCTTGGCCTCGGAGCATTTATCTATAGGACCAGACTCACTAATCGATTGCCTCGTAACCCGTTTCGCCGATGAACGATTGCCTACTGCTTGACCGCGACGCAGTCGAGCACGGCATCGGTCACAGGTGTCAAGTTGGAAACGATCTCACCCCAATATCAGCGTGCGCGGGTTTTGGCATCGGAAGGTGAATTTGATCCGTTAGGGTTTTTTGGGGAGCGCTCAAGTGTTCCGCATAGGTCTCGAATGGATATTAGATGTCAAAGGTCGTTGTCGTTGGTCAGGGCTATGTCGGCCTACCCGTCGCCATGCGGGGAGTGGGTGTGGGCCACACGGTCGTCGGCGTCGACCTTGACCTCCCCCGAGTTCAGTCCCTCAAAGCAGGCGAATCTTATGTGGACGACGTCTCGACAGAAACGCTTCGGTCCGCACTCGCATCGGGCAGGTACCTTCCAACCTCGGATTATGCAGACACACATGACTTCGATGTAGCGGTAATAACAGTGCCGACTCCACTCCGGGAAAGCCTTCCCGACTTGTCGTTCATTGAAAGCGCAGCGGCATCTCTGGCGGTCGGCCTTCGGCGCGGAGCTACGGTCATTCTTGAATCCACTACGTATCCAGGCACGACCGAGGAACTCCTTGTGCCGATTCTTGAGTCAGGGTCAGGCCTCATCGCAGGCGATGACTTTCACGTTGGTTACAGCCCCGAACGAATCGACCCGGGAAACAAGACCTGGGGGTTCAAGGAGACTCCAAAGGTTGTGTCCGGGATCGACGCTGATTCTTTGACTTCGGTGAAGGAGTTTTACGACAGCCTGGTTGACCAGACAGTGCCGGTGAGCTCCCCGAAGGAAGCTGAACTGACAAAGCTCCTCGAGAACACATTTCGGCACGTAAACATTGCGCTGGTTAATGAGCTCGCCATTTTCGCAAATCAGCTCGGGGTGAATGTCTGGGAGTCCATCGACGCCGCGTCCACTAAGCCGTTTGGGTTCATGCGATTCACTCCCGGCCCAGGGGTTGGCGGACATTGCCTGCCTGTGGATCCGAGTTACTTGTCCTGGCAAGTGCGCCGAAAGCTCGGGCAGAACTTCCGATTTGTCGAACTCGCTAATGATGTCAACGACCACATGCCCGATTACGTTGTCCAACGCCTGATGACGATGCTGAATACGCAGGGGCGAGCGCTCAACGGCGCAACCGTGTTCGTGGCTGGTCTCGCTTACAAACGAGACACGGGAGACATCCGGGAGTCCCCCTCGCTGCGATTGATCGAATTGCTGCACGAGTACGGTGCAACGGTGCGGGCGGCTGACAGCCACGTTGAAGTGGAGCGCTGGCCAGCAGGCGTCGAACGGATCGACATGACGCTCGCAAATGTCAACGACGCTGACATCGCGGTGCTCGTAACCGACCATTCAGACCTCAACTTGGACGTCCTTCGAGACACGACAACACCCGTACTCGACACGAAGAACGCATTGGGCGGCAACGCCCAGCGGCTATAACGACTTGCGTATGAAGCTCACAGCTCGACGCGTGTCGGACAAGCTACTGGAATGGGCGTTCAACGGCGTAGTCTCCCGCCTGCCTAATCGCGCTCTCGGAAAATCTCGTATCGTCATGCTTCGGGCCATGGGCGCCCAAATAGGGCACGGCGTGAAAGTAAGCCGCAAGGTGAAGGTACTAGGGGCGCGATACCTCACGATCGAGAGCGGGAGCGCCATAGCGCATTCTGTGGTTCTCGATGCGCGTGGTCAGCTCGTGATCCGGAGTGGAGCCCTGATCGGATTTGAGTCCGTGCTGCTCACCTACACCCATGCATGGCCCGACCCCACTCGTCCCGTACACACGCAAGGCGTTAGCTCCGCGCCCGTCGAGATTGGGGCGCTGAGCTGGTTAGGCGCTCGTTCGTTCGTTCTGCCTGGCGTCACCGTCGGTGACTCTTCTGTGGTGGGCGCTGGCTCTGTCGTAACAAAGTCCATCCCCCCCATGAAGGTAAGCGCTGGAGTACCTGCACGCGTCGTCAGTGATCGCACAAGCCGAAGAGAACAAACAGGCGAGTGACAGACAAGGCGCGAGAGCACGTGTGAACCCTGCAAGCAAGCGCCGCTCGCGCTTTAGACTCGGCGACCGGGTTGCACTTAGATCAGCGCGCACTTGCCGCATCCACAAAACCGCAGATCGGGGGTCTGCGCTTCATCGCTGAGAAGGCCAGACGGACGCTTCGCACGAATCTGACGAAATACACGGTTACCCGGCAGAGTTTCCTCGGTTAGATCTACCGGCCCTATCTGCATCGTTTCGAGCATGATGGGCTCCCGACAGGAGAAAAGCTAACGAGGCGAGCGACATCGTTCCGTACGCCGCCACGCTCGCCCATGCAGCTCCGCTTGCACCCAACGGAGGAATGAGAAATGGGCAGAGCGCCAGAAGCACAATCGCGCCGACTGTGCCAGAAACGCTCGCACCCAAGCGGCTTCCACCTCCCGCTAGGACGCGTGAAACCACGAGAAAAGGCGCGAGCGCTAGCTCTGCGAGTAGCAACACCCGGAACGCGTCAACGGCGGTGCCAAATTCGGAACCATACACGAAAGGAATCAGCCAACCTCCCGCCACCCAACCCAGCCCGGCTACCGGAATAAGGATTGACTCAAGAATGAGGACACGTCGTAGAGTGACGCGCACATGTTGCGCTGAGCTTGCAACGTCGTGCATCGACACTTGACCGAGCGCGTTCGCGGGTAACCGCAGGATGGCAGCCGGCGTTGTGGCAACCGCGTAATGACCCACTGAGTCTGGTGTTGACAGCGCGCCGAGCAGAATGGTGTCAGCACGATATGTGAGACTCTGGCCCAGGTTAAGACCGAGCAGCCTCGCACCATTAGTAAGGAGCGCCCACTGCCCGCCTCGCGTGCGACCGGGAGTTCTTGTGCGCGCTACCGCGCTCATCGCGAGCGCAACTTGCACCACGACTGACACCGCATAGCAGTAGATCATCGCGACAAGCCCAAGCTCAAGAATCGTTGCCAATACGACAAGCACCATGCAAACGATTGATCCGAGCGCGTTTGTGCGTGCCGCTGCAGAAACCCAACCGTGGGCATTCATCAAATCCAGGAGCTGGTTTGACAAAAAATACGACACCCCGAAGCAGAAAAATGCGACTGCAACCGCCGGATCGGCGAACTCCGAGTCAATGATTCCTGCCAGCAGGATTAGCGCGCCGAGGAGTATCACCATTAAAGGGACGAGCAGCTTCAGCGATAGCCGTTCGTACCCTCTCTGTGAGACTCCCTCCGCCCCTCGCGGAAGCAACCGGCGAACGGATACGTTTGTTCCTGCGGCGCCAACGAGCACACAGAGCCCGGCAACCGAAACCGCAAGCGCCAACGTGCCGCGATCCTCCGGCCCCAGCGTTCGGGCGGTGAGAATCCCAGTTACAGCAGACACTGCGACCGCCAAAGCACCCCAGCTCGCCGTCGCCGCCGTCCGCCCTCCCACAAGCCGTCTAATTCTCATTTGGACCGCTCGGTACTGAAGCCCGCCTCTGGCCGGACACCACCACGACTAGCGCAACGAACCCCAGGGCAACAACTGTCATAGGTACTACAGGAACAAAGGAGTTTCGAATGTGATTAAAGAGCGGCACCGCCAGGCAGACATAGACCGCGATTTGCGTCGCGCTGAGAGGTCCCGATGAGAAGTGCCCGAAAAGCCATCCAAGAAGCCCCATTCCTACGATCACACCGATAACCCCAAAGTTGTGGTACGCCTCCGCTGCTGTCGATCCGCCGATCGCCCCAGCCCGGTTCATGATTTCGGCATTGAATAGTCGAAAGTCCATCGATGCTGGCAGGCGGGCCGCCGGATCAAACACCGATTCGAGGGCTCTCGCAATGGTGACCACGTAGGTCTCTCCCATGCGAAAGGGTTCTCCGAGTTGGTGATGCCAATCCACCACGGTCGCCACTACACGCAACGACGACCCGAGTTCTCCTAAAGCAGCCAGGGGGCTCGCCTGTGCCCAGTCAAAATCAGCGTTTGAGATACCCACCTGGCGAATTTGCTTGGCGCCATTGACCACAGTGAGAACGATTATAAGGAACAGAATCGTCAGGGCCCCGTTCGGCATTCTTCGCCTCATCGCCAGTACTGTGGCCCCGACGGCCAGAGGAAACAACACTTCTCCACGCAGCCCGATGAAGAATGCTATGAAAGCAAAGCCGAGAAAACAGAAGAGCCCCGCTTTGCTCAGGACAGTATCCGCACGTGCTACCAACGTGAGCCCCAGGCCCACGCCGATTGCGTAGTAAATGTCGTCCACGCTCGTCGAACTAGTTGCCCGGAGATATTGACTGTACGAGCCAAACAGAATTCCCACTCCGCCAGCGCCGACCGACAGCAGGAACCACCAGGCTACGGACCCGATGAGCAATACGGCCCCCCAACGGGAGTATGCCCGTCCGGTCACCACGAAGGATCGTGGTTCCCGCGGCACGCTAATATGCCTTCGGGTGTGGGCACGCAACGTAACGGCCAGGGTGTAGGCAACCATTCCCCACATTGACAGCTGAAGGGCGAAGGCGCCCGAGATGCCATAGAACCAGAGATAGTCTTCTGCGCGAGGAAGACGAGGGTCAATGTCCAGCAGCCAGAATGGCGCTAGGCCCAAATGGAACAGGGCTAGCACTAAGAGAAAGATCGAGGCCGGCGACCAGAAGGACCCCGGCAAGATTCTTGAAAATGTAAGTATCGCGGCACCCGCGATGACAAGACTCTCGGCCGCCAGGATCGCGTTGGTTGGTTGTGCCGCAAAAGATTGAAACAGCATGAGGAATGCGATGGCGACCCAACCAACGAGGTGGAACGCCGTCGGTTGCTTTGGGAGCATGTTCGACTCAGTTCTCATACGACTCCCCGCCCCTTGAAAGCGCGGTCCGGTTCGACAGTCCCCATAAGTCAAGGAAGTTCGCTAGCGCCACATCCATGGTGAACGGGCCGACATCAAATCCATTGCGAATCGCCTCGCGATCTGCGAACTTGGCGGAGACAAGAGCGGCGGCCCAGTCTTCATCCCTAGCTTCTAGCGGCACCACGGTCACTCCCGGCACCGATTCGCGGATCCATTCCACGCCGGGAAGCGCGCTTGATACGACAGGAGTTCCGCAAGCGAGCGACTCCAATACAACTCCAGGCAATCCCTCACGGACTGACGTGACAAGCAATACGTCCGCGGCGTAGAGGTATGAGGGAACGTCGGATGAATCGCCTACAACGCGCAGATACGGCCCCACTACCTCATTCGCGACTTCGTGAATGGTCGCCCGCACGTCCTCATTGATATCACCCACAAGGTCCATCGAGGCCGGATGTTCGCGCGCGAGTGCCGCCCATATTCGTACAGCGCGGGCCCTGTTCTTGTCGGGATCCACCCGGCCGACGTTCGCAACGCGTATGAGGGCATCGTCGCGCCGAACCAGGCTAGATCCTTTTGCCCCTTTCTCCCTGATCTCGCCCGCGTCTATTCCGTTGGGAATAACCCTGCAGCGAGGGTCAGACCTCCACCTCGCGCGCCAACCACTCGATAGCGAACCAGGGCTGACACCTACGATATCTGTCGCGAACATACCAACTGCGGCCCGAGATGCCGCCAGCCGGACACTCTTGGCGAGGGTCCGACGCCCACCAACTGTGTCACTCCGAAAGTGAACCACCCTCTTGCGAACCCCGGCGAGCACGGCCGCCAACAAGGGCAGGGCAGATGCAGCTCCAAGGTGGATGTGAGCGACACGGATGTTCCGATCACGCATAAGGCGAGCTAGCCTCATTATGGACCGAATGCTCTGACGGCAGCGGAAGACTGAGTGCCCACCTTCTATTAGCCGGGGTTCGAGGGAGCCACCTTCGCCAGATAACGCTACGAAATCGAACGAGTATTCAGACTTTTCCACCAGCTCGATGGTTCGGAGTTCTGCGCCGCCCTGATTGAGCCGACTGAAAAAGTGGGTCACATGGCTTCGCTCCCGCGGAGTCGGTGCGTCCTGAGATCCTGTATGGCTCACGAGGGCTTCGGACCCTGCGAAACGTCCAGCAGGAATGCCGACAGCAGACGGTCGCCCGAGAACGAGTCCGCAATCTCACGTGCTCTAAGCATGCTTTCGGCAGCCAGTCTTGTGAGAGATCTCTGATCGTCAACGAGTCGCTGAATGAGGTCCGCGAGTTCGTTGGCATCGCCCGGGGTAAAAAGTGATTCGTGCGGCAGTAGCTCCGGAATACCGCCTACCCGCGACCCAATACACACGATTCCCGTCGCCATTGCCTCGATAAGGACACGCGGAAGGCCCTCGGTCAGGGAAGGCATCGCGAAGAGATCGGCTTTCAGAATCTCATTTCGAACATCATCGGCGGTCGCAAGATGACCCGTGAAGGTAATGCCATGCGACCCAACCTTGGCTCTCGCCCGGCTGATCAGGTTTTCGTGATACTTCCCGCCACCGACGATCACACACTCCACATCGATCCCGCGGTTTCGTAGGATCGCCGTGGCGTCTATCAGCGTGTGATGCCCTTTGTACTCCTGATCCTGGCTGCCTGCCGTCAGGATGCGAACCGGGGAGCCGAGAGGATGCGCTTGATAGTCACGGGATCGGTCAGCAAAGCTCGCCTCTGACAACTCCACATTCGATCTGACGAGTGTGTGCGCGCTAGGGGCGGCAGGGTATTTCGCTTGGAGAGTCCGCCGCGTCACGTAAATCACGGCATCCGATTGGGACACATCATGGGCAAGTGCCTTCTTGGCGATTGGAGCCAACAGTCGACCAAACCGCCCCCCAGCGCCCGCTTTGAGGACCTCTTCGGGGTCACCGACTATCTGGGCGACGAAGGGCGCCCCCAGCTGGCGGGCACGCTGCCTAACCATGCTCCCCAAGACGCTTGGGAAACGCGCCGCATACAAAGCGTCTGGATCGTCGAGAGCGCGCTTCAGAAATCGGCGAACGGTTGGCATCCTAATTACTATCTGCCGCGCACCGTGAAAAAACGGGACGGCGAGGACGCGCACACCGGGACCTTCTACGAGCGTCCCACCGTCCTGACGAATATTCGAGACACGTCCGATGATAATCACTTCAGCGGCCGCTTGGAGGTACGGGCGCCAAGCGTCGTAGCGTGCGTAGCCGAAGTTCGTTCGAATGCGTCCCTCGTTGTCACGGTGAAACCGAGTTTGCACCGCGAAGTAGATTCGGCGTGCCTTGCCGGTTGAACTCATGGGCGATCCCCGACCGGAGCGATGCTCTTGATCGCGCCGATTTCGGCATCTAGGTCATCCGCGTACAACGTCTGCACGGTCTGGCGATCGAAGTTAACTCGCACCCACTCCCGGCCAGTTTTGCCCATCCGGTGGGCCACTTCAGGTGATCTGATGAGTCGATCGATCGCGCCGGCGAGCATCGGAGGACTCGATACAGGGACGAGGATTCCTGTCTGACCGTCGACGACGGCATCCACAATTCCGGTGGCCCGGGAAGCGATCACAGGAACCTCCATTGCTGAAGCCTCGATCACGACGTTCCCGAACCCCTCGCGGTGGCTCGGCAGACAGAATATGTCCATCAGGGCGAAGTAGATCGCCGGATCGGTCACATGACCAGCGAGCGCGACGGGGATCTGCAGAGATTCAAGCGCCTTCACTGCTGCTCGCCCGGATTCATCATCCACGCCGCCCACGATGAGAAGTTGAAGCGGGGTGCCGTTTTCGTTTACCAAGCGCGCCGCGTCGACCAAGTCGAATAGGCCTTTGTCGCGAGTGAGACGGCCGACATAGCCTATGGTCGTAGCCTCCGGTGCTAAGCCCAGTTCCCTTCGGAGGTTCTCCACCTCCGCGACCGAGTACCGTGCCGGATCGAACGAATCAAGATCGACCCCGTTGGAACTGCCGGATCCCAAGACCCGAGCCTTCGCAGCCGGTACGAGGCGCAATTCGATCGCACGGCTGCGGAGGCTCTCGCTGATGACCACGACACTGGTTGAACACGTTGCGGCAACACGTTCCATTGTTGCGAGAACGCGTTTTCGCCAGCCGACACTCGTTTCCATTCGCAGCCCTCGTAGGAGATAGATTCGGCGTGGCACGCGCCCAACGGCTGCGGCTACTGACCCAAGAAGCCCGGCCTTGGGAGTGCCAACCGACACGATGTCCGGCCGAATCCGCCTCACGAGTCTGATCCAATGCCAGAGCGCCTGGAAATCGTGCATCAGGCTCGGCTCTCGCCGCATGGAAAGCGGATGAGTGATGACGCCATCTGTCTCGGACAATTTCGAAAGCCGCGGGCCAGGCGTGGCTACGACGTGCACTTCCCAGCCACGCGAGACCAACAGTTCCGGGAAACCATTTAGGAACTGAAGTGAATCGTCAATCGTGACCGCGAGGAGGAGGCGCTTGTTACTCACGATTGCCTTGCGCCTGGAACCAATCAACAGTCGCGGCAAGTCCGACTTCAAGCGGCACAGGCTGAAGGTCGGGAAACAGCTCGCGCAGCAGAGAACCATCGGCCTGCGATGCGTATACGTCTCCAGTGCGCCGCGGGTGGGACTCGAGCTCCAAGGTGTGGCCAAGCTGGCCTTCGAGCAGCCCTATAAGTGTGTTCAGACTGGTATTCGTGCCGAACGCTAGATTGACCGGGCTCTCCGACCCCAGTTGCCGCTCCACTGCGTGGAAGATCGCAGCACACACGGTGTCGACGAATGTGAAATCCCGTGTCTGCGTACCATCGCCGTGGATGGGGAGTGGTTCACCTCGCAACGCATGATCAATGAACTGTGGGACAACTGCGGCGTAGGCGTGTCCCGCCGCCTGACCGGGCCCATAAACATTGAAAAATCTGAAAGCGGTTGTCTTAAGCCCGTAAGAGAAGCCGTATGCGATTGCATATGCCTCGGTCAGGAGTTTCGTTGCCGCATAGGGACTCATCGGACGTGTCCACGCGTCCTCTCGTTTCGGGAGGACCGGATTGCTCCCGTAAACCGAGCTCGAGGATGCCACCACCATGTGCGGCACTCCGACCTGTCGGGCTGCCTCCAGTACGTTCAAGGTTCCGGTGGTATTTGCGTCGTGGGAGCGACGAGGGTCCGCGATGGATCGTGGAACGCTCGGAATCGCTGCGAGATGGACGATCGAGTCCATCCCGACGGCCAGATCCGCGAGTTGAGAGGCATCGAGAATCGTGCCCTTCACGAAGTTGACCCGAAGGCCTTCCAAGTTCTCTTCGAAGCCTGTGCTCAAATCGTCGAGCACTGTCACTTGAGTGTTGGGGTCCTGCGCCAGGAAATACCTCGCAACATTCGACCCGATAAACCCAGCTCCCCCAGTGATGAGGACCTTCAATCCCCTACCTCCTTGCTCATAGCGTTTTCGTACCATGCGACTGTGCGCATGATTCCGTCCTCGAAACTGACCGACGGTTTCCAGAATTTGGATGATGTTGACGAGCCGGGTTCCACCTCGAGCGACCCGATGAGCCTGTCAACCAGATCCGACTTCCGAAGCAGACCTGCCCCGAGGCGCAATATGCCAACTGGGAATGGAAATAGCCTGCTCGGTCTTCCCGCTGCTTCCGCGATTGCTCGGAACAACTCGGGAGTGGACGGGCTGAACGCGTCGCCAGCAAGGACAACCGCTCCGGACGCTCGCTGATCAAGCGACGCTTGCTCCAAAAGGTCAACCAAGTTCCAGACCGACGTCATTGTTCGGCGGTTCTTCACCGAACCCAGGGGCAGCGGTATCCCGCTTCGCACGAGTGCGAGCATCCGGCGGAAATTTCCGCCGACGTCGGGGCCATAAACAAGCGGGGAACGCACAATAGCGACGTCAAGATCACTGCGCTTGGCGAGATCCAGCAGGGCGGTTTCTGCCTCAAGCTTTGACAGACCGTACGGATCGCGCGGGTTTGGGAAGTCGCTCGCTTCGTAACGATGATTCTTCTGGCCTTCGCCGTTGACTTTGATCGTGCTCATGAACACGAACCGTCGAACACCCTGGTCTGCCGCCGCATGCGCAAGCCGCAGGGTGCCGGCGGTGTTTACCGCTCGATGCTCCGCGAGGGGGTCCATCGAGTTGTCTCGCATGACGTGCACGCGGGCTGCGAGGTGAATCACAACGTCGTGTCCAGCCAGCACATCCGTCCAGTCGGTGTCGCCACCGATTCCATCGACGACTACTTCACGATCGACGTGCGACGCCAAACCAGTTCGCCGAACGACCGCTGTGACCTCATGGCCACGGTGCTTCAAGTGTTCGAGCAGGTGACGGCCAACGAAGCCGCTTGCTCCAGTCACGAGTGCCTTCATTCGCCCGTCCTCCTCGCTCCTGCAATCTCACGTACTCTACGGCCGAGAACGCTCCCGAGAGCCACGTATGCCAACAAGAGGAGAGCCTGGCTTGCAATCAGAAGCGGTGCGACATCCGGGAATATGACGGTTCCGAGTCCCAATCCACTTAGGCAGACCGCTCCTGCGGATACGATTCCAGCGGTCTGAAGATGCGATAGGCCGATGTCAGTGAGCCTTTGATATATGTGAGTTCGATGAGCCTCATGCCAGCGCTCCCCGTTAGCGACTCGGCGTACGAGCGTTATTCCGGTGTCCGCGATGTAGAGGAGAAGTGGGCTCGCGACCGCAATGAAAGGGAGGCCGTGACTGAGGGCGGCCACGGCGAGAGCGGAAATGCTCCCGCCGAGTAGATAGCTGCCTACGTCTCCGAGGAACATCCGTCTAGGCAGTAGGTTCCAGGGGAGGAAACCGATGAACGCCAATGCGAGCACGGCACCTGCCGCGGTCAACCAAAGGGAGCTTGTCAGGAGCCCGAGCACTGCGTACGTGCCCCCGACAACCGCCGCATGCAGCGTCGAGATGCCGTTGATTCCGTCCATGAAATTCGCAACGTTTATGTATGCGGCGATGGACAGAGCGAATATCGGCAGCAGCAACCAAGTTAGGTCAGACATGCCGATGAGGATGGCCGACCCTGCAAGGCCGATCGTTGCCTGGGCTGTAGCGCGCACGCGCACTGAGGCACCCTTCACATCCTCGATCCACCCGACTATCCCTGAAGCTGCTGCCACTCCAAGACACACGGCAAGCGTGCCCGTCTCAATCGGCGCGGGGCTCGCGACCGTGAAGAGCACGAGGCCGATCGTGAACGCAATTAGCGGCGCTATCCCGCCACCTCTCAGGGCGGGTTGCACATGCGATGATCGCGCATTCGGAATATCCAACATGTGCCGACGCTGTAGGAGCGGACGAACAACTCCTGGAAGCGTCATGCTGAGGAAGAGGACTATGAGCAGGATCACAACGGGGCTCACGCCGTATCTCCTGCTGGCGCCATGGTCTTCATACTTGCGCGACTATCGCCCGGGCGACAGCGCAGCAACCAGCCCACTCTGTCGAGGCGCTCGGGAGTGATGCTTCCGACCCGGGCATGCGAAATCTTCGGGTGGAAAGGCCGTGCAG
This sequence comes from Diaminobutyricimonas sp. LJ205, assembly GCF_009755725.1. Lineage (NCBI taxonomy): Bacteria > Bacillati > Actinomycetota > Actinomycetes > Micrococcales > Microbacteriaceae > Ruicaihuangia > Ruicaihuangia ninglii. Next base: position 484,330 of record NZ_CP046619.1, on the reverse strand, counting down.
TCGACTCGTGGTCCCCTACTAGGTCCTCATGCAGCTTCTCCCCTTCACGCAGACCTGTAAAGGTGATTGACACGTCCTTGCCCGACATCGCGATCATTCGCTCGGCGACGTCCAGGATCCGCACCGGCTCCCCCATATCGAGAATGAGCACTTCCCCGGGCCGCCCGATTGCTCCAGCCTGCACCACTAGTTGGCATGCCTCGGGAATCGTCATGAAGAATCGCGTGACATCGGGGTGCGTGACGGTTAGCGGTCCGCCAGCCTCGATCAGGGCAGTAAACGTGGGCAGCATCGAGCCGCGGCTTCCAATGACGTTGCCGAACCGGACAGACACATAATTGAGCCCTGTCTTCTCGGCAGCCCAAGCAGTGAGCTTCTCACCGACTCGCTTCGAGTGGCCGAGCACGCTGGTCGGATTGGCTGCCTTGTCCGTGGAGATGTTCACGAATGTCGTGACACCAACAGCTCTTGCCGCCTGGAGTACATTCAGAGTGCCCAGGACGTTCGTCTTCCAGGCCTCGTCTGGGTACTGTTCGAGCATTGGGAGGTGCTTCAGCGCTGCGGCGTGGAAAACGACCTCCGGACGACGCTCAGTGAAAATCTCCTTGAGGGATTCGATGTCGCGGATATCGGCAAGGACGACGTCCCTGGTGTCAAGCAGCCCGTGGCCGGAAATGGTCAGCTGAGTACTCTGCAGCCCGGTTTCGTCTCGGTCGAGCAAAATGAGTTCCGCCGGGCCGTACTTGCTGATCTGGCGACTCAGTTCTGAACCGATGGAGCCTCCGGCGCCGGTGACGAGCACGCGTTTGCCTTCCAGATAACCCGCGATCTCCTCGACTTGCGTGTTGACCGGATGGCGGCCGATCAGATCCTCAATCGAAACGTCCCTTAGGTCACGGAGACGAGATTTGCCTTCAAGGACGTCCTCCAGCAAAGGGAGCACTTTGACCTGCAGGTGAGCCTCGGGTCGCAGCATCCGAGATCTCGCGCAACAGAGTTGCATCAGCGTGACCGATCGTGACGATTAGCACAGTTGCATTCGTTTCTCGTGCGGCCTTTCGAAGCGTTCCGCGGGACCCGACAACCGGGACGCCGTCCAGATGCACATTGCGTTTGAGCGGGTCGTCGTCGATCAGCCCCACAGGGAACAAAGGGCGAGCGGCGGTCGGTGCGCATGCGACGAACGAGCGTTGATCCGAGGTAGCCGGCGCCATAAATAAGCGCCTTTTGCACGCCATCTTCATGAATTACCGCACGCTCAACGAGCAGTCGTTTCAAGTAGCGCATGGCGCCCATGAAGACGAACGCGAGGGGAGAGGCAATCAGCACCGTACTGCGCGGAACGTCCATTTCTGTACCGAATAACACGGTCGGTACGCCGATGACGCTGGCTGTAAAAAGCACCGCCCAGAAGAGCGAGCGAACCTCGGCGAAACTACCGAACGGGTGACGTCCGCGGTAAAGAAAGAAAATCCACCCGGCGACCAGTTGCGCGATCACCGCAGTAACGCAGACGAACGCCAAAGGTATCCATGCCACTTGGACCACGTCGAACTCGTACCGCATGACCACTGCGACCACCAGCGCAAGCGCCCATGACACACCATCAACGGCGAACTGCGTGCCGAACCGCGAGAACGGCCCCGCCGCGTATAACTCTTGCATTCGCCTTGTTGCGAAGTCGGTCACAGCCATGTGACTCCCCCATCCCCAGAACGGCGGAGCTCATCGCCGGCCCAAATCCATAGCGTGCCGCCAGCCTCAGATAGAGCAAGGTTGCCGGTGATCGTCTCGATTGCCGCCGAGGTAGGCAGGCAGCCGGTTGGCGTTACGGCCGCAGCGTCCGGTGACACCGCAGCAACCTGCACGCCAGCACAACCTGGTGCTCCGACGGCCGCCAGCACATAGCCAGAACTGCTGCGCGCCAGATTTATCGCGCCCGGCACTGCCAGACCTTCCGACCAGGCCTCGGCCGCATTGGTCGTTGTGCGCACCGTGTGATCATCACAGAGCACTGCGGCGGAATTGTCGTCGCGTGCGGCCAACGCGATAACCGTGCACGGGGCCACGAAGTCTCCCTCAGGGCTGTGCACTGTTGCCCGGTTGGCAGGGTTCACAAACCAGGCGCTGGGGAGCTCGGGCGGATACTCCTCGTAGTTGTCGCCGGCGACGTAGGTGCGAATGTAGGCGGGAGAGCAGTCCTCGCGAGTGAGGCCGATCATGGATGCGACTTCAGAGCCGGTGATGCTGATGCTCTGGAGCGCCACGACGCCGGTTGGGCGTGTGGCATTCGTCGCGGTCCAGGTTGCGCCGGCATCGGTCGTGATCTCCGGACGGGCCTCGGTGTCAGGACAGGCCCCTGTGGTGGCACGCCACGCGAGCTCGCCGTTGAGGGCGGTCAGGATGCGGGTGGGGACCACAGCAGGCGGGGTCTCGACGGGCTCAACCGACGGGGTGGGCTCGACCGACGGGGTCGGCGAGACCGACGGCATGGAGGTCTCGGCGGGCTCGACCATCGGAGACATGGTGGGTCGGTTCTCGTTTAGCGCGATAGCGACCAGACCTGCGTCGAAGAGCAGGAACGCCACAAGGCCGGCGATCAGCAAGCGGTGTCGGCGGGCAGTCCGGTTCGGATCCGGACGCTTCATTGGATTTCGGGTAAGACGAGTCATAGCAATGCCTACGGCAACGTGACCGCCGCAACTCGGGCGAACTGGGCGAGCACCGTTTGCACGGCGGGAACCAGCTGCTGGGCGGACGCCTCGTACACACCGTCGGGCTGACGGTAAGGGTCGATGACATCGTCGTCGTCCGGCGACTCCGGCGGCGCAACGAGACCGCGCCGCGATGCCGCCACATCGACGAGCTCGGCAAAGCGTCCCGCGACGTCCGATGAGTCCAACCGGGCCGCGTGCTCGAGTTCCTCAGCGGGGACGTCGGCGATCAGCCGCGCCAACTCGCGCAGGGTGAACGTCTTGCGGGACGCTCGTGGCAGTAGCTCGACGATCGCTCGGCGGTGCTCCCGTGACAGCGCAAGAATCAAATCCGCAGCACGCACGTGCTCGACGGTCAACGCGCGCGCGATGTGGGCCGCAGCATCCGTCGCTCCAAATCGCGACGAGAGCGCCTGCGCTTGGTCTGTCATCGGCTTGCCGACGAGAGCACCAGAGCCTGCGCTCGCAACGCTGACCTCCGACCAGTGGGCCATCCCGGCGCGCAGAAGCTGTTCTGCCAGCGGAGAGCGGCAGATGTTGCCGGTGCACACCGTCAGAATGGTGAATTCGGTCACGCTCGAACCTTTCGGCCGCGCGCGCGGCCCTTGGCCGTTGTGCTGGGTTCTAGCTGCTCGAAGCTGTGCGTGTCGCCGTATCCGTAGGTGCCGTATCCGTAGGAATCGGGCCCCTTGGTCGGCAGCATCGTAATAACGACGCCGAGCAGGCGGCTGCCGATGTGCTCGAGTGAGCGCACGGCGCCGGCGATTTCATTCTTCTTGGTGCGCCCGGATGCCGCGACGAGGATTGCTCCCCCCGCCAACTTGCTGATCACAGCGGCGTCTGTCACCAGCAGCAGCGGCGGGGCGTCGATGATGACGTAGTCGAACTCTTCAGTCAACGTGCCGAGCAGTCTCGCCATATTGGCCGAGCCGAGCAATTCGCTCGGGTTAGGGGGAATCCGGCCGCTGGGCAGCACAAAGAGCATGTTGCGGCCCCACTGCTGCACGACGTCGGCGAGTTCGGCGCGCCCGATCAGAACATCGGTCAGGCCGACAGCGCCCTCGATGCCCATGTACTCGGCAACGCGCGGGAGGCGCAGGTCGCCATCAACCAGCGCGACCTTTGCGCCCGTCTCGGCCAGCGAGATCGCCAGGTTCGCCGAGGTCGTGCTCTTCCCTTCGCCCGGCACCGAGCTGGTGACGACAAAACTGCGGGGGCCGTTGTCGACGTTGAGGAACTGAAGGTTGGTGCGCAGGGTGCGGAACGATTCGGCTCGCGGGCTGCGAGGATCGGCGTGCACAACGAGCGGACGCTTTTTCGCGTCGGGGTCGAAGGTGATCCCGCCCACGATTGGGGTGTCGGTGATCTGCTCGATGTCGTGACTGGAGTGAATGCGCGTGTCGAGCACGGTCCGTAGCACTGCAACGCCGATACCGACTGCCAGGCCGACGAGCAGTCCCAAAGCAAGGTTCATCGGAACGTTGGGGCTTGCGGGACGGGCGGCGGGAAGCGCCGGCTGCACGGTCTCGATCTTGACCAAGCTGGCCGCTTCGCCCTCGGGCTTCTCGAGCACGTTGACCACAACGTCGATGAAGTTCTTGCCGACCGAGTTCGCGATCTCGGCTGCCCGAATCGGATCGTCATCGGTAACGCTCACCTGGATGAGCACCGTGTTCAGCGGCGAACTCGCGCTAACTCTGGAGGCGAGCTGCTGTGACGTCACGTCGAGACCGAGTTCCTCGATCACCGGGTCGAGTACGCGCGCGCTGTTCACAATCGACACATAGGAGGTGACGGCCTGGCGGGCGAAGCTCGTACCCTGCACGAGTTCGGACGTTGCCGACTCGGACCCGGAACGCACGCTGACATACAGCTCTGTGGATGAGACGTACTTCGGCGTCGCGACGATGGATGTTGCAGCTGCTGCCGCAACGCCCAGAAGCGTCGTCGCAACAATCAGAATCCAATTCTTATGCAGGATTCTCAGATAGTCGCGTAATTCCACAGGTAGTTCCCTCAGCTCACCACGCCAGCGTGTCAATGTGATCGGATGTCAATTACGCGGCGCCTTCAATTTTGACACACAGACCATGCTCAGGGTGGCGATATACCCGTTTTATGGGAAGAGACTTGGTTCTACCAATGAAACCCTTGTCGGCGTGTTGGGGGACCCAACTTGTACCCCGGGGAGCGTTTATCTATTGCAAGTCCGCACAGTCCACCGTAGATACCGTGACTTCCGTGGGGTTTACGACTGGGGAAATGTCAGTTTCAATAGTGGTTGTCTCAACTTGGTTTGTTGAGAACCAGAAGGTGAAGGTGCCCGCTCGTTCAGGCGCGATCTCGGTACGCGACTCGCCCACAACGAACTCGCCGTCCGTTCCTGCCTTGGTTCCTAGATCGCGACCATCCACGGCGATACGGTCCACGGTATATCCGGTTGGAGCGTAGACCACCGTCGCGATGTCGATCGTCCCTTCTCGGGTAGTCCCACCGCCGCCTGTGACGTAGGGAGGTAGCGAGCGGACGGCACCAACGGGCAATGTGTTCGTGAGCTTGACGGTGACGCGAACGCGGCGCTGCTGGTCGCATTGAGCTTGCTCGATCTGAACACTCTGATTCATGAAGAACCCCAGCTTGGACGGGGTGTAGTCGCGCCAATAAACGCCAATTCCATCCTGTTCGCTGGTGGACGGGGCCGGCTCGCCGAGGAACGGTGAGCGTAGGAGCAGAGCTTGCTCGTCGGTGTTGCCTGACCATGCGAGCATTCGGCGCTCTTCGGCTGACCGCACGAGCTGTTCGATCAGCACAGCCGGGTCGAACTCACCCGCCACGATCCGATTGAATGTCTCCTCAGACAGGTTTTGGTAATAGGCGTCCTGCTCGAGGGGGTCGGAGTACTTCACGTATACGTCACTCATCAGCGACTGGACGAGGTTATCGGAAGTGATGAGGCTGCCGTCCGGCGCCGGAATCGGACCAACCGCCTCGAGGATGTAGCTCAACGCAATGGGATCTAATGCGATCAAGCCGTCGATTTCCGTTCCGAATCGCTCTGACCACATGGACTTGGCGATCTCGAATGATGTCGAGAATCGCGGCGTCTCGGTGAGGTTCTGCATGGTTCGCCCGAGCCCATGCGGCCAGATTGCACGAACGTCGTCAGCAATGGGAATGATGGGCTCTGACCGTCGCGGAAAATCGACCGGGGAGGCCTGTTGTGCGAGTTCGATTCGGCCTTGGTCTACATGGACCTGCACAAGGCTGCCGATTGTGCCACCTCTGGGCATAACTTCACCATTGTGTTGGAAAACCAACAGATAATCCCGCGGACCCTCTGCCCCCAGAGCCCCAGGTACAACGGCCATTAGTTCAGAGCCGGCCTGAAGGGCGGGCTGATAAGTGGTCAGCAAAGAATCAAGGGAATCGACCGCAACCCCGACCTGATCGACGAGCCCATCAGTGTTGATGCTGTCGACTCGGAATCTTGCGTCGTCGAAAGCCGCCACGAGGGCTTTGATCGCATCTCCGGCTTCCTCCAGCAGAGCGAGATCGATTGCACCATCGACAGGCTTGAGCGCAGCTGGCGACAAGACGGGAGCGAGGCTGTCGAGCTGCTCGGAGGCGACGCTCAGCACACTGTCTGCGACGGCAGCGAGCTCGCGCACCGCGGACAAGTTGCCACCGGCAACTGGGACGACCTCCGCAGCGCGCCAAATGAAGTCACTGGTCAGCGCACTGGCCCGCTCCGCGTGTTCCGTCGCACTGCGAAGTTTGGCGAGTCCAGCCGGGACTTCTCCAGCGGCAACCAAACTTGGTGCGTCGGCCACCAGCGCCTTCGCCTTCTCAAGCTCAGACTTTGCTTCCAGACCACGAATACCGATCCAGGCGGCCGTCCCAGCCAAAATGAGAAGGGCGGCTCCCACCCCGACAAACGTCCAAATCAAACGCTTGTTCCGGCGACCGTCGTTGCGAGCCCTGAGGGCGCGCCGAGATGAGGATGTGTTGCGAACTGAAGTCACCGATTCATCTAAGCAGACGACGGGTCCCGCCCTAACCGTAGGCAGCGTCAGTGCTCGAATGACTTGCGGAGCGCCTCAATGCCCGCTGCAGTTTCACCGTCATAGACGACAGAGCCACGCGACAGGACCACAACGCGATCACAAAGGTCGGATACCTGTTCGGCCGCGTGCGAGACCAGAATGATCGTCCGCCCCTCGCGTTGGAATTCCTTGATCTTCGTCATGCACTTCTTCTGGAACGGCTCGTCGCCGACCGCGAGCACCTCGTCCACCAACAGAACGTCGGGGTCGACGTGCACGGCGATCGAGAACGCCAGCCGAACATACATGCCCGACGAGTAGAACTTGACCTGGGTATCGATGAAGTCACCGATCTCAGAGAATTCGAGAATGGATGCGAAGTACTCATCGGTCTGCTTGCGCGACAATCCGAGGATCGACGCGTTCAGATAGACGTTTTCGCGGCCCGTCAGGTCGGGGTGAAAACCAGCACCGAGCTCAAGCAGCGCGGCGAGTCGGCCCCGTCGCTCGACGTAGCCTTCTGTCGGGTCGATGATGCCGCCGATGACCTTGAGCAGGGTGCTCTTTCCGGAGCCGTTCGCCCCCAGGAGCCCGATAGTCGTGCCCGCTTCGATCGAGAACGACACGTCCCGGAGCGCCCAGAAATCGTCTTTGTGCTTGTTCGAGCGGCCGAAGTTGACGACGCGCTCCTTCAGCGATTTGTCCTTGCGGATCACGAACCGCTTGGAGACATCCGTGACCCTGACCAGATCCGGTCGTCGCGCATCTACTGCCACTTATCAAATCTCCTGTGCAAAGTTGCCCTGCAAGCGGGCGAAGACGCGCTGCGAAATCCAGACGAGCACCATGCCCACACCGATCATGATGACGAGCCGCAGCAGCAGCTGGTCGGGGTACACGGCCACGGGGTCGGCGGTCTCGCCTGCGATCCAGAATGCCTTCTGAAAGGCGACCATGGCGACCGTCATCGGATTCGCCAGGTAAAGCTCGAGCAGCCAGCTCGGAAGTGCCGAGTTCTCGAAGGCAGTCGCCACGAACCCGAACGAGTAGACGATCGGCGAGATCCAGAATCCGATCAACAAACCCACTTCAACGAGGTACTGCATGTCACGCAGGTACACCGTGACCGCCGAGAGCAGCAAACTGAACGCGACGCCGAACACCAGCACCACGATGACAGCGAGCGGTGCGTAAAGCAGATCCGCATGCCACGGCACCTGGCCCAAGACGATCGTGGCGAGGATCAGCACCACTAACTGCACACCGAAGTTGAACAGCGCTGAGCCGGTCGCGGCGAGGGGGAAGATCTCGCGTGGTAGGTACACCTTTTTGATCAGACCGGCATTATTCAGAATCGAGGAAGTGCCCGCGGTGACGATCTCGTTGAAGAGGCCCCAGAGAGTCAGGCCCGTGAACACGAAGATTGCGAACTGCGGGATTCCGCGTTCGGCGCCGAGTACCTTGCCGATCGCGAAATAGTAGATGCCGAGCATCACGAGGGGCCGGATGAGGCTCCAAAGGAAGCCGAGAGAACTGTCCTTGTACCGGGACTTCAGCTCGCGGCGCACGAGCAGGTCGAGAAGCTCCCGTCGCGACCATGCGTCGGCGACGGACTTGAAGAAGCCCAGAACGGGCGATCCCGCCACCGGTCCGATTCGCTCGAACGGTATCGAGTCAAGCCTCGCGATGCGTTCTTGCGCGGGATCCGTCATTCTTCTCCGTAGTCATGCCTTTCGGCCGGTTGCAACCGACCCATCCTAAACGCTGGGCTGCGCTGGAACTATTCGGGGTGCTTGCCGGCGCGACCGATATGGTGATAATCCCGCAGACGGCCGTTCGCGCGACCGCAAGAAGAGGATGTCCATGCAATCCGTCTCCCTCCCGCAGAGCGCGTCGCCGCGTGTCAGCGTGATTGTCCTGGCTTGGCGACTTGTCGACGAACTGCTCGAGTGTCTGAGTTCGCTAGCCGCTGTGAGCACTACAGAGGTCGAGGTCATCGTCGTGCTGAACGGCGCCGAACCCGCAGTCCGCGCGGCGGTACGCTCGCAAGTCCACGGTGCTCGTGAAGTGAATCTCGAAGCGAACATCGGCTTCGGCGGCGGATGCAATGCAGGGGCTGCCGCCGCACGCGGTGAGTATCTGGTCTTCCTCAACGATGACGCGCAGGTGGAACCAGGAATGCTCGCGGCCCTGATGCGTGGTGCGGATGCCGATCCCTCAGTGGGCGGCGTAGCTGCCGTTCTACTCCACCCGGACGGGTCGCTGCAGGAAGCCGGTTCGCGCGTCTTGCGCACGGCGGGCACTGTTCAACTCGGCGCGGGCATGGACCTTGCCGCTGCGTCGGATGCCGGATTGCTGACGCGCCGAGAGATTGATTACGGCTCGGGCGCGGCCTTGCTCATTCTCAAGCGAGCCTTCGAGAGCGTCGACGGCTACGACCCCATCTACGAGCCCGCCTATTTCGAGGACGTTGATCTCGCGTTCCGTCTCAAGGCTGCCGGATGGAAAATCATCCTCGAGCCCGAGGCGCGTGCCATCCACGCATCCGGCGCCTCAACCTCCCGTGACCGTCGCTTTCAGACGTTCGCCTCTGAGCGTTCCGGGGCGGCCTTCATCGATCGCTGGGCCCGAACCCTCGAGTCAGCTCCGGAAGCCGACGACCCCCTCGAGAAGTTGTGCCAGGTGGTTCCGGGCGAGGCGCCCCAGCGGGCAGCTGAGTCCGTTGGCGTGACCCAGACTGCTGTGCAGATCGCCCAGGACTACTCGACCTGGCTGGTTGGGCATCTCGACGCCCTCGAAGAAGAGCATGCCCGCACGGTGCGCGACCTGGCCGAGTGCCGCACGACGGCCGAAGCGGCGCAACAGCGCGTCCGAGAACTCGAAGCTCGCGCGCACGAGTTGGACCAGCGGCTCCGCGACCTCGAAAGCCGCGGTCCAGTCGGCATCATCAAGTGGCAGGGCGGAATCCTCAGACGCCGCCTCCGTGAGCGCCGGGGGCAGCATCGCACGGGTTGATCAGTCCTCGGGGAAGAACGATTCCCAGAGTTCTGCGGCGTACTGCTTCCAGAGCCGCGGCGATCGTGCCGTGGCCTGAGCTTCGAGTTGCGCCCGGAAAGCATCATCGGTGAGCAGCCGTCGGAGGCCGTCGACGATTGCATCGTCGTCACGCGGGTCCACCAACACGGCTCCCCCGGATTGCGCGATCTCGCGCATGCTGCCGAAGTTGCTCGTCAGGGCAGGTGTGCCCACGGCAAGTGACTCAGCCACCGGCAACCCGAACCCCTCGTTCACCGACGGGAACACGGTCGCGACCGCGTCGCGATACATCGCCCACAGCGTGTCGTCCGACATGCCCTTCGCCGCGTGCAGCGGACGGCCTGCCTTCACCATCCGTGTGAACTCGTGCTCAAAGCCACCGCTGTTCCACGAATTGCCGCCGACGAAGAGTGCGTTGAACTCATGCCCCTCACGCCACAGAACCTCAAACGCGTAGAGGAGGGCCATGTGGTTCTTCCGCGGCTCATGGCTCCCTACGCACAGCACCAGCGGTCGCTCGGCGTCGAAGATGTCCGCCGCCGCCCCTGCGGTAATCGGATCGGATTCGCCGGCCTCGGCAGGAAGCTGCACTTCCTGAATTCGTGGGCCTGGCACGCCAATCGCGGAGAGCATGGAGCGCCAGCCTTGATACTCCGCAGACGAGGCCATCGACGTCGTCGCGATCGATGACGCGTGCCTCGCGGCAGCCAGATTCTTCGCGAAGGCACCGCCCATGCCCGGGCCGACCGTCTCTGCTGTGGAAATCGGAACGCAGTCATGACCGACCATGTGCAGTCGGTTCCCTGAGAATCTCGCCATCGCCTGCAGGCGCGCGGTCCGCTCCGGCTCGGTGGCCAACTCGGGAAGGATGTAATCGCACTCCCACGGAATTGTGACCGTGCCCTGCGCGAACTTGGCATCGGGACGATTGCCGTAGAGCGCGTTCGACCGTTCATCCTCGGTGAGCAACCGTGTCGCGTCGTAGGTGGAATTCCACCCGATCAACGTGATCGTGCGGCTCGTCGCCCATTCGGCGATGGTCTGCCGGACCACCCGCTGGATGCCAGTCGCAAGCCGTGTCCTTGCGGTGTGGTGCACGTCGACGATGACGCTGCCCCGCACGACTTCGACGGATGGCGGCGAGATCGTGAACCTCGCGGCACGGCTGGCCCGTGAAACGATTTCCTTCAAGGCCACCTCGGCACCGTCCAGCTTGGCCTTGCGAACCAACGCGACGATGTCGTCTTCGCGGGGAAGACGCGCCGTCAGCACCGCGTATGCAAGCCAGACCCGAGCCGGGTCGGTGCCGACAGCCGCCCCAAGCGTTTTCACTGCCGAACTCAGACTGAGGAAAGTGCCACTCGCGGGCGTGAGGTCGAGAGTGTCGGCCAGAACATGAAGTCGGCCAAGGACGTGTTTACTCGGCATGGATGGGCCTCCCGATCAGTGGCTGCACCAACGCCTCCCAGAGCTCGCTCGAATAGTCGTCCCAGGTGCGAGGCGCTCGTGCCGCTGCCTCGGCGCGAAGTCGCTCGAGCTCGGCCGGTTCAGTCAGAAGCCGACGCATCCCCCCCATGAGATCGTCTTCGTCGCGCGGGTCGACCAGAAGGCAGCCTCCGTCGGCGGCGATCTCGGCGGTGCTGCCGTAATTCGTCGTGATGACGGGCACACCCATCGCCAGCGACTCCCCAACTGGCAGGCCAAAACCCTCGTGCAGTGAGGGGAACACGGTGAACGCCGCCTCCGCGTATGAGCGGACCAGCGTCGCGTCGTTCACGCCGCGCAGTACTTCCACGTTGTATCCGCGGCGACGCAGTCTCTTGATTTCCGCGTCGAACCCCTGGATGAACCACGTGCTCCCGCCACCGATGAAGCGCAACCGGAATTGCACCCCTTCGCGCCACAGACGTTCGGCTGCGTACAGAATGGCGTAGTGGTTCTTTCGAGGCTCCTGGCTACCCACAACGAGCACCAGAGGCACGCCGCTCACCGGGTCTACATGTTCGGGCCGATGAGGCACGTCACTGGGGAGCGGCACCGCGACCACTTCTGGGCCGCGGATGCCCTGCGCCGTCAACATATTGACGAAGCCCTGAAACTCTGCCGCGGCTGACTTGCTGACACCGCTCAACCGGTCAGCGTGCTTCACAATGCTCAGGTAATCAACGAAACGATTGGTTTCCTGGTCGGGCACGGTGTCTGCACTGATCACCGGAATGGCGTCATGCACCACCATTGCCACGCGTGTCTGGGTGAATTCAGCGATCGCCGCCAGCGGGGGGCACTGCTCCTGCTGGGGAACCTCGATCATGGTCAGGGCGCCGCGGATCGGAATGATGATCTCGGGTTGTTCGACGACATCGGCGCTGGCGGCCGAGTCCCGCCCACCCCATCGAAGTAACCGGTCGTGCTCTGTTTCGGTGAGGGGGCGGTACGCGTTGGATCGGTCGGTCCAGACCACGAGTTCCGGGGAGTGGATGGGTTCCCACCGCGACATCGTCTGACGCACTACTCGTTGCACACCCGTGTTGTGATCGGTACGCGCCGAGAAATTCACATCGACGATGACGCCGTCCTCGACAATCCGCGCCCGTGCTGACAGCCCGCCGCCTCGGAGGGCGGCATCGCTGCAGGCTTGCAGAATGACGACATGGACGTTGTCGTTGCCGGCGAGTCGAATAGTTCGCCGGAGGCTGCGAACCTCATCCGCAGTCGGATAGGTTGCGGTGACAGCGGTATAGAGCAGCCAGATGTGATCGAATCGCGGGTCGGCCTGCAGTCTGCGACCCAGCGAGTGCAGCAACGGGCCGACGCCTCGATCCGCCAAGTCCTCGAGCGCATCCACAGGCTCGCCAAGATGGGGAGCTACGGCGCGGAGCCGCTGGAGCAACGCGTCGGTTTCCGTCGCATCCGCCATCACCGGCGCGCCCTGCGCAGCCGGCGGCGCGCAACCGCGACAGCAGCTCTCGTCGCTGGCACCAATCCCAGTTGGGAGACTTTTATCTGGTAGCTGCGCATCAGCCGCAGTGGCCGGGTGATCCGCCACGACAGGGTGTTGGAGAAGCTTGTGTCGACGAGGGCCTGCGCACGCAGCGCAGCGAGCCAGGTTTCCACGTCGGCGTTGCTTCGGCTATCGAGCTCGCGTCGGAGTTCGTCGCGCTCCGCTTCGACGCCTGCTAGACGCCTCCGCATTTCATCCATCGTTTCGCTGACCATTCGCATCCGTCCCGCAGTTGCTCGTTAGGCAGTCGATTCTAAGCCACCAAATCTAACGATCAGCCGCGAACGTCCCCCATCGAGGGGACAGTCAGATGGCTGGACCGATCGGGATCGTCGCCAGCGGTTCCGTGTTGACCGTGACAATCACGGGCGAGTTGCCACCGTTCCGCTCGACCAGCTTGTCCCAGGTCGAAACATGGCGTCGGGTCCCATCGACCAGTTCGTACACGTTGGACGAGTTCGGGGATTTTACGAAGAAAGCACCCGGAACCTGGGTGGGCGACTTGGGAGTTGTCGCACACATCTGCGAGCTGACGCTGGTCGCAGCCAGCCCGAAGCCATTTGGCGAGGCCAGCGCCCAGAGGACGCCCTGCGCTGCGATGAAGTACTTGTCACCGCACTTCACGGTGATCTGAAGCGCCGCGTCCGCCGGCTTATGCCCTGCCAACGCCGCGTCATCCACGGTCTTGTAACCATGAACGCCCATTTCAGCCGGGATCGCGAAGGAACTCACGGGGACCCGCGTGTCCGGACCATTGACCAGGAAGATCTGCGGCGATGCCTTCGACTTCACGAGCGAGCCGATCTCCAGCAGCATGGGCCCAGCGCTCGCGGCGGCAATCGTCGAGGCGGGGGTGGTGATGATGACGGGAGCCGACGTGCCGGCGAGAGCCACCAACGCGTCCCACGAGGAGATAGGGCGAGCGGTGCCAGCGTTTATCCAGTACACCGTCGAATTTCCCGGTGACTTGGCCAGGAGCGTCGAGGTCGTCTTGCCCGACTTCGGCAAAACGGCGCAGGTCTCGGCGCCGAGCGGTGTTGCTGGAAGCGCCTTGGCTGCAGCTCCCTGCAGGCCGACAAGCGATCCGGCCGATCCCGCATAGACGCCGTCCGCGCACTGGACGATGGCAGTCACGCTCCCGGATGCGGTCGTGTACGAGTTCAGAGCAGCATCGTCGGCCATCGCCCAACCAGTGGTTCCGAGCGCGCTCGTCACATCGAACGAGCCCACCGGAATTTTGGCCGACCGACCGTCAACCATGTAGATCTGCGGATTGGACGCTGTGCGGTACAGGCTTGCCGGCTCTAGCAGGGTGGGTCCGTCACTGAGACCCGACATCACCTGAGTCGGTGCGGTGTAGATATACGGAGACTGTTCGCCGGCGAATGCGACCAGAGCATCCCAGCTCGCAATCGGGCGCTTCACCCCGTCTGACACCGAGTACACCGTGGAGTTCTGCGCGGTCTTGGCGAACTCGCCCACTGGCGCGCCGTTAGAGAACCGAGACAACTGCGACGCGAGGATGTCGACGCTAGCTCCGCAATCCAGTTCGTAGTCAGCCATCGACTCACAACTTAGGAATTGATGTTTCCGGCCACGATCCAGGGCATAAATCGAGCCCGTATGCGGATCTCGGACATGCGCGCCCAACGGTCGACCGGTCGAGAGGGAATTCGCGTAACTCTGCGCGACCAGGTGGTACGGGAAAAGCGGCCGCAAGCTTTCGAGCTGCTCCAGCGTCGCAACGTGGTGCTTGGTGCCGCCGACAACAAGGTAGATCGCGCCGTCATCTGCACCAACGATGAGGTGCGATTCTGCCTGCGTGCTGCCGAACCAGTCCGAGAAAATGCGCCAGAAGTTGCGGTTCCCGTATGAAGAGCATGAGTCACCGGTGCCATAGAGATTGCTCAGGGCGGCTGGATTCGGACGGTACGGCGTGTAGATATAGAGACCGGCGGTCGCCTGATTCTCAATGTAGACCTGTGACGTCCCACAGGAGTCGCTCGGGTGCCATTTGATGGTGTTTGTCCGGCCGGCGCGGTAGTTCCAGCTGTTCGGAGTCGACTGGTACACCTTGTACTGGCGAGCCGCACTGTACACCTGGTTGAAGAATCCGTAATAGCGGCTATCGCAGGCGGCGGTGTCCGGGCACGCGTAGCCAGTTGCGATGCGGTACTTACCGGAGCCCGGGTCGACGTCACTGACGAGTCCCTGCTCCTTCTCGAGCAGCGTGATGAGAACCTGGGGATTGATCCCGCAGGCCTGGCTGACGTCGAAGATGATCTTCGACGCCGACTGGTTCGCCCCACCCTGATACGCCTTGCACCGGGTGTCCGCAGCCCGCGAACCCGTCGACTCTGTGAAGTCT
The DNA here is from genome assembly GCF_009755725.1 of Diaminobutyricimonas sp. LJ205. Lineage (NCBI taxonomy): Bacteria > Bacillati > Actinomycetota > Actinomycetes > Micrococcales > Microbacteriaceae > Ruicaihuangia > Ruicaihuangia ninglii. Next base: position 469,168 of record NZ_CP046619.1, on the reverse strand, counting down.
TTCAAGCAGACATATCCAGCTCGGCAATTGGGAACCTTCTGCGAGAGGAAACCCTGAATCTGCGCAGTGCTCATCGTGCCCTGATCGTAGAAAACTGCGTCGCTGATGATGTTGCCCGGATTGAAATCCGATCCATTCAGCGCTTCAGCTTGTTGAGCCGGCGCCACGGCCACCAGAAGCCCGGCAACGAGGGCGACGAGCCCCCACGAACTGATCCACTTGCGCATGCCCACCCTCTATCTGCACCGGCGTTCCCACCAACGCTAAGCGCCCGACCGTCCTATCCACCGCAGCAACGCGAATAAACTCGAATATCGACGCATCATGCCGTCACATCCGCACGCCCCGTTACAGGATTGGAAGGTGTACTCAGAATGCGAGCACACCAGCCGATCAGAGTGCTGCTCGATGCCACAGCAGTGCCGGCGGACCGCGGAGGCGTCGGCAGGTACGTCGACAATTTGATCGCCGCTTTGGTCGTCGATCCGCGGGTCGCCTTGACCGTGGTCTGCAAGCCCACGGATGTCGCTGTCCTCGCTGATCTTGCACCAACAGCCGTGACGATCGCGGGACCGCGGCGGCTGGACAACGTCGCCTTCCGATTGATCTGGGAGCAGGTCGCGCTGCCCCGTCTCGCCCGCAAGCTCAAAGTAGACGTCGTGCATTCCCCGCATTACACGATGCCGCTGCTCTCGCGGAAGAAGCGGATCGTCACCCTTCACGACGCCACCTTCTTCAGCGATCCCGGCGTGCACTCCCGCTTCAAGCGGCAGTTCTTTCGCCGCTGGATTCGCCTGTCGATGCGTGTCGCCGACGCCTGCCTGGTACCCAGTAAGTCAGCCGGCGAGGAACTACAGCGGTATTCGGGCGTGCGCGGGCAACGCGTGGTCGTTGCTTACCACGGGGTCGATCCGACACTCTTTCATCCGCCTGCCGATGAGTCGGTGGCTGCCATCGCCACCCGTCTCGGCGTCTCGGAGACGGGCTGGATCGCCTTCCTCGGCACGCTTGAGCCGCGTAAGAACCTGTCCGCGCTGATCGGCGGGTACGCTCTGGTGGCGCGCCGCTTCGCAGAAACCGGAAATCCGCTTCCTGTCTTGTTACTCGCCGGCGGGGCTGGATGGGACGAAGCAATTGACAACGCAATCGCACAGGTCCCGGCTCCGGGAAAGGTTGCAAAGGTGGGGTATCTGCCTGCGGACGACCTCGCTGCGTACCTCGGCGGATCGATGCTGATGGCGTATCCGAGTCTCGGAGAAGGCTTCGGTCTGCCCGTGCTCGAGGCCATGGCATGCGGCGCAACAGTCGTGACAACGCGCCGACTGGCCTTACCGGAGGTCGGTGGCGACGCAGTTGCCTACACCGGGGTCGATGCCGAAAGCATCGCCGAGACAGTTGAGGCGCTCCTGGCTGACGAAGGCGGCAGGATCGACCTGTCCGCCCGCGCGATCGATCGAGCCGCACAATTCACGTGGGAACGATCCGCGCAGTTGCATGTTGCGGCTTACCTCAGCGCGGTGGGAGAGTCATGACGGATCCGCGTCTCGCTTTGATCACGGTGACGTACCGGTCGTCCGATGTCCTTCCGGCCTTTCTCAGCTCGACGACAAACGCGTCATCGCTTCCGCCGGTCGTCCACGTCGCCGACAACAGTGAGGGCTCTGACCCACGAATCCATGAGGTCACGGCCGGATTTGACGGAGTCATCCTCCACGAGCTCCCTAGCAATGCCGGATATGGCGGGGCCGTCAACGATGTCGCGCACACCCTGCCCGACCCAGTTCAGTGGATCCTGGTCGCGAATCCAGACCTGACCTGGGAGCCGGGCAGCCTTGACAAGCTCATGGAAGCGACCTCGCGACACCCGGAAGGCGCGATCTTCGGGCCGCGCATCCTCACGGAAGCCGGCGATACCTATCCTTCTGCGCGCCGTCTGCCTTCCCTGCGCACCGGAATTGGTCACGCTCTGTTCTCGCGCGTATGGCCGAGCAACCCATGGTCGGCGCGTTACAGGGATGACCAGAACACCATGGACGAGGAACGCACGTCAGGATGGCTCTCGGGCGCGTGCATGCTGATCCGGCGCGACGTCTTCGACTCCGTGCATGGTTTCGACCGGCGGTTCTTCATGTATTTCGAAGACGTCGACCTCTGCCGCCGCGTCGGCTCAGAGGGATGGACGTGCGTCTACGTGCCCGATGCACGCGTCACGCACATCGGTGCACACTCGACGGGCCAGGCCAGCAGCGCGATGATCCGCGCGCACCACGACAGCGCGTACATCTACCTGCGCGACAAGTACGCTGCGTGGTACTTGTGGCCGGTGCGGATCGTGCTCAAGCTCGGACTTCGGGTCCGCGCCCGACTCTCGGGATCCTCCCCATCTGACCAACGGTAGAATCATGCGGATGTCCGCACCCGCCGATCGTTTGGAGAGCCATGCACCGGGATGAGAAACCCGGCGAGCTTCCCCTGCCACCCGCAGGTATGGCCGGCGAACCGGGACCGTTCCTCCGTCTGGTGCGCGATTATCGGGTGGCGTTCCTGATCGTCGGCGCCGCCAACACCGCCATCGGCTTCGCCTGGTTCGCGCTCTTCGACATCACGGTCGGCCAAGTGTTCGGCTACATGGTGACCCTGCTTTGCGCGCACGTCGCGAGTGTGCTGTGCGCATTTGTGTTGTACCGAAAGTTCGTCTTCAGGGTGAAAGGCCACGTCTGGAGGGACCTCGCCCGATTCGAGTCCGTCTATCTGGTTGCCCTTGGCGTCAACGCCGTACTGCTGCCGATCCTCGTCGAATTCGCCGGGCTGCAGCCCCTGATTGCGCAGGCGCTCATCGTCTTCGTCACAACTCTCATTAGCTTTTTCGGGCACCGCGACTTCTCGTTCCGCCGGTCTAAGCCCGCATCCGATCCCGCACCAGAATCGAGCAAATAGTGCCCAAGGCCTCCATCGTCATCCCCGCGTACAACAACGCTGAGTACATCGCAGAGACGCTCGATTCGGTCCTCGCCCAGACCTACGAAGACTTCGAGGTCATCGTCGCGGATCACTCCTCCACCGACGGCACCATGTCGGTGATCGAGCGCTACCGTGAGGATCCGCGGATCACGATCCTCACTACGGAGGCAGGAGGCGGGGCACCCCGCAACTGGAACCGCGTGAGCCAGGCAGCCACAGGCACTTACCTTAAATTGGTCTGCGGTGACGATATCGTCCACCCCGACATCCTTCGCCTGCAGATTGAAGCGCTGGAAGCCAATCCCGACGCGGTTCTGGTCGCATCAGCTCGGAGCATCGTCGATGCGAACGGCGACCCGGTGATCAAGCGCCGCGGTTTGCAGGGCGTGGAGGGGACGATGTCCGGAGCCGAGGCTGTGCGGGCGACCGTCCGCTCCGGGACCAATATTTTCGGTGAACCTGGGTGTGTCACCATGCGGCGGGATTCGCTTGAGTCAGTCGGGTGGTGGGACTCACGGTTCCCCTACCTCATCGATGAGGCGACCTATGTCCGTGTCCTGCTGACCGGCACGTTTGTGGCGATCCCCGAAGTGCTCGCCGGATTCCGAGTCAGTGATTCGCAGTGGAGCGTCAGGCTCGCGGCCGATCAAGCACAGCAGGCCGCTGGGTTCCACAACTGGCTGCACGAGACGCATCCCGAAGTGGTTGCTGCAAAGGATGCCCGGACGGGCAACTCCAGGGCCAAGGCGATGGCATTCGGCCGTCGACTCGCATACATCGCCCTCGCGCGTCGTATGAAGAAAGCGAAGCAGTGAGCGAACCCCGCCTTCGCCGGGGCGTCTCGATTCGGACCGAGGCGCCGATATACCTCCTCACGCTCGTTGTATCGAGCATCGCGACATGGTTCGCACTGGATCTGCAAAGGGCGAATCTCAGGGCGCCCCTCGAGTACCAGGGAGATGCGCTGGCGGTCGGCGCGCACATCAAGACAGTCATCGAAACCGGCTGGTACGAGTCGCAGCCCCTCCTCGGTGCGCCCGCCGGCCAGACATACAACGACTTCCCGACGGCCGACAACCTGCACTTCATCGCCGCGAAGATTCTCGCCCTGTTCACTAGCGACTGGGCAGTGGCCTTCAACCTCTACTACATCGTCGGCTTCCCGCTTGCCGCGCTTGCCGCCGTGTGGTTCTTCCGGACGCTACGGGTGTCGGCTCCCGTAACAATTGCGCTTGCGACCCTGTTCGCCATTGCGCCCTACCACTTCATGCGAGGCCAGGGCCATCTTTGGCTTGCCTCTTACTACGCGGTGCCACTCGCCGCGGGACTTCTCGTGATCGTCCTCCAGCGCGGGCGACTGTGGGGCCGGGGCACATCGTCGAACGCCGTGGTTGCCTGGCTACTGAGTCCGACCAGCCGCACTCTGCTGTTCACCGCCCTGCTCGCGACCTCAGGGTCCTACTACGGCGTCTTCTTCCTGTTCCTTATCGCGTTCGTGGGGATCGCGGTACTGATCCGAGACCACAACTGGCGCGGATTCCTCGGGGCGGCCGCCGCTGGTGCATTCACCGTTGTCGTGATGCTAGCGAACATGCTCCCCGACATCATCTACAGCGCGACGCAGGGTGCGAATCCGGGCGGTTTGGAACGCTCACACGGTGAAGCCGAGATCTACGCCCTGAAACTCACCCAATTACTCATGCCCTGGTCCGGGCACCGCATTCCCTTCCTGCGCGAGATCCGTGAACTCTACGACGCGCACTACCCGCTTCTGTCGGAGCGGCCGGCGCTGGGTTTGTTCGGGGCCGTCGGTTTGGCCATCGCGATGTGCGCGGTCGCCTACCTCGCGCTGGTTCGCGTCGCTGCCAGCGGGCGGCAGCCCACGGAGTTCGTGCAACGGCTGGGCGCGCTCAGCGCACTCGTGCTGGTCGCATTCCTTCTCTCCACCGTCGGTGGCCTCTCGACAGTCGTATCGTTCTTCACCTCCGCCCTTAGGGGATGGAACCGGATGTCGATTGTCATTCTCATCCTCTGCTTGGGAATCGTCGGAATCGTCGTCGACCAGCTCATTCGCCGGTTCTCGCCGGAGCGAATGTGGTCCCCGAGGCCACAACGGATCATCGCGGCGGGCGCAGCGGTCGTTATCCTCGGTGTCGGTTTCGTCGACCAGACTCCCAGCGACCTGACCGGGCAGTACCGGCAAGCAAGCACCGCCTACGCGGAGGACGAGGACTGGTTCCAGACCATCGACGATGCCTTGCCAGCCGGAGCCGATGTCTTGCAGCTGCCCTACGTGCCGTTCCCAGAAAGCTCCAGCGCAACTGGAGTCCTCGGTTCCGAGGTGCTGGTCCCCTATCTCCACACAAGTGACCTCAACTGGTCCGGCGCCGGAATCAAGGGTCGCCCGCGTTCTGATTACCCGCTGGCACTGCAGCAATTTCAGCCCAGCGAAATTGCGACACTGGCGGCCGCCGCCGGATTTGAAGCGATCATGGTGGACAAGCGCGCGCTCCCCGACCCGTCGGCAATGGAGGACGGGCTGACCGCGGCGGCCGGAGCGCCGCTGGAAAGCGACTCCGGCCGGTACCTCTACTTCGACCTGAGCGATGTCGCGACGACGCTAGAGGCTTCGGCATCCGCTGATCAGATCTCCGAAGCGGGCGAACTCGTCGTCAACCCGGTGACCGGGTACTTCGGGCCTGAGTTCAGCCAACGGTACGACGAAGCCGGGCTGCCGCTGTATGACACCGGGCTGGGCGATGCGCCGATCCGCATCGTCAACGACACCGGATCGCCTCGAAACGTGCACATCTCGCTGGAGGTGTTGACTGAGGATGCGGACGCGACCGCACAGTTGCAGTTCAATGGCCGAACAGTCAGCGGACGCGCCGAGAATGGGGTGATCGTGCTCGAGGGGGACTTCCTCGCCGAGGCTGGCAGCCATACCGCCTCGCTTGGGGTTTCGTCCGAACCTCAGCCGTTCGCCGTGGGAAATTTCCGTGTAATCGCGGAACCGGTTCAGGAATTGATCGAAGCACAGACAAAATGACCACAACCCTTCTTCACGCAGGATCGCGCTCCACTCAACTCGTCAACGTCCTCCATGTGGCGGTCACCCTCGTCATCCTGGTTATGCTCACGACGTCGTATCTGCTTGACGTGTACGTCACCCCGCTGGGGTTCGACGAATCGTACGTCCTGCAAGCCCCGGTGAATCTGATCAACGGGTCGGGATACGCCTCCACCAACTGGTCGGCGGGCGGCGAGCCCGTGCTGTTCGATCCGCTGCTTTCGACCGGCCCGACGGTGCTTCTTCTCAACGCTGGCATGTTTGCGGTGTTCGGCGTCAGCATCGAAGCCGCGAGGTGGGCGATGCTTCCGTTCGCCGTGCTAGCAGTCGCAATGACATGGATCGTTGGACGGCGGGTGGCTGGCCGCTGGGGCGGAGTCGCCGCTCTGGTCGCTCTGCTGGCGCTCAAGTCCAGCGTGGACTACCCCGCCACGGTTGTCTTCGGACTCGGAGACGCCATCGGGGAGTTCCCCGCGGCAGCATTGATTCTGGCCGCGATCGTGCTGCTGCCGCGATCACGTTTCCTCTCCGGAGTTGCGCTGGGTCTTGCGGTAATCACTAAGCTCATCGCCGCGCTCGCTGTCCCCGCGGTGGCACTCGCCGCCTTACTCATCATCCCAGGGACCCTGTCTCGCGCGTGGCGGACGCGATTCGCGAGTGTCGGACTGCTCGCCGCCGGATTTGTGGCGCCCCTCGCGCTCTGGGAAGCGATCAAACTCTTCTCCCTCGGGCTGCAGGACTATGTGGCACTCACGCTCAACCATGCCAGCGTTTTCTTCTCCAACGGCTCTGGTGCGGACGGCGGCGGCGGCCAGCTCAGGCTCCGCGCCGAGACGATTCTCCATGCCTTCTACTCTCCGTCCCCCTGGATCACTCTGGCCATGCTGGCGGCCTGCGCGATCCTCGCGGTCACTTGGCTATACCTGAGTCGGCGCCGATCTGGCTCGTTCGCTTTCCTCGCCGAGGACCGGGTCCTCGTCGTCACCATCGTCGGCGCGCTCGGCACTCTGCTGTTGTTCGGCGCGTGGTGGATGCTCATCTCGGACCGGGCGTGGTTCCGACATGTGCTCATCGGAGTCGTGGTCGGGCTGCCTGTCGTCGCTGCCCTGGCTGTTCGCGGGCTCCAGACAATCGCGGCCAGGAGCAGTCGACTATGGCGGGTGGCAGCGACGGGTGGTGCGGTAGTGCTTATCGCCGGCGTTGGCTGGGCTTCTTACGATCACGTTCACTCCGCCACGACGCCGACCGGGTGGACGCGCGACGAGCAGTTGCAAGACGCTCAGGCCTTGTTGGATCTGAACGAGGACTCGGTACAGCATCTTGGTGGCTGGCAGAATCCCGAGCTGATGTTCTTGACCGGGCTCACCACCGGCCCGTATAAAATTGGTCAGGGCCCGATCCTGCTCACTCCTATCATGAAGACGAGCGACTCATTCGGTTATGACGTCCTCAAGGGACAGTGTGTTGACACTCTCTACGAACGCGGGACGACCCTCATCTGCCGCCCGCTCATCAACCCGTGATGAGTCCAGCCAGCGCGAACTGGCCCTATGCTATGGTCGTTTCTCGTGGTTGATAGGGCAGAAGCAATGAGTGATAGCCCGCACACCGTTTCAGTAGTCATCCCCGTTTATCAGGGTGAAAAGACTCTCGCCGGCGTTCTCGCGGAGATTGCCCCGCTTGCGGTTCCCATCTCGTCCCCCGGCGGTAATCAGTACGTCGTCACTGAGGTACTGCTCGTTCATGACAACGGCCCCGACCACTCCGACGACGTGATGCGGGCCCTCGACGAAAAGTACGATTTCGTGCGCCCGCTCTGGCTGAGCAAGAACTACGGCCAGCACGCGGCCACCCTCGCCGGAATGGCCTCCAGCGGAGGCGACTGGGTCGTGTCACTGGACGAAGACGGGCAGCATGACCCGGCGGCCATCGGCTCCCTGCTGGACACCGCCCTTCGGGAGCGCGCTTCCATCGTTTACGCCAAGCCCACGAATGAAGCTCCTCACGGTTTCATGCGCAACAGCGCGTCAAAGCTTGCCAAGTGGATGCTGACGAAACTGGCCGGAGGCGGAGCCGCCTCGGACTTCCAGAGCTATCGGCTCATGCTGGGCAGCCTGGCGCGAAGCGTGGCGGCCTACTCCGGATCCGGCGTCTACCTTGACATCGCCCTGGGCTGGATGGCCGGCAAGGTCACTACTTCGCCGGTAACCCTCCGCGAGGAAGGTGACCGGCCCTCCGGCTATTCAATGCGGAGGCTATTCAGCCACTTTTGGCGCATGGTGATCTCGAGCGGAACCAGGGGGCTGCGTCTCGTCAGCCTCATCGGCGCCGGCTTTGGTCTCGCTGGCATTGCGGTAGCGATCTACATTCTCGTTGCCCGCCTGACCAGCTCGGACGTGCCCGAGGGCTGGGCCTCCACTATCGTGGTCATCCTGATCTCGGCTGGCGCGATCTTGTTTGCCCTCGGCATCATTGCCGAGTACATCGGGGTCAATGTGAACATGGCGATGGGAAAGCCTCCTTACCTCATCGTGTCGGATCCAGCGAACGGGCCCCTCGGGCGCGGCAGGCAGGAACGTCCGAGCCCACAGGGGTCGGATCCTGCATCACAATGAGGCAGCTCGCTTGGGTGATCGGCGCCAGGGGTTTGCTAGGACGCGCGATTACCCGACAGATCGATGGCCGGTCACAGTGGGAACGATTCGCGGCTGATCCGATCCCCTGGGGCTCCGCACAGGCCGCCACCGCTCAAGCTCGGAAGACTGCGGCAGCCCTATTCGATGAAGCTGCAGCAACCGGCTGCAGGTGGACGATCCTGTGGGTCGCCGGGGCAGGCGTCGTGGCTTCATCGGCCGAAAAGCTGGACGCCGAGTTCGCGCAATTCCGCGACATCTTTGACGCGATTGGCGAGGAGTCCCAAGCAGCTGGCGCGGCCTCGAACGGAACCGTGTTCTTCGCATCGTCGGCCGGCGGGGTTTACGGCGGATCGCCGAATCCGCCCCACACCGAACTCACCCCACCCGTGGCCATTTCTCCCTACGGGCAGGTCAAGTTGCGGATGGAAGAAGCTGTTGCCCAGTTCTCGGGCCAGTACGGGGTATCGGTGCTTACCGGCCGGATCGCGAACCTTTATGGCCCGGGTCAGCAGCTCGGCAAAGTCCAGGGCCTAATCTCTCACCTCGCCTTGGCGCAATTCTCACCTCGTCCGGCGTCGATCTTCGTGCCCCTCGAGACTGTCCGTGACTACATCTTCGTCGACGACTGTGCAGAGCTCATCTGCGATGCCATGGACAAGCTGGCCAGCGTCACCCAAAGTGACGGCCGCACAGAGGTGACCAAGATTCTTGGATCGGGTGTCGGCGTGACCATCGCCACCCTACTGGGTTACTTCCGAGCGCTAAGCAAGGGGCATCCCAATATAGTTCTCGGCAGTTCCCGCTTATCGTCGCTTCAGGCGGTAGACCTGCGACTCCAATCGGTCGTGTGGTCCGACCTCGATGCCCGCGAACTCACGCCGCTGCCCGCAGGCATCAACGCCACCATGCTGGACATCCTGACGCATGTCCAGCAGCCCCGCTCACTTGGGTAGTTCGAGCAGCCGCTCCAGGTAGCGGCCGTATCCGCTCTTCACCAAGGGAGCAGCCAGCATCCGAAGCTGGTCATCGTCGATCCACCCGGCGCGCCAGGCGATCTCCTCAATGCAGCCCACTTTGAATCCTTGACGATCCTCGATGACGCGCACGTACTCCGACGCTTGCATCATCGATTCAAAGGTGCCAGTGTCCAGCCAGGCGGTTCCGCGGTCAAGCACCTGCACGCGCAGCGTGCCGGCCTCAAGGTACTGCTCGTTGACCGTGGAAATCTCAAGCTCGCCGCGCGCGCTCGGCTTGATCGTCTTGGCAATCTCGACGACCTTGTTGTCGTAGAAATAAAGGCCGGGTACTGCGTAGCTGCTCTTCGGATTCTGCGGCTTCTCTTCGATCGAGACGGCGGTGAAATTGTCGTCGAACTCGACAACTCCATATGCACGAGGATCACTCACCTGATAGGCGAAGATCGTGGCCCCCGCAACCTGGGTATGTGAACGCAGCGCAGAGCCCAGCCCGGTGCCGTGGAAGATGTTGTCTCCGAGCACGAGGGCGACGTTCTGGTCACCGATGAACTCTTCACCGATGATGAAGGCTTGCGCCAGACCATCGGGCGAGGGCTGCACCGCATACTCGATTGAGATACCCAAGTCGGTGCCATCCCCGAGGAGCGCCTTGAACTGGTCGTTGTACTCAGGGCTCGTGATGATCAGGATCTCGCTGATTCCCGCCATCATGAGCGTCGACAGCGGGTAGTACACCATCGGCTTGTCGTAGATGGGCATCAACTGCTTGGAGGTGCCCTTGGTGATCGGCCAGAGCCGCGTTCCGGAGCCTCCGGCGAGAATAATTCCGCGCATGTGGGGGTTGCCTGCCTAACTCAATGATTCGTAGAAGGAACGCGCAGCGTTCCATGTGGGAAGAAGACCCGCGGACTCGGCCTCAGCGAGATTGGGAGCCTCGGCATCCTTGGGGGACAGCAACGGCTCCCCCGCTTCGGTCGGAAAGATGAGTCCGACTTCTGGGTCAAGCGGGTTGATACCGTGCTCACGGGGTGCGTTGTAGACATCGCTGACCAGGTAGGTGACCGTCGCATCGTCGGTAAGCGCGACAAATGCGTGACCGAGCCCTTCACTGAGGTAGACCGCGCGCCTGTCCACGTCATCGAGCAACACTGAGTCCCATTGACCGAAGGTGGGCGATCCCACGCGGATGTCCACAACGAAATCGAGCACTGCCCCGCGTACAGCCGTGACGTACTTGGCTTGGCCGCGCGGGATGTCGGCGAAGTGGATGCCGCGCAGCACCCCGCGGCGTGAAACCGAACTGTTCGCTTGACGCAGATCCAGCGGATGCCCGACTACGTCGGCGAGGCGGTCAAATCGATACCATTCAAGGAACACGCCGCGATCGTCGGTGAACTGTCGCGGCGTGATCTCGTAGGCGTCAGGGACGCTCAACTCGCGGATTTGCACGCTGGGGAGTCTACCAACCACCTCTCGCTAGAATTGCCGGGACCTTTCCCCGACAGAGAGCAGACACTTCGTGAGGATCCTCGTCACCGGCGGTGCCGGCTTCATCGGCTCGAACTTCGTGCACTACGTGCTTAACAACACTGAGCACTCGGTGACCGTCCTGGACAAGCTGACGTACGCCGGAAATCTCGCCTCCCTCGGCGGGCTCCCTGAGGCGCGCTTTGAGTTCGTCAAGGGCGACATTGCTGACCCCGCGCTCGTCGACGACCTGTTCGGTCGCCACGACGCCGTCGTTCACTACGCGGCGGAGAGCCACAACGACAACTCCCTGAACGACCCGCGGCCGTTCCTCGACACCAACATCATCGGCACGTACACGCTGCTCGAGGCCGCGCGCAAGTACGATATGCGCTTCCACCACATCTCTACCGACGAGGTGTACGGCGACCTCGAGCTGGACGACCCGGCGCGGTTCACCGAGCAGACGCCGTACAACCCGTCCAGCCCGTACTCGTCCACCAAAGCTGGCAGCGACCTGCTCGTGCGCGCCTGGGTACGGTCTTTCGGCGTCAGGGCAACCATCTCGAACTGCTCGAACAACTACGGCCCCTACCAGCACGTGGAGAAGTTCATCCCCCGCCAGATCACCAACGTCCTGCGCGGCGAGCGTCCCAAGCTCTACGGTACCGGCGAGAACGTGCGCGACTGGATCCACGCCAACGACCACTCCTCCGCGGTGCTCACCATCCTCGAGAAGGGCGAGCTCGGCGAGACCTACCTGATAGGCGCCGATGGCGAGAAGAACAACAAGGACGTCGTCGAGCTCATCCTCACCCAGCTCGGGCAGCCCGCGGACGCCTACGACCACGTGAACGACCGCCCTGGCCACGACCTGCGGTACGCCATTGACTCGACCAGGCTGCGCACGGAACTTGGCTGGACCCCGCAGTTCTCCGACTTCGAAGCGGGACTCGGCGACACCATCCGCTGGTACCGCGACAACGAGTCCTGGTGGGCCCCGCAGAAGGATGCCACGGAAGCCCGCTACCGGGAGCAGGGGCAGTGACCAGCTACCTGATCACGGGAGCGGCCGGGATGCTCGGCCACGACCTGCAAACCGTCCTCGCCGGTCGCGACGTGACGGCGCTCAGCCGCGCCGATCTCGACGTCACCGATCTCGATGCAGTGCGTGCGGCTGCAGCGGGCCACGACGTGATCATCAACGCCGCCGCCTACACCAAGGTGGACGACGCCGAGACCGATGAAGATACCGCCTACGCAGTGAACGCGACCGGGGCGAAGAACCTCGCCACCGCTGCGGCCGAGGTCGGCGCTAAACTCGTGCAGCTTTCCACCGATTACGTGTTCGACGGCACTGCCGATATGCCTTATAGCGAGGACACCCCGCAGAATCCGGTGAGCGCGTACGGCCGGACCAAGGGCGAGGGCGAGCGGCTTGCCCGCCAGGCTCACCCAGACGGCACTTACATCGTGCGCACCGCATGGCTGTACGGCCAACATGGGCAGAACTTCGCGAAGACCATGCTGCGCCTGGCCGGAACCAACCCCGAGGTCACCGTCGTGGCCGATCAGGTCGGCCAACCGACCTGGACGATGGACCTCGCCAAACAGATAGTTGCGCTTCTCGACGCCGGGGCGCCAGCTGGGATCTACCATGGGACCAACAGCGGCCAGGGGTCCTGGTTCGACTTTGCTCGTGCCGTCTTTGAGAACGCGGGGCTCGACCCTGAACGCGTGAAGCCCACGGACAGCGCCTCGTTCGTGCGCGCGGCGCCGCGACCGGCGTACTCGGTACTCGGGCACGACGGTTGGCTTCGAATCGGGTTGCCGGCCATGCGTGACTGGCGGGAAGCCCTTGCCGACGCCGCCACGTCTGGAGTGCTCAGCCCGGGAACCAAATGACATCAGTGCTGCGCGTGGTCATAGACCAGATGGTCGCCCGAGTCCCCGGCGGTATTGGTAGGTATACCGAGGAGCTGACCCGGGAGATCATCTCGACTGCGCCGCGCGGCTGGTCGGTTGAGGGGGTCGTTTCGTCGGCTTCGGAAACCGACTACAAGCGCATCACCGAGCAGCTTCCGGGCCTTGGTGGGCTCTTCAAAAGCGTTCTTGCCCGCCGTGAACTGTCACTGTCCTGGCAGTACGGCCTGAGCCGCCTACCCGGCTCGGGGATGGTGCACTCCACGAGCCTGCTCGCCCCGCTGTACCGGCATGATCGAGTGAACGAACCGGGCAAGCAAACGGTCGTCACCATTCATGACGCTGTTCCGTGGACGCATCCTCAGACGCTGACCAAACACGGCGTCGCGTGGCACCGAGCGATGGCGCGACGCGCTCAGCGATACGCCGACGCAATCGTCGTGCCATCCCACGCCGTTGCCAGTCAGCTTCGGGAGCACATCGACTTTGGCGATCGAATCCGAGTCATTGGGGGTGCGGTGAGTTCGAAGCTCGTCCTGGCTGCCGACCAGGACGCTGCGGCCAGCCATCTCGGCCTTCCTGAGAAGTACATCCTCAGCGTGGGCACCCTTGAGCCCCGAAAGGGTATCGAATCCCTCATTCGCTCACTCCCGCACTTGGAGTCCGAGCTGCCGCTGGTGATCATCGGCCCGGATGGGTGGGGAGACGTCACGGTAGCCGACACGGTACGCGAGGCGGGCATCGAGACCGATCGAGTGCGGACCCTCGGTCACGTCAGCGACACAAACCTTGCCCTCGCCCTGAACCGGGCGACGGTATTCGTGCAGCCGAGTCTGAGCGAAGGATTCGGGCTCCCACTGTTGGAAGCCATGCATTTCGGGACGCCGGTCGTTCACTCAGACGCACCCGCTCTGGTCGAGGTCGCAGGCGGCGCAGGACTAACAGTGGCTCTCGAGCCTGCCGAGAGCTACCCGGAGCGACTGGCATCCGCGATTTCCACGGTGGCGTCGGACGACGACCTCGCCGCACGACTCGGCGTGCTGGGAAGGGACCGAGAAAAGGCATTTAGCTGGAGAGATTCGGCTGAGAAGGTGTGGCAGCTACATGCCGATTTGTGATGGCTACGCCGTTACGCAGTGTGGGCACCACGCGTCAGAAACGGCTCGTCCGTCACGGATCTCGTGAGTGATCATGACGATGTCATGAACCTCGCACGAAGTGACAGCGCTTACCATGCGTTCCAGTCTACGCGCACGACTGGAGTACCCTTGACGCTGGCCTTTACCAAGCCGTTACCTTTATATCGCCCCCACCGAGAGACGCTACGCATGACCACGCCATCACTCGTCGCCTTTGACCTGGACGACACACTCGCCCCGTCAAAGTCTCCCCTTCCCCAGCCCGTCGCCGAACTCATCGTCCGGCTTCTGCAGTCGGCAGAGGTCTGCGTGATCTCCGGAGGACAATTCGGACAATTCAAGGCGCAGGTGATCGACTCGCTTCCGGAGACGTCTGCGTCGGCACTGAACCGGCTGCACCTGATGCCGACGTGCGGGACTCAGTATTACCGTTTCGAGGACGACGATTGGCGACAGATCTACGCGCAGAACCTCAGCGATGATGAGAAGGCGCGGGCGTTGGCATCCGTCGAGCATCATGCACGCGAGCTTGGCTACTGGGAGGAGGACACGTGGGGCCCGATCTTGGAGGACCGCGGATCTCAGATCACGTTCTCCGCTCTCGGACAATCGGCCCCGGTCGATGCGAAGAGCGCCTGGGATCCGACTGGAGTGAAGAAGAATACGCTGCGTGAGGCAGTAGCCGCCGATCTTCCGGATCTTGAGGTGCGCTCCGGCGGATCGACATCCATTGATATCACGCGCAAGGGGATCGACAAGGCCTACGGCATGCAGAAGCTGTCGGAGATGACGGGCATCGACTTGGACGACATGTTGTTCATCGGCGACCGGCTCGATCCGGACGGCAACGACTACCCGGTGAAAGCCCTTGGAGTGGAATGCCAGGCCGTGACCGGCTGGGAAGACACGATTGGCGTTCTTGAAGAACTAATCCCTCGATTGAGCGATGGCCTTGTCGGTAAGGCGGCCTCAAGCCGTTAGCAGTCGCCACCGAGGAAGTACCCGCCGGCGAGGCCATGAATGATGTCATCCTCGGCCCAAGCGAATGCGCCCCATTGGCCGGTTGGGGTGTCTTCAATCTCGTAGTGCACCAGTTCGTAGAGCACACCCTCGAACTCGGTTGCTTCGATTTCCGCTTCGGGGGTCGCCCTCACCAAGTCATCGAGGGAGTCGCCGACGGTGAAGCCGGTCGGCGTCTCGATGGCGATCTCACCGACCGTTGCGGCTCGCGTGGACGCGTGGTACTGAAAATCTTCAGGCAGCGGGAGCTCAGGCCCGTACGCGATCACGAAGCCGTCATCGCCCCACGTCGCTGTCGACTCGGCGTGGACGCACTCCCCTGCCGCTGTCTCAGCAGGTGTCGGAGCGTCGTCGAACACCTCGCCGAGCATGTTGATTGCGGTCGCCGGGTCTTCGGTGAACGACATCTCTTGAAGCACCGACCCGTCCTCGGCGCGGATCGTTAGGCCATTTCCGCCGATAACCACGGTCGCTGGGACGGCGGTCACCTCCGCTGGCGTTGGTGGGTCGGTCGGAGGCTCTCCCGGTGATGGTGTCGTTGGAGAGGTGGATGGGCCGGAGCATCCTGTGACCACAGTCACGGCGAAGAGTAGAGCTACCCCAGCTCTCAAGGGACCCATGCGCGACGTCATGGTCGTAATCTAATCCGGCTCGAGAGTCGTGGCTGTCATGCGATCGAATCGTGACTTTCTCGCTGCAAAGCGGCCCCCCTGCGTGATTCGAGACGCGAGCTCGCTGAGCGAGCGCGCTCCTCAATCAGCGACTTGCCGTTACTCGGCGGGCGCCGGTGGGGCTGTCGCCTCGGCGACCATTTGGTGAACTTGATCGAAGTCGGGGTCCACATTGTCGACCGCCGGGGGCACGAGCTCCAGGTCCGTGATCGGCTGCTGCTGCGTCTTGCCGGCGAGTTCGGTGAAGCGACCGAGCATGCCCTGCGGAATGTCGGTCGAAACCACCTGGGTGCCAGCGTCTGCGACCGCCTGAAACTTCGACAGCACGTTCGCGGGCTCGAATTGCGTGAGAATCGCCGTCTGCACCTGACGCTGGCGCTCCATCCGGTCGAAGTCCGTGGTGTTGTAGCGGGTACGCGCGTACCAGAGCGCCGTCTCGCCGTTCATGTGCTGCGGCCCTGCCTCGATGGCGCCGGTCGGTTCCTTTCCATTGATGCCGATCACGACCCGTTCGGGCACGTTGATGTCGATACCGCCAAGAGAGTCGATGAGTTGTGCGAAGCCCTGCATGTCGATCAGCACGTAGTACTGCATGGTGAGCCCGGTGACGCCCTCGACGGCGTCGCGCATCGCCTCGACTCCAGGGTTGCTGCCCTTGCTCTCGGCATCCGGATACAGCTCCGGATGCTCCAGGCCGTAGGTGTACAGATAGCTGATCAGGCAGTCGTCACCACAGTCGTACCCGGTCGGGTACTCCTCGTAGAGCGGTGAGCCCTCACTGAACGGAGCGTCGTACAGGTTGCGTGGGATGCCGATCATGGTCGCGGCACCGGTCTCGGCGTCGATGCTCGCCACCGAGATGCTGTCGGGGCGCAGACCCATCCGGTCGGGCCCGGCGTCGCCGCCGAGCAGCATGATGTTGTAGCGCCCGTCAATCGGCTCGGCGATGTCGCCGCCACCGAAGATCGACTGGATCGCGCCGCGGCCGACCCCGGTGAGGTAGGCGCCGTACGCGGCGGTACCGGCCGTGGCGACCAGCGCGAGCACGGTCAGTCCGGCGACGAGCGGGCGCGCGCCGGGCTTCGCCTTGATCAGCCGGATCAGCCGCAGGGTATCGAACGTGAGAATCAGCCACAGCACCGCGTAGAACACCAGACCGAGCTGCACGACCCAAAGCACCCAATAGTTGGTGAGCAGCGTGAGCGTGAACTCGCGTGCCGCGAACCAGCCCACCAGCAGTGCGACGAGGATCACCCAGAGCAGGATCGTCGCGCCAAGCCCGAACCGGCCGAGCTTGCGGTTGCCGGCGAGCACCTGCGCCGAGCCCGGGATGAGCACGTTCAGGCCGACCAGCCACCAGGCGCGCTTAGTCATCACCTCGCTCGAGGTGAGGTCGGGGTTGCGTACGGGGGTGGTCACAGGCTGTTCTTGAGGGCCGAGTTCTTTTCTTCGACGAGGGTTTTCAGACTCTCGGCGTAGTCGGCCAACTTCTGGGAGAGGTCGGGGTCGGATGTCGCCAGCATGCGTGCTGCGAGAAGGCCGGCGTTGCGCGCCCCGCCGATCGATACGGTGGCCACCGGTACTCCGGCGGGCATCTGCACGATCGAGAGCAGAGAGTCGAGCCCGTCGAGCTTCGCGAGCGGCACCGGGACGCCAATCACGGGCAGGGTGGTGACCGAGGCGAGCATGCCCGGCAGGTGCGCGGCGCCGCCGGCGCCGGCGATGATGGCGCGCAGACCGCGGCCCGCGGCATCCGTGCCGAACTGGATCATCTTCTGCGGTGTGCGGTGCGCGGAGACAACCTCCACCTCGTGCGGGATGCCGAAATCAGCGAGGGCAGCGGCGGCATCCTTCATCACGGACCAATCGGAATCCGATCCCATGACGACGGCAACGAGGGGTTTTGACACGTCGCAATAGTAGGGCCGGTTACTGGAAGTGCGCTGCCGCGGCGCGCGCCCGGTAGGCCACGTCGTCAAGGTCATTGCCGACCACGGTGACGTGGCCGACCTTGCGGCCCGGCCTCGGATCCTTGCCGTAGTTGTGGATCTTCGCGCTCGGCTGCGCGGCGAACGCTGCCGGGTAGCGGTCGGCGAGAGTGCCGTCGGTGGGTCCGCCCAGAATGTTGATCATGACACTCCACGCGGCGCGCGGGCTGGTGTCGCCCAGCGGCAGATCGAGCACCGCACGCAGGTGCTGCTCGAACTGGCTGGTGACCGAGCCATCGATCGAGAAGTGTCCGGAATTGTGCGGGCGCATCGCGAGTTCGTTCACCAGCAGCCGACCGTCCACGGTCTCGAACAGTTCGACGGCGAGCACGCCGGTGACATTGAGGCCCTCGGCGATGGCGCGACCGATCCGCGATGCCTCGCCCATGCCGGTCGAATGTTCGGCGGGCGCGATGACCTCCACGCAGACGCCGTCCTTTTGCACCGTCTCGACGACCGGCCAGGTGCGCATTTCGCCGCTCGGCCGCCGAGCGACCAACTGGGCGAGTTCGCGGCGGAAGTCGACGAGCTCCTCGACCAGCAGGGCTCCCCCGCGGCCGTCTTCGGCCAGCGTCGTGAACCAGTCGTCGACATCGTGGGCATCGCGCACCACGCGCACGCCCTTGCCGTCGTAACCGCCACGGGCGGTCTTCACGACGGCGGCTCCGCCGTTGTCGGCGAGGAACTGACCGAGCTCCTCGGCGGTCTCCACCTTCGCCCAGACCGGCACGGGCAAGCCCAGTTCGCTGAGTCGGGTGCGCATGTCGATCTTGTCCTGCGCGTACTGCAGCGCGTCCGGGCCGGGGTGCACCTGGTAGCCGCGGCTGACCAGCTCGCGCAGGATCGGCTGCGGAACGTGCTCGTGGTCGAAGGTGATCGCATCGAGACCCTCGGCGAAGGCGAGCACGGTGTCGAGATCGCGGTAGTCACCGACCGCCGATGCGGCGAGGCTTGCCGCCATGTCCTCGGCCTCGGCGAGTACCCGGATATCGAGCCCCAGGTTGATCGCAGCGGGGATCATCATCCGGGCAAGTTGCCCTCCGCCGATTACGCCGACTTTCAGGGCCATGGATTCTCCCGGTGACTAAACTCGATTGCAGTACCCCTCTATCCTTCCCCATCGATCGGCTACCCGGATGCGTGCGCTAGCAGCTCAGTTCGCCCGGTTCGGCACGGTCGGTGCTCTCGGGTGGCTTGTGGATGTCGCGGTATTCAACCTGCTTTGGCTGACGGTGCTCTCCCCCGACGAGGTTGACGGCGGCGCGTTCTGGGCAAAAGTAATCTCGACCAGCGTCGCGATCCTGTTCAACTGGCTGGGCAACCGCTACTGGACTTTCCGGCACCACCGCCGTCGGGACACCCTGCGCGAGGGCATCGAGTTCCTCGTTGCGTCGCTGCTCGGAATGCTCGTGGCATTGGGCTGTCTGTGGGTGTCGCGCGAGGTGCTCGGCTTCACCTCGCTACTGGCGGACAATGTGGCCTCGAACGTCATCGGCCTCGGGCTCGGCGCGTTGTTGCGCTTCGTGCTCTACCGGAACTGGGTGTATGCGCCGCACCGGGCGGCGTCCGCGCGTCCCGCTCAAGCCACGGCCCACGCCGCTCAGTCCGATCGCGACAAGCTCGGTCGGCCGGAAGCGCTCGATCAGCGGGAAGCAACCCCGGCAAGCTGAGGCGTCGGCGCGCCCGGACGACCCAGCGCACGATAGTGCCAGCCGGCGGCACGCCAGAGCACCGGATTCAAGCAGTTGCGCCCATCGACGATCGTGCGCTCCGATACCAGCGCCGCAAAGTCGTCCGGATCGAGTTCTCGGTACTGCCGCCATTCTGTGAGCAGGACGACTGCGTCGGCATTTGCCGCCGCCTCTTCGGCAGTGGCGACATACGTCAGCTCCGGCCGGCGACGGCGAGCCGTCTCCACAGCTTCGGGATCGGTCGCCACGACTGAGGCCCCTTCCGCGACGAGGCGAGCGGCGACATCCAGCGCCGGCGAATCGCGCACGTCGTCGGAGTCCGGCTTGAACGCCAGACCGAGCACCGCGATCCGCTTTCCGTCGAGTGATCCGCCGACGACCTCACGGGTCAGATCGACCATGCGACTGCGGCGGCGGAGGTTGATGGCGTCGACCTCACTGAGGAAGCTGAGCGCCTGGTCGACACCGAGTTCCTCGGCGCGGGCCATGAAGCCACGGATGTCCTTCGGCAGGCATCCGCCACCGAAACCCAGTCCGGCGTTCAGGAAACGCCGACCGATACGCGCGTCGAGGCCGATCGCGTCGGCGAGCTGGGTGACGTCGGCGCCGGTGACCTCGGCGATTTCTGCCATCGCGTTGATGAAAGAAATCTTGGTGGCGAGGAACGCGTTCGCCGAAACCTTCACCAATTCCGCGGTGGCGTAGTCGGTGACGATCCGCGGGGTTTCCGCAGCGATCGCCTCGGCGTAGACCTCGTCGAGGGTTGCGACGGCGGCGTGGTCACCGTCGCGCACGCCGTACACCAGCCGGTCCGGGCTGAGGGTGTCCTGGATCGCGAAGCCCTCGCGCAGGAACTCGGGATTCCAGGCGAGCCGGGCGCCGGTAGCCTCAATTCGCTCAGCCAGCTGGGCGGCCGTGCCGACGGGAACGGTCGACTTGCCCACCACCAGGTCGCCCGGCGTCAGGTGCGGCAACAGCGCTTCGATCGCGCCGCGGACGTAGGTCAGATC
Organism: Diaminobutyricimonas sp. LJ205; assembly: GCF_009755725.1. NCBI lineage: Bacteria > Bacillati > Actinomycetota > Actinomycetes > Micrococcales > Microbacteriaceae > Ruicaihuangia > Ruicaihuangia ninglii. Next base: position 448,615 of record NZ_CP046619.1, on the reverse strand, counting down.
GGCGGCGTTACTGTCCGGTTGCTGGGGGGTGCCAACCGCGATGAAGTGCACGGATGCCTCAGAGGCATCCGCAATGTCGGTGGTGAAGCGCAGCCTGTCCTTGCCCTCGACCAGCAGTTCGGGAAGACCGGGCTCGAAGAAGGGAGCATGCCCTGCCGCGAGCGCCGCCACCTTCTGCTCGTCGACATCGACACCGACGACGGTGTGGCCGAGTTTGGCCATGCTGGCCGCGTGCACTGCGCCGAGGTAACCGCATCCGATGACGGAGATCTTCACGCGAGCAAACTATTCGCGAGAGGTAGTCGGCAGGCGTCCTGCGGGTGAACGACAGGCGTCGTTACCGGTTAGCGACACACCGGTTGACTGCGGACGATTACCGGTTACCCCACACGGCCGTCGCGTCGTCAGCACGGGACTGCTCTTCCTGCCGACGGGCGGCGATCGGGTTCTGGCTGCGCTCCATCAGATCGTGCAGCGCGGCCTGCACGAGGTCCGCCCGCGGAACGTCCTTGAGCACAACCGGATGTTCCAGCCCGGTGTTGATCCGGACGTGGCCGCTGCGAAAGATCAGCTGCAGCCCATTCCGGCGCACCGTGATGTCGTAACCGCGGCTGTGCAGCAGCTCCTGCCGCACCCGTACGAAGAATCCAGTGCGCAGCACGAGGCGGCGAGTGGTGATGGTGTAGTTACGGCCGAGCCAGCGCAGCAGCGGCACGAACCAGAGGAGCAGGACGGCTAGCAGGCCGGCGGCCAGCACCGCGATGTTCTGCCATGGCTCGGCGAATCGTCCGTAAAAGTAGGCGGTGCCGAACGCCGAGGCAAACAGCGCGATCGTCGGCCAGACCAGCGCGCGTCCGTGGGACCGCAGTCGCGCTACCACCGCCTCGGGAGCCTGTGCGACGGGCGCGGTGTAAGGCTCAGGGGACATTCCTTATTCATACCTCAGATGGGTAACGTCACCGGCCGCGACAGCCACTTCGGAGCCATCCGAGGTGCGAACGAGCAGCCGCCCTGATTCGTCAACACCGGTCGCTTCGCCGGTCAGGATCTCACCGCCGGGCAACTGCACCTTGACCGCCTGGCCGATGGTCGTACACGCCTCGATCAGCGCGCTCCGGATGCCGCTGGCCTCGGCATCCCCAGACGCCTTACGGAACGCGCTGTACAACCCGTGCAGCTCGGACAGGTAGCCCTGAAGCGCCCGGTCGGGATCGCCGTCGCCGTGCAGGCCGACCGAAGTGGCAACCGGGGTCGGCAACTGGTCCGCCGGGATCGAGAGATTCAGGCCGGCGCCCAGGATGACGGCATCCGCGTCACCGGTCACCTCGGCAAGGATGCCGCTGACCTTGAGTCCGGCGATCTGCACGTCGTTCGGCCACTTCAGGCCGACGCTGGCGTCAGGCAGCAGCCGGCTGACGGTGCGCGACATGGCCAGCCCGGCAATCAGCGGCAGCCAGCCGAAGCTGTCCGCGCCGGTGCCCGGCCGCAGCAGCACCGAGATCGCGAGCGTCTGCCCCGGCGGCGCCACCCAGACCCTGCCCAGCCGGCCACGACCGGCGGTCTGGTGATCGGTGACGACGATGCTGAAGTCCCCGGCATCCGAGCCGCCCTTCAGCTCGTCGTTCGTCGAGCCGGTCTGCTCGAGGACACGGATCTGTGGGAAGGCCTCGAGGCTGCGCGGCAGGTGCATGACTCAAGGCTACGGTGACCTGGCAGGTTGAAGGCGCCGTCAGGAGCGGAGTTCGATCTGCACCGGGAACTCGTTCTGGATGCTGCCGTCCTCGGCGCTGATGTTGAATGCGACGACATCGTAGAAGCCAGGGGCCAGCGTGGGGAGTGTCACGATCTCGCCGAACGGAGACTCCACGCCGGCTTCAGCGGTCATCAGCTGCCGGGTGAACACGGCTGCGCCCGAAGCATCCCGGATCTCCACGGTCAGCGCCGCTTCGAACACGTTCGCCAGTCCCTGGATCGCCAGATTGCCTCCCGACGGAACGCTGTCACCGCAGACCGGGCTGGTCAGCAGGATCGGCGGGCGGTCGCTGGCGATCACGATCGGGCGCTCGACCACGTTGATCGGCCGGCCGTTCTCGGCACTCAATTCATAGGCACGCAGCGTTGCAGGCTCGTCCCCGGTGGATTCAGGCGCGAATCCGAGCCGGGCCTCCCACGTGCCTCGAGTGCCGCTTCCGGAGGTCGCCATGATGTGGCGGAGGCACAGGATGTCGCCCGCCTGGTTCACGACATCCACGGTGAGTGCCGCTTCGAAGGTGTTCGCGGTGCCGCTGGCCGTGAACGGAACCTCCACCGTGGCTCCTTCGCGGGGGAGGTTGATGATGATGGCGGCTTCGGCAGGCGGCGACGAGGGCGATCCCGACGGCGTCGGCGACCTGGTCGCCGTCGGCACGGGCGTCGTGGGATCGGGCGTCGTGGGCTCGGTGGGAGATGTGCCGGGCGAGACCGGCGGGGTGGGCGACGGCGTCAGGGCGGGGAAACCGTCACAGCCGGTCAGTGCGGCGCCGAGCACCGCTGCAGCAAGAAGAATAGATAGCCGGTGCCGAACCATGAGCGTGGTCCCTTTCTGCGCTGAAATCTAACCCTCGCGGCGGCGGACAGAGCCGATCGTTGTCAACCAGTTATCCGACTAGTCCGGCGTCTCTGGCTGGGGCTCATATTTGACAGAATGGGCCGGTGATCGAATCGAGCCGTGGCCCGGCTGCGGCGCGGGTGCTCGTCATCACGCCGACCTACAACGAGAAGGACAATCTCGCGCCGGTGCTCGAGCGGCTGTTCACCGCACAGCCGACGGTCGACGTGCTCGTCGTCGACGACAACAGCCCGGACGGCACGGGTCGGGTCGCTGATGGGATGGCGGCATCCGACCCACGCATTCAGGTGTTGCACCGCGGCGGCAAACAGGGCCTGGGCGCCGCGTATCTGGCGGGGTTCCGCTGGGGGCTTGAGCACGGCTACGACGTGATCGTCGAGATGGACGCCGATGGGTCGCACCCTCCGAGCGCTCTGGCTGCGATGCTGACCGCGGTGGCGGAGGGTGCTGGGCTCGCCATCGGCTCCCGATGGGTGCCCGGCGGGCAGGTCGTCAACTGGGCATGGCCCCGGCGCTGGCTGAGCCGCGCCGGCAATGGCTACACGCGGATTGCGCTCCGAATTCCGGTGCGGGACGCCACTGCCGGCTTCCGTGCCTACCGGGCAGACGTGCTGCGCCAGCTGCCACTTGAAGACGTGCACTCCCGCGGCTACTGCTTCCAGGTCGACATGGCGCTGCGAGTGCTGGATGCCGGGCATCGCGTCGCGGAGACACCGATCATCTTCCGGGAGCGCGAACACGGCGAATCCAAGATGAGCGGCGCAATCGTATTCGAAGCGATGGCGCGGGTGACCTGGTGGGGGCTGCGGCGGCGGTTCGGACGCCGCACCCGCTGATTGACCGGGTGGCGCGGCTGATCGGTTTGCACGCGCTGATCGGGCTTGCCATCCGCTGGTCGGGCCTCTCACGCGCTGATCGAGACGGTTACCCGTTGACTGAGCTTGCCCAGCGCGCCTCCTTCCCTGTTTCCCGCCCGTCCTCTCCTCCCCAAAAAATTTCTTGACGACTTATTCGAAAGGCATTCGTATTTATCTTCGAAGCTGAAACAATGGATGCATGCCACAAATCGCAGCTACATACGAGGAGACGGTGGCCGACCTAGTCGCCGCCGTCGGGTGCGTGCCCGTCTCGTCGGCTGCGCTGCAAGGGCTGTCGGATGACGTGCTGCTAGCGGTGCATGGTCAGTTCGCCGACGCCAGACGGATGCTCGACGCCCGCGCCACCGAGGTGACCGGTGAGATCGCCGCGCGTTCGGTGCGCGAGAACGGGCACGATGGGCTCGTACAGCGCAAGGGTTTCGGCTCGACGACCAAGTTCGTCCAGCAGACCACCGGTACCACGCCTCGGGATGCCGCCCGCCAGGTTCGGGTGGGCGTAATCATGCGCGAGCACCCGGCTGATCCGGATTCTTCAGCTCCAGCTCCACCACCAACGAAGCCATGGCTCACCGACGCGATCGACGCGGTCCGAGCGGGCTGGCTCTCGGCCGATGCCCTCGACGGCATAGAGCGCGGGCTCGGTGAGGTGACCGAGACCATCTCAGCGGCCGCGTTGATGAACGCGGCCGCTGTTCTGTTGCAGAGCCTCCGACAATCTCACGCCGCTGGTCTGCCGGCCGATGAGCGGCAGGTGTTCTCCCTGGCCCGGTCATTGCGGGAAGAGCTCGATGACGCGTTGATTGCGGAACGCGAGCAGTTCCTTCATCAGCAGCGGTCGTTCCGACGGGTCACGGGGCCGAATGGGCTGCCCAGGTTCATCCTTGATCCGGATGTCGAGACCGCCGCCTTGCTCGACGACCTGTACGACAAGATCACCTCGCCCCGCCGCGGTGGGCCCCGATTCGTCGACGCCGCAGGGAAAGCCTGGGCACAGCGAGTCGTGGACGACCCGCGGACGACCGACCAGTACGTGCACGATGCCATGGTCGATCTGTTGCGGTTGGCGATCAGCACCGGCAGCGCCGACACGCGTCAAATCCTCGGGACGCGGCTGCCGGCCGTCCGGGTGCTGGTTGCAGCGCCCAACCTCGAGAGCGGACGTGGTCCCGCGCGCCTCGAAAACAGCGATATCCCGGTTTCCGTTCAGACGGCAGAACGAATCATCTGCACCGCGGGCGCCCTCTTGCTCACCGTTGATGGCCATGGACAGCCACTGAAGTTGGGACGCAAACGTCGGCTATTCAGTCCCGGTCAACGCGTCGCTCTCGCCGCCCGAGACGGCGGATGTCTCTGGCCGGGGTGCCCGGTCTGCGCTGACATGACTGAGGCCCACCACATCGAAGAGTGGCAGCGCGACGAGGGGAAGACCGACACTGCAGATGGGGTTCTCCTTTGCCGTTTCCATCACCTGCTGCTGCACAACAACGGCTGGCAAGTTATTCGGCGAGGTGGCAGCTACTTGCTGATCCCGCCGCCCAGCGAGGACCCGCAGCAGACGCCCATTCCGATGCCATCCAAGAGTGCCGTGCTGCGCGACGTGATGAGCCCGGCACGGAATGCCCTGGGCGGACGAGGCGGCACTCGGTTTCCTGCCCGGGCCCAGGCGCCGGCCCCGGCCCCGGCGCCAGTCGATGTGCCCATCGGCGCCAGATCACCTGGCGAAAGCCGACCACCCAGCGAAAGCCCACCACCCAGCGAAACCTCGCTACCCAGCGAAACACCACCACCCAGCGAAACCTCGCTACCCAGCGAAACACCACCACCCAGCGAAACCTCGCCACCCCGGGAAACCTCGCAGCCCGGCGGAGCACCGCCCCCGAGCGAAAGTCCACCAGCCGGACACCACGGAACCGACGCCGTACCAATCGCCTCAGGTGGCTAGTGGAGAGGATCGGCGGGTGGTCGATCGCCCGTCAGGATGCTCGCAGCTATTCGGACCCGCCATGATGAGATTCGGATCCGCCATGATGAAACAGGAGGCCGGCGGCCGAGCCGCTGAGGCGTCGGATCAGCCGGCGGGCAGACTCTTACGCAACCGGCGCAGCGCCTTGAGCGTCGGCAGGGCCACCGAGCCGACGACGAGCGCGAGCGACCCGCCCACGCTTCGGTCGTAACGACCGAGCGCCTGCTTGCGCCGCCACGCCCTGCCCAGCGGACCGCCGGCGATCCGCCGGAACGGCCGCACCGGCAGATTGCCGCGCTCTCGTTCCAGGTTGAGCGCGTCAAGGTGGTCGAGCCAATCATCCTGGGCGGCACCGTGAAAGTAGTTCTCGTCCAGCCAGCCCGGATTGACCACACCGAAGCGGCCAGCGGCGAGATCCTCGAGCGAGCCGAACAAGCCACTGTCCTCGAAGATCTCGTTGATCTGCGCCGGACCGACCCCGAAATCATCGAGGGCGAGCACCGGCAGCCCGCGCGCGATCGCCTCGAGCGCCGCCGTCGAGCTGACCGTGACGAGCGCGCCGGCACGATCGAGCGCATCCGCCATCGAGCTGTGATCGAGGACGAGGTTGGCCGGGGCATCCGGCAGCTCAGCCAACAGCTCGTCGTACCCGTCGCGTTCCCGGTGTGTCTGCTGCTCGCCGGGACGCGCGCGCAGTTTGATCACGACACGGCGGGTGGGGTCGGATGTCGCCAGGGCGGCGAGTGCCTTCAGGAGGCGGATCCGGTCCGGACGCTTGGCCGGGACGATTGCTTGCGCGGCGAAGACTACGTCGGTGCCACGGGTTTCGAGACGCGTTCTCGCTGCGCTCGGGCGCTCCTCAACCACCGAGGTGGGGCGGGTCTCGGCAGGCTCGACCAGCGGGGCGGGCGGCGGGGACGACGGCAGAAACGGCAGCGTGGCCAGCCCAAACCGCATCGGGATCCGCTGCTCGGCGGCGAGCGTGTTGAACTCCCGCCGCTCCCGCCGCGAGTGCACGACGAAGAGGTCAGCCTGGGATCGGTGCGTGATCGCCCGCTTCCGCACCGGCACGCCGATGCCCGGCAGGCCGGTGACCAGCACCGGGCGCCGCGAACCGCCCCGCCGCGAACCGTCCCGCCCGGACCCGTCCCGCCCCGACCCGTGGTGAGCGACACCGAGCACCAGCTCGGCGACCGATCCGAGAGTGGACGCCACGACGACATCCGGTCGCTCGATCGCCAGCCAATCCTTCAACTCGCGCAGGGTGAGCATCGGCACGTCTGCCGCGTCGAGCCCGGTGCCGAGCAGGGCGGTGCGCACCTGGTCGGCGCTCGGCGCGAGCGGGGTCGCCAGCAGCACCAACCGCTTCTGCCAGGCATCCGGCATCGCCGCCAGCAACGATGCCGCCCACTTGGAGTAGGAGTCGGTGTCGGCGACCGCGACGACCTTCACGCAGCCACTCTCACACGAACCGCCGTCACGCGAGGACGCGACGCAGCTTCGCCTGCGGGGCCAGCTCGCCCGGGAACACGCGCTTCACGCCGTCGCCCATGGCCTGCTCGATGATCCGGATATCGCGGACCAGGTTCTCGAGGCCGTGCGGCTCCAGCGAGGCGGCGTGATCCGATCCCCACATGGCACGGTCGAGGGTGATGTGTCGCTCGACGACGGTCGCCCCCAACGCGACCGCGGCGAGCGAGATCTGGAGTCCGGTCTCGTGGCCGGAGTAGCCCACCGGGACACCCGGGTAGCGCTGCTGCAGGGTGGGGATCATGCGCAGGTTCGCCTCCTCGGGAGGCAGCGGGTAGGTGGAGGTGGCGTGCAGGATGACCAGGCCGTTGGTGCCGAGCATGTCAACGGCGGCCTCGACCTCCTCGAAGGTCGACATTCCGGTGGACAGGATCACCGGCTTGCCGGTGGCGGCGATCCGCGCGAGCAGGCCCATGTCGGTGATCGACGCCGACGCGATCTTGTAGGCGACGACGTTCATGTCCTCGAGGAAGTCCACCGAGGGCTCGTCCCACGGCGACGCGAACCAGTCCAGGCCGCGCATGGTGGCGTAGTCGCCGATCTCGGTGTACTCGGCGCGCTCGAACTCCACCCGGTAGCGGTACTCGAGGTAGCTCATGGTTCCCCACGGAGTGTCCCGCGGGGTGAGCTTCATGTGCTCGGGCGTGGCGATGTCAGGGGTGCGCTTCTGGAACTTGACCGCCTGCGCCCCGGATTCCGCCGCCACGTCAATCAGCTGCTTCGCCAACTCGACATCCCCGTTGTGGTTCAGACCGATCTCGGCGATGACGTACACCGGCTCGTTCTCACCAATGATGTTGTTCCCAATGCGGACCTTCATGGGTTCCTTCTTTCTGCGAGTGTCGGTTGTGCGAGTGTCGCGAGGTGGTCAGCGAGCCTGAGTTGCTCGACTGTGTCGATCTCCAGCGCGTCCGCTTCGTCGACCACGGCCATGCCGATCCGGCCGAAGAAGCGAAACCGCGCCTTGCGGAAGCCATCGGCGCGCATCACGTAAAACGCGCCGGTTTCTTGGAACTGCGGGTCGCGATCCTGCCGGCGAGGGCGAACGGATGCCTCGTGGTTGACCGCTTCGGCACCGTCCGCGCCCTCCCGCCAGAGGAACGCGTGGGTAGGCGCCGCGGAGAAGACGACGTCCTCACCGGCGGCAACCCGGTCAATGGCAGCGTCGATCGCCGCCGGGTCGATGAACGGTGAAGTGGGCTGGATGAAGACGAGCACCACCGGCGCGCTCTCGAGCACCTCGAGCGCATGCAGCAGGGCGTCTTCGGAGCTGGACTCGTCGCGGGCGAGCTCAGCCGGCCGGTCGATCACCTCGGCGCCGGCTGCGCGAGCGACCTCGGCGATCTCGGCATCGTCGGTGGACACGTAGACGGTGTCGACGCGTTCGCTGGCCAGGGCGGCATCCACGGCGCGCGCAATCAGCGGCCGGCCGCCGACCAGGCGCAGGTTCTTGCGCGGCACCCCCTTGGAGCCGCCCCGAGCGGGGATCACCGCAACCACCCGCCCGTTCACGGGGTGCTCTCTTTTCCGGTGGTTGAGGAGCGAGCGCCAGCGAGCGTCTCGAAACCCCCAACCCCCACCTCAGACACTGTGCTCCCCGTCCCCGCGAGCACAATCCGCAACGTGTCCACCGCACTCGACGGCAGGCTGACAATCTCCAGCGGCTTGTCGGTGCCGGCGAGCGCCAGCTCCACCGGCAGCCCGGTCTGCACGACCTGGACCCCCGGCACCGCGGCGACGCGGTCGAGATCGGTCTCCCGACGGTGCGGCAGATACACCACCGGTCCGGCGGCCGCCTGCGCCCGCACCCACCCGAGGTGCGCATCGGCGGTCATCAGCCCGTCGACCACGCGCGCGGTACCGAGCAGAACGCGGGACTGCGGCATCCGGATGGCGGATCCTGCCCGGCGCACCCAGGTGAAGCTGTTCGCCTCAACCATCCCGCCAGCGCGGCGGAACGCCGCCAGCGGCGGCAGCGCCCGGTGGTGATAGGTGAACAGAGTGGTCTGCGCGGATCGCAGCACCGACCGCGCCATCCGCCCGAGCAGCCGCATGGTGGGGCCCTCGCTGACGTTCGGCCTCGCGAACTTCGCCCGCCCGCTGAATGCGTCGGCGAGGCGCAGGGTCATCGCGCCGTCATCGACGAGCACGACCCGTTCCGGGCGCAGCCGGGCCAGGGCCAGCCTGGCCTGGCCGGACAGCGCGTCGCCGAGCAGCCAGCCTTGGTGGCGGCGCAGTTGCGACCACGGGATGTCGCGGGCCTTGGCGGACAGGAGCACCCCGTCGGGCAGTCCTCGCCGGACGATTTCGCGGGCGGTGGAGGCCATCTGCGGACCGGTGTCGCGCGGAATGATCGTCATGCGCGCGCCGGTGGCGGCCGAGAACTCGACCGCTCCAACCAGCTGTAGCGGGGACTCAACCCACGCAAGCGAAACGGCACGCACGGTTGGCACGTTATGGAGCGGAAGTTACCGGTTCGGGGGACACCCGGTGAACGGCGGGTGGCCGCAAGGTTGCCATTTCGCTGGTCGAGCTTGCCGAGACCGGCCTGGACGAGGCCGGCCAGAGCGGGTGTCTCCTGCGCTCGCACCAACGATTCGCCCTCAGATTGTGGCCATGCCACAACGGCAGGCCCACCTGACCCGTCGCTAGAGTGAAAAGCGTGACCGCAGACGCTACCCCCTCGCCCGACCTGTCCACGACCGCTGGCAAGCTCGCTGATCTCAAGGAGCGCTACCACGAAGCGGTGACGGCCAGCGGCGAGGCCGCTATCGCCAAGCAGCACGCCAAGGGCAAGAAAACCGCCCGGGAACGGATCGAGCAGCTACTCGACCACGGCTCGTTCGTCGAGCTGGACGAGTTCGTGCGGCACCGCACCCACGCGTTCGGCATGGAGAAGAAGCGCCCATACGGCGACGCGGTGGTCACCGGAATCGGCACCATCCACGGCCGGCAGGTCGCGGTGTACTCGCAGGACTTCACCATCTTCGGCGGCTCGCTCGGCGAGGTCGCCGGCGAGAAGATCATCAAGGTGATGGACCTGGCCCTGAAGACCGGCGTGCCGATCATCGGCATCCTCGACTCCGGCGGGGCGCGCATCCAGGAGGGTGTCGTCGCGCTCGGCAAGTACGGCGAGATCTTCCGCCGCAACACCCAGGCCTCCGGCGTCATCCCGCAGATCTCGATCATCTGCGGCCCGGCAGCCGGCGGCGCGGTCTACTCCCCCGCGCTCACCGACTTCGTGATCATGGTCGACAAGTCCAGCCAGATGTTCGTCACCGGACCGGACGTGATCAAGACCGTCACCGGTGAGGATGTCGGCATGGAAGAGCTCGGCGGAGCGCTCACCCACAACAAGATCTCCGGCGTCGCTCACTACCTCGCCAGCGATGAGGATGACGCGCTCGACTACGCGCGCACCCTGCTCGCCTACCTGCCGGACAACAACCTGGCCGAACTGCCGGCGTACGAGAATGAGTCCGAGCTGGAGATCACCGACGCCGACCGCAAGCTGAACACGGTCATCCCGGACTCCCCGAACCAGCCCTACGACGTGATCAGCATCATCGACCACGTCACCGACGAGGGATCCTTCCTCGAGGTGCAGCCGTTGTTCGCGCCGAACATCGTGATCGGTTTCGCCCGCGTCGAGGGACGCTCGGTCGGCGTGATCGCCAACCAGCCGAACGCGATGGCCGGTACCCTGAACATCGACGCCGGCGAGAAGGCGGCCCGGTTCGTTCGCTTCTGCGACGCGTTCTCGATCCCGATCATCACCCTCGTCGACGTCCCCGGCTACCTGCCCGGCACCGACCAGGAGTGGACCGGGGTCATCCGCCGCGGCGCGAAGCTGCTCTACGCCTACGCCGAGGCCACCGTGCCGCTGATCACCGTGATCACCCGCAAGGCCTACGGCGGCGCTTACATCGTGATGGGCTCCAAGCAGCTCGGCGCGGACATCAACTACGCCTGGCCGACCGCCGAGATCGCCGTGATGGGCGGCCAGGGCGCGGTGAACATCCTCTACCGGAACGAGATCCGCGAAGCCGAGCAGAACGGCGAGGACGTCGCCGCGGTGCGCACCAAGCTGGCGAACGAGTACACCTACAACGTGGCTTCCCCGTTCCTGGCCGCCGAGCGCGGCGAACTCGACGGCGTGATCGAACCTGCGGCGACGCGCGTCGCGATCATCAAGGCGCTGCGGGCGATGAAGACCAAGCGGGCGGCGCTGCCGGCGAAGAAGCATGGGAACATCCCGCTGTGACCGAGAACCTCGATCTGCGGGTCACCAGCGGTTCCCCATCCGGCACCGAGCTCGCGGCCACGCATGCCGTGCTCGGTGCCGCGGTGCAGCAACTCTCCGATGAGACCCACCGTCGCAAGCAGACCGGACGCTCGGCGTGGGACTTGAGCACACGGGTGCTCCGGATGCCACTTCAGCCGCAGTCCGGGTGGAGATCATTCTCGGGCTAAGTTGTACCCCTTGTGTGCCTCGATCGGGGGTAGGGTGCCAGCTTCTGCCCCGTGATTTCAACGAGTGAGCGAAGGGTCGCACCGAAAGATGTCCCCCGGTAGTCCCCCGAAATGACGACTTTTGCTCTTGCGCGGCAGGTACGACTATAGATATTGCTAGGTGTCTCTCACAGAGCGATACCAACCAATCATCAGCCGACTAGGGTAAGCGGGCTGATGACTGGGGGCGAGTCAGGACAATATTCGGGTTGTTGTCCTGACTCGGGGTTTGGAAGGGCCGTGCGGGATGCGCGGCCCTTCCTCTTTTAACCGGGTCATCCATTGACCGGGTCAGCCGGTGGCTACTCCGCCAGCGCCTCAGACCGCGCCGTCGCCACCCGCGAGATCTCCAGCCACAACGCCACCTCGTCATCCTCAGACTCCTGGCCGAGGGCGCTGGCGTGGCCGTTGTCGACGTTTCGCAGTCCGACGACTGTGACCGCGACATCCGACCCCTCGGGCACCGTGCGCACGATCACGCGGTCGGCGTCTGTACCCCGCAGGGCGGTGGCCAGCTCGTCGAGCACCCGTTCCAGTTCGGTCTCGCTGAGGTCATCGATCCCGCCCTCATCGAGCAGGGTGACCGTGGCGCCGCGGCGGCGGGCGGCCATCACCTGTTCGCGCACCCCATCGTTCAACAGCTTGCGGCCGCGGATCTCGTCGCGGATGGCGCCCTCGAGGTTCAGGCACTCGCGGCGTTCTTCCGGGGTGAGCTCGCCCTTGCGGGCGGCGATCTTCTTCAGCATCGGCAGCGCCATGCTGCTGGTCTGGCCGAGCCGGATCTGGCGCTCGGAGAGGTGCGCCTCCTGCGCGGCATGCCATTCGGCGGCCTCGCGTTCGGCCTGCGCGAACCGACGAGAGTCCCGGGTCGCCTTGGCGATCGCCCGGCTGAGAATGTGCGAGACGGCGACCCACACGCAACTGCCGATCACACCCAGCGCGCCGAGCGCCGGCAGCCCCGACCAGATCACCGTCTGCGCCACCAGGAAGATCGTCCCGATCCACGCCCAGAGGTGCCTTCGGCGGGTGGAGGTGATCGTCATGAGCGTGCCCACGGCGGCGACGTACCAGGTGGCGTACCCGTTGCCGCCGTCACGGTTCGGATCGAGTTGCGCGGTCACCAGCAGCGGGAGCGCGATCGCGACAGCGACGGTGATGGCTGCGATCCAGCGGGGCATCCGCTTGCCCTTGGTCGGGGCCAGGCTGAGCGCGGTTGCCGCGGCGTAGAGCGCCATGGCGACGATGATCGGCACGTTGTCGGCGGCGTAGTCGGCCAGCAGCGAGTAGGCGGCCAGCACCAGGTGGTAGCCCGAGAACAGGCTGGCGATCGCGAGGACCAGAACGCGGGGGATGCCGATGTTCATTCGTTCACCTCATCGTCCTCATCGTCCTCATCGTCGGCCTCGACGGGGGAACCGGGTGACGCCGGGCGGTGAGGCCAGCGGATGTCGACGACACAGCCGTGCCCGGGGGCGCTGCGCACCTCGGCACGCCCGCCGACGCCCTCCAGCCGTTCGATGATCGAGACGCGCACGCCCAGGCGTTCCTGCGGGATGGTGTCGACATCGAAGCCCACGCCGGTGTCGCCGACCTCGATCGCCAGGCCGTCGGCGATTCCGCTGATGCGCACCCAGCGGCGGATGCCTCGCTGATGGCCGGCGTGCTGCTGCGAGTTGACGACCGCCTGCACAGCCGCCGAGTAGAGCGCATCGGCGGCGCCGGTCGGCAGCCGCACCGCTCCGACGGACTGCACGACCACGTCCATGTCGACCGCCACAGCGCCCGCCGCCGCGGCAATCCGTTTGGCGACGACATTGGCGCGGATGGTGGTTCCGTCATCCGGGCCGACCGCGGCGGCATCGCGCAAGTGGCGGATGGCCAGCCTGGCCATGTCCGCGGCGAGGGCCTTGGCCTCGGGAGATTCCGCGCGCCCCGCGGAAATGAACGTGGTCAGCACACTGTCGTGCACGATGGCGTCGACCTGCACCCGCTCCAGGTCGGTCGCGTGCTGGCGCACGGCCGATCCGTACCGGTCCAGCGCCGTGGACTGCGCGGCATCCACCGCGCTCGAGGCCTGCCTGAGCATCGTCATCATGATCAGCACCGCGCCGCCGAGCAGGATCGCGTACATCACGTCGAGCGCGGCTTGTACCCCGGTGGAGCCGCCGCCCTGCGGGGTGAGCCGGATCACGCCGTAGAGCACGGGCACGGCCAACAGGTATGCCGTCGCCCACCGCCGCGACATCCCGATCGCCGCCGACGAGGTGGCGACGGTCAGCATGTAGTACAGCCAGTGGTTACCCGCGGACGCGGAAGCCGGGTCCTCGACGGTGAATGGCCAGCTGATCAGCGCGGCAACGTACGCCAGCGGCACGATGTGGTTGGCGACCCGGACACCGAACTGGGCGAGCGACGCGGCGAACGCGAGGATGAGACTGCCGAACAGTCCGGTGACGACCGCGGCTGCCCATACCGGTGGAGCCTGATCGATCTGGGCGACCATCGCCGGCACGGTCTGCGCGCCGAACAGCAGGCCGAAGACCGCGACGCTGCGCGTCATCACCGTTTCGACCCGGCGGCGACTGATCGGGTTTCGGGTCGGTTTGAGAGGGGGGTGGGACTTTAGGGACTCCGGGAGGCTACTGCTCATCGTCGGCATCAGGGTCCAGCCCGGGCAGGATGCCGTCTTCTACCGCACGGCGCAGCAGGTCAACCTTGGTCGGGGCGGGGCGTCCCACCTCGACATACTTCACTCGGATCCGGTCGAGGTACTCGCGCGCGGTCGAGTAGCCGATGCCGAGCTGCTCGGCGGCGAGCTTCAGCGGTAGGCCGGAGGCGTACAGGTGCAGGATCTCGCGCTCACGGCGACCCAGCTGCGCCTTGGCGAAGTCACGGTCGGCGTCGATCGCGCTCGCCCACTCGAGGTTGTTCAGCACCTCGCCGCGCGCGACGGTGGCCGCCGCGGCCAGCACGGTCTTGGTCGCCGAGGACTTCGGGATGACGCCGGCCGCCCCCGCGGCGAGCGCCTCACGCACGCTGGCGACCCGATCGGCGATCGAGTGCACGAGCACCGCCGCGCCGAGCGCCTGGACGCTCTTCACGTTCTCGGTCACGGTGGAGCCGTCGCCGAGCGACAGGTCGAGCACGACCACGTCGCATTCGCGTCCGTCGAGGCCCTGCGCGAGGTCGCCGACAGTCGAGGTGGCGACGAGGAAGTCGAAGCCCTCGTCGGTGAAAGCAGCCTTCAGCCCCAGCCGCACCGATTCATGGTCGTCAACGACCGCCACTCGGACCGGCGTCGCCTGTGCGTCTGCCACCATCGTCATGCTGTCTCCTCGCCCCCGTGAACCTCGTCCATCGTAGCGACCCTCAGACGCGGGTCAGTGAACCGACGGCCTCCACATGGTGCGTGTTCGGGAACATGTCGAGCGCCCGCAGTTTGGTCAGCTCGTACCCGTGGCCACGGAACAGATCGACATCGCGCGCGAACGCCACCGGGTCGCAGGCGACGTAGACCACCTGGGCGGGGTTCAAGCCGGCGAGGGTGTCGACGACCTCACGCCCGGCTCCCGAGCGCGGCGGGTCGAGCACGACGGTCGCCTTCTCGAGGCGTGCGCGCTCGGCCGGGCCCGCGGATGCCGCGAGCTCACGCACCCAGCGCTCAACGCGTCCGGTGACGGCGTTCGCCCCGAGCCAGTCGGCGAGGTTCCGGGCGGCGTGGTCCGTGGCATCCGGGTCCGACTCGACACTGGTGATGCGCACGGTGCTGCCGAACCGGTCGCCGACGGCCGCGGCGAGCAGGCCGACGCCGCCGTACAGGTCGAGGTTCGCGGCCTTCGGGTCGAACAGGGCGTCGTCGATCGCCTGCTGCACCGCCTCGGTGAGGGTCACCGCGGCATGCCGGTGCACCTGCCAGAAACCGGAGTCCGACAGCTTGAACTCACGCTCGCCGACCCGCTCGGTGATCTCGCTGCGGGCCTGCTTGCCGATGATCAGCCGAGCGCCGCTCTCGGAGGGCGCCAGCACGTCGACGTGGTCCTCGCCGGGGAACCGGTCGCCGAGCGGAGCCGTTTCGGCGACCTCGTCGACCGCCAGTGGCAGGTCGCGCACCGGGATCACCCGGTGTGAGCGGACCGCGTACGGACCGATCACGCCACTCTCGTCCACGTGCAGCCGCAGCCGGGTGCGCCAGCCGGTGCCGTCGGCCGGGCCGGGCAGCGGCTCGACGGTGACATCCGCCGCAACACCCGTCTCCAGCTTCGCCATCCGCTTGAGCGCGTCGGTGAGCACCTGGCGCTTCAGCTCGCGCTGGTGGCCGATCTCGATATGCCCGAACTCGGCGCCGCCGGCCCGGTTGTCGGGATCACGGTCGACGGAGGCCGCCGACCAGACGTGCTCGCGGCGGTGCTCGCTCGGTTTCAGCACCTCGACGGTGTCCGCCCGCCAGAAACTCTTCTTGCGGTCGTCACTGATCCGCGCGCGCACGGTCTCACCGGGGATCGCGTCGGAGACGAAGATCACCCTGCCGTCATGCCGCGCCACGGAGATGCCGCCGTGGGCGATATTGGTAACCTCAAGCTCGACGTCGCGTCCGATCCATTCACCCATCCTTCGAGCATAGGAGCCCGCGTGCGCCTCTACCTCGCGTCGACCTCACCCGCTCGACTGGCGACACTGCGAGCGGCGGGCATCGAACCGGCCGGACTGATCAGTCCGGGGGTGGACGAGGAAGCCGTGACGGCAGCCCTCGGCCCGGTGACACCGGGGCAGATGGTGCTGGAACTCGCACGCGCGAAAGCTACCGCGGTCCTCGGACATTTCGTCGACGGGGACCCGTTCGACGGGTTCATCCTCGGCGGCGACTCCGCGTTCGAGTTCGACGGCGTGGTTTACGGCAAGCCGCATGAGCCCTCCGTCGCCCGGTCCCGCTGGCAGGCGATGGTCGGCCGCAGCGGTGTGCTGCACTCCGGTCACTGGTTGATCGATCACCGCGGCGGCGAGGTGCGCGGCGAGTATGGCGGCGTCGAGGACGCGACCGTGTCGTTCGCGCCGGATATCACCGAGGACGAGATCGACGCCTACATCGCGACCGGCGAACCGCTCGAGGTCGCCGGCGCTTTCACCGTGGACGGACGGGGCGCCGCGTTCATCACCTCGGTCGACGGCGCGCCGTCCACCGTGATCGGACTCTCGGTGCCGACGCTGCGGCACCTGCTGCGCGCCGGCTTCGACATCCCGCTGCACCAGTTCTGGAACCGCTGACTCCGGCTGCGCCCCGCGTTCTCCCGTGAGGTGCCCAAAAGTCCTAGTGAGCGGGCTCTCCGACTAGGACTTTTGGGCACCTCACGGATGCCACCCGATCGCGGGGTTTTGTAGGTGTCACGCAGGGCCTTCCTCGGGTTTTTGTAGGCGCCACCCAAAAAGCTGCGGTATCCGCGACCGTAGGCTGGAGAACTATGGTCCGTATCACGAAGGTTCTTATCGCCAACCGGGGAGAGATCGCGGTACGGGTTATCCGTGCGGCGCGGGATGCCGGCATCCTCGCCGTCGCCGTCTACGCCGACCAGGATCGCGACGCCCAGCACGTCAAGCTCGCCGACGAGGCGTACGCCCTCGACGGCACCACCAGCGCCGATACCTACCTCGTGATCGACAAGATCCTCTCGGTCGCCCGCCGCTCCGGCGCCGACGCCGTGCACCCGGGCTACGGCTTCCTCGCCGAGAACGCTGACTTCGCGCGCGCCGTGACCGGTGCCGGCCTGATCTGGATCGGCCCGTCGCCCGAGGCGATCGAGCAGCTGGGTGACAAGGTGTCCGCGCGGCACATCGCCGAGAAGGTCGGCGCGCCGCTTGCTCCTGGCACGCTGAATCCGGTTGCGGATGCCGCGGAAGTGCTGTCCTTCGTGGACGAGCACGGCCTGCCGGTCGCCATCAAGGCTGCGTTCGGTGGCGGTGGCCGCGGCCTCAAGGTCGCCCGCACCCGCGATGAGGTCCCCGAGCTGTTCGAGTCCGCCACCCGTGAGGCGATCACCGCGTTCGGTCGCGGCGAATGCTTCGTCGAGAAGTACCTGGACCAGCCCCGTCACGTGGAAACCCAGTGCCTGGCCGACGCCGAGGGCAACGTGGTGGTCATCTCAACCCGTGACTGCTCGCTGCAGCGCCGTCACCAGAAGCTCGTCGAGGAGGCGCCGGCACCGTTCCTCACCGACGAGCAGAACAAAGCGCTCTACGACGCGTCGAAGGCGATCCTGCGTGAGGTCGGCTACGTCGGCGCCGGAACTTGCGAGTTCCTGATCGGCAAGGACGGCACCGTCTCCTTCCTCGAGGTGAACACCCGGCTGCAGGTGGAGCACCCGGTCTCCGAAGAGGTCACCGGCATCGACCTGGTGCGCGAGCAGTTCCGGCTCGCCGAGGGTGGGCTGCTCGACTACGACGACCCGACCCCGGTCGGCCACTCGTTCGAGTTCCGCATCAATGGCGAGGACCCGGGGATGAACTTCATGCCCGCGCCCGGCGCGGTGCACGTGTTCAAGGCGCCCGGCGGCCCCGGTGTGCGCGTCGACTCCGGCGTGATCGCCGGCGACGTGATCTCCGGGTCGTTCGACTCGCTGCTGGCGAAGCTGATCGTCACCGGCGCGACCCGCGATGAGGCGCTCGCTCGGGCGCGTCGCGCTCTGGACGAGTTCGAGGTTGCCGGCATGCCCACTGTGCTGCCCTTCCACCGGGCGATCGTCAATGACCCGGCGTTCACCGCAGCACCGTTCGGTGTCTACACCCGCTGGATCGAGACCGAGTTCAACAACGACTTGGAACCGTGGAGCGGTGAGCTGCTCGAGTCCGTACCCGCAGCGAAGCGGCACGCGGTCGTCGTCGAGGTGGATGGCAAGCGGATCGAGGTCTCGCTGCCGACCCGTCTGCTTCCGTCGACCGGGGCCGCGGCATCCGGTCCCGCCCCGCGTCGCCGCGCGTCCAGCGCGGTCTCGACGATCACCGGCGACTCGGTGAAGGCGCCCATGCAGGCGACCATCGTCAAGCTCGCGGTGGCCGACGGCGACAAGGTCGTCAAGGGCGACCTGGTGCTGGTGCTCGAGGCGATGAAGATGGAGCAGCCGATCACCGCGCACAAGGACGGCACGGTCTCCGCGGTGAACGCCGCGGTCGGCACGACGGTCTCGTCGGGGCACCTGCTGTTGTCGATCGTCGACTAGAGGGCTTCTGGCGGCATGTGCGTCGTCGCCGAGCCGAATCCCGTGGGGCCGTCCCATCCGCGCGGCGTCTTGGTGACTCCGCGGTGGTTCGTCCGGGCGTCTGAGAACGTCGCGGTGTTTCGGTAACTGAGCGGATGCTTGAACAGGCGCGCTGTTCCTGAATCGGCGCGCAGTCTGTAGCTCCCTGGTTGGAACAGCCGCGCTGTTGCCAAATCGGCGCGCAGTTGCGATCCGGCCTGTTCCGAAACAGCTTCCGGACCCCGCCTGGCAAGTCTGCGCTATCGCACGCCGGCGTTGCGTAAATGCGCGCGCAACCTCTCGGGCGACACCGCCACTTCCCATGGCCACCGGCTCATCCCGTGGTCGGCGGCACGGATGTCATCCTCCCGTGCCTTCTCGTCGAGAAGCACTTGCTCACCGGTGCGTCCCTGCATGTACTCAGGGTCGGTGTACTTGAATCGCCCGTCGAACTCGCCGACCACGTTGAACTGCGGCCACCAGAAGTCGACTACGTAGACCCGACCGCTTGCCCCAGTGATCGGTACCTGAAGCAGCGGCATCGTGACTCCGGCGAGCAGCATGCTTACTCGGCTCATCGACTCTCCCGGACGATCGGCGGCTCCATCAGCGAATTCGATGACCCGACTCGCTCTGAGACGTCCCCGCCGTAGCGGGATGAGGTCGAGCTCTTGATAGAGCTCGTCCCGTGTCAGCGGAGTCGGCGGCACATCAAACCGCGGGTGCGTGGCACGGCGCAGCCCAGCGTCCATCACGGTGACCGCGTGACCAAACGGGATGGTCGCCGCAAGATCGACAGCGGTCCGTGCGAGCGTAGTCACGCTCAGCCCATCAATTGTCACGAGGTTCTGCGGGATCCCGACGGAGTGCCGGATGAGGTGCGAGTTCGACCGTCCCCCGGCTGGGTGCAAGACGTGCACTCGTTCTGGCCATGGACCGACAGAAGGTAGACGCCAGAGCGCGGCTGCTGACTGGTGAGAGAACACAAGATCGTCCGTCGCCGCAAGCGCCGTGGCTTTGACTTGCGCGCGATGGCGGGCGTGCCGATCCAGTTGCGCCCAGACGTTCTTGCGCACGTAAACACCACGCACGACCCGCACGAATTCGCCCCGGCGCACCTGGCGAAGGAACTCGTGTCGAGTCCCTACTTGGTCAAGATCACGAACACGGAGCAAGTGGTCGGTCCAGGGAAGCTGCGTCAGTTGAGCCATGCACCCGAGAGTCGTTCAGCAGCTAACTCGAGGCCAGAGGCATCCGTCCCCTGTGGATGGAAGCCTCTTGTGGATAACCAGCGAGAGAGGACGCACATCTACGCGGAGGTTCGTGCGGGTACACGAGAACTGCGCGGACGTTCGTCAACCGCGCGGGGGTTCAACCACCCGCGTTGTTCTAGAAACACCGCGCAGTTCGGCCCGAAGCCCTCTAGTTCACGATGTGCATCGCGCGGGCGGCATCCGTGATGCTGCCCGACATCGACGGGTACACGGCGAAGGCGCGGGCGACCTCGTCCACGGTCAACCGGTGCTCGACGGCGATCGCGATCGGCAGGATCAGCTCCGAGGCGCGCGGCGCGACGATGACGCCCCCGATCACGGTGCCCGAGCCGGTGCGCGCGAACAGCTTCACGAAACCGTCGCGGACGCCCTGCATCTTCGCCCTCGGGTTCGAGGCGAGCGGCAGCTTGTAGATGATGCCCTGGGCGATGCCATCCTCGATCTGTTTCTGGGTCCAGCCGACGGTGGCGATCTCGGGCTGCGTGAAGATGTTCGAGGTGACGTTACGCAGCTCGGTCGGATTCACCGCGTCGCCCATCGCGTGGTAGACCGCGGTGCGCCCCTGCATCTGCGCCACCGACGCCAGCGGCAGGAAGTCGCTGCAGTCCCCCGCGGCATAGATCATCGGCATCGAGGTGCGAGCGACCCGGTTCACCCGAATGTGCCCGGACTCGGTCAGCTGCACGCCGGCCTCCTCCAGCCCGATGCCGGCCGTGTTCGGGATTGCGCCGACCGCCATCAGGCAGTGCGAGCCCTCGACGGTGCGACCGTCGGACAGGGTCGCGATCACACCGTCGGCGGTGCGCTCCACCGACTGCGCGCGACTCTTGGAGAGCACGGTCATGCCGTTGCGCTTGAAGACGTCCTCGAGCACCGCGGCGGCGTCGGCGTCCTCGCCCGGCAGCACCTGGTCACGGCTGGAGATCAGCGTCACTTGCGATCCGAGGGCGCGGTACGCGGAGGCGAACTCGGCACCGGTCACACCGGAACCGACCACGATCAGGTGCTCGGGCGTCTCGGTCAGGTCGTACAGCTGCGTCCAGGTGAGGATGCGCTCCCCATCCGGCTGCGCGGACGGCAGCACCCGCGGGCGGGCGCCCACCGAGACGATGATGGTGTCCGCGTCGACCGCGTCGAAGTCGGTGCCCTTCTTGCCCTTGGCCGTGGACACGACGATGCGGTTCGTGCCCTCCAGCCGACCGTCGCCCTGCACGATCCGCACCCCGGCCTGATCGAGCTGGCGGTGCATGTCGTCGGACTGCTGGCGGGCGAGCCGCAACAGGCGCTGGTTGACCGCGGCCAGGTTGACGGCGACCTCCGGACGGCTCGGGTGGCCGGCCTCGGTGCGCGTAAAGAACTGCACGCCGAGTTCGCCTGCCTCGCTGATCGCCGTAGCGGAGTCCGCTGTCGCGATCAGGGACTTCGAGGGCACGACATCGGTCAGCACCGCCGAACCGCCGACGCCGACTCGCTCGACCAACGTGACGTCGGCACCGAGTTGGGCTCCGGCGAGCGCCGCTTCGTATCCGCCAGGTCCTCCGCCGAGAATCGCGATCCGCTGCTTGCGCTCAAACTGGTAGGCCATGGGTTCTATTCAACCGTATGGGCCGAGCGGAATTGGCCGAGCGGATGTCTCGGGACTGAGCCGGTTTCGATACGCGGGCTCGTTCCTCGCTCGCTGCTCAACCCACGGCTCTCGCACGCGGGCGCGTTCCTCGACCCGTACGAGACGAGCCCTCAGCGCAGCCCTGCAGCGAGCGGTCGCCCGGCTGGGCGGCCATCGGCACGCGGTTCGGCGCCCTCTTCACGGGCGAACTCCGACTTCCACTGCCGGAAGCCGTCTTCGGTGCGGCCGCGACGCCAGTAGCCCGAGATCGACACCTGGTCACGCGAGAGGCCGCGCTCGGTGAGCAGATACGGCCGCACACCCTTCATGATCTCTTCGGCCTCGCCGTGGACGAACGCGTGAACCCGCCCGTCTGGCCACTCCAGACCGCGGACTGCGGCCTCGAGGGCGCCATCCGGCGCGCTCTCGCGGTGCACGAAGGTGACGGTTCCGCCGGCCGGGAGCTCGAGCTGCGGCTCGTGAGCCTCTGATTCGACGAGCACAACAACCCGCGCCACGGCGTAGTCGGGCAGTGCCGCCAGGGCAGCGGCGACGGCCGGGACGGCCGACTCATCACCGACAAGCAGGTGCCAGTCCGCCGTCGGGTCCGGCCGATAGGCGCCGCCCGGGCCATTGACGATCAGGATGTCACCAACCGCGGCGGCTTCCGCCCAGGGGCCGGCGATGCCCTCGTCGCCATGAACGACGAAGTCGATGTCAATCGTGCCCGCGTCAAGGTTCGGGTTCAGCGCGGTGTAAGTGCGCACATCCGGCAGTTCCTCGGGCGGAAGGACGCCGCGGAGCGCCCGCACGTCGATCTGGTCCGGGTACTCGACACCGGGCTTGGGGAACACCAGTTTGACGTACCGGTCGGTGAACGAACTCTCGGCGAAGGCGGAGAGGTCCTCGGTCTTCAGGTGCACGCGCCGGAGCGATGGGGTGACCCACGAGGTTGCGGTCACAACGAAACGGATAGTCGGCATGGCCGTTCCCTCCAAACGAGGATTGTTTTGATACAGCTCACACTATTACAGATAACTGTTAATAGGGTCACAGGTAGTTGCGGATCGGCCAAAGGAGCTCCATCGGCCGGTCGCTGCCCTCCAGCTCCAGCAGGACGCGACGGAGCTCGCCGACCACCGTCTCGGCGCCGCCGTCCGACATCACACCCGTCACTCGTTCGGTGATGGATGCCATTCGCGCGGAACCTTCGCGGACTCCTTCGAGCCCGCGCTCCGAGATGTTGAACAGCACGATCCGGCGGTGCACCGGGTGCGGTTGGCGATCGACCCAACCGATCTCAGCGAGCCGAGTCAAGGCAGTGGACACGCTCTGCGGGGTGATGTGGATCCCCCGGGCCAGGTCAGAGGCGGAGAGCGGGCCGAGCTTGTGCAGGTGCACTGCCAAACCGAGCTGGGTCACCGTGACATCCAGGTCTTTGATCGCGTCCTGCAGGGAGCGGTGCACCGCATTCTGGGTTCGCCAAAGAATGTAGGGCAGGGCGTCTTCCCAAGAGAATCCGCCTGAATCATGGGGTGTCGTTGACACGCTTCCTCCTGAGGCGTTCGTCTCTCGTACTCGAAACCCCCATCCTAGAGTTGAATATGGCGGCCAAACATGCAGACAGCTGTAAATCCGAGCCTGAGCAGTCTGGGCACGGCTCAGTACGACGCGCGTTCGCGATCCTCCGCTGCCGACCCGAATCGGGCAGCCAGCGCCTCTGAACCCCTGGCCAGCATCGCGACGTCAGCGCCGCATCTCCAGATAGTCACGAGCGGGATACGCTCCGGGCGGTGACCCCACCACTAATCTGGGGGGATGATTCAGCATTCCCTGGATGACGCGGCCACGAGCCCGTTCGAGGTCGCCGCCCAGGCGGCCTCCGAGATCGCCGAGAAAACCGGCATCGATAAGCACGACGTCGCCCTCACCCTGGGCAGCGGCTGGGCAAAGGCCGCCGACCTCATCGGGGAGACGACGGCTGAGTTCCCCGCGACCGAGATCACCGGATTCTCGAAGCCTGCGGTCGAAGGCCACGGCGGCACTCTCCGCTCCGTGAAGCTGCCGAGCGGCAAGCGTGCCCTCGTGATCGGCGCCCGCACCCACTACTACGAGGGCCTCGGCGTGCGCCGGGTGGTGCACTCAGTGCGGACCGCGGCGGCGGCCGGGGCATCCGTGATGATCCTGACCAACGGCGCCGGCGGCATCCGCGAGACCTGGACGCCTGGCCAGCCCGTGCTGATCAGCGACCACCTGAACCTCACCGCGAACTCGCCGCTCGAGGGCGCCACCTTCGTCGACCTGACCGACCTGTACTCGAGCCGGCTGCGGACCCTCGCCAAGCAGATCGAGCCCAGCCTGGACGAAGGCGTGTACGTGCAGTTCCGCGGACCGCACTACGAGACTCCCGCCGAGGTGCAGATGGCCAAGGCCATGGGCGGGCACATCGTCGGCATGTCCACGGCGCTCGAGGCGATCGCCGCGCGCGAGTCGGGCATGGAGGTGCTCGGGATGTCACTGATCACCAACCTGGCCGCCGGCATCCAGACCACGCCGCTCAGCCACGCCGAAGTGATCCAGGCCGGCAAGGACGCCGAGCAGGTGATCAGCGCCCTGCTGGCCCGAATTGTGGAACAGCTGTGAACGTCGTCGACACCGAGGTCATCGACACCGCCCGGGCCTGGCTCGCGCAGGATCCCGACCCGGCCACCCGCGCCGAACTGGAGCCCGTGATCAGCGACGCCGCCGCCGGTTCCCTGGCAGCCATCGCCGACCTGCATGCACGCTTCGACACGCGTCTCGCGTTCGGCACCGCGGGGCTTCGCGGCGAACTCGGCGCCGGCTCCAATCGGATGAACCGGGTGCTCGTCGCCCAGGCCGCCGCCGGCCTGGCCGCCTACCTGACCTCCCACGAGGACGAGCCGAGCGTCGTGATCGGCTACGACGGACGGGAGAACTCCGACGTCTTCGCCATCGACACCGCCGAGATCATGGCGGGCGCCGGTGTGCGCGCGATCCTGCTGCCGCGCCGGCTGCCGACCCCGGTGCTCGCATTCGCGGTGCGCCACCTGAAGGTTTCCGCCGGGGTGATGGTCACCGCGAGCCACAACCCGCCGCGTGACAACGGCTACAAGGTGTATCTCGGCGGTCGCCACGAGGGATCGCAGATCGTGCCGCCCTCCGACGCCGACATCGCCGCCTTCATCGACGAGGTGGCGGCCAGCAGTGTGCTCGCCCTGCCGCGCTCCCCCGAGTACGAAACCGCCGACGAAACCGTCGTCGACGCCTACATCGCGGCCACGTCGGCTCTGGTTCCGCAGGCGGCGGCCCCTGTGGCGTTCGTCTACACGGCGATGCACGGCGTCGGTTGGGAGACCGCGCGGCGCGTGTTCGAGGCATCCGGATTCGACGGCGCCATCGTCGTGCCCGAGCAGATCGAGCCGGATGCCGCGTTCCCGACGGTGGCGTTCCCCAACCCTGAGGAGCCCGGGGCGATGGACCTGGCCCTCGAGCTCGCCGCCTCGCGCGGCGCCGAGCTGGTGATCGCGAACGACCCGGACGCCGACCGGCTGGCCGTGGCCGTTCCAGAAGGCTCCGGATGGCGCCGCCTCAGCGGCAACGAGGTGGGATTGCTGCTCGGCTGGCGTGCCGCCGAACGCCTGCGGGTGCCGAATGGCACCTTCGCGGCCTCCATCGTCTCCTCCCCCGGGCTGGCCGCGATCGCCCGCAAGCACGCCATCGACTACGTGGACACCCTCACCGGATTCAAGTGGATCTCGCGGGCTGGCGGACTCGTGTACGGCTTCGAGGAAGCGCTCGGCTATCTGGTGAACCCCGGCACCGTTCGGGACAAGGACGGGATCTCGGCGGCGCTCGACTTCCTCGGGCTGTACGCCGATCTAAAGGCTGCGGGCACGACGCTCGCCGAGCACCAGCGGGCCTTTGACGAGCGGTTCGGCGCCTTCGCGTCACGCCAGATCTCGTTGCGGGTGACCGAGCTGGCCGAGATCAGCCGGTACATGAGCGAGCTGCGTCTCACGCCGCCGGCGGCGATCGGCGGTCTCAAGGTGGACCGGATCGAGGACTTCTCGAGCGGCTTCGGCAAGTTCGGTCCGAGCGACATCCTGCGGATCTGGGTCGAGGGCGAGGGGCGCGTGATTGTGCGTCCGAGCGGCACCGAGCCGAAGCTGAAGGTCTACATCGACGCGTCCTCGACCATCGGTTCGGTCGAGGAGAAGCGCGCCGCCGCGACGCAGACGGTCGAGGCGCTCGAGGCCGGGATGCGCGAACTGCTGGTGTAGCGCCACCTACCGCGGCCGCACCCGCACCCCGGCGACCTGCTTCAGCCGTGGGTGTTCCTCGTCGCCGTTCCTGACGACGCCGGAGCGCCAAATCAGCGCGAGGCCGTCGTCGCCGTCTTCGAGGAAGGCGAGGTTGTTGTCGAACCACGGACCCCGTTTGTTCTTCCAGTGGAACGGCGGATCGGGCACCTTCGCCGAGCGCGCGGCCGCCGCACCGAGCGGCTCGGCGAGCCCATACGAGCTAGCGACGGCGAACCAGCGCAGCCAGCGCGGCAGCGGGTTCCGCACCGGCGAGCAGACGGACTGGATGATCCGGCTTCCCGAGTCTCGCTCCACCTCGGAGACGAACGAGTAGTGCACGTCGCCGGAGAGGAAGGTCACCGTCTCCGGCGCTGGACCTCGCCCGCCGTCGGCTAATTCCGTCGTCATCCGCGCCACCGCCTGGAAGCTGTTCTGGAACGCCGCCCAGTGGTCGAGGTCGACCAGCTGCCGCAGCCACTCGCCGACCCGGTCGGCGGGCCTGCCCCAGGCACCCTGTGCGAGCGCTTCATCCCAGGCCTCCAGGTGGTGCAGCCCCGGCGGCAGCAGGAACGGCAGCGACGACCCGATCAGCACGTGCCGGAACCCGCCCTGCAGCTGAGCGTCGAACCAGTCGAGTTCGTCTCGGCCAAGCAGCCCACGGTTGTCCGGCGTGAGATCCCGCGACACCCGGGAGTCGAGCACGATCAGCCGAACATCATCGAAGTCGCGAGAGTAACTCCAGCGGTAGGTGGTGGGCTGCCGGTCACAGCGCTCGGCGAACGCATCGATCGTGGCGGAGAGATCGACCTCCCCGTCGTGCGGCGCGACGATCCCCTGCCAGAGCTCATCGGCCGCCCGTTCCTCGGGCGACAGATTGCCGAGGTGCTGGTAAACCCAGTACGACGCCAGCCCGGCGACGATCCGGTCGTGCCACCACGGTTCCGCCTCCATCCGCTTCTTCCAGCTGAGCGACGCGTTCCAGTCGTCGCGGATGTCGTGGTCATCGAAGATCATCGCGCTCGGCAGTATCGACAGCAGCCAGCGGTTGGCGGCATCCGACCAGGCCAACGCGTACAGGTGCGCATACTCCTCGAAATCCTTGAGTTCCTTGCCGGGCGGCTCGCTGATGTCGCGTCGGCTGCGGATGAACTGCTGCATCGCCTCGGTGGTGGAGTCGGCGTAGACCTGATCGCCGAGAAAGAGCAGCAGGTCGGGCACGGATGCCTCGCCCCGCGCCACCGCGAGGGCGAAGGCGCGCAGCGCGTCCACCCCGTGGGTGCGGTTGCCCTTGCGGTCGTGGCTGACGCTCGTGCGGCAGGAGCCGTATGCCATCCGCAGCCCACGCCCGTGCGCCCGGGTAGTGATCGACGAGGGCGGGAACTCAGAATCCGGTTCCGGCCACGCCTGCACGCCGTCCAACTCGACGGTGTACGGAGTGCTGGTGCCGGCTTCCAGCCCGTCGACCTCGACCAGCGCGTAGTGGTGGCCGTGCACCCGGAACGTGGGTGCGCGCCACGACCGATCGCCGCCGCGCACGGTGACGAGGCAGTCGTCTCGGGTCTCCACCCAGATGCTCGCGGTTGTCTCGTCGACGAACCGAAGCATCGGACCCAGCACCAGCGGTGAGGTCATGTCTCTGTTGTACCCCTCCGGGCTGGTTACGGGCACGCAGAGAGGGTGCGGAGGTCTCGGCAAGCTCGACCAGCGGAGAGCTGGACCAGCCGGGGGGGGGGGGGGGGGCGGCTCGTCCAGCGGAGGGGGCTCGACCCCTTGAGGGCGGGGAAGGCTCAGCCGAGCGCGGCTTCGAGCTTGCGGCTGAGTTCGGCGGTGTCGAAGTAGTTCTCGACGATGATGACGTCGGCGAAGGTCTGCCCGATCTGATCGACCAGTTCCGGGCTGGTGAGGATCACTTGGGCGTCGGCGGCGGCGGTCGCCAGGCTGGCCAGGTCGGCGGCGGTCACCTCGGCCTGGATATCCAGCCGTTTGAGCACCCGCTCGGCGTTGACTTTGAGGATCGCGCTGGTGCCGATCCCTGCCCCGCAGATGGCGACAATCTTCATTAGTGAACCTCGTTCAGTCGGCCTCGACGCCGAGGATGTCGCGGATCGCGTCGCTCGAACGGGCACCGGCGAGCGCGGTGATCGAGTTGGAGTCGTTGAACACGTTCGCAAGGTCGGCGACGCTCAGCAGGTGCCGCTGCGCCGTGGAAGTGGACAGTCCGACGACCACGCTCACCGGGTCGTTGTAGGGGTGACCGAAGTTGACTGGCTCGTCCAGGGTGACGATGCTCATCCCGTCGGAGACGACATCCGGTCCGGGGCGAGCGTGCGCGAGGGCGAGGCCTGGCGCGATCACGATATACGCGCCGTGCTCCTCAATCATCTCGATCATCCGGTCGGTGTAGGTGGCACGGGCGACGCCGGACAGTTCGAGCGCCTCACCGGCGAGCCTGACGGCCTCCTGCCAGTTGTTCGCGTGCGCGCTGATGCGGATCGCGGTGTCGGGGAGTGGCGGTAGCGGCATCCGTTATGCCTCCGCGAAGCCGGCCGTGATCTGTTCGGCCAGATCCTCACGGTCTTCAAGCGGCAGGAACGCCGCGGCGGCCGCGTTCAGCTGGAACACCTCGAGATCGGTGAGGTCGTAACCAAACGTGTCGGACAGCAACTGCAGTTCGCGGCTGAGGGTGGTGCCGCTCATCAGCCGGTTGTCGGCGTTCACCGTGACCCGGAAACCGAGCTGGTAGAGCAGGTCGAACGGGTGGTCGACCATGTCGGTGCCCCACTGTTCGATCGCGCCGGTCTGCAGGTTCGAGGAGGGGCTGGTTTCCAGCGCGATCTCCCGGTCTTTCACCCACTGCGCAAGATCGCCCAGGGTCACGTAGGTGTTGTCGCCGTCTTCGCTTTCGATGGTGATGTCTTCGGCGATGCGCACGCCGTGGCCGAGCCGCAGCGCCCGCCCATCGAACAGGGCGCTGGCGATGCTGTCCAGGCCATCGGCCTCACCGGCGTGCACCGTGGTCGGGAAGTACTGGCTGGCCAGGAAGTCAAACGCATCCTTGGCCTTGCTGGCGGGGAAGCCGGCCTCCGCGCCGGCGAAGTCGAAGCCGACAACACCGCGGTCGCGGTGCCGGACGGCCAGCTCGGCGATCTCCATGCCGCGGTCGGCGTGCCGCATGGCGGTCACCAGCTGGCCGACCCGGATGCGGCGGCCGGTTGCCGCGACATCCGCAACGCCGGCCTCCAGACCTTCCTGCACCGCTTCGACGACCTCGTCGAGGCTGAGTCCGCGGGCGAGGTGCTGCTCGGGCGCCCAGCGGATCTCGCCGTAGATGACGCCGTCGTGACCGAGGTCCTGCACGAACTCCCGGGCGACGCGCTCGAGGCCTTCCTTGGTTTGCATGACCGCGGTGGTGATGTCAAAGGTCTTCAGGTACTCGACCAGCGAACCGGAGTCGCTCTTTTCGGCGAACCAGGAGCGCAATGCCTCCGCGTCGGTCTCCGGAAGTGCGAAGTCGATCACGTCGGCAAGTTCGATGATCGTCTGCGGGCGCAGTCCTCCGTCGAGATGGTCGTGCAGCGACACCTTGGGCAGCGCGCTAATCGACGCACCACCACCCGGCAGCAGGAATTCCTCAGCAGCAGCGGTCATGGCTACAAATCTACCGGGCAGCGCCGCCGCATCGGCCTCGGAATCCGCCCTTAAGCTCGAAGCGTGCCTACGAAGATCCTGCTCGACTGCGATCCCGGCCACGACGACGCCATCGCGATGCTGCTCGCGCACGGCAACCCGTCGGTCGAGCTGGTGGCGGTGACGACCGTGATGGGCAACCAGACGATCGAGAAAGTCACCCGGAACGCGCTGTCCGTTGCCCGGGTTGCCGGCATCACCGGGATCCCGTTCGCCGCCGGGGCGCACCGGCCGCTCGTGCGCGAGATCGAGACCGCGCCGTCGATCCACGGGGAGTCCGGGTTGGACGGCCCGGAACTGCCCGAGCCTGCGCTGACCCTGGATTCGCGGCACGCGGTCGACCTGATCATCGACACCGTGATGCAGGCGGAGCCCGGCACGATCACGCTGGTGCCGACCGGGGCGCTCACCAACATCGCCCTCGCCGTGCGCAAGGAACCGCGCATCGCGGCTCGGGTGAAGGAGGTCGTGCTGATGGGCGGCGGCGTCCACGTCGGTAACTGGAACGCGACATCCGAATTCAACATCGTCATCGACCCGGAAGCCGCGCACATCGTTTTCAAGGAGTCCTGGCCGCTGACCATGGTGGGGCTGGATGCCACGCATCAAGCCCTGGCAACGCCCGCGGTGCGCGCACGAGTGGACGCGGTCGGCACCGCGCCCGCGCGGTTCGTCGGCGAGTTGCTCGACTTCTTCGGGCACACCTACCGCGATGCGCAGGGTTTCGAGTATCCGCCGGTGCACGACCCCTGTGCGGTCGCGTACGTGATCGACCCGTCGGTGCTGCACGTGGTCAAGGTGCCGCTCGATGTCGAGTTGCGCGGCGAGCACACTCTCGGGATGACGGTCGCCGACTTTCGGGCGCCCGCTCCCGCCTCGTGCACCACTCAGGTGGCGACCGGGCTCGACGCCGACAAGTTCTGGAACCTGGTCATCGACGCCCTCGAGCGGATCGGCGACCCGGAGTAGCCGTCGTCGATTCGCGGGGTGCAACAACAATGCGCCGCGCGCGCGGCCCATTGTTGCGGTGGCGGATGCCCCAGAACCGGTGCGCCGGCCATGGTTACTCGCGCGCCTGAACGTTCGCCCGCGCAAAGTGACTACCAGCGGCGCGCCGCTTGGACGGCGCCTGCGGATGCAACTTTGAGGCGCGCGCGGCGGAATGTGCAAGCACGCGCCGACGCAGCGCGAGGTGCGAGACGAAAAGGCCGCTTTACGCGGTGATGCGGTCGGCGATCAGGGGACCGAGGTCGACGGATGCCTCGGACTCGCCGATCTCCCAGGAACCCTCGAGCGCCTGGAGCGCCCGCTCGAACCGCTCGGGTTCGTCGGCGGACAGGGTGAACAGCGGCTGCCCCGCGGTGACGGTGTCGCCCGGCTTCGCGTGCAGGTCGATGCCGGCCGCGTGCTGCACCGGGTCCTGCTGGCGGGCGCGGCCGGCTCCGAGCCGCCAGGCGGCGATGCCGAAGGGCAGCGCCTCCTGCTTGACGAGCACCCCGGAGCATGGGGCCATGACGGTGTGGCGTTCCAGGGCGATCGGCAGCGGGGCATCCGGCTCCCCGCCCTGCGCGCGGATCATTGCGCGCCAGGTGTCCATCGCGCTGCCGTCCTGCAGCGCGGCCTCGACGTCGGCGTCGGGTTGGCCGGCGAGCGCGAGCATCTCGCGGGCGAGGGCGACGGTCAGTTCGACCACGTCGGCGGGACCGCCACCGGCGAGCACCTCAACGGACTCGCGCACCTCGTTGGCGTTGCCGATCGCGAGGCCCAGCGGCACATTCATGTTGGTGAGCAGCGCCGTGGTCGCGACGCCGGCATCGGTGCCGAGCTGCACCATGGTCTCGGCGAGCTTGCGGGACTGCTCGATGTCCTTGAGGAACGCGCCAGAGCCGAACTTCACATCCAGCACCAGCGCCGCGGTGCCTTCGGCGATCTTCTTCGACATGATCGAGGACGCGATCAGCGGGATCGCTTCGACCGTGCCGGTGATGTCGCGCAGTGCGTAGAGCTTCTTGTCGGCGGGAGCCAGTCCGCTGCCGGCGGCGCAGATCACGGCGCCGACGTTCTCGAGCTGGTCGAAGAACTCCTCGTTCGACAGCGCCGCCCGCCAGCCGGGAATCGACTCGAGCTTGTCGAGCGTGCCTCCGGTGTGCCCGAGGCCCCGGCCGGACAGCTGCGGCACGGCGACGCCGAAGGACGCCACCAGCGGTGCCAACGGAAGGGTGATCTTGTCGCCCACTCCCCCGGTCGAGTGCTTGTCGGTGGTGCGCTTCGACAGCGAGTCGAAGTTCATCCGCTCACCGGTGGCGATCATGGCCAGGGTGAGGTCGCGGATCTCGGTGCGCTCCATGCCGTTCAGGAAGATCGCCATGGTCATGGCGCTCATCTGCTCGTCGGCTACATAGCCGCGGGTGTAGGCGTCAACCAGCCAGTTGATCTGCTCGGTGGTCAGGATGCCGCCGTCACGCTTGGTGCGGATCAGGTCGACGGTGTCGAACGGTTCGATGGCCATTAGGTTGCGTACTCCTCCAGGGTGCGCGGGCCGAACGCGTCCGGCAGCACCTCGTCGATGGTGCGGATGCCGGACACGGTCTCCAGCAGCATGCCCGAGCTCGAGTGTTCGAACAGCAGCTGCCGGCAGCGCCCGCACGGCATCAGGGTGTTGCCGTTGCCGTCGACGCAGGTGAACGCGACGAGCTTGCCGCCGCCGGACATGAACAGGTCCGATACCATCGAGCATTCGGCGCACAGGGTCACCCCGTACGACGCGTTCTCGATGTTGCATCCGGAGACCACGCGGCCGTCATCGACGAGCGCCGATGCCCCGACCGGGAACTTCGAGTACGGCACGTATGCCTTCTGCATGGCCTGGCGGGCGGCATCCCGCAAGGCGTCCCAGTCGATCTCGGTGGTCATGACTTGATGTACGGCTTGCCGTCCGCCGCGGGTGCTCGGGAGATTCCGACGAGGCCGGCGACCGCGAAGATGGTCACCACGTACGGCAGCATCAGCATGAACTCGCTGGGCACCGGCGAGCCGATGACGCCGAGCACGTTCTGCAGGTTGGTGGCGAAGCCGAACAGCAGGGCGGCGAGGGTGGCCTTGATCGGATGCCACTGGCCGAAGATCACCGCGGCGAGAGCGATGAAGCCGAGGCCCGCGGTCATTTCCTTGTTGAACGCGCCGACCGAGCCGAGGGTGAAGAATGCGCCACCGAAGCCGGCGATCGCCCCGCCGAGCGAGACGTTCCAGAACCGGGTGGGGTTGACCTTGATGCCGACCGTGTCCGCCGCGGTCGGGTGCTCACCGACGGCACGCATCCGCAGGCCCCAACGGGTGCGGAACATGGCGAAGGTGATCAATGCCACCGCGATGTACATGGCGTAGACGATGATCGTCTGCTGGAACAGCACCGGCCCGAGGATCGGGATCTCGGAGAGGATCGGAATCGGCAGCCGCTCGAACCGCGGCGGGGTGTTCAGCAGCGGGGTGTTCTCGGACAGCACCTGCGAGAACAGGAAGCTGGTGAGACCAGTCACCAGCACGTTCAGCACCACACCGACGATGACCTGGTCGACGAAGTACTTGATCGCGAACGCGGCAAGCACGAACGAGACCAGCACACCGGCGACGGCCGCTGCGACGAGTCCCAGGTAAGGGTTGCCCGTGACCGACGCGACCACGGCCGAGCTGAAGGCACCGCCGAGCAGCTGACCCTCGATGGCGATGTTCACGACGCCGACGCGCTCGCTGATCACACCGGCCATGGCACCGAACACCAGCGGAACGCTGAGGCTCACGGTGCCGGCCAGCAGTCCGGGAATCGGGATGGTCGCCCCGGCACCCGCCCACGTGAGGAACGCGAGCATGAACACGACCGCGAACACGATCGGCACCCAGAGGGGCACCTTCTGTCCCCGGGAGACCATCCAGGCGGCGTAGCCGGTGAACAGTGCCAGCACGAGGACCGCCGCGATGACTGTCGGCAGCACCGGCAGCACGATGTTCGGCAGCTGGATCACATCGTTCAGGGTGGAGATCCGGAACGTGCTCTGCGTGGCATCCGTCGGAATCAGGATGAAGACCAGCGAGATGAGCGTGAAGACGGCGAGCGCGATCGGGGTGCGCCAGCTGGTGATCGTCGTGGTCTCGAGACCTGCGATCTTCTGCGGGACCGCTTCGGTTGTAGTGCTCACTTGGCAGCCACCTCCTTGGTGACAAGTCGGCGCTCTCGACGGCTCAGGGCGCTAGGGGTGGGCAGCCGGAAGATCGCCCGGACCAGCGGCGGAGCGGCGATGAAGAGCACGATGAGGGACTGCACGACGAGCACGATGTCGATCGGAACACCTTCGGCAGCCTGCATCGAGAACCCGCCGGCCTTCAGCGCACCGAACAGGACACCCGCGACGAAGATTCCCCACGGCCGGGAGCGACCCAGCAGCGCAACCGTGATCGCGTCGAAGCCGATGCCGGCGTCGATGCCCTGGCTGAAGCCGGTGGTCACGGTGCCGAGCATCTGGCTGACGCCGGCGAGCCCGGCGAGTGCGCCGGAGATCACCATCGACCAGGTGTAGACGCCCTTGACGTTGATGCCGGCGACCTTCGCCGCGCGCGGGTTCTCACCCACGGCGCGGAACTGGAAGCCCATGTTCGACCGGTTCAGCAGCCACCACACCAACACGGTGGCCGCGATGACCACGATGAAGCCCCAGTGCAGGTTGAACTGCGGCCCCAGTAACTCGGGGAAGATCGCGGTGTCCTGCATGGGCGCAGTTTTCGGGTTGCTCGACCCGGGAGCCTGCAGCAGCC
The DNA here is from genome assembly GCF_009755725.1 of Diaminobutyricimonas sp. LJ205. Lineage (NCBI taxonomy): Bacteria > Bacillati > Actinomycetota > Actinomycetes > Micrococcales > Microbacteriaceae > Ruicaihuangia > Ruicaihuangia ninglii. The sequence goes on along the minus strand of NZ_CP046619.1, from coordinate 414,203 downwards.
CCTGCGTGCGCAGCATGTACGCGAGCAGGTAGAGCGCCACGAAGTTGAGCATGATCGTCACGATCACCTCATGCGCGCCGGTCTGCGCCTTGAGCACTCCGGCGATGCCGCCCCAGATTCCACCGGCGATCAGACCGGCGAGAACCGCGATGATCAGGTGCAGCACGGGTGGGAATGACATGTACGCCCCGACGTACCCAGCCGCGGCGGCGGCCATCAGCATCTGGCCGCGGGCACCGATGTTGAACAGGCCGACCCGGAAGGCCAGGCCGACGCCGAGGCCGGCCGCGATGAGCGGCGTGGCGAAGACAAGGGTCTCGGTCAGTGGACGGATGCCGGCGGCGAAGCCGTCTACCCGGAAGTTATAGATCGCCCCCTGGAACAGCGCGCTGTACGCGCCCCAGGTGGAGTTCCAGATCGCCGCGAGCATGTCGGTCGGCCGGGAGAAGAAGTACCCCGAGGTCTCCTGCACTCGCTCGTCGGTGACCGCGATCAGGATCGCGCCGGCAATCAGCGCGAGCACGACGGCCAGGATCGAGATCATGAAGCTGCCGCCGACGATGTCGCGCATCGCCTGCTGCCAGCGGGACTCCGGCTCGGGCTCGACGCTGCGATCCTCGACCGGGGCGACCGTAGTGTCGGCCTCGGTGTGGATGATGCGGTTCTCGGGTGGTGTGGTCATCGGGTCGCGGTCGTCGCTCATGCGGCTTCCCCCGTTCCAGTAGTCGTTTCGCCGGCCATCATCAGGCCGAGCACATCGCGGGGGGTGTCACCTGGCACGATGCCGACGATGGAGCCGCGGTACATGACCGCGATCCGGTCGGCGAGCGCTTCGACCTCATCCAGTTCGGTCGACACCACGATGACCGGCACGCCGGCGTCGCGGGCTTCGATGATCCTGGTGTGCACGAACTCGATCGATCCGACGTCTAGGCCGCGGGTCGGCTGCGCAGCGATGAACAGCTCCAGGTCGCGGCTCAGTTCGCGCGCGAGCACCACCTTCTGCTGGTTTCCACCGGACAGGCGGCCCGCATGGGTGAAGATGCTCTGGGTTCGGATGTCGAACTCCTTGACCTTCTCGTGCGCGAACTCCTCGGCGAACTTCAGTTGCAAGTTTCCCGCCTTGACGAACGGGACGCCATTGCTGCGGTCGAGCATCAGGTTCTCGGCGATGGTGAACTCCGCAACCAGACCGTCATCGGTGCGGTCCTCCGGGACGAAGCCGACCCCGGAATCGAGGATCTTGCGGACGCCGTGTCCAACCAACTCGGACCCGTTGAGCTTGATGCTGCCGGTGACATGCTGCTGCAGTCCGACGAGGGCCTCGGTGAGTTCGGTCTGACCGTTGCCCTGCACGCCGGCGATGACGAGGACTTCACCGCCGCGCACCTCAAAGCTGACGTTGTTGACCACCAGCTGGCCGAGCGGGTTGATCACGGTCAGCCCGTCGACGACAACGCCCTTGTCGCGGACGACGGGCGGGTCCTTCTCGATCATCAATTCGACCGGGCGACCCACCATGAGCGAAGCCAGTTCGGCGTTGGTCGCGCTGGGCGATGCCTCACCGACGACCTTCCCGAGCCGGATGACGGTGATCCGGTCGGCGACCTCACGCACTTCCCGCAGCTTGTGAGTGATGAACACGATCGACGTGCCACCCTGCTTCAGCTGGCGCATGATCGTGATGAGCTCGTCGGTTTCCTGCGGGGTGAGCACGGCAGTGGGCTCATCGAAGACCAGCAGCTTCGCGTCGCGCGAGAGCGCCTTGATGATCTCCACCCGCTGCTGGACACCGACGGGCAGGTCCTCCACGAGGGCATCCGGGTCAATGTCGAATCCGAAGCGCGCTGAAATCTCACGGACCTTGGCGCGGGCTCCATCCAGGTCGAGGATGCCGGCGGCCTTGGTGGATTCATTGCCGAGCATCACGTTCTCGGCGACCGTGAACACGGGGATCAGCATGAAGTGCTGGTGCACCATGCCAATGCCGGCGTTCATGGCGTCGCCGGGCCCGACGAAATGCTGCACCTCGTCATTGAGGAGGATTTCGCCTTCATCGGCTCGATAGAGGCCATACAGCACGTTCATGAGGGTGGATTTTCCTGCACCGTTCTCTCCGAGAAGGGCGTGGATTTCACCTGCCTCGACAGTGAGGTCAATGTGGTCGTTCGCGACCAGGGCACCGAATCGCTTCGTGATGCCGCGAAGTTCGAGCTTCATGTTTCCTGATTCTAGGGGTCGGGTTGCATGAAACGGGGAGGTCAGCAACGCTGACCTCCCCGCTATCAATCACGCAGGATTACTTCGCCAGGTACGAGGTGACCTTGACCTCGCCCGAGATGATGGCCTCCTGGAGCGCCTTCACCTCGGCATCGAGCTCAGCCGGAACGCGGTCAGACCAGTCGTGGTAGTCGGCGATGCTGACGCCGCCGTTTTCGAGGGTGCCCACGTACGGCGTGTTGTCGAAGTTGCCTTCGCCTGCCATGGTGACAGCTTCCTCGACCGAGACATCCATGCCCTTGCGGATCGAGGTCAGCAGCAGGTCGCCGATCGACGGGTCGGTCTCGAACTGGTCGGCGTCAACACCGACCATGGCGATCTCACGGCCGGAGTCGCGGATGGCGGCAGCGGCGCTCTGGTAGATCGGGCCACCGACGGGCAGCAGCACGTCGATGTTCTGGCCGATCAGCGAGTTGGCAGCGTTCAGCGCCTCGGTGCCGGCGGCGAAGCCACCGGTGAAGGTGCCGGTCGCAGCAGCGCTGTCCCAACCGAAGACCTGGACGTTGGCGCCCTTGACCTCGTTGTAGTGGGCGACACCCTGGGCGAAGCCGTCCATGAAGATGGTGACGGTCGGGAACTGCATGCCACCGAAGGTGCCAACGGCACCGGTCTGCGAGATACCAGCAGCCAGGTAGCCGGCGAGGAACGCGGCCTGCGCGGTGTCGTACACCAGCGGCTTGATGTTCGGGAAGTCGGTTTCGCCGTCGAAGTCGAGGTCGATCGGGTCGTCGATCGAGACGAACTCGATCTCCGGGTTCTCCTCAGCGAACTGCGCGGCAGCCTCGGCGAGCGCGAAGCCGACGGTGACGATCAGGTTGCAGCCCTGCGCGACAAGGTTGGTGAGGTTCGACGCGTAGTCAGTTTCGGCGGCCGACTCTACCGTGACGGGCTCAACACCGAGCGTTTCGGACGCCGCCTCCAGGCCTTCGAATCCGAGCTGGTTGAACGACTTGTCGTCGAAGCCGCCGGCGTCGGAAACCATGCAGGGCAGGAAGTCAGAGGTCGCGGCGCCGTCGCCGTTGCCTTCATCCTCGGGTGCTGCAGCACAGCCGGCGAGCACGAGCGCGCTCACGCCGACCAGTGCGAGGCCGCCAACGGCGGACTTGCGCGATGTGATTCTCAAGATGTCCTCCAAGAAAAGCCCGGCGCACGCCGGGAGTGATGCGTTCAACTTAGCGAATGTTGCGCGCTCTGACTCTGCTATTCATGAGCGAGCGCTCAACAGTTACAAATCCGCGACCTCGGTGAAACCTTTCCGGAACGTTTCCGCTGGTCGCCGCCCCTATTTAGGGGTAGCGGTCGACGTGATCTCGAGCTCCCCAGCGATGATCTGCGCGCGCAGTTCGTCGATCTCTGCCGCAAGCTCAGCGGACACCAGCGAGGCGCGGTCGTGGAATGGCGCGATCTCGACTCCACCGTTCTCGAGCGTGCCGATGTAGGAGGCGTTGTCGAACTCGCCGTTGAGGTCATCGCTCACGATGTCGCGAACCGCGTCCTGGGTGTTCTTGAGGATGCTGGTGAGCACGATCGGCTTGAAGTTCTCGGGCAGCGTCTCGTAGCCGTCGTTGTCGACCCAGATCAGCGAGGAGTTGCCGTGTTCGAGCACGGCCGCCGCGGCGCCTTCACCGACCTGGCCGGCGACCGGAAGGATGACGTCGGCGCCCTGGTCGAGCATCGCCTCGGTCGTGGTCTTGCCCAGCGTGGTGTTCTCGAAGTCGCCGGTGAACTGGCCCTCCTGGGTGTCCTTGTTCCAGCCGATCACGGCGACGGATGTCCCGTGCGCCTCGTTGTACTTGTCGACGCCGTCGACAAAACCGTCCATGAACAGGGTGACCGGCGGCTGGTTGCCGCCGCCGAATGTGCCGACGATTCCGGTCTGGCTGACGCCGGCTGCCAGGTAACCGGCGAGGAACGCGGCCTGGGCGGTGTCGAACACGATCGGCTTGATGTTGTCGCCTTCGACTACCTCGTCAACGATCGAGAAGTGCAGGTCGGGGTTCGCCGCGGCCTCTTCGGAGGTGGCCTCGGCCAGCTCCCAGCCGACGGTGAGGATGAACTCGCAGCCGGTGCCGACCGCCTGCTCGACGTTCGGTGCCAGGTCGGTCTCGTTCTGCGACACGATCGCGTCGACGTCGATCCCGAGCTCATCGGATGCGAGCTGCAGGCCTTCCCAGCTGGACTGGTTGAAGGAACGGTCCTCGAGTCCGCCGGAGTTGGTCACCATGCGGGCGCAGTAGTCCGTGGCATCCGACTCCGCGTTGGATTCGGAGGGAGCGGACGCGCAGCCGGCGAGCAGCAGGGCGGCGGTGACGATCAGAACAGCGGGGCGTGCGGCAGTGCGAATGGTCATAGTGATGACTGGCTCCGAGGGGGAAAAGGAAGATTGGAGGCCAAGTAAACCGGGATGCTTATTCGCCGGGCAACCCTGCAACCGCTTGCAGACGTTGCGATTGGGTCACGAACACCCCGGGGTTGCACCCCTGCCGGTGGTTGAGGATTAAAGGACGTCGTTGCGCCCGGAGATCTTCAACGCGTCGACGACCGCCTTCACGCGCTGCGCGTTGGCACTGGTCGTCACGAGCAGGGCATCCGGGGTGTCCACCACGACGATGTCATTGACGCCGATCAGCGAAATCAGCCGATTGGTCTGGCTGACGACCACGCCGCTGGATGCGTCGGCGAGCACTCGGGCGTTCTCGCCGAGGATCGCGAGATCGGACTTGCGCCCGCCCGAGTGCAGCTTGGCGAGCGAGGCGAAGTCGCCGACGTCGTCCCAGTCGAAGTCGCCCGGGATCACGGCCAGCTTGCCCTCGGTGGCTGCGGGCTCGGCAACCGTGTAATCGATCGCGATCTTCTTCAGCGTCGGCCAGACCTTGTCGACAACGGCACCACGGCGCGGAGTGTCCCACGCCTCGGCCAGTTCAAGCAGTCCGGCGAGCAGCTCCGGCTCCGACTTGCCCAGCTGTTCGAGCAGCACGCTGGCACGGGTGATGAACATGCCGCCGTTCCACAGGTAGTCGCCGCTGGCGACGTACTTCTTCGCGGTCGCGAGGTTGGGCTTCTCGACAAAGGAGTCGACGGCGACGGCCGTTGGCGCGCCGGTGATGCTCAGCGGCTCTCCGCAGTGGATGTAACCGAAGCCGATCGCTGGCTCGGTCGGGGTGATGCCGATCGTGGCGATGTACCCGGCATCCGCCGCGGCGACCGCCTCGATCACCGCACGGCGGAAGCCGCGGGCGTCGCGGATGACATGGTCGGCGGCGAACGAGCCGATGATGACGCCCGGCTCGCGGCGTTCCAGAATCGCAGCGGCCAGGCCGATCGCGGCGCTGGAGTCACGCGGCTCGCTCTCGAGCACAACGTTCTCGTCGGCGAGCGCAGGGATCTGCCTCTCGACCGCCGCCCGGTGGGCCCGACCGGTGACCACCATGATGCGCTCCTCGCCGGCGAGCGGGCCGAGCCGGTCCCAGGTGTCGCGCACCAGGCTCTGCCCGGAGCCGGTGAGATCGTGCAGGAACTTCGGCGCATCCGCCCGCGAGAGCGGCCACAGCCTCGAGCCGATCCCGCCGGCGGGGATCACACTGTAGAAGCGGTCGAGTCCGGGGGTCTCAGTCATGCGCTCAACTCTAGCCAGCGGCATCCGGAGTCTCCTGTCCGCGACGATCGCCCGGTGCTGTTCAAGAGCGGTTCACCCAGGCGACACCCGCGGCGCTTAGCGTCGGGCGCAGAGCCGAGGGAACGAGGGGCAGATGCGGGTTGTCGTCGTTAGCGAAAGTTTCCTTCCCACCCTCAACGGGGTGACCACCAGCGTGCGCAAGGTGCTCGACCACCTCGCCGCCGAAGGCCACGAGGCGATGGTCATCGTCCCGGCCGCGGGTGCACCCGCCGCCTACGCCGGGTTCCCGGTGCACGAGGTCCCGGCGATCGCTTACCGGCAGTTCCCGGTCGGGCTGCCCAACCTGCAGTTGCAACGCCTGATCGCCGATTTCGCGCCGGATGTCATCCACGCCGCATCCCCTTTTCTGCTTGGTGCGCAGGCGATCGCCGCTGGCCGCAAGCTCGGCATCCCGTCCGTCGCGATCTTCCAGACGGATGTCGCCGGCTACGCCCGCCGCAACCGGCTTGCCGCCGCCGAGAAGTTCGCCTGGCGAGTCGTCAAGTGGATTCATGAGGGCGCCGATCTCACCCTCGCCCCGTCGACCGCGTCGATGGCCGACCTGCAGCGCGTCGGCGTGGAGCGGCTCGGCCGTTGGGGCCGCGGAGTGGATGTCGCCACCTACCACCCGAACAACCGGCTTGCCGCCGACGCCATCCAGCTGCGCGACCAGTTGGCCCCGCACAGCGAATTGGTGATCGGGTACGTCGGCCGGTTCGCGCCCGAGAAGCAGATCGAACGCCTGCGCGCGCTGCGCGGGCTTCCCGGCATCCGCCTCGCCCTGGTCGGCGACGGCCCCTCAATGCCCAACGTGCAGCGTGCACTGCACGGCATGCCGGTGACCTATCTCGGCCCGCTCGGCGGCCGCCAGCTTGCCGCCGCGTACGCCAGCTTCGACGTGTTCGTGCACACCGGCAGCGAAGAGACCTTCGGGCAGACCCTGCAGGAAGCGCACGCCAGCGGCGTCCCGGTGATCGCCCCTCGGGCCGGTGGACCGATCGACTTGATCGACCACGGCGCGAACGGGTTCCTGTTCGAGCCGGACGACGAGCGGATGCTGCGGTCCCAGGTCCAGACGCTGGTTGCCGATGATGTCCTGCGCGCCCGGATGGGCGAAGCAGGTCGCCGTGCGGTGCTCGGCAAGACCTGGGCGAGCATCTGCGGCGAGCTCGTCGGTCACTACGAGTCGGTCGTCGCGAGGAAGGCCGTCAGCGTCCGCTGATCCGTCCGCGGATCCGTCCGCTGATCCGTCCGCGGATCCGTCCGCCGATTCCCGCAGGTATGGGAGCGCGCGCGAGTTTGCGCCTCTTCGGAAGCCGCTCACCGCACTAGAACCCACCTCGACGCGTCGCTCGCCCTGGGGATCGCTCGGACGTGTCGCTAACAAAGGATCTGCGGCGCCACACCGCGCCGGTTGGCTCTAGTGCGCGGCGTGGCGCAGGCAGTCCTCAGTTGGCGACATCACCACGGCGAAACTCCCCCATTTCCGCGAGGCGCCTTCCACAAGGGAGGACTCTTTCGCGGATCAGCACGATATGGAGGAGTTTTTGCGGGCGGATGCCGGAGCTTCCTCCATTCCGGATGTCGGACTCCACTCTCGGACGCGGGTCCAGCGCGAATGGAGGACTTTGTGTCGGGGCTGCCCCGGCTCGCTGACCAGAGCGGCCAGAAGTGTCTCGATGTCGAGCTAGTTAGGTATCCCTAACCAGCGCCCTCATTGAGCGAGCAATAGACTGATCTAGGTTCGCGAATCGAACCGCAATGAGGGTCGCCGTGGATCAGCGACCGCGAACAAGGAGGGTTCCGTCGTGCCAGAGACATCGGCCGAAGCCCTGGCGGCATCGCCGTCCGGGCGCTCCGTTCCTAAGATTTCACCTCCGCAGCGACCCGCAGGCACCCTGTACCGCGGCCGCGAAGGCATGTGGTCGTGGGTACTGCACCGCATCACCGGGGTTGCGATCTTCTTCTTCCTCTTGGTGCACGTGCTCGACACCGCACTGGTGCGGGTCAGCCCGGAGGCCTACAACGCGGTCATCGGCGCCTACCAGACGCCCATCATGGGCCTCGGTGAGGTTGCCCTGGTCGCCGCGATCGTGTTCCACGCCTTCAATGGCCTGCGCATCATCCTGATCGACTTCTGGGCGGGCGGTACCAAGTACCACCGCGTGATGTTCTGGATCGTCATCGCCCTCTCGGTGATCACGATGCTGGCCTTCACCCCGCGCCACCTGATCAACGTCTTCAGCCACTAAGGGAGGGACCGACATGTCTACTGCAATCGAATCCCCCCGATCCACCCGTGGAGTGCGCCGTAAGGGCGTGAACTGGGAAAAGTGGGGCTGGATCTACATGCGCGCCTCGGGCGTCGTCCTGGTCGTGCTGATCTTCGGCCACCTGTTCTGGAACCTCATGCTCGGCGAGGGCATCAACGCGATCGACTTCGGCTTCGTCGGCGGCAAGCTGGCGAACCCGTTCTGGCAGTGGTGGGACGTGCTGATGCTGTGGCTCGCGCTGATCCACGGCTCGAACGGTATGCGCACCCTCGTGAACGACTACACCCGCAACGAGACCGTCCGCCGCATCCTGGTCGGCGCGATCGGCGCGGCCGCCGCGGTGCTGATCATCCTCGGCACCCTCGTCGTGTTCACCTTCGACCCCTGCCCGCCTGTATCAGCCGACCAGCTGGACCTGCTGCCTAGCTTCTGTGGAGACCTGTAATGCCTGAATTCGAAGACGGATCGATTGTCGACGGGGTGCACTACCACCAGTTCGACATCGTGATCGTGGGTGCCGGCGGTGCCGGCATGCGCGCCGCCATCGAGGCAGGTCCCCAAGCTAAGACCGCCGTGATTTCGAAGCTGTACCCGACCCGGTCGCACACCGGCGCAGCGCAGGGCGGCATGGCCGCCGCGCTCGCGAACGTCGAGGAAGACAGCTGGGAGTGGCACACCTTCGACACCGTCAAGGGTGGCGACTACCTGGTCGACCAGGATGCCGCCGAGATTCTTGCGAAGGAGGCCATCGACGCGGTCCTCGACCTCGAGAACATGGGCCTTCCGTTCAACCGCACGCCGGACGGCAAGATCGACCAGCGTCGCTTCGGCGGCCACACCGCCGACCACGGCAAGACCCCGGTGCGCCGCGCCTGCTACGCCGCCGACCGCACCGGGCACATGATCCTGCAGACGCTGTACCAGAACTGCGTCAAGCACGGCATCAACTTCTTCAACGAGTTCTACGTGCTCGACCTCGTTATGAACGACGGCAAGCCGGCCGGCGTGGTCGCCTACGAGCTGTCGACCGGGGACATCCACGTCTTCCAGGCGAAGGCTGTCATCTTCGCCACCGGCGGCTTCGGCAAGGTCTTCAAGACCACCTCGAACGCGCACACCCTGACCGGCGACGGCGTCGGCATCATCTGGCGCAAGGGCCTGCCGCTCGAGGACATGGAGTTCTTCCAGTTCCACCCGACCGGACTCGCCGGTCTCGGCATCCTGCTCACCGAAGGTGCGCGCGGTGAAGGTGCGATCCTTCGCAACGCCAGCGGTGAACGCTTCATGGAGCGTTACGCGCCCACCATCAAGGACCTCGCCCCGCGTGACATCGTCGCCCGCTGCATGGTCCAAGAGGTGGCCGAGGGCCGCGGCGCCGGACCGAACAAGGACTACGTCTACCTGGACTGCACGCACCTCGGTGCCGAGGTTCTGGAGACTAAGCTGCCCGACATCACCGAGTTCGCCCGCACCTACCTCGGCGTCGACCCGGTCACCGAGCCGGTGCCGGTTATGCCGACCGCGCACTACGCGATGGGCGGCATCCCGACCAACGTCAACGCCGAGGTGCTGCAGGACAACGACACGGTCGTGCCCGGCCTGTACGCCGCAGGCGAGTGCGCCTGCGTTTCGGTGCACGGCTCGAACCGCCTGGGCACCAACTCGCTGCTCGACATCAACGTGTTCGGCAAGCGCGCCGGCAACAACGCGGTCGCATACGTGAAGGACGCCGACTGGGTTCCGCTGCCGGATGACCCGGCGAAGAACGTGCGCGAATCCCTCGCCGCCCTGCGTGACTCGACCGGGACCGAGCGCGTCTCTGTGCTGCGCAAGGAACTGCAGGAGTCGATGGACCGCAACGCGCAGGTGTTCCGCACCGACGAGTCGCTGGCCCAGGTGACCGAGGTCATCCACGGACTGCGTGAGCGTTACCGCCACGTGTCGGTGCAGGATAAGGGCAAGCGGTTCAACACCGACCTGCTTGAGGCCGTCGAACTCGGCTTCCTGCTTGACCTCGCCGAGGTGGTCGTGTTCTCCGCCCGGAACCGCAAGGAGTCTCGCGGAGGCCACATGCGCGACGACTATCCTGACCGCGACGACGAGAACTACATGAAGCACACGATGGCGTATCTGACCGGCGACCGTAAGTCGGCGGATGCCGCCGACCACATTCGACTGGATTGGAAGCCCGTGGTCATCACCCGCTACCAGCCCATGGAAAGGAAGTACTAGTCATGAGCGAGGCAGCCGAAGCCCCCGTCGAGGTCATTCAGTCCTTCACGGTCACGCTGATCATCCGCCGGTTCGACCCCGAGGTCGACGAAGAACCGCGCTGGGTGGACTACGACGTCGAGATGTACCCGACCGACCGCATCCTCGACGCGCTGCACAAGATCAAGTGGGATGTCGACGGCTCGCTGTCGTTCCGCCGCAGCTGTGCACACGGCATCTGTGGCTCGGACGCGATGCGGATCAACGGCCGCAACCGCCTGGCCTGCAAGACGCTGATCAAGGATCTCGACATCTCGCAGCCGATCTACGTCGAGGCCATCAAGGGCCTGCCGCTGGAGAAGGACCTCATCGTCGACATGGAGCCGTTCTTCCAGTCGTACCGCGAGATCCAGCCGTTCCTGCAGGCTTCGTCGAAGCCCGAGAAGGAGCGCATCCAGTCGGTCGCCGAGCGCGCGAAGTTCGACGACACCACCAAGTGCATCCTCTGCGCCGCGTGCACCTCGAGCTGCCCGGTGTTCTGGACCGACGGTCAGTACTTCGGTCCGGCCGCGATCGTCAACGCGCACCGGTTCATCTTCGACTCCCGCGATGAGGAAGCGAAGACCCGCCTCGACATCCTGAACGACAAGGAAGGCGTGTGGCGTTGCCGCACCACCTTCAACTGCACCGAGGCTTGCCCCCGCGGCATCCAGGTGACCCAGGCCATCGCCGAGGTCAAGCAGGCGATGATGACCGGCAAGGTCTAGCCCGACCCAGTCATCGAGTACCGCGCGAAGGCGCCGGAAGCCGCAAGGCTCCCGGCGCCTTCGTCGTTGCTACATCCGGTTCACCTTCCACAGCAGGCCTGCGGTGGCACCACCGAACACCAGTGCCATCACCAGCAAGAGCATCTCCGCCGGGCTGGTGCCGGTCGGAGTCGTTGCCGACGCGAGCACGGCCCCAGCCGATCCGGCGACGCTGATGTCACACGGCGCAAGCGCGGGCGGGGTGGCATTCGAGTCGATCGCGCCCGGGCCGGTCGCATCCGGACTGGTCGCGACCGGATCGGACCCCGCATGACGTTCCGACACGACTGCGCCGACCGTCACGTCGGACGCGTTCGGCTGGCCGATCAAGGACACCGGACCCCTCCAAACGATGCCGTCATCGGATGCCTCCGCCTTGCCCTCATCGGATGTCGCCGCCTTGCCAGGCGCGGACCGCTCCGCCTTGCCCGACTGGGAGGGCTCAGTCGATTCGCTGACGGCCGGCTTGCCCAGTATGGAATCGCCGAGCGCTGCAATCGCGTTACCCGTGACCTGGACCGGCGCTGTCATGCCGGGCGAGACCAGGTTGCCGGAAGCGATGCCGTCCTCGCCGCTCATGGCTGCCGCCTCGCCCTTGCGAGTGACAGGAGCCGCATCCGCCGACTCCTCACCGGACGAGCCCATCGCACGCGAGTCACCGATCAGCGTGATCGAGTTGCCGGTCACACCCACCGAGGCGGCGACATCCGGCGCCACCAGGTTGCCGGAGGCGATGCCGTCGTCGCCGTTCGTGGCCGCCGCGTCGCCGTTGGGCGCCACCGGAGCGGCGACCGCATCGGACGAGCTCGTCGCGCTCGAGTCACCGATCAGGGTGATCGAGTTGCCGGTCACACCGACCGGAGCCACGACATCCGGCGACACCACGTTGCCCGAGCCGATCCCGTCCTCACCTGACGTGGTGGAGGCGTCGTCGGTCGGCGCCGCGATGGTCGGTGAGGATGCGGCACGGCCGCCGTTGGCGGTCGAGTCGCCGATCAGGCTGATGGCGTTGCCATCCAGCGTGACCGGAACGGTGACCGGCGCCTCAATGAGGTTGCCCGAGGCGATGCCGTCCTCGCCGGTGGTGTCGACGGCATTCGCCGCCGTCGCGCCGAGCAGCGTGATGCCGCCGGCGAACAGGAGGCCGTAGAGCCCCCTGGAGATGATTTTCTGCATGGTTCTACTCCATTTCGATTGGCCATTCGTGAACTGCTTTCCGCCGGTGAACGGCGGCAGGCAGCGGTCAATCGGGAGTGGAACCGGGATCGAAAGTGGGAACGGGTGGCAGCGCGTTGTCGCGCGAGGGAATACCAGGAACTTGGTGCACGGATGCCGCGGACAGCGTGTCCGCGCCAACCGCGGGCGGCGCACCGCCGCCGGAAGCCGACGCTGTGGCGCCGGCCACGGGTGCGCCGACCGGCGGCTCCGTCGAAGGTGACTCCGGAGCCGCGGTGAGTGGGGGATCTGACGAGTCCGTCGAGGTGAACGGACGCGGCCACTGGGTGCTCGTCGATGACGCGAGCGCGAACTGCGCCGCCTCGGAAGTGAGCCCGGCCTGCGCGACGGAGATGCCGACCGAGTCGAATCCGGGCTCAACCGTCGTCACGAGCGTGTCGACTACTGGCTCGAGAATCGGCGTAGCCGGTCGTGTGACCGTCTGGACGAGCGGTGCGAGCGGCGCAATGGCGGCTTCAACGAGCGGCTCCACGGGCTCGAGCACACTGCCGACCGCGGGCTCGAGCACACTACCGACGACGGGCGCAATTGGCGCGGCGATCGGCTCGATCACGGGGGTGACGACCGGCGCGACGGGCTCGATCAGAGCGGTCGCCGTCTCAGCGACCGGGTCGACCAGGTCGACCACCACAGTGACCTTCGGCGCAACAGCTTCGCTGCCGGGCGAAACGAGCGAAGTCACGAGATTGGTCGGCGCAGCCGGTCCCGACCCGACCGGTGTGGACGGATCACCGCGCCGGTCATCGGCAGCGTGCGCGGTACCTGCGCCGAGAATGACGGTGAGAACGAACCAGCCGAGCGCCACTCCGAGCGACGCGAGCACGAGGCTCAGCACAGAGGAGCCGGACTGCCTCGCCTGCGGCATCGCACTCACCCCCCCAATGGGCGTCGTCACGTCGTTACTGACACCGTTGCACAGGGCAAGCACCCTGGGAAGGGCGTCGCTGCGAAAAGTCAGGTTTATCCCGGTGGGCGCTGCCGTCCGCCGGACGCGCGGGCCGCGGCACAGCCCCTGCACCACTGGCGCCAGTGAATCGGCTCGGCGCTAGTGGTTCTTCGCGCGCGCGGGGCCTAAACACTAGCGCCAAGCTCACCGCACAGCTGCGCCCGCGGCCACGCCCTTGCGGACCGACCGCTAGAAGCCCATGCGAGCCGACCGCTACAAGGCAGCGGCGGCCGCGCGCGCGTCGGCGGCGGTGCGGGCGGACAGGGCTGCGGATGCCCGCGTCCGCGCCCGCTCGAGGGTGACCGTCGCGAGTTCGGCCCGCACGTCGGCGAGCGCCGCCGGCGTCATCGACAGCGTCGTCACCCCGAGACCGACCAGCACGACCGCCAGTTGCGGGTCGGCGGCAGCCTCACCGCACACGCCCACCGGCTTCCCTCTGGCAGCGCCGGCGTCGCCGAGCAGCTTGATCATGCGCAGCACAGCCGGATGCCACGGGTCCTGGTACTGCGCCACGGTGCCGAGCATCCGGTCCGCGGCGAGCGTGTACTGGGTCAGGTCGTTGGTGCCGATCGAGACGAAATCGGCGGATTCGAGCACCTGCTCGGCCATCAGCGCGAGGCTCGGCACCTCAGCCATCACCCCGACGGTGTTCAGCCCGAGCTCACGGCCCAGCCGCACGAAGTACTCGGTCTCCTCGACGTCGGCGACCATCGGCGCCATCACCCAGAGCTCGGCGTTCGTGGCATCCTGCGCCGCCTTCAAAGCCTTCAGCTGGTCGCGCAGCACCTCCTCGCGCACCCGCAGCACCCGCAGGCCGCGGAGCCCGAGCGCCGGGTTCTGCTCGTGCGTCTCGGGCTGGTGAACGTCGCTGAGGAACGCGAGCGGCTTGTCGGCGCCGGCGTCGAGCGCACGCACCACGACCTTCCTGCCCGCAAACGCCTCGAGCAGCTTCGAGTAGCTGGCCTGCTGGCTGGCGACGCTGGGCGCGGTCTGTGCGCCGAGGAAGAGGAACTCGGTGCGGAACAGGCCGACTCCCTCCGCGCCGAGGTCCACGGCGGCGGGGATCTCGTCGAGGTTCCCGAGGTTGGCGAGCAGCGGCACCGGGGTGCCGTCCGCCAGCGCACCGTCGCTGATCGGTGCGCTCACGAGTGCCGCGCGTTCGGCGATCCGGCGCCGGGCGTGCGCGATCTGCTCGTCGGACGGGTCCACGGTGACGGTTCCGGATGCCGCGTCCGCGACGATCATCGTGCCGTCGGTCAACTGCATGGCACCCTCGACGCCGACAATCGCCGGGATCGACTTTGCCCGGGCGAGGATCGCGGTGTGACTGGTCGGCCCACCATCTCGCGTGACCAGCGCGAGCACCTTGCCCAGATCGAGCAGCGCGGTGTCGGCGGGGGCGAGGTCAGCGGCGACCAGGATGAACGGGATGTCGCTCTGGGGCACGCCCGGAGCGGGAACGCCGCGCAACTGGGCGATCACCCGCTGTGCCACGTCGCCGAGGTCGGCGGCGCGCTCGGCCATGTAACCGCCCATCCCGATCAGCAACTGCTGGAAGGTGGCGAAGGCGTCGAACACCGCGCGTTCTCCGGTGGAGCCCGCGTTCACCCGGGCGGTGATGTCATCGACCAGCATCGGGTCCTGCGCCATCAGCGCGGCGGCGTCCAGCACCGCCCTGGCCGGGCCGCCGGCCTGTTCGCCGCGGGCGGTGAGTTCGGCGGCGACGGCGGCGAGCGCCTCCCCCACCGCGGCGTTCTCGGTGGCGGCGTCTCCGGCGTGCTGGGCGTCCGGCGGTTCCGGCAGCGGGTCCGGCATCCGCAGCACCGGCCCGACGGCGACCGCCTGCCCGACGCCGACCCCCTGCAGTTCCATGGCCGTCAGCCTATCGAGGGCGCCGATAGGCTGACGGCATGGCTGAGACTCCCGGGCATCCGACTGGGATCGCCGGCCTGATCGCCAGGGTGCAGCGGTGGCGTCCGGTGCGGGTATTCATGCTTTACTCGGCGCACCGTGGCCCGATCCTCGCCGCGGGCCTCTCGTATCAGGCGCTGTTCGCCGTGTTCGCCGGACTGTGGTTGGCGTTCGCTGTCGCCGGCTTGGTCATCGCCGGAAATCCCGCGGTGCAGGACGCGCTCATCCAACTGCTGGCGGTGTCGGTGCCCGGGTTGATCGACGACGGATCCGGCAATGGTGCGATCGAGGTGGATCTGCTGCTTGACGCGCAGATCCTCGGCTGGAGCGGTGTCATCGCCGCCATCGGTCTGCTCATCACCGCCCTCGGTTGGCTCGGCTCCGGCCGGTCAGCGGTGCGGCAGATCTTCGACGCTTCCGAGCCGAGCACCTCGTTCCTGCTGCTGAAAGTCAAAGACCTCGGGCTCGCGATCGGATTCGGGGTCGCAGTGCTGGTTTCGGCCACGCTGTCGGTCGGGTCGACTGCCGCATTGGACTGGGCGCTCGGGTTTGTCGGCCTGTCCGAGTCGGTGGTGGCCACGGTGCTCACCCGCATCACCGGGCTGGCGCTGATGTTCGTGCTGGACGCGTCGACCCTCGCGGTGTTGTACCGGGTGCTGTCGGGGCTGAAGATCCCGATCCGACGGCTGATTGCGGGCTCCGTGCTCGCGGCAGCAGGCCTCGGCGCGCTCAAGGTGCTCGGGACGGTGTTACTCGGCGGCGCCGGGCGGAACCCGCTGCTGGCCTCGTTCGTGGTGATCATCGGCCTGCTCATCTGGTTCAACCTGGTCTGCCAGGTGATCCTGATCGGGTCCGCGTGGATCGCGGTCGGGATGAACGATCGTGGGCTGATCGCCGACCCGGCCATTGCCGCCGCCAATCGGGCCCGGGAGCGGGACGAGCAGGAGCGCATTGAACGCGAGGCACGCAACCTCGTGCCGCGCTGGCTGCGGTGGACTGTGCGGTCACAGGATGGGCGGCGGTCGGGGCATGGGCGGTCCGGGGATGACGGAGGCTCTTCCTAAACTGGTGGGATGCCTACGCCCCTCCGCATCGCCACCATCAACGTCAACGGAATCCGCGCCGCCTACCGCAAGGGGATGGGCGAATGGCTTGACGGCCGGGATGTCGACATCCTCGCCATTCAGGAGGTGCGCGCCTCCACCGAAGACCTGCAGCAGCTGCTCGGCGAGGAATGGGACATCCTGCACGACCCGGCGACCGCGAAGGGCCGCGCCGGGGTCGCGATCGCCAGCCGTCACCGTGCCTCCATCCACCGGGTCGACCTGGGCGAACCCGAGTTCGATACCGCGGGCCGCTGGCTCGAGGCGGACTACGAGCTGGACGACGGTGCGCTGATCACGGTCGTCAGCACCTACGTGCACTCCGGCGAGGTGGGTACGGCCAAGCAGGACGAGAAGTTCAAGTTCCTCGACGCGATGCACGCGCGGCTGCCGGAGCTCGCCCGGCATTCCAAGTACGCCGTCGTGCTCGGCGACCTGAACGTTGGCCACACCAAGTTCGACATCAAAAACTGGAAGGGCAACGTCAAACGGGCCGGATTCCTGCCCGAGGAGCGCGCCTACTTCGACCGGTTCGTCGGCGCTGCCGGCGAGCCCGTCGAGGGCGCAGACGGTTCCACCGGCCCCGGCCTCGGCTGGGTCGACGTCGGCCGGCAGTGGGCAGGCGAGGTCGACGGGCCGTACACCTGGTGGAGCTGGCGCGGCAAGGCGTTCGACAACGACAGCGGATGGCGGATCGACTACCAGCTGGCCACCCCGGAGCTGGCTGCCACGGTCAGCGCCTACTCGGTGGACCGGGCACCGGCCTACGACCAGCGCTGGTCCGACCACACCCCGGTCGTAGTCGACTACGAGATCTGACCCCGCCCCTCCCGCTGGTCGAGCCTGTCAAGGCCGGTCTCGGCAAGCTCGACCCGCGGGGCGGCGGAGCACTACGGCACGAGGCATCCGCCCGTCCTGAAAGAATGGGGAGCATGACTCGCCTGTTCTCCGGTATGCAGCCCTCAGCCGACAGCCTCCACGCAGGCAACTACGTCGGGGCGCTGCTGCAGTGGAAGCAGATGCAGGCCGAGTACGAGGCCCTGTTCTGCGTCGTCGACATGCACGCCATCACGGTACCGCAGGATCCGGCACAGCTGCGCGAGCAGACCCGGCGCACCGCCGCGCAGTACATCGCGGCGGGCATCGACCCGGCCAAGTCGACGCTGTACGTGCAGTCGCACGTGCCCGCGCACGCGCAGCTCGCGTGGGTACTGAACACCATCACCGGGTTCGGCGAGGCCAGCCGGATGACCCAGTTCAAGGACAAGTCCGCCCGGTACGGCACGGATGCCACCACCCTCGGCCTGTTCGCGTACCCAACGCTGATGGCCGCCGACATCCTGCTCTACAACGCCGCGAAGGTGCCGGTCGGCGACGACCAGAAGCAGCACGTCGAGCTCACCCGCGACCTCGCCACCCGCTTCAACTCGCGGTTCGGCGACACTTTCGTGGTGCCGGAGCCAGTGATCATGGCCTCCACGGCGCGCATCTACGACCTGCAGAACCCGGAAGGGAAGATGTCGAAGTCGGCTGAGAATGAGAAGGGCATCCTCTGGCTGCTCGACGAGCCGACCAAGACGGCGAAGAAGATCAAGTCGGCGGTCACCGACACTGATGCCGAGGTCCGCTTCGACCGCGGCGCCAAGCCGGGCGTCTCGAACCTGCTCACAATCCTCTCCGCGTTCAGTTCCGTCGACGTCCCCACCCTCGAGGAGCAGTACGCAGGCCGCGGCTACGGCGACCTGAAGAAGGATGTCGCGGACGCGGTCGTTGCCGTCTTCGAACCCATCCGCGCACGTGCCCTCGACCTGCTCGCCGACCCGGCCGAACTGGACCGACTGCTCGCCGGGAATGCGGCACGCGCGAATGAGATCGCCGAGCAGACCCTCACCACGGTGTACGACGCAGTCGGTTTCCTGCCCCGCGCATGAAGCCTTTCGTGCTCGCCACCGATCGGCTGCGACTGGATTTTCCGGTGGTCGCCGATGCGAAGCGGGTGTTCGAGTACTGCCAGGACCGGGAGATCCAGCGGTTCACCACCGTGCCGGTGCCATACCAATGGAAGGACGCCGTCAGCTTCGTCGGCATCTACGTGCCGGACGGCTGGTCCTCGGATCACGCGTACACCTGGGCGCTGCGCGAGCGTGAAGGATCGCCGCTGATGGGGGTGATCTCGCTCCGCCACCAATCCGAACAAGGGGTCGCGGACGTCGGGTTCTGGATCGGCGCCCCGCACCGCGGGCAGGGGTACATGACCGAGGCCCTGCGGCTCGTTTCCGAGTGGGCCCTCGGTGGTGACGCTCACACCGTGAAGTGGGAGTGCTTCATCGGGAACATCGGCTCAGCGACGGTTGCCCAACATGCCGGCTTCCGGTTCGTCGGCGTCGGCCCGTCCGAAATCGCGGCCCGGGACGGCGGTCACCCTCCGGCGTGGCACGCGGAACTGACAAACGAACCCGGGGAGGAATTGCCATGGCCGATCTGACCGACGCGTCGACTCCTCGAATCCAGGTGGTGCTGTTCGATCTCGACGACACGTTGTTCGCACACCGGTCGTCGGTCATCGACGGCATCGCCGCGCATCGGCGGACGCTGGGCTCGCCGTTCGCCGAGGCGGACGACCGGCTCGAAGCGGCCAGGTGGCACGCCCTCGAAGAGGAGCACTACCACCGTTACCTGGCCGGCGAGCTGACCTACCTCGAGCAGCGTCGCGCCCGCGCCCGGGCCTTCGTCGAACACTTCGGCGTCGTACTGGAAGACAGTGAAGCGGATGCCTGGTTCGACGCGTTCGTCGTCGAATACGTGCGCAACTGG
This sequence comes from Diaminobutyricimonas sp. LJ205, assembly GCF_009755725.1. Taxonomy (NCBI): domain Bacteria; kingdom Bacillati; phylum Actinomycetota; class Actinomycetes; order Micrococcales; family Microbacteriaceae; genus Ruicaihuangia; species Ruicaihuangia ninglii. The sequence goes on along the minus strand of NZ_CP046619.1, from coordinate 394,968 downwards.
CGCCTGCATGACGATGCGCTTCCCAGCCTCGACGCCATGCCTGGCGCGCGGTTCGGGGTGATCACCAACGGCGACCTGGCATTCCAGCAGCGCAAACTGTCCGCGGTTGGGCTTTCCGAACGATTGGAACACGTCATCGCGTCGGGCGAGGTCGGTTACGCCAAGCCCGACGAGCGCATCTTCAATCACGCCTGCGGATTGTTCGATGTGCCCGCATCGCAGGCCGCCTACATCGGTGATCGTCTGCACACCGACGCCCTCGGCGCAGCGGCGGCCGGTCTCACCGGCGTCTGGATCGACCGCGACGGGTCGGCGTCGGCGGTGGAACTGGAAACCGCGCGCGAGGCGCGGGTCAGCGTCATCCGGTCACTTTCTGAGCTGCCAGCGCTGTTCGGCTACTGACCCACGTTTAGTCCGCCGTCCTGGACGGGCCGGCGAACATGCGGTGTTTCTCACACCATGCGGTGCTATATAGCGGCGCATGGTGTGAGTAAGTGCGCGCGGTTGCCGGTTACTGCAGGGTTGCCGACAGGTCGGGGCTGCCGTCCGGAAGCGCCGGAACCGGTTGTCCGTTGACGTAGCGGGGCCAGGCGAGTCCCCCGGCCGGGGCACTCAGGTCAGGCAGTCCGTTCGGTAGGGCGGGGACCGGCTGGCCGTTGGTGTAGCGCGGCCACTCGAGCTGCATCGGCTGCGCCGCCGGGGCAACAGGTGCCTCGATGGGCGGCACCGGCGCCGCGGCGTCCGGAGCGACGAAGCCTCCGGCAGCGACGGGCTGAGGCGCAACCGGCTGAGGAGCAGGCACGCCGTAAGTCGGCTGAGGAGCAGGAACACCGTAAGCCGGCTGAGGAGCAGGAACACCGTAAGCCGGCTGAGGAGCAGGAACACCGTAAGCCGGCTGAGGAGCAGGAACACCGTAGGTCGGCTGAGTCGCGGGAACGCCATAGGTCGGCTGAGGCGCAGGCACTCCGTAAGCGGGAGCGGCGGCAGGGACGGGCGCCTGCGGTGCAACCGGCGCCGGGGAACCTGGCTGCGGGTACGCCTGCTGCAGGTATCCAGGCGCGTGAGCAGGGTTGTACGGCTGCGGCGCCGGACGCGCCGGGCGGTGGAACAGCACATAGACCAGCGGGATCAACACCGTGCCCAGCACGTCGAGGATGGCCACGGCGAACAGGATGCGCCAGAAGAACTCGCCGAGCTCCAGATCGGGCAGCAGTGCCGGCACAGACAACATCGCGGCGAGGATGACGACAAGGCCGAACGTCACCTTGTTGACGCTGCTCATCACCGGCGAAACGAACTTCGATTGCTGAACGATCAGCAGGTGCACGTGCAGCAGCGCGATGCGCGCGACCAGCACGAGCCACCCCCAGGCGAGGAAGTCTGCCAGCAGGCCGGTCGACGCGATCGGGAACCAGAGCTTGAACATTCCTGCCGCGAACAGGTACACCGAGATCCCGGCTGAGGCGAAGCCGAACCACGTCGCGCGCTTCGCTGACACCTCGGCGTCGTACCAGCTCATCAGCGAGAACAGGATGAACAGCACCACGGTGCCGAGCAACCGCCACGACAGGGAACCGAACTCTCCCACCAAGACAGACACCACCGCCACCAGAGCGGCGCCGACCACCGATGCGACGATCGACTTGAGGACGAGCATCCTCGCCCGATTCGGTGCCGACGTCTTGTCGGGGGCGTCTGTCACATCTGTCACAGTGGGGGCCTTTCTCTGGCGGGTGCTTGATCAAGCATCTGAACGATTCAGCGAAAGCTACAGAAATACTCAGCTCCGCTGCACACGTTAGCGGGAGACCGCTTCACAGGGGCTTGTTTCGGTGTCTGCTGGGGAGAAATCCGCACTCCCGGGAATAAGTCCGCGCGTACCGCGTTTGAGTATGCTGAATGTTGAAGTAATAACGTGCTCCGGGGTCGGTGAGAGTCCGAACCGGCGGTGATAGTCCGCGAACCTCCCTATGGGGGCCGATCCGGTGGAATTCCGGGACCGACGGTTAAAGTCCGGATGGGAGGCAGCACGGCGCGTCCACACGCGCAGGTCGCACGACCGCTAATCGACCCCCGGAGCCCGTTTAGGGAAGGACCGGGATGATCACGAGCGACGCTCTCGAGGCGGCTATGCGGCACGCGCTCAGCCTCGCCGCGCACGGCCCGACTCACGGCGGCAACCCTCAGGTCGGCTGCGTGCTGCTCGACCCTGACGGCGTCATGGTGGCCGAGGGCTGGCATCGCGGCGCGGGCACTCCCCACGCCGAGATCGATGCGCTCGCAAAGGTTCCGGATGCCTCCGGCCTCACCGCGGTCGTCACCCTCGAGCCCTGCAACCACACCGGCCGCACGGGTCCCTGCGCCGGGGCGCTCATCGAAGCCGGCATCAGCCGCGTGGTCTACGCCGTCGCCGACCCGGGCAACGAGTCCAGTGGCGGTGCCGCCCGCTTGCGCGCAGCCGGCATCCAGGTTGAAAGTGGCGTGCTCACCGACGAGGCCGAACAATTCCTGCACCCCTGGCTGACCTCGATGCGCCTCGGCCGGCCGTACGTGATCGCCAAATGGGCGTCCACCCTGGACGGTCGCGCAGCGGCCGCGGATGGCACGAGCCAGTGGATCACCGGCACTGCCGCCCGGCAGCGCGTGCACGAGCAGCGCGAACAGGCGGACGCGATCCTCGTCGGCACCGGCACCGTACTCACCGACGACCCGGCGCTGACCGCACGCGGTGACGCAGGCGAGCTCATGGAGCACCAGCCCATCCCCGTCGTCATCGGCGAGCGCGCGGTCCCCGAGAACGCCCGGCTACGGCAGCACCCGCGGGGTGTGCTCGAGACCGGAACCCGGGACCTGAAGACCGTGCTCGACGACCTCCGCAGCCGAGGCATCCGGCGCGTGTTCATCGAAGGCGGCCCCACCCTGACCAGCCGATTCATCGAAGCGGGCCTCGTCGACGAGTACCTCGTCTATCTGGCGCCGGCACTGCTCGGCGCCGGCCGGCCCGCCGTCGGCGAGATCGGCGTAGACACCATCGGCGACGCCCGCCGACTCACCATCCACCGCGTCGACCAGCTCGGCGAAGACTTGCTCATCACTGCTCGCCCGAAAGAAGGACAGCTTTAAATGTTCACCGGAATCATCGAAGAAATCGGCGAGATCCTCGCCTGGGAGCAGGGGACGGATGCCGGCCGCCTGACCGTGCGCGGCCCGCTCGTCGTCAGCGACGCCTCGCACGGCGACTCCATCTCAGTCAGCGGCGTCTGCCTCACCGTCATCGACCAGGGCGACGACTGGTTCACCGCGGATGTGATGGCGCAGACCCTGACCATGAGCACCCTCGATGGCGTGCAGCCAGGCCGCAAGGTCAACCTCGAGCGCGCCGCCGCGGTCGGCGACCGGCTCGGAGGCCACATCGTGCAGGGCCACATCGACGGCACCAGCGAACTGCTGAGCATCACCGAGGGCGACGCCTGGCGAGTGCTGCGCTTCAGCCTCAACCCCGAACTCGCGTTGCTGGTCACCACCAAGGGCTCAATCGCCATCGACGGCATCTCGCTGACGGTCTCGAATATCGGCCGCGACTGGTTCGAGGTGTCGCTGATCCCCGAGACCCTGAGCGCAACCACCCTCGGCGAGCGAGTCGTCGGCGACCGAGTGAACATCGAGACCGACATCCTGGCCCGCCACGTGCTGCGGCTCGTCGACCTGGGCGTGCTGCCCCCGGTCGAGACGCTGTCCGAAACCCGGGTCGCGACGAGCTCGACCAGCGAAAAGAACGAACGGAGTGACGCATGAGCCTCACCGACATCCCCACCGCCCTGAACGCGCTGCGCGCCGGCCGCCCGGTCATCGTCGTCGACGACGAAAGCCGTGAGAACGAGGGCGACGTCGTAATCGCCGCGGAGCTCGCCAGCCGCGAGTGGATGGCCTGGATGGTGCGGGTCAGCTCCGGCTTCATCTGCGCCCCGATGACCAACGAGATCGCCGACCGGCTGCAGCTGCCGCCGATGGTCAGCATCAACGAGGACCCGCGCGGGACCGCGTACACGATCACCGTCGACGCGGCCAACCGGCTGTCGACCGGCATCAGCGCCTCCGACCGCGCGCACACCCTCCGCGTGCTCGCCGACCCGGAGTCGACTCCGGCCAGCCTGTCCCGCCCGGGCCACATCGTGCCGCTGCGCGCCGTGGACGGCGGCGTCCGCGAGCGCGACGGGCACACCGAGGCATCCGTAGACCTGATGAAGCTCGCCGGCCTGACCCCGGTCGCCGCGATCAGCGAGATCGTCGCCGACGACGGCGAAATGATGCGCCTGCCGGGCCTGATCGCTCTCGGCGAGCGCGAGGACGTCCCGGTGGTCACTATCGGCGCACTCATCGAGTACCTGGAGACCTCCCCTGATCCGCGCACCGAGAACGTGGACTCGATCCCGGAGTCGCTGCGAATCGACTTCGAGGTGGAAACCACGGTGCCGACCATGCACGGCGACTTCCGGGTGCGTGCTTACCGCGACCGACAGACCGGCGCCGACCACGTCATGTTCATCTCGGGTGAGCTGAAGGACGACGCTCTGGTGCGGGTTCACTCCGAGTGCCTGACCGGCGAGGCGTTCGGCTCGCTGAAGTGCGAGTGCGGTCCGCAGCTGGATGCCGCGCTGGAGACGGTGAAGAGCCAGGGCGGCGCGGTGATCTACCTGCGCGGCCACGAGGGCCGCGGGATCGGCCTGATCAACAAGCTCCGTGCCTACCGCCTGCAGGAGGACGGGCTGGACACCCTCGACGCGAACCTCGCGCTCGGGCTGCCGGCGGACTCCCGTGACTACACCGCCGCGGTCGCCATGCTGCATGACAACGGCCTGAAGTCGATCAAGCTGCTCACCAACAATCCCGAGAAGGTGCGCCAGCTCGAGGAACGGGGCATTCAGGTCTCCGAGCGGGTGCCACTGATGGTCGGCCTCGACGACCGCAACCAGGGGTACCTGGCCGCCAAGCGCGACCGGATGGGTCATCAACTCCCCGACGACACGATCATGAACGCTCACCTCAGCGAGAAGAACGGACACACACTATGAGCGGCCACGGCGCCCCCACCATTTCCTCCGACGGCACCGGCCTCAAGGTCACCGTCGTCGCAAGCCTCTGGCACACCGAGATCATGAACGGTCTCATCGGCGGCGCCCGCCGCGCGCTGCAGGCGGCGAACGTCGAGATCACCGAGGTGCGCACCGCAGGCAGCTTTGAGCTGCCCGTGGTCGCGAAGGCCGCGCTTGAGAACGGCGCGGACGCGGTCGTCGCCCTCGGCGTGATCATCCGCGGCGGCACACCGCACTTCGAGTACGTCTCCGCGGCGGCCACCGACGGTCTCACCCGAGTCGCCATCGAGACCGGAAAGCCGGTCGGCTTCGGGGTGCTCACCGTCGATGACGAGCAGCAGGCGCTCGACCGCGCAGGCCTCCCCGGATCGAAAGAGGACAAGGGCGTCGAGGCGGCCGAGGCCGCGGTTGCGACCGCGTTGGTGCTCAAACAGCTTAAAAGCTGACTTTCACTGATTATTCGTACGCATGGACAACGCGTACACTAAGGGGGTTCGTCACAAGCGAACCCCCTTCTCTTTGCAGCAGTGTCGCTCGAACTCTCGCCGCGCGACCCCTGCGCCTGCGTTTCGAGCCCGCAACAGTCTCATCCGTTTCGGAGCTTTCTTCCTATGTCACAAACCGTTGCGACGCCTCAGACCGTCGCTCCCGCCAATCCACGCGGCCGGGTCATCATGGCCAGCCTCATCGGCACGACCATCGAGTTCTATGACTTCTATGTCTACGCAACCGCGGCCGTGCTGGTGTTCCCGCACCTGTTCTTCCCCACCGGCGACGCAACCACCGCGCTCCTCTCATCGTTCGCTGTGTTCGGTGCGGCGATGGTCGCCCGCCCGCTCGGCGCGGTGTTCTACGGGCACCTGGGCGACAAGCGCGGTCGCAAGACCACCCTGGTCGCGGCACTGCTCACCATGGGTATTGCAACGTTCCTGATTGGTTTGCTGCCGACCTACGCCCTGGTCGGTTGGCTCGCACCCGCGCTACTGGTGCTGATGCGCCTCGCGCAGGGCTTCGCCCTCGGCGGAGAGTGGAGCGGCGCGGCTCTGGTCGCGACCGAGAACGCCCCCAAGGGCAAGCGCGCCCTGTTCGGCACTTTCCCGCAGTTGGGCGCACCGATCGGCTTCATCATCGCGAACGGCCTGTTCCTGATCATCGCGGCCATCCTGCCGTCGGAAGACCCGTCGATGCCCTCTGAGGCGTTCCTCGATTGGGGCTGGCGCATCCCGTTCCTGTTCTCGATCGTCATGGTTGCCGTCGGCCTCTGGGTGCGTCTGCGCCTGGTCGAGAGCCCCGCGTTCAGCAAGGCTGTCGAGACGGGCACCGTCAGGAAGCTGCCGCTCGGCGCCGTGCTGAAGAACAACTGGCGCGAGCTCATCCTCGGCACCCTATTCATGCTGGCCACCTACGTGCTGTTCTACCTGATGACCACCTTCTCGCTGAGCTACGGCCGTGCGCCGGTGGCCCCGGAAGATGCCAGCGTCCTGCCCGGACTTGGCTACAGCTACACCACGTTCGTGCTGATGCTTATCGCCGGTGTTGTCTTCTTCGGTATCTTCACCCTCGTCTCCGGCCCGCTGGCCGACAAGTTCGGCCGCCGCAAGACGCTGATCTGGGTCACTCTCGGCATCATCGCCTTCGGCCTGGTCTGGGTCCCGCTGCTCGGTGCCGGCTTCGTCGGTGTGATGGCGTGGCTGATCATCGGCTTCTCGCTGATGGGCATGACCTTCGGCCCTATGGGTGCGCTGCTGCCGGAACTGTTCCCGACCACCGTGCGCTACACCGGTTCGGGCATCTCGTACAACGTGTCCTCGATCCTCGGCGCCGCGGTCGCCCCGTTCATCGCCGTCTGGCTGTGGGGCCTCGGCGATGGCAGCCCGTTCCTGGTCGGCATCTACCTCGCCGTGATGGCCGTGATCACCCTGGTCGCGCTGATCATCGGCAAGGAAACCAAGGACAACGACATCAACGCGTAACCACTCCCGTTGGTCGAGCTTGCCGAGACCGGTCTCGGCAAGCTCGACCAGCGGAGTTGGAGGAACGCCCTCGCCTCGTGCGGGGGCGTTTCTGCGTTCAACGCGCGATCAGTCGAGGAAGAGGGCCCGCAGCCGCCTGGTGGTGAGCGTCAGCCCGAGCACCACCATGACCACGTAGTAGAGCACGTGCCAGAGCATCCCTATTGAGATCACCCCGGTGGTCAGTCCGCGCACCAGTTCGACGCCGTGCCAGAGCGGCAGCGCCTGGATGATCCACTGGATCCACTCCGGGTACACCGACAGCGGGTAGAAGGTGGCCGAGAACAGGAACATCGGCAACAGGATGAAGCTGATCCAGTCCATCTGCTGGAACGTCTTCATGTAGCTCGTGATGCCCATGCCGAAGCTCGCGAAGCCGAACGCGATGAGCACCACCGCCGGGAGCGCAAGCACCGCCGTCCAGGCCAGGTTGAGCCCGAGCACCTGCATGATCAGCATGAATCCACAGGCGTAGAGCAGCCCGCGCGCCAGAGCCAGCAGAATCTCGCCGAGCGCGACATCGAACGGCCCGAGCGAGGTGGCCAGCATGCCCTGGTAGAGCTTGCCGAAGTTCATCTTGAAGAACACATTCCACGTCGAGTCGTAGATCGCTCCGTTCATCGCCGCCACCGCGAGCAGGGCCGGCGCGATGTAGGCGGCGTACGACACCTCCTCACCGCTCGAGGTGGTCACCCCGCCAACGAGGCTGCCCAGCCCGATGCCCATCGCGAGCAGGTAGAACACCGGCTCGAAGAACCCCGACACCACGACCAGCCAGTTGGTCTTCGCGGCCGCCAGCCATCCGCGCCGCATCACCGAGCGCGCGTTGCCGGCGTACAGCGCCGGCAGCAGCCAGCCCCGTCGGAGGGATGCCACGGGCTTGTTTTCGGTGAGAGTCACTTGTTCAACCTCCGAGCCGCGACCCGACGGGTGACTGCCCAGCCCCAGGCGAACAGCACCGTGAGGTAGACCACGTGCACGACGCTCAGCCAGAACGGCTCCTCGTAGCCATACGCGGCGACGCGCGCCAGTTCGGTGCCATGCCAGAGCGGCGAGATCCAGCCGATCCACTGCAGGTAGATGGGCAGCGTGTCGAGCGGGAAGAACGTTCCCGAGAACAGCGTCATCGGCAGCACGATGAAGCGCATCACCATCGCCAGCTGCCCGGCGTCGTCTTCGAGCGTCGACGTGTACGCCATGATCAGCGCCCCGAAGCCGAGTCCGGCAAGGGTGGCGATGAAGATGGTGAGGAAGCCCCAGGGCGACGGAACCGCCCCGAAGAAGAGCATGAAGACGTAGTAGATCGCGGTCTGCGCGAGCATTCGCACGGTCACCGAGATCACGATGCCGTCAATAATCTGCCCCGCCGAGATCGGGGCAGCGTTCATGCCGAAGAACACCGGGTTCCACTTGAAGCCGAGCATGATCGGGTAGGTGAACTCCTCGGTGGCGACCGTGACCGCGGCGCTGGCCAGCAGTGCCGGGGCGACGAAGGTCAGGTAGCCGACCTCGCCCATCGCGCCTTCGCCGAGGTTCTGGTCGACGATGGTGGCGAGCCCGACCCCGAGCGCGTACATGTACAGCAGCGGGTTGCCGATGCTGGTCACGATCACCGTCTGCGCGTAGGCGCGCATCACCCGGAAGCGGTGCTCAGCGACATACCAGGCACCGAAGCGGCGTGGCTTGGTGCCAGCCGCGACGGCCCCCTCGCTGGTCGAGCCTGCCGAGACCTCACCCCCGCTGGTCGAGCCTGCCGAGACCCCGCCCGCGGCATCCGGCGTCTTCTCGCTCATTCGATCAAGCTCCGTCCCGTCAGCCGCAGGAACACATCCTCGAGGCTGGACCGACGCACGAGCGACGTCAGCGGATGCAGGCCCAGGTCGGTGAGCCGCTCCAGCACTCTTTCGCCGCTCTCGCTGTAGACGAGCACGCGGTCGGGCAGCACTTCGATCCGGTCGCCGAGGCCGGCGATGCGCTCGGCGGCAGCTGCGTTTCGGTCCGACCCGAAGCGCACCTCGAGCACCTCCCGCGACGAGTACTGCCGGATCAGGGAGGCAGGGGTGCCCTCGGCCATGATCTGGCCCTTGTCGACCACAATGAGCCGGTCGCAGAGCTGTTCTGCCTCGTCCATGTAGTGAGTGGTGAGCACCAGGGTCGTGCCTTGCTCCTTGAGCCGGAACAGGCGGTCCCAGAGCACGTGCCGGGCCTGAGGGTCGAGGCCGGTGGTCGGCTCGTCGAGCAGCAGGATCTTCGGGTCGTTGATCAGGGCGCGCGCGATGGTGAGCCGCCGCTTCATGCCGCCGGAGAGGTCGTCGACCTTGGACTTGGCTTTGTCCTCGAGTTGCGCGAAGGCGAGCAGCTCGTCCGCCTTCTTACCGAGGTACGAGGCGGGCAGCCCGAAGTACCGGCCGTACACCACGAGGTTGTCCTTCACCCGCAGTTCGGTGTCCAGGTTGTCGGCCTGCGGCACGACGCCGAGTTGCGACCGGATCTCCGGGCCGTACTCATCGGGGTCGAGGCCCAGGATCGACAGGTCGCCCTCGGTGCGGGTCGATACGGCGCCGATCATCCGCATCGTCGTCGACTTGCCTGCACCGTTCGGTCCTAGAAGTCCGAAGGACTCCCCCGGCGCGACTTCGAACGAGATTCCCCCCACTGCGGGGAACTCCTTGTACTTCTTCACGAGGTTTGAAGCGGTGATGACAGGCGCTGGCACGAGATACGAGCGTAGACCCTGGCGGCGACATTCGCCCCTGTCATTCTCCGTGAGTTTGAAATCTTCTCGCCCAGCCTGCGCGGCTACTCTTGTTGCGACATGAGTGACACCCGCACGCGGCCGCGGCGCGGATTCGGGCGCAAGCCCGATGATGGTCCCCGCGCCACCTTCCGCCAGCTGCTTCCCTATATCACCGAGCACAAAGCCGTCCTCGGGTGGGTGATCCTGCTGAGCATCATCGGTGCGGCCGCGACACTCGCGCAGCCATTGCTGGTGAGCCAGGTGATCACCCGCGTCGAGGCGAGCGAGCCGCTCGACTCCTTGGTCTGGATCCTCGCCGGGCTGGTGGTTGCCGCCGCGCTGATCAGCGGCTTCCAGCACTACCTGCTGCAGCGCACCGGGACGAGCGTCGTGCTCTCGGCTCGACGCCGACTGGTGTACCGGATGCTGCGGCTTCCGATCAAGGAATTCGACCGTCGGCGCACCGGCGACCTGGTCTCCCGCGTCGGCTCGGACACCACCATGCTCTACGCGGTGATGACCCAGGGACTCATTGACGCCATCGGCGGCGCACTGATCTTCGTCGGCGCCCTCATCGCGATGCTGCTCATCGACCCGGTGCTGCTCGGCCTGACCGTGCTCGTGATCACTTTCTCCGTGGTGATCGTGGTGCTGCTGAGCGGCCGCATCCGCAAGGCCAGCCAGGCGCAGCAGCAGAAGGTCGGGGACCTGGCCGCAAGCGTCGAGCGCGTGCTCAGCGCCATCCGCACGGTGCGCGCCGCGAACGCGACCAACCGCGAAACCGAGATCGTCGACGAGGAGGCACGCGGCGCTTGGCGCATGGGCCTCAAGGTCGCCAAGATCTCGGCGCTCGTGGTCCCGGTCGCCGGCATCGCCATGCAGGTGACTTTCCTCACTGTGATCGGCGTGGGTGGGTTCCGGGTGGCGACCGGGGCGATCACCATCGCCGCTTTGGTGTCGTTCATCATCTTCCTGTTCATGATGATCGGTCCGCTCGGCCAGGCCTTCGGCGCGGTCACCTCGGTCAACCAGGCGCTCGGTGCGCTCGGCCGGATCCAGGAGATCATCGAATTGCCGAGCGAGGACGAGGCGGATGTCGCCGGCCGCCCGGTCGCCGCGATCGAGTCCGACGACGCGATCAGCTTCGAGGAGGTCGAGTTCACCTATCCGGCCGAGCCGCCGGTCGAGCCCGCCGAGGGTCGCGACGGAGGTCTCGACAAGCTCGACCAGCGGGATGGGCTCAACCTGCGGGATGGGCTCAACCCGCGGGATGCGGACGAGCCTGGCGAGATCCGCGACCGCACCGTGCTGCGCGGCGTCTCGTTCTCGGTGCCGCGCGGGCAGCGGATCGCCCTGGTCGGCCCCTCCGGCGCGGGCAAGTCCACGATCCTCGCGCTGATCGAGCGGTTCTACGACCCGACCGCTGGCGTCGTGCGCATGGGCGGCGTCGACGTGCGCGCGCTCGACCGCGCCGAGCTGCGTGGACAGATCGGTTATGTCGAGCAGGACGCGCCGGTGCTGGCCGGCACGATCCGCGACAACCTCATCCTCGGCACTCCCGACGCCACCGACGAGCAGTGCGTCGACGTGCTGCGCTCGGTGAACTTGATCGGCGTGCTCGAACGCGACGAGCGCGGTCTGGACGCGCAGGTCGGCGAAGACGGCGTGATGCTCTCGGGCGGTGAGCGCCAGCGTCTGGCGATCGCCCGCACGCTGCTCTCGGCTCCCCCGATCCTGCTGCTCGACGAGTCGACGTCGTCGCTCGACGGGCTCAACGAACAGCTGCTGCGGGAGGCGATCGACGCCGTCGCCGAGAATCGCACGTTGATCGTGATCGCGCACCGGCTGTCCACCGTGGTGGACAGCGACCAGATCGTCGTCCTCGAGCAGGGTCGTGTCGTCGGTGTCGGAACGCACTCCGAGCTGGTCGTCTCGACCCCGCTCTACCGCGACCTGGCGAAGCACCAGCTGCTGGTCTGATGCGCGGACGTCCTTCGTCTGAGCCACTTGGTCACGGTTGAGCCACCGCGCGCTGGCTCAGACGCGGCAGGGTGGCGCAAACGCCCAACGGCTACCGACGGAACCTGAGGGTCACCAGCTGGAACGGCCGGAGTTCGAGTCGCCACGAGCCGTCTGCCGACCGTCCGAGCACGTCGCCCGACGGGCTCAGCGATCGTTCGAGCAAGTCGGTCTCCCAGACATCCGCCACCTCGAACCCGGCGCTCAGATCCGCGACGGCCCGGCCGCCGTGCGCCTCGTATAGCCGCACGATGACATCGCCGCTCTGGTCTTCGGCCAACTTGACCGCCTCGACCACGACGCCGTCGCCGCGCACTCGCAGCAGCGGCTCAAGCGCCTCGGCACCGACGCCCACCACCGAACGCAGTGGCAGGTTCAACCGGTAGCCCTCTTCGATCGCCTCCGGGATGCCGACCCCCGGTGCAACCGCGACCCGCAGCCGGTGCTCGCCTTGGTCACTCTCCGGATCCGGGTACAGCGGGGCACGCAGCAGGGACAACCGCACCGTCGTCGACCTGCCCTCTCCGGAGCGCCGGATGTCGTGCCCATAGGTGGAATCGTTCGCCACAGCCACGCCGTAGCCGGGCTCGCCGATGTGCACCCAGCGATGGGCGACGGTCTCGAACCGAGCGGCATCCCACGACGTGTTCGCGTGGGTGGGCCGGAGGATGTGGCCGAACTGGATTTCGGACGCCGCCTGCGCGGCCTGCACGTCGAGCGGAAAGGCGAGTTTCAGCAGCTTCTGCCGCTCGTGCCAGTCGATCGCGAACTCCACTTCGAGGGCTCGGGCCCTGGCGTCCAGGGTCACGGTCTCCTCGATGGAGGACGACCCGAACCGCCGGGTGATTCGCACCGACGCCTGGTCGGGTCCGGCCGCCACGATCTCGATGCTCTCGGCCGCGCGCAACTCGGTCATCGTGCGCACGTAATCGGCGTCGATATCCCAGGCATCCCATTGCCGTGGGGTATCCCGGAACAGCTGCAGCACCTTCGCGCCCTCGCCGGCCGGGATGGCCTCGCGCCCGGTCGCGAGATCCCGCAGCGACACCAGCAATCCGTCCGCGTCGAGGGTCGCCTCCAGCCGATCGTTGCGGAACACGAACCCGCCATCGACCGAGCTGACGGTGGCGGTCCCGGCGACGGGGGCCGCCTCGGCAGCGGCGAGCGCGATCACGCCACGCTGGGCGAACGGGCCTGAGTTCAGCGCCAGCATCCGGCTTCCCTCACCGGCGAGCGCCCGCACCGAGCGGTCGATGACCTGCTCGAGGCTGACCCGAACCTCGTCGTAACGGCGTTCGGCCTCGCGGTGCACCCAGGCGATCGAGGAGCCGGGCAGGATGTCGTGGAATTGCAGCAGCAACACGGTGTGCCAGGCCTGCTCGAGCGTCTCGTAGGGATACTCGGCGACGCCGCGCACTGCGGCGGTTGCCGCCCACAGTTCTGCTTCGCGGAGCAGGTGCTCGCTGCGCCGGTTGCCGCGTTTGGTTCGCGCCTGTGAGGTGTAGGTGCCGCGGTGGAACTCGAGGTACAGCTCACCCGACCAGACCGGGGGATGAGGATACTCAGCCTCGGCGGCCTCGAAGAAGCCGCGCGGGCTCGACAGCAGCACCTTCGGCGATCCTTCGAGCGATGCGGTGCGCCGGGCGGCCGCGATCATCTCTTCCGTCGGTCCGCCGCCGCCGTCCCCCCAGCCGAACGGCACCAGCGACGTGTTGGCGACGCCCTTCTCGGAGTACTGGCGTTGCGCCCTGGCCAGGTCGGCGCCGGAGAGTTCTGAACTGTAAGTGTCCACCGGCGGAAAGTGCGTGAAGATACGAGTGCCGTCGATGCCCTCCCAGTGGAAGGTGTGATGCGGCATCACATTGGTCTCGTTCCAGGAGATCTTCTGGGTGAGGAACCAGCGCGACCCCGCCGCCCGGGCGATCTGCGGCAGCGCCCCCGAATAGCCGAACGAGTCGGGCAGCCACACCTCGAGCGGCTCGACTCCGAACTCCTCGATGAAGAACCGCTTGCCGGCGACGAACTGACGCGCGAGCGCCTCGCCACCGGGCAGGTTGCTGTCTGATTCCACCCACATGCCGCCGACCGGCACGAACGAGCCCTCGGCCACCCGCCGGCGAATCCGCTCGAACAGCTCGGGATAATGCTCCTTCAGCCAGGCGTACTGCTGGGCGGATGACGCGGCGAACACGAAATCCGGATGCTGCTCGATCAAAGCATCGACATTGGAGAAGGTGCGCGCCACCTTGCGAACCGTCTCCCGCAGCGGCCACAGCCAGGCGCTGTCGATGTGCGCGTGGCCGACCGCATGCACCCGATGCGAGCTGTGCCAGGCGGGCGCGGCGAGCGCCGGGGCGAGTACCTCCCGGCCGGCCTGCGCGGTGCCGGCGACATCGTGTGGGTCCACCGCATCGACGGCGCGGTCGAGGGCACGCAGGATCTCCGCCCGCCGGGGCAGCGTAGCCGGCAGTTGGGCGTACAGTCCGTGCAGCGTCCAGAAGTCTTGCCCGAGCTCCCAGACGACGGTGTCGCGCAAGGCGATGTCGATGCGGGTGAGGCGGTACATCGGCTGATCCCCCGCTGTTTCCGGGTCACCCATCGCCGTCGGTGCAAAGGTCCAGGCCTGACTGAGGTCAGGGTTTGAGGCGGCTTCGACGTAGACCGTGAACGTCTCGCCAGGGGCAACGGCCAACGGGACCGAGGTGTTCAGGGGTTCCACCGCCTTGATGATCGAACCGGCCTCGGAGAACACCATGCCCTCAGCCTGAAATCCTGGGATCGCCGAGTTGAAGCCGAGGTCGATGACCAGTTCCACTCGGGCGCCCGCAGCATCCGCCCACCCGGCGGGAACCATGCCGGTGACCTTGAACCAGGTCGTGCCCCACGGCCGCCCCCAGGCGACGCCGGCCCGGACCGGCTCGAACTGCTGCGCGATCGCGTGCTCAAACGGAACCGGCTCGCCGGGAGCCTCCCAGCGCTCGACGTGCGCGGGAACGCTTTCGCGGATGATCGCCGGCTGCAGCCGCTCGGTGACGAACCGGTTGATCCGCATCTGAACGAGCCGCGCATCGTCGTGCATGTGATCACTATGCCGCGCGCCCCCCTCCACAGGAATGCCGGATGCTCACTCATCCACACGATCGAGCCCGTTGGACCGAGCACTTCCGCTGGCCACAACTAGTCTTCCCCCGATATCGGCAGCACACTGGAGGGGTGATCGCGTTGACCGAGGCGCAGGTGTGGACGGTGATCGCGGTGCTTGCCGCTACGCTCGCCGGCTTTGTCACGCTTACGGTCACTCTGATCATGCGCACGGTCACCGCTCAGATCGAGGGCTTGCGCCACGAGATGAATGCCCGCTTCGAGGGGATGAACCATCGTTTCGACGCACTCGACCGCGACGTGCAGGCGCTCACCCGCCGGGCGTTCGACGGCGAGTAATCACTGGGCGAGTGCATACATAGCCACCGCAGACGCGGCTGCGACGTTCAGCGAATCGATGCCGTGCCGCATCGGAATCTGCACCACGGTATCCGCCGCTTCGATCGCAGCATCCGTCAGCCCCTCCCCCTCGGTGCCGAGCACCAGGGCGACCCGCTCGGGAGCCCGCGCCGAGAACTCGCGCAGCGAGACGGAATCGTCCGTGAGCGCGAGCGCGGCAATGTGGAATCCGGATGCCTGCAGCAATTGCCTCGTCGAGGGCCAGTCACCCACCCTGGTCCATGGCACCTGCAGCACGGTGCCCATACTGACCCTGATGGCGCGGCGATAGAACGGGTCAGAGCAGCGCGGCGTGACCAGCACCGCGTCGGCGCCGATGCCGGCCACGGAGCGGAAGATCGCGCCGACGTTGGTCGGGTCGACGACGTTCTCGAGCACGACCACCCGGCGGGCGTCGCGGATCAGCTCGGCCGGATCCGGCAGCGCCGGGCGGTGCATCGAGGCGATCAGTCCGCGGTGCAACACGTAGCCGGTGAGTTCGGCGAGCAGTTCGCCGGGGCCGGAGAAAATCGGGATGTCGAAGCCGCGCGTGGCTTCGAGCGCGTCCTCGACCGACCCGCCGAGCGCCAGCACCGAGCGCGGCACGTGACCTGCCCGGATCGCGCGCTCGAGAACGAGCAGAGACTCGGCGAGGTAGAGGCCATGCTCGCTGGACTGTGCCTTCTTCAGCGCGACGTCGGTGAGGTGGGCGTAGTCGACCAGGCGCGGGTCGGAGAGGTCGCTGATCTGGGTGACGGGCACGCCTCGATTCTCGCAGTCCGCGGTCACCGACCAGTCATCACCGACCGGTCCGTCATAGCCCCGCCGGCGCAAGAAGAAGCCGGGCGATGATCACACCGATCACCCCGGAGGCGATCGTCACGACCCTGGCCAGCATGCCTTCCTCGAATGGCCACTGATAAATTCTCTCGGCCCTCTTCTCCAGCGTCTCCGCGGCGGTCAGCAAGCCAACGTTGTGCTGGAGTTCTTCGGGGGTCAGCGGTCCCTGCACCCGCTCGTAGGCGTCGCGGTAAAGGGCCAGTACGCGGGCAAGCTCGCGACGCTTGACCGCGACCATCCGCCGATGCAGCTTGTGCAGTGACAGGAAGAAGGTGATCACTCCGGCAAGGAGCACAGCACTGCTGACCAGGACGGCAGAAAGGTCGGTGACGCCGGTGAGCAG
Source organism: Diaminobutyricimonas sp. LJ205 (assembly GCF_009755725.1). Classification (NCBI taxonomy): domain Bacteria; kingdom Bacillati; phylum Actinomycetota; class Actinomycetes; order Micrococcales; family Microbacteriaceae; genus Ruicaihuangia; species Ruicaihuangia ninglii. The sequence goes on along the minus strand of NZ_CP046619.1, from coordinate 378,444 downwards.
CAGTGGGCCGAGGATGCCGGCCAGCATCAGGAACCCGGTGAACGCGATGCCGCCGATCGGTTGCAGGCCGAGGCTGCGGTCTCCGTCGTAGGTGAGCGGGATGTCGCCCAGCCTGCCCAGCCCGACCTGAAGCACGAGGTAAGCCCAGGCTGCCGTGCACATCGGAATGCCGATCACGAGCCAGGTCACCCCTTGCACCAGCGCACCGCCCGGCGACCCGGCCACCAGCTCGTCAGAGGGCAGCACTAGGGCGATGACGACGGTGGTCACCAACGGGACGATTGCGTTGCCGAGTGCGCTGAACACGCGATCGGCTCCGGTATCCGTGATGTGAGCCGCCACGACCGGGATCGCCCTGACCCGATTCAGATCGGCCTCGATCCGCGCCGCGCCCCAGATCGAAAGCAGGATCGCGACTGACACCGCTGCGCGGTTGAGGATGTCCACCGGCCGAAGTCCCGCCGGGTCATCGGTGACCCCCAGAGCCACCACAACGAGAAGGTTCAGCCAGGGAACGAGCGCCCAGGTCGCCGCCCACGACCAGTTCGGCCCGGGCAGACGATCGAGAATCCGTTCGGTCAGTGGCCGGCGCGCACGAGGCGCCAGGCGTTCGGATGCGCTTGCCGGTTGTTCCATCGACTCGCCCCGCCTCCCGCAACGCTGCGATCGGATGCACCATCCAGTTGACCGTCGGAGTCGACGATCTGCAAGGGGCGCCGAGGATGCCGAGACGCCGAAGCGTCAGTCGGTGACGATCTCAGCACCGGCCGAGCGCATCTCGGCGAGCGCGGCCTTGCTCGATTCCGGACCGACGCCGGTGACCATCCTGGTTAGCACTCGCACCTGCCGGCCGGCCCGCAACGCATCCATCGCCGACGCGCGCACGCAGTGGTCGGTGGCGATGCCGACGACGTCGACGTGGGTGACGGCCAGGTCATCCAGCGTGCTGACCACGGCATGGCCGTCGTCGGTAGTCCCGTCGAAGATCGAGTAGGCAGGCTTGCCCTGCCCCTTCTTCACGTGCACGTCGACCTTGCTCGTGTCCAGGGCAGGGTGATACTCGGCGCCTGGCGTGCCGCTCACGCAGTGCGGCGGCCAGGTGCCGACAAAATCCGGCTTGTCAGAGAAATGACCGCCGTTGTCGTTGTCGGCATCGTGCCAGTCCCGGGAGGCGAACACGTGATCGTAGTCGTGCTCGGTGAGCCACTGGGTGATGCGCTCGGCGACGAGGGCGCCGCCGTCGCAGCCGAGCGCCCCGCCCTCGGTGAAGTCGTTCTGAACGTCGATGATGAACAGCGCCCGAGTCATATCGAAAGACTACGCGCGTCAGTGGTTGCTGAGGTTGTTGCCGCAGCTGTACACCCCGGCGGTGAGGCTGTCGAGCGCGGGCATGGCCGTGGCATCCCCGGTTCCAACCGCGTAGAAGGCGAAGGCCAGCTGACTGCCGTCGGCGGCATGCACGATGCCCGCCAGGGTGCGGCCGGTCTGGATCCAGCCGGTCTTCGCGTTGACGTAACCCTTGGCGACTGCGGCATCCCCGGTGAAACGGGAGGCCAAAGTGCCGGTGCGCCCGGAGATCGGCAGGGTGTCGTACATGACCTTGAGGTGCTGCTCCCCCGCCACAGCCTTCGCCATCAGCTGGGCGACGTATACCGGGGCGACCCGGTTGTGCTCGCTGAGCCCGGAGCCGTCACGGATGACCATGCCTGTGGTCGGGATGCCATACGAGGACAGCGCCCCCGCATACGCCTGCTGCAGGGAGGCGAAGGTGCCTGGCAGCCCCTGCTCGATGGCGATCAGCCGGGCCAGCATCTCGGCGAGGGTGTTGTCGCTGAGGTCCATCATCTGCCCGATCAGCGTGGACACGGGCTGCGACTGCACGCTGGCGAGATCAGCGGCGCCGTCCCCCGCAATCCCGGTCGTGGTCGACCGCACCTCGATACCCTCGGCAGCCAGGGCGGCCTTGAACGCATCGCCGGCGCGGCCGATCGGGTCGGTGCTGCGCGGGCTGGTGTTCTTGTTCGGGTCGGCCCGGTCGGCGTCGACCTGCAGCGCGGTGACCTCGGACATGTAGCCGACGGTCTGCTGGCGGCGTTCCCAGCTGCCATCCCACTTGTCGGCCGGATCCCACAGGTTCGCGTCGAGGATGAGGTCAACGCTGGTCACCTCGGCGGGCAGGCTCGCGCGCACCTGCGCTGCCAGGTCGCTCAGCTTCGGGGCACCGCGGTAGAAGCTTTGACTGCCTGGTCCGACCTGGCTCAGGGTGGCGTCGCCGCCGCCGACGAGCACGATCGACTCCGGGGTTGGACCGGCCTGCACGCTGGTGGTGATGCGGTATTCCGGCCCGAGCGCGGCGAGAGCCGCGGCCGCGGTCACCGTCTTCATGACGCTCGCGGTGCGCTCCGGAGTGGTGGCGTTGCGGTCGAAGAGCACCTCGCCGGTCGCCGCATTCAGCACTGAGGCGTGCAGATTGGCGAGCCTCGGATCGCCGGCCAGTCCGGCAACGGTGCAGGTGCGCAGCGGCGTCGCTGCGGGCGCCGGAGACAGCACCGGCCGGGCGGGTTCGACGGTCGGGGTCGGCGAGGGTACGGGGGCGGCCACGGCCGCTGGTTCCGCGGGCGCACTGTTCAGCCCGGCCGCGACGGCGCCGGTGCCGGCGAGCACGAACGCGAGGCTGAGTCCAGCCGCAAGCCAGGCCTTCGGATGCCGTCGGAACACGCCTCCGATGCCACCGCCTGCATCGCCGTCATCGCCGTCATCGCCGGAGCTGCCACCTCCGTTCCCGCCGCCGTGCCCGTTGTCACCGGGTCCGCCGATGCCACCGTTACTGTCGCCGCTGCGGGATGGAAGCACGGTGGTCGGGGCGTCGCTGCTGAAGAACGGTGCGGATGTCGCGAACGCCTGCGTCTGCGTCTGGTGTGCCTGCAGTCGCGGCGTCGGCTGGCCGGCCGCGGGCATCGCCTGGGTCGGCAGGTCAACAGCCGAACGGGCGGGTGCTGGCAGATCGACGGCAGCCATCGCCTGGGTTGGCAAATCAACGGACGGCATCGCCTGAGTCGGGATTCCGGCGGTCTGCGCCTTTTCCGCCTCTCGAGCAGCGCGGCGTGTCATCGGCGCCTCGTCGGCCGGCGGGAGCGGGTGAGTCACCCACCCATGATAGGGGCGGCCGGGAAACGCCTTTGTCCCCTCCGCTGATCGAGCTTGTCGAGATCTACGAGCTCGATCAGTCACCGATCAGCAGCTGCCTAGGCTGGCTCCGGCACGGGCAAGGGAGACGGGTTCATCGGGTGATCCGCCGTGCGTCATCGCGAACCGCACACAGAGCCCGGAGACATCCATATCCGGCGCATAGAGCGCCGAACGGTGCGGAGCGGAGTCCCACCAGCGCTGGGCGACGATCGCGCCGGTGTTGTCGGTGCCGCCCGCGAGATTGCTGTCGCAACCGACATCGGCAGCGCCATCACTGCGCACGGATCCGCGGTGGCCCCAGGCGCTCAGTGGGTCGGTGCTGGGGTCCTCGGCCATCCAGACCAGTCGCGCCTCGATGCAGTCGTCGAAGCGGAACGCCTCGACCGGCAACACCGGCAGGCAGTTCTCGGCACGAATGGCGTTGTACTCGTGCGCGAAGGATTGCAGGTCACCGTCGGCGGTGCGCGACACGCCGTGTTCGAACATCCCGCCGGGAACGGAAAGAACCTCATAGGCTTCAGCGGCGGGAGCGGCAACGCAACTCCCCGTCGCCTCGGGGAACTCGGCCGAGGCTGGCGCACCGGCCGCGGCTGGCGCACCGGCCGCGGCTGGCGCACCAAAAAGGTATGCACCGGTAAGTGCAACGCTTGCGGCGCTGATCCAGATAATTCGCATCGAGCACACCTCCCATCCATGGGCTGGTTGTTCTGGCCGATCCCATCCGTGGGCTGGCCGTTGGGGCAAAACTAACCGCGAAAAGACGCGGCTCACAATGCCTCCGGGGTACAGATGGAACCGATTCCCCTCCTACTGGGGGTGCGTTTTCACGCCCAAGTCCGCCATCTGGGGGACAGCCCTGAACCCCGTTCTCTGCCAAGCAGCCCTCGCGGTCGAAAGTGCGACGTCGCCCCGTTGTCGAGCTCTGCGGGCCTGGTCAAGGTGGTGATAGTCGGCCACTGCGGAAGCTTTACGGCGGTGGGGGGTTAACACGCATGGCACCTCGAAATGAATCGCGGTTCCGAGGAGTTTCCGTCAGCAGTTCGATGCTGACGGCGAGTGGATATGGGCAAGATGAATGACAGCTAGCGTGCATGGATCCCGAACCGTCGACGATGGCCGGCGTGCCGTGCTTCAGGAGCTCATCACGGCCGACCCGCACCGCTTGCGGCGGCGGACGATGTCACTGGGCGTGCACTTCAGCGATGCAGATGACGTGGCGCAAAATACACTCCTGCGTGCCTGGCGATCGATAGAGCAGCTCGAGTCTCCCGATCCCGGGCAGATGTGCTCCTGGCTTGACGTGATTGCCCGCAATGCAGCAACCGACTTCTCCCGCCACATGATGAGGCGCCCAGCCGACGAGTTGGATGAAGACATCCCCGATAGCTCGAATGTCGCCGATGAAGCCCTGACGCGCCAGCTTCTCGACGGCGCGCTCCAGGCGATCCAATCGCTCCCGACGGGCCTGCGAGATCCCCTGTTGCTTAGCGTTGTTGACGGGCTCTCCGCGAGCGAGATCGCTGAAAAGCTCAACACGTCCCCGGCTGCGATCCGGCAGCGAATCACTCGCGCCCGCAAGTCACTCTCGGCCTGCAAGCACTCGGGCATGTCAGAGGACGCTTAACGTGACAGTGAGCTGGCCCCGGTCCGGGGCCAGCTCACAGGCGGAGTTCGGAGCTTACGCGGTGCCGAACGGGTTATCGATGACGTAGCGCCAGCCGTGCTCGTCGTCGTAGACAGCGACATCCGCGGTGGTGCCGGCGAGAGCAATTTCGGAGCCGTCGGGGCCGGTGCCGTTGATCGTCCAGTCGGCAATGGCGAGGCCGGTGTTGCCGGTCTGAAAGACATTGCGAACGGTCATGGTGATCGGCAGGTTCAACGAGAGGAACTGTTCGAGCGCTGCGCGAACGTTCGCCTCGCCTTCGACGGGCTGACCGGGTGCGGGCACGAAAACAACCTCCGCAATGTTCAGCGCTACGAGTCCGTCGAGGTCGCGGGCGTTGAATCGCTCTGCGAATGCGAGGTTCAGCTGGTTCAGTTCGTTGACTATGGAGGCCATGTCGACTTTCCTTTCAATGCGTTTGGGTGAGGCCGCTTTTGGGCCTTCATAGAGAAAGACGCTTGCGCACGGAAAGTGTGACAACAGTCACCGAAGAAGTTCGATCAACCCGAACTGGCGACCGAGTACTTCATCGAGCACTTCGAGGGGGCCAGTGTGGAGGTGGAATTGGAGCCGCCCAAGGGAATCGAACCCTTGACCTTCTCATTACGAGTGAGATGCTCTGCCGACTGAGCTAGGGCGGCGTGACGACCGACCAGGTCGGCGACACAGCAAGTCAGCTTAGCCGATTAACGAGCCGCCGCGGTTGCAGCAACGTCAGCGAGACCATCGAAAGCGTCGCGCAGACAGTCGGTCAGCTGGCGTTCGGGCGAGCCATCGGCCCACAGCCCCCACGCATGCCGCATCACACCGAAGGCGACCATGGTGATCAGGTGCGCCCGATTGGAGCGATCAGGCTCCTCCGGGTTTTCTGCCATGATCCGGCGCTCGACGACTGCCTGCAGTTCGTCCTCGAACTGGTGCATGCTCGCCATCCGCAGGGTGAGCAGCCGCGGGTTGCCCTTGACCAAGTCGCGGCGCAGCTGCAGGGTTTCCCGATCCGGCGACATGCCCTCTGCGGCCTTCACCATCAGCGCTCCCAGATCCGAGACGATCGGGCCGCGAGCCTCAATGAATTCGCTGATCGCCGCCTCGTCGGGCAATTGAGGCCCATTGTCGAGCAGGGCAGCTTCCTTCGAGGGGAAGTAATTGAAGAACGTGCGCGGCGAGACATCCGCCTGGCGGCTTATCTCGTCGACCGTGACGGAATCGAGCCCGCGTTCGAGGACCAGCCGGACCGCGGCGTTCTGGATCGCTCGCCGCGTGGCCAGTCGCTTGCGCTCGCGCAGGCCGAGTTCAGAATCCACGGCCTAATTATTGCATGCCATGCAAATTTGCAGTCCCGGGGTTGCCCCCGCACGCTCAGCAGTTCGGGTCGGCCTCCGGCACCGTGCCATCGATGAGGTAACCCTCAACCGCGTTCTGCACACAGTCGTTCGATTTGTTGTACGCCGTGTGGCCCTCGCCGTTGTAGGTGACCAGGTGTCCGTTCTCGAGCTGGTCCGCCATGTTCACCGCCCACTGGTACGGCGTTGCGGGGTCGCCCGTGGTGCCGACGACGAGCAGGTCCGACGAGCCCTCCGCGGCGATCGCTGTGCGCTCGCGCTCCGACTCGAATGGCCAGTCAGCGCAGCTCACGCCGTACGACATCCGCGGGCCGAAGGCGGGGGCGATCTCCGCCAGCTTCGCCGCATTCTCGTGCAACGTCTCGTTGCTGTACTCGGCCTGGTAGTCGAGGCAGTTGATGGAGAGGAACGCCTCGGTCTGGTTGGACTGGTAGGTGCCGTCCGCGGCACGGTCGTAGTAGGTGTCGGCGAGCAGGAATGCCGTCGTGGTCTCGCCAGACAGGACCTCGTCGAACAGGATCTTGAGGTACGGCCAGTTGCCGACGTTGTACAGCGGCAGGATGATCGCGGTGAACATCGTGTTCCCGCTGAGCATGCGCCCATCCGTGTGCCGCAGCGGGCTCTCATTCAGGCTGTCGAGCAGCACGTCGATCAGTTCCATGGACTGGTCAACGGTGCCCTGGAACGGGCAGTCGTCGGCACCCAGGCAGTCGGCGAGGAACGCCCGCATGGCGTCCTCGAACCCCTTCGCCTGGGTCGCTGTCACATCGAGCTCACTGGTCGCCGGATCGACCGCACCGTCAAAGACCATGCGACCGGTGTTCTCGGGGTACAGGTCGGCGTAAGTGGCGCCGAGCAGGGTGCCGTAAGAGTAGCCGAGGTAGTTGAGGTCGGAGTCGCCAAGCACCGCCCGCAGCAGGTCCAGGTCACGCGCGGCACTCACAGTGTCGACGTGCTCGAGCAGCTCGCCCGTGTGCTCGAGGCAGGCCTGGGCGAACTCGGCGGACGATGCCTTGATGTCTTCGATCCAGGCATCGGTTCCCACCGGCAGGTCGGAAACCCCGTAGATGGCCTCATCCAGTTCGGCCGGCTGGTCGTAGCAGTCGACCGCCGAGGACTTGTTCACGCCGCGGGGGTCGAAGCCGACGATGTCATAGCGCGACTGCAGTTTCTCGCTGGTCGCGAAGTCGACACTGTCCATGATGAAGTCGTAACCGGATGCTCCCGGGCCACCGGGGTTGACCAGCAGCGATCCCAGCCGGTCACCCGTGGCCGGATGCCGCACCAGGGCGAGTTCGATCTCGGCATCGGCGGGGTTCTTCCAGTCCATCGGCGCCTTCGCGGTCGTGCACTGCAACCCGTCGCCGCAGGATTCCCACTGCAGCACCTGGTTGTAGAACGGCTGCAGCTCCGCGGCGACCTGCTCGCCGGTGGGCGTCGACGTGGTGCTCGGCGGCGCGGACACGCAGCCGGTGAGGGCGAGCAGCGTCAGCACACCAATCGCCAGAGACTTCAGGTGGTTCACGCGCGGGCGTCCTTCCGAGTGGCCGAGATGAGCATGGCCTCAAGCGCGAGGGCGGGAGCCACGTTACCGTCGATGCGTTCCCGTGCCGTGCTGATCGCATCCATCACGGCGAGGGTCTGCGCCGGTGTCCGCCGTTCGGCGGCGACCTGCAGGGCGTCCCGGATGGCGGCATTGATCAGGTCACCGTCGACACCGAGCTGGATCAGCAGCAGGTCGCGGAAGACCGACGCCAGATCGACGAGGATGCGGTCGATGCCGTCGCGCAGGCTGCGCGTCGCCCGCCGCTTCTGGTCCTCCTCGAGGTTCTTCAGCTGGGCACGGAGCGCCGGCGGGATGGAGCCACCGGGTTCGATGCCGAGCGAGCGCAGCGCCTGCTCACGCTCCTCCTCATTGCGTTCGGCGGTGACCGCGGCGCCGTCGTCCTTGGCCAGGTCGAGCAGTTTTCCGGCGGCGATGACCGCGTCGGACACGGAACGGATGTCGAGCACCAGGTCGATCGTCAGCTGCCGGCGCTTGCGGGCGTCCTCGTTGGTGGCCAGACGCCGGGCCATGCCGATGTGGCTCTGCGCCTCGCGGGCGGCACGCAGGGCGACGTCGTCGGGGATACCGTCCCGGCGGCTCAGCAGCGCCGCGACATCCGTCACCGCGGGCGTGCGCAGGCGCACGGTCCGCACGCGCGACCGGATGGTCGGCAACAGGTCGGCCTCGCTCGGGGCGCAGAGGATCCAGACGGTGCGCGGTGGCGGTTCTTCGAGCGACTTCAGCAGCAGGTTGGAGGTGCGCTCCACCATGCGGTCGGCGTCTTCGATGACCATCACCCGGTAGCGGCTGACGCTCGGCGAGTGGTAGGCCGAGCGCACCACGTCGCGTACGTCGTCGATCTTGATGATCACGTTCGAGGTGGACAGCGCGGTGAGGTCGGGGTGGCTGCGGGCGTCGACCTGGGTGCGCACGGCCTCTTCGTCGGCGTCGATGGACAGCAGCGCGGTGGCGAAGGCGTAGGCGAGGTTCGACCGGCCGGAGCCGGGCGGGCCGGTGATCAGCCAGGCGTGCGTCATCCCGGTCTCGCCGGTTTCGGCGGCCGCGGCGGCCTGCCGGAAGACAGCGATGGCGTCGTCTTGCCCCGTCAGTTCGTCCCAGACCGCCATGCAACTAGCCTAGGGGCCGCGCCTGACAGCGACCGTCTGATGGGCTCGCCAGGCTGTGGAGAGTGCACGGCCTGCCGTAGCTGTGGACGGCTCGCTGCGGGATCGACTGGCGGCGGTCCGGCCGGCGACCGTGCCCGTTCGGTACGTCGGTGCCCGCTCGAGCAGGCACGGTCGTACCGGGAGGGCACAGACGTACCGGGAGCGTTACCCGAGCAGTTGCGCGACGCGCTCCCGGATCCGGTCGGCGAGGGAGTCGATCGAGTCGGTGGCGGGCAGCACCAGGAACCGGTCGGGTTCGGATGCCGCCAGCTCGAGGTACCCGGCCCGGACCCGCTCGTGGAACTCCAGCGCCTCGGCCTCGAGCCGGTCGTAGCGCTTGCCTTCCAGCCGGGACCGGCCGATGGTCGGGTCGAGGTCGAGCAGGATCGTCAGGTCCGGCAGCAGCCCCTCGGCCGCCCACAGCGACAGGTCTCGTATCTCGCTCCCGTCCAGCACCCGGCCGGCGCCCTGGTAGGCGACCGACGAGTCGAGGTAGCGGTCCTGGATGACGATCTCGCCGCGCTCGATCGCCGGGCGCACCTTCGTCGCAATGTTCTGGGCACGGTCGGCGGCATACAGCAGCGCCTCGGTCCGCGGCGTCATGTAGCCGCGGCGGTGCAGGATGATGTCCCGCAATTCCACGCCCAGGTCGGTTCCGCCGGGCTCTCGGGAGTGCAGCACGGTGCGACCGGATGCCTCCAACCAGTCGGTGAGCGCAGCCGACTGTGTCGACTTGCCCGAACCGTCGCCGCCCTCGAGGGTGATGAACAGTCCGCGCGCCATCACTTCTTCTTCGTGCTGGTGGTGCGTTTGGCGGCTGGCTTCTTGCGCGCCGCCGGCTTCTTCGCCGGACCCTTGGCGCGCTTGTCGGCGAGCAACTGCACCGCCCGGTCGTAGTCGATGTCCACGACATCCTCACCGCGGGGAATCGTCGCGTTGGTGGTGCCGTCGGTGACGTACGGGCCGAACCGGCCGTCCTTCACCTTGATCGGCTTGCCGCTGACCGGGTCGGCGTCGAACTCCGCGAGCGCGCTGGAGGCTCCGCGGGCGCCGTACTTCGGCTGGGCGAACTTCTCCAGTGCGCCGGCCAGGTCGATGTCGAAGATCTGGTCTTCGGAATCGAGCGAACGGGTGTCGGTGCCCTTCTTCAGGTAGGCGCCGTAGCGGCCGTTCTGTGCGGTGATCTCCGCACCCGACTCCGGGTCGGTGCCGACGACACGAGGCAGGCCGAGCAGCTTCAGCGCGGTCGCCAGGTCGACGGACCCGACATCCATCGACTTGAACAGCGACGCGGTCCGCGGCTTGACCGCCGCAGCCTTCTTCGGCTTCTTCTTCGGCGCGACCACCTCACCGGTGGCCTCATCGATGACCTCCGCCTCGGGCTCGGGTTCCGGCTCGAGTTCGGTGACGTAGGGGCCGAAACGGCCGTCCTTGACGACGATCTCCTTGCCGGTCTCCGGGTTCACACCCAGCACGCGGTCGCCAGCGACGGGGGCGTCGATCAGTTCCCGCGCCTTCTCGGCGGTGAGTTCGTCGGGTGCCAGTTCCTCGGGCACGTTGACCCGGCGCGGGGTGTCCGAGCCCTCCTGGGCAACCTCGAGGTAGGGGCCGTAGCGGCCGATGCGCACGGTGATGTCGTCGGTGATCCGCACCGAGTTGATCTCGCGGGCGTCGATGTCGCCGAGGTTGTCGATGACGGTGCGGAGGCCCTTGTGCTCCTCGTTGCCGAAGTAGAAGCCACCGAGCCAGGTCGTGCGGTCCGCTTCGCCGCGGGAGATCCGGTCGAGATCCTCCTCCATTTCGGCGGTGAAGTCGTACTGGACCAGGTCGCCGAAGTACTCCTCCAGCAGCCGGACCACCGAGAACGCGATCCAGCTGGGCACCAGGGCGCTGCCGCGCGGGGTGACGTAGCCGCGGTCGACGATGGTGGTGATGATCGCGCTGTAGGTGGACGGCCGGCCGACGCCGAGCTCTTCGAGCGCCTTGATCAGGCTGGCCTCGGTGTAACGAGCCGGCGGCGTGGTCGCGCTGCCCTTGGCCTCGACCTCGTCGACGGCGAGGTCCTGGCCCTCGGTGAGCGCCGGCAGCCGGGTCTCGGCGTCGGAGTCGGTGCGCTCTTCGTCGCTGCCCTCCTCATAGGCGAGGCGGAAGCCGGGGAAGGTGATGACGGTTCCGGATGCCCCGAGCTCAGCGATGCCCTCGGGCAGAGTCGCCTCGATGGTGACGCTCGCGGTGGTGCCCTTGGTGTCGGCCATCTGCGAGGCGACGGTGCGCTTCCAGATCAGGTCGTACAGCTTCCACTGGTCGCCGCGCAGCTCGCCCTGCAACTGCTGGGGGGTGCGGAAGGTGTCGCCGGAGGGCCGAATCGCCTCGTGCGCCTCCTGCGCGTTCTTGCTCTTGCCTGCATACAGGCGCGGCTTGTCCGGTACGGTCTCGGCGCCATAGAGCGCCTTCGCCTGGTTACGGGCGGCGTCGATCGCCTGCTGCGAGAGCGACACGGAGTCGGTTCGCATGTAGGTGATGTAGCCGTTCTCGTACAGCGACTGCGCGACGCTCATGGTCTGCCGCGAGCTGAAGCGCAGCTTGCGCGACGCCTCCTGCTGCAGGGTCGAGGTGGTGAACGGCGCGGCCGGGCGACGGGTGTACGGCTTGGACTCGACCTTGACGACGCGGATCGGCAGGTCGTCGGCGCGCAGGGCCTCGGCGATCGTCGTCGCAGCCTGCTCGTCGAGGGCGATGACCTCGGATTTCTTCAGCTGCCCCTTGTCGTCGAAATCGGAGCCGGTGGCGACCTTGCGGCCATCCAGCCGGTTGAGTCGGGCGGCGAACTGCTCGGTTCCGGTCGCCGGGTGCAGTCGGGTGGTCAGTCCCCAGTAGCCGGCGCTGACGAAGGCCAACCGCTCGCGTTCCCGGTCGACGACCAGGCGGGTCGCGGCGGACTGCACGCGTCCTGCAGACAGGCCGGGTCCGACCTTGCGCCAGAGCACTGGTGAGACCTCGAACCCATAGAGGCGGTCGAGGATCCGGCGGGTCTCCTGCGCGTCGACGAGCGCGGTGTCCAGATCCCGCGTCGTCTCCTTGGCGCGCTCGATGGCTTCCTTGGTGATCTCGTGGAAGACCATGCGCTTGACCGGGACCTTGGGCTTCAGCACCTCGAGCAGGTGCCAGGCGATGGCCTCTCCCTCGCGGTCCTCATCAGTGGCGAGGTAGAGCTCATCGGCATCCTTCAGCGCGCGCTTCAGCGCGGTGACGGTCTGCTTCTTGCCGTCGGAGACCACGTAATAAGGCTCGAAGCCGTTCTCGACATCGACGGAGAATTTGCCGAGCGAGCCGGTCTTCAGCTCGGGCGGCAGGTTCTTGGGTTCGATGAGGTCACGGATGTGCCCGACCGACGCCTGCACTTCGTAGTCGTCGCCCAGATACTGGCCGATCGTCTTCGCCTTTGCAGGCGACTCAACGATGACCAGTTTCTTGGTGCCTGGCACGGTTCTCCTCTGGGGGTTGCGATGGGGACGCGGCTGGTGTAGCGCTGCCTCGCGTCTGCCACACCATACAACGCGCTCCCTCGACGACGCCTAATCGCCCGCGCGGGCTGGGGACGAATTCTCAGATACCCTCATCTGGGTTGTCTACCCCCGACACCCATGTGTCAACCCCTATTCGCACAGAGCAAAGGAGCCGAATGAGCGACACAACCACGGCGGAACACGAATCCGTCGTCCCACCCCAGGATCCATCACTTCCGCCGGTCGCCATCGACGAGAAGGCGGAGGCCCGGACCAAGAAGTGGACACCGGCGAAGATCGCCCTCTGGGTGGCCATTTCTCTGCTGGGTGGTGTTGCCTGGACGGTCCTCGCCATTGTGCGGGGTGACACGGTCAACGCGATCTGGTTCGTGTTCGCTGCGGTGTGCACCTATCTCATTGGCTACCGCTTCTACTCGAAGGTGATCGAGCGTTACCTCACCAAGCCGGATGACCGCCGGGCCACCCCCGCGGAGTACAAGGCGAACGGCAAGGACTTCATGCCGACCGACCGGCGTGTGCTCTACGGGCACCACTTCGCCGCGATCGCCGGCGCCGGCCCGCTGGTCGGCCCCGTGCTCGCCGCGCAGATGGGTTACCTGCCAGGCACGATCTGGATCATCGTCGGCGTCGTGCTCGCCGGCGCGGTGCAGGACTACCTCGTACTGTTCTTCTCGATGCGCCGCGGCGGCCGTTCGCTCGGCCAGATGGCCCGTGAGGACCTCGGCCGGATCGGTGGCACCGCTGCCCTGATCGCGACCTTGCTGATCATGATCATCATCGTGGCGATCCTCGCCCTCGTCGTGGTCAACGCCCTGGGCGAGAGCCCGTGGGGTGTCTTCTCGGTTGGCATGACCATCCCGATCGCACTGTTCATGGGCGTGTACCTGCGGTACATCCGTCCCGGCAAGGTCACCGAGGTCTCGATCATCGGCTTCGTGCTGCTGATCCTCGTCATCGTCGCCGGTGGCTGGGTCGCCGAGACCGACTGGGGCGTGGCCATGTTCACGCTGGACCGCACCACCATCGCCTGGGGCATCATCATCTACGGCTTCGTCGCCGCGATCCTGCCGGTGTGGCTGCTGCTCGCCCCGCGCGACTACCTGTCGACGTTCATGAAGATCGGCACGATCGTCATGCTCGCCGGCGCGGTCGTCCTGGTGCGCCCGGAGATCAACGTTCCCGCGTTCAGCGAGTTCGCCTCGCGCTCCGACGGACCGGTGGTCGCCGGGTCGCTGTTCCCGTTCCTGTTCGTCACCATCGCCTGTGGCGCCCTGTCCGGGTTCCACGCGCTGATCTCGTCGGGAACCACGCCGAAGCTCATCGAGAAGGAGAAGCAGACCCGCCTGATCGGTTACGGCGGCATGCTGATGGAGTCGTTCGTCGCCATCATGGCGCTCGTCGCCGCGCTGTCGATCGACCGGGGCATCTACTTCGCGATGAACGCGTCGGCTGCCGCCACCGGCGGCACGCTGGAAGGCGCCGCTGCATTCGTGAACGGCCTCGGCCTGACCGGTGTCAGCGTGACCCCGGACGCACTCGCCGCCACCGCGAACGCGGTCGGCGAGGAGAGCATCGTCTCGCGCACCGGTGGTGCGCCGACGCTCGCGGTCGGCCTGGCCCAGATCATGCAGGGCCTTATCGGCGGACCGGCGATGATGGCGTTCTGGTACCACTTCGCGATCATGTTCGAGGCGCTGTTCATCCTCACCGCTGTCGACGCGGGCACCCGCGTGGCCCGGTTCATGCTGCAGGACAGCCTCGGCAACTTCATCCCGAAGTTCCGGGACACCTCGTGGCGTCCCGGTGCCTGGATCGGTACCGCGGTGATGGTGGCCGGATGGGGCGCCATCCTGATCCTCGGCGTCACCGACCCGCTCGGCGGAATCAACACCTTCTTCCCGCTGTTCGGTATCGCGAACCAATTGCTCGCGGCCATTGCGCTGGCGGTCTGTCTGGCGATCGCGGCGAAGCGCGGGGCGTTCCGTTGGTTGTGGATCATCATCCTGCCGCTCGCGTTCGCGGCCGTAGTCACCATCACGGCGTCGATGTACAAGATCTTCTCGCCGGTGCCCGCTGTGGGTTACTGGGCGCAGCACGCCGCATTCCGCGACGCGCTCGCCGCAGGCGAGACGAGCTTCGGCAACGCGTCGAGCGTCGAGGCGATGGAGGCCGTCGTGCGGAACACCGCCGTGCAGGGCACCCTGTCGATCCTGTTCGTCAGCCTCGCGATCATCGTGATCGCCGCGTCGGTTGTGGTCAGCATCAAGGCGTTCAAGAACGGTGGCGGCAACAACACCGAGGACGCCCCGGAGGCCTCGCGCATCTACGCCCCGGCCGGGTTCATCGCGTCGAAGGAGGAGCGTGACCTGCAGAAGCAGTGGGACGCCCTGCCCGCCGCGAAGCAGCCCGCTCGGAGCGGTCACTGATGAATGCGCCGACCGCCGCGGTCTCCGCGCTTGACCTGCTCAAGCGCGGAGCCCGCGGGCTCACCTGGTACGTGAACTCGGTAATGGGCGACAACGCCTGGCAGACCTACCGCGAGCACTACCTCGAGACGCACGGCGAGGAACCGCCGATGACCGAACGAGAGTTCTGGTGGGACCGCGACGACGAGCAGGACCGCAACCCGCAGTCCCGCTGCTGCTAGTCGCACTCGCAAGCTAACTCGCCTCGCTGGGCCGTCACCCTCACGGGTGGCGGCCCGGTGGCGTTATGGCGGCGGCCCCGCGGTGGCGCTAGCCGTCACCGGAAGTCCGGCGACGCCGGCGGTGACGCTGACCGTCGCGACCAGCCCGTCGACCTCGCAGGCGGCAAGCCGGGCACCGTTCGACTCGGCAACGGATGCCGCCGCCTCACACGGGAACCCCGCGACGATCCCGACGGCGACATCGGCGGCGGCGAGCGCTGCGGCGTCTGCGGCGGAGATCGCCCGCTGCTTTCCGGCGAGCACCGCCCCGATCGGCAGGGTCAGCCCGGCCAGCAGAATTGTGGCGCCGACCAGGGCAAGCGCGAGCACTCCCCCTGCACCGGTCTCCGCTCGGAACAAGGCTCGAACTGACCGCACCGGCGGTGCGCGCGTCCCGAACAGCACCGGCGGTGACCGCGTCACCAGCACCGCCGTCACCGGCCGCCCTCGAGCGCGCAACTCTCGGCCCGGATTGTGATCGCTCCCGCGAGCGGGAGCACGGCCGACGCCACGCTGAGCCCGGCGCACACGAGGTCGCCGCGCCGATCGACCGCGAGCGATCCTCCGACGGAGGCCACCCGGCCGGCAGCGATCTCGGGATCGCCGCGAGCCAGGGCGCGGGCTACGTCCGCCGCGGCATCCTGGATACGCACGTGCTGGGCACCCAGGTTGGTCCCGCCGATGCAGACCGCGAGCACCAGCACCACCGCGGGCATCGCCGCAGCGAACTCAGCGGTGACACTGCCGCGCTCGCTACCCGCCGAGCGTGAGCGCACTTCGCACCAGGTCGGTGAGGATGCCGCGCACCTCGTCCGAGCGCATGATGATGACCAGCAGCCCGGCAAAACCGACCGCTGCCATCGTCGCGATCGCGTACTCCGCGGTGGCCGCGCCATCATCCTGTCGGCGCAACCGCCGCAGCAATCGCCTCATCCGTGTCATGTCGTGCCCTTCTGTCGATTCGGCACGAACACCACCAGCCTGCCGCACCGCGTCACGCAGCGCCGAGCCGAATGCGACCAGGTCAGAAACTCACCACCGTGGAGGAGATGACACTGAGCATCAGCGGCGCCACCCCGAGCAGCATGAACGCGGGAAGCACGCACGCGCCAAGCGGCAACATCAGCTTCACCGACAGCGACGCCGCCCGCTGCTGGGCATCGCTGCGGGCGGTGCGCCGCAGTTCTTCGGCCTCACTGCGCAGCAGTTCACCGGCGGGCACCCCGGCTCGCCGTGACAACTCGAGGACCCGATCGATCGCGACCTCGTCCCCCACGATCCCCCGCTCCGCGGCCGCGCGAACCGCGCCATCCCTCGCCCGATCCAGCGGCGCCCCACCCGCCAGCGCGATGGCGACCAGGTCGAAGAGCAGCCCCGGCGCCGGATCCGTCGGGGTCGCCGCCTTCACCATCCGCCGGTTCCAGGCCCGTCCCGCAGCGAGCAGCGTCAGTCCAAGAATCAGGCAGCCAATGCCCGCGGGCGACGTCGTCAGCACTTCGAGCGTGTTGAAGCCGAGCGCCAGCCCGAACAGCACCGCCACGGCGGGCAACACCATCACCAGCCTGGCGGTGGCGATCGGACCGGCGAGTGCCACGCGGATCTCCCGTTCCGCCTGAGCGAGCGAGCGGAGGGATGTCGCGAACTCCCGCAGCGCGGGCGCCAGCGGCGCGCCCGCCTCAGTCGCCACCGCCCACGCGGCAGCCAGCGCCCGCCACGCCGCACCGGCCGACCCGGCGGCATCGATCGCCTCGGTGACTGCGGCACCACGAGCGACAGCCTCGGTCACGGTGCTCACCGCCGGTGTGATGTCCAGGTAGCCCCACGCCGTCTGTGGCGGAACGCCCGCCGACAACAGCACCGCCAGCCGCTGCACGACCGCGGCCACCGCGTCCGGCCCGTCACCGATGCCCGGCCCGGCGGATCGGCTCATGGTCGGATCGGCTCAATGCCGAGCCGGTCGCGGTCATCCAGCCGGAACCGGCCCAGCTGCACCAGCTTGCGCACCCCGTCGCGCCGCTCCAGGTGCAGTACTGCGTCGAGCGCGCTGACGGTCTGCCGCGCCACTGCTTCAGCTGACATCCCGCGAGCGCGCCGAGGGCTTCCAACCGCGCGGGCACGTCGCCGAGCGAGTTGGCGTGCAGTGTGCCCGCCCCGCCGTCGTGGCCCGTGTTCAACGCGGCAAGCAGTTCGCGAACCTCGGCGCCGCGGCACTCGCCGAGCACCAGCCGGTCCGGCCGCATCCGCAGCGCCTCACGCACCAGCCGTGCGAGACCGACCTCGCCGGCCCCCTCCAGGTTCGCCTGCCGCGCCTCCAGGCTGACGAACTGGGGATGTGGCACACGAAGCTCGCCGACGTCCTCGATCGCGACGATCCGTTCGGCGGATGTCGCGTCCGCGAGCAGCGCGGACAGCAATGTCGTCTTACCGCTCCCGCCGGCCCCGGTGATCAGCAGGTTCGCCCGTCGCCGGACGAGGGCGCGCACGGTCCGCAAGCCGACCGCGGCGAAGAAACCCTGCGCATCGAGGTCGTCGACGCTCAGCCGTTCCAGTCGGGGCAAGCGGATCGACAGCAGGGTGCCGGCCGGCGAGATCGGCGGAAGCACGGCATGCACCCGGATACCGTCATGCAGCCGTACGTCCACGCACGGGGACGCTTCGTCGATGTGCCGCCCGCCGGCCGCGATCAGGCGCACCGCCAGCTCGCGCAGTTCGGACTCGCCGAGTTCGATCGGCTGCCGGATCGAACCGTCGCCGCGATCCGCCCACACCCCGCCGGAACCATTGGCGAACACGTCGGTGACAGCAGGCTCCGCGGCGAGCCGGGCGAGCGGTCCGAACTCGTCGAGCGACCCGCGGGTTCGAGGCGTTGTACCCCAGCCATCACGGCGCATACCGGGGCGTACGGCAACGAACCGTTCGTGCTCGTGCGGGGCGCTCGATCCGCCGGGATCGGTCATCTTGCAAGGCTGCCCGGGATGGTGGAAATCTGCGGCATCCGGCCAGTCGTTGTGGACGAAGACAGGTCGGCCGGGAGAAGTGCCGGTTAACGAGAGGGGCGGCGCCTGTTGGGGGGAACCGGCGCCGCCACAGCAACGCCGGATTGGGGGGAATCGCTGGCGCTGCTTATCCGAAATCAGATTCGGTGCCCCAAGTGTACCCCAGCGCTTACCCCCGAAGAGATGCTTTTTTACGGATTATCGGCGCGTACTCAGGATGCCCCCAACGACGGCAAATGCCGGATGCCGAAGACGTCCCGCAGCGCCAAGGTCGCGGCGTACCAGCCGTTCATACCGTGCACCGCAGGGCCGGGAGGAGTTGCCGCCGAGCACAGATACAGGCCCTCGACCGGGGTCCGCCACGGGGTGGGCGAGGTCACCGGGCGGCGCAACAATTGGGTGAGGCTGAGCGCGCCGCCGAGGATGTCGCCGCCCAGGTAGTTCGGGTTGTACTCGGCCAGCTGGCGCGCCGAATGGGCACTGCTCGCTAGCACGAGATCCCGGAAGCCCGGCGCGAACCGTTCGATCTGCGCGGTCACCGTTTCGGTCGGATCGAAGCTCGACCCGCGCGGCACGTGGATGTACGCCCACACCATGTGGTGCCCGTCCGGTGCCCGGGTGGGATCGAGCACACTCGGCTGGCAGAGCAGCACATACGGTCGCGCGGCCACCGCGTGCTTGTGCGGCAGCCGCTCGGCGCGGCTGATCGCCCCGGCGGTGCCGCCGAGGTGCACGGTCGGTGCCAACCTCACCGCCTCGGCCTCCCACGGCACCGGAGAAGACAGGGCGAAATCGACTTTCGCGGCGCCGACGCCGTAGCGATAGCCGGCCAGCCGCCGCCGGTAGCGGGCCGGCAGCGCATCACCGGCGAACTCATCGAGGAAGCGCGCGGAGGTGTCGAGAAGGATCGCCCGGGAGGGTTCCAGATCGGCGCGGGATCGAACCATGACGCCGAGATCGAGACGACCGCCGTGCGCGAGAAAGTCCGAAGCGAGCGCCTCGGCGATCGCCTGCGACCCGCCGCGCGGGTACCCCCAGCCGCGGGCATGGGCGTGCGCGGCGAGCAGCAGCCCGGCGCCGGCTGCCGGCAGCGATGGCACCGGTCGGCCGGCGTGCGCGGCGACCCCGGCGAGCATCGCGGGCGCCGTGGCATCCGCGAATCGCAGCCGACCGACGCCGGTGCCCTGCTCCAGCACCCGCAGCCCGTAGGTGACCGTGGCAACCGGGTCGCGCGGCACCCGGAGCAGCTGCGAGCCGGTGAAGTCGACGACACCGTCGAGGTGCTCGAGGATCGGAGCGAACAAGCGCCGCCAGGCGTCGCCGTCGGGGCCGAGTCCTTCCGCGGTGCGCTCGAGGTCACGCCAGGCGAGGCCCGCGCGTCCACCGTCGAGCGGATGCGCGTAGGACAGCTCGGGGATGACGAAGTCCACCCGCTGAGTAAGTCCGAACGCTCGGAAGAACGGCGAGGCGAGCGCAGCCGGGTGCACCGCCGAACAGACGTCGCTGAGGTGGCCGGGCAGGGTCAATTCGGCGCTGCGCATTCCCCCGCCGACCGTGTCGGCCCGCTCGACGAGTCGCACCTGAAGACCGGCCCTGGCCAGGGTGACCGCCGCGGCGAGTCCGTTCGGGCCGGCGCCGACGACCGTCGCGTCGATCACGAAGTCCCCAGCCGCGTCATGATGCCCTCAGCGAGAGCGGCGGCACGAACTCGGTGATCTCATCGCGCACCCACCAGGCGCCGGTCTCCCGCTTCTCGGCGCGGGTCGAGTAGCGGTAGATGAACAGCCGGGCCCGGACCCAGCGCGGCGGATCGCCGTCGAATGGGTCGAGCCGCAGCATCCGCAGGGTTGGCGCATCGGCTTCCAGCAGCCGGGTGAGGAAGACGAGGAACCAGCGTTCCGGCCCGCCGCGCAGCGGCAGGAACCACATCAGCCAGTCCAGGCGCAGGTGGTAGGGGGCGTACTGCCGGGGCATCCGCATCACATTGCCCGGTTTACCTTTGAACTCGTACTCCCGCCAGCCGTCGTCGGGATTCTCCTCGGTGGTGCCCTCGACGATGACTTCGTAGCGCGGTCTGGTGATGCTGCCGAATGCGCCGTACGCGTTCACCAGGTGCCAGGGGTTGAAGCTCGCGTTCATCAGCTGCCGGTGGCGCAGCAGGTTGCGCGCCGGCCAGTAGCTGAGCACGACCATCAGCAGGGTCACCGCCCAGACCAGCACCAGCCACCAGATCGGCGCCTCGGTGGGCGCTCCCCAGCCGAGCGGGATCGCCGGCAGCAGCCAGTGCGCCACCGTGTCGCTCACGCCGCAGAAGGCGAGCACGATCGTGATCCAGTTCAGCCAGGCGAAGTTGCCGGTGGTGACCAGCCAGAGCTGGGTGAGGATGATCACCGCGGCCGCCGCGCTCTTGATCGGCTGCGGAAAGAAGAGCAGCCACGGCACGATCAGCTGCGCGAAGTGGTTGCCGAGCACCTCCAGTTTGTGCACCGGCTTCGGCAGATGGTGCGCGAACCGGCTCACCGGATTCGGCATCGGCTGGGTCTCATGGTGGTAATACAGTGCGGTCAAGTCGCGCCACACCACATCGCCGCGCATCTTGATCATGCCGGCGCCGAACTCCAGCCGGAACACCAGCCAGGCGAACAGCACCAGGATCGGCGTCGGCGGCGGGACCTGGTTCGAGCCGAGGAACGCCGCGAGGAAGCCAGCCTCGAGGATCAGGCTCTCCCAGCCGAATGCATAGAAGGTCTGCCCCACGTTCACGATCGACAGGTAGAGCCCGTACAGCGCCAGGAAGACCAGCATCGGCACCCAGGGCGGGCCGAGTTGCGGCAAGCCCAGGACAACGGATGCCGCGAGGATGATGCCCGCCGTGGCGACGACCAGCAGGAGCCGGTCGCTGTACCGCAAGCGGAACAGGCTCGGCCCCCGCGAGTAGCCGTGCAACAGGTGCGGCACCGGCAGCAGCCCATGCTCGCCGAGCAGCACCCGGAACTGGGCGGCGGTCGAGCAGAAGGCGATGAGGTACATGACGCCGATCCCGCGTTGCAGCACTTGCCGCGCGAGGTCGTAGTCGTGCGCGTATAGCCAGTCCACATCGACACCTGCCGTTCTCACGGTAGGCCGCGGCATCCGCGCCTCGCAACGGCCGCAATAGGATCGGAGCAGAGTTCAACGACGAATCGAGGCCTTGAAACCCCATGAACGCGATCGACAGCCTGCTGCACGAGAACCGCCGCTTTGCGCCGAGTCCGGAGTTCACCGCCCAAGCCGTGGCATCCGCTGACCTGTACGAGCAGGCGAAAGCCGACCGCCTCGAGTTCTGGGCCGAGCAGGCCCGCACTCTGCACTGGAACACCCCGTTCACCCAGACCCTGGATTGGAACAACGCCCCGTTCGCGCGCTGGTTCGCCGACGGACGGCTGAACGTCGCCTACAACTGCCTCGACCGGCACGTGATCGCCGGCAACGGCGACCGGGTGGCGATCCACTGGGAGGGTGAGCCGGGTGATTCGCGTTCGATCACCTATGCGGAGCTGACCGCCGAGGTGAAGAAGGCCGCGAACCTGCTCACCGCGCTCGGCGTGAAGCAGGGTGACCGGGTGGCGATCTACCTGCCGATGATTCCCGAGGCCGTCATCGCCATGCTCGCGGTCGCCCGCATCGGCGCCGTGCACTCGGTGGTGTTCGGCGGCTTCAGCGCGGACTCGTTGCGCACCCGCATTGAGGACGCCAGCGCAAAGGTCGTCATCACCGCCGACGGCGGCTACCGCAAGGGCAAGGTGTTCCCATTGAAGGGGACGGTGGATGCCGCGCTGGCGGCCGGTGGCTCCACGGTCAAGCACGTGCTGGTCGTGAAGCGCGGCGGCAACGACATCGACTGGACCACCGGCCGCGACCTCTGGTGGGACGAAGAACTCGCCCAGGTCGACGCCGACCATGTGGCGAAGCCGTTCGAGGCCGAGAACCCGCTGTTCATCCTGTACACCTCGGGAACAACGGGCAAGCCGAAGGGCATCCTGCACACCTCGGGCGGCTACCTCACCCAGACCGCGTTCACCCACAAGGCGGTGTTCGACCTGCACCCGGAGACCGACGTCTACTGGTGCACCGCCGACGTCGGCTGGGTGACCGGGCACAGCTACGTCGTCTACGGGCCGCTTGCCAACGGCGCCACCCAGGTGATGTACGAGGGCACCCCGGACACCCCGCACCCCGGTCGCTGGTGGGAGATCATCGAGAAGTACGGTGTCAGCATCCTGTACACGGCGCCGACCGCGATCCGCTCGTTCATGAAGATCGGCCGCGAGCACCCGCAGAAGTTCGACCTGTCGTCGCTGCGTGTGCTCGGTTCCGTCGGTGAGCCGATCAACCCCGAGGCGTGGGTCTGGTACCGCGACGTGATCGGCGGCGGCACCACTCCTGTGGTGGACACCTGGTGGCAGACCGAGACCGGGGCGATCATGGTTTCCGCCCTGCCGGGAGTCACCACAACCAAGCCGGGGTCGGCGCAGGTGCCGATCCCGGGCATCTCGATCGACGTGCTCGGCGACGACGGCAAACACGTCGGCGCTGGGAACGGCGGGCTCCTCGTGGTCACCGAACCGTGGCCGTCGATGCTGCGCGGCATCTGGGGCGACCCGGAACGGTTCATCGAGACCTACTGGGAGAAGTTCGACTTCGCCGGCACCCCGCAGCGGCGCATGTACTTCGCCGGCGACGGCGCGCGCCTCGACGAGGACGGCGACATCTGGCTGATGGGCCGCGTCGACGACGTGATGAACGTATCCGGGCACCGGCTGTCCACCGCCGAGATCGAGTCGGCGCTGGTGTCGCACCCGATCGTGGCGGAAGCCGCCGTGGTGGGCGCGGCCGACGAAACCAGCGGCCAGGCCGTCGTCGCCTTCGTCATCCTGCGGCAGAGCCAGGCCGACGCGCAGACGCCGGAGGAGGCATCCGTCCTGCTGCGTTCGCACGTGGCCGAGCAGATCGGCGCGATCGCACGTCCGAAGCAGGTGTTCGTGGTCAGCGAGCTGCCGAAGACCCGCTCAGGCAAGATCATGCGCAGGTTGCTGCAGGATGTCGCGGAGGGACGCGAGATCGGCGACACGACAACCCTCGCCGACACGTCGGTGATGACCATCATCGCGAAGACGGTGCACTAGCGAGCGACCCGACGGCGGGGCACGCCCGGCACGCCCGGTACGCACGGCGCTAGCAAAACGGCTCCGCGCCAGCGAAGTTTCGCTGGCGCGGGGCCGTTTCTATAGCGCCAGAGTGTGGGATCCACGCGTCTGTTGACGACCTGCTGATGCGTGACGCGATTCTCTCGATCAAATTAGGCGACGAGGATTCAGGTCATGCCGTACTCTTCTGCTTATGTCTGCCAAAAAGGAGAAGCGCTCAGGTGCATTTGGGGCGCTCCTGGGGATGCTCGGCCTCAGTGGAGTCGCCGGCCTGCTGGTCGCCATCATGGTCACTCCCGCCATCGCGGTCACCGGCATGACAGCCAACAACTCGATCGGCATCTTCAATGAGTTGCCCGAGTACGCGACGCTCGGTGACGACCTCGCCCAGCGCGTCACCCTGTACGGCCTGCAGGACGGTCAGCAAGTGCCGTTCGCCACGATCTTCGAGACCAACCGCGAGGAAGTCGGCTGGGACCAGATCTCGCAGTACGCGAAGGATGCCGCCGTCTACGGCGAGGACGCCCGGTTCTATGAGCATGGCGGTGTCGACGTCCAGTCGGTGGCGCGCGCGCTAGTTGGCAACCTCGCTTCGGGCGAGGTCGAGAGTGGCGGCTCAACTCTCACGATGCAGTTGATCAAGAACATCAACGTCGAGGCCGCGAACCGGCTCACCGACCCCGACGAGCGATCGGCGGCCTACAAGGAGGCCACTCGCCAAACGATGGATCGCAAGCTCAAGGAGATGAAGCTCGCGATCGGGCTTGAGAAGGAGTACGACAAGCAGACCATTCTGCTGAGCTACCTGAACATCGCCCACTTCGGCGGAGTGACGTACGGCATCGAGGCCGCCGCGCAGCGCTACTTCGGCATCACGTCCGCGGAACTCTCCCCTGCCCAGGCTGCGAGTCTCATCGCGATGGTGCAGGCACCGAACGCGCGCAGCCTGGACAAGGAGGAGAACTTCGAGAACAACCGCGTGCGTCGCGACTACGTCCTGAACCAAATGTTCAAGTACGAGGCGCTCACGCAGGAGGAGTTCGACGCGGCGATCGCCACACCGATCCAGCCGAACCTGCAGCCACTCCAGACCGGTTGCATGAGCGCGACGACAGGCCAGTACTTCTGCGACGCCGTGGTCAAGGAGTTGCAGGCCCATGAAGCCTTCGGCGCTACCCCGGAGGAGCGGAAGGCTGCTTTCCGCAATGGGTACGACGTTTACACGACCATCGATCTGAACATGCAGAACCACGCGCAGGCGACGATGGTCAAGTGGGTTCCTGAAACGGACCCGCGCTTCCATCTGGGTGGTGCGGCTGTCGGTATCGAGCCCGGTACCGGTCGCACCCTGTATATGACTCAGAACACGCGGTTTGACGACACCAGAGACGGCGGCGGACCCGGCACGACTTCCGTGAACTACAACACCGACTTCGATCGCGGCGGCTCAAGCGGTTTCCAGGCCGGATCGACGTTCAAGATCTTCACGCTCGCTCAGTGGTTGAAAGCGGGACACGGCCTGAACGAACATGTCTCGGGGACACCAAGAACGTGGAAGCAGAACGAGTTCACCTACTGCGGGTCGAAGATGAGCGGTACAGATTACGCCCCGAAGAACTCGGGCGGCTCCGCCGCGAGCGTCAGCGTGCTCTCCGCGACGGCTAGCTCAGTCAACGCCGCCTTCTTGAACATGGCCCGCGAACTCGACCTCTGTGACATTCGCGACACCGCAGCGTCACTCGGGGTGCACACCGCCACGGGTCCCAAAGACGGCGAGGACGTGATGTCGAACATTTCCGACCTGATCGGCGTCGGTGAAGACCATGTTTCAGTGAGCACAATCGCCGCGGCGTTCGCCGGCATCGCGGCACGCGGCCTGTTCTGCTCGCCGATCCTGATCGACCGTGTCGTGAAGTTCAATGGCGAGGAACTCGCCCCACCGGCTTCGCAGTGCACCCAGGGCATCGACCCGGAGATCGCGGACGCGATGATCCACGCGCTGAAGGGCGTCATCAGTGGCGGCACCGGGTCAGCGTCGCGCGCCAGCGGCGCCCCGATGTTCGGTAAGACCGGATCGACAACCCTCTACAACCAGACGTGGATGGGAGCCGCGACGACTAAGGTCGCGAGTGCGGTGTGGATTGGGAACGTTAAAGGGGTTCCCGGCCAGGCGCTCAACCGAACGAACATCAACGGCACCAGCGCCAGCAACCTCCGGCACCGTCTGACGAGCGAGATGTTCAATGTCTGGAACGACTGGCGCGGCGGCGACAACTGGCCCGCCGCAAAGTCGAACTACTTGAGCGGCAGGAACAACCCCGTCCCAGATCTCGCCGGCGATACCCCTGAGCAGGCCAAGAAGGTCTTGGAAGGACTCGGCTTCGGATACGCCGATGGTGGGCCCGTGGCATCCGCAATCGCCTCCGGCCGCGTTGCGCACACCGACCCCGGTGCCGGCGCGAGCGCACCGCGCGGACGCATCGTCACCGTGTACACCAGTGACGGATCGCTCGCCGCGACCATGCCGAACGTGGTCGGCAAGGAACTGAAGCAGGCGACCGATGAGCTGAAGTCTGCCGGTTTTGACTCGATCAGCGTGAATTACCGGGGCGGCCAGCAGGGCGGCACCTGTATGGTCGAGGCCTCGGATCCGGGGGCGGGCGCCGCCACAGCGAAGAATGCTGCGGTGACGCTCACCGCGTCCTGCACCGGCCAGCCGGGTCAGCCTGGTCAGCCAGGCACCACTCCACCCGGCCCGCCGCAGAACGGCTAGCCGGTCGGCGCGCTGCCAAAACGGCCCCGCGCTAGCGAAGTTTCGCTGGCGCGGGGCCGTTTCGCTAGCGCCAACCATACGGGCGCAGCGCGGTGGTTACGCGAACTCGAGGATCAGCTCAACCTCGACAGGCGAGTCGAGCGGCAGTGCCGCGACGCCGACGGCGGAGCGGGCATGCTGCCCGGCCTCGCCGAACACCTCGCCGAGCAGGTTCGAGGCACCGTTGATCACGCCGGGCTGCCCGGTGAAGGCCGGGTCGGATGCCACGAAGCCGACGACCTTGACCACGCGAGTCACCCGGTCAAGCGATCCGATCACCGACGCCGCCGCGGCCAGGGCGTTCAGCG
This sequence comes from Diaminobutyricimonas sp. LJ205, assembly GCF_009755725.1. Lineage (NCBI taxonomy): Bacteria > Bacillati > Actinomycetota > Actinomycetes > Micrococcales > Microbacteriaceae > Ruicaihuangia > Ruicaihuangia ninglii. The sequence continues at coordinate 352,022 of NZ_CP046619.1, read as the reverse complement.
CACAGGTGCGGGCGAGGCCCGCGGCATCCTCGGCCGAGATTTCCGAGCCGACCTTGCCGGTGGCGTTCAGCACGCCGTCGACGTAGGGCAGCTGACCAGCGGTGAAGACCAGATTGCCGGACACCACGGCGGGAACGTAGGCGCCGGCCGGGGCGGAGACGGCGGGGAGGGTGAGTCCGAGCTCCTTGAGCCGGTTCACAACCTGGCTCATTCGGACACCTTCTCCCGCTTCAGGTAGGCGACAAGGCCGCCCTCCGGACCCTGCACGACTTGCACGAGCTCCCAGCCCTGCTCTCCCCAGTTGTTGAGGATCGCTGCCGTGTTGTGCACGATCAACGGTGTTGTCAGATATTCCCAAGTACGCATTGCACCGGTCCGTTCAGCTTGGCGTCACAGGTCATCCCGTACCCTACTGGTATGTCTGCCCAAAAAACGAAGCGCTCGGGTGCGCTTGGAGCCATCTTGGGAATGCTCGGCTTCAGTGGACTTGCTGGTCTGCTGGTAGCCGTAATGGTCACCCCCGCTATCGCGGTCACGGGTATGACAGCAAACAACTCGATCGGCATCTTCAACGAGCTGCCCGAGTACGCCACGCTCGGTGACGACCTCGCCCAGCGCGTCACCCTGTACGGCCTGCAGGACGGTCAGCAAGTGCCGTTCGCCACCATCTTCGAGACCAACCGCGAAGAAGTCGGCTGGGACCAGATCTCGCAGTACGCGAAGGATGCCGCTGTCTTCGGCGAAGACGCCCGGTTCTATGAGCACGGTGGCGTCGACCTCCAGTCGGTGATGCGCGCGCTGGTCGGCAACCTTGCCTCTGGGGACATCGAGAGTGGTGGTTCGACCCTCACGATGCAGCTGATCAAGAACATCAACGTCGAGGCCGCGAACCGGCTCACCGACCCCGAAGAGCGCAGTGCCGCCTATAAGGAGGCCACTCGCCAGACGATGGATCGCAAGCTCAAGGAGATGAAGCTCGCGATCGGCCTCGAGAAGGAATACGACAAGCAGACCATCCTGCTGAGCTACCTGAACATCGCCCACTTCGGCGGTGTGACCTACGGCATCGAAGCCGCCGCCCAGCGCTACTTCGGCATCACCTCGGCCGAGCTCAGCCCCGCGCAGGCAGCGAGCCTCATCGCGATGGTGCAGGCACCGAACGCGCGCAGCCTGGACAAGGAAGAGAACTTCGAGCGCAACCACGCGCGCCGCGACTACATCCTGAACCAGATGTTCAAGTACGGCTCGATCACCCAGGAAGAGTTCGACGCGGCCATCGCCACGCCAATCCAGCCGAACCTGCAGCCGCTGAACACCGGTTGCATGAGCGCGACTACCGGCCCGTACTTCTGTGACAACGTCGTCAAGACGCTGCTCGCCCATGAGGCGTTCGGAGCGACCCCGGAAGAGCGCCGTGCCAACTTCCGCAACGGCTTCGACGTCTACACGACCATCGACCTGAACATGCAGAACCATGCGCAGGCGTCGCTGTCGAAGTGGGTTCCGCCCACCGACGACCGTTTCCAGATCGGTGGCGTGGCAACCGCTGTCGAGCCGGGCACCGGCCGGGTGCTGTACATGGCTCAGAACACCACGTTCGATGACACCGCCGACGGCGGCGGCCCGGGCACAACGTCCGTGAACTACAGCACCGACTTCGACCGCGGCGGCTCGAGCGGCTTCCAAGCCGGATCGACATTCAAGATCTTCACGCTCGCCGAGTGGCTGAAGTCCGGCCATGGCCTCAATGAGCATGTCTCCGGCGCGGTGCGCACATTCAACGTCGGGGACCACGAGTACTGTGGCACCCCGGTCGGATCCAACGGGTACCGGCCGAAAAACTCGGGCGCCTCGCCCGCGTCGGTATCGGTGCTGCAGGCAACGGCAAGCTCGGTCAACCTCGCCTTCCTCAACATGGCGACCGAAATGGATCTCTGCGACATCGAGGCCACCGCGGCCGCGATGGGCATGCACGAAGCAAAAGGGCCGAAGAACGGTGAGGGGATGATGGAGAACCCATCGTCCGTTATCGGTGGTTCCGAAGACTTCGCCCCGCTGACCATCGCCGGCGCGTTCGCCACGATCGCGGCGCGCGGCGAATACTGCTCGCCGATCGTGATCGACCGGGTCGTCAAGTCGAACGGCGAGGAGATCACCCCGCCTGTGACGCAGTGCAGCCAGGCGCTCGACCCCGAGGTTGCCGACGCGATGGTCTACGCACTGAAGGGCGTGCTCTCCGGTGGTACCGGTAGCGCGTCCCGCGTGTCCGGCGCACCGATGTTCGGTAAGACCGGATCGACCGACGACTACAAGCAGACTTGGATGGGCGCGGCGACGAGCACCGTCGCCAGCGCGGTCTGGATCGGCAATGTCGTCGGCAGCCAGCGATTGAACCGCACCAACGTCTCCGGCACGACCGCGAGCAACCTGCGTCACCGCGTCACGAGTGAGATGTTCAGGGTCTGGAACGACTGGCGGGGCGGCGAGGACTGGCCCGCGCCGAAGTCGAACTACCTGAGCGGTAACAACAACCCGGTTCCGGATGTCTCCGGCGAGACGCCGGAGCAGGCCAAGCAGATCCTGCAGGGCCTCGGCTTCACCACCGCGGACGGGGGCACAGTGGCATCCCCCGTGGCGCCCGGCCGGGTCGCGCACACCGACCCGGGCGCTGGCGCGAGTGCACCGCGTGGACGGATCATCACGATCTACACGAGCGACGGATCGCAGGGCGCGACCATGCCGAACGTGGTCGGTCAGGAACTGAAGGCGGCGCAGAACGCCCTGAAGGACGCCGGTTTCGACCAGAGCTCTATCAAGGTGAACTACCGCGACGGTCAGGACAAGGGCACCTGCATGGTCGAGGGGTCTGACCCGGCAGCGGGTGCCGCGACCGCGAGGAACGCCGCCGTGACGCTCACTGTGCTCTGCACCGGCAATCCGGGTGGCGGCGGAGGCAACGGCGGCGGAGGCAACGATTAGCGTGGCGGCATCAGCGCGCGGTCCGCTGACCGCAGCAGCCGTCGTCACGGTGGCCGCATCGGCGACCCTTGCCTATGCATCACTGGTCGAGCGGAACGCATTCCGGGTGAGACACGAGTTCGTGCCGATCCTGGAACCCGGCGCACGGCCAGTGGCGGTGCTGCACCTGTCCGACCTGCACATGGCTCCATGGCAGACCGCGAAGCAGAACTGGGTGCGCGACCTGGCGCGGCTCGAGCCCGACCTGATCGTGAACACCGGCGACAACCTCGGGCACGTAGACGGCCTCAGCGGGCTGGAGCAGGCGCTTGAACCGTTCCGCGACGTGCCGGGCGTCTACGTGCACGGCTCGAACGACTACTACGGCCCGGTGGCGAAGAACCCGCTGAAGTACTTCAGCGGACCCTCCTCGCACAAGCCGCGGTCGACCAACCTCGACACCCCGGCGCTTGAGCACTACTTCGAGCAGTCGCTCGGCTGGCTGAGCCTCAACAACACTGCCCGGGCGATCACCATCAAGGGCTCGAACATCGAGTTCTTCGGCACCAACGACGCTCACCGCGGCTGGGACCGGCTGGACAAGCTGCCCGGCGCGATCGACGAGATGCGCGAGAACGTCGGCTGGCAGGACGAACCGAACCCCTCGGAGGCGGTCACCATCGGTGTCACCCACGCCCCCTACCGGCGCGTGCTCAACTCGTTCGTCACCAATGGCGCCGAGATGATCTTCGCCGGACACACGCACGGCGGCCAGGTTCGGATGCCTGGCGTCGGCGCGCTCGTGGTCAACTGCGACATCCCGCACAGCAAGGCGCAGGGCCTCAGCACCTGGCACCACGCGCGCGGCTCGTCGTATCTGAACGTTTCCGCCGGGCTCGGCACCAGCATTTACGCGCCCGTACGGTTCGCCTGCCCACCCGAAGCCGTACTCGTGACACTGACCGCGTCGGATATCGGGTATTCTTGACGAGTTGCCACGCAACATCGGGGTATGGCGCAGCTTGGTAGCGCGCGTCGTTCGGGACGACGAGGCCGCAGGTTCAAATCCTGTTACCCCGACCAAACGAAAAGGCCGCCCGTAGGGCGGCCTTTTCTGGTTGAGCTCCTCAACCACCGGTTTGGGGTGAGCCGAGCTGGCCGCCGCTCTCCTCGAGGTAGCAGACCGCGCACAGCGACTCGTAGGTGACGTGCCCGCCGTCGATAGCGACCTGGTCACCGGCGAACACGAACCGGCCGTCGACCTGACGCGCGTTGAACACCGCCTTGCGGCCACAGCGGCAAATCGTCTTCAGCTCCTCGAGCGAATGCGCAATCTCGAGCATGCGCTGACTGCCGGGGAACGCCGCCGTCTGGAAGTCGGTACGGATGCCGTACGCCATCACCGGCACGTCGTCGAGTACGGCAATGCGCAGCATGTCGTCGACCTGCGCTGCCGAGAAGAACTGCGCCTCATCGACCAGCAGGCACGCGACATCCGCCCCTGTCTCGCGCTGCACCCGCTGCCGCTCGACGGCGAACAATGCATGGATGTCCTCGTCCGGCCCGACGGTGAAATCGACCGGGCGGGTGACGCCGAGCCGGGAGACGATGGATGCCTCGCCCTTGGTGTCGATCCGAGGCTTGGTCAGCAGCACGTGCTGTCCGCGCTCCTCATAGTTGAATGCCGCCTGGAGCAGTGAGGTGCTCTTGCCGCTGTTCATCGCTCCATAGCGGAAGTAAAGCTTCGCCACTACTGCAGGTACCCGTCCTCGGCTGCGCGACGGATCAGTTCCGCCTTACGGCTCGCCGGTCGTCCCACGCGCGCGTACTTCTCCCGCACGCGGCGCAGGTAAGTTTTCGCCGTTTCGTATTGCACGTTCATCTGCTGCGCGACCTCGCTGGTCGAGAACCCGCGCACGTACAGCCGGAAGGCGTCTTCCTCGCCGGCGCTGAGCTTCGGCTTCGTCGGATTGGTCGCGCCAATCGGCAGCGGACGCCAATCCCGCTGGAGGGATGAATCGCGGGAGACACCCATGATCTCGCGCGCTGCGTCCATCACTTCTGGCATCGACAGTGTCTTCGGCAGGAACGCCGCCGCACCGGCCGCCAGGGCACGTTCGCGGGCGTCGTTGGTGTCCAGGCCACTGAGCACGATGACGGTGGCTCCCGCGGCGCGGCAGGTGCGAACCCTCGCCTCAATCGAGACCGGCTCGTTGAGCTGAAAGTCGATGAAGACCAGGTCCGTCGGGAAATTGTCGCTGTGCACCATCTCGATCCAGCTCTTCGCGCTGAGGACGAGGTGGAAATCAGGGGCATTGGCGATGATCCAACTGCTCATGCTGTCGAGCAGCACCTCATGGTCATCAAGCAGGGCCAGGCGCACTCGTCGGTTGCTTCCGGGCGCGGGCACGTCCGCGCCAACGTCACTAGTGGCCATAAGAAAACTTTAGTCGGCGCAGAGGGTGCTCTCCGTCGATCTGAAGGTCAGTGAAGACGACTCGCATCACAGCGAAGTAGGGGGCGAACTCGCTACGCACCGCATGCTCGGGTCCGCGAACCATGGCCACGACCGTCGCCTCTGCCCGCCCATGTTCGGAGCGGAGACGCAGGTCGAATGCGGGAGCGTGGAATCCCGGGTGTCTCGCCACGGCCACGATCAATGCCCGAAAAGCGGTCCGCTGGTCGGGTGCCATGGCCTCGGCAAGGTATTCGGGGTCGTCAACTCGGCCGAGCCCGAGTTCGCGTTCGACGAGTTCGTCCAACCAGCTTCGTTCGCTCGCGGCTACCAGCGACGCGCGGACACCATCGGCGATGCGCAGGGCCTCTTCCCGGTCACCATCGGTGGTCTGGCCACTCTCAAGCAGCCGGAACAGGAACGGCACGACTTCTTGATTGAGGGCGGTGACCTGCTGCTGCCGCACCGTGCGGGAGATGCCCTCGCGCCCCTTGGCGACGAGGGCCCGAGCGGCCGGCGTGACCACCTCGTGCCAGCGGCGCAGCGCGCGGATCATCGAGTCGGCGAGGAGCGCCGCGAAAATCGTCAGCCCGACGACCGGCCCCGCCCCAATCACAGGCGACAGCCCCACGGGGACGGCGTGCAGGTGCGGGTCCAGCGAAGTTGCCCAACCGGCCCAGCCGGCACCGAACACGCCCAGCAGGACGATCTCACGTGACGGACGGAAGGGAGTGTGGGCCACCACCAGAATCCCGAATGCAATGGGGCCCCAATGCTCGCGCGGGTGGTGCAGGCCCTCTCCCGACATCGCGATCGCGTTCAGCAGCACCGCACCGAGTCCGAGCCCGATCACACCCAGGTGGGCCGCTCGGGAGTACGGCGCCCGCAGCGGGTCGGACGCGACCATCAGCAGCGCGCAAGCCGCCCCGAGAGCCACCAGCGCTGCGCCGGCTGCCCATGCGGAAGCGGTCGGCGTGGGACCGGCGATCGTCATGGCCAAGGCGAACAGGAACGCCAGCGGCGCCAGCACGTAGGCGACCGAGCGAGCCCGAAGCCCGCTCACCGGGTCCCAGCGCTGCATGGTCGATTCAGTCATCCGCAGGCCTCCCATCCACCGGGACCTCCATGAGGACCGCGGTGCCGCGTCCGGGCGTCGACCACACCCGCGTGGAGCCACCCACAGCGGCGACCCGACGATGCACGGACATGCGCATGCCAAGCCGATCTGCGGGTGCGTCGTCAGTGCCGAACCCGCGCCCAGTATCGATGACCAGTACGGAGACATCCGCTTCTCCGCCGTAGATCGCTACCTGCGCCTGCGTCGTGCCAGCGTGTGTCGCAACATTGACCAAGCACTGCTTGACGGCGAGCGCAAGCGCGGACTCCGGCTCGACGCCCAGCCGGTCGAGTGCTGCGATCTCGCCAGTGGTCTCGATCTCGAGACCGAGTTGCGCGCACTCGTTGAGGACCTCCAGCAGCCGCGACCGCCGGTCGCCCGGCTCGGCGGTCTGGACTGCGAGATCGCTAGCCGCGACCTGGGCTAGGTCTTTCTCAATCTGTTCCTGCAGCCGACTCGACAGCTCACCGGGCGGCGTCGCCGCGATCGCGGTCAAGGTGTTCAGAATGGTGTCGTGAACGAGCGCGGTCACCGTGGTTCGTTCTCGTTCCCGCACGCCCGCCACCTCCTCGTCCTGGATTGCGCGGTGCAACGCGGGACGGGCCCGGTCGACCTGCGGGGCAACCGAGCCTGACACCGCGCACATGACGGCGACGCAGAAGAATACGACCATCGTGGGCAGGTCGAACCTGAGTTCGCCACCGGTCTGCGCAATCGCGATGAGCACGGCCAGCTCAGCCGCGACGTACCCGGTGGTGCACCACCCGAGCCGGGTCCAACCGCTGCGGCCGTGCGCGACGAGAATCAGCGCAATTTTCAGTTGACCGATGGTGAATGCAGCGGTCGAGGCTATCGCCGGGTACTGACCCGACAGCGTCACAACGAACCAGTAGGTCGCCGCTGCTCCGACCAGCAGATAGGCGGCGGCGCTCGAGATGCTCCGGCGCTGCTCATGCATGACAAGCGCAATCCCGATGGGCACCAGCGCAAGGATCGCCGGAAGCAGGATCAACTCGGGGTTCTCCACCTGCAGCATCGCCACAATCACGGCGGCGACGGCGAGCGACGACGCGGCGACCCCGTGCGACGCCCGGGCGAGCGCCCGGCTGATCGTCCCTGGGGCGAGGTGCGCGGGCAGTCCAAGCGACATGGGCTCCCCTCCCCCGGTGTGGTTTCTGCATTATGGCAGCGCCGACCGGGCGGGTCGAGGAACTAGAACAGCGTGGGCTGCCCCTGCGCCGCCATGCTCGGCGGCAACTCCTCGGCGATCAGCGAGCGCTCGCCCTCGGCATCCCGCATCGAGCCCAGGGCTTTCGAACGCACTCCCCCGGTCGCCGGGTCCTCGCGGCCGCGCTCGAGTCCGTGCGCGCGAATCAGCGGTTTGATCCGGGCCGCCAGCCACGTGCGGTACTCCTTCGGCGCGTACGACGTGCGATACATGGCGCGATACTTCGCGGAAAGCTCCGGATGCTGCTGCTCCACCCAGTGCAAGTACCACTCCTTCGCTCCGGGTCGCAGGTGCAGCGCGCTGTACACGACACTGGTTGCCCCGGCGGCCTTGATCCGCCTCAGCGCCTCGTCGAGGTGCGCCTTCGTGTCGGTGAGGAACGGCAGGATCGGCATCATGAACACCGTGCAATCGAGGCCGACCTCGCGCACTGCAGTCACCGTCGCCAGGCGCGCCTTCACACTCGGCGTGCCGGGCTCGATCGACTGCTGCAACTCATCGTCGAACACGGCGATCGACATCGCCAGATCGACGGGCACGCGCTCGTGGGCCTCGGCCAGCAGCGGCAGATCGCGCCGCAACAGTGAGCCCTTGGTCAGGATTGACAGGGGTGTCCCTGATTCCGCGAGCGCGGCGATGATTCCCGGCATCAGCCGGTAGCGGCCCTCAGCACGCTGGTATGGGTCTGTGTTGGTGCCCAGAGCCACCGGATGCCTGCCCCAGCTCGGCTTGGCGAGTTCCTTGGCGAGTACCTCGGCCACGTTGACCTTGACGATGAGCTGGCTGTCGAAGTCGCGTCCGGAGTCGAGGTCGAGATAGGTGTGAGTGTTGCGAGCGAAGCAATAGACACACGCATGGCTGCAGCCCCGATACGGGTTGATGGTCCAGCCGAATGGCATGGCGCTCTGCCCGGGAACGTGGTTCAGCGCGGTCTTCGCGAGTATTTCGTAGAAGGTGATGCCGTCGAACTCGGGCGTGCGCACGGTTCGGACGAGGTTGTTCAGCCGGGCAAGCCCAGGCAGCGCGGCATCCTGAACCGCGTCAAGCTGCTGCCCATTCCATCGCACTCATCCATTCGAACATACGTTCGAACATCGGTCAAGCCTGGAGTTGCAGAACCTGTGCGGTGCGCGTCAGTGCCTTTGTGGCCGTCGCGTTGTCGTCGCTCAACCGGCTGCCGTACGAGGGCACCATCTTCTTCAGCTGCGGCTGCCAGGCAACCATCCGCTCGGGGAAGCAGCGCTCCATGAGCTGGAACATGATCGGCACGGCGGTCGAGGCACCCGGCGAGGCACCGAGCAGGCCGGCGATGGAACCGTCGGCGGCGGCAACCACCTCGGTGCCGAACTGCAGCACGCCCTTGCCTTCGGCATCCTTCTTGATCACCTGAACACGCTGGCCTGCGGTGATCTGGTACCAGTCCTTCATGTCGCCGTTCGGCACGAATTCCTTGAGCGCGCGGAACTTCTTCGACCGCGAAGCGAACACCTCGGTGATCAGGTACTTCACCAGATCGAGGTTGGTCAGGCCCACGCGCATCATCGGCACCAGGTTGTGCCAGCGGATCGACGCGAACAGGTCGAAGTAGGTGCCCGCCTTGAGGAACTTCGGGCTGAAGCCGGCGTACGGGCCGAACATCAGGCTCGGCGATCCGTCGACGATTCGGGTGTCCAGGTGCGGCACCGACATCGGCGGGGCGCCGACCGCGGCTTTGCCGTAGACCTTGGCGTTGTGCTTCGCAACCACAGCCGGCTCATCGGTGCGCAGGAAGTGGCCGCTGATTGGAAAGCCGGCGAACCCCTTGATCTCGGGGATGCCGGACTTCTGCAGCAGGTTCAGGGCGTACCCGCCCGCGCCGACGAACACGAACCGTGCGGTGTACTGCGCGGGGGTCCGTCCGACGAGATGGCGGGTGCTGATCCGCCAGAGGCCATCCTTGGTCTTCTTGAGCCCGGTCACCTGGTGCTCGCGGAGCATCCTCGCCCCATTGTCGGTGAGGTACTCAATCAGGTGCCTGGTCAGGGCGCCGAAGTCCACGTCGGTGCCGGTGTCAATGCGCGTTGCCGCGATCGGCTGCGCCTTCGCGCGCCCGGGGATCAGCAGCGGGCTCCACTGCCGGATGACGCGGGCGTCCTCGGTGTACTCCATGCCCTTGAACAGCGGGTGATCCTTGAGCGCCTCGTACCGCTTGCGCAGGTACTCGACGTTCGCCTCACCCCAGACGAAGCTCATGTGCGGCACGTTGTTGATGAACGACGACGGGTCCGGCAGCAAACCCTCGTCAATGAGGTACGACCAGAACTGCCGCGACACCTGGAACTGCTCGTTGATGTCGACGGCCTTGCTGATGTCGATGGAACCGTCGGGCTTCTGCGGCGTGTAGTTCAACTCACAGAGGGCAGCATGACCGGTACCGGCGTTGTTCCACGGGTTGGAGCTTTCGCGGGCAACGTCGCCGAGACGTTCGAAGATCTGGATGTCCCATGTCGGTTCCAGCTGCTTGAGCATGGCACCGAGGGTCGCACTCATAATGCCCCCACCGATGAGAGCTACGTCGATGGGTTTAGTCACCCTTTCAGCTTAGCGGCGGCACAACGGCCACTTTGACACCCGCCTTGCGCCCGAGCCGCGCGCGACAATACCTCGCGTTAACAGTATGTGAACCTCGGAGTCGGCCCCCAAACAGGGGCCGATAAGTATGCCATTCTGGCTGTTGACCCATCGCGAGAGTCGGGGGGTTCAGCAAGAGGGGGATCGTGAGTACCAGCAGCAAGAGTGCCTTTAGGTCGGACATTCAAGGGCTGAGGGCAATCGCAGTGCTGCTGGTTCTCGTCTATCACGCAGGGGCCACGTTCCTGCCGGGCGGCTATGTCGGCGTGGACATCTTCTTCGTTGTCTCCGGCTTTCTGATCACCGGCGGGCTGCTCCGCTCCCTCGAGCGCGATGGACGGATCAACTTCGGCGACTTCTACGCCAAGCGCATCCGCCGCATCCTTCCGGCCTCGATTGTGGTCCTGGTGCTCACCCTGGCGGCGGCGTTCATCTGGGTGCCGCCCCTGCAACTGCAGACGGTGCTGCGGGACGCGATGGCGACCGCGCTGTATGTGCCAAACATGTGGTTCGCCATGGAAGACACCGACTACCTGGCCGAGACCGCGCCATCGATGTTCCAGCACTACTGGTCACTGGGAATCGAGGAGCAGTTCTACCTGTTCTGGCCGGCGATCCTTGCCCTCGGCTTCGTGCTGGTGCGCAAGTCGCGGACCGGCCTGCTGGTCCTGCTCACGCTGCTGGTCGTCGGCTCGTTCGTGTACTGCCTGTGGCTGATGGGCCAGAGCCAGCCGTGGGCGTTCTTCTCGCTGCCGTCCCGCGCCTGGGAGCTCGGCATCGGCGGACTGCTGGCCTTCGTCCTGGCCGGATCGCACCGCTGGCTGCAGGGCATCCCGGCCGCCTTGCTCGGCTGGGTGGGCCTTGCCGCACTTCTGGGCGCCGCGGTCTTCTACGACGCCGGAACTGTCTTCCCCGGGGTGAGTGCACTGCTTCCGGTGCTCGGCACCGTCGCGGTCATCATCGGCTGCACGAGCGCCAACCGGTTCAGCCCGAACGGCCTGCTCAGCCTGAAGCCGATGCAGTGGTTCGGCATGATCTCGTACTCGCTGTACCTGGTGCACTGGCCACTGCTGGTCATCCCGCAGGCGGCGGTCGGCCTGGGCAACCCGCTGTTGCCGATCGACAAGGCGCTCCTCGCGCTCGTGGCGATCCCCCTCGCCCACATCGTCTACACCTTCGTTGAGAACCCGGCCCGCCGCGCGGAGTTCTGGGCGGGGCATAAGCCTCGGCGGTCGTTGGCCATCGGCGGGCTGGCCTCCGTCACCGTGCTCGCGCTCACCGCAGGCACCCTCGTGCTCACGCAGAACACGCAGCTCGGCTCGGGTCGGGATGCCGAGACGGTCGCCGCCGGGTCCGCGGCATCCGTCGTCGGCACCGAGTACGTGCCCGACAACCTGCAGCCGACGCTGCAGGAAGCCGAGGACGACAATCCGTCGATCTATGCGGCCGGATGTCACGGAGACTTCAGTTCCACCGACCCGAGTGGCTGCCAGATCGGCGACAACCCGGATGCTCCGGTGGTGGCGTTGTTCGGCGACTCACACGCCGCTTCGTGGTACCCCGCATTGGAGACCCTCGCCCAGGCCGGCCAGATCCGTCTGGACTCGAACACCAAGAGTTCCTGCCCGTCGGTGTCGCTGCAGCTGCTGCGGGACGGCTCGGAGTACACCTCGTGCCACGAATGGCGTGATGGGGTTATCGAGCGGCTGAACGCAACGCCGCCCGATCTGGTGCTGCTCGCGAACTACGGTCACGCCGACCTCGTCGGCGGCGACGACAACTTCGTCGAGGACTGGAAGACCGGGCTGCAGACCACCCTCGAGGCGCTGCCAGTGGAGTCGACCACCGCCGTGATCTCCGACATCCCGGACATGGGCACGACGCCCGCGATCTGCCTGTCGAACAACCTCGATGACGCGCTCGAGTGTGCCCGCCCAGCGGTGGAGGCGATCAACAAGGAGATCCGCGCGGCGGAGCAGGAAGCCGCCGGGGACAAGTACCTCGACTTCATCCCCTACTTCTGCGACGACGAGTCCTGCCCCGCGGTGATCGGCAACACCCTCGTCTACCGTGACTCGCACCACATGACCGCAACCTTCAGCGCGACTCTGGGCGAGCCGCTCGGCGAGAAGATCACCGAGCTGCTGGCGCGCTGACCGGCGCGATCCGGCGGGTCGTCTCAGAACGGAAGGCCCTCCTCCCGAACGACCGGAGTTTCTTCCGGATGTACCGGAACTGACGGAGTTTTGCTCCGGTAGTTCTGAGTTTCTCCGGTAGTTCGGCGGCGACATCCGGTCCTCCCCACGAGCCCCCGCTGTCCGGACTCCCCCGTGTGCCCTGCCTCCCGCATCGAGGAGTTCGAATTCGCGGAGGATGAGCGGATGCCGCAACGTCCAGCATTCTCCACGCTCGGGTACCTGGCCCCAAGGGCTCAGCTGCTCGCACTCGGGTACAGCCGTCGCGAAATCGATGCCGCGATTCAGAGAGGATCGCTCCTTGTGGCACGCCGCGGCTGGCTCGCAACGACCGCCGCCTTGCAGATCGCGGTCCTCGCGGTGTGTCGCGGAGCACGTCTGACTGCCGCAACCGCACTTCGCACCTACGACGTCTGGGCAGGCACGGATCAGCGTATCCACTTGCAGCTTTCGCCGCACGCCAAGCAGCGGCAGTACAGACCAACCACCATGCTCGGGGCGTTTGCGCTCCTGAAGCACTTCGAGAGCCCGAGTGGTGTAGTTCTGCACTGGGCGCAATTCAGCCGGCTCCGACCCGACGAACCCGCGTGGCGCGTATCGATTACCGACGCGTTGTTCCGCTTCTGCCTGACTGAATCCGCCGAGCAGGTGGTCGCGGCGATCTCGAGCGCTGTGCACAAGAAGCTGCTCACCCGGCACTCGGCGATGCTCGTGTTCGAACGGCTCCCCTCGCGACTGCAGCACCTGCGCAACCGATTCACCTGGTTGGACGGCTCCGGCTTGGAAACCCTGGCCAGGATGCGACTCGAAGATCTCGGATACCGGTTAGCTCAGCAAGTCCAGATCGGGCCGGATCGAGTAGACATCGTCTTGGGCGGATGGCTCGTGATCGAACTCGACGGCGACAAGTGGCATGACCCGCAGGCTGATCGCATGCGTACCAACCGGCTCGTGCGAGAAGGGTACGTCGTCCTCCGATTCGGCTATCACGATGTCGTCAAAGACTGGGCGACCACACTTCAAACGATTCGTGCGGCGCTCCGTGACGGGGAACTTGCCCGCGGCGCGTGAGGGCTGACTCGCCGTAAACGCCGGAGAACTACCGGAGAAACACAGAACTGCCGGAGAAAATCTCCGGCAGTTCGTGTTCCGGCAGTAAAACTCCGGTAGTTCTGCGAACTAGAGGGACGCCACCGCGCGAGCGGCGATCAGTTCCGCGATCTGCACCGCGTTCAGGGCGGCACCCTTGCGCAGGTTGTCGTTCGACACGAACAGGGCGAGACCACGGTTGCCCGGGACGCCCGGGTCCTGACGGATACGACCGACGAAACTCGGGTCCTGACCGGCCGCCTCGAGCGGGGTCGGCACCTCGGAGAGCGCGACGCCCGGGGCATCCGCCAGCAGTTCCATCGCCCGCTCGGGGGTGATCTCCGCACCGAACTCGGCGTTGATCGACAGCGAGTGTCCAGTGACCACCGGCACGCGCACGCAGGTTCCGCTCACGAGCAGTTCGGGCAGCTCGAGGATCTTGCGGCTCTCGTTGCGCAGCTTCTTCTCTTCGTCGGTCTCGTACAGGCCGTCGTCGACGATCGAGCCGGCGAGCGGCACCACGTCGAACGCGATCGGCTTGACGTACTTCACCGGCTCGGGGAAGTCGACGGCACGACCGTCGTGAACGAGGCCTTCCAGGTTCTGGTCGACCACGGCGCGCACCTGCGAGATGAGCTCGTCGGCACCGGCGAGGCCGCTGCCGGACACGGCCTGGAAGGTGGTCACGATCAGCCGCTCGAGACCTGCTTCTTCGCTCAGCACCTTGAGCACCGGCATCGCAGCCATGGTGGTGCAGTTCGGGTTCGCGATGATGCCCTTCCTGGCTTCATCGATCGCGTGCGGGTTGACCTCGCTGACCACCAGCGGCACATCCGGGTCCATGCGCCATGCGCTGGAGTTGTCGATCACGGTCACACCCGCTGCGGCGAACCGAGGTGCCTGCGCGCGGCTTCCGGTGGCGCCGGCGCTGAACAGCGCAATGTCGAGTCCTGTCGGGTCGGCGGTCTCGACATCCTCGACCAGCACGTCCTCGCCCTTGAACGGCAGGGTCTTGCCCGCGCTGCGGGCGGTCGCGAAGAGTCGGATGCTCCGGATCGGGAATTCGCGCTCCTGGAGCAATCGAAGAATGACCGCTCCGACCTGCCCGGTTGCGCCGACAACGCCGACGTTCAGTCCTTCAGCCACGGGTATTCCTCTTTCTAACGGCCGGTTCCGGCATGCACGACGGCTTCAGCATCGCCGTCAAGCCCGAACGCGGTGTGCACGACGCGGACGGCGTCGTTGATGGTGTCGGCGCGAGTGACAACCGAGATGCGGATCTCACTGGTGGAGATCATCTCGATGTTGATGCCCGCGTCGGACAGTGCCTGGAACAGCTTCGCCGAGACGCCCGCGTTGGTACGCATGCCGGCGCCGACCAGCGCTAGCTTGCCGATCTGGTCGTCGTACTGCAGCGTGTCGAAGCCGACGGCATCCCGCTCACTGCGCAGTGCCTGCAGGGCGATCGGGCCCTGCGCCTTCGGCAGCGTGAAGGAGATGTCGGTGCGTCCGGTCTCCGCCGCCGAAACGTTCTGAACGATCATGTCGATGTTCGCGCCCGCCTTGCCGAGGATCGTGAAGATCTGCGCGGCCTTGCCCGGGATGTCGGGCACACCAACGACCGTGATCTTCGCCTCGCTCAGGTCAGCTGCGACGCCCGAGATGATTGACTCTTCCACTTTGTCTCCGTCCTGTGGATTGACCACCAGGGTGCCCTCGTTGTTGTTGAACGAGGAGCGAACATGCAGTGTGACGCCGTGCCGACGGGCGAACTCGACGGCACGAATGTACAGCACCTTCGATCCCGCCGCGGCGAGCTCCAGCATCTCCTCACTGGAGATGCGGTCGATCTTCGTCGCGGCTTTCACGACCCGCGGGTCGGCGGTGTAGACACCATCGACGTCGGTGTAAATCTCGCAGATATCCGCGTCCAGCGCCGCGGCGAGCGCGACCGCACTCGTGTCTGACCCACCACGACCGAGGGTGGTGATGTCCTTGGTGTCGCGATTGAATCCCTGGAATCCGGCGACGATGACGATCGCGCCTTCATCGAGAGCGTCGCGCAGACGTACCGGGGTCACGTCGACGATGCGCGCGGCTCCGTGCTGCGCGTCGGTGATCATGCCGGCCTGGCTGCCGGTGAAGCTGCGCGCGTCGTGCCCCATGCCCTTTATCGTCATGGCGAGCAGCGCCATCGAGATGCGCTCCCCGGCGGTGAGCAGCATGTCCAGTTCACGCGGTTCCGGGATCGGCGTCACCTCGGACGCGAGGTCGAGCAGCTCATCGGTGGTGTCGCCCATCGCACTCACCACAACGACCACGTCGTTGCCGGCACGACGGGACTCTACGATCCGCTTGGCGACACGCTTGATGCTTTCTGCGTCCGCGACGGAAGACCCACCGTACTTCTGGACGATCAAGCTCACGGGTTCTCCTGGTTACTGGGGGGCGACGCCCCATTCTAATTCAGCGTCGCTGGGCATTACGCGCGCACGGCGGCGGGGTTGGCAACCTTCGTACCGCGGGGGTTAATGGAGGTTCCTCAAGACCGTGCGAACGGAGAAGAACAGATGAGTATCAATGATGATCGAAATCGTTCGACCGGGGCATCCGTGCCCGGGGACGATCGCGACTCGGTAGCTCGCGGGGACACCCGCGCAGTACACGACGCAGCTGTTGCCCGGGAAAGGGAAGAGTACGGCGGCATCAAGATCGGATCGGCATTCTTCGGCTGGCTCGCCGCGGTGGGCATGGCCGTGCTATTGACGGCCCTGCTGGCTGCCGCCGGGACGGCCCTCGGGCTGGCCACCGGCGTCGACGTGGAGGAAGCCACTGAGGGCGAAGTACAGACAGTTGGCATCGTCGGCGGCATCCTGATCATCCTCGTGATGTTCGTCGCGTATTACTGCGGCGGCTACGTCGCCGGCCGGATGGCCAGGTTCAACGGCGTGCGCCAAGGAATCGCCGTGTGGCTGTGGGCTCTGGTGATCGCGATCATTGTCGCCCTGATCGGGCTCATCGCCGGGACTCAGTACGACCTGTTCGCGAATGTGAATGTGTTCCCGCGCATCCCGCTCAACGAGGGAGATCTGACCGTCGGCGGAATCGTGACCGCGATCATCGTGGCACTCGCCGCGCTCGGCGGAGCGATCCTCGGCGGGTTCATGGGGACGCGTTTCCACCGGAAGGTCGACCGCGCCGCGTATCCGGCGTGAGCGCGCTTCAGCGCGCGGGTGCTCACTTCCCCGCGCGCTGACGGCGCGCTGTTAGCGCGCTGGCAGCCCGCTGACCGGCCGCTGACCGCGCGCTGGCAGTTGGCCGGGTAGGTGTTCCCATACCGAGAACCGCGTGCTCTTAATGGATGCCCAACACCCGAAACGAAGTTAGAGGGCACGATGATCCGCACAGAAGAAGTTCAACGGTTGATGGAACAAAAGGTCGAGGTAATCGACCCGAGTGGCAGCAAGATCGGAAAGGTCGGCCAGGTCTATTTGGACGACAAGACCGGAAAGCCCGAGTGGGTGACCGTGATGACCGGCCTGTGGGGCACGTCCGAATCGTTCGTTCCGTTGCGTGACGCCATCTTGGAGGGCGAGCGCCTGAAGGTGACGTTCGACAAGGCGACAGTCAAGGATGCTCCCCGAATCGATGCAGACCGCCATCTCGACGAAGCCGAGGAAGACCGGCTTTACGAGTACTACCACGTGTCCGAAGCGGACTACGCGGACACTGATACCCGCGATTACACGGGCACCAGCGGAACCGACTACCGCGAGGGAACGGATTACCGCGAGGGACGGTCGACGGACGACGCGATGACCCGCTCAGAGGAGCAGCTCCGCGTAGGCAAGGAACGTCACGCCACGGGCCACGCCCACCTGCGGAAGTTCGTCGTTACTGAGAACGTGCAGACCACGGTTCCCGTCAGCCACGAAGAAGTCCGCGTGGTGCGCGAGCCCATCACCGACGAGAACGTCGACGAGGCGCTCCGCGGTCAGGACATCAGCGAGGCAGAGCACGACGTGACGCTGCACGCTGAGACACCGGTGGTCGAGAAGAAGACCGTGCCGGTGGAGCGAGTGCGCCTTGAGACGGACACCGTGACCGAAGAGGAAACGGTGAACGAACAGGTGCGCAAGGAGAAGATCGACACCGACGTGGATGACACGGAGACAGGGCGCGGGCGCCGCTAGTCCGGAAGCCGTGCACTGACCAGAAGACCGGCGGGCTGTGCCCCGCCGGTCTTTCTTTGCCTCTTTCTCGTCGAGTCGGCTAGTTCTCGACGAGTCGGCGGCCCTCGAAGGCCCGGCCGAGGGTGACCTCGTCGGCATACTCCAGGTCGCCGCCGACGGGCAGCCCGGAGGCAAGGCGGGTGACCCGCAGACCCGGCTGCTGCAGCATCCGCGTCAGGTACGTCGCCGTCGCCTCGCCCTCGAGGTTCGGGTCGGTGGCGATGATCACCTCGGTGACCGTGCCGTCGGCGAGGCGTTGCAGCAACTGCCGGATGCGCAGGTCGTCGGGGCCGATGCCATCGATCGGGCTGATCGCTCCGCCGAGCACGTGGTACAGCCCGCGGAACTCACGGGTGCGCTCGATCGCGACCACGTCCTTGGCTTCTTCGACGACACAAATGGTTTGCGGCTGACGGCGCGGGTCACGGCAGATCGAGCACGTCTCGTGCTCGGAGACGTTGCCGCAGATCGCGCAGAAACGCACCTTCTCTTTGACCTCGAGCAGCACCTGAGCGAGCCGCGTCACGTCGACGCTCTCAGTCTGCAGGATATGGAACGCAATCCGCTGCGCCGACTTCGGTCCGATGCCGGGTAGCCGGCCGAGTTCGTCGATCAGCTCCTGGACGATGCCTTCGTACAACTAGAACTCGCTCCTTGACTGCGGCACAATCGCCTGTTCCTCGATGAAGTTCGCGCCGAGGATCTCGCGCACCACTGACTCGCCGTACCGCTGCCGGCCGTTCGGCGCGGGTGCGGACGGGACGGATGGCGCACCCGGAGCCGATCGGGAAATTTGCGCAGTCGAACCGGATGGCGCGGCGACTGAGGCTGAAGCGGACGACGTAGCCTGCGGCACCACGGCCTCGGCTAGTGGCTTCGCACCAGGGATCTGTGCGACCTCCCAGCCGCCGGCCGCCGGCTCAGCCGGGACAGCCGGCTCCGAAGCCGGGTACGGGTCGTGCGGAGCCTCCGCGCTGGGCACACTGGTCGGGGCCGCCGCGGTCGGAGCAGCTGCGGTCGGAGCAGCAGGGCTCGCGTGCCCGCCGCCGGCGCTCTCGACCTTGGCGATGAATTTCACGCGGACGCCGAGAACGTCGAGGATCGCCTTGCGCAGGTACTCGCTGACACTGTCGAGGCCCTGCACCTTGAAGCTCTCGACGTCAACCTGGCTGGGGAAGGTGACCGTGAGCACGTCGCCCTTGAGGTCGCGGGCCTGCGAGGTGAACACGACCGTCCAGGCGCTCCGCCTGGCCTTCTGCACGCTATCAAGAATCTCGGGCCAGGCGTCCCGCACCTGCTGCAACGTCAACGGCCCGACTGCGGTCGGTGCAGCCGGGGCCTCCGCCTCGACGCGCGGGGCGGGCTCGGCGGCAGAGACAGGCGGGGTGGACGCGGGCTCGGCGGTAGAGGCGGCTGGCTTCGAGGCGGGCGCGGCTGTGCCGTCAGACCCCGGGACAGGCGTCGCCGGCCGGGCTGCGGGGGACGGGGTCGCCTCGCGCCGGGCAGCGGGAGCGGGCTCGCGACGCGCGGCCGCAGCAGGCTCCGGCGCGGCGGGCTCGGCCCTCGGCGGGGCGGAGGATGCGGCATCCGTCGCCATTCCGACCCGGCGTTCCAGGCGCTCGACACGGGCGAGCGCGCCGCGCTCGGTGTCGTCGGAGGCGGGGATCAGCAGGCGTGCCGCCATCAGTTCGAGGTGCAGGCGCGGGCTGGTCGCCCCCGTCATCTCGGTCAGCGCGGTGTTGACGATGTCGGCCGCGCGGGAGAGCTCGGCGGTGCCGAACTTCTGCGCCTGCTGGGTCATGTTGTCGAGTTCGTCCTGCGGGATGCCGCGCAGCACGGATGCGGCGTTCTCGCGGGTGGCCGCCACGACGATCAGGTCGCGGAGCCGCTCAAGCAGATCCTCGACGAAGCGGCGCGGGTCCTGCCCGGTCTGCACGACACGGTCGATCGAGGAGAAGACCGCCCCGGCATCGCGGGCGCCGATCGCGTCAACGACCTCGTCGAGCAGCGCGCCGTGGGTGTAGCCGAGCAGCGCGACGGCGCGCTCGTACTCGACCGAGTTGTTCTCCGACCCGGCGATCAGCTGGTCCAGCAGCGACAGGGTGTCGCGCACCGATCCGCCTCCGGCGCGGACCACCAGCGGCAGCACCCCGGCAGCAACCGTGACGCCCTCGCTGTCGCAGAGCTGCTGCACGTACTCGAGCATCTGCGCGGGCGGCACCAGCCGGAACGGGTAGTGGTGCGTGCGCGACCGGATCGTGCCGATGACCTTCTCGGGCTCGGTGGTCGCGAAGATGAACTTGACGTGCTCCGGCGGCTCTTCGACGATCTTCAGCAGCGCGTTGAAGCCCTGCGGCGTCACCATGTGCGCCTCGTCGAGGATGAAGATCTTGAACCGGTCGCGGGCGGGCGCGAACACGGCGCGCTCCCGCAGGTCGCGGGCGTCATCGACACCGTTGTGGCTGGCAGCGTCGATCTCGACGACATCCAGCGAACCGCCGCCGTCGCGACCGAGCTCGACACAGCTGGGGCAGACGCCGCAGGGGGTGTCGGTCGGTCCCTCGGCACAGTTCAGGCAGCGAGCGAGAATGCGCGCGGAGGTGGTCTTGCCACAGCCGCGCGGCCCGCTGAACAAGTAGGCATGGTTGACCCGGTCGGTGCGCAGTGCGGTGCGCAGCGGATCGGTCACCTGCGACTGCCCGATGAGTTCGGCGAACGACTCGGGGCGATAGCGACGGTAGAGGGCGGTGACCACGCCTACAGCGTAGTCGGCGCATCCGACACCGGATGCCGCCATCCACAGCCGTCCGTGCGGTGCATCGGCCGCCGAAAGACCTCGCGGGCGACTGGCCTCGAGGTGCTTTCCGCAGGAGTTTTCGGCCAACACGCCGACGTGATTGCGTCGACGCGCGGCGCGTCCCGAGAAAGTCCTGCTCAACGCCGTCAGTATCACCGGGCTTGAACTGAGAATCGACGCGGGGAAGCTAATGCGGACGACTGACAGGGAAGCACACCGGATGCCTCCTCCACAGGTCACTCAGACGGCGAGCCATCCGTGCACTCCGTTATTCCCCTTCGGCGACTTACGTCCGAGCACCATCCTCTAGTCCCATGCGCGACTTGTCCGCGGTCGTCTGCTCTCTCGGCCATCTGGCCGCTGCACGAGATCTCGCCCGCGCTGGCTTCTCACGGGAGCGGCTCACTTATGCGGTCGCCCATGGGGAACTGTGGCGTCCGCGCCGAGGAACGTATGCCTGCCGGCACGTCGACGCTGACCTGGCCTTCGCCGCGCAGGTCGGCGGCGCGCTCACCTGCGTCTCGGCGCTGAGTCGGCTGGGTGTGTGGTCGGGCTTCGACATCCGACTTCATCTGCAAGTCGCGACAACGCATGGCCGAATCCCGCTCACTATCGATCCTCGGGGCCGACTACCGCGTGTGCACTGGCACGACCCTCGATTTGGGATGGCCAGCCGCTGGTTGGCGACTCCGCAGCAGGCGCTGTGGCAAGCGCTGCACTGCCTGGATCTCGAGAACGCGCTGGCGGCACTTGAATCAGCGGTGCATTGTGGCGTGGTCGGCTCCGCAGAGGTGGCTCACTTCGCGGCCGAGACGCCAAAGAGGCTCATCGAGGATCTGCCGGAACTGAATTTCGGGAGCGGCTCCGGGTACGAGTCGATCGTGCGGTTCCGGCTGCTCAAGCGCGGCTTTCGTGTGCAGTCGCAGGCTTATGTGCCGGGCCTCGGCCACCAGGACCTGCTCGTCGAAGACATCGTCGGCCTGGAGGTCGACGGCAAGTATTTCCATGACACCGAGGACCAGTTCGCCCTCGACCGCGACCGAGATCTGCACGCCGCAGCCCTGGGACGCACGACACTTCGGCTTCGGCCGGCGCATGTAACGCGCGACTGGGACCTGGTGCTCGCAGCCATCGAGCGGATGGTGGCGGACGGTCGCCGGGCCCGCGGGCACCGGATCTGACGCCCGCGTCGCGCGCACTCCCGCGGTGCGCAGGACTTACCTACAGACACGCCGGGTAGTTAGTCCTCTGTGCCGGCGTTTCGCTTCACAACTCCTGCGGAACGCGGCGGATCGCGATCAGGAGTCCCCCGCACACAAAAAGGACTCCTCGCGCACCCGCCAGAGCCCGGTTACCCTTGCTACGTTTCCGTCCTGGGGGAGTTGGCCTGGATGGCGCCACGCGAGGAGCCGTCAAACAGTTTACCCGGCTAACGTCGAGTAATGCGCATCGTCATCGCCGGAGGCCACGGAAAGATCGCCCTGCTGCTGTCGCAATTGCTGACGAATGCCGGTCACCAACCGGTCGGCATCATCAGGAATCCCGATCAGAGCGCCGATTTGGAACAGGTCGGATCCGAGCCGCTGGTGCTGGATCTCGAGCACACCGATGTGGCAACGCTCGCCGCGAAGCTGCAGGGCGCCGACGCCGTCGTATTCGCCGCGGGCGCAGGCCCGGGCAGCGGAGCGGCACGCAAGACCACCGTCGACCGGGATGCCGCGATCCTGCTCGCCGACGCGGCGGAGGCCGCCGGCATCCGTCGCCTGGTCCAGATTTCGGCGATCGCCACCGACCGGGTCGACCCGAACGCTGACGAGGTGATGCAGGCGTACTCGCGAGCGAAGAGCGAGGCGGACGCCGCGATCCGTCCGCGCAGCCTCGACTGGACGATCGTTCGCCCCGGCGGCCTGACCAATGAGCCGCCGACCGGGCTGATCACGGTCGGTGACACGGTCGAGCGCGGCACCATTCCACGCGCGGATGTCGCCGCCGTCGTCGCCCACCTCCTGGTCACCGGCGCCGGTGTGCGCCGCCAGTTCGAACTGGTCAGCGGGTCAACACCGAGTGAGCAGGCCCCGTACGGCGACACCCCACCGCGATATCCGACGACCAGGCGGGTCCGGGCCTAAGCACGGCGCGCTCTCAAGCACGCCGGCACTAAGCACGACGCGCTCGAAGCGCGGCTACCCCTCCGGCGCCGGCTCGTCGGTCTTGAAGCCGATCAACTTGTGACTGCCGTCACAGAATGGCTTGATCGTCGACACCCCGCATCGGCAGAGGGCGAACGTGCGCCGGTTCGGCTCGATCGGCTCCCCTGCGGAGGAGAGGATGTCGATGTCCCCACGCACGATCAACGGCCCATCCGGGCAGGCGATGATACTCGGGGTGACGGCGGGGATGCTCATGTCAAGCCTCCGAAGTAGCCTCAGCCAGCGGCATCCGCAGTGATGACCGACCGTCGGTCCAACTGTTCAGGATGTGCTCTCCCACCCAGCCGTCCACGGTGAGGCAGGCGGCCGCTCCGAAGAAGATGTCGGCGAGCAGGTCGGGTTCGTCTTCGGCCAGTGAGCCGGCGACATCCCGTCCCGCCAGCTGTTCGTGCACCGCGTCGGCCTCGACGTGTTCGTCGAAGTACCAGGTGACCTCCTGGCCGTACCCGTGTCGGCGGAAGCCGTTGCCATAGAACCGGTTCGGCACCGACGAAGTCATCTCGAACGCGGCGAAGTGCCCGACCGAGGCACCACGCATGCGCCGGTTCAGGCCGAACATGGTCATCATGTTGAATGACGCCAAGGTGATCGCCGACACGCTGTCGAGGTAGGCGCCGTACCGGTCGTCGAGCCCGACGCCACGCATCGTGCCCGCGTAGATCGCCGAATGCATGCGCTCCGGCCGCCCCTCCCCGTACTCGTCGGCCTGGATCTCGACCAGCCCGGCCTTGGCCCGACCGCGCAGCCGCGGAATCGTCCAGGTCTGCGCGTCCGCCTCCTTCAGCGTGTACACCGACTTCTGCACGACCAGCTCAATCAGCTGCTCACCGGTGGCCTCGCGAGCGACGTAGCGCGACAGGCTCGGCCCGGTGTCGCGGCCGGTGAGTTCGAACAGGGCGGCCGCGACCGCCTCGCGGTTCGGCTGCGGCAGGTCGGGCATGGGCACGGTCCGGCGCAGCTCCCTCTCGAATGCCTCCTCGATCGTCAGCCGGGCGGACAGTGTGGCCGGATGCCACTCCCAGGCCCCGTCGGTTTCGACCAGCGACCCGTAGTGCAGCCCGTACAGAATCAGCAACGCCAGCTGCAGGTCGTCGTCGCGAAGAATGTCGGATGTCGCATCCACCGCCTGCTCGGTGAGCGCGGTCAACCCAGCAAGCGCCGCGTCGATCTCGGCGCGCGGTCGCGGCAGGGCATCGATCAGCAACTCGCTGACCGGGCCGCGGCCGCGGAAGAGCACGCGCTGCATGGGTGTAGCGGGAAGTCCCATGCAGACAGTCTTATTGCGATGGACGCGGCGTCAACCCCCGAGCGCGCCCAGAAACCGCACGACCGGGATCGAGTAAGCCGGGCTGCGTCTTCCCAGACGCAGCCCGACAGTCACGACTAGAACGGGTACGGCGCGATGTCCGGTCGCATGGTGAGCCACTGGTTCTCGGTGAACGCCTCGATGTTCGCGGCGGCTCCGCCGAATCGGGATCCGGTGCCCGAATCGCCCACGCCGCCGAAGGGGGCGTTCGCTTCGTCCATGACGGTCTGCTCGTTGATGTGGATCTTGCCCGAGCGGACACGGTCGGCGACCTTCATCGCCTCCCCCACTTCCCCGAGGATGCTCACCGACAAGCCGAACGGGCTGGCGTTCACCAGGTCGACGGCTTCATCGATGGTCGAGAATGCGATGACCGGGGCGACCGGGCCGAAGATCTCGTCAGCCCACGCCCGGTTCGAGGGCGTCAGATCGGTGAGGACGGTCGGCCGGAAGAACGGCCCATCCGCCGCTCCGCCCGCCGCCACGCGACCGCCGGCGGCCACTGAGTCGCGAATGATCTCGCCCACACGCGCGAGCTGCTTCGCGTCGATGATCGGCCCCAGCGCGACCTGCTCGGTGGCGGGGTCGCCGACCGGCAGGTTGTCGGCCTTCGCCGCGAGCTTGGCGACGTATTCCGCTGCGATGCTCTCGTGCACCAGGTGGCGCCCGGTGCTCATACAAATCTGCCCCTGATGCATGAACGACCCAAATGCTCCGGCCGACACCGCCTTGTCGAGGTCGGCGCCGGGCAGCACGATCATGGCGTTGTTGCCGCCCAGTTCCAGGTGCGCGCGCTTCAGGTGCCGCGCGGCCGTCTCGCCGACGATGCGTCCGGCCGGGGTCGAGCCAGTGAACGAGATCACCCGCACCTCGGGCGCCTCGACGACTGCGGCTCCGACATCCGCGCCGCCCGGCAGCAACTGCAGCGCTCCGGTCGGCAGCCCTGCCTCTTCGAACACGCGCATGAGCACGACGCCGCCGGAGACAGAGGTGCGCGGATCCGGCTTGAGCAGCACCGTGTTTCCGAGCGCGAGCGCAGGCGCGACCGAACGAATCGACAGGATCAGCGGGAAGTTGAACGGCGCGATGACACTGACGACGCCTGCTGGCCGCCGCCGCGCGAACGACCAGTGGTCGCCGCTTGAGGCGAGCACATCACCCTGCACGTGGGTGGGCAGCGCGGAGGCCTCGTAGCACTCGTTGGCGGCGATATGCGTTTCGAGTTGCGCCTTGGGCAGAATGGCCCCGGACTCGCGGATGATCCACCCCTGGATCTCCTCCGCGTGGTCCTCAAACAACTGGCCGGCGCGGCGGAGTACGGCGGCACGTTCTTCGGGCGTGCGCAGTGCCCATTCGGTCTGCACGCGGGCCGCCGAGGTTGCGGCGCGCCGCGCATCAGCGGCGCTGGCAACTCCGACGCTGCCGAGGTCGCGCCCGGTGGCGGGCTCTATGACCGGCGCGGTACCGCCTTGGCCCGCGGTCCATCCATCGACGAAGATCTTGCCGTGCCAATTTGTGGTGGCGAGCAGGGACATTTCGGTTACTCCTTCGAGGCGGGGGTTGAGGCGTCGGATGCCGCGGGCTTGACTCGCTTGCGGCGGCGCTGCACGAGCGTCGCTGCCGAGACCGCAACGAGCAGGGCGACGCCGTTGAAGACGTTGATGACCCAGGTGCGGGCACCGAGGATGATGAGCCCGTTGGCGCCGATCGCGAGCAGGTACACGCCGATGACGGTTCCCCACACGTTGAAGTAACCGGCCCGGATCGCGGTCGCACCGAGGAAGGCCGCGGCGTAGGCGGGCAGCAGGAACTCGGGGCCGAGATCCGGGGTGGCGTTGCTGGCGCGGGACGCCTGCAGGGTGCCGGCCAGCCCGGCGAGCAGTCCGGCGCCGATGAAGGCTGCAGCCAGGTACTTCTTGGTGCGCACGCCAGAGATGAGTGCGGCATCCCGTCCCATCCCGGTTGCGCGCAGGTAGCGGCCGAACGGCGTGCGCTCGAGCAGATACCAGAGCACCACCGCGACGACGAGGAAGTAAACGATCACCATCTGGAAGCCAGCCACGCGGGTGTTGGTCATGGCGGTGAAGGCGCCGTCATCGTGCATGATCAGCGTGCTGCCGGTGAGCAGCAGGTTGAACCCGGACAGGATGGTCGCCATGCCGAGGGTGGCGATGAAGGCGTTGACCCCAACGACGATCACCATGAAGGCGTTGATCGCACCGATCAGCATTCCGGCCGCGAGGGTGGCCAGGATCACCACCGGCAGCGGGAGTCCCGACCCGGCGAGCACAATGCCGAGGATCGTGGTCGCGCCGAGGTTGGCGGCGACGGAGAGGTCGAACTCCCCGGCGGCGAGCGGCAGGATCACGGCGAGCGCGAGGATGCCGGGCACCGCCTGGTCGCCGAGGATCTGCCGGAAGTTGCCCGACGTGGCGAAGGTGCTCGGCATGAGCAACGAAAAGACGATGATCATCAGCACGAGAAATACGGCGATGCCGTACTGGCGCATGATGGCGCCCGGCCGAAGTCGGTCGAGCAGGCTGGTGGATGTCGCGGTAGTCACAGTTCTTCCCTGGGTGGTCAGGCGGCCTGAGCGGTGCAGGCCAGCGCGATGCTGTCTTCGGTGATCTCGCCCGGCCCAAGTTCGACGGCCAGCCGTCCTCGGTTGAGGACGAGCACGCGGTCGGCGAGACCGACGAAGTCGGCGTAGTCGGTT
This sequence comes from Diaminobutyricimonas sp. LJ205, assembly GCF_009755725.1. Classification (NCBI taxonomy): domain Bacteria; kingdom Bacillati; phylum Actinomycetota; class Actinomycetes; order Micrococcales; family Microbacteriaceae; genus Ruicaihuangia; species Ruicaihuangia ninglii. The sequence continues at coordinate 325,109 of NZ_CP046619.1, read as the reverse complement.
GACGCCACGACGATGGCGACCCCGGATTCGGCGAGTGAGCGCAGGATGTTGCCGATCTCCTGCTTGGCCAGAGCGTCGACTCCCTGGGACGGTTCATCGAGCAGCAGCACCCGGACGCCGGTGCTGGCTGCCCGCGCAACGACGACCTTCTGCTGATTGCCGCCGGACAGCGTACGAATCGGCACGTCAAGCGATCGGGCCTTGACCAGGTATTCGGCGGCCATGCCGGCGGATGCCTCCCGCTCAGCGGCACGGTCGATGCTGCCTGCACGGCGGAACCGGTCCAACCGGCCAAGGGTGAGGTTCTCCCCCACGCTCATGTCGGCGACGATGCCCTCGGCCCGCCGGTCCTGGGGTACGCAGCCGACACCGAGACCGACAGCGTCGGCCGGAACGCCGGGGGCATATGGCTGACTTGCAAGCGTCATTGTTCCGGCATCCGGTTTCTGCGCACCGGCGAGCATGCGGATCAGCTCGCTGCGCCCGCAGCCGATCAGGCCGGTGACGCCGACGATCTCGCCGCTGCGCACTGCCAGATCGATTCCCGTCAGCCGGGATCCGCGCAGGCCGGTCGCCGACAGCACGACCTCGCCTTCCCGTTCAGCGGGTGCGGCGACTTCGACGCGCGCGAGCGGTCGACCGATGACGAGCGAGACGATGTCATCGTTGTCCCGGGCGCCGAGCGGTTCGTCGGCAACGAGTTGTCCGTCGCGAAGCACGAGCAGGCGGTCGGCGATGCGCCGGACTTCGTCGATTCGGTGGCTGACGTAGATCGCGGTCCCACCGGCGGCGCGCAGTCGCTCGAGCATGCCGAGCACCCGCTCAACTTCCTCGGCGGGAAGCGACGCGGTGGGTTCGTCGAGAATCAGGAGGTTGCGACGCACCGCGTCGTCGCCGTCCTGGAAGGCGCGAGCGATGCCGACCATGGTTCGGGTCGCCGGCGGAAGGTCCCTGATCAGCGCGGTGGGACGCACGTCGATCTCAAAGCGTTCCAGTGTTGAGCTCGTGTGCCGTTCCTGTTTGCGTCGGTTGATCGGAGCGAGCGTACCCGCTGCGAAAAAACCGTCAGTAAGCGCGAAGTTGTCTGCCACGGTGAGGGCATCGACCAGGCCCAGATCCTGATGCAGGAATCGGAGCCCTACTCGGTGTGCGTCGCTCGGCTGGAGCGGGAGGGCGAGCTCGTCGCCGCGCACGGTGAGCGCGGCGCCAGGGTCCGGCGAGTACACCCCCGCGAGAATCTTGATCAGGGTCGACTTGCCTGAGCCGTTCATGCCGAGCAGGGCCGTGATGGCGCCGTCGGCGATCGAGAACGACACATCGTCCAGGGCCCGCTGCCCGGCGAAGGTTTTGCTGAGGCCGGCAACAGTGAGGGCAGGGGTGGTAATCATGCGATCCGTCCGTAGCTGTGCGAACTCCGGTGCCTGATCAGACGATCAGGCACCGGAGGGCGGTGTTACGCCGCGTTCTTCCAGAGAGTTTTGAACCCGGACTTCCAGTCCGCGTCGCCGGTCCAGGGCAGGTCAGGCATGGTGTCTGCCGTGACCAGGCGCTTCGGCATGTCGATCAGCTCGTACTCGGTGAGCTCGCCGGCGAGGAGCCGGTTCATCTCATGCACCATCAGGTAGCCGGCCCACTCCATGGGCTTGATGACGTCGACGAACTGGCTCTTCTCCTGCGAGATCAGGTCGAGGTTCGCCGAGTTACCGTCAAAGGACAGCATTTTGATGGTGTCGCCGTTCGCGCTGCGCTCGACGGTGGCCTGGCTGCCGACGACTGCAGCACCGGTGTGCGTCCAGATGTAGTCGATCTGGGGCTTGGCCGTGAGGGTTGCCTGGATCTGCGGCGGGAGGCCGGACTGCAGCTGTGACATCTGCGTCTCGAGGGTTTCGACAATCTCGCAGTCCGCGCACAGCTCGGGCAGCCACTTCACGAACGCAGCGGTGCGCTCGGCAATCGAGGGGAACGCGGGGTCGGTGGTGACGAGCACCTTCGCGTCGCCGCCGCTGTCAAGTGCGATCGCGGCGGCCGACATCTTGCCGCTCAGGTCCTCGTCAGGCGAGATGTCGACGTCGAACCGCTCGTCGCCGGGCGACATGCTGTTCACCAGGAAGATGCCGGCAGCGCGGGCCTCGGCGAGCTTCTCGTTGATCTGGTCACCGACGGCGGCGGTGAAGATAATGCCGTCCGCATCCAATTGGATGGCCTGGTCGATCGCCTGCCGAGCCTTCTCGGGGTTTCCACCGGGGTCGATCATGCGGGCTTCCCAGCCGAGCGACTCGGCCGCTTCGATGGCGGCGTCCGCTCCGCGGGCGCAGGCCTCCGAGGCGTAGGTGCAGGGGATGACCACGATCGACTTGCCGGCCTGGATCGCGGGCGAGCTTTCCGGGACCTCTTCGTTCAGTGGCTGCTGGAACTCCTCCAGCATTGCCTCGAGCGCGGCCGTGTCAGTCTCCGCTGCCACGGCGGCATCGCCAGCGGGTGCGGTGGATTCTTCGGTGCTACAGGCGGCGAGGGTGAGCAAGAGCGCGGATCCGGCGAGGATCGCGACCATGCGCGGGGTGCGCAGGGGCTTCATGGCTGTGCCTTTCGATAAAAGGGTGCGTCGTTGAACCCGGCGGACGGCGAAGCCTCCCGCGGGCACTCCCCATCAGCGTGGCGTTCGAAGGCCGGGCCTAAGCCCCGATGTCCGGAACAGGCAGGAACATGTCCGAAAGAGTCAATCCGGCCACGCACTCAGCCGGGCGCTATCAGCGCAGGAAAGCGTCGCGGGCCTCGCGCGGATTGCAGTCGAAGCGCGCCTTGAACACCCGCGCGAAGTGAGCGGCAGACACAAATCCAACCGCGGCCGCGACCTCCGAGATGGCCAGTGTCTGCCGGGATTGATCCCCGAGGATGTCCCGGGCGCGCGACATCCGCTGGTCCATCACGTAGGTGGCGACGGTCAGCCCTTCGTCGGCGAACACGCGGGCGAGGTGCCGTTCGCTCACGCCGACCGCTCGCGCAATCCGCGCCGTGGACAGGTCCGTTTCGTTCAGGTGTGCCCGCACGAACTCTCGGGCGGCGAGGACGTACCCGCTGCCGGTCGCGCTCGCACCGTGGCCGAGCATCAGCGCGTGCAGGTCGATCAGCGAGTCTTCAAGATCAGGGCTCGCCAGCGACGGTTGTCTGATGGCGTCGTGCATGGACTTGGCGGCGGCCCGCACCCAGCCCTGTGCCACCTGAGAGTCGGCGAGGTGCAGCACGCGTGGGCGGACAACGCCCTCCTCGCCGATACTGCCGTGGAAGACGTTGCGCGGCAGCTCCAAAATCAGCTGGTGCATGTTGCTCGAGAACCCGTACATGAACGGTCGGTCGGCGTCGTACAGAACGGCGTCTCCTGCCCGCACCGGGTCGCAGCCGTCAGCGTGGTACAGGAACGCATTGCCTTTCAGCAGCAGGCAGAGCATGACCGCATCAACTGGCTTCGCGGCGATGTTGCGCGGGGTGCGTTCGATCACATGGTTATTGCCGATGATCTCGGTGAACCGCAGACGATGGAGGTCGAGGTTGCTCTGCGTCGCAAGGAGTCCGTCGTCAGACAGTGTGGAGGCGCGCAGCCCGAACAGGACCTGTTCGTTGTATTCCTCCCAGCTGGCCAGTCTCCGGTCGACGGGGACGGTGCTGGTTGAGAATCGCTGCGTCTCTGCTGCCGTGGTCAGCGGAGTCAGCATCGGATGCGCGGACACGATCGGCTCCTTCACGGGTCGAGGTGAACCGCGAGTCTAATGCAGCATTTTCTCGCGAGTCCCCTCAGACGACGGATGCCGCCTGCCTGGCGATCTCCAGCTCTTCGTTCGTCGGGATCACCATGACCGTGACCGCCGCGCCATCCGGTGAGATGACGCGTGCCTCACGGGATGCCAGCTCGTTGCGGTCGTCATCGACGCGGATACCGAGGTGCTCGAGCCCGGCGAGCGCCCGGCGCCGCAGCAGGGCGTTGTTCTCGCCGATCCCCGCGGTGAAGACCAACGCGTCGAGTCGACCCAGCTGCGCGAAATACGCGCCGATGTAGTGCCGGATCCGGTGCCGCCACACCTGCAAGGCAAGATCCGCGGCGGCGTCGCCCTTGCTCGCAGCCTCCTGGACGTCGCGCATGTCACCCATGCCGGTGAGTCCGAGCAGTCCGCTCTTGCGATTGAACAGCACGTCCAGCTCGTCGACGCTGAGCCCGGCCGCGCGGTGCAGGTGGAACACCACGGCGGGGTCGATGTCGCCGGTGCGCGTGCCCATCACGAGCCCCTGCAACGGAGTCAGCCCCATTGAGGTGTCGACCGAGCGGCCCCCATCCACCGCGGTGACGGATGCCCCATTGCCGAGATGCAGCACGATGGTGCGCACGTCGTCGAGCGGCTTGCCGAGCATCTCGGCGGCACGCTCAGAGACGTATTTATGCGACGTGCCGTGGAAGCCGTAGCGGCGCACCTTGTACTGCTCGGCTAGTTCCGCGTCGATCGCGTAGGTGTATGCCGCTGGCGGCATGGACTGGTGGAAGGCGGTGTCGAAGACGGCCACGTGCGGCACATCTGGCATCGCCTTGCGGGCGGCACGGATGCCGAGCAGGTTGGCGGGATTGTGCAGTGGCGCCAGCCGGGACAGCGAGTCGATCTCGCGCTCGACCTCGTCATCGATCAGGGTCGGGCCGGCGAAGTCGCTGCCGCCATGCACCACGCGGTGACCGACCGCGACGATATCGCCGGTCTGGTCGCCGAGCTTCGCGAGCACGACGCTCATGCCTACCTCGTGGTCGGAGATCGCCGATCCCGGCTCACCGACGCGTTCGATCAGTCCGCTGAGCCGGGATTCCTCGGTCTTCAGGTCGATCAGCTGGAACTTGATCGATGAGGAGCCTGAGTTGACGACGAAGACACTGCTCATGCGGGTGAAGCTCCCTGCGCCTGGATCGCGGTGATCGCGACGGTGTTGACGATGTCGCGCACCAGCGCGCCGCGCGACAGGTCGTTGATCGGCTTGTTCAAGCCCTGCAGCACCGGCCCCATCGCGACCGCGTTGGCGCTGCGCTGCACCGCCTTGTAGGTGTTGTTGCCGGTGTTCAGGTCGGGGAAGATGAACACCGTCGCCTTGCCCGCGACCGGCGAATCGGGCATCTTCTGCGCCGCAACCACCGGGTCGGCGGCCGCGTCGTACTGGATCGGTCCCTCGACCAGCAGGTCCGGACTGCGTTCGCGAACCAGTTCGGTGGCCGCGCGTACCTTCTCGACATCGACGCCGGAACCGGAATCCCCGGTGGAGTAGCTGAGCATCGCGACCCGCGGCTCGATCCCGAACTGCTGGGCGGTCTCCGCCGACGAGATCGCAATGTCGGCGAGCTGCTCGACGGTGGGTTCCGGGATCACGGCGCAGTCGCCGTAGACGAGCACCCGGTCGGCGAGCGCCATCAGGAACACGCTGGAGACGACCTTCACGCCCGACTTGGTCTTGATGATCTCGAATGCCGGCCGGATGGTGTGCGCGGTGGTGTGCTGGGCGCCGGAGACCATGCCGTCGGCCAGCCCGAGGTGAACCATCATGGTGCCGAAGTAGGAGACATCCGTCACCGTGTCGGCGGCCATCTCGGCGCTGATGCCCTTATGCGAGCGCAGCCGGACGTATTCCTCGGCGAAGCGCTGCCGCAACTCGGGGTCGAACGGGCTGAGAATCTGCACCTGCCCGAGGTCAAGGCCGAGCTCCGCGGCCCTGGAGCGGATCTTCGCTTCGTCGCCGAGCACCGTCAGCTTGACCACGCCGCGCTGCGCGAGCATGTTCGCCGCCTGCAGGATGCGGTCGTCGCCACCCTCCGGCAGCACGATGTGCTTGAGGTCGGCACGCGCACGGCCAAGCAGCCCGCGCTCGAACATCAGCGGGGTGACGACGGATGCCGTGGTCACCTTGAGGACATCAAGCAACTTCGCGGCGTCGACGTTCGCCTCGAACAGCGACAGCGCCCTGGTGTACTTCTGCGCGGTTTCGGCGGCGAACCGGCCCCGAGTCGTGGCCAGCCGCCGGGCGGTGTCATAGGTGCCAAAGCTGGTGCGGGCGATCGGAAGGGTCACGCCGGAGCCGGAGATCAGCTGCTCGATCTGCGGGGACACCGGGAAGCCGCCGTTCAGGATGACACCGGACAACTTCGGGAAGGTGCCGGATGCCTGGGCCATCAGGGCCCCGACGAGCACGTCCATCCGGTCACCTGGCACGACTAGGATCGACGCCTCGATGAGTCGTGGCAGCACGTTCTCCATCGACATGCCGGCGACCACGAAGCCAAGCGCCTCGCGGTCGAGCAGTGCCGGGTCGCCGAACAGCAGTTCCGATTCGGTCGCCCGGAACAGCGACCCGACGGTGGGGGCGACGAGGATCGGGTCTTCGGGCAGCGCCCACACCGGGGTGCCCGCGCTCACCGTGCCCTGAATCGCGGACACGGTCTCAGCCAGTTTATCCGGGTCGACGCGGTTGGCGATGATCGCCAGCAGTGACGCGTGCTGGGCGCGCAGCTCGGCTTCGGTCACCTCGGCCAGCTGGCGCAGGTCGTCGGGCGTGCGCGACGAATCGCCCGAGCGTCCGCCGAGCACGAGCAGCACGGGCGCGCCGAGGTTCGCCGCGACGCGCGCGTTGAATGAGAGCTCGGTGGGCACCGCGACATCGGTGTAGTCCGAGCCGAGGATCACCACAGCGTCGCAACGGGACTCGATCGCCTGGAACCGGGTCATGATCTCGGCAAGCGCGGCGTCGGGGTCGGTGTGCACCCGTTCGTAGCTGACGCCGACGCATTCGTCGTAGTCGAGATCCGCTGAATCGTGTTCAAGCATCAGCTCGAGAACGTAATCGCGCCCGCCCGCCGTGCGCGCGACCGGACGAAACACCCCTACCCGGCCGGCCTGCCGGTTCAACGCTTCAAGGACTCCGAGGGCGACGGTCGATTTGCCGGTCTGACCCTCGGCGGACGTGATGAAAATCCGTGTTGCCACCGGGCCAGCCTACGCGGCTGGTGTGGGCGGTCCCGGGGCGCCGGCTGTATCCACTCAAATAACAGAGTGTCAAGAGACAGTGCAATCTGCATCGGATCCTCTACCCTGATCGCATGGCCACCCTCCGAGACCTTCACAAGCAGCAGACGCGCAACCTTCTCCTCCAGAAGGCGCTCGAACTGTTCGAGTCCAAGGGCTATGTTCCAACCACGATCGACGACATCGCGGGCGCCGCGGGCACTACTCGGACCACCTTTTACCTGCACTTCGCGTCGAAGTCGCAGCTGATGAGCGAGCTGATCACCGAAGTTGATGTGATCCTCACGGCGATCGACGACCCGCCGCTTGATGTCGTGGTCGAGCTGGGGCGCCGCGACCTTGTGGAGCAGTGGCTGAGCAGCAAGTTCGACCAGTGGCCGGTGATCCGCCCCTACCTGCTGGCTGCCGAGCAAGCGTCCGGCGAACCGGAAGTGGCGGACGCCATCGAGAAATGGTTCGAGCACGTCGCAGAGGCGATGGAATCCGGCCTGGATCGCGCGGGCCGCTTCGAGCAGCACACCAGGCGGATCCGATGCATCCTGGCGTTCGGGCAGTTCGAGTACCTGTCGCGCCGCTGGTTCCGCGTCGGCTGGGTCGTCCCGCGCGAGATCTCCCTGCAGACACTCACCGATGCCTGGTGCCATCTACTCATCGAGGATTCAACCATTTAAATGTATTGAATTAACTAGATTGCTCCTATACTTTCGAACAATTCAGTCCGACTTCAATCGAGTTCAGTGCGTCTTCAAAGGAGTAGTCGTATGCGAACACTTATCACCGGTGGCCCCATCCTGACTTGCGACGAGGCGATGTCCTCGCATGAGGCATTGGTCATCGACAGTGGCCGGGTGCTGGCCGTGGGTGCCGAGGAGGAGATGGCCAGTCTGGCGGGACCAGGTGCCGCGCGACTGGATCTCGACGGCGCGACAGCCATGCCGGGGCTCGTCGATGGCCACTCGCACCACCAGCATTTCGCCGGCATCCAGTTGGGTACCGTGGATCTCTCCGACGCCCGCGATCACAATGACATTGTCGAACGCATCCGGGCGGTGGCAGCGGTGACACCGGCTGGACAATGGATCCGAGCGACTCCGGTCGGGGAGGCCCACTACTTCGTCCGTCGGTCCTACCGCGACCTGCCCGAGCAGGCCTTGCCCGACCGTCACGTCCTGGACCGCGCGACGACCGATCATCCCGTCGTCATTCAGGGGTGGACACCGACGACTCCGAGCGTCACGGCATTCAACAGCCGCGGCCTGGCCGAGGTGGGGATCGACGGCGGGCTCCCTGATGTGGTGAACACGGTCACCATCGAAAAGGAAGGCGGCGCTCCGACCGGACGGCTCTTCGGTCCCGTCTACTACTACTACACCAACGACCCGTTCTGGCTCTCGATCCTTGGAAAGATGCCGCCGCCGCCCCCAGGACTCTGGGACATGGGCGCGCGTGAGGGGATGGCGACGGCCAATCAGGCGGGCATCACCAGCGTTTACCACTCTCACGCGATGGAACCCGATCACATTCAGGGCTGGCAGAACCTGCGCACGGCCGATGAGATGACCTTGCGGGTTCTGGCTACCCTCGATGTCGCCAACTGGTCCTTCTTCCCCACGCTCGATCCGACCCGTGACTCCATCCGGGAACGCCTCGAACTCGCAACCTCGCTGACGCAGATCACCGACGACCTGATGCGCGTGAACGGTGTCACCCTCGGACGGTCAGGAGTGATTGCCACTGGGGCATTCCGGCACCGGGAGCCCTACCGGAACCCACTCGGAGGAATGGGCGGGGAGGCGGCGGCCATTCCGAAATGGGTGGAGGAAATGGTCGTCGAGTACTGCTGCAAGAACGACCTCCGCCTCAACATGAACATGTACTCCTACCTCGATCACGACGACTTCTTCGACTCCATTGAGCCCTACGTCGACAAGTACGACATCAAGAGCCGGGACTGGGTGGCCCAGCACTGCCTGATCACCAGCGAGGCGCAGGCGAAGCGATATGCGGAACTGAACTTCCAGATCACCGTGGGGGCCGGCTTCGGCTGGGGAATGGGAGACACCTTCGCCGAGCTCATCGGCGACGAGATCCTCGCGGACCTCTCGCCCATGAAGCGTTTCGTCGATCTCGGACTGAACGTGTCGTCCTGCATCGACTGGGGCCCGAGCAGCCCATTCGAGCAGATGTGGCTGGCCGAGACCCACGAGTTCGCCGGCAGCGGCCACCGGAACCTCCTTCCGGGGCAGGCGCTCACGCGCCAGCAGTCGCTCGCCACGTGGACGCGGAACGGCGCACGACTGATGCAGTGGGAGGGGATCGGCTCACTGCAGCCCGGTTACCATGCCGACCTCGCCATCGTGGATCGCGATCCCTCGACGTGCGCGCTCGACGACCTTCCCGAGACCGAAGTTCTCCGCACGATCGTGGCCGGCAAGACGGTCTACGACAGCGGTGCACTCACCGATTCCGACGCCCACTGACCAAAGGGGACCTCACATGCACACCTTGTACGAGACACCAGCCGGCAAACGGTTCACCTCGCAGGAAGAACTCGATCAGCAGTACGACATTGAGGCGACGGTGCCGCGGGAGCAGCTCATGGCGCTGGGTGCGCAGTTCGCTAGCGACAGCGCCCAAGCGCGTGACGAGCTGGGCGCCGTGCTGGATATTCCGTATGGCCCCACCCTGGCAGAGCGACTAGACGTCTTCCCGGGTGAGCCTGGCGGACCCGTGGTGGTGTTCATCCATGGGGGGTATTGGCGCCTCAACAGCCGGAAGGGTTTCAGCTTCATGGCGCGCGGACTCGTGGGCAGGGGCGCGACGATGGTCATCCCGTCGTACGCGCTCTGCCCGACGGTCTCGCTTGACGAGATCGTCCGGCAGCAGCGTGCCGCAGTCGCCTGGACCTACCGGCACGCGGCGGAGTTTGGCGCCGACCCCGAGCGGCTCATCGTGTCGGGGCACTCCGCTGGCGGCCACGCGACTGCTGTCCTCCTCGACACCGACTGGGAGGGAGTGTACGGACTTCCAGAGAACACGATTCGAGGTGGTTGCGCCATCAGTGGCCTGTTCGACATTCGCCCCCTGCGGAACACGTTCCTGCAACCGTCACTCCAACTGACGGGGGACCAGGTCATCAAGTACAGCCCAATCCTTGACCTGCCGACGTCCGCGCCACCACTGTTGGTAACCCTCGGCGGACTGCAGACCGAAGAATTCGATCGACAGTCGAAGGACTTCTTCGATGCTTGGCGTGCCGCCGGACTCACGGGCGACTACTACAAGCAGCCCGACCGCAATCATTTCGATGAGCTCTTCTCATTCGTGTCCCCGGACAGCGAACTGATCGACCGGATCATGGATTTGAGCGTGAACTGACACTCCCGTTGTAACGGGGGCATCCTCGGCACCGTGCGACCTCTCGGCGAGACGGACGCACGGTGCCGAGCCATGCCCAGGTAGAGCACGTCGAGGACACCGTTGGCGGGGCCGCGCCGGCTCTCGAGGCCCCGCCAACTCTGAGCCCCGATCGCTGGTTGCCGCGCCCGCGTCCGCGCCCGCGCGCTTCCGCGAGTCCGGAAGACCCGCCCGAGACCCATGACGGCCACGCCGATGGCGGTACCGCCGAGTCCGCCGACACGCATGGGGCCGCTGCTCGCGCCGCCCACCCAAGTCGGACAGGCGATGACTCGTCCAGTCGCGCGACTTTAAGGGTTTTCACTGGACAGAGCATCAAGTGAGTGCTACAACTGTCGTACCAAAAGGGCTGGAAACGACTTTCGCGCCCTGTCTGCCACACAAGGAGGTGCGGTGCAGTGTCGTGCGAACGAGAAATTGCAATGCCCCTGAGCGAGCCGCGCCCGGCTGAGCGGAGCGTCAAGTGAACGCGCCGCGCCTCGAGGTTCGGAACCTCTCCAAAACATTCGCGGGCGTCACCGTGCTCGACAATGCCCACATCAGCATCGCCCCGGGTGAGATCCACGCCCTGGTCGGCCAGAACGGCTCCGGAAAATCGACACTGATCAAGCTGATCAGCGGCGTCTACCGGCCAGACCCCGGCGCCGACATCCTGGTGGACGGCGAACGGATCGGCCCGCCGATTGAGCCCAAGCGGCTGCATGAGGCAGGTCTGGCGTTTGTTCATCAAGACCTCGGCCTGATCGCCGACCTCAGCGTTCGCGAGAACGCTCGAGTCGGCCGACACAGCACCCGGCGGTTCACCCGATGGATCGACACCGCCAAGGACCGCGCCGCAGTGCGCCAGAGTTTCGACTTCCTCGGGCTCGATATCGACCCCGCTGCCAAGGTCGCCACCCTCACCCCGAGTGAGCGCGTCGCCGTTGCGGTTGCCCGGGCCTTGCAGGAGCGCACCCCCGGCACCGGCGTCATCGTCTTCGACGAGTCCTCGCGGGCCATCCCCCACGAGGCGCTGCCCGCGTTCTACGAGATGATCCGCTTCCTCGCCCGGCAAGGCACAGCGGTGCTGCTGGTCAGCCACAACCTCAAGGAAGTGCTGGAGATCGCGGACCGCGCCACCGCGCTGCGCAACGGGCGAGTCGTCGAAACCGGCCTGCCCACCGCAGACCTCGACGAAGCAGCCCTGACCCGGCTCGTGCTCGGGCACGAGGGAGAGCTCGACAACTTCGTACAGGCGATGCCGACCCGGCTGCGCGACGGCGGGGTTGAGCTTCGCGACATCACTGGCGGGCGGGTTCGGGGCGTCAGCGCACACGTCGCACACGGCGAAGTTCTCGGTGTCACCGGCGCCGTGGATTCCGGCCTCCCGGGCTTCGCTGCACTGCTCGGCGGCGCGACCAGCGCCAGCGGCGAGCTCGTGATCGACGGCACAGTCCTCCCACTCGACCGCAATCGCACCATCGACCTGCTCCGCGCCGGGGTGGCATTCATCCCCCAAGACCGAGCCGCCAAGGGACTCGCCACCACGCTTACCGTCGAGGAGAACGTCACGCTCCCGCACCTGCGCACGAACGGTAAGCCATGGTGGACCGGCCGACGCTGGCAGGGCATCGAGACCCAGGCGATCCTGGACCACTTCAACGTGACGCCCGCGGACCGCAAGGCCGTGGTCGCAACCATGAGTGGCGGCAACCAGCAGAAGGTGCTGATGGGCAAGTGGCTCATCGGCAAGCCTGCCCTGCTCGTTCTCGATGACCCCACGCAGGCCGTGGATGTCGGTGCTCGCACCGCGGTGCTTCGCGCCACGCGCCAGGCAGCCGCGGATGGCGCAGCCGTCGTGCTGTGCTCCTCCGAAGTCGAAGACCTCGCCGCCGTGTGCGACCGGGTACTGGTGCTCGAGGACGGCGTCGTCGCCCGCGAACTGCGCGGACCGTTCACCGCGGACACGATCTTGAACACCATCTTCCCTCCCGTCGAAGGAGACGCAGCATGACCACCACATCCCCATCACGTAACGACGCCAAACGGCCTCCGGCATCCGACATCCCAGCGCGCACAGGAGCGAGCCTCGCCCGGCGCATCGGTTCGATCGTGCTGCAGCGCTACAGCCTGGTGCTCATCTGGCTCATCATGATCGTGGTGCTCGTCGCGACCGCACCCGGTGATGTCAGTGCGATCGCGGCGATGCGTGCGGTACTCAGCACGCAAACGCCCCTGATCTTCCTCGGGCTGGCCGTTGTCATCACCATGGCGGTCGGCGAGTTCGACCTCTCATTCGCCGGCATCTTTGGCATCTCCGCGGTCACCGTCCCCGCGCTCGTCGTGTTCGAAGGCTGGCCGTTCCTTCCCGCCGTGCTCGCAGCCTTCGGTGTGGCGCTCGTTTTCGGAATCATCAATGCCGTGCTCATCGTGATCGTCGGCATCAATTCGGTGGTTGTCACCCTCGGCGTCTCCAGCGTGGCAGGCGGGCTCGCCTTCCTGATGTCGCGGGAAACCACGGTGAGCGGCCTCGACTCGGCGCTCTCCGTAATCACCCTGGGCAGATTCCTCGGACTTCCGATGATCTTCTGGTACGGCGTGATCCTCGTGGCGATCGTCGCCTACATCATGAGCGCGACCCCGCTCGGACGCCACATGCTGTTCGTCGGCTCCAACCGGGACGTGGCGCGGCTCGCAGGCATTTCGGTGACCCGGATCCGGGTCGGCGCCTACCTCTCTTCTGCGCTGCTCTGCGGACTCGCCGGAGTCATCCTGTCGATCGGGCTCGGCGGATTCAACCCCGGCACCGCCGCGACCAACCTCATGCCGACCTTCGCTGCTGTGTTCCTCGGCACCGTCGCCATCGTGCCCGGCCGGTTCAACCCGATCGGGATGCTCATCGCGGGCTACTTCCTGCTCACGGGTGTATTCGGGCTCCAGCTGCACGGCCAGGCCGGCTGGGTGACCGACGTGTTCTACGGCGTCGTGCTGGTCGCCGCCGTCACGGTCTCGTTCCTGCTCCAGCGGCGCATCCGCGCCTAACCGCAACCCGCACCACCCGAATGGAGGCTCCTCATGGTGGACACCACTGCACTCAGCACCACGCTGGACGTCTTCAGCAATGACGTCACCGGCGACCCCGAGCTGCTCAAGGAACTCCGCGACATCGCACCGGCGGTGTGGGTTCCCGAGCACCAGTTCTGGCTACTCAGCCGCTACGACATCGTCCGAGGCGCTGCAATGGACTGGCAGACGTACTCGTCCGCTGAAGGCGTGGCCCTACTTCCCGACGGCAATGCACCCGTGATCGGGGCCATCATCGCCACCGACCCTCCGCAGCACGACGTCATCCGAGGCGTCCTTGCCGCGCAGACCTCGCCTCGCGCAATAACGGCGCTGCGCGAGCAGATCGCCGACGAGGTCGACGACATTGTCGCGGCCGCACTCGAGCAACCCACCTTCGACGGGGTCGAACTCGCCCAATCGATCCCGCGGAAGATCGTGGGAGACCTCATCGGCATCCCGAGCGAACCACGCGCGCACCTGTTCGAGGGTGCCGACGCGGTGAACTACACCTTCGGGCCGGCCAGCGACCGGCTGAAGGCCCTCATCCCGACCGTAATCGGCTACGTCGACTGGATCGCCTCGGTGTCGAACCGTCAGGCTCTGCGGCCTGGCAGTTGGGGTGCAGCCATCCTCGACGCCGTCGACGCCGGCATCCTGGATGAGCGCAGCGGTCAGCTGCAGATCAACGCCCTGCTGGTCGCCGGCCTGGACACCACATCGAACGCTCTCGGTTCGCTGCTCAGGCTCGTCGCCGAGCAGCCGGAGGTCTGGGAGGCGATGAAACGCGACCCTTCCCTCGTGAAGCAGGTATTCGAAGAGACCCTGCGCATGTGGTCACCGGTGCGCGGATTCTTCCGGCTGACGACGCGTGATGTGGATGTCGAGGGCGTCACCATCCCCGCGGGTTCACGCGTGCTGCTCAATTTCCTTGCCGCCAACCGTGACGAGCGCCACTACGACAATCCGGACATCTTCGACATCAACCGCAACCCCACGGATCACCTGTCCTTCGGTTACGGCCTGCACGGTTGCGTCGGCCAGGCGATCGCCCGGCTGGAAGCCCACAGCCTGATCAACTCGCTGCTGAAGCGGGTGGATCGCTTCGAACTGGCTGGGCAACCAGCACACCGGCAGCATCCGCTCATCAATGGACTGTCCGAACTCCCCCTCCGAGCTCAACTGGCCACAACGCCGGCCTGAGCGTTGCGTCAATCCAGCACCACCACTGGCGTCCGACACCGGACCCCGGTCTCAACGAAGAGAAGAAGAAATGGAGCTCCCGCCACCATGAAACGCAATCACAGCACTGTGCGAGCGGCGATCGTCGCCGCCGCAATTCTTGCCCTCACCGCATGTAGCGCCGCCACCGACGAGGTTGCAACGACCGACGACGTCGAACTGACCGCGGAGGCGGCAGCAGCCCAGGGGGTCGTCGACTCCATCTCCGCGTCGTTCGACGAGTTCGAGGCGCCCGGCCCCGCGTTGGAGAACCTCGCCGCACTTGAAGGCAAGACAGTGCACTACGTCGCTGCGACGCTTCAGGTCCCGCTGTTCACCGTCGTCGCTGACACCCTGGAAACAGCGCTCTCCAACGTCGGCGTCGACCTGCAGGTCTGCGATGGCAAGGCGAACCCGCAGTCGATGGCAACCTGCCTCGATCAGGCCGTGCAGGCCGGCGCAGGCGCAGTCATTTCCGGATCGATCCCTTACGAGCTGGCGTCGGTCGCCTTCGACTCCGTCACCGCCGCCGGGATCCCGCTGCTCTACACCCAGGTCGCGCCCGCGGGCCCCGGTGAACCGACCAAGGTTGGATACCTGACCCCGAACAACGTCGAAATGGAAGCCTGGATCGCGAACTGGGTGATCGCCGACTCGAACGCCCAGGCCGAAGTCCTGACCGTCACGATCAACGACACCCCGGCCACCATTCTCTGGATGGAAGCAGGCGCGCACGCCACCTATGAAAAGGGCTGCCCGGACTGCAAGGTCACCAAGGTCGACATCAACACCGGACAGCTCGACAAGCTCCCCAGCCTGATTAGCAGCACGCTGGTCGCCAACCCCGGGATCAAATACATCCACGCCGAGGCTGACAGCCTGGTGCAATCGATCCAGCAGGGCCTGCAGTCGGCCGGGCTCGCCCAGGACGAAGTGCACGTGATCAGCATGGAAGGTTCGCTCGCGGTCATGCAGATGCTCGCCGACGAACGGTTCATGCAGGCCGAGGTCGGCATGAACCTGCAGGCGTTCGCCTGGTACGCCGCCGACCAGACGCTGCGGATGATGTCGGGGCAGCCGAGCACGCAGAACCTCGCGTTCCCGTATCGGCGTCTGTTCACCGCCGAGAGCGCCAACGAACTGGAGCTCACTCCAGCCGCCGAGGCATCCGGCGCCTGGTACGGCGACGCCGACTACGAGAACGGATTCCTCGAACTCTGGGGAGCCAAGTAGTTCCGCTCTGTCAGTGAGTCAGACGCCGGTCATCGTCGCGATGGTCGGCGTCTGGCATTTCGCCTGACTGGCGCGGACGATGAGCCTCGCGAAAGCCTGTAAGATTTCCGGAGGCCTGCGAGCAGGCCGCCCGGAGAATTCGCCTAGTGGCCTATGGCGCACGCTTGGAAAGCGTGTTGGGTGCAAGCCCTCGGGGGTTCGAATCCCCCATTCTCCGCCACAGTTCCTACGCGCCCGTCACCCGCGACGTGTCCACCCGGCCGCGGCCGAAGGCGTCGATGTGCCCCCAGCGGCCCGGGATGTCGAGCAGCTCCAGCCGGCCGATGTTCGCCGGCAGCGCGGGGTCCACGATCAGGTGCCCGTCCATCGGTTCCAGGCCGAGCATCGTGCGCATCAGCAGCAGCGGCGCACCGGTGGACCACGCCTGCGGGCTGCAGGCGGTCGGGTACTGCACCGGATACTTCGTCATCGACTTCGAGTACCCGCCGAACGCTTCGGGCAGCCGTCCGTCGAAGAACCGGGATGCTTCGAGAATGCCGGCCGCTATCAGCGCTGCCTCATCCTTGTAGCCGTAACGGCGCAGACCCCAGGCGATGAACGAGCTGTCGAATGGCCAGATGGTGCCGTTGTGGTAGCCGATCGGGTTGTACCGGCCCTCGCCGACGGCAAGCGTTCGGATGCCCCAGCCTGAGAACAACCGGTCGCTCATCAGGTGGTCGACCACTGCCTGCGCCTTCGAGTCGTCGACAATGCCGCTCCACAGCAGGTGCCCGATGTTCGAGGTGAGCGAGTCCACTTGTCGCCCGTCGGCGTCGAGGGCGATCGCGAAGTACTCTCCGTCGGCCACCCAGAAGTCGCGGTTGAAGCGTCGTTTCAAGTCCGCGGCCTGCCTTTCCAGCTCGGCCGCGTAGTCCGGGTCGTTCCACACCTCTCGGGCCAGTCGCGCGCCGCGCACCTTGGCGTCATAGGCGTAGCCCTGCAATTCGCAAGTGGCCCGCGGGAATCCGGGCAGGGTGCCGTCGCGGTACGAGATCGAGTCCCAGGAGTCCTTCCAGCACTGGTTCTCCAAACCGGTTTCCGCATTGCGCCGCTCGTAAGACACATAGCCGTTGCCTTGCAGGTCCGCGTAGGTGTCGATCCAGTGCAGCGCCGCCCGGGCTTCGTACTCGAGCTCACGAACCAGTTCGGTGTCACCGGTCCACCGTTCATATTCGTCGAGCAACACCACGTACAACTGAGTGGCGTCGGCGGAGCCGAAATACGGGGAGTGGGGACGCTCCTCGAATGCGGTCAGTTCGCCGAACCGCACCTCGTGCAGGATGCGACCGGGATCCTCGTCCGGAAGTCGTCGGTCCGCGTGCCCTGCCGCAATCCCAGCTCGCGCAGGGTGGTGCGCGCCAATTCGGACCCGAACGGCAGCACCTGGAGGCTGGTGAAGATGCTGTCGCGCCCGAACATCGTCATAAACCACGGCAAGCCTGCCGCCGGCAGGCTGTTGCGTCCCGCGGTCAGCGGGGAGAAGCGCAGCGCCGCGAGGTCGACCAGGCTGCGCTGGTAGGTCCTGACCAGGGTCTCCCAGTCGCATCCGAGCCGCGGCGCTTCGTCCAGCCATCGGGCGAGGTTCGCCGCCATGTCCGGGATCGGGCGCTTCACCTGCTCGGAGATCGAACGCCCCTGCCCCTGAACCTCCTGCTGAAGCACTTCGATCGCGACCTCCAATTCGGTGCTCCAGGCTTCGTGCGACCCGATGGTGACCGTGAACGTCAACCCGTCCTCGTCCACCGAGCATTCCTCGGTCGATGAGATGGCGGTCGACCGATGGTAGGTGTCGCGCTGGTATTCCAGTTCCAGGCTGCGCCCGGCGACCTTCGTCGAATACGAACCCTTCTTCGCCAGCGCGTCCTTGACCTCGAACAGATCCGCGAAGTCGCTGGCGGCGTCGATTCGTACGGTCACGTCGACCGGCTGGTCGTCGTGATTCAGGATCGACAGCACCTCGGTGAAACCGTTGCCGACCGACCGCTGCCGGATGACCGACATCGTCGCGTTCACGTAGACACTGCCGACCCCTGGAACCAGGAAGAACCGCGCCTCGAAATAGTGCAGGTCATCGGTCGACAACGAGGTGAGCCGTTCGCCGTCCACGGTAAGCACCCACTTCGACAAGAACCGCGTGTCGAACGAGAACAACCCGGTCGGGTCGGTCGGCGACGACTCGATGTCTCCCACGACATCGCTGACCACAAAGGTGTTGCCGTTCAGGATGCTGACTGTATCGGTCATGATTCGCCCCTTGTCTCGACGGTCGGATCCCACCCAGGAGGCGGGTTGGGGAAGAGACGCTGGATCGCGAAGAACAGCTCGAGGTCGCCACGGGCGGCGAGCGCACCGCGCACGAGCGCTGCGTTCATATTTCGACGACCGGCGGCCAGCTCGTCGAAAGTGGAACGCCCCCCGCGGATGGTGCAGTCGGCCGTCGCCTGCTCATGGGTCACGGACAGCCGGCCCTGGTCGACGGCCACGAGCCACGAATCCGTGCGCTCACCATCGACAATTTCGAAGCGGATGCGCCCGCTGACCCTGCGCAGCAGCGGCTCGTTCCCGCGGCGCCCGAGTTCCTCGAAGAACCGGGTCGTCGCGTCGTCGGACGTGGTGGGAGACGACGTGTTGTTCACCCGCTCAGGATGCGTGTTCCCGCGCGCCGAGTCATCATCCGCGAGGTATGACCTGAGCAGCGGCTACCGGGCGGAGCCGGGATCGTCACTCATATGGTCGAGCCCGCCACAGACTCGGGCGCCCAGAAGACAACTCGACGCGAAAGGAACGAAACGGCCTCGCTCAGAATGATCGTGATCACTGCGAGGACGAGGAGGGCGCAGAATACACCGGCCACATTGAGCTGGAATCCCTGCGCCAGAATGTACGCTCCAAGACCCTTGCTCGAGCCGACGAACTCCGCGACGATCGCGCCGATCACGGCCAAGGTCAAGCCAACATTGAGCCCCACGAATACCGACGGCAGGGCGTTAGGCAAGGTCACATGGAAAAAACGCTGGGTGCGGCTTCCCCGGTACGCGCTGACCAACTCCTGATACTCCGTCGGCGTGGAACGGATGCCCGCTACCGTGTTGGCGAAGACCGGGAAGAAGCAGAGCAGGGCCGTGATGACAGCTTTGGCCGTCAAACCGTAGCCGAGCCACACGGCGATGATCGGCGCCACCGCCACCTTCGGTATCGCCTGAAGCACCAGAATCCCCATCCCGAAGACTCTCTGCGCGACTCGTGACACTCCGATACCGGCGCCGAGCACGAAACCGGCGATGGACCCTGCCGCGAAGCCGACCAGAATCTCTTGAAGCGTGATCCACGTGTGTTCCCAGAAGACGGGCATCCCGAGATTCAGCAACAGAGCATCAAAAATCGCGGATGGTGCTGGCAGGATGAGCCGTGAGATCGCACCGGACTTGACAGCGATCTCCCACAAAACGAAGAAGCCGAGAGCCACCCCGATTGTCAGGTAGTTGACGGGATCAGTCAGCCGCCGGCGGAACCACCGCAGGGCAAGCCCGCTAGGTGAGGGCAAGGGCCTGACCTGACTGCGAGTAGTGGACATTTAGTCGAGTCCTTCCGACTTGAAATGCTGGCGCAGACTGTAGGTGTACCTCCCGAATTCGGCGGTGTTGATCTGTTCCAGGCTTCGTGGGCGGGGCAACGTCACCTCTACGTCGTCGACGATCTCGCCTGGACGACCGGACATCACGAGCACTCGATCCGCGAGCAACACCGCTTCGGGAATGCTGTGGGTGATGAACAGCACCGTGCACGAGGTTGCCGCCCAGATCCGCAGGAGCTCCAGGTTCATCTTTTCTCGAGACATGGCGTCAAGAGCGCCGAAAGGCTCGTCCATCAGGAGCAGCTTCGGGTGGTTGAGCAGAGCCCGGACGATCCCGACTCGTTGCTGCATACCTCCGGAAAGCTCGCGAGGATACGCGCTCTCGAAGCCGCTCAACCCGACCAGATCGAAGTACTCGCGAGCCTGCTCTCTCGCCTCGGCCAAGTTCTTCTTGGCGAAACGGGCTGGCAGGATCACGTTCTCCAGCGCGGTCTTCCACGGCAGGAGGACCGGGGACTGAAAAACGACGCCGACATCGTTCCGGGGTTCACGCACCTCGGTGCCGTCGATCTCGATCCGGCCTCCGCTGATCGGGGTGAGACCGGCGACCATCCGCATGAACGTGCTCTTCCCGCATCCCGATGGTCCGACGATCGAGACGAAGGTGCCTGCATCGATGTCGAGCGTGATGGGCTTCAGCGCAAGCAGGCCTGCGGGTTCGAGCCGAGTCGCGTATGTCTTGGTGGCTTCTTCGACCCGGATGTGCCGGGTCGAAGAAGCCACCAGGGTGCTACCCAAGGTCACATGCGCGAGCTGCCGCGCGGATCTCGTCGGCGTCGAAGTCATTGACGGCCTTGGCCAGTTCAAGATCGCCCGGGACCATGGCTTTTGCATCGAGCTTCTTCGAGATGAGGCCCAGGTCAAGCTGAAGGTCGATTGCCGCCTGGAGTCGACTTGGCTCTACGAATCCCCAGTATCCGGTGCCCTGACTGTCGAAGGAGGCCTTGGCCTGCTTTGCAGAAGCTCGAAGGGCTGCCTCGAACTGGTCAACTGATCCACCCATGCCAGTCGGGGTCTTCATGAACACCTCGGCTGCACAGCGCGGATTCTCGGTAAGGAAGACCATCGCCTTTGCAACGCCTCGAGAGACGGCGACAAGGGTGTCCCGGTCCTTGATCATCTTCGTACTGGTCGAAAGGCCGTAGTCGGGCATCTTCAGCCATTTGTCGTCGGCGAGGTAGCGGTACTCGCCACCCAGCGCCTCCATCTGGCCGAGCATGTCGATGAAGCTGAAAGCGACGTCGACGGTGCCGTTCTTCAGCGCTTCATAGGACGCGGCCGCGCCACCGGTAACGATGTATTCGATGTCCGTCTGGATGTCGATGCCGGCGTCCGTGAGCCATCTCTCGAGGTAGGGCTGGCTACCTGCGCCGGCCGCGAACAGACCGATCTTGGCTCCCTTGAGGTCGCCGGGGTCTTTGATGGCGCTGTCGGTCGGAACGGCGAGCCGCCAGGCCATCACCGTCTGATTCACAACGGGGCGCACATCCTCACCGTCACTGGATGCGGCAAGCACGGGAGTCAAGGTACTGAAGGCGAAATCGGCTTGGCCGGCGACGAGACCCTGGACGGCTGCAGGCGAGCCCTGGGTGTAGTTGACGGTCACATCCAGGCCCTCGTCCTCCCAGTACTTCAGCATCTCCGGAAGGTAGACCTGCCAGGTGCTGACGTCAGGGCTTTGGTTGCCGCTGACAATCGACACCTTGGTGGGACCCTCGGCGGGACCCTCGGCGGGACCAGGTTCGCTGCCATCAGAACAAGCCGTCAGCAGCAGCGCGGAGGCCGCCACCAGGGTTAGATATGCGCGCTTCGACATGCTCTCTCCTCGGTTGTGGTTGCAGGGTAAGCCGAAGCAATCGGCGCCTTCGACTCGGAATGCACCGCTTGCTGGGCTGGGTGCTGGCTCACACTGTAGGACGCCGACCGACTCGACAAAGCGCGAAGTTAGCGGGAAATGTTACAGGCATGTTTCGTATTATTAAATATGCACGATTATCTGTTTTCAGCAGCGGGGAGCGACCGAAGGAATATCGACATCAACTCCCTCACCGCGGGCCGCATCGGCCCCTTCGGCCAGATCAGGACGACGTTCCATTCGGGTCTGTAATCAGCGATCCTCGAGACTCTGACGCCCGAAAACAGGGTCGCGACGCTGGCGGGAAGGATGGAGGCACCCAGCCCCGCCTTCACCAACTCGACGGCGACCGGTGCGTCGCTCACCTCGAACCGCGTGTTGCGCGTTAGCCGAGCGGCGCGAAACGTGGAATCGACACTCTGTCGGAGGGCCCAGCTCGGAATGAAGTCGATGAAACCGTACTCGGCCAACTCCGCCAGGGAGATCTCGGGTGGCGCCCCAGAATCGGGAGGCAGGATCGCCACGCATTCCTCGCGCAATATCGAGCGCGACATCACACCCGCGGGGGTAGTGCGCGAGCCCAGCGGCAGGGTAGCGAAGTCGAGGTTCCTCTGCGCGACCGCCTCGGCCACTCCATCGGCGTCCACTTCAACCAGGCTCAGGAGGACATTCGGGTAGACCTTATGGAACTGGCTGGCCATCCCAACAACACGCCTGAGCAGAACCGGAATGATTGCGATACGCACCCTGCCGGCGAGCCCGTATTTCGCGGCTTGGGCATCCTCACGGGCCTGCTCCGCGGCCGAGAGGACTTCCCGACTGCCGCGCAGAAAATGGACTCCCTCTTCGGTGAGGGAGACCTTCTGGGTCGATCGCACGAAGAGCATGACCTTGAGCTCTCGTTCGAGTGCAGAGATCGTCGTCGAGACCGAAGACTGCGCGACGTGCAACCGCCGTGCAGCCTGAGTGAAGCTGAGCTCCTCGGCGACGACGGTGAAGTAGTGCAACTGGCGAAGCTCCATGACTGTTATCTCCAAAGTCGATAAAGCGCTGCGTGTCTTGCCAATCTGAGATTACTTGAGGTTTGCGTTGCGCCGTTCTTCACCCGCGGCAAATGCGGCTCGTCCCCGCGACGCCCTAGCTCTTGGACATTGACGCCGGCAGCGGCTACCGGCGCTTGAGCGTTCCGAAGATGCCGCGCAGCACTTCACGGACGACGGTCTTCCCGAGCTGGGAGCCGAGAACGTCAGCGGCCGGGTTCGACGGCCGGCTGGTCGTGCGCCGGGTAGTGGAGGTCCGTGAGGTGCGACGCCGTTCGGCCTGCTCCCACTCGCGCTGCGCCTTCTCGTAGTCCGCCTGCGCCTTGGCCTGCGTTTTCGCCTGATCGGCGGCCTGCTTCGCGACATCCTCCTGCGCACGCTCGGCATCGTCGGCGGCCGCCGCGGCGTTCATCCGCGCGGCGAGGATCTCCCGGGCGGACTCCCGGTCGAAGGCGGTGCCGTACTGGGCGAGCAGCGGGCTCTGCTTCACGGTCGCGGCAATGGCGGCGGCATCCGTCGGCTCCATGGATCCTTGCGGTGCCCGCATGCGCGTCCAGGCGACCGGGCTGGGCGCGCCTCTCTCGTTCATCACCGTGACGATCGCCTCGCCGGTGGCGAGCGAGGTGAGCACCTCCTCCAGCTCGTAGCCGCTGGTCGGGTAGGTGGACACGGTCGCGCGCAACGCCTGGGCATCATCCGGGGTGTGCGCCCGCAACTGGTGTTGCACCCGGCTGCCGAGCTGCGCAAGCACGTCGTTCGGCACGTCCTTCGGAGTCTGGGTGACAAAGAAGATGCCGACGCCCTTCGACCGGATCAACCGCACGGTCTGCACGATCTGGGTGATGAAGTCCGTCGAGGCACCACTGAAGAGCAGGTGAGCCTCGTCGAAGAAGAACACCAGCTTGGGCTTGTCGGTATCGCCGACCTCGGGGAGGTCGTTGAACAGGTCGGCCAGCAGCCACATCAGGAAGGTGGAGAACAGCGCCGGCTGGTCGCGCACGCTGGGCACCTCGAGCAGGCTGACGATGCCGCGGCCGTCGGCTGCCGTGCGCAGGAAGTGGGCGGTGTCGAACTCGGGCTCGCCGAAGAACGCGTCGGCGCCCTGGTCGGCGAAGGTGATCAGCTCACGCAGGATGACGCCCACGGTGGCGCTCGACAGCCCACCGAGTTGTTTGAGCTCGGCTTTGCCCTCGTCGCCGGTCAAATAGACAAGTACTGCGCGCAAATCGGCCAGATCGAGCAGCGGCAGACCGGCCTGGTCGGCGTAGTGGAACACCAGGCCAAGACTGGATTCCTGCGTCTCGTTCAGCCCCAGCACCTTGCTCAGCAGCAACGGGCCGAAGCTCGACACGGTGGCCCGGATCGGGATGCCGCTGCCCTTGCCGCCGAGACTGTAGTACTCGGTCGGGGCGGCCTGCGGGCTCCAGTCCTGACCGATCCCCCGCGTCCGGGCGAGCAGTTTGTCATTCGGTTCACCCGCGCTGGCGATGCCGGACAGGTCGCCCTTGATATCGGCGGCGAACACCGGAACCCCGTTCGCGCTGAGCTGCTCGGCGAGCACCTGCAGGGTCTTCGTCTTTCCGGTGCCGGTGGCGCCGGCAACGAGGCCGTGCCGGTTGGTCATCGCGATCGGGATGCGCACCGGCACGTCGGCGAGCGCTTCCCCATTGACCAGCGCGCCCATCTCGAGGGCGGGCGCTTCGAACGCGTAACCGGCTCGGATGGTTTCCACCTGCTCAGCGCTGAGGGGTCCTCCGCTGGTCGAGCCCATTCCGTTGGCCGAGCCCATTCCGTTGGTCGAGCCTGTCGAGACCGCCTCGGCAGGCTCGACCGGCGGGGCGGCCGAGCGGCGTGCTGCCTCCTCGGCAGCCTTCAGCGCCTGCTGAGCTTCTTCGAGCGCCTTCTTCGCCGCCTCGACTGCGGCCGCCGCATCCGTCATGCGCTCACGCTACCGAGCCGGTCCTCCAGTCCCCAGGCCTGGCCGTATCCGCCGTCGGCGATCGGTCGCGCCATCAACTCGAGGAACGGCTGGGCGTCGAACGCCTCCGGGCCGTGCACGCCGATTCCCGACCACACCCCCGTGGCCAGCAGCTCGAGCGCGATCACCGGGTTCAGCGCGGTCTGCCAGACCACGCACTGGGATTCGTACTCGGCCATCGTCCACTCGTTGTCGCTGACGTGGTACAGGTACACCTCGCGCGGTCGCCCGTCGGTGCCGAGGCCGGTCACCCACACACCAGCACAGGTCTTCCCGGTCATCCGCGGCCCGATGCTCGCCGGATCCGGCAGGGCGGCGGCGACCACGTCCCGCGGCGCAACCTCGACCGGGCCGGCCGCCGAGCGCACCCGGACCGGACTGGTCGAGTCCAGCCCCAGCTGGTGCAGCGTCTTCAGGATGCCGATGAACTCGTCGCCCAGCCCGTATTTGAAGGTCACCCGGTTGGCGTCGAGGTAGCGCGGCATCAGCAGCACCTCCTCGTGTTCGACGTTCACGCATTCGACCGGGCCGATGCCCTCCGGGAAGACGAAGGTCTCCGGATCCGAGAACGGCGCGGTGGTGAACCAGCCGCGTTCTTTTTCCCAGACCACCGGCGGGTTCAGGCATTCCTCGATCGTGGTCCAGATGCTGAAGGATGGCGCGAAGATCTCGTTGCCCGCATCGTCGCGCACGACGAGGTTGGCGCCGTCGCGGGTGCCGAGCTCGTCGATCTGGCTGAACAGGTGATCGGCCGCGTACCGGGCGAAGACGTCAGAGAGGCCGGGTTCGACGCCCATGCCGACCAGCGCCAGCCGACCGGCGGTCTCCCAGTCGGGCGCCTGCTCGAACTGGTCGTCGCCAAGTTTGATCCCGGTGCGAGTGAACGGGTCGGCGGGATGCGGTTCGGACAGGCTCATCGCCATGTCGAGGTAGTTCGCGCCGGCCGCGAGCGCGCCGGAGAACACGGTGGGCACGAACTTCGGTTCCACGGCGTTCATCACGTGGGTGACGTTGTGCTCGCGGGCGAGGCGGGCGACGCTGTCGGGGTCGGATGCGTCCACCTTCGCCGCGACGAACCGACGGTTCTGCGGCCCATGCTTGGCCTCGATCCAGGCGATGGTGCGCTCGGCCCGGCCCGGGTCGTAGTCGCTCACCACCATCAGCTCAAAGAAGTCTCGGCGGGCTGCGATCTTCGCGATCGCATCACCGACGCCACCAGCACCCACGAGAAGTATGCGCATTGGCAGACGCTACCGCGCGACATCCGCACGACGCCAGAGCAGTAACCGCTTCCGTTGGGCCTCCTGTTGCAGGCGTTCGGCGAACGGCGCCCAGACCATCACCGCGACCGCCGCGCCGAGCAGCAGACCGCCAATGGTGTCGGTCAGCCAGTGCGCACCGAGATAGGTGCGGCTGAGCATCATCGCCACGACGTACACGACACCGACCCACCAGACCCAGGCCCGGCTGAAGATCAGCGCAAGCGCTGTGGCGATGGTCGCCGCATTCGCCACATGGCCAGATGGGAACGAGCCGAAGTCCGAGGTGACCAGCATCTCCACCGGCCGCGCCCGGCCAAAGATCGACTTCAGCAGTTGCACTGCCGCGACCGATAACAGCGCCGTGACCGAGAAGTACAGCGCCGCCCAGAATCGTCTGACGAGGCACAGCGCCCCGATGATGACGAGCGGCACGACGAAACTTGCGAACCAGCCGCCGCCGAGAAAGTTCAGCAGCAGGGCGGGCACCTCCCAGACCGGACTGCGGTTCTCGAGGATCTCCTCCATCCACCCGTCGTCGACCAGATTCGACGTGCGAGCAGCGAGTAGTGCACCGCCGGCCAGCACCAGCGCGATCAGCACGAGTCCGCTGATCCACGGCCAGCGCCGGGTAACCTTCCGTGCCCGGGGCGCGCTCTGGGTCATGCAGACACGCTACTGCCGGCCACCTCGGTACTCGGGCAGCCGCCGCGTGCGAATCAGTTCCGTCAGCCAGTGCCCACTGTCCTTCACCGTGCGCTCTTGGGTTTCGTAGTCGACATAGACGATGCCGAACCGCTTCGAATACCCGTAGCTCCACTCGAAGTTGTCGAGCAGTGACCAGACCAGGTAGCCACGCAGGTCGACACCGCGCGCCATGGCCCGGTGCGCGGCCGTGAAGTGCCGGATCAGGTAGTCCACCCGGAGCGGGTCGCGGACCCGGCCTTCGCGCACCTCGTCGTCGAACGCGGCACCGTTCTCGGTGATCATCAGCGGCAGATCCGGGAACTGTTCGGAGAGACTGACGAGCAGCTCCTCCAGCCCATCCGGGGCGATGTTCCAGCCCATCGCCGTGTACGGTCCTGGCTGGTCGAGGAACTCGACGTCGTCGGCGCCGGGCCAGGGCGACGCTCCGCCTCCGTGGCCGTCGGCGCGCGACCGTGGGGAGGAGCCATCCCACAACTTCACCGTCTGGGTGGAGTAGTAGTTGACGCCGAGCACGTCAATGCTCTGATGGATCTGCTCGAGATCGCCGGGCCGAACGAACGACCAATCGGTAATTTTCGCGGTATCTGCGAGCAGGTCGCTCGGGTACTCGCCGCGCAGCATCGGCCCGGTGAAGGCCCGATTGCCGAGCGCGTCGATGCGCCGGATCGCCTCCGGCGAGGTGTCGTCATCGCCCCGGATGACGTGCAGATTGAGAGTCACCGAGAAGAGGGCGTCACTCTTCACCGTCGGCCGCAGGGCCTGGATCGCGAGCCCGTGCGCCAGATTGAGGTGGTGCACCGCGGTCAGCGCGGCGGCGGGTTCGGTGCGACCGGGCGCGTGCACGCCCGAGGCGTACCCGAGGTAGGCCGAGCACCACGGCTCATTCAACGTGGTCCAGGTGTGCACCCGATCGCCGAGCCGGTCCCCGACCAAATGCGCATACTCGGCGAACCGGTACGCGGTGTCGCGGTTGGTCCATCCGCCCACGTCCTCAAGCGCATACGGCAGATCCCAGTGATACAGCGTGGCAATCGGTCGGATGCCTCGGGTCAGCAGCCCGTCGACGAGACGTTCGTAGAAGGCAAGGCCCTTCTGGTTCGCCTTGCCCGAACCGCGCGCCTGAATCCTCGGCCAGGCGATCGAGAACCGGTACGCCTCGAGCCCGAGTCGGGCCATCAGATCAAGGTCGGCGTCCAGCCGGTGGTAGTGGTCATCCGCGACATCCCCGGTGTCGCCTTGATGTACCTTCCCCGGGGTGCGGCTGAACACATCCCAGATCGACGGCCCGCGGCCATCCTCGTCGACTGCGCCCTCAATCTGGTACGACGCGGTTGCCGACCCGATCACGAAGCCTGCGGGAAACTCGAGTCCTGAGCCGCGGTAGTCGGTGCTTGTTTCCGTCATGGTCGTGCCTCTCACAAGTCGCCTCGTGGCGCTGGTCCGAGACTAACGCCGTGCGAGTAGGCTGTCTCGCGGTCGATTGGGGACTCACGATGGCAGACGCCCGGAGCGAGCGCACTCTCGCGGCACTCAGGGCGGCAATCCTCGAAGTGGCCTCAGAGTCGCCCATCTCGCAGGTGTCGGTGACGGATGTCACGACCCGCGCCGGCATCAACCGGGCAACCTTCTACAGCCACTTTTCGAGCCCCACCGCCGCCCTCGTTGCCGCACTGAACGCCGACCTCGACCACTTGCGTACACGCGAAGCTGAACTCGCGGCTCGGGCGGATCTCACCTCCGAAGATGTGATCAGAGTCGGCATAACCGGAGTGGTCGAGCACATCCTGCGCTTCGAGGGCATCTACCGGCTGGTGCTTCAAGACACCGGTGACACCGTCATGCACCACGCGCTCTGCGCTCACTTCGCGGAATCGCTCCAGCAGATCCTCGCCCGCCTACGCCCACCCGACCTGCCCAACCATGCTGTCGCCTCGCAGTTCGTGGCCCACGGCTTGGTGGGAGCGATCGAAACCTGGCTCCAGGATCCGCGCATCAGCCAGGACGAACTGGTGGATACGGTGCTCGCGACTCTCCCAGCCTGGTGGCTTGACTAAACAACAGTTGTTGTATAAACGACAGTTGTTGCTTAGACTCACGGAACGCGCCCTAGGCGACCCGTGAGTTCCGCCGAGCCGGCGGGAATTGGAGAACAACAATGAAGGCAGCAGTCCTCGAAGCGGTAGGCGAGAAATTCGTCATCCAGGATGTTCAGATCGCAGATCCGATCGGCCGCGAGGTACTCGTCCAGGTGAAGGCGAGTGGCCTGTGCCACAGCGACCTCCACGTCGCCGAGAACGACTTCGGCTTCCCGATGCCGAGCATCCTCGGCCATGAGATCGCCGGAATCGTCACGGCCATCGGCCCCGACGTCACCGAGTTCGCGCTTGGTGATCACGTCGTCGGTTGTCTGGTCAGCCACTGCGGCCACTGCGACAAGTGTGCGGCGGGAAAGTCCTACGAGTGCCGCAACCGGCAGGAGACTCAGCGCACCGAGGCCCAGCCGCCGCGGCTCACCCGTGATGGCACGCCAGTCGTGCAGTTCTCCGACCTCGGCGGATTCGCCGAGCAGGTGCTCGCTCACGAGAACAACATCGTGGCGGTCAACAAGGACATTCCGTTCGACAAGGCCGCGCTGCTCGGCTGCGGCGTTGTCACCGGTGCCGGAGCGGCAATCAACACCGCTCAGGTTCGCGTCGGCGACACGGTTGCCGTCATCGGCTGCGGAGGCGTCGGCCTCAGCGCCTTGCAGGGTGCAGCACTCGCCGGCGCCCGCCGCGTCATCGCGATCGACCTGCAGCCCGGAAAACTCGAACTGGCCAAGAAGTTCGGCGCAACAGACACCATCAACCCGAACGAGGTTGACGATGTTGTCGCAGCGGTTCGCGCGATCACCGGCGGCGACGGAGTCGACCACGCGTTCGAGGTCATCGGCTTGAAGTCGACAGCCGAGCAGGCTGTTCAGATCCTCGGCACCGGTGGCGGCGCGTACCTGATCGGGATGCAGAAGCCCGGCACCCGCCTCGACATCGACCCGATGTCCGACCTGATCATGGGCCAGAAGAGCCTGCGAGGCGTCTACATGGGCTCCACCAACTTCAAGCTGGACATTCCCGTCTACGCCGACCTGTACCTGCAGGGCCGCTACAACCTCGATGACCTTGTCGCACAGACGATCCCGCTTGAGGAGATCAACGAGGGCTACGACGAGCTGCGCAAGGGCGCCATCGCGCGCACCGTCATCACCTTCTAGCAGCAGCCGCGCGGAGCTCCTATCCTCCTCAGGAGCTCCGCGCGTTTGCCGGGCGACACAGCTGAGATCGTTCAGCTCGGCGAGAAGCGGCCGAAGTGTATCGTTTCCCTCGTGACGAGCCCGCGGCGCACTCCTGGTTCGCAAACTTCATTGCGTGAAGCCAACCGTACGAGGATCGTTGACGCCCTCCGGCTGCACGGTCGACTCACCCAGGTGGAGCTCGCCGGCGTCACCGGTCTGTCCCCCGCCACGGTGTCGAACATCGTCAAGGAGCTGACCGGCTCGGGCCTCCTACACACCTCCTTCACGTCCCGCAGCGGACGCCGCGCGACCGAGGTGACTCTTGCCAGACGGCTCGGCCTGGTCGCCGGCCTGCACTTCTCAACGCGGCAGCTGCGCATCGCGGTGGCGGATGTCGCGGGCACCGTCGTCGCCGAGCACCATATGCCGCTCGCGCTCGATCTCCGCCACGACGCCGAACTCGATCGGGCGTCGCTCATGCTCACCGACATGCTCGACCGGGTCGGTGCATCCCTGGACGAGGTGTTGGCGATCGGCCTCGGCTTGCCTGCGCCAATCAACCCGGCCACCGGCGAGATCGGCGCCCGCGGGCTGTTGCGCGGCTGGGAGGCGGTACCGGTCGCCGAAGCCTTCCAGTCGCGCACCGGACGCCCGGTCTTCGTCGACAGCGAAGCCAACCTCGGCGCCAGAGCCGAGGCGCAGTCCGGCGCGGCACGCGGCATCGGCGAGTTCGTCTACATCCGCGTCGGCCATCTGATCAGCGCGGGATTGGTCATCGGCGGCCGTCCATTCCGCGGCGCGAGCGGCAAGGCCGGGCAGATCGGTCACGTCACGATTGACGAGAACGGCCCGATCTGCCGGTGTGGCAGCCGCGGATGCCTCGAAACCCTCGCCGCGGCTCCTGCCCTGCTCGAGCTGTTCCGAAGCGACCCGAGCATCCATCGTTTGCATGATCTCGTGCAGCGGGCCGCAGATGGCGATGCCGGCTGCCAACGTGCGATCGCCGACGCCGGGAGGCACATCGGCATCGCCGCCGCGAGCCTCGCGAACCTGTTCGACCCGCAGCGGATTGTGGTCGGTGGCGAGCTGGCAGAGGCAGGCGAGACGCTGCTGGCGCCGCTCCGCCACGCGCTGGAACGGTCGGTGCTGATCGGCGAGTCAGGCGTGCCCGAGGTGGTGCCCGCCATCCACGGCGAACGCGCGGAACTCGTCGGTGCGCTGGGGCTCGCCATCGAGAGCATGGAGTTCGGGGCACCTGTCCCGCTGCGCGCATCCGGGCCGGCGGAAGCGCTGCGTTCAGAGGCTAACGCTTGAATCTCGGTTGATCGGCTCTTGTGTTCAAGCCTTGACGGCATAGGGGGCCGGTGACACACTCGGAATCGCCGCCAACGGGGGCGGTCCGCAGCGAGAGGCAGCTCAATGAAGAGAACCACCAAGACCCTCACGTTCCTCGGTATCGGCGCACTATTCACTATGGGTTCGCTCACCGCATGCGCCAACAATGGTGACGGAGGCGGCGGCGAGGGAGGCGGCGGAGACGGTTCCGGAGCGAAGATTGCCCTGCTCCTGCCCGAATCGAAGACCACGCGCTACGAGGCGTACGACCGTCCGCTGTTTGAAGACAAGATCGCCGAACTGGGCGATTACGAAGTGCTTTACTCCAACGCCGACCAGGACGCCGCGAAACAGCAGCAACAGGCCGAGTCGGCGCTCGCATCTGGCATAGCAGTGATGGTGCTCGACCCGGTCGACGCGGACGCAGCCGTCAGCATCGTCAACGCAGCCAAGGCCCAGGACGTGCCTGTGGTCTCCTATGACCGCCTGATCAACAGCCCGGATCTGGACTACTACATCTCGTTCGACAACGAGCAGGTCGGCAACCTGCAGGGTCAGGCGCTGGTCGACAAGCTCACCGAAGACGGCGCCACGGGCGGCGTGCTGATGGTCAACGGTGCCCCCACCGACGGCAACGCGAAACTGTTCAAGGAGGGCGCGCACAGCGTCATCGACTCGAGCGACTTCACCGTGCTCGCCGAATATGACACCCCGGACTGGAGCCCGGACCGTGCCCAGGAGTGGGTCGCCGGCCAACTGACCCAGTTCAGCGGGCAGATCGCCGGCGTCTATGCCGCGAATGATGGCACCGCAGGCGGAGCTGTCGCGGCAATGAAGGCCGCGAATATCGATCCGTGGCCTGTGGTCACCGGGCAGGACGCCGAACTGTCGGCGATTCAGCGAATCGTCGCCGGCGATCAGTTCATGACCGTTTACAAGGCGTACAAGGCCGAAGCGGAACTCGCGGCAGAGGTTGCCGTGAAGCTCGCGAATGGGGAAACCGTCGAGGGCGACACCGACACCGACGGCGTGCCGACGACCCTGCTGACGCCCGTCGTCGTGACCGTGGACAACATCATGGACACCCTCATCGCGGACGAATACGTCACCGTCGACGACATCTGCACCGCCGAGTACGCGGACGCCTGCGCCGCTGCCGGCATCCAGTAATCGAGCAAGGTGGACGACCGGCGACCTGACGGGGTGTCGGTCGTCCGCTGGCGCAAGTATGAAGGCCTAGGGATCAACCATGACAATGCTGTCCCCCACCGAAGCCGACACGACGGCCGAGCGCGAACATCTGCTGTCGTTGCACGGCATCGGCAAGCGCTTCGGCGCCGTGCAAGCGCTCTCCGACATCGAGATGGACGTCAACCCGGGCGAGGTGGTTGCCATTGTCGGCGACAACGGCGCCGGCAAGTCGACCCTGATCAAAGTGCTGGCGGGCGTGCATCCGCAAGACGGCGGAACGATCGCCTTCAACGGCACTCGGGTCTCGATTCCCACCCCGTCGGCTGCCATCGGTTTGGGCATCGCCACCGTGTTCCAGGATCTTGCCCTGTGCGACAACCTCGACGTGGTCGGAAATCTCTGGCTCGGCCGTGAACTCACCAAGAGCGGACAGCTCGACGAGGTGGAGATGGAGCAGCGCTCGTGGTCGTTGCTGCGGGAGCTGAGTGCGAAGATCCCCTCGGTGCGCGTGCCGGTGGCCTCGCTCTCCGGCGGGCAGCGGCAGACGGTCGCGATCGCCCGGTCGCTGATCGGCGAGCCGCGCATTGTCATCCTCGATGAGCCGACTGCCGCGCTCGGCGTGGCGCAGACGGCTGAGGTGCTCAACCTGGTCGAGCGGTTGCGCGAGCGTGGCCTCGGCGTCATCCTGATCAGCCACAACATGGCCGACGTGATGGCCGTGGCCGACCGTGTCGTCGTGCTCCGGCTCGGTCGGAACAACGGCGAGTTCCGGGTGGCGGATGTCACCAGCGAAGACATCATCGCGGCGATCACCGGCGCCACCGACAACGTGGTCACTCGCCGTGCCGCGTCCCGAGTGAATCCGAGTTCCACCGCACCGACGGAGGACATCTCATGAGCATCAAGACCACCCCGGATGAGACGGGCAGCTCGGTCGCCGCCGACCTGCAGGACGAACGGCTGATTCAACAGACCGGGTTCCGTCCCTGGCTCCGCGCCACGGTCAACCGGATTCGTACCGGCGACCTCGGGTCGCTCCCGGTGATCATCGGGCTCATCATCATCTGGGCGGTGTTCCAGTTCCTGAACCCGAATTTCCTGTCGAGTACCAACCTGTTCAACCTCACGCTGCAGATCGCCGCCGTCGGCACGATTTCGATCGGCATCGTGCTGGTCCTCCTGCTAGGCGAGATCGACCTGTCGGTCGGCTCGGTGTCCGGCCTGTCCTCAGCGATTCTCGCGGTGAGTTTTGTGCAACTGGGCTGGCCGCTGCCCCTGTCGATTGTGACCGCGCTCGTCGTCGGACTGCTGATCGGCCTGCTCTACGGGTTCCTCTACGTCCAGTTCGGTGTGCCGAGCTTCGTAATCACCCTGGCCGGGTTGCTGTCCTTCCTCGGATTGCAGCTGTGGGTACTCGGCGATACCGGCTCGATCAACATTCCGTTCGACTCGTGGATCGTGCAGTTCGCGCAGCAGATGGCCCTGCCTGCGTGGCTGTCGTACGTTCTCGTTGTAGTCGCGGTGCTGATCTATGGGGCCGAACTGCTCTACGCGGCGCGTCGACGACGGTCGGCGAACCTCTCCGCGCTGTCGGTGACCGCCATCGCGGTGCGCTGCGGTCTGCTGCTCGTGCTGCTCGGCGTCTCGGCGTGGTATCTCAACCTCACGCGTGGCGTCGCGCTCATGTTCCTGCTGTTCCTGGCCCTGGTCGTGGTGATGAACTTCTTCCTCACCCGCACCCGCTGGGGACGGTCGGTCTACGCGGTCGGCGGCAGCGTTGAGGCTGCCCGGCGTTCGGGCATCAAGGTGAGACGCGTCTACCTGTCGGTGTTCATCCTCTGCTCCACGTTCGCGGCGCTTGGCGGGCTGATGGCGGCGGCCCGACTCGCGGCGGCGAACCAGGGCTCCGGCGGTGGCGACACCAACCTGAACGCCATCGCGGCCGCGGTCATCGGTGGCGCCAGCCTCTTCGGTGGACGCGGATCGGCGTTCTCGGCTCTGCTCGGTGTTCTGGTGATCGGCTCGATCTCATCCGGACTGACCCTGCTCAACCTCGACTCGTCGATCCGGTACATGATCACCGGCGCGGTGCTGCTGCTCGCAGTGATCATCGACTCGCTCTCGCGGCGGACCCGCCGTGCAGCCGGACGCGCCTAGCGACGCTCGGCGCCCGTCAATTCCCGATGCGTGCGTAGGCGCGCACCGGGAACGTGCCGAACGACTCGATCCGTGGCGGCGTCGCGGTGAAGCGGCTACCGGATGGCGGCAGCTCGCCAAGCCCGGTGAGGTGCTCGACGACGTGCACGCCCGCGGCCAGCAGTTCGGTGTGCGCCGGACGCTCGCCGCCGGACTCGGTGTCATCGAGGTTCAGCGAGTCGATGCCGACGAGGACAGCGCCCTGTTCGACCAGGTAGCGGGCCCCGCTTCCGGTGAGGAACGAAGCGCCGCGGCCATACTCCGGTGTGCCGAAGTGCCGATCCCAGCCGGTGTGCAGCAGCACCGCACGGCCGGCGACATCGCGGTCGTAGAAGACGGATGCCGGAATTCCCCGATCGGCGGCGTCGTGCAGGTGGAACACTTCGGCCGGCAGGTCGACCAGGCTGTCCAGCGGCAGGCCGGCGAGATCCGCACCATCGGCGTAGCGGTGGAACGGGCTGTCCAGATAAGTGCCGGTGTTGCCGATCATCGTGATCAGGTCCATCGCGAACTGGGTGCCCTCGGCGTACTTCTCGGTGGACTGCTCGCGCGTCAGGTGTGGGGTGAACACCGGCGCCGGCAGCCCGGGATAGGTGACCAGGCCCTTCTGGATGACGTGGCTCAGTTCCACCAGCCGATCGGTCCTCGGGCCGGGGGCGGATGTCTCGATCCAGCGCGTGCCGCGATGGGCCTCTGCGTGGACCGTGAGGTTCCGGATGTCGATACCGCCGACCAGGGCCAACCCCAGGTGCTGCACGAAGAGTCGTCCGACCAGCTTCTCGTCCGCGTCGGGCCCCGGCAGGTCGATCCGGAATCCGTCCGCGCTGAGCGATCCGCCATTGCTGAAGTACACCGCGGCGTCGAAATGCGCTCGGTACTCGGTCACACTGCCTCCTCGAGAACCGGGGCGCGAGGCATCCGGCGTCTCTGCACGATACCGACGATGACCGCCGCGACCGCGAGGTTCGCCGCGAGCGCGAGATTGGGACCGGCCAGCACGGCGAGCCCGCCGACGAGCAGCACCGAAATCGCGGCGAACCACCAGCCGAGGCTGAACCGGTCGAGCAACCGGAGCGCCGCCACCACCCCGAGGGCATAGACGCCGACGATCGAACTGGTCTGCACCAGGATGAACGGGGTCAGCGTGAAGCCGCTCACCGCCAGCAAGGTGAAGTTCACGCCGGTGAGCACAGCGACGACCGCGAGCGACCGGCGGGGCACTCCGCCGCTTTCGGCACCGCGGGCGAGGAACGCCGGCAGGTCGCCATCACGACCCAGGGATGCCCCCAGCTTCGAGAAGGCCGCCAGATAGGTGTTCAGCACACCGACCGAAACCAGCCCGGCGACCACAGCGACGATCAACGGCCCCACGCCAGGAGCCGTGACGGCGATCAGGTCGACGAGCGGCACGGTGCTCTGACCAGCACGGTCGCCGAGCACGCCGACCGTGACCACCTGCAGGGCAAGGTACGCGGCGCCGACCACGACGATCGCGATCCCGGTGGCGAGCGGGATGGTGCGACGCGGATTGCGGAACTCGGCCGCGATATGGGTGACCGCCCCAGCCGGCGAAGGCCCAGACAAACAGGCTGATCACGGTGGCGACCGGCGCCCAGCCGTGCGGCGCGAACGGGCTGAAGTTCGCGGGGTCGGTGGCCGGGGCGGCCAGGGCGACCACTCCGATCACCAGCACCAGCAGGGCTGCGGTGAGAGCGAACTGCACGCTGCCGGAGACCCGCACGCCGAAACTGTTGGCGAGGAACGGCGGCACGAGGATCGCCAGCGCAACCACTCCGACCCAGCCCCGGTCGGCGCCGAGCAGGGCGACGACGTATTCGGCGCCGAGCACACCGACGATCGGGGCGCCGATGCTCACGCCGAAGTAGAACCAGTAGCCGGCGGTGCGCGCGGCGGTGGCGCCCAGGGCACGGCGCACGAAGGTGGCGACTCCCCCGGCGTCCGGATAGCGCGCAGCGAGTGCGGCGAAGGTGCCGGCCAGCGGCACCGACAGCAGCAGCACCGCGGCAACGCCGACCAGAGAAGCGGGTCCGGCAGCGCTCGCGGCGAGCGCGGGCAGCACGAGGATTCCGCTGCCGAGAACGGACGCGATGTAGAGGGACGACGCGCGGAGCACGCCGAGGCCGGGTGCTTTCGCGGGGGCGAGAGTGGTGGTCACGCGTCAACTATGCCAGCGGCAGGAACGCGACATCCATCTAGATCCTGCCATGTTGGGGATCCTTCATGCCAGTCCCCTGTTGGTTGAGGGGCGTATCAACCGAGGCCCGCGTCGCGGGCCACCGCGGCAGCCTCCGCACGGCCGGCAACCTGCAGCTTCGCGAAGATGTTCGACACATTGTTCCGCACAGTCTTCGGCGACAGGTAGAGCGCCTCGGCGATCTGCGGGTTGCTGCGGCCGGCCGCGATCAGCTCGAGAATCTCGCGCTCCCGCGCGGTCAGCTGCGGAAAGGCGGCAGCCTGGGGAGCGCTCGCCCGCGCGAAGAACTCCGCGATTCGGCTGGCCAGGGACGGACCGAACACCGCGTCCCCGGCGGCGACGGCACGGATGGCGCGCGAGATGTCGTCCTGCCCGGCACCCTTCAGCAGATAGCCGCGAGCACCGACCCGCATGGCCTGGAACACGGTGCCGTCGTCCTCAGACATGGTGAGCATCACAACGCCGATGCCCGGATGCGCCTCGGCGATACGCCGCGTCGCCTCGATGCCGTCCATCCCGGGCATCTGCACGTCCATGACCACGACGTCCGGGGATTCGGCGGCGACGACATCGATCGCGGAGCGGCCATCGCTTGCGGTCGCGACGACGTGCAGACCGTCGATCGAGCCGAGCAGAACCGCGAGACCCTCCCGGAACACGGGGTGGTCGTCGACGAGCACGATCCGGATCTCAGACACAGGCCCTCTCCTCCGCCATCGGCAGCCACGCCCGCACGAGGGTTCCCCCGGCCGGGCGCGCGGTCACCGTGAGCGTTCCGCCGAGTTCCTCGGCACGCTCATGCATCGATTTCAAGCCGACCCCCATCACCGCGGCTTCGCCGATCCCGCGTCCGTCGTCGGCGACTTCCACGAGCAACCGTCCGGGCTCGCCGCGCAGCGCGACCGTGATGTGCGACGCCGACGCGTGCCGGCTGACGTTGGTCAGCGCCTCGCTGAGCACCCGGTAGGCGGCGACCTCGACCGCGGGTGGCAGTACCTCAGGAACCCCGTCCACCTCAAGGACCGCTCCGAACCGCTCGCACTGCTGCACGGCCGCGCGCACGAGACCGACATCGTCAAGCGCCGGCGGACGCAGGTCGTGAGTGAGCCGGCGGATGTCGGCTACCGCGTCAGAGACATCCGCGGCCGCCGAATCCAGCAGGGTCCGAGCGCTCGATGGGTCGCTGTCGAGCACGTTCTGCGCCGCCTGCAGCCGCAGACTGACCGCGGCCAGCGCGGGACCCAGCCCGTCGTGCAGGTCGCGGCGCAACCGCAGCCGCTCAGCTTCCCGCGCCCGCACGAGCTGTTCGCGGATCGCCTGCAATTCCTGGCTGAGCACGGTCGCACGGACGGCAGCGGCCGCCTGCCGTACCAGGTCGGCGAGCAGCCGCTCGTCACGTTCCGACATCCGCGGCCGCCTGCCCTCGGCGAGTTCCAGCCTGCCGATCACCTCGCCGCGGTAGGTCAGCGGCATCACCGCGGCCGATCCCACCGGCTCGCCATGCGTCGCCACCAGGCGACGACCGTCGGTCTGCTCGATGGTCACCCGCACGAACGGTGAGGCGAAGGTGCGCGCCAGCGACCGGGCGATGTGCATGAGTTGGTCATCCGGATCGACCGCGTCCTCGAGTCGGTGCGACAGCGATGACATCACCCCGTATGGGTCGGCACGGCGCCCGTTCACCACCCGGCTGACCCACCCGAGCAGGCGCTCGCGAATCGGCGCGTACACCGCGAACACGACCACCATCGAGGCGGCGGCCAGCATCTGTTCACCGACCAGCTGGCCAATCAGCGCGACCAGCGCCAGGTCGACCGCGATCACGCTGACGATCAGAATCACGTAGACAAACGTCCAGCTGATCAGCCGGTCGATGCTGTAAAGCCGGTACCGCGTGACAGCGACGAGGATCGCCCAGCAGGTCACGAAAGTGCCGAACACGATGAGCCCTTGCCCGATGTAGTACGGCAGCAGCAGATAGCCGATCACCACGCCACTGCTGAACAGGGCGCCACCCCAGACCATCCAGCGCAGCTGCTGGCGTTCTTCTCGGTGGGCGCCGACGAAGCGGCCGGCGAGTACCACCGCGGCAAGCGCGACCCCGGTGAGCATGCACGCGACGGCGACTC
This sequence comes from Diaminobutyricimonas sp. LJ205, assembly GCF_009755725.1. Classification (NCBI taxonomy): domain Bacteria; kingdom Bacillati; phylum Actinomycetota; class Actinomycetes; order Micrococcales; family Microbacteriaceae; genus Ruicaihuangia; species Ruicaihuangia ninglii. The sequence goes on along the minus strand of NZ_CP046619.1, from coordinate 286,306 downwards.
GCGCAATCGTCGGCCAGACGCCGTCCGGCAGCGGGATGCCCCAGTCGTACTGTGCCCAGCGAAGCACCCGCCAGTCCGGATTGCCGAAGGTCTTCCACGATTCGAGCGGCGGACTCACCTGCAGCACGACCATGGGAGGAACCGACAGCGCGATCGCGAGTACACCGATGCCGCGCAGCAGTGGCCGCCTGGGCAGGCGACCGTCAGGGAAGATCACGAGAACCAGCGGGATGGCGAGCAAGGTGAGCCCCGACACCTGCTGCACCGTCAGGAAGGCCACATCGACCAGCGGCGCTTCGCGCCATGCGATCGCCGCGATATTGACCCATCCTGCGCAGAATCCGAAGAACGTCTGCGCCGCCCCGAAGAACAGCAGAATGCAGGCGATCGGATGCCACGGCAACCGCCAGAGCAGGATGGCTCCGGTCGTGGCAAGCGCGATGCCGGGCAGGCCACCGGTCCAGCCGGGCGCCACCGCGGCCTCTTCGCCGAGCCGGGCGATGATCACGTCGCAGGCGACCGCGGCGATGCCGAGGCACAGCGCCAGCGTGAGCACGACAACGGCGACCGGTCGCGCGGCGGTGCGCTTCCTCGGGTGCCCCGTCACAGCGACCATCGTGGCAGGTCGGGTGTCCCCTTGTCAGGTGATTGCTGTCCCGAGATTTCGGGACATCTTGCGGGGCTGACCGGTGTCTGCTGCCCCTGTCCGCCCGGGACCCGGCCCGAGGAACGTGAGGAGGGCGCCGGCGAGGGACGCCGGCATCCGAACCCGAAGGAAGAACATGAATACCATCACCACTCCGGCACCGGCCCGCACCGACGCCTTCACGCCGCGAGCCCTACCGCTGCCGGCCACCCTCTCACCGACCATCGTCCGTCTCGCCGGCACAGCCGTCGCGGTTCTCGTGGGGAGCTTCGCCGTGCTGATCGCCCTGCCCTGGCCGGCCGGCTCCACGGTGTCTGTTACCAGCGACATCGGCTCGCTCGCCTTCCAGTTGAGCACGCTGATCCTGCTGTTCGTGATGTGGCGAACCCACGCCGTCGGCGAGGCGCTCGGCTGGCGTGGCTTCGGTGCCGGGGTAACCGTGATCGTGATGATCGCCATGGCCAGCGGGCTGACGCGGACACTGGCGCCGAGTGACGTGACCCTGTTCGCCACGAACCTCTCCTGGTTCATCGCCATGGCCGGCATGTTCGTGCTCGGCGTCGGCGTGGTCGCCCGCGGGCGGTGGCGTGGACCCGCCCGCTACCTGCCGCTGGCCGCGCACAGCTGGCCGCTTGTCGCGCTGCCGGTGATGGTGCTGACGGAAGACACCCAGGGCCAGTCCTGGTACGTCTACATCACCTACCTCGCGGTGACCCAGGCCCTGCTCGGCCTGGCGCTCGCGATCCGCCCGCAACTCACCGGCGCCCGGCGCTGACCGGAACTCCGGTGGTGAGCGCCGCGAGCGGGGCGGTGACGCTCCCTCGCGGCGCCGCGCCGGCTACTTCAGGCGGTCGAGCGCGCCGGTGGCGTCGGCGATCAGGTCGTCCACGCCCTCGATGCCGGCCGACAGGCGCACCACGTTCTCGGGAACGGCCAACTCGGTGCCCTTCACCGAGGCGTGCGTCATTTCCGACGGGTAGCTGATCAGCGACTCGACACCGCCGAGCGACTCCGCCAGCTGGAACACCGAGGTGCCTTCGGCGAACTTCTTCGCCTCCGCCATCCCACCGCGCACGGCAACCGAGAGCATGCCGCCGAAGGAGCGCATCTGCTTGGCGGCGACGTCGTGGCCGGGGTGCGACTCGAGTCCCGGGTAGTAGATGGTCTCGACCGCCGGGTGCCCGACCAGCGCCTCGGCGATCGCCTGCGCGTTCGTGGAGTGCCGGTCCATGCGCACGGGAAGGGTTTTGATGCCGCGCACGGTCAGCCAGGCTTCCATGGGCGAGGAGACCGCGCCGGCGCCGAACTGCAGGAAGCCGACCTTCTCGGCCAGCTCGGAGTCGTTCAGGATCACCGCGCCGCCGAGCACGTCGGAGTGTCCGCCCAGGTACTTCGTGGTCGAGTGCACGACGACGTCGGCGCCGAGCTTCAACGGCTGCTGCAGGTACGGCGAGGCGAAGGTGTTGTCGACGACGACGATCGCGCCGGCTTCGTGCCCGACCGAGGCGAGGGCGGCGATATCCGTGATCTTCATCAGCGGGTTGCTTGGCGTCTCAAGCCAGAGCACGCGGGTCTTGCCCGGACGGATCGCCGCGCGCACGGCGTCGGCGTTGCTCATCTCGACGGTCGACAGCTCGACGCCCCATGGCACGTGCACCCGGTTGACCAGGCGGTGCGTTCCGCCGTAGACGTCGTTACCCATCAGCACGTGGTCACCGGGCCTCAGGATGCTGCGCAGCAAAGCATCCTCGGCGGCAAGGCCCGAGGCGAAGCTGAACGCGTGCTCGCCGCCCTCGAGGGCAGCAAGCAGGGTCTGCAACGAGTCACGCGTGGGGTTGCCGCCGCGGGCGTACTCGTAGCCGCCGCGGAAGCCGCCGATGCCGTCCTGCACGAACGTTGACGACAGGTAGATCGGCGGCACCACCGCTCCGGTGGTGGGGTCGAACTCCTGACCGGCGTGGATGGCGAGGGTGGCGAAGTCGTGGTCGATGTTCTCAGTCATGTCAGATCCTTCTCGTTCTCAGCTCACGCCTGCGTCACTCGGCAGACAGGAAAGCCAGCAGGTCGTGGCGGGTGAGCACGCCGACGGGCTTGCCGTCCGCGCTCACCAGCAGGGCATCGGCGCTGGCGAGCGCTTCCTTGGCCTGGTCGACCGATTCACCGACGCCGATCAGCGGCAGCGGGGCGCCGACGAAGTCGGCCGCGGCATCCGTCATCGATGCGTCGCCGCCCAGCACGGCGTCGAGCAGGCGGCGCTCGTCGATCGCGCCGACCACCTCGCCCATCACGACGGGCGGCTCGGCGCCGAGCACGAGCAGCTGCGAGACGCCGTGGTCGGTCATGATCCGGATGGCGTCGTGCACGGTGTCCTTGCGGCCGACGTGCACCAGCTCGGGCAGATCGCCGCTCTTCGACTTCAGCACGTCGGCGACCGTGCGCTTGTCGCCGCCCTCGAGGAAGCCGTGCGAACGCATCCACTTGTCGTTGAAGACCTTGCCGAGGTAGCCGCGGCCGCCGTCCGGCAGGAGCACCACGATGATGTCGTCTGCGTCGAGCTTCTCGGCGGCCTTCAGCGCCGAGACCACGGCCATGCCGCTGGAGCCGCCGACGAGCAGGCCTTCCTCGCGGGCGAGTCGCCGGGTCATCTCGAAGGACTCGGCATCCGACACCGCGATGATCTCGTCCACAACGGTCGGGTCATAGGCGGTGGGCCAGAAGTCCTCACCGACGCCCTCGACGAGGTAGGGGCGGCCGGTGCCGCCCGAGTAGACGGACCCCTCGGGGTCGGAGCCGATCACGGTGACCGAGCCCCCGGAGACCTCCTTGAGGTACTTGCCCGTGCCGCTGATGGTGCCGCCGGTGCCGACACCCGCGACGAAGTGGGTGATCTTGCCGTCGGTGTCGCGCCAGATCTCGGGACCGGTGGTCTCGTAGTGGCTGAGCGGGCCGTTCTGGTTGGCGTACTGGTTCGGCTTGAACGCGCCCGGGATCTCCTTCACCAGGCGGTCGGACACGCTGTAGTACGACTCGGGGCTGTCGGGCGCCACCGCGGTCGGCGTGACCACGATCTCGGCGCCGTACGCGGTCAGCACGTTGCGCTTGTCTTCGCCGACCTTGTCGGGCAGCACGAAGACGCAGCGGTAGCCGCGCTGCTGCGCCACCAGGGCGAGCCCCACTCCGGTGTTGCCACTGGTCGGCTCCACGATGGTGCCGCCGGGCTTCAACAGCCCGTCGCGCTCGGCCGCGTCGATGATGCGCGTCGCGATGCGGTCCTTCGACGAACCACCAGGGTTCAGGTACTCGACCTTGACGAGGATGGTGGGGGCGTACCCCTTGGTGACACTGTTGAGCTTGACCAGTGGGGTGTTGCCGACCAGGTCGATGACGCTGTTTGCGTACTTCATATCGGCGAGGCTACCAGCGGCGGCCCCGCCATTACGGGGGCGCCTCAGTTGCGTGAACCCTCAAGCTTGTCTGCGATAATCGCCCCATCCCCTGAACGCCAACTGACAGGAATTTATCTGTGTCTCCTCGCGATTCCGAGAAGTCTGCGCCCGTTCCGCCCCAGGTCGCCAAGGATCTGACGGTCAAGCAGCAGCGTGAAGCCCGTCGCGCCGAGAAGGTGGCCGCGCTGAAGAAGCAGCAGGCCAAGGAGAAGCGGAACCGCATTTTGGGGATCTCGCTCGCCAGCGTGGCCGGTCTTGCGATCGTCGCCCTGGTGATCACCTTCGTTGTGACCAGCGCGACGCCGGAGCGTGACCCGGACGACATCGTGGTCGAGGGCGTGCAGACCTGGCCTGACCTGACCGCCGGCCACGTCGACCCGACACCGGTCGACTACGCGGGCCAGTTCGGCATGAACCCGCCCGCTGGCGGCCCGCACTGGGGCGCCTGGCTGAACTGCGGCGTGTACACCGAGCCGCAGGAGAATGAGCGCGCCGTGCACGCTCTTGAACACGGCGCCCTGTGGATCACCTACGACGACGCACAGCTCTCCGACGCGGATGTGCAGACCCTCCGCGACCAGCTGCCGGACAGCTACATCATCCTGTCGCCGTACGTCGGTCTTGACGCCCCGGTGGTGGCGTCAGGTTGGGGAGCCCAGGTGAAGCTGGACGGTGTCGACGACCCGCGCCTCGCCGACTTCGTCGAGAAGTACTGGCAGTCAAGCGATGTGCCCGAGCCGGGTGCGCGTTGTGATGGCGCTGTCGATGGGCCTGGCAAGGTTGCCTAAGACTCGCACCCTCGTACTCGCAATTCTCGGCGTAGCCCTGGCGATCGCCGCGGCTTTCGCGATCGGTCGCTTCAGCGCTCCGGTCACGCCGGTGCCCAGCACCACGAGCGCCGAAGCCGGCTTCGCCCGTGACATGCAGACGCACCATCTGCAGGCGGTGCAGATGTCGATCATCGTGCGGGAGAACACCGAGGATGAAGACATCCGACTCCTCGCCTACGACATCGCGACGACCCAGCAGCAGCAGGCCGGGCAGATGGCGGGCTGGCTGAATGTCTGGGGACTTCCGCAGGCGGCATCCGAACCGTCGATGACGTGGATGACCCGGCCGACGCTTGACGGAGCCGCCCACGGCCACGGGGGCGATGAGGCCAGTGCCCATGAACCCGGCGGGCCGATGCCCGGCATGGCCACCGAAGCCGAACTCGACCAGTTGCGCTCAGCCTCCGGGGTCGACGCCGAGAAGCTGTACCTCGAGCTGATGATCGACCACCATGTGGCCGGTGTCGAGATGGCGGAGGCGATCCTCGACCGTTCCGAGATCAGGGCCGTCACCTCACTCGCGTCGAGCATGGTGAAGTCGCAGCAGAGCGAGATCGACGTCATGACGCAGATGCTGGCCGCCCGCCAGTAACCTGCCCGCCGCGCGGCAGCGTCAGTCGTTCGCCAGCAGCGGGGCGACACCCTGGGTGGCATACAGCCGCGCGTATGTGCCGTTCGCCGCGAGCAGCTCGGGGTGCGTGCCGCGCTCGACGATGCGGCCGGCCTCGACCACGAAGATGACATCGGCGGCCACCACGGTCGACAACCGGTGCGCGATGGCGATCGTGGTACGGCCGCGGGCCGCGGCATCCAGCGCCCGCTGCACCACCCGCTCGGACACAGTGTCCAGCGCACTGGTTGCCTCGTCGAGGATGAGCACCTCGGGGTCCTTGAGCAGCACGCGGGCGATCGCGACGCGCTGCTTCTCGCCGCCGCTCAGCCGGTACCCGCGCTCACCGACGAGGGTTTCGTATCCCTCGGGGAAGCCGACAATCGTGTCGTGGATGTTCGCGGCCCGTGCCGCCGCCTCAAGTTCCGCGTCGGTGGCATCCGGCTTCGCGTAGCGCAGGTTCTCGGCGATCGACGCGTGGAACAGGTAGGTCTCCTGGCTGACGATGCCGATGTGGTCGATGAGCGACTGGTGGGCAAGCTCGCGGACGTCGTCGCCCGCGAAGAGCACCCGGCCGTCCGACACTTCGTGGAAGCGCGGGATGAGGTAGCTGATCGTCGTCTTGCCGGCGCCGCTCGGGCCGACGAACGCCGCGAACTGGCCGGGCTCGATGGTGAACGACACCTCGGACAGGGTCGGCTCGGCATCCGGCGCGTAGCGGAAGGTCACGTCGTCGAACGCGACCCGGCCGAGATTCGCGGATGCCACCGCCCGCGCATCCGGCCGGTCCGAGATCGACGGCTTAAGGTCGAGGTACTCGAAGATCCGGGCGAACAAGGCGGACGAAGTCTGCAGGTCGAGGGCCACCCGCATGAGGCCCATCAACGGGAACATCAGCCGCGCCTGCACCGTGGTGAAGGCGACGATGGTGCCCGCGGTGATGCCGGTCACCCCGCCGACGATCAGGTAGCCGGCGACCAGGTAGACGATCGCGGGTACCGCCGAGAAGAAGATGTTCACCATCGCGAAGAACCACTGTCCGCTCATCTGCTGCTGCACCTGGAGCCGGATCTGGTTCTGGTTCTCGTCGGCGTAGCGAGACGTCTCGGTCTCTTGCCGGTTGAAGCTCTTGCTCAGCAGGATGCCCGAGACGCTCAGCGTCTCCTGGGTGATCGCGGTCATGTCCGACAGGGATTCCTGCGTCTTGGCGGCGATCCGGGCACGCACCTGCCCCACCCGGCGTTGCGCCACCGCGAGGATCGGCATGATCACGACGGCGATCAGGGTGAGTTGCCAGTTCAGCAGCAGCATCGCGACGAACGCGGCGAGCACAGTGACGGTGTTGCCGAGCACGCTGGAGACCGTGTTGCTGAGCACGCTGGCGACGCCGCCCACGTCGTTCTGCAGCCGGGACTGGATGATGCCGGTCTTGGTGTTCGTGAAGAAGCCCAGCTCCATCGACTGCAGGTGACTGAACAACCGCACCCGCAGTGACCCCATCACCTTGTTGCCGACGCTCGCTGTGAGCCAGGTCTGCCACACCCCCAGCAGCGACGACAGCACGTACAGGCCGATCATCAGGGCGACCAGCCAGGTCAGCTGAGGGATGTTCGGACCGCCGTCAGGCGGGAACAGCCCCTCGTCGAACGCCCGCTGGATGAGCAGCGGCGGGATCACCGACAGCGCCGCACCGACCAGTACGAGCACAACGGTGACCGCGAGCGCGGCTCGGTGCGGAATGAACAGTTCGGAGATACGTCGGAACAGGTTCGGGATGCGCGGTGCTTCAGCGTTGATCGCGCGCTGCGCCGCGGCATCAGCAGTTCCGATGCGGGTACGTTGCTTGCCGTGCTGGCCGACCTGGGTCACTCTGCAACGCTACCGCCGCCCCGTGGGTCGAGCCTGCCGAGACCCCTCGGTCTCGGCTCGCTCGACCAGCGGGGGTCGCTCGACCAGCGGGGGTTATCCCTTCGTCGACCCTGCCAGCAGACCGCGGACGAAGTAGCGCTGCAGGCTGAAGAACACGATCAGCGGGATCACCAGCGACACGAACGCCGCCGCGGTGAGACGCTGCCATTCCTGGCCCCGGCTGCCGGTGAGCTCCGCCAACCGCTGCATGAGCGGCGCGACATCCGCCGTTCCGCCCGAGAAGATCAGCGCGACCAGCAGGTCGTTCCACACCCAGAGGAACTGGAAGATCGCGACCGACGCGATCGCCGGCATCGCGAGCGGGATGACGATCCGGAAGAAGATCTGGCCGTGGGTCGCGCCGTCCACCCTCGCGGCCTCGATCAGTTCGCCTGGGATCTCCGAGATGAAGTTGTGCAGCAGGAAGATCGCGAGCGGCAGGGCGAAGATCGTGTGGGCGATCCACAGCGGCGCATACGTGGTGTCGGGGATGATCTCCACGGCGTCGTGCAGCGCTCGCTGGGCGGGCAGCAGGAACGCCGAGAACATCTGCAGCAGCGGAATCAGCGCCATCTGCAGCGGAACGATCTGCAGCGCGAAGATCAGCACGAACAGTACGCCGTTGCCCCGGAACTTCATCCACGCGAACGCGTAGGCGGCCATCGTGGCGAGCACCAGCGGGAAGATGGTCGCCGGAATCGTGATCGCGAGCGAGTTGACGAAGTACTGTCCCAGTTGCGGCGCTGAGCCAGACGACGCGAACAGTACCTCCTGGTAGTTGTCGAGGGTGAACCCGGGGTTCTCGAAGATCGTCCACCAGCCATTGGTCTTGATGTTCTCTTCACTGCGGAAGGAAGACACGAACAACCCGAAGGTGGGAATGGTCCAGAGCACCGCGATGATCAGAGCCACCACCGTGGCGGTGCGGGAAGTGAGCCTGCGCTTGACGCGACGGGTGCGGGCTTCGGGGACTGCCGTGACTTTCTCGGCGGGCGTGACCGGGACGGCCGGGGTCGAGGTGGTCATCGGATCTCCCTCTGCTGGCGCAGGATGCGCACGTTGTAGACGACGATCGGCAGCACCATGATGAACAGGATCACCGCGAGCGCGGCACCGCGCCCGGCCTCACCGGCGCGGAACGCCTGCGTGTACATCTCATTCGCGACGACGCTGGTTTCGAAGTTTCCGGCGGTCATGGTGCGGACGATGTCGAAGACTTTCAGGGTGGCAATGGAAATGGTTGTCACGACCACGACCAGGGCGCCGCGGATGCCGGGAAGTGTGACGTTCCGGAAGCGTTGCCAGGCGTTGGTGCCATCCAGTTCTGCGGCCTCCAGCTGCTCCGTCGGCACGCCCTTGATCGAGGCTGAGAGCACGACCATCGCGAATCCGGTTTGAATCCAGATCATCACGATGATCAAAAACACGGTGTTCCACGGCGATTCCTGGATCCACCGCACCGGCTCGCCACCCAGCCAGGTGACGACCGCGTTCAATAGCCCGATCTGCTCCTGTCCGGGACCGCGGTACTCGTAGACGAACCGCCAGATGATGCTCGCGCCCACGAACGAGATCGCCATCGGCATGAACACCAAGGCCTTGTAATACTTCTCACCGCGCGACTTGTCGATGAAGATGGCGTAACCCAGTCCGACGATGGTCGAAACAAGGGGAACCAGGATGACCCAGATGATGGTGTTCCGCAGCGAGATCAATCCGGCCGGTTGAGTGAACGCCCACACGAAGTTGTCCAGGCCGATGTACGTGCCTGCGTTATTCGCGAAGGAGAGCAGCGTGGTGCGCACTGCCGGGTAGATCAGTCCGATGGTGAGTAGCAGCATCGCGGGGGCGAGGAACAAGCCAAGCACCCAGTAGTCGCGTCCCCGCTTTGGCGCCCTGTCGATGAGGAAAAGGATCAGCCCGATAACCGCGGCGAAGATCACCAATGCCAGCGCGACTTGGACGATCTTGGCGATGAGGTCTGCAGTCGTCATTGACTCATACCGTCCGTTCGGAGGTTTGCCGTGGGGTCGTCCGGGATATCCCGGACGACCCCACAAGGTGCACTGATACTAGGGAGTTGCCGGCCAGCTGGCCTCGATGGTGTCCACCGTGCTCTGCGTGTCCTGACCACCGATCCAGGCGACAATGCCCTTCCAGAACGAGTCGGAACCGACCGCTCCGGGCATCAGGTCGGACGCGTCAAACCGGAAGGTTGTCTCCGGGTCTTGCAGCGTCTCGATGACGGCGGTCAATAGCGGACTGGACGCGTTCTCCGGGTCAACGCCGTTGTTAGCGCTCACAGTGCCGCCGATCTCCACTCGGATGTTGGCCCACTCAGGAGTGGACATGAACGTCTGTACCGCCTTCACAGCATCAGAATCGGTGAACGCACCGACGATCTCGCCACCGCCGGTGACGTCGGATGCTCCGGCCTCAACACCCGGCGTGATGAACGCCCAGACGTCGCCGTCCTCTGCTACCTCGGTTCCCTCCGGCCAAAGGCCTTCGTAGAAGGAAGCCTGGTGGTGCATGGCGCATTCGCCATCGAGCACCGGCCATCCGCCTTCGTTGAAGGTGATGTCGACGATGGAACGGACATCTCCGTAGCCACCGTTGACGTAGTCGGGGTTCTTCAGGATGTCGCCGACGGCGTCGAACGCCTCAACGATCCGCGGGTCGTTGAACGGGATCTCGTGGGAGACCCACTGGTCGTAGACGTCCGGACCGTGCAGCCGCAGGACCATGTCCTCGACCCAGTCCGTGCCCGGCCAGCCGGTTGCCTCACCCGAACTGAATCCCGCGCACCAAGGCTTCATCGTACCCTCGGAGGCAATGTCGGCCGACAGTGCAGTGAGCTCGTCGAGGGTCTCGGGAATCTCCCACCCGTTCTCTTCCCACACGCTTGGGGAGTACCAGATGAGTCCCTTGACGCTCGCCATCAGCGGAGCGCCGAGGAACGTGCCGTCCACGGTACCGAAGCCTTTCCAGTCTTCAGACCAGTACTGGTCGACGTTCGCCTCGACATCTGCTGGCGGGGCTACGAGGTTCTCTGCAAAGGTCGCGAACAGGCCAGGCTGCGGGAAGATGCCAAGGTCGGGGGCGTTGTCACCCTCGACCAGCACGCGCACCTGCGCCTCAAATTCCTGAGTGCCCTGGTAGACGATGTCGATGCCGGTGCAGGATGCGAAGTCTGCCCACGACTCTTCGAGGCGTTCTTGTTCAACCTCCACGATGGTGCCGTAGATGCTGACTTCTTCGCCGTCAAACGTGCCGTAGTCCTCGTAGTCCCCGCAGTCAGCGGGACCCTCTGCAGCCTGGTCGCCGGTACAGCCGGCCAGGACGAGGCCGATGGCGCCTGCTGCTGCGATCGGCACTATGACACGTCGGCGCAAGGTGGATCTCATCTCATTTCCTCCTCGTTGAGTTGAATGAGAACGCCCCCGCGCGGGCGGAAGCGTTTCCACGCTCACGTTATGCCCCAAACGAGGGCCAAACAAGCGATGCCGACGAATCATCCGAATCGTTACCGCTCCGGAATGACGTCAGGGCGGAAGCTCGTGGCTCCGCCCCTAATGGTCCTTTGGTCTCATGTCACCCCGGCCTGTTAAAAGCCGAAAGGGCGTCGCCCCGTTCAGGGGGCGACGCCCTCGAACACGGAACTCGTTGGAGCTACCGCGTTGCAGGCGTGTCACGCCAAGTGATTCAGGATGCCCCTACCGGGGCGTGAATTACTTGAGGGTGATGGTGGCGCCAGCCTCTTCGAGCTGAGCCTTTGCCTTCTCGGCTGCCTCCTTGTTTGCACCCTCGAGAACGGTCGAGGGGGCGCCGTCAACGAGAGCCTTCGCCTCACCGAGGCCGAGGCTGGTGAGGGCGCGCACCTCCTTGATGACCTGGATCTTCTTGTCGCCGGCGGCCTCGAGAACGACGTCGAACGAGTCCTTCTCTTCAACCTCTTCGGCGGGAGCGGCCGGGCCACCAGCGGCGGCAACGGCGACGGGGGCAGCGGCGGTGACCTCGAAGGTCTCCTCGAACGCCTTGACGAACTCGCTGAGCTCGATAAGGGTCAGTTCCTTGAACGCTGCAATCAGTTCGTCAGAAGTGAGCTTTGCCATGTTTTTCTCCTTGGTGTTGTTGTCTATTACCGCGACGCTGAATTAGCTTGCGGAGTCCTGCTTCTCGCGCAGCGCGTCGACCGTGCGAACGGCCTTCGACAGCGGTGCGTTGAAGAGATATGCGGCACCGAACAGCGAGGCCTTGAAGGCACCGGCCAGCTTGGCCAGCAGCACCTCCCGGCTTTCGAGATCGGCGAGCTTCGAAACCTCTGCAGCGGTCAGCGGGTTACCGTCGAAGTAACCACCCTTGACGACCAGCAGGGGGTTTGCCTTGGCAAAGTCACGCATGCTCTTCGCGACGGCGACAGGGTCACCGTGTACGAACGCGATCGCCGACGGGCCAGCAAGCTCGTCGTCGAAGGCGGTAATCCCGGCGTTGTTCGCCGCGATCTTGGTCAGCGTGTTCTTCACCACGGCGTAGGTGGCGTCCGCACTGATGCTCTTACGCAGCTGCTTCAGCTGAGCAACAGTGAGACCGCGGTACTCGGTCAGCAGAACGGCGGTCGAGCTCTGGAATTTCTCCGTGAGCTCGGCAACCGAGGCTTCCTTGTTCGCCATGGCGCTCCTTGATGATTAGAGCCGGCAGCCCCAGGTGCACCCATGAAAAAAGCTCCGGCGCATGCGCACGGAGCTGGCACCCCAGAACGGGGATTCACTTCATACACCTGCGCGGGTCTTCACCAGTGGTGAACCTTCGATCAGCGGGCCCTCTTGCGAGCGCACGCCGATAACCGGCGGTCTTTGGCTCCGATCAGGGTAGAGGATGTCGCGGGCTCACGCAAATCGGGACACGCAAGCTCCGTTCGGCCGCGAACCGGCGCAACCGCGCGGTAACCGCTCGCGAATCACCGAGATTGCCCCGGTTCGGTCGCGCCAGCGGAGGCCGGTGACGCTGCCAGGGGCAGGTGCAGTTCGAAGCGGGTTCCGGATGGCGAGCTGGTGACACCCACGGTCCCCCCGTGGCGTTCGATGACCGCCCGGACGATGGCGAGACCCAGTCCGGTCGAGCCTGCCGCGCGCGAACGCGAGGAGTCGCCGCGCACGAAACGTTCGAACAGGGTCGGCAGCAGTTCGGGGTCGATTCCCGGGCCGTTGTCAGCCACCGAGATGACGGCGTGCCCGTCCGCGGTCGCGGCCGCCACCGAGACCAGCGTTCCCGCCGGGGTGTGCACCCGGGCGTTGGTCAGCAGGTTGACGACCGCCTGGTGCAGCCGGCCGTGGTCACCGGTGACCGTGATCGGGGTTTCCGGAAGGTCCAGCTCCCACTCGTGGTCGGATCCGGCAGCGTGGGCGTCGGCGACCGCGTCGATGAGCAGCGTGCTCAGGTCGACGTCGTCACGGCGCAATTCCACTCCCGAATCGAGGCGGGCGAGCAACAGCAACTCATCGACGAGCGCCGACATCCGCACCGATTCCGATTCGATCCGGCTGAGCGCGTGCCGAGTGTCCGCCGGCAGATCGTGCGGACTGCGCCGGGTCAGCTCCGAGTAACCGCGGATCGAGGCGAGCGGGGTGCGCAGCTCATGGCTGGCGTCGGCGACGAACTGGCGAACCTTGCTCTCACTGGCCTGGCGGGCGGTGAGCGCCGACTGCACGTGATCCAGCATGTGGTTGAACGCCGCCCCGACCTGGCCGACCTCGGTGCGCGGGTCGGTGTCGCCATCCGGCACCCGCTCGGCGATCGCGACCTCGCCTTTGTCGAGCGGCAGTTCCGCGACCCGCCGCGCGGTGCCGACAATGCGGCCAAGCGGGCGCAGCGCGACACGCACCACGAACGTGCCCGCCACCGCGGCCGCCACGAGGCCGGCGGCGGTGACCCCGGCGATGGTGAGCAGCAGCTGGGTGACGGCCTCGTCAACCGTGTACTGCGGCAGGCCGACGAGCAAGGAGATCTCGTCAGTCAAGTCCACATGCACGACCCGGTAGGTGCCGAGCGACCCGAGGTCCACGCTCATCGGGCGCTCACTCACCTCGAGCGCCAGCAGCGCATTCTGCTGCGATTCGGTGAGGGTGCGCAGTTGCGCCTCGTCGTCCAGGTACTGCGGGCGAATGATCGCGTCGCCGACGACGAGCAGGCCGAGCGTGCGGCTGGCCTGCGCCTCACCGATGCCGGGCGGCGGCGACCCTTCCGGCCGGAATCCCAGGGCGGCCTGGCTGCGCGCCGTGGCGAGTGCCACCTGGTCATCGAGCTGGCTGAGCAGGAAGCCGCGCAGCGAGAGCACGCTGATGGCGCCGACGATGACGCTGATCACCGCGAGCAGGGCGACGATCCCGACGACCAGCCGCTGACGCAGCGACCACGGCGCGCGACTCATGTCGCCGGCTTGATCATGTAGCCGACCCCGCGCACGGTGTGAATCATCGGGGCGCCGAGGGAGTCGATCTTCCTGCGCAGATACGAGACGTAGATCTCGACGATCGAGGCGCGGCCGTTGAACTCGTAGCTCCAGACCCGGTCGAGGATCTGGCTCTTGCTCAGCACCCGGCGCGGGTTGCGCATCAGGTACCGCAGCAGTTCGAACTCGGTCGCCGTCAGCTCGATCGGGGTCTCACCGCGGTACACCTCATAGCTGTCCTCGTTGAGCACGAGGTCGCCGACGCGCACCTCCGGGTCGACGGTGTCGCCGAGCACGGTCGTGCTGCGCCGGAGCAGGCCACGCAGCCGGGCGACGAGCTCTTCCAGGCTGAATGGTTTGGTGACGTAGTCGTCCCCGCCAGCGGTGAGGCCGGCCACCCGGTCTTCGACGGCATCCTTCGCGGTGAGGAACAGCACGGGCACGTCGTTGCCATCGGCGCGCATCCGGCGCAGCACCTCGAGCCCGTCGATCCCCGGCATCATGATGTCGAGCACACAGACATCCGGCCGGAACTCGCGCGCGATCTTCAGGGCGTCCTGACCGTCGGATGCCGCCTTGACGTCCCAGCCCTCGTACCGAAGAGCCATCTGCAACAGGTCGACAAGGGTGGTCTCATCGTCGACGACGAGGGCGCGGATGGGGGTGCCATCCATGCGGGTCAGTTTCGGCAGGTCCGTGCTCATCCCTGCACTGTGCCGGAATTGGCTATGAGTTTTCTATGTGAAAACCGGATGTCGGCTGGATCGACAGTTCTGTTCGACCAGCGGAAACGGTCAATGGCAGGATCGGGGCATGCGCTGCGCCATCGTCCCGCCGTACCTGCTGCTTCGGATCGCCCGCGTCAATGACCCCGCACTCCAACCTGCGGCGGAAGCGGCCCGGCGAGCGCTCGTGCACGACGAGCCGTTCCGATCGCAGCGCACCGAGGCCGGCCCCGGCGGTGGGCCTTCGATCGTCGAGCACCGCGTGCTGCCCCCGAACCGCACCGTAAGCGACGCCGAGAACACCGAGACCCTGCCCGGCCGGGTGGCCCGCTCCGAGGGCGATCCGGCGGGCGAAGACGTGACGGTGAACGAGGCCTATGAGGGGCTCGGCCTCACCCACGAGTTGTTCGGGCAGGTCTTCTCGCGTGCCTCCATCGACGACGCGAACATGGGCATGGACGCCACCGTGCACTACGGCGACGCGTACGACAACGCTTTCTGGAACGGCGAACGCATGGTCTTCGGCGACGGCGACGGACAGGTGTTCAGCCGATTCACGAGTGCACTGAGCGTGATCGGGCATGAGCTCGCGCATGGCGTCATCCAGCACACCGCGAACCTCACCTACTCCGGCCAATCCGGCGCACTGAACGAGTCGATCGCTGACGTCTTTGGCGCCCTCGTCGAGCAGCATGCCCTCGAGCAGGACGCGGATGCCGCGTCCTGGCTGATCGGTGAGGGCATCTTCACCAGCCAGGTCGAGGGCAGGGCACTCCGCTCGATGGCCGAGCCCGGCACCGCGTACGACGACGACGTGCTCGGCCGCGATCCGCAACCGGCTCACATGGATGACTACATCAATACCAAGGACGACAATGGCGGTGTGCACCTGAATTCAGGCATCCCGAACCGCGCCTTCTACCTGGTGGCAACCACCTTGGGTGGTTACGCCTGGGATCAGGCCGGGCGGATCTGGTACGACGCCCTCACCGGCGACCTGCCGGCGGACGCGGACTTCGCCCGGTTCGCGCAGGCGACAACGGATGCCGCGGCGGCGCGTTTCGGCGGGGGCTCGGCCGAGCTGGCCGCGGTCGCCGACGCGTGGCTCTCGGTCGGGGTGACTCGATGAGGATCACGGTCACCCGCAGCGGCGGATTCGCCGGGCTCACCCGCAGCTGGAGCATCGAGATTTCCGGCGATGAAGACGAGTGGCGTGACCTTGTCGCGCACCTGCCCTGGGACGAGGTCCACCCGGCACCGCCCCAGCCCGACCGCTACGTGTACCGGGTGCGCTGCGCCCGGCGCGAGGCGACCATTCCCGAGCAGCAGCTCACCGGGCCCTGGCGAGAACTGGTCGACCGAGTGCGCGAGGCGGGCGACCCCGTTGGTTGAGGCATTCCGCTTGCCGAGACCGGTGTCGGCAGGCTCGACCAATGGCACTCCCCGAGCCTCGGCCGCTTCGGCGTCTGGCGCCCCGGAAGCAGGACCACTGCCGAGCAGGCGACCGGGATCGAGGGCCTCGGCTACGGCACCCTGTGGCTCGGCGGCTCCCCCGGTGCCGACTTGCATCACGCGGAAGAGCTGCTCGACGCCACCTCTACCCTGACCATTGCGACCGGCATCGTGAACATCTGGCGGGCGCCCGTCGACGAGGTGGCTGCGTCGTTCCACCGCATTGAGGCGAGGCATCCCGGCCGGTTCCTGCTCGGCATCGGCGTCGGCCATCCGGAGACCGCCGACCATTACCGCGCGCCGTACACCTCGCTCGTGGAGTACCTCGATCGGCTCGATGTTCTCGGGGTACCGGAGCAACGCCGGGCGCTCGCGGCGCTTGGACCGCGGGTGCTGAAGCTCTCCGCCGCGCGCACGGCCGCTGCGCATCCGTACCTGACCACCCCCGCGCACACCCGATCGGCCCGGGAGTTGATCGGCCCGAACACGATCCTCGCCCCCGAGCAGAAGGTCATGCTGACGACGGATGCCTCGGCGGCCCGCTACGTCGGACGCAAAGTCGCCGGCCCCTACCTCGAGCTGACCAATTACCGGACGAACCTGGTGCGCAGCGGCTTCACCGAGCAGTCTCTGGACGACGGCGGCAGCGACGAGGTGATCGATGCGCTCATCGCGCACGGCGAGGCGAGCTATGTCGCCGCACGACTTCGGGAACACATCGAGGCAGGCGCCGACCACGTCGCGATCCAGGTGCTGCCGCAGCGGGACGACCCGCTGCCGACGCTCGAAGCGCTGGCACGGGAACTGTCCCTCCGCTGATGTCCTTCCGCTGGTCGGCTACTGGTTGCTGAAGGCGGCGTCGAACGAGGCATCCGGCCGCTTCCAGAGCAGCGAGCGGATGTAAGTGACCGCCTCGGCCGCGCCGTGCAGCCGGTCCATGCCGGCGTCCTCCCACTCGATCGAGATCGGACCGGTGTAGCCGATCGCGTCGAGTGCCCGGAACGCGTCTTCCCAGGGCACGTCCCCGTGCCCGGTGGAGACGAAGTCCCAGCCGCGTCGCGGGTCGCCCCACGGCAGGTGCGAGCCGAGCACGCCGGCGCGGCCGTTCTTCGGACGCATCCGGGTGTCCTTGCAATCGACGTGGTAGATGCGGTCCTTGAAGTCCCAGATGAAGCCGACCGGGTCGATGTCCTGCCACATCATGTGCGACGGGTCCCAGTTGAAGCCGAACGCCTCGCGGTGCCCGATCGCTTCGAGCGAGCGCACTGATGACCAGTAGTCGTAAGCGATCTCCGATGGGTGCACCTCGTGCGCGAACCGCACGCCCTCGGCGTCGAAGACATCGAGGATCGGGTTCCAGCGGGTGGCGAAGTCCTCGTAGCCGGCGTCGATCACCGAGGCGGGCACCGGCGGGAACTGTGCCACGTACGGCCAGATCTTCGATCCGGTGAAGCCGACCACGACGTCGACGCCGAGCTTGCGGGCCACCCGCGCGGCGCGCTTCATATCCTCGGCGGCCCGCTGACGCACACCCTCGGCGTCGCCGTCGCCCCAAGTCGACGGGCGCAGGATCGCCTGATGCCGAAAATCGATCGGGTCGTCGCAGACCGCCTGACCGGTCAGGTGGTTGGAGATCGCGTACACCTTGAGGTCGTAGCGGTCGAGGATTTCCAGCCGCGAACGCAGGTACGCGTCATCCTGGTCGGCGCGTTCCAGGTCGAGATGGTCACCGGATGCCGCGATCTCGAGTCCGTCGTACCCCCAGGAGGCGGCGAGCCTCGCCACCTCCTCAAACGGAAGGTCGGCCCATTGACCGGTGAACAGTGTGACGGGGTGAGTCATCGGTGATCCTCTCGGTCGTTCTGCAAACGGGTGAGGTAGTCGAACGTGCGCGCGGCGAGCGCGTCCTGGCTTGCGGCGAGCGGCCGCCAGATCGACGCGGCGGTGGCAATGGTGTCGTTGTCGCTGGTGAAGCTCTCCAAATTCAGCGGCCCGGTGTAGCCCGCGTCATCGAGAGCGTCGAGGAAGCCCGGCCAGTCGGCGTGATCGTCGCCGACTGCGCCGCGGTCGGTGCCGCAGACCTGTACGTGGGCGATGTGCCGGCCGGCGGTGCGGACTGCGGCGGCGACATCCTTCTCCTCGATATTGAGGTGGTAGCTGTCGAGGGCGATGCCGAGCGCCGGCCCGAGTAGCGGCTCAAGCGCGTCGAGCGCTTGGTCGACGGTGTTGATCAGGCTGGTCTCGTAGCGGTTCAGTGGCTCGATCGCCAGGCGCACTCCCTCGCGTTCGGCGCGTGCGACCACCGGGGTGAGCGAGGCGCGCAGGCTGTCGTAGGCCTCGGCGCGGTCGGTGTCGGTCATCCTCCAGGTGCGCCCGGTGGCGGCGGTGAATGGTCCGGCGACGATCGGTGAGCCGAGTACCGCGGCCGCGGTGATGCAGCGCGCCAGGTAGTTCTGGGTGCGCACGATCTCGGAGGCCGGGGCGGCGACGAGGTTGCGACCTGGAGCCATTGCGCCGACCACGTAGGCGCGCAGGCGGTGCTCGGCGAGCACGTCGCGGGCCCGGTGCGGGTCCCAGTCGCCGGGTTGCTCGATGGGCAGTTCGATGGCACCGAAGCCGAGGTCGGCAGCCTTCGCCGCGATCGCCGGCAATGAGGCATCCGTCACCGGCGAGGTCCACACCCAGGTATTGACGCCGAGGATTCTGCGCATCGTGCTCCTTTCGGACTGCATCCTGTGCCGAGTATCCCTGAGAACCGCTGATCGCGGGCAAACCGCGTGGTCGCGGGCAAACCGCGTGGTCGCGGGCAAACCGCTGATCGAGCTTGCCGAGATCTCGACAAGCTCGATCAGCGGTGGGGCTCGATCAGCGGTTGGGGCCGATCAGCGGTTGCGGGCAGAGGTTACGGGATGATCCGCTGCTGCCACACGTCGGGGTAGCCGGGCAGGTCCTCGCCGCCGAACTTGGCGTAGTGCCCATCGGGCATGCCTTCGTTCGCTTCGAGGAACTCCTGCCGCTCGTCCTCAGTGATCGGCACCTGCGGCAGCACCCATTCCTTGGGCACTTCCTGGCCGGCGAAGATCATCTGAGCGGCAAGCAGCGGGGTACGCCACTGGAAGTTCGAGTACACCGGGGCGAGCCCGGTCAGCCCGGTCTCCTCCCACTTCCGCATGTAGCTCAGCTCGTCTTCTCCGGTCATCACCGGGTAGTCGACGCCGGCGTCCTCGAAGGCTTCGATCGCCGCGACGGCGCCGTCACCGGCGTCCATCCAGATTCCCTGTACATCACCGGTGGAGAGCTCGTCCGAGATGATCTTCTTGATCTCGGCCGGGTCCGCTCCGGTGAAGTAGTCGACGGCTTCGATGCCGGCCTCTTCGAACAGCTTCTCGGCCGCGGCCCAGCGCTGTTCCAGGACGTCGACGCCGGGCAGGATGCGCAGCGCCACCACCTTGTCGCCTTCTTCGAGGTTGTCGATCAGGAATTCAGCGGTGTCGATGCCCCAGGCAAAGCCACCGATCGGGTGAATGAAGGTGACCGGGCAGTCGGTCTCGACACCGCGGTCGAACACGATCACGGGCTTGCCGGTGTCGCAGGCACGCTGAACCGCTGGGGTCATCGCCGCCGTGCTGTTCGGCGAGATGATGAAGACATCGCAGTTGCCCTCGTTGATGAAGTAGTCGATGTCCGCGATCTGCGTGTCGTCGTTGTCCTGGGCGTCCCGGGTTTCCATCTCACTGATGGCGCCCGCCGCCTGCAGCACCTTGAGCTGTTCGTTCATGGTGATCCAGCCGGTCTGCCGCCAGGGGTTTGAGATCGACGCGTTGGCGAAGCACGCCTTCTTCGCGCCGGGGCTGGCGAACTGGGTGGTGTCGACCATCTCGGCGTTGATGTGTTGCAGCCAGGGCTGGCCTTCCGGGCCCTCCGGGGTGACGTCGCGCTCGGCGTCCTGCTTGTCGTAGAGCTCCTGGCTGAACCACTCTGTGCTGTCGCCCTCCTCGTCGGCGCCGTTGGTGGGTGCTGTGACGGTGGGGTCGGTGGTGCACCCGGCGAGTGCAATGACGGCGGCGGCTCCCAGAATTGCTGGGGCCCATCGCGTGTGGCGTCGCATCATCTAACCTCCTTTGGTTACTTGCGATGCAGGTTCGGCCCGGCTCTCTTGTGGAGCGGGCTCCCCTCCCGGTGCGGGAGAAGCTTCGAGCGGACGGCCCTTACGGCGCGCCTGGAACGTGACGGCGGAGTAGGCCACCGCGAGGATGATGATGACGCCCTGGACGCTGTCGCGCAGCGTGGACGGCACATCGGCGAAGTTCAGCAGGGTGAACAGCGCCTCAAGCGCGAATGCTCCGGCTGCCGCGGCAACCACCCAGCCGCGACCGCCTCCGAGCACCACCCCACCGAGCACAACGGCCGTGATGGCAGCGAACTCGTACCCACGGCCGACGGAAGGGTGCACTCCGGCGAAGCCGACCAGCAGGATGCCGGCGACTGTGGCCGACAGTGCCGACATGATGAACGCGCTGGTCTTCACCCACCACACCCGCACGCCCGCATAGTGTGCGGTGACCCGGTTGTCGCCGACCGCAATCAGGGTGCGGCCGAACGGGCGGCGCATGAACCAGACCGCCGCAACCAGGATGACGACGAGGATGATCACCGAGTACGGGATGATCTCAAGCACCGGAACGTCGCGGATGCCCCCGCGACCGATCTGTCGGAACGAGTCGGCCGGGTTGCCAGTGGCCGCGCCGCCGGTCATGTAGAACACCGCGCCCAGCAGGGCGAGCATCATGCCGAGCGTCACGATGAATGAGGGCACGCGCAGCAGGGTCGTGATCAGGCCGTTCACCAGGCCGATGGCGGCTCCGAAGACGAGCATGAAGAGCAGCACCGGCAGCACCTTGGAGTCGTCCTGTCCGATCAGGTTGCCCGCGATCACCACTTGTGCCGTCACGAGGGAGCCCATCGACAGGTCGAACTCCCCCGACACGATCACGAAGTACTGGCCGATGGCGGCGATCGCGACCGGCGCCACTCGCGCCACGAACCGGATGAAGTTGTCCGGCGCTGCGAAGTTGGGGTTCAGCACCGTGATCCAGATCAGCAGCACGATCAGCAGCAGGAACACCGCCCCGCGCGGGCTGATCAGGTTGCGGCCCACTGTCGCGAGGCGACTGCCGGCCGAGGTCTCAGGAACCGACTGGCTCACGAGCGGACTCCTCTCGTTGTACTGCTGGCGTGAACCGTGGCCGCCGTCGCTCGACCGAGCGACCGGTGTAAACCGCAACCGCGGCGACGATCACGACGCCACGCACGACGTCCTTCATGAACGGGTTCACCTGCATGACACTCATCACGTTGTCGAGCACCGCGAAGATGGCGACGCCGCCGATGGTGCCCCAGATCGATCCTCGGCCGCCGAGCAGCAGGGTGCCACCGAGCACCACCGCGGCGATCGAGAGCAGATCCAAACCGCCTTGGGTACCGACGGTCGGGCTGCCCACGCCGAGGCGGCTGGCGAGTAGCAGGCCGGCGAGCGCGGCACTGACCGAACAGAGCACGTGCGCGATGATCAGCGGCCTGCTGGTGTGCAGTCCAGACAACCTGGATACGCCCAGGTTGCCGCCCACCGCGTAGATATGGTGGCCGGTGCGCGTGCGACGCAGGAACAGAGCGACCAGCGCCGCGACCGCGATCATGATGATCGTCGACACCGGCACCGGTCCGAGCCCGGTGGAGCCGATCAATTGGAATTCCGCCGGCACACTGCCGGCCGTGCCCTGATATCGGGTATCCAGGTAGCCCTTGATGATCAAACCGACGCCGAGGGTCGCGATGAATCCGTTGACCTTCAGCCCGGTGACGATGAGGCCGTTGGCCAAACCGATCAGCGCCGCCACGGCGAGGGTGAGCGCGACCGCGGGCACAATGTTTCCGGCTGACCCGTTCATGGTTTCCGCGGCAATAAGGCTGGACAGGCTGACCACGTATGGCACCGACAGATCCAGCGACGCGCAGAGGATCACGAGCGTCTGCCCGATGGCGACGAAGCCGAGCACGCTCATTCCGGTGAGGATGTCCCGGATGTTGCCCGGGCTGAAGAAGTTGCGACCCACGGTGGCGACGAGAATCGCGCCGATCACGATCACGCCCACGAGGGCGATCAAGACGATGACCGTCGGGTCGAGTCGGCGCCGCTTCATCCGTTCTCCTCCATTCCCGTCGCTACGGCCATCACCGTTTCCTCATCGGAACCGGCGGGCAGTTCGGCCGCCAGCAAGCCGTCGCGCATGACCACGATCCGGTCGGACATGCCGATCACCTCGGGCAGTTCGGAGGACACCATGAGAATGGCGACACCGGATGCCGCGAGCTCACGCATCAGCCGGTAGACCGCGATCTTCGCGCCCACGTCGATGCCTCGGGTCGGCTCATCGAGGAGCACGACGCGCGGTTTGGTTGCCAGCCACTTGGCGAGCACCACCTTCTGCTGGTTGCCGCCGGAGAGGAACTGCACCTCCTGGTCGAGGCCACCGCGCGCGGACACCTCGAGCGAGCTCAGCACGCCGGCCGCCTGAGCCCTTGCTTTCGAGGTGCGCCCAGCGAAGACTCCGCGGATCACCAGCAGCATGTTGTCGAGCACCGACTGGTTGAGGGCAAGGCCCTGCGCCTTCCGGTCTTCGGTGATCAGCGCCAGTCCGGTCTTGACCGCCGAGCGGGGACCCTTCGGGTGCGCGGCGACGCCGTCGATGGTCATGGTGCCGCTGGTGAACGGCTCGACCCCGAAAATCGCCTCCACCAGCTCAGTGCGGCCGCTGCCCTGCAAACCGGCGATGCCGACGATCTCGCCGCGACGGACATCGAGGTCGATGTCTTTCAGGTACGCGTTGCCGCCGCCGCGCACCGAGAGCCGCGGCTCGCCGATGACGGTGTCCGGCTCCGGATCCGGGAAGAAGGCGGAGATCGACCGGCCGACCATACGGCGCACCAGTTCACCGGTGTTCAGCTCAGCGGCCGGGCTGGTCGACACCATGGCACCGTCTTT
This sequence comes from Diaminobutyricimonas sp. LJ205, assembly GCF_009755725.1. Taxonomy (NCBI): domain Bacteria; kingdom Bacillati; phylum Actinomycetota; class Actinomycetes; order Micrococcales; family Microbacteriaceae; genus Ruicaihuangia; species Ruicaihuangia ninglii. The sequence continues at coordinate 263,196 of NZ_CP046619.1, read as the reverse complement.
CAGCACAGTGATGGTGTCGCAGAGATCGAAGATCTCCTTCAGCCTGTGCGAGACATAAAGGATGGCGACCCCGCGGGCGGTCAGCCGTCGCACGATCCCGTACAACAGCTCGACCTCATGTTCGGCGAGCGCCGCGGTCGGCTCGTCCATCGAGATCACCCGGGCCTCGAACGAGAGTGCCTTGGCGATCTCGACGATCTGCTGCTCGGCCACCGTCAGGCTGCCCACGCGGGTGCCCGGTTCGATGAAGTCGATTCCCAACTCGGTGAGCAGGGCGGCGGTGTCCCGGGCCATCTTGCGGTTGTCGACCAGTCCCCCCCGGCGCGGTTCCCGGCCGAGGAAGATGTTCTCGGCAACGCTGCGCTCGGGCAGCAGGTTGAATTCCTGGAACACCGTGACGATGCCGGCGTGCATCGCCTGCACCGGGTGGGTGAACGAGACCTGCTCACCGCCGAACTGGATGGTTCCGGCATCCGCGGTGTAAACGCCGGCGAGGATCTTCATCAGCGTGGACTTGCCCGCGCCGTTCTCACCGACGAGCCCGTGCACGTGCCCGGGCTGGAGGTCGATATCGATGCCCTTCAGCACCGTGACGCCGAAGAAGCTCTTCTCGATCCCGCGCGCGGACAACACCGGAGCGGTCATCGTCGGAGTGCTCATGCTGTGACCTCCTGGGAGTGTCGGGCGGGGGCAACGTCCACCCAGGCTTGGGATGCGGCCGAGGCGAGCACCGCCTCGGTGATCTGCGCGGCTCGTAGGCCGTCTTCAAAGGTGGGCATTCCCTCGGGCATATCGCCCCGGGTCGCCGCATAGGCGTCGGCGACGAAGGCATTGAACGCGTCCTGGTAACCGAGCGGATGTCCCGCCGGAATCATCGACAGTCGCGAAGAGTCACGAGAGGTTTGAGTGGCATCCCGCGGCAGCAGCACTGAGCCGGCGCGCCGGCCGAGCCAGAGCACCTCAGGGTTCTCCTGCTCGAAGCGCAGGCTCTCGTCGGTGCCGGCGACCTCGAGCACGAGGGCGTTCTTGCGACCCGGAGCCACTTGGGAGATCAGCAGGGTGCCTATCGCACCGCGCGTGGTCTGCACGAGCAGCGCCACGGTGTCTTCGGTGTTCACCGCTCGCCCGGCGCGCTCGTCGTAGGCGCGCCCGGTGATCGCGCAGAGCCGGGCGATGCGATCGTCGGTGACGAACTCGACCAGGTCCGCGAGGTGCGAACCGATGTCGGCGAACGCGCGTGACGGCCCGCCGAGTCCGGGGTCGACTCGCCAGTCGGTGGCGTCGGTGCCAAGCAGCCAGTCCTGCAGGTAGGTGCCGTTGATGGTGAGCAGACGCCCGGTCTCCCCGGACATGACGCGGGCGCGGGCCTCGCGCACGAGCGGGTGATAGCGGTACACGAACGGCACCGCGGCGACCACCCCGGCCGCTACGGCACGGTCAGCCAGGCGGGTGGCGTCGGCCACGGTGGTGGCGAGGGGTTTCTCGCAGATGACGTGCTTGCCGGCGTCCAACACGGCGAGCGCGTACTCGGTGTGCGTGACGTTCGGCGAGCAGACGTGCACGATGTCGACGGCCGCGTCCTGGACGAGAGCGTCGATGGACTCGAAGGCCGTGGCGATGCCGAGATCGCCGGCAGCTCGCCTGGCACTTTCCGCTGAGCGGGAAGCCACACCGATGACGTCAGCACGGGCAACGCGGGCGGCGTGCGAGTGCACTTGCCCCATGAAGCCGCCCCCGATGAGGCCCGCGCCGATGACGTCCGTTGTCATGGGCTTATTGTGAGCCGACTCGCCATACTTTTGTCAAGCAACGCGCAAAAGTATTTCGTTTGACATTCCTAACTTGGACGTCGCTCAATGCATGTGTGGTGTGTTTGACTGTCGCCATGCTGGACATCAGTCGAGGAACGACCCTCGGCAGCTCGGGGGCGAGTGAGCTGTTTCAACTGCTGCGTGACGGCCGTCCGCGCACCCGCGCAGAACTGGCCACCCTCACCGGCCTCGCCCGCTCGACCATCGCCTCGCGAGTCGACTACCTGATGGCGTTGGGGCTGGTCACCCCGGTCGATGACGCCATCTCAACCGGCGGACGACCGTCGTCGCAGTTCGCGCTGAACCCCGGCGCCCGCGTGGTGCTTGCCGCGGATCTCGGCGCCACGCACGCCACGGTGGCGGTGAGCGACCTGTCCGGCGCGATCCTGACCCACCATCGAGAGAGCATCCCGATCGACCGTGGACCGGACGAGGTCCTCAGTTGGCTCGCCGACACCGGTCGAGCCCTCGTGAGCAGCGTCGATCGCGACAAGGACGACCTGATCGCCATCGGCATCGGCCTGCCCGGACCCGTGCAGCACAGCACCGGCCGCCCCACGAACCCGCCGATCATGCCCGGCTGGGACGGTTTCGACGTGCCCGGCTGGATGCAGCAGCACGTGCAGGTACCGGTCCTGGTCGACAACGACGTCAACATCATGGCCCTCGGTGAGCAGGCGTACGCCTGGCCTCAGGAGGAGCACGTCATGTTCGTGAAGGTCGCCACCGGCATCGGCTGCGGCGTCATCTCCGGCGGTCTGTTGCAGCGCGGCGCGCAGGGCATCGCGGGCGACATCGGCCACGTGCAGATTCCGCGTGGTGCCGGCATCCCGTGCCACTGCGGCAATCGCGGATGTCTGGAGGCCCTCGCCTCCGGGCCGGCGATCGCGGCGGAACTGCGCCGCTCGGGCGTCGACGTGCAGACCGGCCAGCAGGTCGTCGACCTCGTTCGCCGGGGCAATATCGAGGCGATCCAGGCGGTGCGGCAGGCCGGCCGGGACATCGGCGAGGTGCTGAGCGCCTGCGTGAGCCTGATCAACCCGTCGGTGATCGCGATCGGCGGCTCAATGGCGCAGGCCGGTGAGCACCTGCTCGCTGGAGTTCGCGAGGTCGTCTACACCCGGTCCATGCCGCTCGCGACCGAGCACCTGCAGATCGTGCAGTCCCGGGCCGCCGAGAACGCCGGGGTGATCGGGGCGAGCATGCTGGCCATTCACCACGCACTCGCCCCCGAGGCGATCAACACCATGGTGCGGGTCTGACCCGGCGTGCCTAAGCCTGCGGTTCGCGGGGACGCGGCGATTTGACCAAGTCCGTCAACTGGGAGCCGATCTCGGCGCCAATCCGCTCAAGCAGTGCGCCCGCGTTGGTCATGCACAGCATCGGATCAGCCTCGTAATCGGTGATCGCGAAGGTGCGCTCGAACCCGGCCTCTCGCAGCCGGTCGCGGCCGAGGTTCGTGCGCCCGCACACAGCAATCACCGGCACGGACGCTCGTCGAGCGGCGTCGGCGACCCCGATCGGCGTCTTGCCGCCGAGACTCTGTTCGTCGAGGCTGCCCTCGCCCGTGATCACCAGATCTGCGCCCTGGATCGAGTGTGGAAGACCCGTGAGGTTAAGAACGACCTCGATGCCGGGCCTGCGTTCGGCGCCAAGCACCGCGAGGGCGGCGTAGCCGACTCCGCCAGCCGCCCCGGCGCCCGGTCCGTTGACCGCGTCGGCCGCAACCGGGCCGACCGCGTCGGCGAGTACCCGGCTGAATGTGCCGAGCGCGGCGTCGAGTTCGGCGACATCCTTGGCCGTGGCGCCCTTCTGCGGGCCGAAGACCGCGGCGGCCCCGGTCGGTCCGAGCAACACGTTGTCCACGTCGCTCGCGAGCACGAATCGGGTGGATGCCACCCGCGTATCGAACCGTGACAGGTCGATGCGGGTGACGCCCGCCAGTGCCCGACCGCCATCCGGCACCACGTCGCCGCGAGCGTCGAGCAGTACCACCCCAAGCCCGGCGAGCATCCCCGCGCCTGCGTCGGTGCTGGCGCTGCCGCCGATCGCGAGCACGATCGTTTCACAGCCGAGGTCGAGGGCCGCGGCGATGAGCTCGCCGGTTCCGCGGCTGGTCGCCGCGCCTGCATCCCGCCGTCCCTCCGGGATCAGGGCCAAGCCGGATGCGGTCGCCATCTCAACGACCCCGACCGTGTCGCGCACGGCGAAGTCCGCGTTCACCGGCTCGCCCAGCGGCCCCGTGACGGTCACACTGTGCCGGGTGAATCCGCTCGCGATCGCGGCATCGAGAGTGCCCTCGCCGCCGTCGGCAGCCGGCACTTCGTCGATGGTGAGCGTCGGGTCGACCGAGCGCAGCCCGCCCGCGATGTGCCGTGCCACACCGGCGGCGTCCAGCGACCCCTTGAACTTGTCGGGGGCGATCACTATTCGCATGGACTGCCTTCCTGGCCTTTCATCACGTCCCTATCGACAGTAACCGGGAACGATGAACAGAGGTCTCGGCAGGCTCGACCAACGATGTGCGGCGGGTCTGGGCAAGGTCGAACGGCAGGACACGAGAGAATGGACGGGTGACGATCGCCCACTCCATGCTCCCGCTCTGGGAGGAGGAGGCATCCGATCACACTCGCCGAATCGTGGCCCGCTCAAGTGATCGCATTGCCTGGTTGCGTGCGCGCAGTCAGGGTGTGACGGCTACGGACGTCGCACGGCTGTCCGGCCCGAAGGCGCTGCATGCGGTCGCGCTGGACAAGCGCTACGGGTCCGGCTTCGGCGGCAACGCCTACACCGACCACGGCCGAGCCCGCGAACCCGAGATCGCCAAGTGGGTTCGCGCGGAGCACGGCATTCAGCCGAGCGACGCGCTCTTCCACGCGCGCGGCGAACGCGCGCACCTGGCCACCCCCGACGGCGTCGCGACGCTCGGCAGCACCCTCGTGCTCGCCGAGATCAAGACGACCTCGTCGCCCTGGAAATCGATCCCACGCTCGTACCTGCGCCAGGTCTGGTGGCAGCAATATGTGCTCGGCGCCGAGCGCACCCTGGTCGTCTGGGAGCAGCACCAGGACTTCGTGCCCGTGCACGCCGAACCGCAGTGTCGCTGGGTGGACCGCGACGAGAACGAGATCCACCGTCTGGTCGGACTCGCCGACCAATTGCTCGCCATGCTGCGGCACTAGTCTCGTTGAGATATTTCTGGAGGATGGAATGACGTTGATGCGCGCAGTTGTGATGACCGAACCGGGTGCGCCCGAGGTGCTGGTGCCGACCGAGAGGGAGCGTCCGGCGAAGGTCAACTCGGAGTTCCTCATCGAGGTACACGCGGCCAGCATCAACCCGATCGAGGCGAAGACCCGGGCCGGGCGCGGCGTGATCGCCGGCATCCCGAGTTTCCCGACCGTGCTCGGCAGCGACTTCAGCGGTGTCGTGGTTGAGGCGCCGTACGAATCACACCCGTTCCAGCCTGGCACCGAGGTGTACGGGATGACGCCGACCCCCCGGGTCCCCAACGGCACCTATGCCGAGTACATCGCCGCCCCGGTGCTGAGCGTCGCGAAGAAGCCGGCGAACCTGTCCCACCTTGAGGCCGCTGCGGTGCCGCTGGCCGGGATGACCGCGTGGGGCGCCGTCGTCGACGTGGCGCGCGCACATGAGGGGCAGCGGATGCTTATCCACGCCGGCTCCGGAGGTGTCGGCCACTTCGCCGTGCAGTTCGCGTCCTACTTCGGCGCGCACGTCATCGCGACCGGCTCCACGCGCAACCTCGACTTCCTGAAGGAACTCGGCGCAGCCGAGGTCGTCGACTACACCACCACCCGGTTCGAGGAGGCGATCGACGAGGTCGACGTCGTGATCGACCTGATCGGAAACGTGCACGACAACACCGGCACCCGCTCACTCGAGGTGCTGCGTCCGGGCGGCCTGCTGGTGAACATCCCCACCGGAAGCTGGCCAACCTTCATGCAGGACGCCGAGGCCGCCGGCAAGCGCGCCACCAGCTACAAGGTGGCGCCGTCGGCGGCGACCCTCGAGGTGATCACCCGCCTGATCGAGGCCGGCGACGTGAAACCGCACATCGACCAGGTGTTCCCGCTCGACCAGGCAGCCCAGGCGCACACCGCCCTCGAGGGTGGACACACCCGCGGCAAGATCATCCTGCAGGTCCGCTAGCCCACGCTGGTTGAGGAGCGCCCGACGAAGTCGGCCGCGTCTCGACACCTGCCGCCATCCGCTGATCGAGCTTGCCGAGATCTCGGCAAGCTCGATCAGCGATTCACTCGATCAGCGATTCAGCTGCGCGTCGATCTCCGCCATGCGGGCGTCGACGATCCGGCGAACCAGTTCGTCGGGCAGCGGATGCTCGAGCGAGAACTGCACCGCACCTTGTGAGGTGCTGAAACCGGCAAGCTCGGCCGAGAGCGCCGGCAGCACCTCCCCGCTGAACGGATACACCGCAAGGTGGGACTTCGTCTGCCGGGCAGCGAACAGTCCCTTTCCGCGATACAGCAGCGCGGGCATCCCGTAGCTCATGCCCTCGGTCAGATCCGGCGCGAGGGAACGCACCAGCGCGTCATACCGCTCGAACAGGCCGCGAACGGCGCCGTCGAGTCCGGCCAGGTAGTCGCTGACGACGCCCATGGTTAGGAGTGCCAGGGGGTGCCGCGGGGGAACCAACCCGGCACGTTCTTGCGGTACCGGTCATACTCGGCCCCGTGCACCCGGGCCAGGGTCGGCTCCTCGTAGAAGCGCACGAAGAGCACCACGGCGACGATCGCGACCACCGTGTAGACGACCAGCATCCAGCTCGCGAACAGCAGGCACTGGCCGAGCAGAATCGCCACGACCGACAGGTACATGGGGTTGCGCACGTACCGGTAGACCCCGCCGACCACGAGGTGCTCGGTCGGTGACAACGGTGACGGCGTGCCCTCGCCCTCCCCGGCGAAGCGCGCGAAAGAGTGCAGCAGGAACCAGATTCCGCCGATGATGAGGATCAGCGCCGCGGCCGCGATGAATCCGTTCAGGATGCCCCAATCCGCGACATCCCAACGGGTGATCAGCCACGGAATCAGCCCCGCAACGACCCCGGGTGCGACGATCAGGAAGATCGCCGAGCCAGTCCACGCGCGGGTGGAAGCCCTCATGGCGTCATGCTAGACCTCCTTGGGCGGCCCGGGGTAGAGTGCGAGCATTCCCCAACGGAGGGGCGGCATGAACGATAATGCTCGGCGACGCGCCATCGATCGACTACGGTCTCTCGGCCTGCTGAGCGGAATCGCCGGCGTCGTTTCAACCCTGTTCTTCCTTGCCGCTCGCCTGGCCGAAGGACCGGCGGCCGACCCGACCTCACCATCGGTGTTCTCGCAGGCGAACGACCTGACCACGATCGTCGCCATGCTGGCGCTCATCCCGGTGAGCTTCATCCTCTGGCAGTTGCTGCCGCAGGATGGCCGACTATGGCGGTGGACCGTGCTCGCGTCGGCAGCGATGGCGTTGCTCGCGTTGAGTGCGATGCTGATGCTCACCGACGCGATCGACTTCCAGGTGCAAGGGGCGACGGCGGTGATCTGCGTGGCAGCGGTGTTCCGCTGGGTGCTGCTGGTGTCGCGGCGAGCGCTGCTGCTGCCCGGGGAGTCGCAGGCTCTCTGGCGAGGCGGAGTGGTGCTCGGCCTGACCGTGATCATCGGCATGCTGATTGCCGCCGCCGGTTTGCTGATGCCGATGGGTTCGACCTGGCAGTACCTGCTCATCGCGATGGGCGGTGTGCCCGCGGTGCTGTGCTGGTTGGCCCTGCCGGTCTGGACGATCGTGCTTGCGCGTCGCGCCTTCGTCAGCGTTGCCACGGTGACGCAGCACATGCGGCGCACGCCCGACCTTCAGCGCCGGCCGGAGATCGCCGCGTAGAGGGTGTCGGGCGCTCTACAGGGTGCGCTCGCGCACGAAGTCCTCGTGCCACTGGCTGCCGACCAGGAACCGCTTGGTGCCGACCTGTCGGAAGCGGTTCTTCTCGTAGAAGCGGTTCGCCCGCTCGTTCAGCTGGTTCACGCCGAGCCACACCGCGGCCGCCCCGCGGTCGTGCGCCACGTCGACGCTTGCCGCGATCAGGTGCGACGCGACGCCGCTGCCGTGCTGCGTCGACAGCACGTAGCACTTGCTCAGTTCGACCGTCGGCCGCACGCTGAGCACGGCCGCGACATCCGGGTCCTGCGGTTCCCCGAACACCAGCATCGTGTAGCCGACCAGCTGGTTCTGCACCTCGGCGAGCAGCAGCACCCGGTGGCCATCAGCCAGGTACGCCGCGAACCGCTCCTCGGAGAGGTGCTCCGCGATGAACGCGTCGATGTCCTCCTGCGTGGTTCCGGGAGGGCAGGCGAGCGCGAACGTGGCTGCGGCGACCACGTGCAGCGCGGCGGCATCCGTCCCTGTGGCGGGGCGAACAATGATCGTGTCGGGTTCGGGGCTCACTGAACGAGCCTACGGCGCGTCGGCTGGACGCTTTCACCCGAGCAGGCACGCGGCCAGGTAACGGGCGTCTCGGGCAAGACCGGCGAGGGTCTCCGAGAGTACCGAGAACAAGAACTCCTGCCCAAGCAGGAACAGCCCCGGCGTCGATTCGACGACCCCGCGACGGTGGGGCGGCTCCCCGTTGCCCGTCAGGTGCGGCAAATCGATCCAGCTGTAATCAGCGCGGTATCCGGTGCACCAGATGACGTTGGCCATATCGAGGATGTCGCCGTCCTCGGTGACACAGCGACCCTCCCGCACCTCGGCCACCCGGCCAACCCGGGTGACCCCGGCGGCGGTCAGGTTGGCGCTCTTGGTGCGGATCAGCGGAGTCGCTTGCTCGCGCATCTTCGGCAGCACGCGACGACCGATCAGTGACCGCTCGTTCAACACGTGCGCGCCGGCGAACCGGATCACCGGCAGTCCGTACCGGGCGAACGTCCTGCCATGCCGGAACGGGATCTCGACCCCCGGCCTGGCAGCGAGCGTCGTCGGGTGCGATCGGCTCAGCTCGAGCGCGATCTCGGCGCCCGAGTTGCCGCCGCCGACGACGAGGGTCGGCCCGGGCTTAAGCTGCCCCGGATTCCGGTACTGGCTCGAATGCAGCTGCGTGACCGTGGCGTCAAGGTCGCCTGCGAACACGGGTATGCGTGGCGTCCCGAAGCTCCCGGTGGCAAGGACGACCTGGCGCGCCGTCCAACTCCGGTCGGCCGAATCGATGACGAAGCTGCCATCAGGCCGGCTCAACCCGCTGACGCGCACTGACCTCGACACCGGCAGGCCGAACCGTTCGGCGTAGCTCTCGAGGTAGTCCGCCTGCTCGTCCTTGGTGGGAAACGCCAGCGGGTCAGCCGGGAAGCGCATCCCGGGAAGCCCGTCGTACTTGGCCGGAGTGAACAGCCGCAGCGAATCCCAGCGGGAACGCCACGCGTCTCCGGTGCGAGCGTTGGCGTCGAGGATGGCGAAATCGTGGCCGGCGCGAGCGAGGTAATGGCCGATGGCGAGCCCGGCCTGCCCTCCTCCGATGATCGCCGTGTCCACCGTTGTCGTGGTCATGATGCGAGCTCCTTGGTGGCGGTTGGGACCTGCCGGGCGTCGATCTCGCCGCGATCGGCGCTCCGGGCGTAGCGGAAGAACCAGATGAGCATGAGCGCTGATGCCACGCCGTAGAACCCGTGCAGCAGCCAGATCGGGCCGACCGGAAGGCTGAACACGTAGAACGAGTGCACGACGTTCGCCAGGTTGGTCATGGCGATATTCGTGAAGCTGTACGAGGCGAGATCGCGGCTGCGCGCCGCCTTGGCAAGCATCGGCAGCATGCTCACGGCAAACAACGTGGTGGAGATAGCACCGGCGATGAGCGGTAGGTTCATGCCGTCAACGCTAGGAATCCGCGGCATGCCGTTCGTCGGGCGGATGACCCATTCTGCGCCCGGTCGATATGGGTATTAATGCGCAGACGCCACCGGAGCCGCCGGCTCGACCAGCCGGTGCTCGTAGGCATAGGCGGTGGCCGCCGAGCGCGAAGGCAGATCCAGCTTGGTGAAGATGTTGCTGAGGTGACGGGCCACGGTTTTTTCGCTCAGGTACAGCTCACCCGCGATGGCCCGGTTCGTCATCCCCGCCGCGACCAGCCGAAGCACCTCAATCTCGCGTGCCGTCAGCGGACTGGATTGCGCCTCGCCGGTCAACGCACCCACTTCCCGTAAGGCCGGGATCGCGCCCAGCTCGGACAGGATGCCGCGGGCCACGTCGAACTGCATGAGCGCCGTCTCCTCGTCACCGAGCGCCCGGCAGGCACGGCCGTGCAGGATCCGGCAGCACGCTTCCTCGAACGGGGCCTCAAGCTCACGCCAAAGCTCCAGGGCCGTTCGGGCAGATCGGTCGGCTTCAGCCGGGGCATCCTCGGCCAAGTGCACGGCGGCGAGCGCCTGCGCGGCACTGGCCAAGAGCAGTGGCATCGCGCGTCGATCCGCGGCCGCGGAGAGTTCATCCGCGGCGGCGCGGGCAGCCGGAACATCGCCAGCGGCCAACGCGATCTCCACCTGCGCTGGCAACATCAGCCGCCGGGTCGCGGGGTCCGCCTCAGCCGAGGCACGGTCAATCAGCGAGCGCGCCGCGGTGACCTGGCCCTGCGCCAGCCGCAGCAGCGCCAGCCCAGGCTGCGGATCGAAGCCCGAGCGGTTCGCGGCCACATAGCTCGCGTCCGCCTGCTCGAATTGGCCGCGCAGCCGCTGCACCTCACCCTGCTGGTAGTAGGCACCAAAACCGGCCATGTGGTCGCCGCGGGCGAAGAGTTCCTGCGCCGCGTGCGCCGCAGTCAGAGCCTCATCCCACGCCCCGTGCAGTTGGAAGAGGGCGGCGCGATGCATCTGGCACTGCCCGTTGAAGCTGACCAAATCGGGCTGCGAGCGGCACCAGCGGTCCAGGGCAAGCGTCCACTCGTAGGCGCGTTGTACATCGCTGGCAAGATGGCACACTCCGATCACCGCGCAGTAGACGATGCCCGACGGGATCGGCGACACCTCACCAGCGGTCACCGCCACCATCGCCTCATCGAGCAACGCGAGGCCGGTCGCGACATCGTCCAGCATGACCAGCGCCTGTCCGCGCCCGAGACGGCCGAGGGCCGACAGGTCGTGATCGCGTCGAGCATCACCGACCTCAACGACTGCGGCGAACTGGCTGGCTGCCCTACCGGGGTCGCCACCGTAGAGCGCGCCGAGCGCCGCGCCGACGATGGGCAGGCCATGGAGTTCCGGGGCGGTGGACATCTGGTCGGCCAGGCCGTCCGCTCGGGCCAGCCATCCACTCCCTTCAGCGGGGCGGCCTGCGTTCATGAGCTGCAGGCCGATCCAGCCTGCGGCTCGAGCCGCCCCAGCCAAATCGCCGGCGGCAAGACACTGCTCATGGGCACGGGTGAGGATGTCGATGCCCTCGCTGATGCGCCCCATCATCACTGCGGAGGTCGCCAGCCGCACCAGGTCATCGGCGGACAGCTCGTCGGTCTGGGCGGCCGAACTCAGGTCACTGAGCGCACTCTGCCACTGGCGCTGCCCGTAAGCCGCGCGACCCCGATCGAGTTCTGTCGAAACACTCATGATCCGAGGGCGGAATCGCTCGTCCGTCACAGTCAGGGTACTCCGGTGACCACGCGGCGGCCCAGCGTATGGTTACCGCCCGGGCAACGAGAAAGGGCCCGTCCGAAGACAGGCCCTTTCTGCAGAACGCAGGATTAGATCGCGTTGACGTCCAGCGGGATGCCGGGACCGAACGTGGTCGACAGCGAACCCTTCAGCACGTAACGGCCCTTCGAGCTCGACGGCTTGAGACGCACAACCTCATCGAGCGCGGTCTTCAGGTTCTCGTCGAGCTGCTCAGCGGTGAAGGCCGCCTTGCCGATGACGAAGTGCACGTTGGCGTGCTTGTCAACGCGGAACTCGATCTTTCCACCCTTGATCTCGGAAACTGCCTTCGCGACATCCGGGGTCACGGTACCGGTCTTCGGGTTCGGCATCAGGCCACGCGGACCAAGCACCTTACCGAGACGACCGACCTTGCCCATGAGCTCGGGGGTCGAGACGGCGGAGTCGAACGCGGTGTAGCCGCCGGCGACCTTCTCGATCAGGTCGTCGCCGCCGACCTCGTCAGCGCCGGCTGCGATGGCCGCCTCGGCCGCGGGGCCGGTTGCGAAGACGATGACGCGGGCGGTCTTGCCGGTGCCGTGCGGGAGGATGACGGTGCCGCGCACCATCTGGTCGGCCTTGCGGGGGTCGACGCCGAGCTTCAGCGCGACCTCAACGGTCGAGTTGAACTTCGCCGAGCCGGTTTCGCGGGCAACCGCGACGGCCTCGGTGGGGGTGTAAAACTTGCCGGCTTCGATCTTGTCGACCGCGGCCCGGTAGGCCTTGGAGTTCTTTGCCATGTTGTTCTCCTTCAGAGACTGTGGTCTGTCGCGCCTGGCCGGCGCTGCCACGAATGTTGAGGGTGTCGACTACGCGTCGACGGTGATGCCCATGGAGCGGGCGGTGCCGGCGATGATCTTCTCGGCGGCTTCGATGTCGTTGGCGTTCAGGTCGACGGCCTTCTGCTCGGCGATCTGACGCACCTGCTCCTTGGTGAGCTTCGCAACCTTGACGGTGTGCGGGGTGGCGGAACCCTTCTGCACGCCCGCAGCCTTCTTGATCAGCTCAGCGGCCGGCGGGGTCTTGAGGATGAACGTGAAGGAACGGTCCTCGTAGACGGTGATCTCCACCGGGATGACGTTGCCGCGCTGCGACTCGGTCGCGGCGTTGTACGCCTTGCAGAACTCCATGATGTTGACGCCGTGCTGACCAAGCGCCGGACCAATCGGCGGGGCAGGGTTGGCGGCGCCGGCCTGGATCTGAAGCTTAATCAGACCTGTGACCTTCTTCTTCGGTGCCATTTCGTTTTCCTTTCGTACGAACCGGATGCCGGAGCATCCTGCTCTCCCGCGTTTCCGGCCGTTCCGGACCGCGGTGGTCTATGGGTTGGTCAAGCAGCCGCGGAATGCGGCGAACTTTCGACCTACAGTTTGGTGACCTGGTCGAAGCTGAGCTCGACCGGGGTTTCACGCTCGAACAGCGACACGAGCACGGTGAGCTTGCCGCTGTCGGGCTTGATCTCGCTGATGGTTCCTGGCAGACCCGCGAACGAGCCTTCCTTGATGGTGATGGTCTCGCCGATCTCGAAGTCGACCTCGGCCGGGATGACCCGCGCGGCGACCTTCTGGCCACCCTTGCCCGTGCCGGCCTTGGCCGCGGGAGCCACCTCCACCTGCACGAGGCTCTTCAGCATCGAGAACGCCTCGTCGAAGCGCAGCGGGGTGGGGTTGTGTGCGTTGCCGACGAAGCCGGTGACGCCAGGGGTGTGACGAACAGCCGACCAGCTGTCCTCGTTGAGTTCCATGCGAACCAGCACGTAGCCGGGGATGCGCACGCGGTTCACCAGCTTGCGCTGGCCGTTCTTGATCTCGACCACGTCTTCCATCGGCACCTGCACCTCGAAGATGTAGTCCTCCATGCCGAGGCTCACCTTGCGGTTCTCGATGTTCGACTTCACGCGCTTCTCAAAGCCGGCGTAGGAGTGGATGACGTACCACTTGCCCGGCTTGGCGCGCAGCTCGGCGCGGAACGCCTCGTACGGGTCAGCCTCAGTGGACTCATCCTCGGTTGCCTCAGCGGCCGCCTCGGCTTCGTCGACCGAGTCGACGTCGAGAGCGTCGTCGACGACGGCATCCGCCTCCGGGTCGACCGCAGCGTCCAGCGCGTCGAGCAGACCCGCCAGGTCGCCTTCAACGGTTTCCTCGTCGTCGCTGACGATGTGGATCGCCTCGTGCTCGGCCGAGTCGACGGACTCTACCTCGGCGGCGAGCACGTTGCCCTCCTGAACCTCGTCTACTTCCGAGGACTGCTCGGCAGCAGTCGCGAGGTCGATGTCGCGGTGCTCTTGTTCAGACACTGGTACTCATTTCCGTTTCAGGCGGTTGCCTAGTTCACCGGTCCGTCACCGAACACGTACGACACCAGGGTTCCGAACCCCAAGTCGAGGAGGGACACCAGGCCCATCATGATGATCACGAACACCAGCACGACCCCGGTGAAGCTGAAGAGCTCCTTGCGGGTCGGGGTGACAACCTTTTTCAGTTCATTGGTGACTTGCCGGAAGAAGAGGGCGAGCCGGGAGAAGGGGCCGCGACGTTCCGCGCGCTCCTTCTTGGCGTTTGCGACGACATCCTCACTCGGTTCGTCGATAACTTTCCTGGCCATCACTACCTTCTGCCGGCTGTCACGGTGTTAAGCCCTCCGCCGGTAGCGGAGTACTTGCAGGGCGGACAGGACTCGAACCTGCAACCTGCGGTTTTGGAGACCGCTGCTCTACCAATTGAGCCACCGCCCTATGCACCTGGCCGGTGCGGGTATCCAACAAGGATACGAGTGAATCAGCATAGCTTTGCGACGTTATAACTGGCTGGATGCCTGAAGTAGGCGCGACAAAGCTTGGCAGATTTCAACTACCTCGGTCGAGTGTAGGCGACACGGGACCACCACGCAAAAGGAGCGGTCTATGCCCTCGGCGAGACCCATCAGTAGGCTGTTCCCCGTGCCAGAACTGAACCGTGTCTCCCGTCGGATCGGCTCGATCAGCGAGTCCGCGACCTTGAAGGTCGATGCCAAGGCGAAGGCCCTGCAAGCGCAGGGTGCGCCGGTGATCAGCTATGCAGCGGGTGAACCCGATTTCGCCACGCCCGAGCACATCGTCGAGGCGGCCGCTGCCGCCGTGCACGACCCGAAGAACCACCGCTACACGCCGGCGGCGGGCCTGCCGGATCTGCGCGAGGCGATCGCCGCAAAGACGCTGCGCGATTCCGGTCTCGAGGTTCAGGCCGCACAGGTCATCGTCACCAACGGCGGCAAGCAGGCGGTCTACGAGTCGTTCGCCACCCTGCTCGACCCGGGCGACGAAGTGCTGATCCCGACGCCGTTCTGGACCACCTACCCCGAGGTCATCAAGCTCGCCGGAGGTGTGCCGGTGGAGGTGTTCGCCGGCAGCGACCAGGGCTACCTGGTCACCGTCGAGCAGCTCGAAGCGGCGCGCACCGAACGCACCAAGGTGCTGCTGTTCGTGTCGCCGTCGAACCCGACCGGCGCCGTCTACTCCCCCGAGCAAACCCGCGAGATCGGCCAGTGGGCGCTCGAGAACGGCCTCTGGGTGATCACCGACGAGATCTACCAGAACCTCACTTACGACGGTGTGCGTGCGCAGTCGATCGTCGAGGCGGTGCCCGAGCTCGCCGACCGCACCATCCTGGTCAACGGTGTGGCGAAGACTTACGCGATGACCGGCTGGCGGGTGGGCTGGATGGTCGGCCCGGCCGACGCCATCAAGGGCGCCGCGAACCTGCAGTCGCACCTGTCGTCGAACGTGTCGAACATCTCGCAGCGCGCCGCGATCGCCGCATTGAACGGCTCGCAGGACGCCGTGGAGAACATGCGCCAGGCGTTCGACCGGCGCCGCAAGCTGATCGTCGGGGAGCTGAACAAGATCCCCGGCATGGTCACGCCGACGCCCGAGGGCGCGTTCTACGTGTACCCGGATGTCACGGGCCTGCTGAACCGCGAATGGGCGGGCGTCACCCCGACGACGTCGCTCGAGCTGGCCGACCTCATCCTCGAGAAGGCCGAGGTGGCCGTCGTCCCGGGTGAGGCATTCGGCCCGAGCGGATACATCCGCCTGTCCTACGCGCTCGGCGACGAGCCGCTGCTCGAGGGTGTGCGCCGGCTGCAGCAGCTGTTCGCGTAGTAGCCGCTCAGCACGCCGCCCAGCTTATTTCGGAGGGCAGCAGTGCGTATTTGCTGTGTCGCCCCAGGGTGACATTGCAAAAACGGAGGGGTCGAGGTTGTGGAGGCGGAGCTTTGAGTGTCCGTAACAAAGGACCTGCGGCACCATGCCGCGGTCTTGTCCTGAGGCACTCGGCGCGGCGCGGATCGTCCTCAGTTAGCGGTCTCGGCAGGCTCGACCAGCGGGCTGGCGCTCCTCAATCACCGAAAGCGCTAGAGCAGTTTGCGCTCCAGTGCCCACGCGGTGAGCTCGTGCCGGCTGGACAGTTGCAGCTTGCGCAGCACCGCCGAGACGTGTGATTCGACGGTCTTGATCGAGATGAACAGGTCGCTGGCCACCTCCTTGTAGGCGTAGCCGCGGGCGATCAGCCGCATCACCTCGCGCTCCCGCGCGGAGAGCCGGTCGAGTTCGTCGTCGTGCACGGCCTGCTCCCCCGCGACCGCACCGAACGCGTCGAGCACGAATCCCGCGAGCCGCGGCGAGAACACAGCGTCCCCGGCGGCGACCGTCGCCACCGCACGCGACACCTCGGCCCCCGAGGATCCCTTGGTGATGTAGCCGCGCGCTCCGGCCCGGATGACGCCGACCACGTCCTCTGCGGAATCCGAGACGCTGAGCGCCAGGAACTTGACCCGGTCCAGCAGCCCGGCGCTGCGCCGGATCACCTCCGCGCCGCCGCCGCCCTCGCCGCCGGGCAAGTGCACGTCGAGCAGCACGACTTCCGGCTCCAGCGAGGCGATCAGCGCGATCGCGTCGTCCACGGTCGCGGCCTCGCCGACCACTTCCAGCGACCCGTCGAGGTCGGCGCGCAGCCCCGATCTGAAAATCGAATGGTCGTCGACGATGAGTACTCTCATTGCTGGTCTCCCGTCTCAAGGTGCAGGTGGATCTCGGTACCAGTCTCGCCGGAAGTCACCGTTGCGGTGCCGCCGTGCCGCGACATCCGGCCGATGATCGATTCCCGCACGCCGAGCCGACCGTCAGGCACCGCGGCGAGGTCGAATCCGGCGCCGCGGTCGCGGATGAAGACATCCAGACCGGATGCCGCCAGCTCGACGTACACCGACACGTCACCGCCGGCGTGCCGGGCTGCGTTCAGCATCGCCTCGCGCGCGGCGGCGAGCACCGCCGGGAAGGACTTGCCGGTGAAGTCACCGGTCGTGACGACGTCGAATCGCACGGGGTGCTGCAGCTCGATCTCGATCGCGATCTCCCGCAGTTGCGAGGAGAAGTCCGCGTCGCTCGGCCGGGTGCCGGAGAACAGCCAGTCGCGCAGTTCGCGCTCCTGCGCGCGGGCGATGCGGGCGATCTCGCTGGATGCTCCGGCCCGGTTCTGGATCAGCGCGAGGGTCTGCAGCACCGAGTCATGCAGGTGCGCGGCGACCTCGGCGCGGCTCTCCTCACGCACACGGGCGGCGCGCTCGGCCATCAGGTCGGTCCAGAGTTTCACGACCGCGGGCGCGACCAGCACGGCGACTCCGGCGATGATCATGCCGACCGAGAGCACCGACGCCGCCGTGCCGGGCTCCATCGACAGCAGCAGCACCGCGGTGACCAGCATCACCCCGGCGGCGGTCGTGCGCACGATCACTCCGTACCGTTCAGAACGGTTCGGATCCTGCCGGTCGAAGACCAGACTCCAGGCCACAGCAGCCCCGGCGACCACGATGGTCACCAGCACCCAACTCGACGCGTCGTGACCGTTTCCTGCCAGCAACAGTGAGACGAGGGCGCTGAACCCGGCGACGCCGGTGAGGATCGGGGCGACCGGGAACCGCCGATGGAGGGTGGCCGGCTCATCCGGACCCGCCTTCTCGAGTGGCGCCAGCGCCCACAGCCAGAGATACATCAGCAGGCCGGCGCCGCCGAGGAACGCGGCGACCACCGTCCACAGCCGGATCACGCCGACCCGCACGCCCAGGTGGTCGGCCAGGCCGGCGCAGACGCCGCCGATCACGGCGTCTCGGGGGCGCACCAAAGGAGCACGAAGAACGGTCACAGAAGAATCCAAGCACGTCGAACCGCCCTCAGGGGCCGCTCTCAGGGTTGGATCAGGGGAACACCCCATGGTGCCGAATGTCAGGGAACTGCCAGCATCGAAGCATGCCAACTGAACCCACCACCGAGACGCCCGGCGCGCCACAGCAGCAGCCGCAGGGCAACCGCTTCTTCGCCTGGATGCGATCCATCGGCCTCACCCGCCAGCCCGGCTGGATCGGCGGCGTTGCCTCTGGAATCGCGCTGCGCCTGAACATCGACCCGCTCGTCGTCCGCGGCATCATCGTCGTGGTGGCCCTGCTCGGCGCCCCGATGCTGCTGCTCTACGCCGCAGCGTGGATGCTGCTGCCCGACCACACCGGCAAGATCCATGCCGAGGAACTCGGCAACGGTCGGTTCGAGCCGCCCGTTGCCGGTGCCGGCGTGATGGTGCTGCTCGAACTGATCCCTGGCGGCAACATCGCGTTCCCGTTCATCGGGCCGATCTTCCCGTGGTGGAACGGTAACGTCTGGCCGTGGGCGGTCGGCGATGGCTTCTTCGGCGTGTTCTGGACGCTCGCCATCGTCGGCTCGGCGATCTGGCTGGTCGTCGCCCTCTCGAACCGCGCGGGCAACACCCCGACGGCCACGCCGATGCCGCCGGCCGATGGTGATGCCGCGGGTTCGGACGGCGCGACGGCCGCGTATCCCACCGCTGCGTACCCGGCCGCCACGACGACGTCTCCGACCGCGGCCACCGTTCCGCTGGTGGCACCGGATGTCCCGGCTTCCGAGGCTCCCACGGATCCGGCCGACCTGGCCGCCTGGCAGCAGCAGCAGGCCAAGTTCAAGCAGGAGCGCGACGAGTACGTGCGGACCAACCAGGACGCCCAGCGCGCCGCGATGGCCGCCGCTGCTGAAGAACGCAGGCGCGCAAACGCCGCTCGGGCCGCCGCGTACCGGTCCGAACACGAACGCACTCGTTCCCACCCGCTGTTCACCCTGAGCGCGATCGGGCTATCCCTCATTGTCGGCGCGCTCGTCCTGTTCGCCGTCGGGGAGGGCGCCCTGACCGAGCAGTCGTTGACCGCCGGGCTGGCCTCGATGCTCGCGGTGCTCGCCGTGGCGATCATCATCAACGGCATCATCGGCAAGCGCTCGGGCGGCTCCAGCGGGCTCGCGGTTGTGGTGGCGATCACGCTGGTAGCGACATCCGTCTCGCCCTTCGGATCACACGTCACCGTATTCGGGAGCAGCGATTATGAGGCCGAGTACAGCGAGGACCGCGACGAGGTGTACTTCGCCGGCTTCGGCGACACCACGATCGACCTCGAGGAATACTGGCAGGGCACCCGCAGCGGAACGGACCTGCGCGAGATCGGCGAGGTGCGGGTGTTCTCCGGATTCGGTGACGTCACGGTCATCGTGCCCGACAACGAGTACATCGCACTGAACCTCAACGTCGGCGGCGGACGACTTGAAGTAGAGGGCAGCACGGCCGACCAGAACGGCCTGTTGCGCAGCCTCAACGAGATCCTGCCGAGTGGAGTCGACCGCCGCTCCGAGGCTGACCGCGAGTTGGCCGTGGATGTCTACGCCGGCTTCGGCAACGTCACCATCATCACCGAAGGAGCTTCCCGATGAAGACCCGCATCCACACCATCATCTGGGGAGCGCTGCTGCTCGGCATCGCCACCCTGTTCCTGGTCGGCAGCCTTGTGGACCTGAGTGGACTGAACCCAGCGCTGATCGTCGTGATCGCCGCTGTCGGCCTGGGCACGCTGCTCATCCTCGCCGCGATTCTCGGCACCGTGCTGCGGCTCGGCCGGAAGCCCGAGTCCGCCGCCGAGACTGGGCCGGAGGCATCCGCAGCCTTCCCGCCTCAGCCCTAACCCCTCGCACTCTCGTGAAGTGCCCAAAAGTCCTAGTGTTTCCGCCTGCGCACTAGGACTTTTGGGCACCTCAGCGTCGTAACGGAGGCAATCCGGCATCAACCGATCGGTGGATGCCGGATTCAGCCGTTGCATCAATGGTGGGATGCCGCGGCGGAGGCCAGCATGGAAACATGACCGAATCAGACCTGGCCGTCAGCGTGCGCGATCTGCGAAAACGCTACGGCAGCTTCACCGCACTAGACGGCGTGAGCTTCGACATCCACCGGGGCGAGACCTTCGCCCTGCTCGGCCCGAACGGGGCGGGCAAGTCCACGACCATCGAGATCCTCGAGGGGTATCGCGACCGCAGCGGCGGCGAGGCGACAGTGCTCGGGGTCGACCCCCAACACGGCCGGCTTGACTGGAAGGCGAAGCTCGGCATCGTGCTGCAGTCCACCGGGGAGCAGGGCAACGTCACCGTGCGCGAGCAACTCGCGCACTTCGCCAGCTTCTACCCGAATCCCCGTCGCGTCGACGAGGTAATCGCCGCGGTCGGGCTCGAGCAGAAGGCGGGCGCTCTGATCCGCAACCTGTCCGGCGGGCAGCGCCGCCGCGTCGACGTCGCGCTGGGCATCATCGGCCGGCCGGAGCTGCTGTTCCTGGACGAGCCGACCACCGGGTTCGACCCCGAGGCGCGGCGCCAGTTCTGGGACCTCATCCGCCAACTGAGCGCGGAGGGCACCACGATCCTGCTGACCACCCACTACCTCGACGAGGCCGCGCAACTCAGCGACCGCGCCGGCGTCATCGCCGGCGGACAGCTCGTGGAGATCGGCCGGATCGACGAGATCGGCGGCGCGGAAGCGCGAGTCCCGATCGTGCGATGGCGGGAGAACGGTCGCCGGCTGGAGCAGCGCACCACCGAGCCGGGCACTTTCGTGGCCGAGCTCTACCAGCGACTCGCCACCGAACCCGAGGGCCTCGAGATCGTTCGACCCACCCTCGAAGACATTTACCTGGGTCTCGTCGGCACATCGCACGATGAGACCGTCGCATTGGAGAAGGCATCATGAGCAAGGTTGCAGATAGGGCCTCGACTGGTTCGACCAGCGGGGTGAGCTCGACCAACCGGGTGGGCTCGACCAGCGGGGCGGGCGGGGTCTCGGCAAGCTCGACCAGCGGAAGCGGCTCGACCAGCGGAAGGATCAACGTGAAGCGGCCCAGCGCCCTCACGCTCGGCGCCCGCCGGATCGGCTACGAGGTGAAGGCCTACTTCCGGCAGAAGGACGGCCTGGTCTTCACCTTCGGCTTCCCGATCATCATGCTGTTGATCTTCTCGGTCGCCTTCAGCGAGGGCGGCTTCGGACAGGATGCCGATGGCAACGACGTCAGCGCGGCGGCCTACTACCTGCCCGCCATGCTCGCCGCTGGCCTGCTGCTCAGCGGGGTGCAGAACCTCGCCGTGGACATCGCCACCGAGAAGAGCGACGGCACCCTGAAACGGCTGGCCGGCTCTCCGCTGCCGATGATGAGCTACTTCGTCGGGAAGATCGGCCAGGTATTCGTCACCGGCGTGCTGCAGGCGGTGCTCATCATCGCGGTCGCGGCTCTCGCGTTTGGGGTGGCGTTGCCCAACGAACCCGCCAAGTGGGCGACTTTTGCCTGGGTGTTCGTGCTCGGGATCGTGACATCCGCCGTCCTCGGAATCGCACTCAGTGGCCTGCCACGCAGCGGCAAGTCGGCGACCGCTGTGGTCATCCCGATCGTGCTGCTGCTGCAGTTCATCTCTGGCGTCTACCTGCCGTTCTCGCAGCTGCCTGACTGGCTGCAGAACGTCGCCAGCGCCTTCCCGCTGAAGTGGATGGCGCAGGGGATGCGCAACGTCTTCCTCCCCGAGAACTTCGAGGCGCTGGAGATGGGCGGCGCCTGGGATCTCCCCGGCATCGGGCTCTGGCTCGGCGTCTGGCTGGTCGCCGGGCTGGTGCTCTGTCGCCTGACCTTCCGCTGGATCCGCAAGGATAGCTAAGTGGAATCTCGGTGGTGGCACGTCGCGGTGTGCGCGATGGCGGTGACCCTCGTGGGCACCGCCATCGGGCAACCGAACTTTGCAGCCCTCGCCGCCGTCGCCGCCGCGCTGGTCGCGTCATGGTTCCTGATCGGACGGCACGCACACCACAGCCACAGCGCGGCGATCACCTTCACGGTGCTGGTGATCGTGCTCTTCGGACTGGGCACGGCGATCCACCCGCTGTTCGCCATCGCGCAGTTCCTCGGCTACCCGCTGATGTGGACGCTGCCGAGAACCCTCCGCGGGTCGATCATCGCGAACGTCGCCCTTGCTCTTTCGATCGGCGTCGGCTTCCTGTTCAGCTCGGGAACGACGCCCGATGATCTCGCCCAGACCGCGTTCACCGTCACCTTCTCCCTCGGTTTCAGCCTGGCCTTCGGCCTGTGGTTCTACAGAACCGCCACCGAGAGCGAGGAGCGCAAGGCCCTTCTCGACGAGCTCACCGCGACGCAGGAGCAGCTCTCCGCCCTCAGCCGGGACGCCGGGATCACCGCAGAACGCGAACGGCTCGCCCGCGAGATCCACGACACCATCGCGCAGGATCTGACCGGAATGGTGATGCTCGCCGAACGCGCACGGCTGGAACCGGATGCCGCCGCCCGCACCCTGCAGCTGGAGCAGCTCGAATCCGCCGCGCGTGACGCGCTGGCGGAGACCCGCACCTTGGTCGCCGCCAGCGCACCGACCTCGCTCGACGCTGGCCTGTCTGCCGCTCTGCAACGGCTCGCCGAGCGATACAGCCGCGACACCGGCATCACCGTCACGGCGTCGGCGAGCGACGACGTGCTCGACCGTGACAGCCAGGTGGTGGTGCTGCGCTGCGCCCAGGAGGGCTTGGCGAACGTGCGCAAGCATTCCGGCGCCCGGTCGGCGCACATCAGCCTGGACGGTCGCACGCTCACGATCCGGGACGACGGTCACGGCTTCGACCCTGATGCGCCGGCTGTCGGCTTGGGCATTGCCGGCATGCGCGAACGGGTCGCGATGGTCGGTGGATTTCTCGACATCCGCAGCGACGCATCCGGAACCGTCCTCACTGTCACCCTTGCCCATCAGGAGGTTGCCCGTTGATCCGCGTACTCGTAGCCGATGACCACCCGATTGTGCGCGGCGGGATTGTCGCCATGCTGCAGGCCGCCGACGACGTCGAGGTCGTCGGTCAGGCGACCACGGGGCTCGAGGCGGTCGCCCTGGCGGCCGAGCTGGAGCCGGATGTCGTGCTGATGGATCTGCGGATGCCCGAACTCGACGGCGACGAGGCCACCAGCCGGATCCTCGCCGCCCAGCCGGACGTACGAGTGGTTGTGCTCACTACGTATGAGTCGGATGCCTCGATCCTGACGGCGATCGAGGCCGGAGCCAGCGGCTACCTGTTGAAGGCTGCACCGCAGGAGGAACTGCTCGCCGGGATCCGGTCGGTGGCGCGTGGCGAAGTGGCGCTGGCGCCTTCGATCGCCGCGCTGCTGGTCAATCGAGTGAAGCAGCCGGCCCCGACATTGAGCCCGCGAGAGCTCGAGGTACTGCAACTGGTCGCGCAGGGGCACAGCAACCCGGACATCGCCCGCCAGCTGTTCCTGTCCGAGGCGACCGTGAAGACGCACCTGCTGCACGTCTTCGAGAAACTCGGCGTGAACGACCGCACCCGCGCGGTCACCCTGGCGATGGAGCGCGGCCTGCTCTAGGAGCGGTGATTGAGGAGCGCCGCGAGCGAAGCGAGTGACGCGTCTCGAAATCACCCAGCGTTCCGCAGGAGTTTCTGAAGGACACGCCGTCTGAACGGCGGGCTGCACCGGCGCGTCAGCAGAAAGTCCTGCAGAACGCGGAGCCGCGCAGGCGTCAGCTAACCGTGCACCCCGACGAACACCGGCTCGGGCTGCAGGCTCACCCCGAACTGGGCAAGCACCCTGGTCTGGATGAACTCGGCCAGCTGCACGATCTCAGTAGCGGTGGCGCCGCCGGTGTTGGTGATCGCAAGGGTGTGCTTGCTTGAGACCGCTGCCCGTGAACCCGGCAGCCGGTAGCCGCGACTGATCCCCGACTGCTCGATCAACCATGCGGCGCTGAGCTTCACGGTCGGCTCCTCGTGGGCGGGCGGCGGAGCCGGGTCCGCACCAAGCGGCACCGCGACATCCTGAACCTCGGGCGCCATCGACCAGCGCGGCGCATCACCGGGCAGGCTGCGGGCGAAATTCTCCGACACGATCGGGTTGGTGAAGAACGAACCGGCGCTCACCGAGTCCGGGTCCTCTGGGTTCAGCACCATGCCCTTGGATGAGCGCAGCGCCAGCACCGCCTCGCGCACCTGGGTCACCGCGACCCGGTCCCCTACCGAGACACCCAATGCGGACGCCAGCTGCGAGTACGCGATCGGCTCACTTGCGCCGCCGTTGTCACGCAGCTCGAACTCGACCGCGAGGACCAGCCCGAGCCGGCCCCGCTTGAAAGCGCTGGTGCGGTAGCCGAGGCCAAGCTCGGAGACCTCGAGGTGCTCCAGTTCGCCGGTCTGGTAATCGAGGAAGTCGACGGCGACGAGGGCGGATGCGACCTCCTGCCCGTATGCGCCGATGT
Organism: Diaminobutyricimonas sp. LJ205; assembly: GCF_009755725.1. Lineage (NCBI taxonomy): Bacteria > Bacillati > Actinomycetota > Actinomycetes > Micrococcales > Microbacteriaceae > Ruicaihuangia > Ruicaihuangia ninglii. The sequence goes on along the minus strand of NZ_CP046619.1, from coordinate 239,029 downwards.
TCTGAATCGGGGCGGCGCCGACCGACCCGGGGATCCCCGAGAGGGCTTCGATTCCGGCCCATCCGTTCTCAACCGTCCAGGCGACCAGCTCGTCCCAGTTCTGTCCGGCCTGAACGCGGAGACGGACAGTGGACGGGGCCAGACTGCTCGACGAGCCTGCCGCGACATCGGCGGAGTTGCTGCGCGACACCTCGATACCCGGATTCACCACCCGGATCACGGTGCCGTCGAAGCCCTCGTCGGCGATGACCACGTTCGAGCCACCGCCGAGGAGCAGCCAGTCCTCGCCGCTGGCCCATACTTCACGGGTGGTGCGGATCAGCTCCTGGGTGGTGAGCGGCGCCACGACGCGCTCAGCGGGGCCGCCGACCTGCAGCGTAGTCAGTTCAGCGAGCGTCACAGCGCGACACGCACCTGCGCCTTGCCGAGCACGGTCTGCCCCGCGTAGGTGACGGTGAGGTCGATCCTTGCCCCGTCGTCGTCGATCACGCCGACCTTGGCGATCACGGTCACCACGGCACCGAGATCCGGGTCGACGACGACCGGACGGGTGAACTTCACCTGGTAGTCGACAACCTTGCCCGGGTCGCCGAGCCAGTCGACGACCGGCTGCACCGCGAGACCCATGGTCAGCATGCCGTGCGCGAGCACTCCAGGTAGTCCGACCGCAGCCGCGACGTCGTCGCGGTAGTGGATCGGGTTGAAGTCGCCGGATGCCCCGGCGTACCGCACAAGCGAGTCGCGGGTCAGCGGGAACGTGCGTTCGGCGACGATGTCACCGACGGTCAGTTCTACAACGGTGCTCATTCGTCGCCCCTCACCACGAGAGTGGATGTCGCGGTCACCACGTGCTTGCCTTCGGCGTCCACCATGCGGGACTCGGCGGTGACCATGCTGTGCCCGCCGAGGCTCTTCACGCTGGCGATCGTGAGCGTCGCGGTGAGCTCGTCACCGGCGACGATCGGCCGCGAGTAGCTGAACCGCTGGTCGCCGTGCACGACGCGAGTGAAGTCGATGCCGGCATCCGGTTCGGCCAGTAACTGGGCGAGCGTCTGCTCCTGCACGACCACGGGGAACGTGGGCGGGGCGACGATGTCGCTGTAGCCGGCGGCGGCCGCGGCATCCGGATCATCGTTGATCGGGTTGGTCGCGAACACTGCCCGCGCGAACTCGCGGATCTTCTCGCGCCCGACCAGATACGGGGCGGTGGGCGGGAACTCACGTCCCTGCAATTCGGGGTTCACTGGCACCCGGACAGTCTAGCCAGCGGCGTGCGCGAGCCTCTGATCGGTTCGCCGGCTGGCTGGCAGGCTGAGCAGCACGAGGGGCGCGAAGCCGAGCAGTCCGACCGGAAGCCTCCACAGCATGTCATCGGGCAGGAACCAGTCGGCTGTGGCCACGACAGCCGCCGCCGCGAAGGCGATCGCACTGATCCAGAGGTCACGCAGATCGGATGCACGCAGGGCGTCGGCCCAGCGTCGATCCAGCTCATCCCACCCGACACGCGCGAGCATCGAGCGGCTCAGCGCCCAGCACGCGATGACGACGAGAACTGCCAGGCCGGTGAGCACGATCGCGACCGCGAGCGGGAGCCCCGGATCCGCGCGTACGGCTCTGCCATCGAGCATCACGGCAATGGCCATCGTGCCGGATGCCGTGACGAGCACGACCGCGGCAACGACCCAACCGGGATGCAGGTAGTCGAACAGCGACGTCCGGGGCGGGGTATCCGGGGCGTTCCCCGGGAGCCTCACGGATCCGAGATAGGCGGACAGGCCCGATCCCGACGCCATGAATCCGACGAGGAACGCCAGCGTTGCGGCTCCGCCGATTCCGCCCGGGACTGCGGCGGGAACCAGCAGGAAGACGACGGCGATCACCACCGCTCCGACCAGACCACCCAGGCACAACCCACGCAGGCTGTCGCGGATGCGCTGATCGATTCGGCTGATAGCAGCGTCGGATGTGGGGTACGAGAATCGCTCCGTGAAGGCGAGGACCATGCGTGCACGGTTCGGCCGCTTCTCCCGATAGATGAAGGTTGCTGCGAAGACGAGCGCGACGAACCCGAGAATCCAGAACTGCACCAGGCGGCCTCCCCCGTCGATGTCCTCACCCTGCCCCAAGGTGAGCAGTTATCGCAAGAAAGCGTGATCCGCCCTGCCGAACTCGCAGGTTCGTCGTGTGAGGATGTTCGGCGATGGGCGGCAGACACGGGCATGGCGGGCAACTGTCCGTCCGTGCTCGCATCATGCTGGCGATCCTGCTGGTGGCGGCGATCGGAATGGGCGCGTCTGCGGTGGCCGTGTACCTCGTCGAACGGCGATCGGCGCTGAACGAGGTCGACAGCAAATTGCTCCAAGTGGTCGAGCAACTGCAGTCGATCGCGGCAGGTGATGCGATGGCGAGACCGCCGGCATCCGTCGACGAATTCCTGAGCACCGCGATGCAGCGCATCCTGCCCGAACCGAACGAGAGCGTGCTCGGTGTGCTGAACGGCGCACCGGCGTTCGTGCCCGATGCGCAATTGCCCTTCCGTATCGATCAGGACGAGAAATTCGTCGACCTGCTCGTCACGGCAGCCGACAGCGAGTCGGTGGTGACGGGCACGTCGGTGCGCCCGATCGGGGCGGTTCGATATGTCATCGTGCCGGTCGTCGTGACCGGTGATCCGGCAGCCGGGTTCTACGTTTCGGCGTATTCGCTGGACCCGGTGCTGAAGGGCGCGACCGAGGTTCTGCGTACGTCGCTGATTGTCGCTTCGATCGCCCTGCTGATGATCGGTGTGGTCGGCTGGTTCGTCGCCGGGCGCCTGCTGCGGCCGATCCGGCTCCTGCAGGAGACGGCAGACCGGATGACGGCAGCCCAACTCGGCGAGCGCATTCCGGTGCACGGCAATGACGACGTGTCCCGCCTGACCCGCACGGTGAACGCGCTGATCGCCCGGCTGGAGCAGGCGTTCGGCGCGCAGCGGCGGCTCGTCGACGATGTCAGTCACGAACTGCGCACCCCGATCACAATCATTCGCGGCCAGCTGGAACTGCTGGATGGCAGCCGGCCGGACCGGGTGGACGCAGTGCGGGCCATGTCGCTCGACGAGCTTGATCGGATGAGTGCCCTGGTTTCTGAGCTGTCGGTCCTCGCCGAATCCGGCATGCGTGACTTCGTCGTCCCCGCCGAGACCAGCGTCGACGAGCTGCTCAGCTCACTGCTCGAGAAGGCGAAGTCGTTGTCCTCGGCGCACGTCTGGCGGATCCGATCGGACACGGATGCCGTGGTGGCACTCGACCCGACCCGCGTCGCGCAAGCACTGCTTCAGCTGGCCCAGAACGCCGTGAAGTACTCCGAGCCGGGCACGACCGTGATGCTCGGCGCCGAAACCGCCGGGGCAGGCGCGCAGCGCGAACTCCGCCTCTGGGTGCGGGACCAGGGCATCGGCGTGCCTGCTGATCAGCAGGAGCTCATCTTCGGGCGTTTCCACCGGGTCGAATCCGGTCGCGGTATCGAAGGATCCGGCCTGGGGTTGAGCATCGTCTCGGCGATCGCCGCGGCCCACGGCGGCCGGGTCAGCGTCGACTCCGAACACGGCATCGGGTCGACCTTCACCATCGTCATCCCCGCGCCAACCGAGGATGACGACAACAACGAGAGCGAGGACGGTTAGTGGCAAGCATCCTGATCGCGGAAGATGAGTCGCGCATCGCGAACTTCATCGACAGCGGGCTCACCGCCGCCGGATTTGCGGTGTCGATCGCGCACACCGGGCCGGAGGCGCTCGCTCTCGCCCGTAGCCTCGAGCACGACCTGATGATCCTCGATGTCGGCCTGCCCGGCATCGATGGGTTCACCATTCTCGACACGCTTCGCGGTGAGGGGCACACCCTGCCGATCATCATGCTGACCGCACGGGGATCGTCGGTGGACACGGTGCGCGGCCTCGAGGGCGGCGCCAACGACTACCTCGCGAAACCGTTCCGCTTCGACGAACTGCTGGCCCGGGTGCGGGTCAGGATGAAGGATGCCGCGCCCTCAGCAAGCGGGACGCTGCGCCATGGCGACCTGGAACTCGACCACCGCACCCGACGGCTGTCGGTGGCCGGTGTGATGGTCGACCTCTCCGCACGCGAGTTCAGCCTCGCGGTGGAGTTCCTTGAGCACCCCGATCAGGTGCTCAGCCGCGAGCAACTGCTCAGCCGCGTGTGGGGCGTCGACTTCGACCCGGAGTCGAACATCGTCGATGTCTACGTGCGTCACCTGCGCGCGAAGCTCGGACGCGACCGGATCCAGACGGTGCGCGGGATGGGGTACCGGCTGAAATAGGAGAAGCCCCGTCTGCACCTACCCGAAAGGCGCAAACGGGGCGGGCCGCGACCTCGAAGGGTCGGGCAGGATTCGCTAGCGGTTACCGCCGCGAACCTCGGCGGTGACATCCGCGGAAGCCTCGGTGTCGACAGTGACATCGCCGACCTCAACCTCGACGCCAACCTCAACGCCAGCCTCGGCCTCGGCGTTTACCGGCTGGTTCGCCTGGGTCTTGGCCCACTCCGAGATGGTCTCGCCGGTCTCGCTGCCCTTGTCGGACGCAATCTTGGCGACCTCACGCGGAACGACGGCGACTTCCTGGCTGCGAACGCTGCCGGTGGTCTCAGCGGCCACGGCGCCGGCTGCGGCAGCCTCGGCCTGGGCCTGGTCGGTGGTGGCCTTGGTCGCGACGTCGGCGGCGCCCTCGGCGGAAGCCGCGAGCTCGCGCTCGGCGGTGGGGACGGCGACATCCGTGATCGATACCGGCTTCTGCTCCTGCGGCGCGAGCAGGCCAGTGGCGGCGAAGGCGCTGCCGCCGACGAGGGTTGCCCCCACGACGAAGGTGGAGGCGGTCAGGACGAGGGACTTCTTCATGTTGCTCCAAACTTGCGCCGGTTCCGGCGCGCTGGACTCACCCTCCCAGCCGCTGATGACCTGAATCGGAAACGCAGATGAAAATTCGTTCATCTGGCCAACGGACCGGCTCAGGAAACGATCGCCAGCACTTCGGCGGGTACGGGCATAGCGCCCGGCCCGAACACGGTCAGTCTCTGGCACCCATCGACCTCGACCGTGATCGGCGAGCCGGTGATGGCGCTGTCGAGGAGCGGGAATAGCGTGACCACTTCCGTTGCCTGCAGCGTGCAATCAATCGGGGGCATCACGTCGATGTTGGCAGCGGCGGCGAGCACCGTGAGCGCGTCCTCGAGGCTGAGCTTGCGGCCGTCCACAAAGCGGCCCGATTCCGGCCCACCGATATGAACGGATGTGCCGGCCGCCTCGGGCGTTGGGAACAGGTGCTCCGACGCGTACCGGCACAGAAGCATGCCATCGATATGGTCGGGTGACACGAGAAGCGGCATCGGGACATCGCGCACTTCGACACCCGAGTCGCCAGGTTCGCCGCTTGGCACGGGCTTCGGCTCGCTGAGACCTCTCTCAACCAAATCGTCCTCGCGCATCAGTGACTGGCCGTCGAGATCATCCACGGCCGCTATCCGTAAGGGTGCCCACCGGGTGGGACAGCCGGCCTCAATAGCAGCCCAAGTATCAATGAGCTCGAGCGGCTGGCTGCTCCGCTCGACCACCGTCAGCGCGGCAAGCGCCATATTCACCGGGTCAACCTTGGGCTGGCCGCAGCCGTCCGAGGGGAGCGCCACCCGGATCGCCACACCGTCGAGATCGACGAGCCAGAGCTCCGGGGCCATCATCATGATGGCGGCGCACGGGCCGAGCCACCGCGCGTCATCGGGCTCGTCCAGGGCGGCGAGCAGCGGCCCGAGGTCGCCCTCGAGACGCTCGGCAGTGATCGCGGACCACCTGCCTTCGGCGTCTTCCATGCTGCCGAACTGATCGCAGCGATAGACGGCGACCGGTTCGAAGTCGCTCGGCACGCGGCCGGCTGCCGGGGCATCCGCATCGATCTGCGCGCAGTCGACGGCGGCGGCCGGCTCCGCGTCGGGCCCGCGCGAACCGGGGGAACCGCAGCCGGCGAGCAGGAGCGCGACGGCGACTACAGCAGTTGCGCGGAGAGCCACCGAGAGGCGGGTATGCATGAGGGTCACATTACTGAAGACGCGTCAGCACCGGGAAAGGTTGGGGTGATGGTTTCGAGGGTGTGTGTTTACTCGACCTCCGGGGAGGGAGACGCGGGACCTATTCGGTAGCTGGGGCGGGATTCGAACCCGCGACCTCACGATTATGAGTCGTGCGCTCTCACCAACTGAGCTACCCAGCCACGATGCGACACTCAGTGCCGATCGAGCCCCCTGTGGGAATCGGACCCACTACCTCTTCCTTACCAAGGAAGTGCTCTACCAATGAGCTAAGGGGGCGAATGTTTCCGCACGCAGAAACCGCGCCTGCCATTTGGCAACCGGACAAGAATAACACCTGCCGGAGGCCTCTTCGGACACGTCTCAGCCGAAGGCAGGCACCGCCACCCCGGACAGGCGCCAGGCAGCGAACACGGCGGCGGCGGCTGCCAGACGGAGCTGCGGGGCCGTCTCAGCCAGGATGAGCTCCCCAGGCACGGAGGTCTCGGCAAGCTCGACCAGCGGGAGGGGCTCCCCCACCACCGCTCCCGGCTCGAGCTCCACGTCGAAGCCCGCGCGCGACGCGCAGACCAGCACCGATTCGTCGGCCGACTCGCGCACGAAGACCAGCACGTCGTCCGAGACGTGCAGCCAGCGCAGTCCACCTGTGGAGAGCACCGGATGCGCGCGGCGCAGGCCGATCAGGCTCTCGTAGAGCGACAGCGTCTGCGAGACATCCGGCTCCCCCACCCGGTCCCACGGGATCGGGGTGCGCGAGTGTTCGCCGTCCACGCCGATCAGGCCGAACTCGTCGCCGGCGAAGATAACCGGGATGCCCGGCAGCGTCACCGACAGCCCGACCGCGGTCGGCACGACGCCCGGCAGCGCACTGGTGCGGAACCGGGGGGTGTCGTGGGTGTCGAGCGCGTTCATGGTGGCCAGGCGCACCCGCCACGGGAAGCCGCCGGTGAACCGGGTGTGCGCGGCATGGAACTGTCGCCCGGTGTAGGTGGGAATGACGCCCTCGGCGAAGCCGATGCCGCCGGCGGCCGGGCTGCCCGGCTCGGACAGCCAGCTCCACAGCGGCCTCGTGAAGTTCGGGTAGGTCATCGCGCCGTGCCAGGCATCGCCCTGGAAGTCGCTCGCCGCATCGTTGGTCGATTCGCCGAGCAGGATGGTGTCCGGGTTGACCTCGAGCATGGTGCGCCGGATGGTCTGCCGCACCTCGGCGTTCAGGTCTTCCGAGCCGAGGCGGCCGGTCATGTTGGCCACGTCGATCCGCCAGCCGTCGAGGTTGAACGGCGGCTGCAGCCAGCGTCCGACCACCGAGTCTGGCCCGTCAATGAAGCGGCGACGCAGCTCGCGATTCTTCCAGTTCAGCTTCGGCAGGCTGGGCACCCCGAGCCAGGACTCGTAGCTGCCATCAGGAGCGAAGTAGTAGAACTCGCGTTCCGTGCCGCCGGCCTGCGCGGCGAGGAACCACTCGTGCTGGTCACCGGAATGATTGCTGGTCAGGTCGCCGATGACCCGGATGCCGCGGGCATGAGCCGCCTCGACGAGTCGGATCAGGGCCTCATTGCCGCCGAGCAGCGGGTCGACCTCGTCGAAGGAGGCCGAGTCGTACCGGTGATTGGATGCGGCTGGGAAGAACGGGGTCAGGTACAGCAGGGTGACACCCAGCCGTGACAGGTGGTCGAGGTGCTCGGTGACGCCATCGAGGTCGCCGCCGTAGAACTGGTGCGAACGGGCCGTCGGCGATACGTCGACCGGGTCGTCCCAGGCAGCGGGGATCGCCCAGTCCGGGGTGGCGTGCGCATCGGCCGCCCCCGACCGCGCGAACCGGTCGGGGAACACCTGGTACATGACCTGCTCGGCCGCCCAGGCGGGTGCCGGCTCGTGTGCGACCAGTTTGAAGTCCTCGGCGTCGAGGGTCTCGATCTCGTGCAGCCCGGTCGCGTTCAGCCAGCGGCGGGAGCCGTCGGCGCCGACGAGGAGGAACCGGTAACCGTGGACCGGGTTCTCCACCTGCACCTCGCCCTGGAACCAGTCCCAGCCATCGGCGGAGTGCGTCCGCGCCGCCGGACTGAACCGTGGTTCGCGGTTCGGGTTCGACCGCACACTGACCCGGTCGACCGGCCCGTACGCGGTCGGCACACGCAGCCTGACCGACACCAGTTCGCCGAGTGCCGGCTGCTGCGTCGAGACGTAAAGGGCTGACCCGTCGTGGTGCGGCTGCATCCGGCTATGCTGCATCCGGCTATTTAACCGAACCGGCGGTGAGCCCGCCGACGATGTACTTCTGCAGGAACAGGAACAGGGCCATCACGGGTAGTGCGGCCATCACCGCGCCGGCAGAGAAGGCGCTCCAGTCGGCGTAGCGCGGGTTCGACACCAGCTTGGTCAGGCCAACCGCGAGCGTCTGCTGCTCGGTGTCGACGAGTAGCACGCTGGCGATGACGAACTCATTCACCGAAGAGATGAACGACAGCAGCGCCACCACCGCGAGGATCGGCGCCACCAGTCGCAGGATGATCGTGAAGAAGATCCGGGCGTGACCGGCACCATCAATCTTTGCGGCCTCGTCGATCGAGGCAGGGATGGTGTTGAAGAAGCCGTACATGAGATACGTGTTCACGCCGAGCGCTCCACCCAGGTAGACCATGATCAGGCCGACGTGGGTATTCAGCCCGATGGCCGGGAACAGGTCACCGATTGCGCTCATCAGCAGGAAGATCGCGACCACGGCAAGCAGCTGCGGGAACATCTGCACGACGACAATCGTGATCAGCCCCATCCGCCGTCCGGTGAACCGCATCCGCGAGAACGAGTACGCCGCCAGGGCGCCCAGGAACACGGTGCAGACCGCGGTGATCCCGGCGATGATCAGCGTGTTCGCGAACCAGGTGGTGAATGGCACCTGCGGGTCGCTGATGATGCGGATATAGCTGTCGAGGCCGATCTTCGAGAACAGCGCATTCGATCCGGTCAGCGTGCCGTTCGGGTTCAGCGACGACGAGACGACGAACACAATCGGGAACAGCGAGAAGATCACCACGATCACGCCGACCACATGCCGCCAGCCGGTCGTGCGGAACCAGCGGCCGAAGTTGAACGGCCGGCGCGTAGAGGCCGCGCGCCCAGTGATGGTGCTCATCAGTTCAACTCCTCGAGGGCCTTGGTCTTGCGGAACGCGATGATCGAGATCACGGCCACCACGATGAAGATGATGATCGAGTACGCACTCGCCAGCCCGTAGTCACGCGTCTGCCCGGTGAAGGCCACCTTGTAAACCATGGAGATCAGGATGTCGGTGAACCCAACGGGGATCGGGGCATCGGTGTCGCGTGGTCCACCGTCCGTCAGCATGTAGATCACGTTGAAGTTATTGAAGTTGAACGCAAAGGACGCGATCAGCAACGGCGCCACCGTGACCAGCAAGAGCGGCAGTTTGATCAATCGGAACACCGCCCATGGCTTCGCCCCGTCGACCGTGGCCGCTTCCTGGAGCTCGTCGGGTATCGACTGCAGCGCGCCGGTGCAGACCAGGAACATGTAAGGGAAGCCCAGCCACAGGTTCACGATGAGCACCGACACTTTCGCAAGCGTCGGATCGGTGAGCCACGGCACGGAGGCCCCACCGAGGAGTACTTCGTTGATGAAGCCGAAGCTCTCATTCATCATGCCCGCCCACACCAGCGCCGACAGGAACGACGGAATGGCGTAGGGCAGGATCATCAGCACCCGGTAGATCTTGCGCCCGCGCATCCGCATGTCGTTGAAGACGATGGCCAGGAACAGGCCGAGAAAGAACGTGGTCGCCACGGAAATCAGCGCGAAGGCGAAGGTCCAGAGGGTGACGTAGAGCAGAGGGCCGCCGAGGCGTTCATCGGTCACGGCGCGCACGAAGTTGTCGGCGCCGACGGTGATCTGCCAGCCGGGCATCAACTCCTCACCGTCTTCCGAGGTGAAGGCGCCCGTGCCGATGTCGGAGTAGACGGTGCCGGTCGCAACATCGGTGATCGTCGCCGCGGCCTCGTCGTATTCGAGCGTCGAAACGTAGAGGTATCCGCTCGTTCCGTCAGGCGTGCGGATCGCACCATCGTTCGGATCGTCTGAGTAGGGCACCGCGAGCGAGGTGATCTCGTCGGTGCGGCCGAGCACCTGCTGGAAGCTCAGGCTGGTCCAGCCGTCCGCTGCGACCGCCTTGCCGCCCTCCATGTCGGCACCATTGACCGGAGCGAGGGGAGCGTCGTTCATGCCGACCTGCACGTCGCCCTCGGGGTCGGTGACCAGCAGGCCGAGGGTGCCGGTGCCCGGCTGCTCGACGACGGTGACGCCGTAGGTGGGCGAATCCGGCACGCGCTCGAGCGCCGCGCTCATCAGCGCGGAGACGGCCTGCTCTTTCGTTCCGTTATGGCCGGTGCCGTAGTTGGTGAACGCGATGTAGCCGGTGTACAGCAGCACGAACACCTGGAATACAACGAGGAAGATCACGCCGGGCGTCAGGTACTTCGCCGGCAGCTTGCGCCTGGAGAAGTAGATCCAGTTGACGATCCCGGTGACCACTGCGACGAGGCCGAGGACCAGCCACTGGTCGTTCAGGAAGAGCACGAAGATCGCGTAGAGCGCCAGAGCGTCGACGATCGCGAGCAAGAGGATCTTGCCCAGAATGACCTTGATCCCGCCGGATGCCGCGTCGGCGATGCGCGCTGCTTCACGCTGGCGCTTGGTCGGCTTGCGCTCTGGCTCGGTGGCGACTTCGTCGTCGGTGATGGTGCTCATGGAGTGCCCGTTCTTCCCGCGGGAGGACTTCGGGGCGGATCGATGACCGATCCGCCCCGAAGCGTCTCAGGTGTTACTGGATCGCTGCCTGCACGTCGGCGGCGAGCTTCTGCCAGGTGGCGGCGGGGTCGGCGCCGTTGATCACCTCGGCGTGGGCGATGCCCCAGTACTGCCATACCGCGCCCATCGCGGGGATTGCCGGCATCGGAACAGCCTCGGCACCGACGGCGGCGAAGCCCTCGATGATCGGGTCGCTGGATGCGGACTCGGCTGCGGCCGACAACGCCGGAAGGACGTTGCCGCTCTCGAACAACGCGAGCTGCACGTCTTCAGTGCCCAGGTAGTTCACCAGGAAGTCGTTCGCGGCGACCTTGTTCTTCGACTCCGAGCTCACGAAGAAGCCCTTGACGCCGGCGAACGGCTGCGCAGGTTCTGCGGTCGGGCTCGGAACGGTGTCGATCGCCACGTTGATGCCAGCGTCAATAGCGGCGCCCACGTTCCACGGGCCGGTCAGCCAGAACGCCGACTTGCCGTCGATGAAGTTCTGCTTCGCGATGGCACCGTCGATGTCCGTGTTGAAGACGCCGGTGCCGTTCTTGCCCTGGCTGGCGAGCCATGCTGCGAACTGCTCGCCGCCGGCGTTGCCGATCTGCAGGTCGGTGGGGTCGTAACCCTCATCGTTGCTGCCGAACACCGGAGCGCCGAACGCGGTCTGGAACGGGTACAGGTGGTACGGGTTGCCCTCGGCACCCTGCTCAACCACGAACGGCTGGTCGAGACCGGCCGCGGTGCCCTTGGCGATCATGTCGTCGAAGCTTGTGGCTGCCTCGGGGACGAGGTCTGCGTTCCGCAGCACGGCGATGTTCTCGACCGCGTAGGGCAGCATGTAGACGGTGCCCTCATAGGTGGCGGCATCGATCGCTACCGGCAGGTAGTCAGCGGCGCTGTCACCGAGTTCGAGTGGCGCGACGACGCCGTTGGTCGACAGTTCGCCGAGCCAGTCGTGCGCACCCATCGTGATGTCCGGGCCCTTGCCGGTCGGCACCTGCTGGATGAAGTCATCCTTGATGTCGGCGTTGTCCTTCGAGACCAGCTCGACCTTGACGCCGGTCTTGTCGGTGTAGGCCGCGGCAGCGTCCTTGAGGGCGTCGACGCGCTCCGCGTCCACCCACACGGTCAGTGTGCTGGCCGTGTCATCGGATGCATTGTCGGAGGAGCCGCCGGCGCAGCCGGCGAGCAGCAGGGCAGCGCTCGTTGCGAGCGCCCCCGCGGTGAGGATGCTGCGTGAGTTCACCTTCATCGGTGTTCACCTTTCGTGTGCGGGACAACCTCGCCGCACACGCACAGCCAGCTGCGGGGAGTCGTGATTGCTCGACTCCATGAACGTGCTCGAGAGGTCGTTCTCTTGATAGGGCGCCTGCGAGTGCAAGCGCTTCCATTCATACAGGCTCAAATCAGATTTGCCAACTCTCTTTTCGGAAGCGGCCAAGCCCTTGCAACCATGCAAAGGCACGACGATCTCTCAGCCGATGTAAGCGCTTTCATCCACTGAGCGATCTGGGCTACTCTGTCGCTCATGTCCAACGACCGCGACGAAGCTTTCGCACCCACCTCTGCCGCCAGCACTCCGGGGCAGGAGTGGTGGCGCACCGCCGTCATCTATCAGATCTATCCGCGGTCATTCGCGGACGCCTCGGGCGACGGCATCGGTGACCTGCCCGGCATCACCGCACGCCTTGACTCCCTCGCAGGACTCGGCGTCGACGCCATCTGGCTGTCGCCGTTCTACACATCACCGCAGAAGGATGCCGGCTACGACGTCGCCGACTACTGCGACGTCGACCCACTGTTCGGCACCCTGGCCGACTTTGACGAAATGACAGCGAGGGCGCACGAACTCGACATCCGGGTCATCGTCGACCTGGTGCCGAACCACTCCTCGGACCAGCATCGCTGGTTCCAGGAGGCTCTCGCCGCTCCCGTCGGCTCGGCAGAGCGGGACCGGTACGTCTTCCGGGACGGCGCCGGCGCCGACGGCGAACTGCCGCCGAACAACTGGCAGTCCGTGTTCGGCGGTCCAGCCTGGACGCGAGTGCCGGACGGCCAGTGGTACCTGCACCTGTTCGACTCGTCCCAGCCCGACTTCAACTGGGACAACCGCATCGTGCGCGATGAGTTCCTCGACATCCTGCGGTTCTGGCTCGACCGCGGGGTCGACGGCTTCCGGGTCGATGTCGCCCACGGCATGATCAAGGCCGAAGGCCTGCCCGACTACACCCCGCCTGCCGAGGGCGGCAGCATGGGCGGCGGCACTGCCACGCTCGAGCCCGGCATCAGCGACGAAGCGAATGACGACCCGCCGTACTGGGCCCAGGAGGGCGTGCACGAGATCTACCGCGAATGGCGGAAGCTGCTCGACGGGTATGCCGGTGAGCGGATCCTGGCGGCTGAGGCCTGGGTCGACCCGCTGCCGAAGGTTGCCAAGTGGGTACGCCCCGACGAGATGCACCAGGCGTTCAACTTCGCCTACCTCGAGACGCCGTGGGAGGCATCCGCTCTCCGCAGTGTGATCGACAACTCGCTCGACGCATTCAGCGCGGTGGGCGCGCCCAGCACCTGGGTGCTCAGCAACCACGACGTCGTGCGTCATGCGTCGCGGCTTGCCCTGACGGCGGAGAACCTGCAGGGTCACGGCATCGGGCCGAAGACTCCCGGCCTGCCTGACCCGGTGGTCGGCCTGCGGCGCGCCCGGGCGGCGACCGCCCTCATGCTCGCGCTGCCCGGCAGCGCCTACATCTACCAGGGCGAAGAGCTCGGGCTGCCCGAGGCGATCAACCTGCCAGACGAGGTGCGGCAGGACCCGACCTGGTTCCGCACGAACGGGGAACGATACGGCCGCGACGGATGCCGTGTGCCGCTGCCGTGGGAGGCCTCCGCGCCCGCCTACGGGTTCAGCGAGACCGGCGAGAGCTGGCTGCCGCAGCCGACCGACTGGGCGACCTACGCCCGCGACCTGCAGAACGGTGTTCCCGACAGCACGCTCGAGCTGTACCGCAGCGCGCTGCACCAGCGCCGCGAGCACGGGTTGGGCCTCGGCGAAGTCGAGTGGCTGGACGGTTTCGGCCCCGACGTAGTGGTGCTCCGCACCGGCGGAGTGACCGTCGTGGCGAACACCGGTGCAGACCCGATCGCGCTGCCCGAGGGCGCCGTGTTGCTGGCGAGCTCCCCGCTCGAGGGCAACGACCTGCCCGGAGACACCACCGTCTGGCTCAGCTGACCCGCAGACTCGAAGCGCCCCGACTCGACAGAGGAGGGGCGCTTCTGCGTCTCCGCACCCCGCTGGTCGAGCCTGCCGAGACCCCGCCCTGCCGCAGACCGCGGTGTTTCACTAACCGCGCGCAGGTTCAAACATCAGCGGAGTTCCCAAACTCCGCGCACTCCCAAACGGCTGAGCCCAAACCTCGCGGTGTCACAGAACCGCAGCTTTGACGTGCGGTGAGCCCGCGGAAGTTACTCGGCGTTAGAGCGCAGCCAGGTGAACGGGTTGACGTGCAGGCCTTCGACCTCAATCTCGAAGTGCAGGTGCGCTCCCGTTGAGGCGCCGGTGTTGCCGACCTTGCCGACGAACTCGCCCGGCTCCACGACGTCGCCGGAGTTCAGCGGGCTGGCGGCCTGCATGTGCGCGTACAGGCTTGTGACCGTCTGGCCGTTGATCTCGTGCTCGATCTTGACGAAGTGGCCGAAGCCGCTGCCGTACTCGGCCTTCAGCACGGTACCGGCCGCGATCGAGGAGATCGGAGTGCCGGCGCCGGGAACGAAGTCGACGCCCTTGTGGTCGCTCGAGCAGCCGCGGCAGGGGGCAGCCCGGTCGCCATAGCCGGAGCTGATCGGCACCGAGAACGCGAACGGCCAGCGAACTGCGCCCATGCCCGTGGTGCTGAACGAGAAGTCGCGCTTTCCGTACTTCTCACGAAGGACCTGAGCGTAGGAGGTAACCGTGAACGGGTCGCGGCCCGGAGCGGCCTCCGCCGCCGCGTCGGCGGCGACGAGCTCGACGACCTGCGCCTCCGCCTGCTTCGGCGCGTCGGTTCCGAGCTCCTCGTAGCTCTCGGTGCGGAAGGCGTTTGCCGGAACGGTGGTGCCGACCAGCAGTGCGCCAGCGAAGAGGAAGGCGGCGCCCGACATGATGTGGCGCGCAACCCGGCCGGCCGATGCGGCGGTGCGGGCGGGCTTCGCCCGGCGGTTGGCCGACTCCACGGGAGCGGAAGCAGCCGCACGGCGCCCGCTCCGGCGAGGTGAGGCGGTGGCATCCGGGGCGGCGACCGTCGGAGTGACGCGGAAGGGCGAGGCCGGCTCGGCGGTGACGGGCTCAGTAGCGCTGACGGCAGGTTCGGCGACGGATGCCGCGGGCTGACGCTCTGCGGCCGGCGCAGCAGGCAGCACCGCAGTCGGCGTCTGCTCGATCACGACGGGCGTCATCCGCTCAGTTGCCGGGGGCATCTGGGCGACGACGGAACGCGCCGCGGCCCGGGTCTCGGGGATCGCGACGACCTGCGACGGAGTGATCTGCGAGGCGCTGGCAAGTCCCGCAGCAGCGGCGCGCTCACGCTCGCGCATTTCGCGGCGGGTCAGCGGCTGCGTAGCGGCGGGCAGCGGCGAGTGGGTCGCGGCGGGGGCGGCGACATCCGGTGCCTGGATCGCGATGGGAGCGGTCGACGTTGAGGGTCCGAAACCGAGGGCCGCAAGCAGCGGGTCGGTCGACCGACGGGACCCGGACAGGGCCATCTCATCGGGCTGGTCGAACTTCAGCGCACTGCTCCTCTGTGTGCGGCCGGATGCTCGGCCAAGACCTTCGGGGTTTGTTATGTCGTCGCTCATGGACCTACATAACGGATTTATAAACAGTAACGGCTGACCGGCCGTCGTGCCAGTTGAATTTTTCTTAGGCCCCGAGCGTGTCGAGGAGAGGTTGCAGAGCCGCGGCAAACTGCGGTTCCGCGGCCAGGATGAACTCGTGGCTGGCGGCCGCCCCGTTCCGTCCGGTGACCTGGGCGCCCGCCTCGGCAGCGATCAGCGCACCGGCCGCGTGATCCCACGGGTTGAGCCCGCGCTCGTAGTACGCGTTCACCCGGCCGGCCGCGACGAAGCAGAGATCGAGCGATGCCGTGCCCATCCGGCGGATGTCGCGCACCTGCGGCAGCAGCCCGGCGACGACGGCGCCCTGCTCGGCGCGACGTTCCGCGGAGTAGCCGAAGCCGGTGGCGATCAGCGCCTGCGACGGATGCACCGCAGGGGCGACCGCCAACCGGTGCGCGCCGAGGAATGCCCCCGCGCCGGCCGAAGCGGAGTACACCTCGCCGGTCGCCGGGTTGACCACGCAGCCGGCGAGCGCCCGCCAGGTGAGCGGGTCGGGGTCGCCCTCGACGACCGCGATACTCACCGCGTAGTGCGGGATCCCGTAGAGGAAGTTGACCGTGCCGTCGATCGGATCGACGACCCAGGTGAGCCCGCTGGTCCCCTGGTCGCCGCCGCCCTCCTCGCCGAGGAACCCGTCGTGGGGGCGTGCTTTGGCGATCCGCTCACGGATGAGCACCTCGGTCTCGCGGTCGGCATGGGTGACGACATCCACCGCCGACGATTTGAGGTCGGCGACCTCGACGCCCTCGGCACGGCGCAGGCTGGCGAGATCGCCTGCCTCGATCGCGATGTCACGGGCGATGGACAACAGCTCGGTGCTCATGGCTCCACTGTCTCACGCTGTCGCGGCCGCGCGGCGTCCCATCAACGTGCGACCGAACGACGAAAGGCTCCCGAATCCGGGAGCCTTTCCTTGGTGGCGAGTGAGGGATTCGAACCCCCGAATGCGATGCAGTCTGATTTACAGTCAGATCCCTTTGGCCGCTTGGGTAACTCGCCAGGTGCGCGCTCGACCAATGTAGTCATCAATCGAAGGCGCCCACCAATGATACAAGCCCGCAAGGGTGCTCAAAACCATCCCACCCCGCCGGGCTCGGGGGTCTCGACGGGCTCGACAATCGGGTGGCTCGACCAGCGGCTAGCCCCACTACTATCAGGGACACCAAGGAGGTGCGCCCGGATGCCCGGAATCAACGACGTCGCTGAACTAGCCGGTGTCTCGACAGCGACCGTGTCCCGCGCCTTGAGCGGCAACGGCCCGGTGCTGGACGCCACCCGCCAGCGAGTGCTGCGCGCTGCCGAAGAGCTGGGCTACGTCGCTTCCTCGAACGCGTCGAGCCTCGCCACCGGACGGACGAGAAACGTCGGCATCGTCATCCCGTTCCTCAACCGCTGGTTCTACAGCTCGGTACTCGAGGGCGCGGAGTCGGAGCTGCTCAGCCACGGCTACGACCTCACCCTGTACAACCTCGGCGGCGGCGCCGAAGAACGCCGCAGCGTGTTCGAGCACTTCCTGATGCGTAAGCGCGTAGATGCGGTGATCGCGGTCAGCCTCGAACTCAGCGCCGAGGAAGTCAGCCGCCTGCTCGCGATCAACAAGCCCATCGTCGGCGTCGGCGGGCCGTTGCCCGGGGTTCGCACGCTGAGTGTCGACGACGTCGAGATCGCCCGACTGGCCACCGAACACCTGATCGCGCTGGGGCACAAGAAAATCGCCCATATCGGTGGTGACAAGGAGTACGAACTCGACTTCCACCTGCCGACCAACCGCCGGGTGGGTTACGAAGCCGCGCTCGAGGCGGTCGGCCTGCCGGTGCAGCCCGAGCTGTTCCAGACCGCCGACTTCACCATCCAGGGCGGTTACCGCGCCGCGAAGCAGCTGCTCGGCAATCCGCGCAACCGGCCGACGGCGGTGTTCGCCGGCTCGGACGAGATGGCGATCGGGGCGATCCTGGCGGCGAGGGACATGGGCCTCAGCGTGCCGGATGACATCTCGATCATCGGCGTCGACGACCACGAGCTGGCCGACTTCTTCGGGCTGTCCACCGTGGCGCAGTTCCCCGCCCTGCAGGGACGCCGCGCCGTCGAACTGCTGATGGACCAGCTGCACCCGGGTAAGCGGGAGCGCGGCTCCTCGAACGAACTGCTGCCGTTCGAACTGATCGTGCGCTCGAGCACCGCGCGGCCCGACACCCGGCGGCACTGACACCCGGCGACGCAACGCCAACCGCCCCTCGGCCCTGACCCTGCCCAAACTGGCTAGGCTCGCTGCATGGCAGATTCATCATTCGACATCGTCAGCAAGGTCGACCAGATGGAGGCGGAGAACGCCGTCAACCAGGCGCAGAAGGAAATCGCGCAGCGGTATGACTTCAAGGGCGTCGGCGCATCCGTGGAGTGGAGCGGCGAGAAGCTGCTGCTCAAGGCCAGTGCCGAGGAGCGCGTGAAGGCGGTGCTCGAGGTGCTCGAGCAGAAGTGCATCAAGCGCGGCATCAGCCTGCGTTCGCTGGATGCCGGCGAGCCGTACGCGAGCGGCAAGGAGTACCGCATCGAGGTGAACCTGAAGAACGGGATCGCCTCTGATGACGCCAAGAAGATCTCGAAGATCATCCGCGATGAGGGCCCGAAGAGCGTCAAGAGCCAGATCCAGGGCGACGAGCTGCGGGTGCAGTCCAAGAGCCGCGACGATCTGCAAGCCACCATGGCGCTGCTCAAGGGCAAGGACCTGGATGTCGCGCTGCAGTTCGTGAACTTCCGCTAACCCGCCCGGTAACCGGGCTCCGGTCCCGAGAATCACTAAGATTCAGGAGTATGGAAGCCGCCTCGATCACCGTTTGGATCGGGGTGGCGCTGATCGCGATCGACCTGACCGTTCGTGTCGTCGCGCTGATCGTCGTTCCGCGGAACCGTCGGCCGCAAACCGCCACCGCGTGGCTGCTCGCGATCTTCCTGCTGCCGTTCATAGGTATCCTGCTGTTCCTGCTGATCGGCTCCACCAAGCTGCCGAGGAAGCGCCGGGAGCGCCAGGAGGCGATCAACACCTACATCCTCGAAACCACCGAGGGTATCGAGCGCCTCAGCATGGAACCGCCCTGGCCGACCTGGCTGGAACCGATCGTCGAGATGAACCGCACGCTGGGCGCGATGCCCATGGTCGGTGGCAACCGCGCGGAGCTGATTTCGGACTACGACGAATCGCTCAAGGCGATGACGGATGCCGTCGGCCGCGCCGAGCGCTACGTGCACGCCGAGTTCTACATCCTCAATCTCGACCCGACGAGCGAGCCGTTCTTCGTCGCACTGGAGGACGCGCATAAGCGCGGCGTGACCGTGCGGGTGCTGCTCGACCACGTCGCCTCGTGGCGCTACCCGGGGTACCGCAAGACGATCCGCCGGCTGAAGAAGATGGGCATCCAATGGCAGCTCATGCTGCCGGTGCAGCCGTTGAAGTGGAAGTACCAGCGGCCCGACCTGCGCAACCACCGCAAGCTGCTCGTCATCGACGGCACGCTCGCCTTCACCGGCTCGCAGAACATGATCGACTCCAGTTACAACAAGAAGAAGAACCTGCGAAGGGGCCTGCACTGGAAGGACCTGATGGTGCGGTTCGAGGGTCCGATCGTCGCGGGCATCGACGCCCTGTTCGTCACCGACTGGTACAGCGAGACCGACGAACTGTTGCTGCGCGAGACCGTTGAAGCGCGTGAGGTGCAGACATCCGTCCCCCTGGACTGCCAGGTCGTGCCGAGCGGTCCCGGCTTCGAGGGCGAGAACAACCTGCGCCTGTTCAACGCGCTGCTGTACAGCGCGCAGGAGAAGATCATCATCACCAGTCCGTACTTCGTGCCGGACGAGTCAATGCTGTACGCGATAACCACTGCCGCGCAGCGCGGCCTCGACGTGCAGCTGTTCGCGAGCGAGGTGGCCGACCAGCCCACCGTCTACCACGCGCAGCGCAGCTACTACGAGGCACTGCTGCGCGCGGGCGTGAAGATCTGGCTGTACAAGTCGCCGACCGTGCTGCACGGCAAGCACTTCACCATTGATGACGAGGTGGCGGTCGTCGGTTCAAGCAACATGGACATGCGCTCGTTCACGCTGAACCTTGAGATCTCCGTGATGGTGCGCGGCCGCGAATTCGTCGAGCGGATGCGTGAGATTGAAGAGGATTATCGGCAGAACAGCCGCGAACTCACCCTCGACGAGTGGCTGAAGCGGCCGTTCCGCACGCAGGTGCTCGACAACCTGGCGCGGCTGACGGCCGGCCTGCAGTAGCCGCTACCCGCTGATCGAGCCTGCCGAGATCTCGACAAGCTCGATCAGCGACTAGCAGCGACTAGTCGGTGCCGGACTCCATGGCGGCGCGGTCGAGCGCAGCTTCCTCGTCGGTCGGCGTCTCGCCGGCGGAGATCTCCTGAGCCTCGCCCTGCCTCAGGTCGCCCATCAGCTTCGCGGTCTCACCGGCGATGATCCCCTGCGTCACGTACTGCTCGAGCCTCGAACGGGAGTCGGCGATGTCGAGGTTGCGCATGGTGAGCTGGCCGATCCGGTCGCCCGGGTCGAATGCGGCATCCTCGACCCGCTCCATCGAGAGCTTGTCGGGGTGGTAGCTGAGCGCAGGTCCCCGGGTGTCCATGATCGAGTAGTCGTCGCCGCGGCGCAGTCGCAGACTGACCTCACCGCTCACCGCGGAGGCAACCCAGCGCACGATCGACTCGCGCAGCATGAGCGACTGCGGGTCGAGCCAGCGGCCCTCGTACATCAGGCGGCCGAGGCGGCGGCCCTGGGAGTGGTAGTTCGCGACGGTGTCCTCGTTGTGGATCGCGTTCAGCAGCCGCTCGTAGGCGATGTGCAGCAGCGCCATGCCGGGGGCCTCGTAGATGCCGCGGCTCTTGGCCTCGATTATGCGGTTCTCGATCTGGTCGGACATGCCGAGCCCGTGCCGGCCGCCGATCGTGTTCGCGGCCTTGACCAGCGCGACGGCGTCGCCGCCGAAGTCGTCGCCGTTGATGGCGACCGGGCGGCCGGCCTCGAAGCTGATGGTGACGTCTTCGGTGGCGATCTGCACGTCATCGCGCCAGAATGCGACGCCCATGATCGGCTCGACCGTCTCGGCGCCGACGTTCAGGTGCTCGAGGGTCTTCGCCTCGTGCGTCGCCCCCCAGATGTTGGCGTCGGTGCTGTACGCCTTCTCAGCCGAGTCGCGGTACGGGAAGCCATGCGCGACGAGCCACTCGCTCATTTCCTTGCGTCCACCGAGCTGGGTGACGAACTCGCTGTCGAGCCAGGGCTTGTAGATGCGCAGGCGCGGGTTGGCAAGCAGGCCGTAGCGGTAGAACCGCTCGATGTCGTTGCCCTTATAGGTGGAGCCGTCGCCCCAGATGTCGACGCCGTCCTCCTTCATCGCCTGCACGAGCTTGGTGCCGGTGACGGCGCGTCCGAGCGGGGTGGTGTTGAAGTAGGTCTTGCCGGCATTGCGGATGTGGAAGGCGCCACACTGCAGCGCGACCAGGCCCTCCTCGACCAGCGGTGCCTGCACATCGACCAGGCGCGCGATCTCGGCGCCGTACTGCTTCGCGCGGTCGGGCACCGCGTCGATGTCGGGCTCGTCCGGCTGGCCGATGTTGGCGGTGTACGTGCACGGCACGGCACCGTTCTCGCGCATCCACGCGACGGCGACCGAGGTGTCCAGTCCCCCGGAGAAGGCGATTCCGACGCGTTCACCGGCGGGCAGACGTGAGAGCACTTTCGACATGCGTTCAATCCTAGGAGTTCAGGGACATCCGAAATTCCGGATGCCGCGGCCATACGAGCAAGGTCCGGTGAGTTGCCACTTCCAGCGGAAACACCCACAGACGTGGGCAACTCACCTCAAACCGGAATGGTCAGTCGACCAGCGAGCCTCGGGAGATCTGCACCATCTCGTCACGCGGCACGACCTTGATCCGCTCGCGGCCTTCCAGCTCGCCAAGCCCACGCTCGTGCTCGTCGAGCGCGTGCCAGCCATCGAGGTTGGTGTACTCGATGCCGCGGGAGTGCAGCAGTTCGACGATCGCCGACTCCTCCGGGTGAGCGGGTGACCACCAGTTCGCCTGGTCGTTCACCAGGTGCTGGATGGTCTGCATGGCGTCGGACTTGGTGTGCCCGATCAGGCCGACCGGGCCGCGCTTGATCCAGCCGGTGGCGTAGACGCCGTGCACCTGCTGGTTGTCGTCGTCGAGCACCTGGCCCTCGTGGTTCGGGATGACGCCGCGGTGCTCGTCGAACGGGATGCCGTCAAGCGGCGAGCCGAAGTAGCCGACGGCGCGGTAGATCGCCTGGATCGGCAGTTCGCGCACCTCACCGGTGCCGACGATGCCGCCCTGGGCATCCGGCGCGGTGCGTTCGAAACGGAAACCCTCGACCTTGCCGTTGCCGATGACCTCGAGCGGCTTCGCCCAGAAGTGCAGGTGCAGCCGGCGGCTGGCCTGGCCCACTTCCCGCTGTCGCCACTGCTGCAGCACGCGGTCGATGACCATGACCTGCTTGTTGGAGGCGATCGCGGTCTTCGACGCCTCGTCGTAGTCGAAGTCTTCGTCGTAGAGGATCATGTCGACGTCGCGCAGTTCGCCGAGCTCGCGCAGCTCGAGCGGCGTGAACTTGACCTGGGCGGGGCCGCGGCGGCCGAACACGTGCACGTCGGTGACCGGCGAAGCCTTGAGCCCGTCATACACGTTCGCCGGAATCTCAGTGGGCAGCAGGTCATCGGCGTGCTTGGCAAGCATCCGGGCGACGTCGAGGGCGACGTTGCCGTTGCCGATGACGGCGACGCTCGAGGCATCCAGTTGCCACTCCCGGGGGAAGTCCGGGTGTCCGTCGTACCAGTTCACGAACTCGGCGGCGCCATACGAGCCGGGCAGTTCGATGCCGGGGATGCGCAGGTCGGCGTCGCGCACCGCTCCGGTGGCGAAGATCACCGCGTTGTAGTGCTGCTTGAGGTCGTCGAGGGTGATGTCGCGGCCGTAGAGCACGTTGCCGAAGATCCGGATGTCTCCACGGTCGAGCACCTCACGCAGGGCGGTGATGATGCCCTTGATCCGCGGGTGGTCGGGCGCGACGCCGTACCGAACCAGTCCATACGGGGCCGGCAGGTGCTCGAACAGGTCGATCGAGACGTCGAACTGCTTTTCGTACTTCAGCAGGATGTCCGCGGCGTAAATGCCTGCGGGTCCGGCGCCGACAATGGCCAGCCTCAGCTTGGTCACAGTGCTTCCTTCATGGTTGTAACGGGTAATGCGAGCGGATGCCTCAACTGGAGCGCTCGACGATGACCTCTGCGAATCGGGTGAGAGCCTTCTTGACCGGGCCCTCGGGCAGCGGCTCAAGCGCCGCCACTGCCTCGTCAGCCCAGCGGTGTGCCTCGTCGAGGGTCTGCCGGGTGACCGGGTGCTCACGCAACTCGGCGATGACCGCACCAGCGGCTGCGTCGTCACCGTCCCGCACCGCGCTGCTGATGCGGTCGAGGAGTGCCGCGGCCGCGGCATCCGTCTTCGCCTGCTCCGTCAGATACAGCAGAGGCAGCGTCGAGACACCCGCGCGCAGGTCGGTGCCGGCGTCCTTGCCGGTGTTGTCATCCTTGGGAGCCAGGTCGATCACGTCATCGATGAGCTGGAACGCGACGCCGACCTTCTCGCCGTAAGTCTTGACCGGCTCGACGTACTCGCGCGGGGCGTTCGAGTAGAGCACCCCGACGTGGCCGGCGGCGGCGATCAGCGACCCCGTCTTGTCGGCGAGTACCTGCAGGTAGTGCCGGATCGCGTCTTCGTCATTCTGGGGGCCGATGGTCTCGTGCAGCTGTCCGAGGCAGAGCCGCTCGAAGGTGTCGGCCTGCACGTCGATCGCGTTCGAGCCAAGCGAGGCGACCAGCTTGCTGGCGCGGGCGAACAGCAGGTCACCCGTGAGGATGGCCACCGAGTTGCCCCACTTGGTCTGCGCCGAGGGGACTCCCCGGCGCACGGGAGCGTCGTCCATGACGTCGTCGTGGTAGAGCGAGGCGAGGTGGGTGATCTCGATCGCCTTGGCCGCCGTGATGACGTCATCGGTGTTGCCGTCGCCGAGCTGCGCGGTGAGCAGCGTGAGCACCGGGCGCACGCGCTTGCCGCCGGCCTCGAGCAGGTAACGCGCGGTCACATCGGCGAGGTTGTCGGCGAACGACATCTCCGCCAGCAGGCCCGCTTCAACGACGGCGAGCCCCTTCTCGATGGCGTCGGCGAACCGGCGCTCATGACTCGAGGCGAAGAGTTTCTCGCCCAGTCCGAGCGAAGAGCTCAGGGTGTTGCTGCGACGAGCCAGCGGAACGCTCGTGTTCACTCGATTGCCGATCTGCTCAGGTGGCCTGTTCTGTGGGCCGGGTGGGCGGGGTGCGAAGCGCGTTGCGGCGCTTGGCGACTGACTCGCGAATCTTCGCGTCAGTCGGTTTGCGGCCGCGGTGCAGGGCGACAACACCGACGGTGAGGTTGCGATAGGCGACTCGGGTGAATCCTGCTGCGCGGATCCACTGGCTGAGCGTGCCCTGGTCTGGCCAGTTGGCGATCGACTCGGCGAGGTAGCCGTAGGCGGGCGAATTCGAGCTGGTCACGTTCACGACCATCGGCATGATCCACTTCAGGTACGCCGTGTAGCTCGCCCGCACGATCGCCACCGGGGGCTTACTGAACTCGCAGATGATGACGCGGCCGCCGGGCTTCAGTACCCGGTACATCTCGTCCAGGGCGGTTTTCGGATGCTGCACGTTGCGCAGCCCGAAGCTAATCGTCACGGCGTCGAAGGTGTCGTCTGCAAACGGCAGTGCCTCGGCGTTGCCCTCGATGAATTCGATCTCGGGATGCCGCCGCTTGCCTTCGTCGACCATGCCGCGCGAGAAGTCGAGAGCAACGACATCCGCACCCGACTTGGCGATCGCGGCGGCGCTGGTTCCGGTGCCGGCTGCGATGTCGAGAACCCGCTCACCCGGTTTCGGGTCGATCGCCTTGACCGTGGCGATGCGCCACAGTGCGGCGTTGCCGACGGAGAGCACCGCGTTGGTGCGGTCATAGCGGTGGGCGACATCGTCGAACATGTTGGCAACCTCGGAGGGCTCCTTGCTCATGTCCGCTCTACTCACGCGTCCCATGCTACTTGGCTAATCTGGGCGGCGTTTCTGCCCCGGCTACGCTGGACGGGTGAGCGACCCGAGCACCCCAGCACCCGCGTTGACTGTGGTGTCCGAAACGATCACCGACATCACCCCGATGATTCCGCGGGTGGACCCGCAGCATCCGCTCGTCTTCATGCGCCGCCGCCAGGGCGTCGTCGGCATCGGCGAAGCACTGCGACTGGAGTTCAGCGGGCCGGATCGGATGGCGCAGGCCGCCGCCGCGTGGAAGGCCGTCGCCCTGGCCGCCGATGTCACCGACCCGGTGGGGCTGCCCGGCAGCGGGCTGATTGCGCTCGGCGCCTTCAGCTTCAGCGATCACTCAGACGCGCGAAGCGTGCTGATCGTGCCTTCGATGGTGATCGGCCGGCGGGACGGGGTCTGCTGGGTCACCCGGGTCGACAGCGATGCGCCGATTCCCGAGGCGCGTCCGTGGGGCCACGAATACGAGGTGCGGTTCGCGGACGGCGAGCTGTCAGGCGAGGGTTACGCCACCTTGGTGTCCGAGGCGGTCGGCCGCATCGACCGGCACGAGGTGAGCAAGGTCGTGCTCGCCCGCGACCTGATCGGCACGCTTCCGCCGGGCGCGGACCTGCGCCGGGTGCTCGCCGCCCTGGCCCTCGGGTACCCGGATACGCACACTTACGCCGTCGACGGCCTGATCGGCTCCAGCCCGGAGACACTCGTCCGCGTTCAGGACGGCACGGTCAGCGCCCGGGTGCTCGCCGGCAGCACCGCACGCGGCATCGATGAGGCCAGCGATGAGGATGCCGCGGCGGCACTGGCCACGTCCACCAAGGATCTGGATGAGCACCGGTTCGCGGTGCAGAGTGTGCTGCGCTCGCTCGCACCGCACAGCCGGGCGGTGACCAGCGACGAGGTGCCGTACACCCTGAAGCTGCCGAACCTGTGGCACCTGGCCACCGACGTCGAGGGCAAGCTCAGCGGCGGCGCCACCTCACTGGATCTCCTGCAGGCGCTGCATCCGACCGCGGCGGTCGCGGGCACGCCGACCCCGGCGGCACTGTCGGTCATCGAAGAGCTCGAACCGTTCGACCGCGGCCGGTACGCCGGACCGGTGGGCTGGGTGGGCGCTGACGGCGACGGCGAGTGGGCGATCGCGTTGCGCGGCGCGCAGGTGTTCGGTGACGGGACGGTGCGGGCTTACGCCGGCGCGGGCATCGTCGCCGACTCCGACCCCGAGGTCGAACTCGCCGAGACGCGAATGAAGTTCCGGCCGATCGTCGAGGCGTTCGCGTAGGTCCAGACCCGCCTCCATCGGATAGTTCGCTCCTCAGCTCAAACAATGAGTGGCTGAGACGGCCGAAAAGCGTGGCCGTCTCAGCCACTCATAACTCGACACCCCGCGAACCATCCGATTGCGGCTCTGTTGTTCGCGGGGCTACCTGCGTTCCGCAGGAGTTGTTCGCGCGAACTCGGCGTGTTCGGGTTCGCGCGCCGGAGTGTCATCAGAAAGTCCTGCGGAGTGCGTGGGAATCGCGTACCCCCGTCGCCCGGAGCGCCCGAGCGGGCCTGCCGCTGTTCCTAACCAAGGATCTACGGCACAGGCCGGGTGAACTGGCTGTTCTGTGCGGCGTGGTGCAGGACGTCCTCGATTAGCGACGCTCGCGCACGTAGCTGGTTCCCGTTACGACGCCGCGAGCCTCGCCTTCTCTGCTTGTACGTTGAAGGTGGCTTTGGGCCAGTCGAGGTCGAGTTGGCGCAGCGCATCCAGCAGGAGGTTCTGCACAGCCAGGCGCGCGTACCACTTGTGATCCGCGGGAACCACGTACCACGGCGCGGTGTCGGTCGAGGTGCGCTCGAGCGCGGTCTGGTACGCCTGCTGGTAGTCGTCCCACAACAGCCGCTCGTCGACGTCGCCCGGGTTGTACTTCCAGTGCTTGTCCGGATTGTCCAGCCGCTGCTTCAGGCGTTTCTTCTGCTGGTCGGCGCTGATGTGCAGCATGACCTTCACGATCCTGGTCTCGGATGCCGCAACCTTCGACTCGAACGCGTTGATCAGGTCGTAGCGCTGCTCGATCTCGTGAAGCGGGGTTAGCTGTCGCACGCGATGGATCAGCACGTCCTCGTAGTGCGAGCGGTCGAAGACGCCGATCATGCCCGGCCCCGGAAGTTGCCGCTTGATCCGCCAGAGGAAGTCGTGCTTCTTCTCCTCGTCGCTCGGCGCCTTGAACGCGTAGTGGTCGATGCCTTGCGGGTCGACCGCCCCAACGACGTGCCGCATGATGCCGCCCTTGCCGGCGGTGTCCATGCCCTGCAGCACCAGCAGCACCCGGCGAGTGCCACCGCTGCGGCTCTCGGCAAAGAGCATCTCCTGCAACTGGGCGAGTTCGGCGGTGCCATCCTTCAGCTCCTGCTCACCAGCCGCCTTGTCACCGTCGAAGCCCGGAGTCGATCCGGGATCAATGTCCGCGAGCGAGAAACCTGGCTCGACTTTGAGCGCACCATTCATGTGCCGATGCTACTGACCGTCGAGTCGCACGTGGCAATGACTGCAACCGCCGAGGAGACTGCAGGGCAATCATCGACTCGCCAGCAAATGCCCATGGCAGGCCAGCACATGGGCCGTTTTTGGCGAGTCGCTAAGCAAGCAGGCCCCCGAGCAATCGAGTCCCGAGCAATCAAGTCCCCGACCTCAGGCATCCTCGATCGACTCGCCAAAGATGCCCATCCCACGCATGAACATGGGCATCTTTTGGCGAGTCGAGGTCGACGGTTGCGCAGTCTCGCGGGGTCTCGGCAAGCTCGACCAGCGGGAACGGCTCGACCAGGGAAGCGGCTCGACCACCGGGACGGGGTCAGCGGGGCAGCGGGACCTCGATGATGAGTTGCGCATCCGGCGCGGTGAGGGCCTGGTCGAGTTCTCCGCGATGCTCGACCCGGCGATACGCCCAGCCGTACGCGGCGGCGAGCGCAGCGAGATCGACGGTCTGCGGGGTGAACATCACGCGGTCCATGGCCGAGGCGGGCGTGGATGCCGCAACTTCCAGCCCGTCGAAGATGGTGCCGCCGCCGTCGTTGCCGACGATGACCTGCAGTCGCGGCCGAGGCTCCCCGGTGCCGAACAACAGGCCGCCGACATCGTGCAGCAGGGTAAGGTCCCCGAGCAGCACTCGGGTCGTGCCGGGCTGGCCCCCGTCCTGCGCTGCCAACGCGATCCCGACCGCTGTCGAGATGGTGCCGTCGATGCCGGCAAGACCGCGGTTCGCGTGCACCCGCAGCTTCTTGCCTGGCACGACCTTGTCGGCGTCCCGGATGATCCGGGATGCGCCGAGCACCAGCCGGTCGTGCGGCCAGGTCGCCCGCCAGACGGCCTCGGCCAGCAGCCGCCGGGTGACGGGTTCGCGCACGGCGGCGAGTTCGGCGCGGGCGAACGCCGCCCGATCGAGTCGGTCGTACGAGCGTGAGGCTGCGACATCCGGAGCCGGCGTCGAATCGGCAATCACCGCCCGGCTGGTGTGCACCCAGCTGCCGACCCACGCGCGGGTGTCGGCGGGGAGGTCGCCGTCGATGGTGACCGCGTCGACGAACTGCTGCACCCGGTGCCCCGGGTTGTAGTCGTCGGCTCCCGGCGAGCGGACCACGATCGTCTGCACATCGTCACGCTGGATGAGCGCGGGAACCTCGCGGGTGAGCGTCGGATGCCCGAACACGATGACTCGTTCGACGCGGCCGCCGAACTCGGGGTCGCGGAGCAGCTCGCGGTAGGAGACGACGAGGTTCGGGCCGAAGTGGGCTCCGCTGGCGATTTCGGCGATCAGGGGCGCGCCGAGCAGCCGAGCGGTTTCTTCGGCCTGCTCCCCCGCGGACTGGCCGGCCACGACGATCGTGTGCGGCGCGGGGTGGAGGACGGTCGCCGGGTCGACTGGCCCGGACGGGTTGGTTTCGAGACGCGTCCTCGCTGCGCTCGGGCGCTCCGGGGCCAACGAAGAGAGGTCGACTGCGGACGACAGCGGCTCACGGAAGGCCAGGTTCACGTGCACCGGGCCTGCGGAGGTGCCGGGCCCGGATGCCGCGGCAATCACCTCCCGTGCGAGGGAAGCTGCAGCATCCGCCTCGCCTGCCGCCCCGGTCGGCGCGGGCACGTCCCAGTCGCGGCGCACCGCGCGGCCGAAGATGCCGTCCTGCCGGGTGGTCTGGTTGCTGCCGATGCCGCGCAGTTCCTCCGGCCGGTCGGCGGTGAGCACGATCAGCGGGACACCGGCGTGGTGTGCCTCGAGCACGGCCGGGTGCAGGTTCGCGACCGCGGTGCCCGAGGTCGTGATGACGACGACTGGCGTCTGAGTCTCGACGGCCAGGCCTACCCCGACGAAGCCGGCGACCCGCTCGTCGATGCGTACCCGCAGCCGGATAAGGCCGGCTTCTTCGAACGCGGCGGCGGTGAGGGCGAGGGCCTGCGACCGGGATCCGGGACTCAGGACGACATCGCGCACGCCGAGGCGCACCATTTCCGTGAAAAGGGCCACCGCGTACACGGTGGCCGGCGCCTCACTCCTTGTTGGGAGTGTCATCGTCGAGATCGGCGAGTTCCTGTTCGAGCTTGCGGATGCGCTCCTCGGCTTCCTGGTCACGGGTCAGACCGTACAGGAACTCCGGGTCGTCATCGGGGGCGAGCTTCCGTGCTGGTCCGCTCGGTCCGCGACGGGACTTGCCGAGGGTCAGCCACAGCACGCCGCCGACGATGGGGAGCACAATGATCAGCACCGCCCAGAGCGGCTTGTTCAACGCTCGCACGCGCTGCTTCTCGGTCATAATCAGGTCGATGAGCGCGTAGATCGTGAACGCCACAACCACAACGGCGAGAACGATCAGGAAACGCACCATGGCCTGATTGTACGGCGTTTGCATCGCGCCGAGCCGGGAGCAGGCTGAGTGCCGAAACGCTTTCCTCAATCGTTATCAGCGCGGCCGGAAGCGCTCGGGCGCAACGCGGGCGGGACGGATGCCGCGGGCTGCGGCATCCGTCCGTCGCTGTCAGCGGGTGGCGACCCGGGCGAGCAGTTCGTCGAGCTGCTCGTAGCCGTCACTCATGCCCTCCTCCATGCCGCTGGAGACCATGCCGTCGCGAGCTTCCTGCGAGGGGTACACCGAGTGGCCACGCAGCCGGGTGCGGCCGTTGCCGAGATCCTCGAATGTCATCGACTCGATGCTGACGACATCCGGGAAACCTTCGAATTCGAAGGTCTGGATCGCGAACTCGTTCTCCCGCACGGTGTGGTAAACCCCGTTGAAGACGTACTCCTGGCCGTCGGGGTCGCGGTGGATGTAGCGGTATCCGCCGCCCGTGCGGAAGTCGAAGTGGTCGATCACCATCTCGTAGCCGCGGGGTCCGAGCCACTGCTTGAGCAGCTCAGGATCCTTGTGTGCATTGAAGACCGCCGCGACCGGGGCGTCGAATTCACGCTCGAAGTCGATGTACGGAACACCTTCGGGCGCGGTGACTGTCAGTGGGTTGGTCATTTCTCTTCCTTTTCGTCTGGGCCGACGACATCGTCGGCCGCCTGTTCGAGCAAGGTGTCGAGAGTCCGATATTGCTGCTCGTGGCTCAATCGGTACCGGTCGATCCACGCGGTGAGTGCCTCAAGCCGGGCGGCGTCGAGGTGCACGGGCCGGCGCTGCGCGTCCCGGGTGCGGGTCACGAGGTGCGCCTGCTCGAGCACCTGGATGTGCTTCGAGACCGCCTGCTTGCTGATCTGGAACGGCTCGGCCAGTTCGTTCACGGTGGCAGGGCCGCGGCTGAGCCGCGCGATGATCCGTCGCCTGACCGGGTCAGCCAGCGCCATGAAGGCTCGATCGAGCCGGTCGTCAGCGCCAGGATCCATGATCATTTGCAACCACTTTGTTTATCAACCATTTCATTGAATACGCTAGAGCGGTCGTCGAAAGCTGTCAAGGGCTTTACGCGGAATTGGGTGCTTACACTTGATCAGATGTCTACGCGCGCCCAGTGGATCCTGTACTCGATCGTCCGCCTTGCCCTGTTCGGTGGGGTGTTCGCGATCCTGATGCTGCTGCGCGTCGACCTCTGGATCGCCGGCATGGCGGCCGCGATCATCGCGCTCTGCATCTCGT
Source organism: Diaminobutyricimonas sp. LJ205 (assembly GCF_009755725.1). Taxonomy (NCBI): domain Bacteria; kingdom Bacillati; phylum Actinomycetota; class Actinomycetes; order Micrococcales; family Microbacteriaceae; genus Ruicaihuangia; species Ruicaihuangia ninglii. The sequence continues at coordinate 208,009 of NZ_CP046619.1, read as the reverse complement.
ACATCTTCCTCAAGCAGCCGCAGTCGACGCCGAAGCCCGAGAAGCCGGACACGGATGCCGTGGCCGAAGACGCCGCGCTCGGCGACGCCCCGGGAGCGACTCCGGAGGCCCCGGGGGCGCCGCGGGCCCCGCTAGAAGGCGATCGCGGCAGCCAGCGCCAGCCCGAATAGCAACGCGTTCAGGCTCGTCAGCTTGAGCGCGAGGATGAGTTCCTGCGCGCTCTTCGCGGTGATCACGATCAGCATCGTCGGCACCGCGAGCAGCAGTGTGAAGTAGACGTACGGCGCCCAGGCGTAGAACACCGCGAAGAACACCAGAATGCCGTAGGGCAACGCGAGGAACACCGCGAACAGGATCCGGGATGCCCGGTCGCCGACCAACACGGCAAGGCTGCGCTTGCCGGCGAGAGCATCCTGCTCCCGGTCCCGCAGGTTGTTCACGAGCATCACCGCGGCGGCGAAGAACCCGGCGGCGGCGCCCGCAAGCCAGGACTCGATGTTCACGCCGTCGATCTGCACGTAGGTGGTTCCGGCGGTGGCGACGATGCCGAAGAAGAGGAACGCGACCAGTTCACCCAGCCCGACGTAGCCGTACGGCCGCTTGCCGCCGGTGTAGAACCAGGCGGCGACCAGCGCGACCGCACCCACGGCGAACAGCCACCAGTGTTGGCTGAGCACGATGACCACAGCCCCCGCCAGGGCGCCGAGGCCGAAGAAGACGAGCGCGACGCTGAGGACCGCACGGGGCTTCGCCGCCCCTGATCCGGTCAGCCGCGACGGACCGACCCGGTACTTGTCGGTGCCTCGCACGCCATCCGAGTAGTCGTTGGCGTAATTGACGCCGATCTGCAGGAAGAGTGCGACGGCCAGGCACAGCAGCGAGAGCACGAGGTCGAAGCCGTCGGGTTCGACGGATGCCGCGGCGGCACCCAGCGCAACCGGGGTGATCGACAGCGGGAGGGTACGCAGCCGCGCGCCCGCGATCCAGTCGCTCGCGGTCGCCTTGCGGGGCGGCGCGGCGGGAGAACCACGGCCCTTCATGGACCGCTGAACCTTGGCCGGGTCGATGCGCTGCTGTCTTGGATGTGCCACGCCCTTGATTCTAGGAACTCTCGCGCTCTCGCCCGTCATCCGGGCGTTCCGGCGTGAAACAATTTGCTCGGGCGGAGTTCTGGAGGGCGCCATGGAGATCGCACTGGTGATCGTCCTCGGGGTGCTGCTCATCATCGGCTTCTCGCTCTTTGCAAAACGACTCGGCGTCGCCGCTCCGGTCGTGCTCGTGGTTGTCGGCGTGGTCATCTCCTACCTGCCCGGGGTACCGGAGATCGAACTGCCGCACGACATCATCCTGCTCGGCGTGCTGCCGCCAATCCTTTATGCGGCCGCGATCACGGTGCCGGTGATCGACTTCCGCCGCAATGTCGGCACAATCGCCAGCCTGTCCGTTCTGCTCGTGATCGCCTCCGCGTTCGGGTCGGGGTTTGTGCTGTTCATGCTGCTGCCGGATCTCGACCTCGCGGCCGCGGTTGCGCTGGGCGCCGTGATCAGCCCGCCGGATGCGGTCGCAGCAACCGCCATCGGCAAGCGCCTCGGCTTGCCGCCCCGCCTGGTAACGGTGCTCGAAGGCGAAGGGCTGCTCAACGACGCCACCGCGCTCGTGCTGCTGCGGTCGGCGATCGCTGTCGCGGCAGGTGGCGTGTCGACGGCGCTGGCCGGTGTCGCCGACTTTGCCTATGCCGTCGCGATCTCCGTGGCCATCGGCCTGGTGGTGGGCGCAGCCGCGGTCTGGGCCCGCTCCCGGATCAACGATGCCCTGGTGGACAACGCCATCTCGCTTCTCGTCCCCTTCCTCGCCTTCATCCCCGCCGAGGAGTTGCGCGCATCAGGAGTGGTCGCGGTGGTCGTCGCGGGCCTGTATGTCGGACACAATGCGCCGCGCTACGTCAGCGCGCAATCCCGCATCGCGGAGCGGGTCAACTGGCGCAGCGTGCAATTCATCCTCGAGCACGGCGTCTTCCTGCTGATGGGCGTGCAGATCCGGGCTCTGATCGACGACATCGATCCAGCTGAACTCTCGGCCAGCCAGGCCGTCGGCATCGGCCTGCTGGCAACGCTCACCCTGATCGTGATCCGGTTCCTGTGGGTGAATCCGATGGTGTTCATCCTGCATCGCCGGGCGCAGCGCAGCGAGCAGCGACTGCTGCAGATGCGGCTCGGGCTCGCCGAGTTGAGACGCACCCCGCCTACGGATGAGCGGGGACGCCGCCGCCGGGCTCGGGCCGAGCGACTGTACAACCGCTTGCGCGCCGACCTCGAGCACGTCCGCCGTGACGGGCTGGACTGGCGCGGCGGCCTTGTGCTGTCCTGGTCGGGCATGCGGGGCGTGGTCACCCTGGCTGCGGCTCAGTCGTTGCCCGAGGAGACCCCGTACCGCGCCCAGCTGATCCTGATCGCCTTCACCGTCGCCCTGGTCACCCTGGTCGTCCAGGGCGGAACCCTGCCCTGGCTCATCCGCATGCTGCGGATTCAGGGTGCCGACCGCAACTGGGAGAATCGCAAACTCGCCGAGTTGCTTGCCGAACTCAGCACCGAGGGACTGCAGGTGCTCGACCACCCGGAGCGGGCGATCGGCGATGACGTGCAGTTCGACCCGAAGGTCATCGAGCGGGTGCGGCGCGACAGCACCTTGCGGGTGGATGCCGCGTGGGAACGAGTACGGAGGGAGCCGAACAGTTCCACGCCGCACCGGCAGTACCGGCAGCTGCGGCGGGCAGTGGTCCTCGCCGAGTACGAGGCACTGTTGCGCGCACGGCGTGACGGCATTTACCCGTCGCGCGTTCTGTCGCGGGCGCAGGCGATGCTCGAGCTCGAGGAGACCCGGCTCGATTCGCACTGAAGCCGACAGGCGCGCTAACCCCTGGCGAGATCCTCGAGCGCACGGCGGTCGGGCTTGCCCGAGGCGAGCCGAGGCATCCGTTCCAGGGTGATCGCCCGATCCGGGCGTCCGGCCGGGCCGAGGGATGCTTCGACCGCGGCGCGCACCGCGGGAAGATCCACCGCCCGTTCCGAGACCAGTACCGGCACCTCGCCCCATTCCGGATGCGGGGCGCGCACGACGACCGCGTCGGCCAGCCTGGGCAGGTCACGGACGACGCGTTCGATGAGCCCGAGCGAGACCTTGACGCCGCCGGAGATGATCACATCGTCCAGGCGTCCGGTGACCCGCAGCACCCCGTCGGTGAACTCGCCGGTGTCGCCGGTGCGATACCAGCGACCGTCGAACCGCTCGGCGGTGCGCTCCGGGTCGTCAAGATAGCCGTCGGCGAGTACGGGACCGGCCAGCCACACCTCGCCGTCGACGATGCGAACCTCGACATTCGCGAACGGCACGCCGTCGTACACGCAGCCGCCGCTGGTTTCGCTTGAACCGTAGGTGCGGATGACGCGGGCGCCGAGCTCGCGCGCAGCCGCGAACAGGCTCGGCGGGGTGGCCTGGCCGCCCACCAGCACGGCGTCGAACGAGGCCAGCGCGGCATGCGCCTCGGGAGCGTCAACCAGCCGCGACAACTGGGCGGGCACCAGTGAGCAGTAGTGCCGGACCTTCGGCTGCATCCTGCCGGTCGCCTCGATGAAGGCTTCGGCGGTGAAGTGATCGCCGTGCAGCCGCACCGGTTCGGTTTCGGCGGCGAGCGAGCGGACGAGCACGTTGATCCCTGCGATGTAGTGCGACGGCAGCGCCAGCAGCCATTGCCCCGGGCCGCCGATCAGCGTGTCCGATCCGGCGGCGCTCGCCAGCAGCGCGTCGGCCGAGAGCGCGACCCGCTTCGGGGTGCCGGTCGAGCCGCTGGTCTCGACGACCACGGCGATCCGCTGCGGAACGGTTTCGGGGAGCACTCCCCCGGCGCTCGGGCTGTCGCTGTCGCTCTCACGGGGCAGGACCGCCGGACCGCCGGCGAGCGCGGCGCGCAGTTCGGGCAGGATGTCGCCGGTGACCACCCGCAGCGGCCGAGTCATCAGTACTGCCAGGGGTACGGGGACCAGTCCGGGTCGCGCTTCTCGAGGAATGAGTCGCGACCTTCGACTGCCTCGTCGGTGCCGTAGGCGAGCCGGGTGGCCTCGCCGGCGAACACCTGCTGGCCCACCATGCCGTCGTCGACCGCGTTGAACGCGAACTTGAGCATGCGGATCGCGGTCGGCGACTTGGTGAGGATGGTGTTTGCCCACTGCAAAGCCGTGGTCTCGAGCTCGGCGTGCGGGACTACCGCGTTCACCGCACCCATCTCGTAGGCGCGTTCGGCGGAGTACTCGTCGGCGAGGAAGAACACCTCGCGGGCGAACTTCTGCCCGACCTGCCGGGCGAAGTAGGCGCTGCCGTAGCCGGCGTCGAAGGATCCGACATCCGCGTCGGTCTGCTTGAACTTGCCGTGCTCGCGGCTGGCGATGGTGAGATCGCACACCACGTGCAGCGAGTGCCCGCCGCCGGCCGCCCAGCCGGGCACCACCGCGATGACGACCTTGGGCATGAACCGGATCAGCCGCTGCACCTCGAGAATGTGCAGCCGGCCACTGCGGGCGGCGTCGATGCCCGATGAGGTCTCGCCCTCGGCGTACTTGTACCCGTCACGGCCACGGATGCGCTGGTCGCCGCCGGAACAGAACGCCCAGCCGCCATCCTTCGGGCTCGGGCCGTTGCCGGTCAGCAGCACGACGCCGATCCGCGGGTTCTGCCGGGCGTCATCCAGCACCCGGTACAGCTCGTCGACGGTGTGCGGGCGGAACGCGTTGCGCACGTCGGGGCGATTGAACGCCACTCGAGCGACCCGCCCGGCGAGATCGTGGTGGTAGGTCACGTCAGTGAGGGTGTCGAAGCCTGCGACATCCGTCCACGCGTTCGCATCAAACAGGTCGGAAACCGCGGAAGTCATGCCCTCCAGCCTAGTAAGGCGTGAGCGAGGTGGCCGCGTTGATGGCGGCGCTGAACACTCCCGGATTGACCGCGATACCGACCACGAGAGCGATCCCCCCGCCGATTCGGCCCCAGCCCATGATCAGGGCGACGGCACCGCCGACGGCGGCCACACCGCTCAGGCCGATCGCGACCCAGAGCAGGGTCCAGCCGAGCACCGGCTGAGAGTCGCCGACCGAGTAGATCACCACGTCGACGGCGAGCGCGGCGACGGCGAGCGCGAACATCGCCCAGCCGAACCAGGGCCGGATGCCGCGGCCGCCGCTGTCCGCGGGTGGAGCGTGCCGCGCGTCCGCCGGGTCCGACGACTCCGATTGGTCGGCCGGGTCCAGCGGGTCGGCCGTGAATTCCGTCACGTCGGCGGATCGCAACCCGCCCGGCGTTTCAAGACTCATGCCGCCACCCTACTGGCGGTCGAGGGATAGCAGACTATGGGGATGACGCCGACCCTCGCCGAACTGCTCGCCACCGCCCGCGTCGTCGCCCTGCCGATGGCGGCACGGTTCCGCGGCATCACCGAACGTGAGGCCGTGCTGATCGAGGGGCCGCAGGGCTGGACCGAGTTCTCGCCGTTCCCCGAGTACGACGACGCCGAGGCGACCACTTGGCTGACGGCCGCGATTGACTTCGGGTGGCAAGAGGCGCCGGTTCTTCACCGGACGTCGATCCCGGTGAATGCGACGCTGCCCGCAGTCGACGCAAGCGAGGTAGCGACCGTGCTCGCCCGCTTCCCCGGCTGTCGCACCGTGAAGGTCAAGGTCGCCGAGCGCGGACAGACGCTCGCCGACGATGTCGCCAGGGTGGCAGCGGCGCGGGCGTTCCTCGGCGCAGAGGGTCGGGTGCGCGTCGACGCGAACGGCGGCTGGAACGTCGATGAGGCCGAGCATGCGATCCACGCGCTCGCCCCGTACGACCTGGAGTACGTCGAACAGCCGTGCGCGAGCGTCGACGAGCTCGCCGACATCCGCTCCCGGGTTCGCTATATGGGCATCCCGATCGCCGCCGACGAGAGCGTCCGCAAGGCCGCCGACCCGCTGGCCGTGGCCAGGGCCGAGGCGGCCGACCTCCTCGTGATCAAGGCTCAGCCCCTCGGCGGCGTCCACACGGCCCTGCGAATCGTGGCCGAGGCCGGGCTGCCGGTCGTCGTCTCCAGCGCCCTGGACACCTCGGTCGGTCTCTCGATGGGGGCGCACCTGGCCGCGGCCGTGCCCGAACTCGAGTTCGACTGCGGGCTCGGCACCGCGGCGCTGCTCAGCGCGGACGTGACGGATGCCCCGCTGCTGCCGTCAGCCGGCGCGATCGAGGTGCGCCGGGTCGAGGTCGACCCGGCGCTGCTCGATCAGTACGCGGCATCCGCCGACCGCCGCCAGTGGTGGCTGGAGCGGCTGGAGCGTTGCTACATGCTGCTCAGCGAGTAGCAGCGGCGTCCTTGCCCCACAGCCAGTCGGTGTAGCCGTAGTCATCGGCTCGCTTCGACTTGAACAGCAGGTTGCGCAGCGTGCGGGCGATGCCGTCGACATGCCAGGACTCGCCCCACTGTCGGGCCGTTGCCTGCACCCGCGCGGTGCGTCCGGTGCGCACCTCCTGCACCTGGGCGAACGCGTCATCCCAGCTGCCGGAACCATCGAACACACCAGCGCTCGCCTGCTCGAGGACTGCGGCATCCTCGAGTGCCTGGCAGGCGCCCTGCGCCAGGTACTGCAGCATCGGGTGCGCCGCGTCGCCGATCAGCAGCAGCCGGCCGTTCACCCAGTTCGGGATCGGGTTGCGGTCGTACATCGGCCAGCGGATGCCGTGCCAGAGGTTGTCGATCGCGCTACGCACCTCGGGGATGCAGTCGGCGTAAGCCTCTTCGAGCTCCTCACGGCCGGGGCTCTGTTCGATGCCGGACTCGAAGCTCTTCGACTTGAACACCGCGACGGTGTTGAGCAGCGCGCCGCCGCGCAGCGGGTACTGCACGAGGTGGCAGTCCGGCCCGAAGAACACGACAACGTCCTCGAGGTTCTCGTGGCCGCTGCCCGCGCGGTCGACGGTGCCGCGATAGGCGACGTAAGCCGAGCCGACCGGCTCATCGTCACTGACCTGCGCGCGAAGCGACGACTTCAAGCCGTCGGCGCCGATCACCGCTCCTGGCTCGATCACCTCACCAGAACTGAGCGTCACCCGCGCTCCGCCGTCGATCGTCTCGACCGACGCCACGTGCGAGCCCGTGCGCAGGTCGATGCCAGCGCGTTCGCAGGCGCGCAGCAGGATGCCGTGCAGGTCGCTGCGGTGGATGACGAGATACGGCGCACCGTACCGCTCGATGTAGGCGTCACCCAGCTCCTGACGAGTGAGTTCCTCACCGGTGATGGCGTCGCGGAAGACCAGGTGCTTCGGCTGGAAACCCCGCTCGAGGGCCTCGTCGAGCAGTCCCCACTCCTTCAGCAGCCGGGTGGCGTTCGGCGCGAGTTGCAGGCCGGCGCCTACCTCGCCGAACTCGGGCGCTTGTTCGAGCAGCGTGACCCGGCCGCCGTTGCGGCTCAGGCCCAGCGCCGCTGCGAGGCCGGCCATGCCGCCTCCGACGACGACTACATCGGGGTTCTGTGCTGCATCGGGCATGTGGTCCTCACTTCGTTGTCGAGTTCCCGCCGGGTGCACGGCGGGCAGGACGACTCTCCGCCGCGGCGCCAGGGTTTCTCCATAGAATTCTGGGATGCAGAAACCCCAGCCGCAGCGGAAGCGCCCCGCCTATGCGGTGGGCGCGGTCGACAGCGCCCTTCACCTGATCGAGCTGCTGCGCGACGCTGGCGCAGTGCGGTTGACCGAAGCCGCCGCCGAGCTCGGTGTCTCCCCGTCGACCGCACATCGGCTGATGGCGATGCTCGTCTACCGCGGTTTTGCCGTGCAGGACGAACGCCGGCGGTACCTTCCCGGGCCCGCCCTTGGCGAACGCCCGCTGACGGCAGGCTGGACGATGAGGCTGCGCCGAATCGCCCAGCCGCACCTGGAGGCTCTCGCGCACGAGCTGGGCGAATCGGCGAACCTGGTGGTGCGAGCCGGCTCGCACATCCGATTCCTCACCACGGTCGAGGGTGGCAACGTGCTGCGGGTGGGCGACCGGCAAGGCGCGATCCTGCCCGCACGCTTCGCCTCGGCCGGCAAAGCCATGCTTGCCGAGTTGGATCGGCCGGTGCTCGACCAACTGTTCCGCAGCCCGCAGGCTGAGGCCGGCGGTGACGCGATTCCCGAGCAGGAATTCGCCGCGTTCCTCACCGAGCTCGAGGGCGTGCGCCGCAACGGATTCGCCGCGAACGCGGAGTCCACCGAGGAGGGCATCAGCGCGGTCGGCGTCGCCGTCCGCAACGGGGCAGGCGAGGTGGTCGCCGGGTTGAGCATCGCGGTGCCAGCCATCCGCTATCGGGCGCTGGTCGGCAGCAGGATGCCGGGCGTGCTGTTCGCCGTCCGCGGCCGACTCGAGCGCGATCTGGCAGACTTCAGGATTGAGGACATCCCAGATTCTGCGTGACAGAAAGTGTTGGGCCGGGCGGATGCCGCCGTCCTACGCTCGCGGGAGGCAACCGCCGCGCTCAAGGAGGAGACATGGAAAACGCAGCCCCCGCCCCGACGGCTGAAGAAGAAGCCCAGCTGGAACAGCTGTACAAGGACTTCGATTCCGAGAACTTGATTCCGCTGTGGACCGAGATCGGCGAATTGATGCCGATGCACCCGACTCCGCAGGCGGTTCCCCACGTCTGGCGCTGGAACACCCTGCTGCCGCTGGCCGAGCGCTCCGGTGACCTGGTGCCGGTCGGCCGTGGCGGTGAGCGGCGCGCGATCGCGCTGGCGAACCCGGGTCTCGGTGGCCGGCCGTACGCGACCCCGACCCTGTGGGCGGCGATCCAGTATCTCGGCGGGCACGAGACCGCTCCGGAGCACCGGCACTCGCAGAATGCGTTCCGATTCGTGGTCGAGGGTGAAGGTGTCTGGACGGTCGTGAACGGCGATCCGGTGCGGATGAGCCGCGGCGACTTCCTGCTCACCCCCGGCTGGAACTTCCACGGGCACCACAACGAGACCGACCAGCCGATGGCCTGGATCGACGGCCTCGACATCCCGTTCGTGCACTACACCGACACCGCGTTCTTCGAGTACGGCACCGAGCGGGTCACCGACGAGTCCACGCCCAACATCTCCCGCAGCGAGCGGCTCTGGGGCCACCCCGGCCTGCGTCCGCTATCGGGTCTGGACAACACCATCAGCTCACCGATCGGCGCCTACCGCTGGGAGCACACCGACCGGGCTCTCACCGAGCAGCTGGCGCTCGAGGACGAGGGCCAGCCGGCGACCGTGTCGCAGGGCCACGCCGCCGTGCGCTTCGTCAACCCCACCACCGGCGGCGATGTCATGCCGACCATCCGTGCCGAGTTCCACCGGTTGCGGGCGGGCGCCTCGACCGAGACTGTGCGCGAGGTCGGCTCGAGCGTGTACCAGGTGTTCGAGGGTCGCGGCGCGATCGTGATCGACGGCGTGGTGAATAACCTCGAGAAGGGCGACCTGGTCGTCGTCCCGTCGTGGGCGCCGTGGTCGCTGCAGGCCGAGACCCAGTTCGACCTGTTCCGCTTCGGTGACCAGCCGATCGTGGAACGCCTCCACTTCAACCGCACGTTCATCGAAAGGGCCTGATTCACCAATGCGACTTGTCACACTGCGCACCACCACCGGCACCGCCGCCGCCGTCGAGACGGCGGACGGCTACCGCGAGGTTGATGGCGTCGCCGACGTCGGAGCCCTGCTCGCGAACCCGGACTGGCGCGAGGTCGCTGCCGCGGCATCCGGCCCGCTGCACCAGAAGGATGCCGCGGACCTGGCACCGGTCGTGCCGAACCCAGGCAAGATCATCTGCGTCGGCCTGAACTACCGCAACCACATCCTCGAGATGGGCCGCGAGCTCCCCGAGTACCCGACCCTGTTCGCGAAGTTCCCGGAGACCCTGACCGGCCCGAACGATGACATCGAGCTGCCCGAGGAGGACTCCGCGATCGACTGGGAAGCCGAGCTCGGTGTGATCGTCGGCCGCTCCGGTCGCCGGATCCCGGAAGCCGAGGCCGCCGACTACATCGCCGGCTACACCGTCGCCAATGACGTGTCGATGCGCACCTGGCAGTTCCGCACGATCGAGTGGCTGCAGGGCAAGAACTGGGAGGAGTCGACCCCGCTCGGCCCGGCACTGGTCACCACTGACGAGTGGGCGCCGGGCGGCGCGATCCGCACCGTGCTCGATGGTGAAGTGATGCAGGAGGCATCCACCGGTGACCTGGTGCACGACCCGGCGTTCCTGGTGTCGTACGTGTCGACGATGGTCACGCTGAACCCGGGCGATGTCATCATCACCGGCACCCCCGGTGGTGTCGGCCACGCCCGCAAACCGCAGCGCTATCTGACCGACGGCCAGGTGGTCGAGGTGTCGATCGAGGGCCTGGGCACGCTGCGGAACAAGGCAGTCAAGGCCTGACCGATGGTCGCCCGTCACGATCTCGCCACCGATCCGGAGCTGCTTGATGCGCTGCTCGTCGCGCGCCGCGGCACAGCGTTCTTCGGCCGCAAGCTGAACGAACTGCCCGACGCCGAGTTCGGCGAACCGTCGCTGTTGCCCGGCTGGACCCGCGCCCACGTGATCTCCCACGTCGGCTACAACGCACGCGCGATCGCCCGGCTGATCGAGTGGGCGAACACCGGTGTCGAGACGCCTATGTACGAGTCCACCGAGGCTCGCGGCTATGAGATCGAGTACGGCGCCACGCTGCATCCGATCGCCCTGCGAAACCTGTACGAGCACGCCGCGATCCACCTGAACGTGGAATGGCGGGACACGCCCCAGGATGCCTGGACCCACGAGGTCCGCACCGCGCAGGGCCGGATCGTGCCCGCCTCGGAGACAGTGTGGATGCGCACCCGCGAGGTGTGGATCCACGCAGTGGACCTCGGCAACGGGGCCCGGCTCTCCGACATCCCGGAATCGGTGCTGTCCCGCCTGCTCGACGACGTCACCGGCGCCTGGAAGACCCGCGGCACCGACACCGACCTGGTGTTGCGCGTCGACGGCACCGACCGTGAGTACGGCGACCTGGACTCGGCCGCGCCGACCGTGATCAGCGGCAGCCTGCCGCAGGTCGCCGCCTGGGCCACCGGCCGCAGCCGCGACGTGCAGTCGAGCACCGGCGAAGTGCCCGACCCGCCGCGCTGGCTCTGAGTCGCCCCACTCCACTTCGCCGAGCCTGCACAAATGGGGGTTATGCGGCCGCATAACCCCCATCTGCGTAGGCTCACGAGTCAGTTAGTTGGCTTCTCGGCGCGACCCACCCACCTCCCGACCAGGGAGATCAGTGCGGCAGCGGTTCCAGGGGAACCACTTCGTCGCCGTCACCGGGCCGGCCCGTGCCGGCGATGCGTGCCCGGCGTCCGCGGCTCGGCCACTCGACAATGAGCATGGCCACGATCATCAACGCGCCGCCGATGACGGTCTTGATGGCAAGGACCTCCTGCCCGACGCCCACCGAGATCGCGGCAGTGAAGACGACCTCGAGAGTGAGGATGATCGCGACCCGGGATGCGTCCAGCTTCGCCTGCGCCCAGGTCTGCACGAAGAATGCGAACACGGTCGCGAACACCGCAGTGAACAGCACCGCGATCCAGACATCCGGATTCGGCGGTCCCTGGAAGCCGTCCGGGAGCGCCCCGATCCAGCAGACCACGGCGACCGCACACAGTTGCACGAAGGTGAGGGCGTAGCTGTCGATCGTGGGGCTGAACCGTCCCAGGCCGACGATGTGCAGCGCGAAGAGCACCGCGCAGACGATGCCCCAGACCTGCCCGATCTCGATACTCAGGCCGGTGATGGAGATGAAGCCGAGACCGACCAGGGCGAGCACCGACCCGATGGCCACTTTCGCGCCGATCCGCTGGCGGAAGAACAGCCAGCCGAGAACCGGGGTGAGCACGACGTACACGCCGGTCAGGAACCCGGTGATCGCCGCGGTAGTCAGCTCCAGGGCGATGGTCTGCGTGATGTAGGCGAGTCCCAGGACAACCCCGAGCGACCCGCCCATCGCGAGCGTTCGAGGCTGCAGGGCGACCAGCACGCGGGGTCTGACCACGAGCATGATCACGGCGGCAATCGTGAACCGGAGCGCAAGGAAATCGAAGAACGGCTGCTGTTCGATCGCCGGCTTCATGATGACGAACGCGGCACCCCACACCGCTGCGACCGCAACCAACGACCAGGCGGCGAGACGCGGCGAATTCACTGCTCCACGATAGCCACCGCACGCGACACACTCAGCACTCGGCGATCGGGCGACCCGAGCGAATGTCGGCCGCGGATGAGACGATGATCGCGTGCCTGAGCTGCCCGAGGTGGACGCGCTCGTTGGATTCCTCCGTGAGCACGCGGTCGGCCATGCCGTGACGACGGCAACCGTCGCGGCGATCTCGGCGCTGAAGACGTTCGATCCTCCGCTGAGCGATCTCGCCGGGCGCTCGATCGACGCCGCGGCCCGGCACGGCAAATTCATCGACCTCGATCTGGGCGGGCTGCACCTGGTCTTCCACCTCGCCCGGGCCGGCTGGCTGCGCTGGTCAGACGAACTGCCGAACACGGTGATCAAGCCGAACAAGTCGCCGATCGCGCTGCGCGTGCGCCTCGACAGCGGCGCCGGATTCGACCTCACCGAGGCCGGCTCGAAGAAGTCCCTTGCCGTCTACGTCGTCCGCGACCTGGCCGACGTGCCCGGCATCGCCCGCCTCGGCCCGGATCCCACCGCCGACGGTTTCACGCTCGAGGACTTCGCCGCGATCCTGGACGGCCGGCGCACCCAGGTCAAGGGACTGCTGCGCGACCAGTCGGTGTTCGCCGGGGTGGGCAACGCCTACTCCGACGAGATCCTGCACAACGCCCGCATGTCGCCGTATGCGCTGGCCGCCAAGCTGAAACCCGACGAGGTGGAGCGGCTCTACCGCGCGCTGCGTGACACCCTCGCCGAGGCAATGGCCGAGGCATCCGGTCGCCGTCCCGACCAGCTCAAGGACTCCAAGCGCACGCACATGCAGGTGCACGGCCGCGACGGCGAGGCCTGCCCGGTCTGCGGCGACACCGTCCGCTCGGTGATCTTCCACGACTCCACCTTCCAGTACTGCCCCACCTGCCAGACCGGCGGCAAGCCGCTGGCCGACCGGGTGCTGTCCCGGCTGCTCAAGTAGCCACGTTTTCCGCCCGGCGAGCGCCGCCACTAGCGTGAGGACATGGCCGGACGCATCCAGACCCCGGGCGAGTCAGTGCTCGCCAGGGCAATGCGGATGCTCCGGGCGTTCGACGCCGACCATGACAGGTTGACCGTCGCCGAACTCGCGCAGCGGGCTGGGCTTCCGCTGTCTACCGCGCACCGGATGGCCACCGACCTTGCAGAGCAGGGCGCCCTTAGCCGCACCCCCGACGGCCGCTACACGATCGGCACCGCGTTGTGGGAACTCGGCGAACTGGCCCCGGTGAGCCTGCGCCTGCGCAACCTGGCGATGCCGCACCTGATGAGCCTGTACGACGCCACCGGTGAGAACGTGCACCTCGCGGTGCTCGACGGCTACGAGACGCTTTACCTCGAGCGGATCACCGGCCCGCGCGCGATCCGGCTGCTGAGCCGCGTCGGCGGGCGGCATCCGCTGCACACCACCGGCGTCGGTAAGGCGCTGTTGACCACCCGGGACGACACCTGGTTCGCCGGTTACGCCGCCGTCGAGCTGGAACGCGACACCACCTTCTCGATCACCTCGCACGAGCATCTGCTGGCCGATATCGAGGCCGCCCGCGAGCGCGGCTACGCGGTCACCCGGCAGGAGATGACGCTGGGCAACGTGTCGATCGCCGCGGCGCTGCCACCGATCGAGGGCCTGCCGCCAGCCGCGGTGGGTGTGGTCACGCACCTCGAGCGGGTCGACGAGGACACGCTCGCGCCGCAGGTCGTCCGCACCGCGCAGGTCATCGCCGACACCATTCGATCCGCCCGCTGACCGGCCTAATCCCACTGAGTGGATCGCGCCGACTTGGCGTGGTCGGCGCGCTGATGGGACGCTGAACCGATCCCCCTCGGTCAAAGGAGTCCCGGATGTCTGCGCCCAACCTGTCGAGCCAGCACGAGATCACGGAAGAGATCCAGTCGCTGCACGCCGCCTATCAGGACGGCCTGAAGACCGGCGCCGCCGAAGAAACCCAGCCCGACATCGGCTTCCGGCCCTACCGCTCCAGCATCCTGCGGCATCCGACCAAGAACCCGAAGCTGGTCGACCCCGAGACCATCGAGCTCCTCTCCCCCGCATTCGGCGAACGGGACATCGCCGCGATCGAGGCTGACCTCACCATCCAGCACGCCGGCGAGCCGCTCGGCGAGCGCATGGTCGTCACCGGCCGGCTGCTCGACGGCGACGGCCGCCCGGTCGCGAACCAGCTCATTGAGCTCTGGCAGGCCAACGCCGCCGGCCGCTACATCCACCAGCGCGACCAGCACCCGGCGCCGCTCGACAACAACTTCACCGGCGCCGGACGGGTGATCACGAACGCCAACGGCGAATACCGGTTCACGACGATCAAGCCGGGCGCCTACCCGTGGCGCAACCATGACAACGCGTGGCGTCCCGCCCACATCCACTTCTCGATCTTCGGCCACGCCTTCACGCAGCGCATCGTCACCCAGATGTACTTCCCGGGTGACCCGCTGTTCCCACTGGACCCGATCTACAACTCGATCAAGGACCAGCGAGCCCGCGACCGACTTGTCGCCACGTACGACCACGACCTCACCAGCCCGGAATGGGCGCTGGGGTACCGTTGGGACATCGTGCTGACCGGTTCCGAGCGAACCTGGACCGAGCCGGAAGGAGACGTCCGATGACGACGCACGCTGCTACTCCCGGGCAGACCGTCGGACCCTTCTTCCACTACGGCATGGAGTTCGAAGGCAGCACCGACCTGGTGCCGCCGGGAACCCCGGGCGCCGTGCGACTATCCGGTCGTGTGCTCGACGGCAACGGCGATCCGCTGCCGGACGCCCTGGTGGAGATCTGGCAGACGGATGCCACGGGGCAGGTGCCGCGCGGACGTGCCGCCCTGCGCCGCCACGCCTACCGCTGGGACGCACCAGTTCGCCGGGAGGGAACCGAATTCACCGGGTTTGGCCGCTCCGCCACCACCCAGGACGGCGAGTACCAGTTCTGGACGGTGAACCCCGGCCCGGCAGCCGAGAACGCCGCCCCGTTCTTCGCGGTGGTCGTGTTCGCGCGCGGCCTGCTGAACAAGCTGCACACCAGGATCTACCTGCCCGAGAACGCTGAGGCGATCGCCTCCGACCCGCTGCTCAGCTCGCTCGACGACGCCGAACGCGCCACCCTGATCGCCAGCCGCGATGAGGCCGGCCACCTGCGCCACGACATCCGCCTGCAGGGTGAGAAGGAGACCGTCTTCCTTGCCTTCAAGTGACGGGGCTGACGTCGGACTGCTCGCCCCACTCTGGGCGGGCACGGCCGTCGTCCCGGTGACCGGGGACGCCGCGATAGTTGCGGCCATGCTCGAGGTCGAGATCGCGCTGGCTCGCGTGCAGGCGCCGACCGCGGCAGCCGACGCCATCGAGAAGGTGCTGCGCGAGGCATCCGTCGATCCCGGCCAACTGGCCATTGCCGCGCGCGGCGGCGGAAATCCGGTGATCCCGTTGCTGGCCGAACTGCGGCCGATGCTTGATGCGGACTCGGCAACCTGGCTGCACCGCGGCGCCACCAGCCAGGATGTGGTCGACAGTGCGCTGGTGCTGGTTGCCCGCGACGCCACCCGGCTGGTTCTTGCCGACGCCGACGCCGTGATCGGCTCGCTCGCCGGGCTGGCTGAGGCCCATGTCGAGACGCTGATGACCGGTCGCACGCTCACCCAGTCGGCGATCCCAACCACCTTCGGGCTCAAGGCCGCCGGCTGGCTGACCGGCGTGGTGGCAGCCACCCGCCAGCTGCGGGCAGCCGCCGGGGCGCTGCCGGTGCAACTCGGCGGCGCGGCCGGAACGCTGGCGTCGTTCACCACCCTGCACGACGACGCGCAGCCGATCGTCGATGGCCTGGCCGAGCAGCTCGGCCTCGTGACGCCGGTCGCGCCCTGGCATGTGCAGCGGCATCCGATCACCAGCCTCGGTGACGGGCTTGCTGCGCTCAGCGACGCCCTTGGGGTGATCGCCGCGAACGTGTCGCTGCTGGCGCGCGCCGAGATCGGTGAGCTGGCCGAACCGAGCCGCGAGGGCGGCGGCGGATCCTCGGCGATGCCGCACAAGCAGAACCCGGTGCTGTCGACCCTGATCAGCTCGGGTGCCCTGCGCGCGCCCTCGCTGGCCGCGGACCTGCATCGCGCCGCGGTCACGGTCGACGAGCGGCCGCCGGGTGCCTGGCACAGCGAGTGGCAGGTGCTGCGCGAGTTGCTGCGTACCGTCGGCGGCCAGGCCGAGACGGCTCGGGAACTGGTCGGCGGACTCGTGGTGAACGCCGACCGGATGCGGCAGAACCTGGACCGGGTCGGCGACGTCGTCATCAGCGAGCGGGTCATGCTGGAACTGGGCCCGGTGATCGGTAAGGGCGCGGTGCAGGATGCCGTCGACCACGCCGCCCGGAGCGGAAGTCGCCTTCGCGACATCCTGCACGCGATTCCAGAGCTCGCCGACTGGAGCGACCAACGGCTGGCCGACCTCACCGATCCCGCGCAGTACACCGGCGCCGCCGCCGCGATCATCGCGCGCGCGGTTGCCGATTCGAGGAAGGACACCAATTGACGACACCCGCGATCGTCGCCGCGCACTCCCCCGGCAGCGGCCCGGCCCTGATACTCGGCCCAAGCCTCGGCACATCAACGGCACTCTGGGAGCCGGCGCTGCCGCTGCTCACCCAGAGCTTCGACGTTCTCGCGTGGGATCTGCCCGGGCACGGTGAGTCGCCCGCGGCGTCCGCCCCGTTCACCATCGCCGACCTGGCCGATGCGGTCGTCCGCCGAGCCGACGACGCCGGCTTCGACACCTTCTTCTATGCCGGGGTCTCGCTCGGCGGCGCCGTCGGCCTGGAGCTCGCGCTCAACTACCCGACCCGAGTGCGCGGACTCGCGGTGCTCTGCTCGGCGGCGAAGATCGGCACCGCCGAGGGCTGGCACGAACGTGCGCAGGCGGTGCGCAACATGGGCACCCCGCATCTGGTGGTGGCGTCGGCGCAGCGTTGGTTCGCTCCCGGATCGGTCGAGGCGAACCCGGAGATCACCAGCAAGCTGCTGCACACGCTGTCGGACGCGGATGACGCCAGCTACGCCTTCTGCTGCGAGGCACTTGCCGGGTTCGACGTGCGCGATCGGCTCGGCGAAATCGCCACCCCCGTGATTGCGATCGCCGGATTGCACGACGAGGTCACTCCATTCACCGAGCTCGAGGCCATCGCCACGGCCGTGCAGCGCGGCGAGGTCGCCGAAGTGGTCGGCGCCTCACACCTCGCCCCCGCCGAGCAGCCGGCCGACGTGACGAGGCTGATCACCGACTTCTTCGGCAAGGAGCACTGATGGACGACCAGACCCGCTATGACCAGGGCATGGGCGTGCGCCGGCAGGTGCTCGGTGACGCGCACGTCGACCGCGCCAACGCCGGCATCACCGCCGACACCGCCGACTTCCAGGACTTCATCACCCGCACCGCCTGGGGAGACGTCTGGTCTCGGCCGGGACTGGACCGTCGCAGCCGGTCGATAAGCGTGCTCTCGTCGCTGGTCGCCCACGGGCACCACGAGGAACTCGCGATGCACATCCGCGCGGCGATCACCAACGGGCTGACCCGCGAGGAGATCGGCGAGATCTTCCTGCAGACCGCGATCTACAGCGGAGTTCCCGCGGCGAACACTGCGTTCCGCATCCTGCAGCAGACGCTGCCGCTGCCCGACGCCGACGAGTAGGCGGGCGGCTGGTCGGGTAACCCGCTGGTCGAGCCTGCCGGGACCCCACTGACTGGGCCTGTTCGGTACGTCCGTGCCTGCTCGAGCAGGCGCAGACGTACCGGAAGGGCACAGACGTGCGCGCCGCGACCACGCACGACCGCTTGGCGAGCCGGAGCCCTTGCCGCCGGCCCCATCCGCGGTGTACGCTCACCATAAGAACATGTGTTCGCATTGCGTACACAACGGACGACTGATGAGGGACGTGCGGATGCTGTCAAAGCTGACACCCACGGCGTCGGATGCCCTGGCGGACATCCCCGACGGCGCCACGATCATGATCGGCGGCTTCGGTCGAGCGGGTCAACCGGTTGAGTTGATCGACCAGCTGCTCGAGCACGGCGCATCCAACCTCACCGTGATCAACAACAACGCCGGCAACGGTGACACCGGGCTGGCCGCGCTGCTCGCTGCCGGTCGAGTCCGCAAGATCGTCTGCTCGTTCCCGCGGCAGACCGACTCGCACGTCTTCGATGCCCTGTACCGGGCAGGCAAGATCGAGCTCGAGCTGGTCCCGCAGGGCAACCTGGCCGAACGCATCCGCGCCGCCGGTGCCGGCATCGGCGCGTTCTTCACTCCCACCGGATACGGCACGACCCTCGCCGAGGGCAAGGAGACCCGGGTCATCGACGGCCGCAACTACGTGCTCGAGTACCCGATCCGCGCCGACTTCGCGCTGATCAGCGCCTACCGCGCCGACCAGCTCGGCAACCTCGTCTACCGCAAGACCAGCCGCAACTTCGGCCCGGTCATGGCGGCGGCGGCGGATGTCACCATCGCCCAGGTCGACCGGGTGGTGCCCGTCGGCTCCCTCGACCCCGAGAACATCGTCACCCCCGGCATCTTCGTGAGCCGGGTCGTCGAAGTGGGCGACCGGCCCTGGCTGGTCGGCAGCGAGTTCGACGCCGAACTGGAGGAAGCGGAAGCATGACCGGCCTCGACCGTAAGGCGCTTGCCGCCCGAATCGCCTCCGATATCCCGGTGGGCGCCTATGTCAACCTCGGCATCGGTGCGCCGACCCTGGTCGCCGACTATCTGCCCGAAGAGCGCAACATCACGCTGCACACCGAGAACGGGATGCTCGGCATGGGGCCGGCCGCGACGGGCGACGAAATCGACCCCGACCTGATCAACGCCGGCAAGATCCCGGTGACTGAGCCTGCCGGCGCCGCGTACTTCCACCACGCCGACTCGTTCGGCATGATGCGCGGCGGGCACCTCGACGTCTGCGTGCTCGGAGCCTTCCAGGTCTCCGTGAGCGGTGACCTCGCCAACTGGCACACCGGCGCACCGGATGCCATCCCCGCGGTCGGCGGCGCAATGGACCTCGCCATCGGCGCGAAGAGTGTCTGGGTGATGATGGACCTGCTCACCCGCGACGGTGTCGCGAAGCTGGTTGAGGCCTGCAGCTACCCGCTCACCGGCGTCGGCTGCGTGAACCGTGTTTACACCGACCGTGCCGTTTTCGCCGTCGGCCCGGACGGGGCATCCGTCATCGAGGCGTTCGGCGACACCACAATAGAAGAGTTGCGCGAGCTCACCGGGCTCGCCCTGACGAAATGAGCACCATGAGCTCTGCATTCATCTACGACGCCGTCCGCACCCCGTTCGGCCGGATCGGTAAAAGCCTCGCCGACGTGCGGCCCGATGACCTCGCCGCGCACACCCTGCAGGCGCTCATCGAGCGACACCCGGGCTTCGATCTCGGGCGCGTCGACGACGTGATCCTCGGCGATGCGAACGGCGCCGGCGAGGACAACCGGAACGTCGCGCGGATGGCGGCCATCCTTGCCGGCTTCCCGACCAGCATCCCCGGAGTCACGGTCAACCGGCTGTGCGGCTCGAGCGTCGAGTCGGTCATGCAGGCCAGCCGCGCCATCGAGACCGGCGATGCCGACCTCATCGTCGCCGGCGGCGTCGAGTCGATGAGCCGCGCCCCCTGGGTGCTGCCCAAGCCGGGCAAACCGTACCCGGCGGGCAACGAGACCATGTACTCGACCACCCTCGGCTGGCGGATGGTGAACCCGCGCATGTCGAAGCAGTGGACCGTGTCGCTCGGCGAGAGCACCGAGATCTTGGCTGAGCGCTATGGCATCGGCCGCGAGGAGCAGGACGAGTTCGCCGCGCGCAGCCACCGCAACGCGGCGGCGGCGTGGGATGCCGGCATCTACGACAACGAGATCGTTCTGGTGCCCGACAGCACCTTGACCCGGGACGAGGGCATCCGCCCCGACACCACGGTCGAGACCCTCGCCGGGCTGAAGACCGCCTTCCGCGCCGAGAACGGCACGGTCACCGCGGGCAACGCGTCGACGCTCAACGACGGGGCATCCGCGCTGATCATCGGCGGCGAGGGTGCCGTTGACGCGGAACCGCTGGCCCGGATCATCGGCCGCGGCGCATCCGGCGTCGACCCCGACGTGTTCGGCATCGGACCCGTCGAGGCCGCCAACCGCGCGCTCGCCCGCGCCGGCAAGACCTGGGCGGATGTCGATGTGGTCGAACTGAACGAGGCGTTCGCCGCGCAAAGCCTCGCCTGCCTGAAGCTGTGGCCGGAGCTCGACCCCGAGAAGGTCAACATCCACGGCGGCGCCATCGCGATCGGGCACCCGCTCGGGGCATCCGGCGGCCGCATCATCGGACACGTGGCCCACGAGCTCAAGCGTCGCGGCGGCGGTGTCGGCGTGGCCGCGATCTGCATCGGCGTCGGCCAGGGCCTGGCCGTGGTGCTCGAGCGTTAACCTGAGCGGATGACCACTCCTGCCAGCGGCGAGTACGTCCAGTCGCTCGCGCGCGGGCTGGCGGTGATCCGGGCGTTCACGGCCGAGCAACCGCGCATGACGCTCAGCGACATCGCCAGGGCCACCGACCTGACCCGCGCCACCGCCCGCCGCTTCCTGCTGACGCTCGAAGAGCTCGGCTACGTCCGATCGGACGACCGGGAGTACTCGCTGACCCCCCGCGTGCTCGAGCTGGGCTTCAGTTTCCTGTCGTCGCTGTCACTGCCCGAGATCGCGCAACCACACCTCGAGAAGCTGTCGCGCGCGGTCGGAGAGTCGACGTCGGCGTCGGTGCTCGACGGCACCGATGTGGTCTACGTTGCCCGAGTGGCGATGCGGCGGATCATGACGGTCAACATCACCATCGGCACCCGGTTCCCCGCGCACGCCACCTCGATGGGACGGGTGCTGCTGGCGAACCTGCCGGAGACCTCACGCGAGGAGTTCCTGGTGGGCTTCGGCACCGAGGCGTTCACGTCGCACACCATCACCGCACCGGACGCGCTGCGCGATGAGCTCGAGCGGGTGCGCGAACAGGGCTGGGCGATGGTCGACCAGGAACTGGAATTCGGCCTGCGCTCACTCGCCGCTCCGGTGCGCCGCCGCGGCAAGGTGGTGTCGGCGATCAACGTGTCGACCGCTGCCGGACAGACGGATGTCGCGGACACCCGCGACCGGCTGCTGCCATCGCTGCTGGAGGCGGCGCGGGCGATCAGCGACGACCTGGAGCACTACTGAGCGAGCCCGCGTAGCCGGACAGAAAGTCCGCCATTCCTGCTGATTCCGCACGGCGTGGGGCACCCGGCCAGGCTCCGCGCGGTGTTTCGTTGACCGCGCGCCTGTTCTAACCTCAGCGGAGTTTCCGGATCGTCTCGCAGTCGAAGGCGGCGGGCCGTAGGGCCCGGAAAATTCTCGCGATCGCCGTGGTGATGGCCCTAACTGAGGACGATCCGCGCAACGCCGCGCCCCGAAGCCAACCGGCACGGCGTGGCGCCGGGGCTCCTTGGTTACGGACAACTCAAGGATCCAGCTACGGACCACCCCGAGCTCCGACTCCGTCGGGCGCTCCGGGCCACCCGGAGGTCTCGACAGGCTCGACCAGCGGGGAGGGCGATCGCTTACAGCCCGCTGTACGCGTGCAGCCCCTTGAAGAACAGGTTCACCACGCCGTAGTTGAACAGGATCGCCGAGAAGCCGATGATGGCCAGCCACGCCGAGCGGGTGCCCCGCCAGCCGCGGGTCGCACGGGCGTGGATGTAGCCCGCGTAGAGCACCCAGATGATGAAGGTCCAGACTTCCTTGGTGTCCCAGCCCCAGTACCGGCCCCAGGCGCGTTCGGCCCAGACCGCGCCGGCGATCAGGGTGAAGGTCCAGAACACGAAGCCGACGATGTTGATCCGGTAGGCCAGGTTCTCGAGCCGCTCGGCCGTGGGCAGCGACCGCAGGAAGCGCAGCTTCACCTGCTGCAGCTCGGCCGACAGGCTCTCCCGGTGGCTCTGCATGAGCTGCACCACCGACAACGCGAAGCCGAGCGCGAAGAATCCGGTCGCCAGTGACGCGACGAAGACGTGGATGACCAGCCACCACGACTGCAGCGCGGGCGGCAGCGGGATGACGGCCACGTAGAAGCTGACCGTGGAGACGCCGAGGATGACCAGGACCAGGCCGACGACGAAGGTGCCCAGGAAGCGCAGGTCCTCCTTCAGGAGGGTGGCGAGGAACACCGCGGTGATGATCAGCGTCATCGTCAGCGAGAACTCGTACATGTTCGCCCACGGCACCCGGCCGGCGGCAAGCCCGCGCAGCACCGTGGCGACGAGGTGGATCACGAAGCCGAGGATCGTGAGTGCGATGCCGACCCGCAGCGACGGCGACGCCTTCTCGCGCGGCGGCTCCGCGGGCTTGATCTTCTCAAGCACCGCGACCGAGGCGCGATTCTGCGCGGCAGCGGCGAGCTGGCCGGTGGCTGCCGCGACCGCGGGCTTCGCGGCCGAGCGGCGGGAGAGGTCAAGCGTGAACGCGACGAACGCGAGCGTGTACACGGCCATCGCCGAGTACACCAAAACGATGGAGAAGGAATCTAGGGCAGCGTTCACGAGGGCATCCTACGCTTCAGTATTTCGGTGTGCTGCCGCGCGAAATCGTCGACGGCGGCATCCAGGGTGGGGTCCTCACCGCGGGCGAGACCCGCGTATTCGAGGCGGGTGGCGCCATCCGCACCCTGGGTCGCCTTGACCCAGAGCCGACGACGCGGAACGAACAGCGCGGCACCCAACCCGGCGAGGATCAGGATCGCGAACACGAGAACCCACCCCTGCGACGGGTCGTCGTGGATGTCGAGGCTGACGAAGCGGCGCAGTTCGGTGAACTCGACCTTGCCGAGACCGTTCGGCAGGTCGACGCTCTCCCCCGGAGCCAGTTCGAGGGCGGCGACATCCGTCTCCCCGCCGGCGACCTGAGTCATGTCGTCGGTGTTGAGCTCGTAGACGGACTTGGGCACGCCGGAGTCCAGGCCGAGATCGCCGGTGAAGACGTTCAGGGTGAGCAGCGGGTTCCCGGGTTCCGGGTGCGCCGACGCGAGCGCGCCGCCATGCCCGTCGGCGGCCCAGGGGTAGAAGAAGCCAACCAGTCCGAGCTGCTCGGGCAAGGCATCCGGAACCTTGACCACTCCGACGCTGGTCAGGTTGCCGTCCTGCGGCAGGAACGGCACCGCCTGCGAGAAGGCCACGTTGCCGTTGCCGTCGTACACGGTGATGATCGGCGCGTACCCGTTGCCGAGCAGGTAGGCCACGTTGTTGCCGACCGACATCGGCTCGTTGACCTTCACGACGCTTTCCTGCGGCTCCTCGCCGCGGATGGTGGCGGTGACGGATGCCGCGTAATCCAGCGGCACCGCGGCGCCGGTGGTGTTGTCGATGCCGTATTCAGCGGTGAAGCTGTCCAGCGTGAGCGAGTAGGGCACCAGTTCGGACTCGCTGAAGAACCGTCCGGGGTTGAACGAGTCGTAGTTCGCGAGCACGTTCGTGAACGACTGGCCCTCGACGATGACCTTCTGCCCGTTGTAGCCGAAGCCGCTGACGATGCCGACCGCGAAGAGCAGACCGACCATGGCCGCGTGGAAGACGAGGTTGCCGGTCTCCCGCAGGTAGCCGCGCTCCGCCGAGAGCGAGGTCCCGTAGCGCTCGATCCGGTACCGCTGTTTGCGGAGCAGGGTGCGTGCGTCGTCGAGGGCGGTTTCGGGGTCGACGGTGGTGTGGTTTTCGGTGTATCCGGCGAGGCGTTGCAGCCGCACCGGGGTCTTCGGCGGGCGCGCCTTGAGCGCCTGCCAGTGGTGCTTGGTGCGCGGGATGATGCAGCCGACCAGCGAGATGAACAGCAGCAGGTAAATCGCGGAGAACCATGCCGAGCTGTAGACGTCGAACAGCTGGAACCAATCCAGCACCGGGAACAGGTCGGGGTGGTCGGTCTTGTACTGCACGACGCCGTTGGGGTCGGAGCTGCGCTGCGGCACGAGCGACCCGGGGATGGCGCCCAGCGCAAGCAGCAGAAGCAGCATCAGCGCAGTGCGCATGCTGGTCAGCTGCCGCCAGAAGAAGCGGACGTAACCGACGAAGCCGAGCTTCGGCTGCGTGATCGGTTCCGCAGTCGGGACGGAGTCGACGTGGTCAGAGGGGCGTAACGGTTCCATCGATCACCCCCTGCAGCATGAGCATGAGCTGTCGCCACACGCCGGTGACCATGAGGAGGCCCATCAGGATGAGCAGGCTGCCGCCGGCGATGTTGATCGTGCGCACGTGCCGCTTGACCCAGGCCACCGAGCCGCTCACCCAGTCCAGACCGAGCGCGACCAGCATGAACGGGATGCCGAGGCCCAGGCAGTACACGGCACCGATGATCGCCGCCCGACCCGGGCTTTCGCCGAGCGCCAGCGTCGACACCGCTGCGAGCACCGGTCCCATGCATGGCGACCAGCCCACCGCGAACACGGCGCCGAGCACCGGGGCGCCGGCAAGACCTGCGGTGGGGCGCCAGGTGGGCTTGATGGTGCGCTGCAGGAAGGTGACCTGCCCGATGAAAGCCAGCCCGAGCACGATCACGATGGCGCCGGCGATCCTCATCAGCAGGTCCTCGTAGACGGCCATGAAGGTGCCGACCGTGGAGATCAGGATGAAGAAGCCGAGGAAGACGACACTGAAACCGAGCACGAACAACGCCGCGCCGAGCACCATCCGGCCGCGGCGGATGTCACGGGCATCCGTGATCCCGCTGACATACGCCAGGTACCCGGGCACCAGCGGCAGCACGCACGGCGACACGAAGGCGATCAGCCCGGCCAGCAGCGCGAGCGGCAGCGCGAGAAGCATGCTGCCATTCGCGACGATGTCAGCGGGGCCCACCTACGCGTCCTCGGCGAGCGTGTCGCTGACCAGGGTGGAGAGCACGGACGGGTCGACGAGGCCGTTGATCCTGGCGGCCACGCGTCCCTCGCGGTCGAGCACCAGGGTGGTGGGCACCGCCTTGGGCGACACCTTGCCGGCGAATGCCAGCAGCACCGGGGTCTCCGATCCCGCCTCGATGATCGACGGGTAGGTGATGCCGTAGGTGCGGGCGAATGCCAGCGAACCTTCGGCGCCGTTGTAGAGGTTGACGCCCAGGAACTCGACCCCTTCAGGCTTGAATTCCTCGTAGACGTCCTGCAGGTCGGGGGCCTCCACCCGGCAGGGCGGGCACTCGGCGTACCAGAAGTTCACCACGAGGATCTCCTCCGCGTAGTCGGCGCTGGAGACGGTTTCGCCGGCATCGGTCTCGCCCTCGAAATCAACCGGTTCACCGCGTTCAGCGACGGGGATCTCGGTGATCGTTCCGTCACCCGAGACGTAGTTCTCGGTGGTGCCGTCCCGGTACGACGCGGCCAGCGGATCGGTCGTGCACCCGGCGAGCAGGGTCGCGGCGGCGACCGCGAGGGCGGCGGGAAGAAGACGGCGTCTCACACGGCTCCAAAGTCGACGGATGCTGCGAGCAAGTCTCGTGCAGGATCCTGATAGTTCACCTCAGCGAACACTGTGCCCTGTCGCGTGAGCGTGGTAATGCTCGACAGGTTGCAGCGTCGACGGCGGGGGTCGTGGTAGAGCTTCTTGTCGGTCACGCTGCGGTGCACCATCCAGATCGGCAACTGGTGGCTGACCAGCACCGCTTCGCCGCCGTCCTCGGTCGCCTGCCAGGCGTCCTCCACCGCGGCGAGCATGCGGGCGGCGATCGAGACGAACGGTTCACCCCAGCTCGGCTTGAACGGGTTGGTGATCCACGGCCAGGACTCCGGCCGGGTGAGCACCTGCGGGCCGAACTCGAACTTCTTGCCCTCGAACTTGTTCGTCGGCTCGATCAGCCGGTCGTCGGTCTGGATGTCGAGGCCGAACTTCTTCGCCCAGGGAGCGGCCGATTCCTGCGCGCGCTGCAGCGGGCTCGCGTACAGCGTGGTGATCGGACGGCCGTCGAGGGCCTCCGCGGCATTGGCCGCCATCCGGTGTCCGAGTTCCGACAGGTGATAGCCGGGGATGCGTCCATAAAGAACGCCCTCGGGATTGTGAACCTCGCCGTGCCGGACGAGATGGATCTGCCTCGCTACCACCTGTCCAGTGTAAGAGCGGCAGCTAGACTCGGTTGCCGTGACTGAACGCACCCTGATCAAGAACCTTGCCGCCCTCGCCGACGGCCCCGTGACTGTCTCTGGATGGGTGGACACGGTGCGTGATCAGAAGAAGGTGCAGTTCATCGTGCTGCGCGACGAGTCGGGCGCGGTTCAGCTGGTCAACCCGGCAACTCGTGAGATCGACCCTGAGGATGCGGCATCCGAGGCCCGCCTCGACCTGACCGAGACGATCTCGGGTCTCAGCGAGGGCAGCTTCATTAGCATCAGCGGTGAGCTGAAGCACGATGAGCGGGTCAAGCTGGGCGGCATCGAGGTGAAGATCGGCACGCTGGATGTCGCCAGCCGGGCGATCCCCGAAACGCCGATCGCCGATGACACCGCGATCGACAAGCGCATGGACTGGCGCTTCCTCGACCTGCGTCACCCCAAGCAGAACCTGATCTTCCGCATCCAGACCACGTTCGAGCACGCGCTGCGGCAGTACTGGATCGACAACGACTTCATCGAGATCCACACCCCGAAGCTGATGGCCTCGGCGTCGGAGTCGCGCGCTGAACTGTTCGAGGTCGAGTACTTCGACACCACCGCTTACCTCGCGCAGAGCCCGCAGTTCTTCAAGCAGATGGCCCAGCCAGCCGGCTTCGGCAAGGTCTTCGAGATCGGCCCAGCGTTCCGCGCCGACCCGTCGTTCACCTCGCGGCACTCCACCGAGTTCACCTCGATCGACAGCGAGATCAGCTGGATCTCGTCGCACGAGGACGTCATGGAGCTGCACGAGGAGCTCATGGTCGCCGGCATCACCGCAGTCAAGGAGAAGCACGGCGCCGAGATCGAGTCGCTGTTCGACGTCACCCTCGAGGTTCCCAGCCGGCCGTTCCCGCGGATCCCGCTCGCCGAGGCGAAGCGCGTCGTCGCCGAGCGCGGTTACGAGATTCCCCGCCACGACGACGACATGGACCCCGAGGGCGAGCGGCAGATCGCGGCCTGGGCCAAGGAGACCTACGGTCACGACTTCGTCTTCCTGACCGACTACGCCTCGAGCATCCGGCCGTTCTACCACATGCGGCACGAGGGCGACCCGTCGCTCACCAACAGCTACGACCTGATCTACCACGGCGTGGAGATCTCCACCGGCGCCCAGCGCGAGCACCGCATCGACACGCTCGTCGCGCAGGCGAAGGACAAGGGGATGGACCCCGAGGAGCTCGGCTTCTACCTGGACTTCTTCCGCTACGGGGTGCCGCCGCACGGTGGCTTCGGCATGGGCCTCGCCCGCGTGATCATGCTCATGCTCGGCCTGGGCTCGATCCGCGAGGTGACTTACCTGTTCCGCGGGCCGAACCGCCTGCTGCCCTAGGACGCACTTCCCCCGGTGATTGAGGAGCGCGCGACGAAGTCGCACGCGTCTCGAAATCACCTATCCGAGTAACAGATTTCGAGACGCGTCACTCGCTACGCTCGCGGCGCTCCTCAATCAGCTGGAGGGCGTGACTAGACCTCGAAGTCGACGCAGCTGCGCTCGGCGACGTGCCCGCGGATCATCGGCAGCAGCGCCTGGTGCGCGGGGTGCTCCTGGTATCCGCCGAGGTCGTCAAGTGAGTCGAAGTCGGCGACCAGTGCAACTTCCCAGTTGCCGTTGCCGAGCACATCCGCGCCCACCTTGATCGCGCGGATCTGCGGCACGACGCCGTCGAGCGCGTTCAACGCGTCGGCGATCTCGGTGGCCTGCGCGGCGCGGGTCGAGGCGTCCGCCCCATTGAGTTTCCAGGTGACGACGTGACGGATCATTCGGATGCTTCCTCCAAAGCCTTGCGCAGACGGTCGGGGTTGACCCGCCAGATGTTGTGCACCTTGTCGTTGATCAGCACGACGGGAATCTCTTCCACGTACTTCGCGTGCAGATCCTCGTGCTCGAGGATCGACAGTTCCTCGAACGCAACGTCGTCGAAGTCGGTCAGTACGGACTGCACCACGGCACGCGCATCATCGCAGAGATGGCAGCCGGGCTTGCCGACGAGAGTGAGACGAGTGGGGGGCACGCTCCCAGCCTAGGCGCCGACTACGATGGTGCCCGATGTCTGACGCGACGCCCCCGAGCGATAGCCCGATCATCGCGTTCTTCGACGTGGACAACACGCTCATGCGAGGCGCAAGCATCTACCACTTGGGGAAGCGGGCCTTCCGCCGCGGCTTCGTCACCGTGCGCGACATCATGATGTTCGCCTGGCATCAGGCCCGGTTCGTCGCCGTCGGCGAGAACAAGCGGCACCTCTCCACCATCAAGGACCGCGCGCTCGAATTGATCGGCGGGCACTCCGAGCCGACACTGCGCAGCCTCGCCGAAGAGATCTACGAGCGAGACCTGTCGCACCGGCTGTGGCCCGAAACCGTGCAACTCGCCAAGGAGCACCTGGCCAAGGGTCACGAAGTCTGGCTGATCAGCGCGACGCCGGAGATCGTGGCACAGGTCATCGCGCAGGAGCTCGGGCTGACCGGCGCGCTGGGAACCCGGATCGAATCGGTGGACGGCATCTACACCGGCAACCTGGAGGGTCCGGTGCTGCACGGCGAGCGCAAGGCGGTCGTCGCCGAAGAACTGGCGCGCCGCAAGCGTGCGCGGCTGATGGACTGCTGGGCGTACAGCGACTCCCGCAACGACATCCCGCTGCTGAATTTGGTCGGCAACCGGGTCGTGGTGAACCCGGATGCGAGCCTCGCCCGGTACGCGAAGGCGCGCAGCTGGCCGGTGCTCGAGCTGAAACCGTCGAGCATCCGGGAAGCCCGCCGCCGGGTTCGGCGCGAAGCCCGGGCCGTGCGGGTCAAGCCAAAGCGCCGGTAGGCAGAGCCGGCAGCCAGAGCCGGTAGGCAAAGAAAAAGCGCCAACCCCGAGGGGCTGGCGCTCAGCAGTTGGCTGCTACTTCTTGTTGCGACGCTGGTGGCGCGTCTTACGAAGCAGCTTGCGGTGCTTCTTCTTCGCCATACGCTTGCGGCGCTTCTTAATTACGGAACCCATAAGGACCTCACTGATTTCTGAACAAGACACCGGGTCCGTTCAGAACCGCGGAAAATGTACCGGGGCAGTCTACCGCGCCCAGCTGGAATGAGCGAACGCGGTTCAGCCGACGTCGGTGAGCGGCTGCTGGATCAGGTGTTCAACGGCCGACTCCGGGATGCGGAAGGACCGCCCAAAACGGATCGCGGGCAGTTCGCCCGAGTGCACCATGCGGTACACCGTCATGTTCGAGACCCGCATCATCTCTGCGACCTCCGCAACGGTGAGGAACCGCACCTCGGAGAGATCACGCGCCATCGTCTTCCCTTTGCTGTTTGGAACACTCGTTACGGGTGTGACTGGAGTGTCTGATCGCAACAATAGGGGCTGGAGTGACTCGTCGTCTACTCCCCTGTGGGCTTCTTCTTCAGCCAGGGAATACGCCTGCTGACCTGCTCCTGAGCGTCGTGAATCGCGGTCCGCGCCTGGTGCAGACCGTCCGCCGTGACCCGGCCGATATTGCTGCCCACTTCGGTGCCGGCCCAGGCTGCGTAGGCGGCCGAAGCGTTGCCATCCCAATCGGCGCTGAGGAACGGGATGAGCCAGTCCTCGAGTTCCTCGAGCGGTGAGACTTCCAGCCGGTAGTACCGGTGCTGACCGTGGTCCCGGACGGTGACCATGCCGTGCTCGCGGAGCACCTTCAGGTGCTTGGAGACGGTCGGCTGACTGACCCCCAGTCGCTCCACGAGTTCGCCAACGCTGATCTCTCCGGTCGCCGAGTCGGGCGAGGTGTAACGCTCGCGGAGGGCTTGCAGAAGATCACGTCTAGTCGCGTCGGCAACCACGTCGAAGATGTCGGCCATCCCAACAGGGTAGCCAGCACCCACGAGGAGTACCATGACACGCTGTCACCAATAGTTGGGGGTTGAACCATGCGCGCGAGCGTAGACCGTCGGGGGTTTACCCGCGGTGAACCCCGCACCGCGCTCGGGCGTCTGCGCGACGTCGTCGACCGAATCACCGAATCTTCGCCGTCCCGGTTCGCGATCCTCGTCTTCACCTCCTTGATCCTGATCTGGACGGTGCTGCTGTCGCTGCCGATCGCGACCAGGGATCGCAGCGCCACTCCGCTCACCGACGCTCTCTTCACCGCCGTGTCAACGATTTGCGTGACCGGCCTGTCCACCGTGGACATGGGCACGCACTGGTCGGGCTTCGGCAACGTCGTCATCCTGCTCGGCATGAACATCGGCGGCATCGGCGTGCTGACGCTGGCGAGCATCATGGGCCTGGTGGTCTCGCGCCGACTCGGGCTGCGGCAGAAATTGATGGCAGCGAGCGACAGCAACCCGCTGCGCATCCATCACGGGCCAGTCGTCGAGTCCCAGGCAATCCGCCTCGGCGATATCGGCAGCCTGCTGGCCACCGTCGCGGTGAGCGCGTTGATCATCGAAGCCGGAGTCACCCTTTTGATCGCACCCCGTCTGATGGTGGCGGGCGCGGATCCGTGGACGGCTCTCTGGGAGGGCTTCTACATCGCCACGTCGGCGTTCACCAACACGGGCTTCATGCCCACGCCCGAGGGCATCGCGCCGTACGCGACCGATCCGTGGATGCTGACCGCGATCGCGATCGGCGTCTTTCTCGGTGCCATCGGCTTCCCGGTGATCTTCGCGCTGGCGCGCGGCTGGCGGAACCCGCGGCGCTGGTCACTGCACGTCAAGCTCACCCTGGTCACGACGATCGCGCTGATGTTCCTGGGCGCCATCGCGATCTGGGTACTCGAGTTCAACAACGCGGCCACGCTTGGGCAGCACGACGGCGCCGCGGCTCCGATGACCGCGGTGTTCATGTCGATCATGACCAGATCGGGCGGATTCGCGACCATCGATATTGCGGAAATGAACGGCTCCACGCTGCTGGTGACGGACATGCTGATGTTCGTCGGCGGCGGCTCGGCGTCCACGGCAGGTGGCATCAAGGTGACCACCCTGGCGGTGCTGTTCCTCGCCGCGCTGGCGGAAGCCCGTGGCGACCGCGACATGCAGGCATTCGAACGGCGGATTCCGGTCGACGTGCTGCGGCTGTCGGTGAGCGTCGTCCTGTGGGGGGCGACCATCGTGGCCAGCGCGTCGATTGCGCTCATGCACATCACCGGCGAGCGCCTCGATTTCGTGCTGTTCGATGTCATCTCGGCGTTCGCCACCTGCGGCCTGTCGACTGGCTTCACCGCAGAAGCACCCGACAGCGCGCAGCTCATTCTTGCCGCGACGATGTGGGCGGGCCGCGTTGGTACAGTGACCCTCGCCGCAGCGCTTGCCGCGAGCCAGCGCCGTCAGTTGTTCACCCGAGCCGAAGAAAGGCCCATCGTTGGTTGAGAGAATCGCGCACGACGCGCCCGTGCTGGTGATCGGCCTCGGCCGGTTCGGCGCCGCAACCGCTGGTCAGCTTGACCGGCTCGGCCGCGAGGTGCTGGCCGTTGACGCGGATGCCGCGCTTGTGCAGAAGTGGTCGGAGCGGGTCACCCACGCGGTGCAGGCCGATGCCAGAAGCATTGACGCGCTCCGGCAGATCGGCGCTCAGGACTTCTCGATCGCGGTCGTCGCGACCGCCTCGGCGATCGAGGCGAGCGTGCTGATCACCGCGAACCTCGTCGATCTCAAGATCCCGCAGATCTGGGCCAAGGCGATCAGCCAGTCGCACGGCAAGATCCTCGCCCGGATCGGCGCGAACCACGTCATCTACCCCGAAGCCGAAGCCGGCGAGCGCGTGGCGCACCTGGTGTCCGGCCGGATGCTGGACTTCATCGAGTTCGATGATGAGTTCGCCCTGGTCAAGATGTACCCGCCGAAGAACGTGCGCGGCCTGTCACTGGCCGAGTCGCAGGTGCGCAAGAAGTACGGCATCAGCGTCGTCGGCGTGAAGTCTCCCGGCAAGGAATTCACCTATGCGACGCCGGAGACTGTGGTCTCCAGCCACGACCTGATCATCGTGTCCGGCCGCAGCGGCGACATCGAGAAGTTCGCCACCCTGCAGGCGTAGAGCTCCCCAACCAGCGGCTACCCAGCCTCGGCGGCCAGTTCCTTCGTCCGGGCGAGGGCGGCGGCAGTGGCCCGGTCGAACAGCTCCTTGAGGCCGCCCTGCTCGAGCACGGCGACGGCCCGCTCGGTGGTGCCCTTCGGACTGGTCACCCGGCGGCGCAACTCGGCCGGGTCCTCCCCGGTGTGCCGCAGCAGCTCGGCGGCGCCGAGGAAGGTGTCCCCCACCATGGTCGCGGCCTGCTCGGCCGTGAAG
The DNA here is from genome assembly GCF_009755725.1 of Diaminobutyricimonas sp. LJ205. Taxonomy (NCBI): domain Bacteria; kingdom Bacillati; phylum Actinomycetota; class Actinomycetes; order Micrococcales; family Microbacteriaceae; genus Ruicaihuangia; species Ruicaihuangia ninglii. Next base: position 175,308 of record NZ_CP046619.1, on the reverse strand, counting down.
CCAAGGTCGACCGCCGTCTTCGTGAGCTGCTCGATCAGGTAGAACACGTAGGCCGGACCCGATCCCGAGATCGTGCCCAACGCGTCGATCTGCTCCTCGGGCACGACCAGCACTGATCCCACGGTCTCGAACAAGGTCCGGGCAAGGTCGAGCTCGGCATCCGTCGACCTGGTTCCCGCCGCCAACCCGGTGACCGCGCGCCCGACGACCGCGGGCGTGTTCGGCATCGCCCGCAGCACGGCGCCAGGCACGATTGCCTCCATCGCGGCGATGGGCACACCGGCCGCGACACTGACCACGACGGCTCCTGCATCGAGCGACGGACCCACCTCGCGTAGCAGGTCGGGCACCATGCCCGGCTTGACGCCGAGCACCACGAGCTTCGCGCCGGCGACCGCGAGATGGTTCGCCCTGGGTTCCACCTCGGTGGCGTAGCTGGTCACCGCATCTGATCGCAGTGCATCCGCTTTGACCGCGGTGCGATTGGTGACGCGGATGCCGCCACTCACGTTCACGCCGGGTTTCAACAGCCCGGACAGGATGGCGCCTCCCATCGAACCGGTTCCAAGGATGGCAATGGCAGGCAGTTCGACGCTCATCGCGCCATTCTAAGATGAGGGTTATGAGCGCTAGCGGCGGAACTAAGGCAGTCATCGCGGCACTACTCGCGAACACCGGAATCGCAATCACGAAGTTCATCGCCTGGGCGTTCTCGGGATCCAGTTCAATGCTCGCCGAGTCGGTGCACTCGGTCGCGGATGCCGGCAACCAGCTGCTGCTGCTGCTCGGCGGCCGGCGCGCGAAGAAACAGGCCGATGCCGAGCATCCCTTCGGGTACGGCCGCGAACGCTACCTGTGGGCGTTCGTGGTGTCGATCGTGCTGTTCAGCGTCGGTGGCATGTTCTCGATCTACGAGGGCATCGACAAGCTCACCCACCCGCACGAGCTTGAAGTGCCTTGGTTGCCGGTGCTCGTCCTGGTCATCGCGATCGTGCTCGAGTCGTTCTCGCTGCGCACCGCGGTCAAGGAGTCGCTGCCGCACAAGGGCAAGGGCAGCTGGACCGAATTCGTGCGGCACGCCAAGTCGCCCGAGCTGCCCGTCGTGCTGCTCGAGGACATCGCCGCCCTGCTCGGCCTGGTCTTCGCGCTGATCGGCGTCGGGCTGACCATCCTCACCGGAAACCCGCTGTTCGACGCTCTCGGCACCCTCGCGATCGGTGCACTCCTCATCGTCGTCGCACTCGTGCTCGGCGTCGAAACGCAGAGCCTGGTGGTCGGCGAAGGCGCCCGTCCCGACGACGTCAACCGCATCCGCGACGCGATCAACGGGCACTCCTCGGTCGAGGCCCTCATCCACATGAAGACGCTCTACCTCGGGCCGGACGAGCTGCTGGTGGCCGCGAAGATCGCGTTCCCGCGCACCGACAAACTTGGCCAGGTCGCGGCAGCGATCGACGAGGTGGAGAAGACCATCCGCGCGGCCGTCCCGGTGGCCCGTGTGATTTACATCGAGCCCGACGTGTACCGTGGCAACCCCGACGAGCATCCGTCCACGGATGCGATTGTGATCCGCGCGGCCGACTGACCGTCAGATTCCTCCAACCTTGCCGCAATAGCGTCAAGGCGACGAAAGGTTCCTCAATATGCAGTGCCCCATTGACGGCTCACCCTGACCATGTCGGAGCGCTCGGGCGTCGAGATCGACTACTGCCCGCAGTGTCGCGGCGTCTGGCTCGACCGCGGAGAACTCGACAAGATCATCGAACGCGCCGGCATGCCGGCGGCTCCGTCGCGGCCGGCCCCCGGCTTCGACAACCGCGGGAACCAGCGCGGCTACGGCGACCGCTCGTACGGCCAGCCTTACGGCAAGCGCAAGAAGGAAAACTGGCTCAGCGAGCTGTTCGACTGATCAGCGGCGCTGCTCGAAGAATTCGACGAGCAGTTCGGCGCAGGCCTCGGCCTGAACGCCCGCGATCACCTCAACCCGGTGCGGCAGGCGGCGGTCACGCAGCAGGTCGTGCACGCTGCCGACCGCGCCGGCCTTCTCGTCCCACGCACCGAAGACCACCCGCGGGATCCGCGCGGACAGGATCGCGCCGGCGCACATCACGCACGGCTCGAGGGTGACGACCAGGGTGGCATCGGTCAGGTGCCAGTCGCCGACGGATGCCGCGGCCTGCCGGATCGCGACGACCTCGGCGTGCGCGGTCGGGTCCTGCAGAAGTTCACGTTCATTGCGGCCGACGCCGATACGGCGCCCCTCGCCGTCGAGCACAAACGCGGCGACGGGAACGTCCCCCGTCGCCAGTGCGGCACGCGCCTCGGCGACCGCCTCGAGCATCCACTCGTCGTATCGCCCCACCAGCACCTCCACTAGCCTTGAGCCTATGCGAGTGCACGTAGCCGACCACCCTCTCGTCACCCACAAGCTGACGGTGCTGCGTGACAAGCGCACCCCATCGCCGACTTTCCGGCAGTTGACCGAGGAGCTGGTCACCCTGCTCGCCTACGAGGCCACCCGCAATGTGCGCGTCGCCCCGGTCGACATCGAAACCCCGGTCGCCCCGACCACCGGGGTGCAGATCGCCTCGCCGCGGCCGCTGGTCGTGCCGATCCTCCGTGCCGGGCTCGGCATGCTCGAAGGAATGACCCGGCTGCTGCCGACCGCGGAGGTCGGTTTCCTCGGCCTGGTGCGCGATGAAGAGACCTTGCAGCCGGTGACCTACGCCGAGCGACTGCCCGACGACCTGTCGAACCGGCAGTGCTTCGTGATCGACCCGATGCTCGCCACCGGCGGCTCGCTGATCGCGGCGATCGACTATCTGTTCGCGCGCGGGGCGGTGGATGTCACGGCCGTGTGCCTGCTCGGCACCCCAGAAGGGCTCGCCGCTGTGGATGCCGCGACGCAGGGCCGCGAGGTCACCATCGTGCTCGGCGCGCTGGATGAGCGCCTGAACGAGCACGGGTACATCGTGCCCGGCCTCGGCGACGCCGGAGATCGCCTCTACGGCCTCGTCTGATTTGACTTTTCCCGCGTGCGTGCAAGAAACTTGCACGCATGACTGACAACGTTCGCACCCTGACCTCGGTTGAGGCTCACGGGACTGCTGGCATCATGATGCCCGCGAACAATGTCATGTGTTGTCGAATGTGTGCCTAAAGGCCGCCATCGCCGAGTTCCACCACCCATCGCGTGGGCTGAACTCCCGGGCTCGTTCCTCTCATAACAGGACGCGCCCCGCACCGCTCGAAAACACCGAAGGCAATTCCCCTCTTCATTACGAGGCCTTCACCTCCTCTTTCTTTTGAAGGAACGCTGTAATGACTCTCGCACTTGACCTCGCCCGTCCCTCCTACTCCCCCGCCGTCCAGGCCGCGCCGGCCCAGACTGCCGCGCCCGCACCCCGGCCGACTGCGCCGCAGACCGCTGCGCCGCGCCTGCGCGCCGTTCCCGAAGGCACCGAAGCCCGCGGATTCGTTCTCTATGTCGGACTCGATGAGGCGAAGGCTGCCGCTGCCGGCACCGACCTCGGCGCCATCGTCGACGCACTGAAGAAGCTCACCGCTGCCCTCGCTCCGGACGCCGAGACCCACGCTGCCGTCGCCCTCGCGCCGGAGGGTGCCGGTGGACGCGACGTGGACGTGGTGCGCTTGGCCCTGCAGGATCCCGCAGCGCTGGCGAAGCGCCGCCAGGCGACCGAACCGGAGGCCGCCGAGAAGCCCGCCGAGGGCGTCATCGTCGACCTGTCCCGCAAGCGCGTCGTGCTCGACGGCGAAACCGCCCCGCTCACCTACAAGGAGTTCGAGCTGCTGCAGTACCTCGTGCTGCGCGAGGGACGCACCATCGAACGCCACGAACTGATCGAGGCGCTCTGGAGCGACGGCGACGAGGGCGAAGCTCCGAACGAGCGCACCATCGACGTGCACGTCCGCCGCCTGCGGTCCAAGCTCGGCGCCTACGAGGACATCGTGCGCACCGTCCGCGGCGCCGGATACCGTTTCGACCGGCATGCGGATGTCTCGATCCGGTACGCCAGCACGCCGAGCCCCGACTTCTTCTGAGCCGTTCGGGGTTCCCGGATCTCGCTCATAGGAAACTTCCAGAAAAATAACGGTTCGGTAACTAGACGCCGTTACCGGACCGTTATATATTCATAGAGCGTTAGTTGTTTGCTGTGGCAGCTACCGCGGAATGTGATTGCAGGACACTCTTGGTGCAAGGGAGAGGGCCGGTCGTTAGCCTCAACGACCGGCCCTCAATCACGTTAAGCGCCGCGGCCGCGGATCGAGCCTGCCGAGATCTCGACGAGTTCGATCCGCGGATCTCGATTTTCCATCACTCGTTGCATACGTATAGACTTGGCGCGTGAGTGACCACTCCGCGATCGCCGTTGATGCCTGGGAAGCGCTGTTCCGCGCCCAGGTGGTTGTGCTGCGCGAGTTGAACAGCGAGTTTCCCGCCGATCTCTCCCTCAACGAGTACGACGTGCTCTACAACCTCTCGCGCCAGCCTGACCGCAGGACGCGCATCCGCGATCTCAACCGGGTGTTGCTGCTCACGCAGCCAAGCGTCAGCCGGCTGATCGACCGTCTCGTCAGCCGTGGGCTGGTCACCAAGGCCTCCGACCCGGGCGACGGCCGCGGCATCATCGTGGCGCTCACCGACGACGGCTATGACCTGTTCCACCGAGTGGCGCTCGGCCACGCCGCCTCCATCAACAGACGCGTCGGTGGCGCGCTGACCGACGACGAGCTGCTCCAGCTCACCGCGCTCTGCACCAAGCTGCGCATCGCCGGCGAGGGCTGACGGATGCCGCGGGCACGCCTGGTCGCGCTGCTCGCCTGCCCGCTCGTTCTGCCGCTCGCATTGACGGGCTGCACCACCGCCGTCGTCGACAACCCCGCCGATGGCGTGAGCGTGCAGCTCGCCCAGTTCCGCTCAGACGTCACCGACCGGCGCCTGCAGCTGCGGGTGGTGAACGACGGGGACAGCGAGATCACGATCGGTGCCGCTTCCCTCGAGTCAGACGGCCTGTCCGAGCCTGCTCGGTGGTCGGGCGGCAGCTCGAGAGTGCCCGCGGGCGGGGCACGGGACCTGCCGGTAATCCTTCCCGCGCCGGATTGCGACGACTCGGGCGCCGCGGTCACGGTCGCGCTGACGCTCGAGTCGCCCGAGGCCATGATCATGCACGTCACCCCGGCCGACGAGCTGGATGTGCTCGCCTCGGTGCTCCGCCAGGACTGCTTCGACCTCAGGGTGGCCGAGCGCGTCACGATCACACCGGCAGCAGCGATCCGCACCGAGACCCGGGATGGGGAACTGGTGGCCCTGCTCGACCTGGACTTCGAACCGACCCAGCCCGTCACCCTGCTCGCCGTGCGCGGAACGAACCTGCTCTACCCGTCGAGCGGCGCCTCGACGTGGCCGTTCGACACCGAGCTGACCGACGCCCGCACGATCACGCTGGACATCGTGCCCACGCGCTGCGACCCGCACGCGGTCGCGGAGGACAAGCGCGGCACGCTGTTCCCGGTCGAGCTCAACCTGGGCGACGGCCAGGGCCTGATGTACGTGCCGGTCTCCGACGACGTGAGGGGTCAGCTGTACGACTTCGTGGCCGCGCACTGTGGCTGGCCGGCATCCTGACCGCTGAGCGCCAGACCCTCAGTCGCCGCCACCGCCGCCGTCGCCACCGCTGTCTCCCCCGCTGTGCCACCAGCCGGAGCCGTCACTGCTGCCGTCACTGGCCGACCTGGACGCGGTCTGCCGCGCTCGGCGAAAACGATTCTTGAACGCGGGGTACTTCACGCCCTGGGACCACTTGCCGAATCCCGCGGCGAGGATCACGATCACGCCGCCGACGAGAGTAAGAAAGAGCACGTTCTGGGTCGACTCTGGCCACTGCTGCGGGATCCCGAACATGGCTGGGACGAACCCGATCAGCACCAGCGCCACACCAGTCCCCTGCATCCGGCCGAGGAACCGAATGGTCTTCTCGAACTCCGCGTACTCCTGATCCCGCTTCTTGCCCACCTCACCATTCTGTCTGGTCAGGTGAGCCGCCAATCAGACGCGGTCAAGCGCGGCCGGCAGCTCGCTGCGCCACTCGGCGGGAGCCTCGGCGGCCGGCGCAGCGGGCAGGACGCCCAGCCCGTCGGGCTCGGGTATCGCCCCGAGCAGCGCCCGGGTGTACGGATGCACCGGGTCGTTCCAGACGCGCTCGGTGACGCCGGATTCGACAACCTTGCCGCGGTACATCACCACGGTGCGGTCGGCAATCAGTCGAACGATCGCGAGGTCGTGCGAGATGAACAGCAGCCCGGCGCCGGCGTCCAGAGCGAGCCGGCGCATCATGTCGGCGACGGATGCCTGGCTCGACGCGTCCAGCGCTGAGATCGGCTCGTCGGCCACCAGCAGGTCGGGCCTGGCGGCAAGCGCCCTGGCGATGGCCACCCGCTGCCGCTGGCCGCCGGAGAGCTCGTGCGGATAACGCGTGACCATCGCCGTCGGCAGGCCGACCCGCTCCAGCCACTCCTCGGGCGAGGAACCGGACTCGCCGCGCGCGAGCGCCGCCTTGATGCCCTCCGAGATCTGCGTGCCGACCCGGATGCGCGGGTTGAGCGAGGAGTTCGGGTCCTGGAAAACCATCTGGATCGAGGTGAAGCGCTTCTCACGCCGACGCACCCCGAGCAGCGGAACGGTGCTGTCGCGGTAGCGCACCGCGCCGGAACGGGGCTTCTCCATGCCGACGACGGCACGGGCGAGGCTCGACTTGCCGCATCCGCTCTCGCCGACGAGCGCCAGCACCTCGCCGGGGGCGATCGACAGTGAGACGCCGTCGACGGCACGCACCACCGAAGTGCCGTGATACTCGATGACCAGGTCGCTGACACTCAGCAGTGCGCTCATACCATGTCCTCTATCGAAAGCTCGCGCGGGGGCGCGATCACCGGCTCAGTCGGTCCGGGCGTCGGTGCGCTCGGCAACGAGGCCAGCAGCTCACGGGTGTACTCGTGTTGCGGATCGCCGAAGATCTGCTGCCTGGTGCCCGACTCGACGATGGCCCCGTGGCGCATGACCGCCACGTCGTCGGCGATCGCGCTCATCACGCCGAGGTCGTGCGTCACCAGGAGCACGGCGAGCTGACGCTCGTCAGCGAGGTCGCGCAGCAGGTGCAGGATGCCGGCCTGCACCGTGACATCCAGCGCCGTCGTCGGCTCGTCGGCCAACAGCACGACAGGGTCGCAGGCCAAGGCGATCGCGATGGCAATGCGCTGCCGCTGGCCACCGGAGAACTGGTGCGGGTAGCGCCCGAGGGCGTCTTCGGGGTTCGGCACCCGCACGCGCTCCAGCAGCCCAAGCGCGTGCACGCGTGCCTCGGCCTTGCTGAACTTCAGGTGCTTGCGAACGTGGTCGGTCAGCTGAGAACCGATCGTGAGCTGCGGGTGCAGGCTCGACGACGGGTCCTGGAAGATCATCGCGATGCGGTTGCCCCTGATCGCGTTCAGCTGGCGCCTGCCCATGCCGATGAGCTCGGTGGCGCCTCGGGCACCCGAGTCGCTGCCGGCCAGCTTGATCGAGCCGCCGACGACGGCATTCGCGGGAAGCAGCCCGAGGACCGCGAGCGAAGAGACGGTCTTGCCCGAACCTGACTCGCCGGCCAGCCCCTGGATGCGACCGGGCGTCAATTCGAGGCTGATACCGGTGACGATCGGCTTCAACGCCTTTCGTCTCCCGATGCCGATGGTGAGATCGCGGATGCTGAGCACGGGCGTGACGCCCTGCGCTGCGGCATCCGTTCCAGTCGTTGTCACGGTGTTCACGCCTTTGCCCCCGCTTTGCTCATCTGGGAGGTGGGATCGAAGATGTCGCGCAGCGAGTCACCGACGAAGTTGAACGCCATCACCACGGTGAGGATCGCCAGGCCCGGGAAGACACCGATCCACCAGCTGTCGAAGTTGCCCATGGCGGAAGAGATCATGGAACCCCACTCCGCTGTAGGCGGCTGCGCGCCGAGCCCGAGGAAGGACAGGCCGGAGAGCAGCAGGATGGCTGTGCCGACGTCGAGGCTGGCGAGCACCAGGATCGGGCCGACGACGTTCGGGGCCACGTCGACGCGCAGCGACTTGAACGGCGAGAAGCCGAGCAGGCGGCCAGCCATCACGTAGTTCTGCGTGCGCAGGCCGAGCACGATGCTGCGCGTCATCCTGGCGTACTGCGGCCACGACACCACGAACGCGGCGATGACGGCGTTGAACAGCGACGGGCCGAGCGAGGCAGCGACGACCATGGCCAGGATGACGGTGGGGAACGCCATCACCAGGTCGGTGATGCGCATCAGGAGCTCGTCGACCCACTTGCCGAAGTAGCCGGCGACCGCCCCGATGAGCGTGCCGACGAGCATCGACATGAACACCAGCAGCAGCGCGAGCGGAATCGTGACGCTCGCGCCGGTCATCAGGCGGGAGAAGATGTCGCGGCCCAGGGCGTCGGTGCCCATCAGGGTGTCGATGCCTGGAGCCTGCAGGCGTGGGAGGGCCTGGGCCAGCGGGTCGAACGGCACCCAGAACTGGGCGGTGAAGGCCACGACGATCCAGAAGGCGGCCACGACGGCGCCGATCACGCCGAGCGGGGTCACCCAGCCGGCCGGAACTTTCAGCAGGCGGCGTCTCATGCGAGCCTCACCCTCGGATCGAGCACGCCGTAGAGCAGGTCGACGGCGAAGTTGATGACCAGGTAGATCAGGCCGACCACAAGGCCGACCCCCATCACGCCCGGCAGGTCGAGGCTGGTGGCCGAGTTGTAGGCGTAGCTGCCGAGGCCCGGCCAGGCGAAGACGGCCTCGACCAGCACGGTGCCGGACAGCAGGGAGCCGAAGGCCAGGCCGACGATGGTCAGGATCGGCAGGGATGCGCCGCGCAGCACGTAGCCGAACAGCATCCGCGGCCCGGAGAGTCCCTTGGCTCGGCCGGCCCGCACGTAGTCGGCGTCGAGCACCTCGAGCACCGAGGTGCGCACGAAGCGGGTCAGCAGGCCGATCGTGAACAGGGAGAGCACGAACACGGGCAGCATCAGGTGCGCCATCGCGTCCATGAATGTCACCCATTGCCCGGCGAGCAGCGCGTCGACCGTGTACAGCCCGGTCACCGTCGGCGGCGGGCTGAGCACCGGCGACAGCCTGCCGGAGCCGGGTGCGATCCGCAGCTGCAGGAAGAAGATGTTGAAGCTGACCAGCGCCATCCAGAAGGTGGGGATGCTGAGCCCGATGAGCGAGATCACCCGCACAAGCTGGTCACTGAGCTTGCCGCGGCGGTAGGCCGCGAGCGCGCCGAGGGCGACGCCGACGGCGAGGCTGACGATGATCGCGCCGATGGCGACCTCGATGGTCGCCGGAACGGCCTTGGCGAGATCGGATGCGACCGGCTGGCCGGTGCGCAGCGACACGCCCATGTCACCCTGGAACAGGTTCGCGAGGTAGTTGACGTACTGGACGGGAAGCGGCTGGTCGAGGCCGTGCTTCTCGATGTAGGCCGCCACGGTGGCCGGGTTGCTGGCTGCTCCCTCACCGAGGGCCGCGACTATCGGGTTGCCCGGAACGAGGTTCGCGAGGCTGAACGTCACGATTGTGACGCCGAAGAGCAACAGCACTGACACTCCCAGGCGACGAAGCAGGTACCCGGCCAGAGGTGATCTGGCCGGGTGCCCACTCCTCGCGCGGGTGTTCTTTCCCACGCTGAAGGGTCCTTCTACTTGGCTTGCAGCTCGGCGATGTCCATCGTCCACGTCGAGTTGTAGGCGACGCCAGAGATGTAGTCAGCGGTTGCGATGTTCGAGCCGGGAACGATCAGCGGAACGAACGGTCCCTGCTCCTGCAGGGCCTTTGCGAAGGCGCTGAACGCGCCCTCACGCTCGTCCATGCTGGTGGCGTTCTCTGCCGCGGCGGCGAGCTCGAGGATCGACGGCGCCTGCTCGGCGGTCCAGCCGGCACGCAGGCCGACCTTCGCGCCGGCGCTGAACGGCAGGAAGTTGGCCGAGTCGGCGTAGTCGGGGCCCCAGAACCAGATGCTGAACGCTTCGCGGCCGTTGACGTACTCGTCGATCTGCGTCGTGAACGGCGCCGGGGCGAGCTCGACCGAGATGCCGGCGGCAGCCAGCTGCGACTGCACACGCTCGGCGAGCGGGGTGAAGCTCACGCCGCCGACGGGGTAGTCGTTCGGGTACTCGAGGGTGATGGTCTCACCGGCGTAGCCGGATGCCTCCAGGGCGGCCTTCGCGGCGTCGAGATCCTGCTCGACACCGTCGGTCAGCGCGCCGAGGAACGACGGAGGGATGACGCCCGTGGCCTGTTCGGAACCGGCACCGGCCAGTTCGAGCAGCGCCGGGTAGTCGAGGGCGTAGCGCACGGCCGAGGCAAACTCGGGGTTGGCGGTGACGCCGGCAACATCGGCATTCTGGTTCACCAGCAGGAAGATGGTCTGCGCGGACGGCGTCGAGAACACATTCACGCCGTCGCCGAGGCCTGCAACCTGGTCGCCGCTCAAGTCGACGGCCACCTGCGAGTCCCCACCCTCGAGGTTCATCTTCTGGGTCGCACTCTCCGAGACGCTGCGGATGACGACGCGGGTGAAGTCGATGTCCTCAGGCCCGTTGTACTCTTCGTTCTCAGTGAGCACGACCTGCGACTCGAAGTCGAGTGAGTCGAGCACGTAGGGTCCGGAACCGGCCGACGTGGAGTTGAGGAACTCCTCGGCGGCATCGCTGTTGTCGGTGGTGCCGCCGTTCGCGATGACGAGCTCCGAGTTCAGGATCGCCAGCGAGGGGTTGGTCATCAGCGCGGGAAGCTTGAGCGAGGGGGTCTCGGTGCGGAGCTCGACGGTGCTGTCGTCGACCTTCACGACCTCGATGCCCGCCATGAGGAAGTTCGCCTTGCTCTCGGTCATGCCCTTGACGCGGTTGAGCGAGAAGACGACGTCGTCAGCGGTGATCGGGGCGCCGTCGGAGAACACGCGGCCCTCTTCGAGCGTGAAGGTGAAGACCGTCGCGTCGTCGTTCTGCGTGTAGCTGGCGAGTCCGGGGACCGGGGTGCTCTCGTCGGAGCCGTCGAAGTCGAGCAGGGTCTCATAGAGAGCCTTCGACACCAGGTAGCCGGTCGGAACGTAGTTGCGACCGGGGTCGCCGGTCTCGAGCGTGAACGCGGTGTCGATGACGATGCTGGTCGGGGCGTCGCTGCCACTGCCGTCGGAGGCGGTTGCGGCGCAACCCACGAGGGCCAAGGACGCGCTCAGCCCAAGGGCTGTTGCGACGTAGCGAATTTTGGTCCGCACGGGGGGAACTCCTTCTTGTGAACTTCGGGACTGCGCTCGAGCCCGGCTACCGCGAGAAGCGATTGCGGGATGCGAACTCAACGCTGCCGGACAGTTTTGCGCTGGACGGCTTTGCCTGAGATTTGCATAAAAGCCGCTACTCTGTCCAATCAAAGGCCGCGAGAGTTCGATTCTGCGTTCGCAGTGAGGGGATTCACCTACAGAATGTCTAGCAAAGCCATCGGCACCCGAGCCGCATCTGGACGATCACCGCATGCACTCGATGAGATCAATCTGAAAATCTTGGCGGAACTCCGAGATGACGGACGGATATCAATGTCCGCCCTGGCGGAGCGCGTGAACGTCTCGCGCGCCAATGTCTACACCCGGGTCGAGCAGCTCGTGGCCGACGGGGTGATCACCGGATTCAGCGCCCGCATCGACCCGACCAAGGCGGGCCTCGGCATCTGCGCCCTCGTGTTCATCTCGGTGCATCCGCAGACCTGGAGCAGCTTTCGCGAGCGCATCGCCGAGATGAGCGCCATCGAGTCGTGCCGCATCACCACAGGCGAGCACGATGCCATGCTGCTCATCCGCGGCGACGAGGTGGGCGCCATCCATGACTTCGTCATCGGCGTGCTCGCCGCCCTGCCCGAGGTCAAGTCGGTCGAGACCGTGCTCGTGCTCGACGAGGTCTTCCAGCGCCCCTACCTGCTGCCAGGCGACCTGCCGCCGCGCGAGCAGCAGTCGACGCAGCTTGGCCTGACCCGGTTCACTCGCGTGAGCGAGGGACGGGCGGGCCTGAGCAGCTGACTGCGGCCGCAATTACGGCAGTTGCACGCACACACTCTTGCCCGGAACGCCGTCGAGCACGAATTCCTCGATGAGCTCGAGTCGACCGTCATCGCGCTGCTTCATGACCGTTGAGCTGTCACCGAGCAGAGTCGTATCCGTGGCCACGACATGGTGCACGAAGTACTCGTCGATCACACCGTCGCGATAGCGGCCGACGCAGTAGCCGCCCGTCACGGTGTCACCGTAGTAGCTGCCCCAGATCACGCCGGAGTTCTCGTGGAAGTCGAACCGGGTCGGTGCGGTCGTGCTGACGGTGCTGGCGGTGGAACTCTCGAGCACGAAGGAGGTGCCGTCGATGCGGGGCTCACTGACGAGCGCGGCATCCAAGCTGGGCCACTGCTCGAGCGGCGGCACGTCGACGCACGCGCTGACGTGGGCGACGCCGTCCTTCTCGAATGTCTCGTCGAGGTAGAGCCGGCCGTCGTCGCCACGGCGCAAGGTGCTCTGCGCGGTGCCAAGGGTCACCTCGCCGCCGCCGACGGACTTGTGGGCGAAGTGGATTGTGACGGTGTCGCCGTCTCGGCGGCCGACGAAGCGGCCGATGGTCACCGTGTCGCCGATGTAGGCGCCCCAGATCATCTGGCCCTTCTGCTGGTACCGGAAGCGCGTCGGCGACTCGGCGGATACGGCACTGCCCGATGAGGAGATCATGACGAACTCGATATTGTCGATCGAGGCGGGGATGGGGTCCAGAGTCGTTTCAGCGTTCACGGTCACGAGTATGGACGAAACCGGCATCGTGCCGTAATCCTCAACTTTGAGTCCAGTTTGTCGTCGTTTCGTCACGCTGAGCGCGATTATCGATCATGAATATCAAGGAATCGCAACAATTCGTCCAATGCGGTCGGCCGCACCCCGCACCCTTGATTCAGGGCGCTCGGATCTGGCTCAGCCCTCGATCGGCGTCAGCACGAAGACCGGAATGAGCCGTTTCGTGCGCTTCTGATATGCCGCATAGGGCGAGAACGCGTTGACCGCGCGCTGCCACCACTCTTCGCGCTCCGCGCCGGTGACCTCTACGGCGGTGTAGTCGCGCTTCACCGGACCGTCCTGCAATTCGACGTGCGGGTGAGTGCGGAGGTTGAATACCCAGGCCGGATGCCTCGCGGCCCCGCCGCGCGAGCCGATGACGGCGTACTTGCCGTCATGCTCGACCCGCATGAGCACCGTCTTACGTAGCTTTCCGCTCTTCGCCCCCACCGAGGTGAGCACGATCACGGGCTTGCCCTGCAGGGTCGTGCCTTTGGTGCCGCCGGATGCCTCGAACAGTTCGGCCTGCTCGCGGGCCCAGCCCGAGGTGCTTGGTGCGTAATCGCCGGTCAGCGGCATCCGTCATCCTCCCTGATGAAAAAAGCGACCCACCTTGGTGAGCCGCTCATTGGTGCGCCCGGAGGGATTCGAACCCCCAACCTTCTGATCCGTAGTCAGATGCTCTATCCGTTGAGCTACGGGCGCATGTCAGCGGTGAAGCCAACCTGAAGACTATAACAGGCGATCCGGCGCCTCCGTAATCGAGCCTGCCTCACCGCGCCGGCTGCTGCCCCCGTCAGCGTGATCACGGTTTCGGCGCGAAGCCCGGCGCCCCGTGCGATGCGATGAACACCCGGTGCGCGGCGAAGCATGCGGCGCGCAGGGAGCGGTAGTAGCCGATCAGCCGGCGGTCTTCAGACCGCTCCGCCCAGGTCACCGCGCGGTAGCCGACCTCGCCGCCGATTCGCAGCAGTCGGATCACCGCGTACGGGTTCCGTAGCTCAGCGGTCATGACCCAGTGCCCCGGTTCGACCTCGACGGCGGCGAGGATCGGATGCCAGTCTGGCGTGTGCGTGCTGCGGGCGCGAGCCGCAGCATCCACCCCATCCTGACGGTCGTGCGTGAGTGCCATCGTGCTCCTTGTGGTGCTGGAGCAGCCCGGCCGCTGCGACTTTGATTCTAGGTTTCGGAGCCGACAATTGACCCTAGGATTCCCAGCGCCTGGCCCCCGACCCGGACGCTCCGAGCACGTCGCCGGGGTTCTGCAGCGCGCACGAACGCAAGCTCAGGCATCCGCAGCCGATGCAGCAGTCGAGGTCTCGGCGCGGGTGCTCGAGCTGCGCGATCCGCGAGTCGAGTTCCTCGCGCCAGACCCGCGACAGCCGCGCCCAATCCTGCTTGGTGGGCGTGCGCGCCTGGGGCAGCGAATCGAGGGCGGCACGGATATCGCGAAGCGGGATGCCCACCTTCTGGGACACCCGAATGAAGGCGACCCGACGCAACGTGTCCCGGCGGTACCGCCGCTGATTCCCGGCGGAGCGCTCCGACGAGATCAGCCCATTGCGCTCATAGAAGTGCAGGGCGGACGGCGCGACACCACTGCGCTTCGACAGCTCACCGATGGACAGCACGTGATGGCGGTCGCCGGTGAGCTGGGGCATCCTGAAACTCCTTCTGGCGAACCGTTGACCTCAACCATAGTTGAGGTCATAGCGTGGCATCCATGACAGTCCGCTCGTCGCGCGCGCCCGGCATCTTCGATTCCAGTCACCTCTGGACAACGATCGGCATGTGCGCGCTCGTGTTCCTGGGCGCCTTCGAGTCGCTCGCGGTGACGACCGTGATGCCCGTGGTCAGCGCCGATCTGGACGGAGCAAGCCTGTACGCGCTGGCGTTCGCCGGCCCGTTCGCGACCGCCGTGATCGGGATGGTGGCAGCCGGCGACTGGTCGGATCGACGCGGCCCGGTGATCCCGCTCTGGACGTCGGTCGTTCTGTTCGCCGTGGGTCTGATGATCGCGGGAGCCGCCACCACGATGCCGGTGTTCGTGGTCGGCCGGTTTGCGCAAGGACTCGGCGCGGGCGCGATGACCGTCGCGCTCTACGTCGTCGTCGCCCGGGTGTACCCATCGGCACTACATGCCAAGATCTTCGCCGGATTCGCCGCCGCCTGGGTCATCCCTTCGCTGGTGGGACCGTTCGCCGCCGGAGCGGTCGCCGAACACCTGCACTGGCGGTGGGTGTTCCTCGGGGTCATCGTGCTCGTCGCGATCGCCATGCTGATGGTGGTGCCGGGTCTTCGTGGCGCCAACCGGGAATCAGGGCAACCCGCCGCCCGCTGGCGAATCGCACCGCTGCTCTGGGCGACCCTCGCCGCGATCGCTGTGCTCGCACTGAACCTGCTCGGCAACCTGCCCGGCCTCGGGATTCCGCTGGCTCTCGCCGCCGCGGCCGTCGCGCTCCTCGCAATCCGTCCCCTCCTGCCGCGCCGGACACTGCGCGCGGCGAGGGGCCTGCCAAGTGTCATCGTCGTCCGTGGACTCGTTGCCGCCGCTTTCTTCGGCGCAGAGGTCTACCTGCCGTACCTGCTCACCGACCGGTATGCGTTCTCGCCGACGCTCGCTGGGCTGGCGCTCACCCTCGCCGCGCTCGCCTGGGCGGGAGCATCCGCCGTCCAGGGCCGGATGGGCGCCCGCTTGTCAGATGCCGCGTCCATCCGAATCGGCACGCTCCTGGTGCTCGCGGCGATCGCTGTCGTCGTGGTCGGCACCCTGCTCGAGTTGTCGCCCGTGATCGCGATCGTCAGTTGGGCGGTGTCCGGGGCGGGGATGGGGCTCATGTACCCCCGGCTCAGCGTGCTGACCCTCGCCTTGTCCACGCCGAAGAATCAGGGCTTCAACAGTTCGGCGCTCTCTATCGCCGATTCAACCGGCGCGGCCCTGGCCCTCGCCGCCACCGGAATCGTGTTCACCGGGTTCACCGCGTCCGGCGGCCCGTTCGCCGCAGTGTTCGTCTTCGCCGGATTGATCGCGGCGGGTGCGGCCCTGCTCGCGCCGCGGGTGGTCGACTCCCGAAAATCCAGCCGCGAAGCCGCGGAGGCGCTGGTATGAGAGCGATCGTGCAGCAGGAGTTCGGGCCAGCGAGCGTGCTGGTCACCGCCGAGGCGCCGCTCCCGATGCCTGCAGAAGGACAGGTGCGGGTGCGGGTCGAAGCAGCCGGCGTGCACGCGGTCGATACCGGCATCCGTCGCGGCGATGGCCCGCCGTCCATGCCGCGCCCCGAACTGCCGATGATTCCGGGCCGCGAGATCGCCGGCGTGGTGGACGCGGTCGGACCCTCAGTCGACGAACGGCTGATCGGCGAGCGGGTGGTCGCGCACGTGGGCTTCCTCAGCGGCGGCTACGCGGAGTATGCGCTCGCCCCGGCCTCGGCGCTGCACCTGCTGCCGCAGACGGTGCCGTTCAGCGCCGCCGTGGCCGCGATCGGCACCGGACGCACGGCCCAGCTGGTGCTCGAGAAGGCCCGGCTCACTGCTGATGACGTCGTGCTCGTGCCGGGCGCATCCGGCGGGCTGGGCAACCACCTGACCCAACTGGCGCTGGCGCTCGGCTGCACCGTCGTCGCGCTCTACGGAGGAGCCGCGAAGCAGGCCGCCGTGGCCGACATCCCGAACCCCGACGGCCGCCTGCTGACGATCGATGTGACCGAAAGCGACTGGGTTCAGCGGATGCGCGGCGCGCTGCAGGCTCGGGATGCCCCAGCAACCGTGCTCATCGACGGGGTCGGCGGCGAGATCGGACGGTCCGCGCTGGAAACGCTGGCACCGGGCGGCCGGGCGGTGATCATCGGCTCGGCGAGCGGAACACCGCTCGCGGTCACGACCGACGACTTGGTGAATGGCTCGCTCACCGTGGGCAGCGTGCTCGGCCAGCCGGTCGGCGAACTGCGTGCTCTCGAGCGGCGAGCTCTCACCGCGGTCGCGGATGGACAGGTGCGCCCGCTGATCGACGAGTACCCCCTAGCTGCTGCGGCCGCGGCGCATGAGGCCATCGAACAGCGTCGGTCTCGCGGCAAGGTGGTGCTGCTGCCTTTACGCTGAAGGAATGGATGAGACCGGACGATTGCGCTCAGCGGTACAGGCTGTCGCAGTCGGTCCGGTCCGCGGCTTCTTCGTCGGCGTGAGCCTGCTCGGCCGCGGACTCGGCATGTGGATGACGTCGCCGCGGCTGATGATGATCGGCGCCATCCCGGCCCTGATCGTCGCCGCGGTATACACCGCACTGGTGATCACCCTGATCATCAACCTGAACGGCCTGTCCGCGTGGCTGACTCCGTTCGCCAACGAGTGGGACGAGCCCTGGCGCACGATCACCCGGTTCGCGGCAGCGGGCGGAGTTCTCGCCCTCGCGGTGCTGCTGTTCGTCTACACCTTCGTCGCGATCACGCTCACGGTCGGCGACCCGTTCTACGAGCGGATCTGGCAACGCGTCGAGCAGCGTCTCGGCAACCCACCGGCCGGCGACGAACCATTCTGGACCTCACTTCGCCGCGGAGTCGGCAACGGCCTGCGACTGCTCGCCACCACCGTGCTGATCGGACTCGGCTTGTTCGCCCTGGGGTTCATTCCGCTCGTCGGCCAGACGGTGGTGCCGGTGCTCGGCGCCTTTGTCGGCGGTTGGTTCCTCGCCGTCGAACTCACCGGGTTCGCGTTCGATGCGCGCCGGATGTCGCTGCGCGAGCGGCGACGGATTCTCGGCGCCCGTCGCTCGACCACGCTCGGCTTCGGCGTCGCCACCTACCTGCTGTTCCTGGTGCCGTTCGCCGCCGTGTTCGTGATGCCGGCGGCCGTGGTCGGCGCCACCCTGCTCAGCCGGCGCACGCTCGAGGAAAGCCAAGGCGCCATCAAGCCAAGCCGCTGAGCCTGCGCAAATCGGGGTTATGACGCTTCATAACCCCCATTCGCGCAGGCTCACGTCGAGTGGGTGGCCTATTCGGCGCCGACCGTCGCCGACTCCGGTTCGGACTCGGGCGCCGACTCCGGTTCGTCCTGCTCGCCGCCCATGAATTGCGACATGTACAGCGCGTAGTAGGCACCCTGCCGGGCGAGCAGATCCTCGTGGTTGCCCTGCTCGACGATGCGGCCGGCTTCCATCACGAGGATGGTGTCGGCATCCCGGATCGTCGACAACCGGTGCGCGATCACGAACGAGGTGCGGTCGGTGCGCAGCGCCGCCATCGCGTGCTGCACGAGCAGCTCGGTGCGGGTGTCCACCGACGAGGTGGCCTCGTCGAGGATCAGCAGCGACGGGTTCGCGAGGAACGCGCGGGCGATGGTGATCAGCTGGCGTTCACCGGCCGAGACACTGCCACCGTCGGCGTCGAGCACGGTGTCGTAGCCGTCGGGCAGCTGACGCACGAACCGGTCGACCATGGTCGCCTCGGCCGCCGCGACGACCTCGTCGTCCGTGGCATCCAGTCGCCCGTAACGGATGTTCTCGCGAATGGTTCCGCCGAACAGCCAGGCGTCCTGCAGCACCATGCCGACCTGCGAACGCAGTTCGCTGCGCGACAGCTTGGTCACGTCGACGCCGTCGAGCAGGATCCGGCCGCCGGTCAGCTCGTAGAACCGCATCACGAGGTTCACCAGCGTGGTCTTGCCAGCGCCGGTCGGGCCGACGATGGCGACCGTGTGCCCGGGCTTGGCCTGGAACGACAGGTTCTCGATGAGCGGCTTCTCCGGGCTGTACGAGAACGACACGTTCTCGAACTCGACGTGACCATCGGTGCGCTCCGGCAGGTGCGCCTCGGCGGTCTCGGGGTCCTGCTCGTCGGCGTCGAGCAGCTCGAAGGTGCGCTCGGCCGAGGCGACACCCGACTGCAGCATGTTCGCCATGCCGGCCATCTGGCCGATCGGCTGCGAGAACTCGCGCGAGTACTGGATGAACGCGGTCGCGTCACCGAGGGTCATCTGCCCGGACGCGACTCGCAGGCCGCCGACCACTGCGATGAGCACGTAGGACAGGTAAGAGACGAAGGTCATCGCCGGCATGATCATGCCCGAGACGAACTGGGCGCCGAACGACGCCTTGTACAGGGCCTCGTTGCGCTCGTCGAACTGCTCGAGCATCTCGCGGTCGCGGCCGAAGACGCGGACGATCTCCTGGCCGGAGAACGATTCCTCGATGTGGCCGTTGAGCGCGCCGGTGTTCTTCCACTGGGCGGAGAACAGCTTCTGCGAGCGCACGCCGATGACACCGGCGATGATGCCGGACAGCGGCAGGGCGATCAGTGCGATCAGCGCCAGCTGCCACGAGACGATGAACATCATCGCGGCGATACCGATCACGGTGAGGAACGACTGGATCAGCTGCGAGAACGCCTGTTGCAGCGCCTGCTGGATGTTGTCGACATCGTTGGTCACGCGCGACATCAGGTCACCGCGCTGGCGGGTGTCGAAGTAGCTCAGCGGCAGGCGGTTCAGCTTGGTTTCGATGTCCTGGCGGAGCTTGTAGACCACGCGCATCACCAGGCCGTTCAGGATGTACCCCTGGGCCCACATCAGCACAGATGCCACGGTGTACATCGCCAGGACGACCAGGATCAGCCGGCCGAGAACGACGAAGTCGATGCCCTCGCCGGGGACCACCGCGGTGCCCTCGAGGAAGTCGGCGAACTGGCCGTTGCCGCTCGCGCGGGCCTGCTCGATGACCTGCGCGAGCGGGACTCCCGCGGGAAGCTGCGAGCCGATGACCCCGTTGAAGATCGTGTCCATGGCCTGGCCGAGGATCTTCGGGGCGAGCACGGTCAGCACGACCGAGACCACGACGAGCGCGACCACGATCAGCATGCGTGCCCGTTCGGGCTTCAGCAGCCCGAACAGTCGCTTCGCTGACGGCCAGAAGTGCTCGGCTTTCTTCGCCGGGGTGCCGCCGAACATGTCACCGTCGGCCTCGGTGGGGGTGTATTCGACCTCGAGGTCGTCGATGATCGCGTCATCCGCTGGCGCGGTCTGCTTGGTTCGCTTGGCCATTACACTGCCTCCACGCTCAGCTGGGATTCGACGATCTCTTGATACGTCGGGTTCTCGGCGAGGAGCTCCTCGTGGGTGCCTCGGCCGACCACCGAGCCGTTCTCGAGCACGATGATCTGGTCGGCGTCGGTGATGGTCGAGACGCGCTGCGCGACGATGATCACCGTCGCATCGCCGGTCGCGTCGGGCAGGGCGGCGCGCAGTCGCGCGTCGGTGGCCACGTCGAGCGCAGAGAACGAGTCGTCGAACAGGTAGACGCGCGGTTCGGCGAGCAGGGCGCGGGCGATCGACAGCCGCTGGCGCTGACCGCCGGAGACGTTGGAGCCGCCCTGCGCAATGCGGGAGTCGAGCCCATCCGTCATCTCGCGGACGAAGTCCTCACCCTGCGCCACGCGGAGCGCTTCCCAGAGGGTGTCGTCCGAGGCATCCGCTCGTCCGAACCGCAGGTTCGAGGCAATGGTGCCGGAGAACAGGTACGGCTTCTGCGGCACCAGGCCGATCAGGTGAGCGAGCTGCTCGCGGGTGAGCTTGGTCACGGCGACGCCGTCGATTGAGACTTCGCCCTGCTGCGCGTCGAACAGGCGCGGGATGAGGCCGACCAGGGTGGTCTTGCCTGCACCGGTTGAGCCGATAATGGCGGTGGTCTGCCCGGGCTCAGCGGTGAAGCTGACGTCGTCGAGCACCGGGCGCTCGGCGCCGGGGTAGCCGAAAGTGACGTTCTTGAACTCGACCCGGCCGGTGGTCGGGGTGCCGACGATCGCATCGCGCGACACCGTCTGGCTCGACGTGGTGCCCAGCACCTCGAGGATGCGTTCGGCACAGACGACCGCGCGCGGGATCATCATCACCATGAAGGTGCCCATCATCACGGCCATCAGGATCTGCAGCAGGTACTGCAGGAACGCGGTGAGCGATCCGACCTGCATTTCACCGGCGTCCACGCGCTGGCCACCGAACCAGAGCACCGCGGCGGTTGCCAGGTGCAGGATCATCATGATCAGCGGGAACATCAGAACGAAGAGGTTGCCGACCTTGACCGAAACCTGGGTGATGGCCTCGTTCGCGCGGGCGTACCGGTCAGCCTCGTAAGGCTCACGCACGAAGGCGCGCACGACGCGGATGCCGACGATCTGCTCGCGCAGCACGCCGTTGATGCCATCGATGCGGTCCTGCATCTGGCGGAACAGCGGCATCAGCAGCACGACGAGGAAGCCGACGACCACGAACAGCACCGGCACCGACACCCAGACCAGCCAGGACAGGCCGACGTCTTCCTGCAGCGCCATGAAGATGCCGCCGACGCACATGATCGGCGCCGAGACCATGAAGTTCAGCGTCATCAGCACGAGCATCTGCACCTGCTGCACGTCGTTGGTGCCACGCGTGATCAGGGTGGCCGAGCCGAACGTGCCGATCTCGAGGGCGCTGAGTTCGTCGACCTTGCGGTACACCGAGCGGCGCAGGTCCCGGCCGATCGCCATCGCCGTGCGCGCGCCGAAGTAGACGCCGCCGATCGCGGTCGCAACCTGCACGAAGCAGACCAGGAGCATGGTGACCCCGGTGCGCCAGATGAAGTCAGTGTCGCCGGTGGAGACGCCCTCGTCGATGATCTGAGCGTTCAGACTCGGCAGATAGAGGGCGGCGATCGTCGAGATCAGTTGCAGCACGACGACCGCGATGATCCAGCCGAGGTATGGCCGGGCATAGCGCAGCGTCAGATTCAGAAGAGCCAAAGAAGTCCTCGATGGTGGTAGGGATTCTCGTTTCGCAGCCGAGCGCGCGCTCGGGCTTCGTGAGCGGAGTCAACCCTACCTGCGGCATCCGACGTTCCGACTCCCCCAAAAGTTGGATTTTTGCCGCTAGCTGAGCCACCAGTCGTCGTCGGGGCCGACCGGGTGCTCCCGCTTGTGCCGACTGCCGAGGTAACGCGTTTCGATCGCCGCCGCGGTTTCCAGCGGGATCTCGCGGCCCTCGAGGTAGTCGTCGATGTCGTGGTAGGCGAGGCCGAGGTTCTCCTCGTCGGTCTGACCGGGCTGGTTGTCGAGCAGGTCGGCGGTGGGTGCCTTCGAGTAGAGACGCTCGGCGGCGCCGAGATGCTCGAGCAGAAGCCGCCCCTGCCGCTTGGTCAGACCGCTGAGGGGCAGGATGTCGGCGCCTCCGTCTCCCCACTTGGTGAAGAAGCCGGTCACCGCCTCGGCGGCATGGTCGGTGCCGACGACCAGCAGTCGTTCGGCGCCCGCGATCGCGTACTGGGCGATCATCCGCGCGCGCGCCTTGATGTTGCCCTTGTCGAAGTCGGACAGCGGGTCGCCGACGGCCTCGGCGAACTCCTGCTCGAACGCGACCACGGGGGCCTTGATGTTGTAGGTGAGCTCCCGGTCGGCACCGATGAAGTCGAGCGCCAGTTGGGCGTCGCTCTCGTCGTGCTGCACGCCGTGCGGCAACCGCACCGCGACGAAGGTGGCGGCGCCGCCGAGTCCGCGCACGCGTTCCACGGCGAGCTGGCAGAGCTTGCCGGCGAGGCTCGAATCCTGACCCCCGCTGATCCCCAGGACCAGCCCGTGCGCACCTGTCGCAGTGAGATAGTCAGCGAGGAACTGCACCCTGCGTTCGACCTCGGCGGCGGGTTCGATGTCGGCCCGCACTCCCAGTGCGGCAATGATTTCTTCCTGCAGTGGGCGCATGACAGCAAACCTACCGGAGCCCGCGTTTCGTCTGGGTTTCGCTCAGGCCACCGCAGGCATGGCCTCACGGCCGGCCGACTCGAGCACAGCGTCGGCATCCTGCTCACTCAATTCGAGCGCCAACGACACCTCGGTGACCAGCGGGCGCTTGGCCTCCTTCAGCATGTCCTTCTCGGCTAGCGACAGGCCCTTGGTGGCCAGCCGACGCGAGAGGTCGCGCACGATGGAGGCCGCCATATAGATGTCGCCGGTCTTCAGCTTCTCGGCGTTGGCCTTGATGCGTCGGCTCCACTGCGTCTCTTCGTCGACGGTCGGGGCACGCAGCACGCCCAGCAATCGCTCTACCTCGTCCACCGACAGCACGTCGCGCAGACCGACGACATCGGCACTGGCGACCGGCACACTCACGGTGAGGTTGGTGTCGCGGATGTCGAGGACAAGGTAGTCAGCATCAGTCGACTTCACCCGGCGGCGGGTGATTGCCCGAACCGTTGCGGGCCCGTGATGGGGGTGGACGATGGTCTGACCTTCAGAGAAGTTCATGGCGGTACTCCCGTGCGTATGCGTGAGTGCCCCACTCGACATCAGAGGCCGGAGATACCCGGGGTACTCACACCTAGACGGTCGTCCCGCCGGGTTCATCAGCGGGCTGACGAACTCTGAGCGGGCGCGCGATCACACTCCGATCCGCATCGGCGGAAGGGCTCGTGGCCGCGAGCTTGGCAGCCTCTATTGTCTCACGCCTATGGAAGCAGTGACCGGTGAAACTGATTCGTTGACCGGCCGGAGAGCCGGATTTAGGCTTGGCCGCAGCGAAGTTAGGAGCGCATCATGGCGCCTGAAGAATCGCAGGGTCCAAAGCCGGCCGAAGGCTTGATCGGCGTGGACCTCGGTACAGTCACTCCGTCGGAAGCGGTCGTCTCGCTTCCGAATCCGGTTGAACCGGGAGAATTGCCAATCCGCGACCATGACGGCTGGCCGCCGCCCGCGGTCGCGCTGAAGGACATGCACCACGGCATCTCGCTGCTGGGGATCCTGGTCGACTGGGCACTGCTGGCGAATTACCACGTCTGGCTCGACATGCGGAACCCATGGGTGCAGGGCCGCGGCTATGTGAACCTGATCAGGACCTGGCATGTCTTCAGCTCGGTTCCGCGTGCAGACTGGCTCAGTTGGCTCGACGTCGATCACACCGGCGGGTATATCGAGATCTGGCTGGACTCTCTGCAACCCGGAGCCGAGTACATCGTCGACGTGGCCGTACGCGGCACCGTCAGTGGTCCTGGGGCTGCGTTCCATGTGGGCAGTTCCGCCGGCTTCTGGGCCGACTTTCCGGTGAGTGGCTTCAGAAAGCAGCACCTATTGGGCGTGCTGCACCCCGACGAGTCTCGGGCGCTCGTCAGGGTTGAGCCCAGAAACCTGGAATCGGTGAGTTTCTATTCGGCGGTGGTGCGCAAGGTGTGAGTCCGGCGAGAATGGGCCGGTGACCAGGGCCCGTGTGCGAGACCGCCGGTACATCGAGCATGGCGCGGATGTCGAGATCGAGTTGCCCTCCGGTGACGTGACCGAAGGTGTCGTCCGGGTCGGCGACACCGTTCGCCGGCCACACCAGCCGCAGTCGTTCGCCGTCGGCGCCTACCTCGACCATCTGGAAGCGGTCGGTTTCGACGCCAGCCCGCGGTTTCTCGGCCGCGACGATCGCGGGCGCGACGTGCTGACCTTCATCGACGGTCGCGTCGCGGGCGCCGAACTGGAGCCGTGGGTGCTGAGCGAGGAGCTGCTCGCGTCGGTCGCCGTACTCGTGCGGCGCCTGCACGAGGCATCCGCCTGCTACGACGACGCCGGCGAACCGTTCCCGCCGAAGTTCACCCCGGTCGCAAATCCTGAGCTGATCAGCCATCTCGACGTGACGCCGCAGAACGTGGTCACCCGCGGCGAGCGCGCGATCGGCCTGGTCGACTTCGACCTGGCCGGCCGCACCACGCGGCTCCTGGACTCGTACAACACCGCGATGCACTGGGCTCCGCTGCGCTACCCGGTCGACATCGGTGCCGACTGGTCCGGCACCGATCCGCTGCACCGGGTGCGAGTGTTCGCGGATGCCTACGGCTGGACCCGGGACGAACGGATGCGGCTGCCCCGCTTTGCGGCCGAACGAGCCGAGCGCTCCTGGGCCGCGATGAAGCACCACGCCGAGCAGTACGGCGGCGGCTGGGCGCGGATGTGGGAGGAAGGCGTCGGCGATGTCATCCTGCGGCGCCGGGAATGGTTGCTTTCGAACGAGACACGAATCCAGGGTGCGCTCGCAGGTTGATGGCTACATGAAGGCGACTGCGTGCACAGGTGCCCCGTCACCTCCAAGGCGCAGGGGGAAGAAACCGATTTGTACGTTTTCGGGAAGAGCTTCCAATCCACGAAGGTTCTCGACGATCAGTCCGCGACCGCCGAGAACCACCTGGTGCACAGGAAAGTCGGTAGCCGACTCATCAGTGAGATCGGGGCTCAGCGTGTCAACCGCGAGGATGCGCATCCCACGGGCGACGAGTTCACGTGCCGCCTGCGCGTCCAGCGCAGGATGACGCATCGCCCGGGCGTCGCCGAACCATCTGGCCCAACCCGTGTCGATCACGACGATTGGGGGCAGCTGCGAAGGAATCGACGCACCGGCGTTCAGCCGGTCCCACCCGTAGATCTCACGCTCGTGGAGCTGCGGCACTCGGATGACCAGCGCATCGCCGACCAGCTCTTCGAGCGTCACGTCGGCCATCGTTCGACCGCCCACCACGGTGTGCGAGGGCGCGTCGATGTGCGTACCGGTATGCGATCCAAGCCGCAGGCCCGTCACGGCCACACCATCCCGTTCGAGCTCGAGAGCGGGGTGGACGTGAACGGTTGGGTCGCCGGGATAGACCTGCATGCCGTCGGTGATCAGGTGGCTGAGGTCATGGAGCTTCAGGAGGATCACCGCGGTGAGGTGGAGGTGTCAGCGTGCGGCGTCCCCCTATCGGCGAGATGCCGGCTCGGCGTGAACGGCGTCTTGGCGCGCCGAGACCAGGACACTGCGAGGTATGCGACGAAGGTGAGGATGAACGCGGGGATGGTCGCGCCGAACGGGAGTGGCCAGACGTAGGCCCACACGTAGGCGGAAGCGGCGCCGATCGCCCAGGCGACGACGGCAAGCCAGTTGATCCCGGCGGTGAACCAGTATCGTCCGCCGCGGGGCTTGAGGATGTCGGTGTCGTAGCTGCCACGCGCGACGAGGTAGTAGTCGACGATCATGATTGCGAAGATGGGCGCGAACAGCGCGCCGATCGTGATGAGGAAGGTCGTGAACTGCGCAAGCAGACCGAAGAACGTCGATCCGATGATCGAGATGATCCCGAGGACGATCGCGGTCGGCAGGAATTTCATTCGACGGCCGGGGAGCGAGTTCACGACGGTCGTGACCATGCCGTAGACCACCATCGTGTTGGTCGCCATGACAGACAGGAAGATCGCCACTGCGAACAGCGCGCCGAACGGCTCGACGATAGTCACCGGGTCGAACGGGATCGCCTCGCCACCCTGGAGCACGACGTAGCCGATCGCGGTCGCGCCGAGCGACATCGAGATCACGGTAGACAGGGTGTAGCCGACGCCCGAGCCGATCACGCCCGCGCCGGTGGACACTGCGAAGCGATTGAAGTCCGCAGAGAGCACCGTCCACGAGATGGCGGTCGCGACCACGACATCGAACGCCAGCCCGGGCGAATAGAACGGCTCGGCCGGCGGCCCGATGGCGGCGAAGTCTGCCGGCGCGTAGGTCGTGAACGCAACGAAGAATATGTACGCGGCGATCGCGAGGATGACGGCAGCGAACCACGGCTCGACCCGAGCAACGCCCGCATGACCGAAGATCGCGAGAATCACGACGATCGTCTGGCAGAGCACCGCAAAGATGACGGGGCTCGAGAATCCGGTGAGCGTGGCGACGATATAGTCGAGCGCGATGCCCGCGAGCATCGCCTGCACCCAGCTCCAGCCCATGAGGATCACGACGTTCGCGGCAACGGGAAGCAGGCTTCCCCGTGTCCCGAACGGGCCGCGGGTGAGGGCCATCGTGGGCAGTCCGGTGCGGGTGCCGATCGCGCCGATGCTGACGAGCACGGCAGCGCCGACGATCGTGCCGCCCACGATCAAACCGAGGACGAGACCGTACCGCACATCCGGCACGAAGAGCGTGCCGGTGAGCAAGGTGGTCACCACCAGGTTCGCGGCCAGCCAGATCATGAGAATCCGGGCGAGTGAATACGATCCGCGAACCGGACCGGCGTCATCCGACTGGTCTTCCAGGCGGCGTTCGAGGCGGGTGTAGAGCGACATCGTTGGGCTCCTCGGGGAGTGTCAGGTCAGGGCTGTGGTGAAAGGTGTTCGTGGATCGCGATGAGCCCGTTCGGCTCTGAACGGAAGACGATCGTCTCCCGCTCCTGATACGAGTCGGGCCCGTCCGGGGTTTCGACCGATGTGCTGACGGAGTGGGTGAAGACGGCGCCACCGGGGAGGAGCTGCACTCGTTGTGCGCTGGAGGCGCAGGACGTCACACGCCAGCCGCTCGCCACCCATTCCTGCCACATCCGCTCGTAGGCAGCACGGTCATCAAGCCGTGCGGGCTCGGTGTGGAAAACGAACGTGGCTTCGGGCGCGAACAGCGAGAAGTAGCGCTCGCCATCGGTCGCGGAGAAAGCATCGACGATTGCGGCTGCCGCAGCGAGCACGTCCTTCTCGCTCGGTGTTGTCTGGGTCATCGGTTCCCTCCATCGGGTCGGTCGAGTCAGCGGGGCGCCATGGCGCTCAGGAGTTCGTAGACGACGTGGCTTGCCGCGACGGCGGTGAGCTGGGCGTGGTCGTACGCAGGAGCCACCTCGACCACGTCGGCGCCGACGATCCTCAGATCGGCCAAGCCACGCAGCATCCGGAGCAGTTCTCTGCTCGTCAGCCCACCGGCCTCAGGCGTGCCGGTGCCCGGCGCGTGCGCGGGGTCCAACACGTCGATGTCGATCGAGATGTACAGCGGGGCGTCCCCGATCCGCGCGCGGATGCGGCTGACGGCAGCTTCGACGCCGTGCTCCTCGACGAACTCGCTCGTGACGATCGCGAAGCCGAGCCGCGAGTCGTCTTCGAGGTCGTGCTTCGAATACAGCGGACCCCGAATCCCGACGTGCATGCTGGCCGTGAGGTCGATGAGCCCTTCCTCTGAGGCACGACGAAACGGGGTTCCGTGGGTTATCGGCGCCCCGAAGTAGGTGTCCCACGTGTCGAGATGCGCGTCGAAGTGAAGAACGGCGACGGGTCCGTGAGTCGCGTGTGCCGCGCGCAAGAGGGGCAGGGCGATCGTGTGGTCCCCGCCGATGACGATGAGCCGATCAGCCTGTTCACCGAGCAAGCGCGCACCCTCCTCGATCTCGGCCACGGCAGTGGCGATGTCGAAGGGGTTCGCCGCGATGTCGCCGGCATCCGCCACTTGCTGGGCGCCGAAGGGAAACACATCCTGCGCCGGGTTGTACGGCCGGAGCAGGCGCGATGCCTCGCGCACATGCGCGGGACCGAATCGAGCCCCGGGCCGGTAGCTGACACCGCTGTCGAAAGGGACGCCCACGATCGCGATGTTCGCGCGCCCGACCTCGTCGAGGCGCGGCAGGCGCGCGAAGGTGGCGATGCCGGCAAATCGTGGCACCACGCTCGCGTCCACCGGCCCTCTGGGGTTCGTCGGCATTTCATCGGCAGGTTGCATATTTGGCAACTTTCGATACTGTATAGACAACGATTGCCATCAAGCTACGCCGTCGCCTGATGAACGTCAAGCAGGCGCGAAATTGCGACCAATCCTGAGGAGGATCTGTGCGCGCGATTCATCCCGCGGCCGACGACACGGCGACGCCGATCGGCGCGAAGCTGCGCTCCGCGCGAACCGCTCAGGGCATGTCACTCGCCCAAGTCGCCGAGACGACTGGCCTCAGCAAGGGTTTTCTCAGTCGGGTCGAACGAGACGAAACGTCACCGAGCGTGGCGACGCTTGTGCAGCTCTGCCAGGTGCTCTCGCTGCCCGTCGGAGCACTCTTCACGGCACCTGATGTGCAGCACGTCGCGTTCGCGGATGCGCCGCGGATCAACCTGGGCGGTGTCCACGCCGACGAGCGGCTGATGTCGCCGCGCGGGGAGCAGCGCGTGCAGCTGTTGCGGTCGGAGCTCGAGCCGGATGCCCACGGCGGCTCGGAGCTCTACACGATCAATTGCGAGGTCGAGGTGCTCCACGTCATCTCTGGCGCCGTCAGCGTGCGCTTCGCCGACCGCAGCGTCACTGTCAACGCTGGCGACGCCCTCACCTTTCCTGGCCGCGAGCCCCACACCTGGCAGGTCGACGGCGGCCGACCGGCCGCCGTGGTGTGGGTGCTGGTTCCCGCGCCGTGGAGCGGCTCGGCGTAGGCAACCCCCTCGAGCGGTGTCAACCGTCCGTCCTTCTCGGGTGTCAGCCGTCGGTCGCGACGACCAGCGGGCGATCGCAAACTATGGACGGCGCGAAACAATGAACGGCTGAACCCCCGAAATCGGGAGTGACGTGGTCCAATATTGGCAATTGGCAAGTGGCGGAGACGGAGGGATTTGAACCCTCGGTCCCCAAAAAGGGGACTCCACCTTAGCAGGGTGGTGCACTAGGCCGAACTATGCGACGTCTCCAAGACAGCAGTGACCATCATAACGGCATCCGGCTGGCAATCGCGACCAGGCTAGTTGGCGGCCGCGCAGGTGTAGTCGGCGGCGGTCTGGCCCTTGACGTTGCCGAGCACCTCGGGGGCCGCGGCAGTCTCCGTCGGGGTCGGCGACGCGCCGTCGGTCGGTTCGGCTCCGTCGGTCGGCGCAGCGGTCTCGGAAGGAGCGGGCGCGGGCGGCGGCGCCGGAGCCGCCTCAACCGGAGCGTTGGGGTCGACCGTAGACCCTACGCCGGTGTTGCCCTCTGCGAGCAGGAACGGCTCGTCGGCACGGATCTTGTCGAACAGTTTGGTGGCCTGCGCCTTGATCGGCGCAACCTTGCCCTCGTAGACGCCACCCTGTCCGGTGCTGCCCGGGTACTGCACGAAGGTCACCTTCGAAAGGTCGAGCTTTCGCAGCACGTTCGCCATCGACACCATGGTGTCGAGGTTGGCGAGGCTGTTCGACAGCTGCATGTTCTCCGTCGCGGCAACCGCGATGTTGTACAGCTTCGACGGGTCGCTCAGCGTTCCGCCGGACTGCAGGGTGCGCACGAGTGAGGACAGGTAAACCTGCTGCGAACTGATCCGGCCGAGGTCGCTGCCGTCGCCGACGCCGTGGCGGCTGCGCAGGAACGCGAGCGCCTCATAGCCGACCAGGTTGTAGGTGCCCGCCTCAGGCAGGTTGAGTCCGGTGTAACGGTCGTTGATCGGACCGTCAACGCAGACCGGAACGCCGCCGACCGCGGTCGACATGTGAGCGACGCCGTCGAATGTGATCAGGCCGGCGTACGGGATCTCCAGCCCGGTCAGCTTCTCAACGGTGAGCACGGTGCAGGCGAGCCCGCCGTACGACAGCGTGACGTTGATGGGCTGCGCAGACATCGCCTTGTAGTTGCCGTCGCCGTCCTCGTGCGGGCAGGACGGGATCGGCACGACGAGGT
Organism: Diaminobutyricimonas sp. LJ205; assembly: GCF_009755725.1. Taxonomy (NCBI): domain Bacteria; kingdom Bacillati; phylum Actinomycetota; class Actinomycetes; order Micrococcales; family Microbacteriaceae; genus Ruicaihuangia; species Ruicaihuangia ninglii. The sequence goes on along the minus strand of NZ_CP046619.1, from coordinate 145,017 downwards.
CGCGCGGGAAGCTGACCGCAACGGCACTGGTCTGGTCCTGTGACACGTGCAGCAGCATCGTGACGTCGTTCAGTTCGCTGTCGGTCTTGCCGAACTGCGCGCCCTGCCCCTCACGGGTGTCACTGCCGACCACGAGGACGTTGAAGCCACCCTCGAAGTCACCGATCTTCGGCAGCGGCTTGCTGCTGTCCTCGCTCGCCAGCTCGACCCGGTCGATGCTCTGGTTGATGTTGTTCAGCGCGATCGCGGCGACGGACACGCCGCTGACGAGCACCACGGCGAGACTGAAGGCGAGAGCCTTGAGCGCGGTCAGCCAGGGACGGGACTGCGGAAGCTGGCCGTGCCGGGCGATGTTGTCGATGCGTCGGGACCGATTGGATCGGGGGCGCAGCTCGCTCACAAGGGTCCTTTCGGTCAGACGCGGGTCAGGTGAGACGTGGATTGAAGCGGAGGGCGTGGGATTCGAACCCACGAGACATTTCTGCCCACCAGTTTTCAAGACTGGCTCCATCGGCCGCTCGGACAGCCCTCCCCGGGATTACCAAGCACTGAGCATAACCGAAAGCCGCATCGTGACCCTGAAAGAGTTGAAAACCGGCCTCAGCGGGTGGCCGAACAGGTGTGATCGGCTGCGGTCTGCCCCTCGAGTCCGTCGATGACAGTGGGTGCTCCGGCCGGTGGGGTCGTGGCATCCGGGGTCGGTGTCGGGGAGGCGTCACCGCCCGGTTCCGGCGCGGATGTCTCGGGCTGCGGCGTCTGCGGGGCGGATGTCTCGGCCGCCAGCGCCTTCGGGTCGGCCACCGCGCCCTTCCCGGTCTCCCCCGCCGCCAGCTGGAACGGCGCGTCCGAACGGATTGCGTCGAACAGCTCGCCGGCGAGCACCGAGTTCGGCACCAGCCTCGAGAAGCCGCCGGAGTACTCGGTGGGGAATTGCACGAACTGCACCTGGTGGAGCGGGATGTCCTTCAACGCCGCCGCCAGCGAGATCATCGTGTTGACGTTGCCGAGACTTTCCGACACCTTCATGTTCGCGATGGCCACCTCGGCGATCTGGTACACCTTCAGCGGATCCCCCAAGGTGTCCGCGCTCTTCAGCTCGCGCACCAACGAGGACAGGTACACGCGCTGGGAAGCATTGCGCGCCAGGTCGCTGCCGTCGCCGACGCTGTACCGGGTGCGCAGGAACGCCACCGCCTCCTCCCCCGCGAGCACATGGGTGCCGGCCTCGGGCAGGTTGATTCCGGAGTGCCGGTCGACCAGCGGTCCGTCGATACAGACCGGAACGCCGCCGACGGCGTTGCTCAGTTCAACGACGCCCTTGAAAGTGATCATGCCGGCGAACTGGATGTCGAGGTCGGTGAGCTCTTCCACGGTGCTCACAACGCACCCGAGGCCGCCGCGGCTGAGAGCCTGGTTGATCATCACCCCGCGGGATCCGTCGACCTCATTGCCGTTCTCGTCGACGCAGTCGGGGATGGTGACCCGGGTGTCGCGCGGGATGCTCACCGCGATGGCGCGGGAGTGATCGGCAGAAACGTGCAACAACATGTTGACGTCGTTCAGGTCGGATTCAGTCTTGCCGTAGCGTGCGTCCTGACCTGTGCGGGTGTCGTTGGCGACAATCAGGACGTTGAATCCGCCCGGGTAGGCGCCGATCGTGGGCGGAGCCGCCACCGGACCCTCGCCGATGTTGACGGTGTTGATCCCCGTCGTGATCCTCCACGCGGTGATCGCCACCACGGCGACCGCGCTCACCATCACCACGGCAAGCCCGAGGGCGAGGCCCTTCAGCACCGTCGTCCAGCCGTGCGACCGGCGCAGGCGGCCGTGATGAGCCAGAGCGACTTGTCGTCGCCCTGCTCCCCGCGGCCGCCGGTCGCTCATGGCACCAAGTCCCGCAGGGCGGTGGCCACGCCGTCGTCGAGTCCGCTCGGGGCCAGGAAGGTCGCGACATCCCGAACCTCGTCCGGCGCGTCACCCATCGCCACCCCATGACCGTGCTCGCCCGCCCAGGTGAGCATGTCGATGTCATTGCGGCCGTCGCCGATCGCGATCACGTTGCCGCGCGGGATGCCGAGGTCCGTGCGCACCTGCTCGAGCGCGGTGGCCTTGTTCACGCCGTCGGGCGCGATGTCGAGCCAGTTGGTCCAGCCGACGTTGTAGCTGACCTTGTGCAGCCCCATTTGCTCGACGATCTTCAGGAACTCTTCGGTCTGGTGCTCGGGCGAGATCACGACCACGCGGGTCGCGCGCCGGCCGAGCAGCTCGTCGAATTCCACCTTCTCGCTGGTCACACTGAGGCTGCCGTCCGGGAACCAGCCGTTGTAGCGGTAGAGGCCGGTCTCGTCCTCGACGGCGTAATTCGCTGACTCGAGGCTTTCCTTGACCATGAGCAGCACCTCGGTGGGGTCGAAGGTCTCGACCCGCACGCGCTTGTAGCCGGCGATCGCGTCCGGGTCGCGCCGCAGCGTGATCGCGCCATTCGAGCAGACCAGGTATTCACAGCGCAGTTCCAGGCGCTCCAGCACCGGGAGCGTCATCGCGGGCGCCCGGCCGGTGGCGAGCATGACCTCGTGCCCGGCGTCCCGCACACGGGCGACTTCGGCGGAGACGGCGTCGGTGATCGTGCCGTCCTCGTGCAGGACGGTGCCATCGATGTCGAGAGCGACGAGGAGTCGGTCAGTCATCGCACTGGCTCAAGCAGTTCCAGGCCACCGAGGTACGGCCGCAGCGCCGCAGGCACACGCACCGATCCGTCGGCCTGTTGGTGGGTTTCCAGCAGCGCGACCAGCCAGCGCGTGGTGGCCAGGGTTCCGTTCAGCGTCGCCACCGGCGTGGTCTTGCCGGTTTCGGTGCGGTGACGGATGTCGAGGCGCCGCGCCTGGTAGGTGGTGCAGTTGCTCGTCGAGGTGAGCTCGCGGTAGGCGTTCTGGGTGGGCACCCAGGCCTCCACGTCGTACTTGCGGGCGGCGCTCGAGCCGAGGTCCCCGGCCGCGGTGTCGATCACGCGGTAGCTGAGCTCGAGGGACTGCAACATCCCCTCCTGGAAGGCGAGCAGCCGGTCGTGCTCAGCGGCGGCATCGGCAGGGTCGATGTAACTGAACATCTCCAACTTGTTGAACTGGTGCACCCGGATGATGCCGCGGGTGTCCTTGCCGCCGGAACCGGCCTCGCGGCGGTAGCAGGTGGACCAGCCGGCGTAGCGCAGCGGCCCGTTCGACATGTCCAGGATCTCGTCTGCGTGGTATCCGGCGAGCGCCACCTCGCTGGTGCCGGTGAGGTACAGGTCGTCGGCCGGCAGGTGGTAGATCTCGTCGGAGTGCTCGCCGAGGAATCCGGTACCGGACATGATCTCGGGCTTCACCAGCGTGGGCGTGATCAGCGGAGTGAAGCCGCCGTCGAGGGCGCGGTCGAGGCCCATGTTCATGATGGCGAGTTCCAGCCGGGCGCCGATGCCCTTCAGGAAGTGGAATCGCGCGCCGCTGACCTTGGCACCGCGGGCCATGTCGATCGCGTCGAGCAGTTCGCCGATCTCGAGGTGGTCGCGCGGTTCGAAGTCGAAGGTGGGCTTCTCGCCGACCGTCTTGATCGTGATGAAGTCGTCTTCGCCGCCGCCGGGCACGCCGTCGAGCACGATGTTCTGCAGTGAGCCGGCGATGCGGGTGAACTCGCTCTCGGCATCCGTCACCTGCTGCTGCGCCGCCTTGACCCGGGCGGCGAGATCCTGCGCCTGGGCGACCAGTTCCTTCTTCTCTTCCTTCGGCGCCTTCGCGACGATCTTCGAGAAGGCGTTCTGCTCGGCGCGCAGTGACTCGAAGGCGGTAATCGCCGCGCGACGGGCGGCGTCGGCAGCAACCGCCTCGTCGACTAGTTCAACGGAGGCACCACGCAGTTCCTGAGATTTCCTGATGACATCGGGATTTTCGCGCAGAAGCTGGGGATCGATCACCGGACTAGTTTCGCATGAAGCAAGTACCGTTGAGCCATGACCCACGCAACCGCTATCTCGCAGCGCGTGGCCGCTGTCGTGTACAACCCGATCAAGGTTTCGGAGGAAACCCTGCGCGCGGCCGTCGCCCCTGCAGAGCAGAAGGCCGGCTGGGCGCCGACCTTGTGGTTCGAGACCACCGAGGAGGATCCGGGCGGCGGACAGACCCGGCAGGCGATCGAGCAGGGCGCCACGATGGTGATGGCCGCGGGTGGCGATGGCACCGTGCGTGCGGTCGCCGAGGCGCTGTATGAATCGGGCGCCTCGCTGGCGCTGCTGCCATCCGGGACGGGGAACCTCCTCGCCCGCAACCTCGACCTCACGCTCGACCACCTTGAGGGATCCATTGAGACGGCGTTCGAAGGCGCCGACCGGTCGATTGACCTCGGCATCGTCGAGGCGCAGCGGTCCGATGGAACCCGATCACGCGACATCTTCCTGGTGATGGCCGGGGTCGGGCTCGACGCGCAGATGATCGCCAACACCAAGCCGGAGCTGAAGCGCAAGGTCGGCTGGCTCGCCTACGTGGACGCCATCGCCCGGTCGCTGCGCGGCAACAACCGGGTGCGCCTGCGCTACAGCCTCGACGATCAGCCCGCGCGCGCGATCCGCGCCCACACCGTGCTGATCGGCAACTGCGGGTCGCTGCCGGCGAATATCCTGCTGCTGCCCGAGGCAGCGGTCGACGACGGCATCTTCGACATCGTCGCGCTACGCCCGGAGGGATTCTTCGGCTGGGTGCAGATCTGGATCAAGATCGTTTGGGAGAACGGGGTGCTGCGCCGCAGCACGGTCGGCCGCAAGCTGATGAGTCTCACCAAGGAAGTGCGCACGCTGCGCTACCTCAAGGGCAAGAAGCTGGTCATGAAGCTGGACCATCCCGAGGAGTACGAGCTCGACGGCGACCCGTTCGGCAAGGCCGTGGCACTGAAGGCGTGGGTGGAGCACCTCGCGCTCACCGTGCGCGTGCCCCTCGAGGCGGCGGAGCCCACCGAGGAGCCGAACCCGCCCGTCGAGCATGAATCCGCTGGTTGAGGGGTCAGTCGGCTTCGGGCTCGCCCGAGATCAGGCCGCGCAGCCAGTCACGCGCCTCGACGAAGACCTCGTCGCCGTAGCGCGGAGTCACCTCGATCTGCACCTTGTCTGCCCGCGGGTATGAGCCGAGGAAGATCACCTTCGGGCTGAACCGCTTGAGGCCGAGCAGTGCGTCGGCGACCCGCTCGTCCGTCACGTGCCCGTCGAGGTCGATCACGAACCGGTACCGGCCAAGCTCATCGCCGACCGGCCGCGACTCGATCAGGCTCATGTTCACGCCGCGGGTGGCGAACTGCTCGAGCATCTCGAGCAGTGCACCCGGGGCATCCGTCGGCAGCTCCGCGATGATGCTGGTCTTGTCACTTCCGGTGCGCGCCGGAATCTCGCCGGCCCGGCTGACCAGCACGAACCGGGTCGCAGCAGTGGGGTTGTCGCCGATGTTCTCGGCGAGCTGCACCAGCTCCAGCTGGTCGGTGATCCCAGGCGGTGCGACGGCGGCATCCGCGTGCCCCTCGGTCAGCAGGCTCTGCGCGGCGGCCACGTTCGAGGTCGCGGGCAGGTGCCCATGGCCCGGGAGGTTCTTGTGCAGCCACTGATGGGTCTGCGCGTAGGCGACCGGGTGGGCGTTCACGACGCGAACCTCGTTCAGGGAAACGCCCGGCCTGGCGACGAGGACAAAGTTCACCGGAACGACATATTCGCCGATGATTCGAAGCCCGGGAATGTTCGCGAGGGCGTCCTGGGTGGCGCTCACTCCGCCCTCGATCGAGTTCTCCATGGCGATCATCGCCGCGATGCTGCGCCCTTCAATCACATCGTCAAGGGCCTCGCTGACGCTGTTCACGGAACGCCACGGCTTGCCGGCCGCTTCGGGTACCTGGGACAGGGCTGCCCAGGTGAACGTGCCGACGGGTCCGAGGTAGCTGTAGGACTCGGAAGGCATGGGGTGAGGCATGGCTCGAGTTTATGGGCAGTGCAAGACTGGACGAATGAACCAGCGCGCTGGCCAGCCGGCCCAGAATTCGGATCTGATCAACGTCCACGAGCTTGTGGAGGCGTATTTCGAGAAGGTTCCGGATGTCTCGGACCCGGCCCAGCGCGTGGTGTTCGGCACCAGCGGGCACCGCGGCTCCTCGCTCGATGGCGCGTTCAACGAGATGCACATCGCGGCCATCACGCAGGCGATCTGTGAGTATCGCGCGGCGCAGGGCATCACCGGGCCGCTGTTCGTCGGCCGTGACACCCACGGCCTGAGCCGCCCCGCGGAGACCACAGCGCTGGCGGTGCTCGAGGCCAACGGGGTGCGCGCGCTGGTCGACGAGCATGACGACTTCGTGCCGACCCCGGCGCTGAGCCGCGCGATCATCGCGCACAACCGCGGGGTGGTCTCGACAGGCTCGACCAGCGGAAGTGCGACCAGCGAGGATGACGGGGACGGCCTCGCCGACGGCATCATCATCACCCCGAGCCACAACCCGCCGCGCGACGGTGGCTTCAAGTACAACCCGCCGCACGGTGGGCCTGCCGACAGCGACGCCACCAGCTGGATCGCCGACCGCGCGAACAAGATCATCGAGAACGGCAACCGCGAGGTCAAGCAGCAGGAGCCGACTGGCGTCGAGGCCTTCGACTTCCGCGGCACCTACGTCGACGACCTGGCGAACATCATCGACTTCGACGCGATCCGCGGCTCGGGCATCCGGATCGGCGCCGACCCTCTCGGCGGCGCGAGCGTCAACTACTGGAAGGCGATCGCCGACCAGTACGGGCTGAGCCTCGAGGTCGTCAACCCACGGGTCGACCCGACCTGGGCGTTCATGACGCTGGACTGGGACGGGAAGATCCGGATGGACCCGTCGAGCCCGTCCGCGATGGCGTCGGTGCTGGCGAACAAGGACCGCTTCGACATCCTCACCGGCAACGACGCCGACGCCGACCGGCACGGCATCGTCACCCCGGATGGCGGGCTGATGAACCCCAACCACTTCCTGGCCGTCGCGATCCAGTACCTGTACACACACCGCCCGGACTGGCCGGCGGATGCCGCGATCGGCAAGACGCTCGTGTCGAGCTCGATGATCGATCACGTCGCCGCCTCCCTGGGTCGCAAGCTGATCGAGGTGCCGGTCGGCTTCAAGTGGTTCGTGCCCGGACTCAGCGACAAGACCGTGGCGTTCGGCGGCGAGGAGAGCGCCGGCGCGAGCTTCGTGCGCTTCGACGGCAGCTCGTGGACGACCGACAAGGACGGCATCCTGCTCGCGCTGCTGGCCAGCGAGATCCGTGCGGTGACCGGCAAGACGCCGTCCGAGCTGTATCGCGAGCTGACCGAGCGTTTCGGTGACCCCGTTTACGAGCGCGTGGACGCGCCGGCGACCAAGGAGCAGAAGGCCCGCCTGGGCAAGCTGTCCGGGGAGTCGATCGAGGCGACCGAGCTTGCCGGGGACCCGATCACGGCGAAGCTGTCCGAGGCGCCCGGCAATGGCGCGGCGGTCGGTGGCGTCAAGGTGGTCACCGAACACGCCTGGTTCGCGGCCCGCCCGAGCGGCACCGAGGACGTCTACAAGATCTACGCGGAGTCCTTCCGCGGTGCCGACCACCTGAAGCAGGTGCAGGCCGAGGCGAAGGCGATCGTCGACGCGGCCCTGGCGGGCTAGCTCGACGGGGTCAGTACCGGTGGTTGAGGAGCGCCCGAGCGCAGCGAGGACGCGTCTCGAAACCACCGGAGGGGTGGGTGGCCCCTAAAGCGGCAGGCTCCAGAAGTGGGCGTAGGCGTCGGGGTGATCGATCGTGATGGTCTCGTCGAAGTCGCGCCAGTCGGTGTCCTTGTTGTGGCCGACCATCTTGATCTTGGTGACACCGTCGACGACCTCGACCGCCGAGACGATCTGGGTGTGATCGTGCGAGTTGTTGAGGTTCCAGTCGAAGATCACGATGTCGCCGGGCTTGACCTGGTCGCGCTGCTCGATGCTCAGCTCGGTGATCCCGAGCCGGTCCTGATTCGCGCGCAACCACTTGTCGAAGGTCGGCACGTGGATCCAGCTGTAGGTCCAGTCCGCTCCGGCGTCCTTGTTGTACCAGTCGCCGGTCATCTCCCAGCCGCGCGCCATCAGGGTCTGGCTGACGAAGTTCACGCAGTCCCCGCCGGACGGGTTGAAGTTGCCGTACTCGGCGAGGTTGTAGTCCTGCCAGTGCGTGTAGGCGTACTGCAGCTGCGCATCGACCGGGGTGGTCACCGCGTACTCGAAGCTCAGCGGCGCAGCGGCCGGCACCGGCGTCTTGCCGGCGAAAATTTCAACGGATGCCGCGGCCGGCTGGAAGTTAGCGGCCCGCGGCACCGTGGCGGTCACTTCACTGTCGCTGACGACCGTGACGGCGGTGGCGTCCGCGCCGGCGACGGTGATCCGGCTGACCGAGTCGAGACCCTCGCCGGTGATCGTGATGGTGTCCCCGCCCTGCAAGGACCCGGAGGCCGGCGCGATGGCGGCGACGGCCGGCGCCACTTCACCGGTCGCCGCGGCGGGAGTCGGAGCATCCTTCTCCGGCGTCGTTGACCCGGTGCATCCGGTCACCAGCATCAGCACCGCCGAGACGGCGGCGGCAGCGGGCACGAGACGGCGGGTCAGGGAAGCGGGCACGAATCAAGGCTAACGGCGCGGTTGCGGAAAGAGTTGGCGAAAACACTGCCCCGCGTGTAAATTTGCAGTCTGCGCAAGTTTGTCGTCTCGGCGACCACGCCGCCAGTGCACCTCCGCCACCGCCGTCACCAACGCTGATGCGGTGGTGACACTGTCCACTCCAGAAGGCACCAATGTCACGTACTTCTTCGCCCAGTCGTCCGCTCTCACGCGGCCAGGCGCGCGCGCAGGCCATTGCCGATGCCGGCGGGGTGATGACCCATAAGCAGATCCTGCTGGTGATCGTCGGCCTGATGGCCGCGATGTTCCTGTCGTCGCTGAACCAGACCGTCGTCGGAACCGCGATGAAAACCATCGCCGACGACCTGGACGGCCTGAGCCTGCAGGCCTGGGTGACGACCGCGTTCCTGATCGTCTCCACGGTGTCGACGCCGATCTACGGCAAGCTCAGCGACATCTTCGGACGCCGGCCGCTGTTCCTTGCCGCGATCGTCATCTTCCTGATCGGCTCGCTGCTGTCCGCTCTGGCGAACAACATGTACGAGCTGTCGATCTACCGCGCGGTGCAGGGCCTCGGCGCGGGCGGGCTGATGGCGTTGCCACTGACAGTGATGGGCGACATCCTCGCTCCGCGCGAGCGCGCCAAGTACCAGGGCTACTTCCTGGCCGTGTTCGGTGTCTCCAGCGTGATCGGCCCGCTGATCGGTGGACTGTTCGCCGGTGCCGAGCAGATCATGGGGATCGCGGGCTGGCGGTGGGTGTTCCTGCTCAACATCCCGATCGGCATTGTCGCCCTGGTGATGGTGATGGCGTTCCTGCACGTACCCCACACCGCCCGCGGCGCTCGCATTGACTGGTGGGGCGCGGTGCTGGTCGTCGCTTCCGTGGTGCCGGCCATCCTGGTCGCCGAGCAAGGAAGGCACTGGGGCTGGGGATCACCGATCGCGATCGCGATGTATGCGACCACCGTGCTGGCGACGGTGGCGTTCATCCTGGTTGAGCGGCGGATGGGTGATGACGCACTGATCCCACTGAAGCTGTTCTCGTCGAGCACCTTCTCGGTCGCCACGGTGCTCGGTGTGCTGATCGGTGGACTGTTCGCCGGTGCCGAGCAGATCATGGGGATCGCGGGCTGGCGGTGGGTGTTCCTGCTCAACATCCCGATCGGCATTGTCGCCCTGGTGATGGTGATGGCGTTCCTGCACGTACCCCACACCGCCCGCGGCGCTCGCATTGACTGGTGGGGCGCGGTGCTGGTCGTCGCTTCCGTGGTGCCGGCCATCCTGGTCGCCGAGCAAGGAAGGCACTGGGGCTGGGGATCACCGATCGCGATCGCGATGTATGCGACCACCGTGCTGGCGACGGTGGCGTTCATCCTGGTTGAGCGGCGGATGGGTGATGACGCACTGATCCCACTGAAGCTGTTCTCGTCGAGCACCTTCTCGGTCGCCACGGTGCTCGGTGTGCTGATCGGTTTCGGCATGTTCGGCGCGATGATGACCATTCCGCTCTACCTGCAGATGGTGTCGGGGGCGACGCCGACCGAGAGCGGCTTCCTGATGCTGCCGATGATCGGTGGACTGATGGTGTCGTCGATCGTCAGCGGCAACCTGATCGCCAAGAACGGCCGGTACAAGATCTTCCCGGTCATCGGCTCGGGGATGCTCGCGGCATCCTTCCTCTGGCTGGCGTTCGCGAGCGCCGACAAGCCGCTCTGGTACATCCTCGTCGGCATGGCCTTCGCCGGCCTCGGCCTCGGCCAGCTCATGCAGACCCTCACCATCGCCAGCCAGAACTCGGTCGGCCACGCCGACATGGGCGTTGCCACCAGTTCTGCGACGTTCTTCCGGCAGATGGGTGGCACGCTCGGCACCGCTGTGGTGTTCTCGGTGCTGTTCGGGGTGCTGCCGAGCGCGCTGCGGAGCGCGTTCGGCGACCCGGCCACCCAGGCCGGTATCGCCGCGGCGGCGGCCGACCCGAGGGTGCTCGCCGACCCGGCGAACCAGGCGATTCTTCAGCTGCTGCAGAACCCGGCCGCTGTCGGCGACTCGCTGAACGGCGACTCCTCGTTCCTGATCGGCGCCGACCCGCGGCTCGCTGCGCCGTTCCTCGAGGGTTTCGCGAACGCCTCTACAACGGTGTTCCTGGTCAGCTTCGCGGTCGTGCTGGCCGCGTTCGTGCTGAGCTTCTTCCTCAAGGCGACGCCGCTGCGCGAGAAGTCGGGCATCCAGGAGGCGCACGCCGCGGCATCCTGAGCCGGCTCTCCAGCGCAGCGCAGCGCAGTTACACATTGACTCGCCAAAAGATGCCCATGCTCAGCGGCGACATGGGCACTTTTTGGCGAGTCGCGTGATGCTCAGATTCTCATTGCGCCGCTGCCTCGATCGACTCGCCAAATATGGCCCATCCGGAGTAAGAACATGGGCATCTATTGGCGAGTCGATGCCGACAGCGGTGGAGCATCGACTCGGCGGCTCGCCGAGCCTACGCAAATGGGGCTTATCACCCCGGATAACCCCCAATTGTGCAGGCTCGCGAGCATTTGTGCAGAGGCGGGTGGAGCGCGGTCGTGCGGTCTCGCGAGCGGATGAGGTGCGGCGGGGGCGGGTGCTATGCCAGCGTCAGCATCGACCTCGCCGCTCAGCGCTCGGGGGTCGGGTCGTCGGCCGGGAGGTCGATCTTCACCCGGCCGTCGTAGATTCCCTTGTCGCCATCGCCGGCCACCGGAGCGGGCGCGGGCAGCGAGCTCTGCCGGTCTTTCTCGACCTGGGCCTCGTGCCGGGTGGGGAAGAACACCTCGTCCACGCCGCCGAACGCGGCGGATCCCACGCCTCCGGTGCGGTGCTTACCGGTCAGATCGATCCAGCCGAAGTGGTGCGCAATGATGCCGATCGCGGTGATCGCGACGACGATGCTCGGAACTACCCACCAATCCACGGGTGCCAGTGTACGGGAGCGCCGGTGATGGATCAGTGGCGAATCGGCAGCACGACCGGTCGCCCGTCCTGCTCCAGCACCTGCACCTTCAGACCGTAGATGGCGCTCACCCGTTCAGCGGTCAGCACCTCGAGCGGGGTCCCGGATGCCTCGAGCCTGCCCCCGGCGATGAGGGCGACCCGGTCGGCGTACGCCCCGGCGAGCGACAGGTCGTGCAGCACGACGACGACCGCGCAGCCGCGTTCGGTGAGCGCCCTGGCGGTACGCATGGTGTCTTCCTGGTGGCGCAGGTCGAGCGCCGCGGTCGGCTCGTCGAGGAACACCACCGGGGTGCGCTGCGCGAGCACCCGGGCCAGCGAGACGCGGGCCTTCTCGCCGCCGGACAGCGACGTGTACCGGCGGCCGAGCAGGTGCCCGACATCGGTCGCGGCGATCGCCTCGGACACCGCGGCAGTGTCCTGGTCGTACTCGCGTGCCTTCGCCCACGGCGCCCGGCCCATCTGGATCACTTCGAGCACCCGGAACGGAAAGCTGACCTGGTTCTCTTGCGTGAGCACCGCCCGGCGCCGGGCGAGTTCGAGCGGCCGGTAGGTCGACACCGGGCGGCCATCCAGCGTGACACTGCCGCTCGTCGGCACCCGGTCGCCGCTCAGCACGGCCAGCGTGGTCGACTTGCCGGCACCGTTCGGACCGACCAGGGCGAGCAGCTCTCCGGGTCGGATGTCGAGGCTCACCTGATCGAGGATCGCCTTCTCGTCGATGAGCACCGAGACATCCGTTGCCGTGATCGCGGTCATGCCCAGCCTCCGCTCCGGCGGCGCTGGCGAGCGAGCAGGAAGAAGAAGAACGGTCCGCCGACGAGCGAGGTGAGGATGCCGATCGGCAGGTCGGCGCCGGGGATGATGGTGCGGGCGAGCAGGTCGGCGTAGATCAGCAGGGTGCCGCCGCCGAACGCGCTGGCGATGATCAGGCCGCGGTGCCGGGGGCCGATCGCCATGCGGATGATGTGGGGCACGACGAGCCCGACGAAGGCGATGATCCCGCAGAAGGCCACCGCGACCCCGGTGAGCAGCGCGACCAGCACGATTGAGCCCATCCGCAGCGCCTCGACGTTGACCCCGAGGTGCCGGGCGTTGCGCTCACCGAGCGAGAGCAGGTCGTAGCGGTGGCCGAGGGATGCCGCGGCGACCAGTCCGGCGACGCAGACCACCGCGACGATCGCTACCTCCGGCCACCGCGCCCCGGCGAGCGAGCCGAGCTGCCAGAACACGATCTGCTCACGGCTGGAGGTGTCGGCGAGGAACTGCACGAGGGCGAGCCCGGCACCGGCGAAGGCATTCACCGCAATGCCGGTGAGCAGCAGCGTGACCACCTCGGTCCGGCCGTTGGAGCGGGACACGAAGTAGACCAGCAGGGTGGCCAGGAGGCTTCCGGCGAAGGCGAACACCGCGATGCTCCAGTTGCCGAGCACGGTGACTCCGGCGGCGATGGCGATCGCGGCCCCGAGCGCGGCGCCCGAGGACACCCCGACCACGCCCGGCTCCGCGAGAGGGTTGCCGAAGATCGCCTGCATCACGGCACCGGCCACGGCGAGCGCGGCGCCTACGCCGAGCCCGAGCGCGATCCGCGGGAAGCGCACCACCCAGAGCGTGGACTCGACGATCGGGTCACCCGGCGCGAGGGCGGTGTCGATTCCCAGCGCGCGGAGCACCGAACCGAGCACCTCACTCGGGCTGATCGGCAGCTGGCCGACCATCGCCGACGCCACGACGCCGACGAGAAGGGCCAGCGCGAGTATCGCGACGAGGGTGAGGCTGCGGCCGCGGTGCCTCACGGAACGCGGTGCAGCCACTCGTCCGTCGCGAACTTTTCGGTCACGAGCTGCTCGGCCCGGGCGAGTTCGGCCGGTTCCAGGGTGCTCAGGCTGAGCCCGTGCAGGTCGCGGAAGGTCTGCAGCATCCGCTCGATGATCTCGGTGCGGCTGAGCCCGGTCTGGCTGCGCAGCGGGTCGACGCGTTTCGCGGCGCTCTTGGTGCCCTTGTCGCTCATCTTCTCGCGGCCGATGCGCAGGACCTGCACCATCTTGTCGCCGTCCATGTCGTAACTGAGGGTGGCGTGGTGCAGCACAGCACCACTGCCCAGGCGCTTCTGGGCGGCCCCGCCGATCTTGCCGGTCGGGCTGGCGATGTCATTGAGCGGCTGGTAGGTCGCGTCGATGCCGAGCGACTTGAGCGCGACGATCACCCACTCGTCGAGGAACGCGTAGGAGTCGGCGAAGGTCATGCCCTGCACCAGGTCGCTCGGCACGTACAGCGAGTAGGTGATGATCGATCCGGCATCCATGAACATCGCTCCGCCGCCGGAGATGCGGCGCACCACCTCGAAGCCGTGCTTGGCGGCGTTCTCGAGGTCGACCTCGTTCTTCACCGACTGGAAGCTTCCGATCACGACGGCCGGCTGCTCCCACTCCCAGATGCGCAGGGTGGGCTTGCGGCGGCCCTCGCCGACTTCCTCGGTGAGCACCTGGTCAAGCGCGAGGTGGGTGCGCGGCGCGAGCGGGCCGGGGTGCAGCAGCTGCCAGTCGTAGTCCTTCCACGTCGTCGCGCGCTTCAGCGCCCGGCGGATGGTGGTGGCCACGGCATCCGGCGAGAAGCCGAGCAGCTGGGCGCCGTCGGGCAGCGCGTGCTGGATGGCATCGGCGATCGACTTCGACTCGGTCTCGGCCGGCAGGCCGTTCACCGCCGCGTTGATCGCCTCCAGGGCGTCATCGGGCTCGAGGAAGAAGTCACCCGCGAGGCGGAAGTTCGCGAACCGGCCATCAACCACATCGAGGTCGACCACGACGAGTTTTCCGCCCGGAACCTTGTACTCACCGTGCATGCATCCAGCCTAATCCGAGGGAACGTCGTCCTTGTTTTTGGTGGCGCGCGCGCGGGCGGTCAGCTCGGGGATTCGTGCGCGCAGCCAGGTGAGCAGGTCGGCACGGACATCGTCCTGATTCAGCTCGTTGAACACCTCGTGCCGCGCGTCGGTGTAGACCACCACCTCGATGTCGCTGATTCCCGACCGGCGGGTGTAGGCATCCGCCAGCCGGTGCACGCTCTTCTCGCCGCCGAGGGTGTCGTCGCCGCCGATCATGATGAGCACCGGGATGTCCTGCAAGCGTTTCGCGGGACGGCCGTAGAGGCGCAGCCCGTCGCGCAGGCCGAACAGCCTCAGCACGTTGGCGGTGAAGGTCAGCTCGTCATCGAGGAAGGCCTTGGAGATCGCCGCGTCGCGGCTTAGCCACTCATATCCGGCCGGTATCGCCGAGGGATTTGTGCTTGGCGTTCAGGTCGCCGCCGTTCATCGATCCCGGCATCCGGTATGCCGTGCCGGTGAGCACGGCCGCCGCGTACAGACGGGCATCGGTGTTCAGGATCTTCTGGGCGATCAGCGAGCCGAGGCTGTGCCCGAGCAGCACGATCGGCAGGTCGGCGTGCTCGGCGCGGATGATGCCGGTCAGTTGGCGCACGTCCTCGATGGTGGCGCGGAGCCCGCCCGGGCCGAGTCGGCCGAGCTTGCTGGTGTCGCGGTCCCACTGGCCGAGGCCGGTGCGACCGTGCCCACGCAGGTCGGAGGCGTACACCGCGAAGCCGGCGTTCACCAGCTCCTGGGCGAGGGTTTCGTACCGGGTCGCATACTCGCCGAGCCCGTGAACCAGGTGCAGCACCGCCTTCGGCACCTTGGGCGCCCAGACGTAGTAATGCACCGTGACGCCGTGCGCGTCGTCGAAGCTTCGATCATCGCGGATCGCCGTGAAGGTGGGCACGTCCACATGGTAGGCCTCTGCGGTTTATTTAGCGCCGCTAATTTGCTAAACTAAATAATCCATGACTGACGACACCCTGCCCCACGACCTGCGCCTCTCCATCGGTCGCCTGGCACGCCGTCTGCGTGCACAGAAGGCCGATGACTCGATCTCTGACAGCCAGTTCTCGGTGCTGGCCAGCTTGCAGTGGCACGGCGACTGCACGATCGGCAGCCTCAGCGAGAGCGAGAAGGTGACGCCGCCGTCGATGAATCGCACCGTCAACGCGCTGGAAGCGGCCGGCTACGTCGCGCGCGCCTCCGCCCCCGACGACGGCCGTAAAGTCGTCGTCTCGTTGACCGCGGCCGGTCGCGATCTGGTCCAGCAGACCGCGCTGCAGCGGGACGCCTGGTTCGTCGAACGACTTCGTGCCCTCGATCCCGCCCAGCGCGCTGCCCTAGAGGCTGCCGCACCAGTCATTAAGGAGCTTGCCGAAAGTTGAGCGCCATGTTCCGATCCTTGAGCATTGCGAACTTCCGCCTGTGGTTCGCCGGTGCGCTGATCTCGAACATCGGCATGTGGATGCAGCGCACCGCCCAGGACTGGATTGTTCTCACCGAACTGACCGATAACGACGCCACCGCGCTCGGCATCAACATGGGTCTGCAGTTCGCGCCGCAACTGCTGCTCGTGCCCTGGGCAGGCCTGTTCGCCGACCGGTTCGACCGCCGCAAGCTGCTCATGATCACCCAGATCACCATGGCCGTGCTGGGCTTCGCGCTCGGCCTGGTCGTAGTCACCGGCGTCGCGGAATTGTGGCATGTTTACGGGTTCTCGTTCCTGCTCGGAATCGTCGCCGCGATCGATGCTCCCGCCCGCCAGGCATTCGTCTCCGACCTGGTCAGCGAAAAGGACTTGCCGAACGCGGTCTCGCTGAACTCGGCATCGTTCAACACCGCTCGGCTGATCGGTCCCGCCGTCGCCGGCGGCCTGACGGTACTGATCGGCGCAGGCTGGGTGATGATGATCAACGGCGGCACCTACGCGGCGACCATCGCCGCCTTGCTGCTGCTCAACCGCGAAGCGCTTCGGCCTCAGAAACGCGCCCCCCGCTCGCCCGGCCAGCTGCTGCAAGGCTTCCGATACGTGCGACGGCGCCCAGACATCATGGTGATCATGGTCATCGTGTTCCTGCTGGGAACATTCGGCCTGAACTTCCCGATCTACTCATCGACCATGGCGAGCATTGAGTTCGGCCTCGGGGCTGGCGAGTACGGCATCCTCTCGTCGATCCTCGCCATCGGCTCAGTCGCAGGTGCCCTGCTCGCCGCCCGTCGGGAGCGACCGCGACTGCGAATCGTCTTTGCCGCGGCTGGGGCGTTCGGTGCGAGCCTGCTGCTGGCCGCACTGATGCCGACTTACTGGACGTACGCGGCATCCCTGGTGCTCGTCGGATTCACCTCGATCACCCTGATGACCACGGCGAACGGAACCATCCAGACCACGACCGCGCCGAGCATGCGCGGCCGCGTGATGGCGCTCTACCTGGCGATCTTCGTCGGCGGCACACCGCTTGGCGCGCCGATCGTGGGATGGGTGGCTGACGAATTCGGCCCACGCTGGGCGCTCGGCGTCGGCTCGGCGTCCGGGTTCATCGCGATGGGCGTGGGCATCGTGTGGATGGTGGTGT
This sequence comes from Diaminobutyricimonas sp. LJ205, assembly GCF_009755725.1. Lineage (NCBI taxonomy): Bacteria > Bacillati > Actinomycetota > Actinomycetes > Micrococcales > Microbacteriaceae > Ruicaihuangia > Ruicaihuangia ninglii. Next base: position 127,942 of record NZ_CP046619.1, on the reverse strand, counting down.
CGAAGAATCTGCGCATCCGTTACGACTCGTCGCTGCGGCAGCGGTTGTACCTCAGTTACCACGGCGACGGCCGCAAGCAGGCGGAAGAGGATCTCGCCCTGGACGAGTCGGTCGCGCGCAAGGCCTGAGCCGCGCGCCGCTGGTCAGCCGCGCGCCGCTGGTCAGCTGGTCGCCGTGCGGGCGGCGGCGACCACGGACCAGACCAGCCCTCGCTGGCGCTTGCGCAGCTCGAACCCCTGCCTGCGAAGGATGCGCAGCATGTGCTCGGGCGAGTGCACGTAGCCCTGATAAGTCCGCCCCGAGCGCCGGATGAAGAAGTTGCTCATCCCAACCGACATGCGCGCGAACCAGGTCGCCGCCGGATAACTGAACACCACCAGCCGCTTGGCGTGGTTCGCGGCCGCCGCCAGCAGCTGATCGACATTCGGGTAGCAGCAGACGACACGGTGCAGCACGACGATGTCGGCGGGCTCGACTCGCGCGGGCTCGCGGGCGATGTCAACCCCTATGCGGCGAGTGACTTGGTCGGCGACATCCGCTTCAGCAATGAGCCGGGCGGCCTCGGATTCGTAGCCGGGCGAAAGCTCCAGGTTCACCGCGTGGCCGGCGCCACGAGACAGCAACTCCAGCTGGATCTCGCCGACTCCCCCGCCGACCTCGAGCACGGACGCGCCGCTGACTCCGGCTGGGTCCGCCGACTCCGCATAGTCGACGATGAGGCGTGCGGTGCGGGTGAGACCGCGGCGGCGGTAGCGGCGGGCGACGCCGCGCGCGAACCGCTCGTCGAACACCTCGGCGTACTCGGCGGAGCCCTCAGGCCCGCAGCAGTCGTCCATGCCCTCAGTATCCCTGCGACGTCCTGTGTTAGCCGAAAATGCTAGTCGCGACCGCGAAACACTAGCATTTTCGGCTAACTCACGAAGGGGGTTACTCGAGGGGGCCGAGCAGGTGCTGCGCGACCGTCGAGTGCGCCGACTCCGGGTCGCTCGGGTGGAACAGCCCCGCGAGCACATCGCGGTACAGCCGGGACAGTTCGGCCGAGTTGCCGTACGAGCCGCCGCCGGATACCCGGATCGCCTTGTCGACGACGTCGCGGGCGACATCCACCGCGCGGGTCTTCGAGCCGACGAGCAGCCGGAACCACGCGCTGCCATGGTCGACGAGCTCGTCGACATCGCGGGCGAAGGACTCGATCTGTGGCGCCAGGGAATCCAGCGCGATGGCGGCATCCGCCAGCTGCCAGCGGATGTCGGGATCCTGCGCGTACGCCCGGCCGTCGTTCTTCAGTGAGGTGCGCTGCTGGGCCGCCTCGACGCCGAGTTCGAGTGCGCGGTCGGCGATGCCGGCGTAGACCGCGCTGATCAGCAGCAGGAAGTTCGTGAAGATGCCGAAGATGTACGGGTCGGCGCTCGGCCCGACCGGCAGGGTGCGCGAGATTCGCTCGGCGGGCACCACGGCGTTCTCAAGCTTCGTGGTGAAGCTCTGCGTGGCACGCATGCCGAGGGTGTCCCAGTCGCCGAGGGTGCCGTGCCCGGGTGTCTCGCGGGTGAGATAGCCGTGCACGAGCTTCGGGTTCTCGGGATCGCTGTCGTCCCGGCCGAAGATGCCCAGCCGGGTCCAGGCGGGAGCGAGCGACGTGAAGATCTTGGTGCCGGTGAACGCATACGAGCCGTCCGCCTGCGGAACCGCCGCGGTGCGCGAGTCGAACATGACCTGGTCGTTGCCCGCCTCGCTGTTGCCGAAAGCGAACAGTTCCCCGTTCCTGGCATCCTCGAGCACCCAGTCCAGGCTCGTGTCGCCGCGGTCGTGCAGCACCCGGGCGACGCCGACGACGACGTGGTGCATATTGATCGCCAGCGCGGTTGCCGGGGCGTACCTGGCCAGCAGCCGCTGGTTGCGAACCCCCTCGAGCAGGCTCTGCGGCTCGAGGTATCCGGCGTCCTTCAGCTCGGCGAGGTCCTCGTCGAAGAATCGGTTGTCGCGGTCGTAGCCGGGGGCCCGCTCGCGCAGGCGATTGAGCAGGTCATCTGGGAGCTGGGGCACGGATTCAGCGTATCGCGGCGTCGATCCGCGGGTCGATCAGACGGCCGTCGGCACCACGGCGGACGCGTGCGGGTATACCAGCGCCCGATGCGAAACCGCGACCCGTACCCGGTCGCTGCGCTCGGGCAGCTTCGGCGCCGCGATCCGCGCCCGAACCATCACCCCGGAGTCGAGGACAAGGCTGACGAGCGCGTCATGGCCCGCATAGGCGATCGCCGAGACGACCGCATCGGTTCCGGATGCCGCCAGCTCGAGCCACTCCGGACGGAGCACCACGCGCACCGAGTCTCCCTCGCCGGGCACCACGCCCCCAACAGGGTCGGCCTCGAGAAGTCCGAGTGCCGTGTCAACGGACCCGGCCGACCAGCGTCCGTCCAGTTCGACGGTGTCGCCGACGAAGCGCGCCACCCAGGTGGTCGCCGGCCGCTCGTACACCTCGACCGGTGTCCCCCACTGGACGATCCGACCGGCCATCATCACGGCGACATGGTCGGCGAGGGAGAGCGCCTCTTCCTGGTCATGGGTCACCAGCAGGCTGGTCGACTGTTGAAGGCGCAACAGTTCGGCGACCTCGGCGCGCAGCGAGGTGCGCAACAGCGGGTCGAGCGCGGCGAACGGTTCGTCGAGCAGCACCAGATCCGGGCGCGGAGCGAGCGCCCGGGCGAGCGAGACGCGCTGCGCCTGTCCGCCGGAGAGCTGCGATGGAGCCCGGTCGAGGTAGTCGCCGAGGCCGACGAGCGCGGCGAGTTCCGTGATGCGGGCGGAGCGTCCGCCCCCGCGGGCAAGCCCGAAGCCGATGTTCTCGCCGACGGTCAGGTGCGGGAACAATGAGGCATCCTGTGGCACCCAGCCGATGCCGCGCTTCTCCGGGGCGAGTTGCTTGCCGGGGCCGGAGAGCAGTTTGTCACCGACGCGGATGCTTCCGCCGGTGGTCGGCAGCAGGCCCGCGATCGCGCGCAGCATGGTGGTCTTGCCGCAGCCGCTCGGGCCGAGCACCGCGACGAGGGAGCCGCGCGGAATCTGCAGACCGACATCGACGAGCACCGGGGCGCTGCCGTAGCCGACGCGCAGGCCGTCGATCGTGACCCAGCTCACAGCTCCTCCTTCGCGACACCGCGGATGCCCGACAGCACCACCGCGGGAACCGCAGCCAGCAGCACGAGTGCGGCGGCATAGGGTGCTGCAGCGCCGTACTCGAAGACCGCGGTGCGGTTCCAGAGTTCGGTGGCGAGCGTCGAAATCCCGGTCGGCCGCAGCAGCAGCGTCGCGGGCAATTCTTTCATGACCGAGATGGCCACCAGCAGGGCGCCGACCCCGATGCTCGGCAACGCCAGCCGCGCGGTCACCTTCCACCAGGTAGCCAACGGGGACAGCCCGAGCGACCGCGAGACATCGATCAGGCCGGCCGGTACCGAGGCAATGCCGCTCCTGGCCGATCCGATCGCCTTCGGCATGAACAGCACTGCGTAGGCGAACACCAGCACCACCACGGTTTGGTAGAGCACGGGCACCGCCGCGAGTGCGAAGAAGACCAGTGAAAGCCCGACGACGATCCCGGGCAATGCGTTGCCGAGGAAGCCGACCGACTCGATCAGGTTCACCAGTCGGCCGCGGTAGCGGGCGGCGAGAGCGGCGATCGGCAGGGCCAGTACGACCGCGGCGAGCGCCCCGGCGAGCGCGAGCCCGAGGGTCGCCCCGATGGCGGCGAGAAGCCGGGGTACATCGATGTCGCGAATGGTTTCCGCCTCGACGAGCCTGCTGAGCAGCCCGGCGACCGGCACCAGCACACCGGCAACGGGCGACGCGAGCACGAGGGCGGCAAGCGGCGCAAACCAGCGCCGGGCGGCTCGGCGCGGAGGCACGGTGTGTGCCGCCGGGCGCGGAACGTGGCCGCGTGCCCGTCGTTCGCCGGTCACCACGACGAGCGCAAGCACCACCAGCACGAGTGCCAGCTGCGCCGCCTGGTTGCGGTCGAAACTCGCGTTGTAGGCGGCGTTGATGCCCCAGGTCAGCGTCTGGAAGCGCAGCATGGACACCGCCCCGAAGTCGGACAGCGTGTACAGGCACACCAGCAGTGCGCCGGCGATCGCAGCGGGACGCACCTGCGGCCAGGTTGCCGCCCAGAACGCCGACAGTGGTGAGCGACCCAGGGTTCGGGCGACGGCCTCCAGATCGCCGGATGCCCCGCGGAGCGCTGCGGCGACCGGAAGGATCACGTACGGCGTGCACACCGCGGTCATCACCAGCCAACTGGCGAAGAATCCGTTCATCGACGGGATGGCAACCAGCCAACCGTACGCGGCCAGGTAGGAGGGCACCGCAAGCGGCAGCGCCGCGACCAGCAGCCAGAACTTCGGCGACGGCATCCGCACCCGGGTGAGCACCCAGGCCACGATGGTGCCGAGCACCAGGCAGGCAGCAGTCACCGCGAGGGCGAGCAGCACCGAGTTGATGGTCAGCTGCAGAACGCGGCCGCGCAGCAGCGTGGCGAGCAGCTCGGGGATTCCAGCATCCGTGGTTCGGACCACCAGGTAGACCAGCGGAATCGCGGCGGCGGCGGCACTGACCGCGGCGAGCGCGAGCAGCCAGCCGGGCGCGCCGAACGGACGCGCCCGCCTTGGGCGGGCGTGTCCGGTTCGGGCGACCGTCACGGCCGGCCTCAGATGAGGCCGTGCTTGGCCAGCAGCTCCTGGGTCACTGACAGCGACTCGAGGTCAGACAGGTCGAGCTCGGGGTTCACGAGGGAGTCGAGGGCGGGCAGCCCATCGGGTGCGTCAACGCCCTCGACCAGCGGGTACTCGAAAGTCTCGTCCACGAAGTACTGCTGGGCTTCCTCGGACACCAGGTACTGCACGAACTCCAGCGCGTCAGCATCCACAGCCCCAGTGCTGAGGATCCCCGCACCGGTGACATTCACGATCGAGCCCGGGTCTCCGGCCTCAGGGTAGGACAGCTGGGCGCGCATGTTGTCGGCGCCGGTCTCGGCGGCCTGGGCGAACCAGTAGTAGTGGTTGAGCAAGCCGGCTTCGACGACGCCCTCATCGACGGCGGCGAGCACGGCGCGGTTGTTGTCGAAGATCTGTGGGTTGTTCGCGGCGACGCCCTCAACCCAGGCGTCGGCTGCCTCCTCGCCATTGAGCACACGATAGGCGGTGACGAAGGCCTGGAAGCTGGCGTTGCTCGGGGCAATGCCGAACCGGCCCGACCATTCCGGGTCGGTGAAGGCGTCCACGCTCGAGGGAACATCGTCGGCCGTGAGCTTCTGACCGTCGTAGACGATCACTCGGGCACGGCCGGTGACTCCGACCCAGCTGTCGTCAGTCGACGTGAACCCGGCGGGTACCGCGTCGGCGATCTCGGCCGGCAGGGTGGTGAACAGGCCCGCCTCGCTGAGCGCACCGAGTGCGCCGGCATCCTGCGAAAGGAAGACGTGGGCAGGCGTGCGGTCGCCCTCTTCCAGCAGCAGTGCACCGAGCTCGGCGGTGTTGCCGTAGCGGACCTCGACCTCGATCCCGCTCTGCTGCTCGAACTTGTCGATCAACGGCTGGATCAGGGCCTCATCCCGACCCGAGTACAGAGTGAACGCTCCGTCGCTGGTGGCCGTCTCGGTGTCGTCGGAGGTCCCGGATGCCTGGCCGCTTGCGCAGCCGGCGAGGACGAGGGTGCCGGCGACGACGACGGCAAGGCGAGCGATGGTGCGCATGGGACTCCGGGGGGGGTTCGACTAACAGGACCGAAGTTAGGTTAGGCTAACTTTCCCCGCCGCACCAACACTTTCTCTGAACTGGAGTCAGACGCCCAGCTCCGTGAGCACCGCCTCCAGCTGCTCGAGCGCGAACTCGAGGTCGTCCGCGGTCACTACGAGCGGCGGCGCCAGCCGCACGGTGGAGCCGTGCGTGTCCTTGGCGAGCACCCCGCGCTGCATGAGCAATTCGGCGACCTTCCGGCCGGTGGCAAGCTTCGGGTCGATGTCGATTCCGGCCCACAGTCCGATCACCCGCACGTCGAGCACGCCGCGGCCGACGAGTCGCTGCAGCCCTTCGGCGAGCTGCCGTTCGAGCGTCTTGGCCCGCGTCTGGTACTCGCCGGTTTCCAGCAGCTTCACGACCGCGAGGCCGACCGCGGCCGCCAGCGGGTTGCCGCCGAAGGTGGAGCCATGCTCGCCAGGGCGGAGCACGCCGAGCACGTCCTTGTTGCCGACAACCGCGGAGACCGGGACGATGCCGCCGCCCAGCGCCTTGCCGAGCAGGTACAGATCTGGCACGACACCGACGTTGTCGCACTGGAAGGTGGCGCCGGTGCGACCGAGTCCGGACTGGATCTCATCGGCGATGAACAGCACATTGTTGCGGGTGGTCAGCTCACGCACCGCAGGCAGGTAGTCGGCCGGCGGAATCAGGACGCCCGCCTCACCCTGGATCGGTTCGAGCAGCACCGCGACGGTGTTCTCGTCGATCGCGGCCTCGATGGCGGCGAGATCCCCATACGGGACGTTGATGAAGCCCGGCGTGTACGGACCGAAGTCACCCCGCGCGTCGGCGTCGTCGGAGAAGCTGATGATCGTCGTGGTGCGGCCGTGGAAGTTGCCGTTGGCGACGATGATCGAGGCCTTGTCGTGCTCGACGCTCTTGACCCGGTAGCCCCAGGCGCGCGCCACCTTGATGGCCGATTCGACCGCCTCTGCGCCGGTGTTCATCGGCAGCACCATGTCCTTGCCGGCGAGCGCGGCAAGCGCGGTCACGAACGGGCCGAGCTGGTCGTTGTGGAAGGCCCGGCTGGTCAGCGTGATCCGCTCGAGCTGCCGTTTGGCGGCATCCACCAGCACCGGATGCCCGTGACCGAAGTTGACCGCCGAGTACGCGGCGAGGCAGTCGAGGTAACGCTTGCCCTCGACATCCGTCACCCAGGCGCCCTCACCGCTGGCAACCACCACCGGCAGCGGGTGGTAGTTGTGCGCGGTGTGCGCCTCTTCGCGGGCGATCGCGTCGGTGGTGATGGTCTCGACAGGCTCGACCTGCGGGGTGTGCGCAGCCACTTGGTCGATCAACGGGGAGTTGGCGTTCGTCATCGTCTCAGCTCCAGGGTGCAGCACTTGACGCCGCCGCCGCCGAGCAGCAGCTCGGACAGGTCGACGCCGATGGGGTTGTAGCCGCGCTCCCGCAGCTGTCGTTCAAAGCCGGTGGCCCGTGAGGCGATCACGACGTTGTAGCCGTCGCTGAAGCTGTTCAGGCCGAGCACGGTGGCGTCTTCCTCGCTGACGAGGACGGCCTCCGGGTAGCGCTCGCGCAGGATGGCGAGGGATGCCTCGTCGAACGCGCTCTCCAGGTAGGCGATGTTGGTGTCATCCAGCACGGCGATGGCGGTGTCCAGGTGGTAGAAGCTCGGGTTGATCAGCTTCAGGGTGAGGACCTCGCGGCCGAAGATCTCGGCGATCTCCTCGTGGCTGTTCGAGGCGCTGCGGAAGCCGGTGCCGGCGAGGATCGTGTCACCGACCAGCAGGAAGTCGCCCTCGCCCTCGTTGACGTTCTCGGGCTCGCGCACATCGAAGTCGTTGGCGCGGAACCAGTCCATGTAGGCGGGACCCTCGGGCTGGCGCTCCGGGTAGGTGAAGCTCGCGCCGTAGGCGATGTTGTCGATCACGAAGCCACCGTTGGCGGCGTAGACCATGTCGGGCAGCCCCTTGATCGGGTCGATCAGGTGCACGTCGTAGCCGAGGCCGATGTAGGTGTCATAGAGCGACTGCCACTGCTCGACGGCCCGCTCGGTATTGGTCGGGTTCTGCGGGAACATCCACGGGTTGATGCTGTAGACGACCGTGAAGTAGGTTGGTCGGCACATCAGCACAGTGCGCTTCGTGGCGGCGCGTTCGGGCACAGACGCAGCCGGGCGAGTGATGGTCATGCGTACATCCTCACACGCAGATCTCGCAAGTTTTCGCCGAGTTTGCGCACGAAATCGCTGCATTCACTTCCCTCAGTGCAATAAATCTCCATATGCTGTGCGGATGGACAACCTCGATCACGGCATCATCGCTCTGCTCCGCCAGAACTCCCGTGCCGGCTACGGCGATATCGGGGATGCCGTCGGGCTGTCGGCCTCTGCAGTGAAACGCCGGGTGGACCGCTTGGTGGCTGACGGGGTGATCCGTGCGTTCACGATTCAGGTGGACCCGGCGGTCGAGGGATTACAGGTTGAGGCTTACGTCGAACTGTTCTGCCGCGGCACCGTGGCGCCGGAGGAGTTGAAGCGGATCCTGAGCGGAGTGCCGGAGGTCGTCGACGCGGGCACGGTCACCGGGTCGGCCGACGCCATCGTGCACATCAGGAGCCGCGACATCCCGAGCCTCGAAGATGCCCTGGAGCGCGTGCGCAATGCTCCGAACGTTGATCACACCCGCAGCGCGATCGTGCTGTCGCGGCTGGTGCAGCGCGTGCACGACTGACTCTTATTCCGCGTGAGTTAGCCGAAAATGCTAGTCCCGCGGTGGCAGGACTAGCATTTTCGGCTAACTCAGGGATGGGGCGATGGTTACGCCGCGGCCTCCGCAACCTCCGGCTGCTCGATCAGGAAGCGGCTGTAGGCGCAGAGCGTGAGGAAAGTCGGGAACTCCTCGCGCAGGGCGACCTCGCGGAACACCTCGACCGCGTCGTCGATGCGGTCACCGGCCGAGCGCGGCAGGCCGTCGACGACCTCAGCGAGCAGCCGTTCGACGTACTCGCGGCTGATCGTCGTGCCATCCGTGGTCACCGTGTCCTGGTGGATCCACTGCCAGATCTGTGACCGGCTGATCTCGGCGGTCGCGGCATCCTCCATCAGGTTGTCGATCGCGGCGGCACCGATGCCGCGCAGCCACGAGTCGACGTAGCGGATGGTGATCGCGATGTTGCCGCGCACGCCCGCCTCGGTCACCCGGCCGCCGGCCGAGCGGATGTCCAGCAGGTCAGCCGGCGTGACTTCGACGTCGTCACGGCGGCGGTCGACCTGGTTCGCCTTGTCGCCGAGTACCGCGTCGAACTCGGCGCGGGCGGTGGCAATCAGGTCCGGGTGGGCCACCCAGGTGCCGTCGAAGCCGTCGGTGGCCTCGCGACGCTTGTCGGCGCTGACCTTCTCGAGGGCGCGCTCGGTGACTTCCGGGTCACGGCGGTTCGGGATGAACGCGCTCATGCCGCCGATCGCGTGAGCGCCGCGCTGGTGGCAGGTCTTCACGAGCAGCTCGGTGTAGGCGCGCATGAACGGCAGCGTCATCAGGATCTGGTCACGGTCGGGCAGCACGAACCACTGGCCGCGGCCGCGGTAGTTCTTGATGATCGAGAAGACGTAATCCCAGCGTCCGGCGTTCAGTCCGGCGCAGTGGTCGCGCAGCTCGTAGAGGATCTCGTCCATCTCGAACGCCGCAGAGATGGTCTCGATCAGCACCGTGGCGCGGATGGTTCCGTGCCGGATGCCGACATAGGACTCCGCGAAGCTGAAGACGTCGTTCCACAGGCGTGCCTCGAGGTGGTTCTCGAGTTTCGGCAGGTAGAAGTACGGGCCGGAGCCGGTCTCGATCAGCTGCTTCGCGTTGTGGAAGAAGTACAGCCCGAAGTCGACCAGGCTGCCGCTTGCGGCCATCCGGGCACCGGTGCGGTCGGTGTAGCTGAGGTGCTTCTCGACCAGGTGCCAGCCCCGTGGGCGCATCACGATCGTGGGCGTGCGCTCGGCGGTGACCGCGTACTGCTTGCCTTCCGGGCTGGTGAACTCGAGCTGGCCGCGGATCGCATCGAAGAGGGACAGCTGGCCCTCGATGACGTTCTGCCAGGTGGGGCTGGTGGCATCCTCCTGGTCGGCAAGCCACACGTTCGCGCCGCTGTTCAGCGCGTTGATCGCCATCTTGCGGTCGGTGGGTCCGGTGATCTCAACCCGGCGGTCGTGCAGGCCGGGGCCGGCGCCGGCGACCTGCCACGTGGCATCCGCCCGGATGTGCTCGGTCTCGGGCAGGAAGCGCAGGTTGCGGCCGTTGCCGAGGTCGTACCGCACTTGCATGCGCTCGGCGAGGCGTTCGTGCCGCGGGCCGGCGAAGCGGTGGTGCAGTTCGGCGATGAACTCGAGCGCTTCGGGAGTGAGGATTTCGTCGTAACGGTCCCGCAGGGGTCCGTCGATGCGGATGGTCATGATCGTGGCCTTTCAAAGTTTCGGTGGCCCGGGGGCGGGCGACTGCGTCGCGCGCTCCCGGGCCAACGGGTGTGGCTTAGTGGAATTGCTCGGACTCGGTGGAGCCGACGAGGGCGAGGGTCTTGCTCTCAGGGTTGAGAGCGGTGGCGATCCGGTCGAAGTAGCCGGTGCCCACCTCCCGCTGGTGCTTGGTGGCGGTGTAGCCGTCGGCCTCGGAGGCGAACTCGGCCTCCTGCAGCTCGACGTACGCGCTCATCTGGCGCTCCTTGTAGTCACGCGCCAGCGTGTACATCGAGTGGTTCAGGGCGTGGAAGCCGGCCAGGGTGATGAACTGGAAGGCATAGCCCATCGCCGCAAGCTCCTTCTGGAAGCGGGCGATCTGGTCGTCGTCGAGGTGACGCTTCCAATTGAACGACGGCGAGCAGTTGTAGGCGAGCTTCTTGCCGGGGAACTCCTTGTGGATGGCCTCGGCGAAGGTACGGGCGAGCTCGATGTCGGGCTCGGCGCTCTCGACCCAGATCAGGTCGGCGTACGGCGCGTACGCCAGTCCGCGGCTCATCACGGTGTCGATGCCCGGATTGGTCTCGTAGAAGCCTTCGGCGGTGCGCTCCCCGGTGAGGAACGGCTTGTCGCGGTCATCGACGTCTGAGGTGATCAGGTTCGCGGCGAGCGAGTCGGTGCGGGCGATGATGATGCTCGGCACTCCCGCGACATCCGCCGCCAGACGCGCGGCGTTCAGGGTGCGGATGTGCTGGCTGGTCGGGATCAGCACCTTGCCGCCCATGTGCCCGCACTTCTTCTCGCTGGCGAGCTGGTCTTCCCAGTGCACGCCGGCGGCTCCGGCCTCGATCATCGAGCTCATCAGCTCATAGGCGTTCAGCGGGCCACCGAAGCCGGCCTCGGCATCGGCGACGATCGGCTGCAGCCAGTCACGGACCTCGCCGCCCTCCGCAGCCTCGATCTGGTCGGCACGCAGCAGGGCGTTGTTGATGCGGCGGACGACCGCTGGCACCGAGTTCGCCGGGTACAGGCTCTGGTCGGGGTAGGTCTGGCCGGAGAGGTTGGCGTCGGCGGCGACCTGCCAGCCGGAGAGGTAGATGGCCTTGAGCCCGGCGCGCACCTGCTGCACCGCCTGGTTGCCGGTGAGCGCGCCGAGGGCGTTCACGAACGGCTCTTCCTGGATGTACTTCCACAGGTTCTCAGCGCCGCGGCGGGCGAGCGTGCGGTCCTCGCGGACCGTCCCGCGGAGGGCGATGACATCTTCCGCCGAGTAGTTGCGGGTGATGCCGTTCCAGCGGGCATCGGTCTTCCACTGGGTCTCAAGCTCGGCAGCGGTCTGGGTCTGGTCGCCGGGACGGGGTGTGCTGTTCATCGCGTTTTCTCCTTCGAAGCGGTGCGTAAACCCACTGTCCGCGAGATTTGACCCGACCTTCCCGAAATAACCGGCAGAATTTCACGCATTCTTCTATTCCATAGAAGAAGGATGTCTGGCAGCTTGGTGCCATGACCGACACAGTCGTCGACGCCAACCACGATGAACCCATGCTCGACTCGCTGACCATCGGCCGCCGCATCCGTCAACTGCGCACCGAGCGCGGACTGACCCTGGACGATGTCGGGCAGGCCATCGGCCGCGCGGCGTCGCAGGTGAGCGTGCTCGAGAACGGCAAGCGCGAGCCGCGCCTGACCGATCTGCAGGCGATCGCCCGGGCACTCGAGGTGACCCTCGACCAGCTGCTCACCACCGAGGCGCCGTCGAAGCGCGCCGCGCTCGAGATCGCCCTGGAGCGCGCCCAGCGCGGTCCGCTGTTCAACTCGCTCGGGCTGCCGCCGCTGCCGGTGCGGAAGAGCCTGTCCGACGAGGCAATCGAGACCATCCTCGCCCTGCACGCCGAGCTCGACCGGCTGCACCGCGAACGCGCGGCGACTCCGGAGGAGGCGCGCCGGGCGAACACCGAACTGCGCCAGCAGATGCGCCAGAGGGGCAACTACTTCCCCGAACTGGAGGCCCAGGCGCGCAGCCTGTTGGCCGCCGTCGGTCACTCCGGCGGCCCCCTGTCGCAACGGCTTGCCGCCGAACTCGCGGCGCACCTCGGCTTCTCGCTGCACTACGTCGCCGACCTGCCCGCATCCACCCGTTCGGTCACCGACCTGGAGAACGGTCGCATCTACCTGCCGGTGCGCGCCAGCGGCGGCGACCCGCGCAGCACCCTGCTGCAGGCGCTCGCCAGCCACGTGCTCGGCCTGCGGGAGCCCCGGGACTACGCCGAGTTTCTGCGACAGCGCGTGGAAACCAACTACCTGTCCGCTGCGCTGCTCATTCCCGAGCAGAGCGCCGTCGACTTCCTGCGCGACGCCAAACAGCTCAAGCAGCTCTCGGTCGAGGACCTGCGCGACGCGTTCGCGGTGCCGTACGAGACCGCCGCGCACCGGTTCACCAACCTGGCCACTTCGCACCTCGGCATCCCGGTGCACTTCTTGAAGGTGCATGAGTCCGGCACCATTTCAAAGGCGTACGAGAACGACAATGCCGCGTTTCCGACTGATGCCCTCGGCGCGGTGGAGGGGCAGATCGTCTGCCGCAAGTGGAGCGCCAGACAGGTGTTCGCGGTCGAGGACCGGTTCAGTCCGTACCACCAGTACACCGACAAGCCTGCTGGTACCTACTGGTGCACCTCGAGCATCCAGTCAACGGCGCAGGGCGCCTTCTCGGTGAGCCTTGGCACCCCATTTGCGCACGCCAAATGGTTCCGCGGCCGCGACACGACCAACCGTCAGGTGTCCTCCTGCCCGGATCCGGCATGCTGCCGGCAGGCCCCGGCGGCCCTCGCCGACCGCTGGGCGGATCGCTCCTTCCCGAACGCCCGGATGCAGTCCTCGCTGCTCGCGGCGCTGCCGGCAGGCACCTTCACCGGAGTGGACGAGACCGAGGTGTACCGCTTTCTTGAGGCGCACGCACCGACCTCGCCGAGGTAAACGTCAAGCTGGAGTTGGCAGACTTACCCGGTGCACATCGACAGTCCCGAAGAACTCCTCCAGTTGCAGAACCTCCGGGCCGAGTTCACCAGCTTCATGCTCGGCTACAAATTCGGCATCGACGAACTGATGACGAAGATCAACATTCTCAAGGAGGAGTTCACCCAAACCGCCGCCTCCAGCCCGATCGAACACGTGAGTTCCCGGCTGAAGACACCGGAGAGCATCATCGAGAAGGCGCAACGCAAAGGGGTGGAGCTCTCGTTCGAGGCGATCCGCCGTGAGATCGCTGACATCGCCGGTGTCCGGGTCACCTGCAGCTTCATCAGCGACACCTACCGGGTGCTCGAACTGCTCTCGGGGCAGCCGGATGTCACCGTGCTCGAGGTCAAGGACTACATCGCCAAGCCGAAGGCGAATGGCTACAAGAGCCTGCACCTGATCGTCGAGATCCCCGTGTTCTTGTCGAGTGGGGTCGAGAACGTCAAGGTCGAGGTGCAGATCCGCACCATCGCCATGGACTTCTGGGCCAGCCTCGAGCACAAGATCTACTACAAGTACAACCGCACCGTGCCCGCGGCGCTGCTGACGGACCTCAAGCTCGCAGCGGATGTCGCCAGCACACTCGACCGCAGCATGGAGCGCCTGCACGAAGAGGTGCAGGGACTGACCGACGAGACGCCCGCGATCGCACTCCCGGGCTCCGACGTGCGCTTGCCCGAGAACCTGTTGCTCACTCTGCCGCCGCAGCCCCCGATGGCCGTCTGACCTGTCAGAGTAGAGGGATGACCGGGCCGATCAACCAGACGGATGCCAAGGGCCGCAAGATCGGCGTCTGGGAGGAGTACTTCAAGGACGGCGCTCTCGCCGGCCGGGGCTATTACGTGAATGGCGAGAAGTCCGGATATTGGCGGTACTTCTTCCGTAACGGCCAGTTGCGGGCCGAGGGCAACCTCGCCGCGGGCGAGCTCACCGGCTTCTGGGTCTGGTTCACCGAGACCGGCAGCCGGCTGCAGGAAGGCGCCTTCGTCGACGGCGAGCAGGACGGCTTCTGGAAGCGCTGGCATCCGAACGGCAAGCCGCTCGACCAGGGCACCTACGTGCGTGGCAAGAAACGCAACGACTGGATCTACTACAACTCGGACGGCACCGAGAAGAAGTCGCGCAACCGCTGATCAACGGTTGGTGAGTGCCGCCGCCTGCGTCAGCCAGTCCCGAACGAGGTCATCGTCGATCTCGTCGACGTGCGCGAACTTCACCGAGGCAAGGTCGGTAGAGCCAGCGGATGCCTCCAGCCTGCCGGAGGGGTCCGACATCCGTTTCCCGCTCCAGAGCATGAGGGTGACCCAGCGCGGGTAGGCCTTGAAACCGGCGATGGGTGTCTTGCCCTCCATCCACACCGGGTGAGCGTGCCAGAGCTGGGCGGTGGCAGTCGGCAGCTGTTCGTCGAGCAGATCCTGCAGGCGTCCGGCAACTACCCGCTGCGGCGTCGCGAGGGCGCTGATGTACTCGTCAACGGTCGGCATGAATCGGCGCCTCGATATCCACAAGGTCGGACCAGTTCTCCTGCACCATCCGCGGCACCGGGTGGATGTTCACCATCAGCGCGTTGTGCTCGGAGCGGTTCTTGAACTCGTGCCAGGTGTTCGCGGGGATCATCGCGATCGTGCCCGCGTGCAGCATCTCCTGGACGCCGCCCACGATTGCTTCGATCACGCCCTCGATGATCACGAAGGTTTCGACATACGGGTGTCGATGCTTGGCAGCCCCCTTGCCCGGCGGGCTCGTCACAAAGAAGAACGACACCGGCGACCCGTGGTCGTCCCCCTCGAAGCGGCCGGCGCCACCGGTCTCGGCGATGAGCTGTGCGATCTCCACGGTGTTCATTGCAGGCTCCAATCCCTCCCCGCCATCGTTGACCGGTCTGTTGCATCCGTCAATCGCTTTGTAGTGCTACATTGGTACAAACAACGGGACAATCATGGACGGAAGGCTCACGATGCCCTGGATCATTTACGCAGTCTTGGCGGTCGCGCTGGTCGCAGCGCTGGTCTCGCCACTGGCCAAGCCGGACAAATTGGTCGACCAGTTCGCACGGACAGTGAACCTGGCGATCGACTCCGGCAACGCCGAGCGGATCACACAGCGCGTGATCAGGCGTCAGCGCGCCAGCGCGGTGGCGACTGCCGCAGGCAGCCTCGCTCTTTTCGGGATATTGCTGCTCGCACCGGATGTCGCCGCCGGCCGACCCATCGGCATGATCGTGATCGCCACCCTCGCGCTGGCGACCGCGATCGGTTTCGGGTACGCCGCCTTGACTGAAGTGATCGATCGCCCGCATGACACAGTGCGCGTGGCCAGGATCCCGTCCGCGACCGCCCCGGACTACGTCCCCGGGTATGAGCGGTGGGGCGGCCGAGTCGCGGCGTCCCTCGCGGGTCTGACCGGGCTCGGACTCGCCGCGATCAACGGCGCTAGCGGCGGATGGACGACGCATGCGGTCCTGCCGGGAGTGCTCGGATGCGTCTCGCTCATCGTGCTTGCGGCGGTCGAGCTTACGAGCAGCCGCGTTGTGGCTCGTCCGCAGCCGGCTGGCACCACGATCGACCTGGCATGGGACGACGCCCTGCGGTCGTCCGTACTGCGCGACCTGTACGGTGCCATGATCATGGGCGGGTGTGCCGTCGTCGCGATCGAACTCGTACTTCCGGCTCCCGGCTTACCCTCGATGCTGACGGTGGTGTTGCCGTTCGCGGTGGTGCCGTTGTTCCTCGCCGTTCTCGTCCTCGGCGTCGTGTCCCGCGCGTCCCGCCCGCGGCTGCATTACCAGCGCCGCCTCTGGTCGGAGATGGCGTCATGATCATCAGCATCGACGCGAAGAGTGCCACTCCCCCGTTCGAGCAGCTCAGGCTGCAGGTGATCGAGCAGGTGCGCGCCGGCACGCTTGCCGCTGGAACCCGGCTGCCGACCGTGCGCCGGCTGGCCGAGGATCTCGGCATCGCGGCGAACACCGTCGCCAGGGCTTACCGCGAACTCGAGGCTGACGGCGTGATCGAGACCCGCGGACGGAACGGGTCGTTCGTGTCGGCCCATGGCGACGAGACCGAGCGGGCCGCGCAACTCGCCGCGCGGGACTATGCCGCGCGCATCCGGCACCTGGGCGTCTCGCCCGATGCGGCGATCGCCCTGGTCACCGCGGCTCTGCGCGACTGAGCCGCCCCCGTTGAACCGTGCGGGGTTTACAGCTTCAGCTCCGCCATCGGCCGGTCGGGGTTGCCGAACCGGTGCGCGGTGAGCGACACCGCCTGCTCGTGCACGAAGACCAGCAACTCGACCCGGCCGGCCGTGGTCACCGGGCCGGCGTAGATGGCGACATCCGGTGACCCGCCGAGAGCCGACGCGAGCTCCTCGACCGAGCCGCCGATCAGCCGCACCCGCCGGGTGCGCAGTTCACCGGACGCGACACGCCCGAGCCACGCGGAATCGGTCTCGACCGTGATCGATTCCACCATCGCGGTGTCGGTCGACAGCGGCGAGCCCGGCGCGGTCAGCCGCGACACCAGGTCGGCCGGCAACGGGATGGCCGAGCTGATCGAGATGCGGGCGCGTGCAATGGTGGCGCCCACGATCAACCGCACCAGGTCGCCCATCGACGCACCTTCCGACAGGCGAAGCGTCACCGGAACGCTGCGGTAGCGGAACACGTTCCGCTCCACGCCGAGCTGCGACACGTCACGCGAGATGCCGAACTCGGACGTCCAGGCGGCGGCGTCGAGCACCGCGGCCTTGCGCACCCGGTCGAACTCGACGTAGTCCATGCCGGGCTGCGCGGCGGTGATCACGGATGCCACGGACTCGGGCACTCCGGTCAGCTTGAGGTTCGGCTTTGGTTCGGTCTCCACCGGCTGCCACGAGCCCAGGGTCAGCAGGTAGTTCGGGCCACCAGCCTTCGCGCCCGCACCAACCGACGAGCGCTTCCAGCCGCCGAACGGCTGCCTGCGCACGATCGCGCCGGTGATGCCGCGGTTCACATAAAGGTTTCCGGCCTGCACACGGTCGCTCCAGAGCAACACCTCGTCCGGGTCGAGCGAGTGCAGCCCCGCCGTGAGCCCGTAGGCCGGCGCGTTCTGCAGCTCGATCGCCTCGTCGAGCGTGCTCGCGGTCATGATGCCGAGGATTGGCCCGAAGTACTCGGTGAGGTGGTACTCGGAGCCCGGCCGCACGCCGTCGCGCACGCCCGGCGACCAGAGCCGGCCGCTGTCGTCGAGCTGCTTCGGCTCGATCAGCCAGGACTCGCCCTCGCCGAGCGTGGTGAGCCCGGTGGCCAGCTTGCCCTTGGCCGGCTCGATGATCGGGCCCATGATCGTGGTCGGGTCATCCGGCAGGCCGACCCGCAGGGTCTTCACGGCGTCGACCAGCTGCCGGCGGAACCGCTCCGAGCGGGCGACCGAGCCGACCAGGATCACGAAGGACGCCGCCGAGCACTTCTGCCCGGCGTGCCCGAAGGCGCTCTTGACCACGTCGTTCACGGCGAGGTCGAGGTCGGCGTGCGGGGTGACGATGATGGCGTTCTTGCCGCTGGTCTCGGCCAGCAGCGGCAGGTCCGGCCGCCACGACCGGAACATCTCCGCAGTCTCGTAGCCGCCGGTGAGGATGACCCGGTCGACCGCCGGGTGTGCAACCAGCTGCTTGCCGAGGGTGCCCGAGTCGAGGTTCGCCAGCACGAGCAGGTCGCGCGGGATGCCGGCCTCCCAGAGCGCCTCCACCATGACCGCAGCGGTGCGCCGGGCGGTGCGGGCGGGCTTGATGATCACGGCGCTGCCCGCGGCGAGCGCGGAGAGCACGGACCCGGTCGGGATCGCGATCGGGAAGTTCCACGGCGGGGTCACCACGGTCAGAGTCGACGGCACGAACCGGGCGCCCTCGATCTGGTCGAGCAGGCGCGCCTGCTCCGCGTAGTAGTGCGCGAAGTCAATGGCCTCGCTCACCTCGACATCACCCTCGGCGAGGGTCTTGCCGGTCTCGGAGGCGGCGACCTCGATCAGCCGGCCGCGGTAGGCGGCGAGCACCTCACCGGCCCGGTCGATCACTGCGGCGCGCTCGGCGGCGGGCGTGCCACCCCAGGCGCCGCCGGCGTGGACGGCGGTGGCGATCACCTCTTCGAGGCGCGCTTCGTCAGCAATGGCGGATGCCTCGAGCGTCTGGTTGCCGAGGGTGCTGTCTGCGCTCCTGGCGATGATCGCACGTCCCCAGACGCGGTTGGCGGCGATCGCGGGGTCGGTGTCCGCAGTGTTGCTGAAGTCGGGCGACCGGTTCTCCAGCGCGGCGAGTTCGGCGGCAGCATCCGACCGGTCCTGAATGCGGTTCGGGCTCGGCACCTCGGTGGTCAGCGCGGCAATCGACGCGCGGAAGCGGTTCGCCTCGCGGTCGAACACCTCGGAATGCTCGGCCAGGTCGAACAGGCCGCTCATGAAGTTCTCGGGGCTGGCGTTCTCTTCCAGCCGACGCACCAGGTAGCTGATCGCGGAGTCGAACTCGTGCGGGTGCACCACGGGCGTGTACAGCAGCAGCCCGCCGACCTCGCGCTTGACCGCCTCGGCCTGTCCGGTGGCCATGCCGAGCAGCATCTCGAACTCGACCCGGTCCTGCGCGCCGCGCTGCTTGGCGAGCAGCCAGGCAAAAGCGAGGTCGAACAGGTTGTGTCCGGCGACGCCGATCCGCACCGCGTCGGTGCGTTCCGGGGTGAGCGCCCATTCGAGCACGCGCTTGTAGTTGGTGTCGGTCTCCACCTTGCTCGACCAGGTCGCGAGCGGCCAGCCGTGCACGGTCGCGTCGACGGTTTCCATGGCGAGGTTCGCGCCCTTGACCACGCGCACCTTGATGCCGGCGCCGCCGTTGCGCCGTCGCTCGGTCGCCCACGCGTTCAGTCGCTGCATCGCCGACAGGGCGTCGGGCAGGTAGGCCTGCAGCACGATACCGGCTTCGAGGTTCTTCAGCTGCGGCTGGTCGAGCAGCTTGGTGAACACCGCGATGGTCAGGTCGAGGTCGCGGTACTCCTCCATGTCGAGGTTGATGAACTTCGGGGTCGCCGCGGAGGCCGCCAACTCATAGAGCGGCGTGAGCCGGGTCACCACGCGCTCGACGGTCTCGTCAAACGCCCACATGTTCAGTTGGCTGACGATCGATGACACCTTGATCGAGACGTAATCGACGTCGTCCCGCTCCAGCAGGGCGCGGGTGCCGGCGAGCCGCCGGTCGGCTTCGGCGTCGCCGAGCACGGCTTCGCCGAGCAGGTTGAGGTTTAGCCGGACGCCGCCTTCACGCAGGTGCGCGAGGCTCTTGTCGAGCTTCGCCGGCGTGGCGTCGATGACCAGGTGGCTGACCATTGACCGCAGTACCCCGCGCGCGATGGGGATGATCGGCCACGGCAGCAGCGGCGCGAAGGAGCCACCGAGGCCGACGGCCGTGCGCAGGTACCAGGGCAGGAAGCCGGGAACCAGGTGGCTGACCCGCTCGAGGTTCTTGCCGGCGACCCGCAGGTCTTCGGGGCGCACCACCCGGTCGACGAAGCCGAGGGTGAAGTCGAGGCCCTTCGGGTCCTTGAGCACGCCTGCGAGTCGCTCGGCGCTCTTGTCTGCCGGCACGTCGCGGCTCTCGTCGAGCCAGCGCCGCACGGTGCTGACGACATCGTCGGCGAGCGTCTCGGGCAGCGCCGGACGAGTGAACGAGGTGGGGGTCGTGCTCACGGGGATCAGCCTCACAAATCAGGGTGGATGCGACCAGTCTGCGCCAGCCCTCACATTAGATAAAGCGACTCGTTTTGCACGATATTGTTCACTTCTACTTACCAATGGAGGTAACCAGTGCTCGATATTCGCAGACTACGCCTGCTGCGCGAGTTGAAGATCCGCGGCACCCTCGCCGCCGTGGCCGACGCGCTGGCATACAGCCCCTCGGCGGTCTCGCAACAGCTCGGCCTCCTCGAGCAGGAGGCAGGCGTGCCACTCCTCACCAAGTCGGGCCGCCGCGTGCTGCTCACCCCGCAGGCGGAGATCCTCGTCGAGCACACCACCGGGCTGCTCGAGCGGCTCGAGCTGATGGAATCCGAGATGAACGCCTCACTCAGCGAGGTCGCCGGCACGGTGAAGCTTGCCGTCTTCCAGTCGGCCGCGCTCGGCATCATCCCGCAGTCGCTCACGCTTCTCTCCGAGCGCTACCCGCGGCTGCGGGTCGAGGTCACCCAGCGCGAGCCCGAGAGCGCACTGGCCTCGGTGTGGGCGCGGGAGTTCGACCTGGTGATCGCCGAACAGTACCCCGGGCACTCCGCCCCTCGTCTGCCGGAACTCGACCGCGACGTGCTCATCTACGACCGGTTGCGGCTAGGGACGAGGAAGGCAAGCGGCATCCGATCGATCGCGGATGCCGCAAGCCTGCCATGGGTGATGGAGCCACGGGGCACGGCATCGAGGCACTGGGCCGAGCAGACCTGCCGGGCGGCAGGCTTCGAACCCGATGTGCGCTTCGAGACCGCCGACCTGCAGGCGCACATCCGGTTGACCGAATCGGGCAACGCCGTGGCCCTGCTGCCCGACCTGGTGTGGGCGGGCGACGAACCGGTGCTCGACATGGTCGAGCTACCCGGCTCCCCCGCGCGCACGGTGTTCACGTCGGTGCGCGAGGCGAGCGCATCACGCCCGGCGATCACGGCGGTGCGGTCGGTGCTCGAGCAGGCGGTGGGCTTCCTCGGCCAGCCGCGCCGTTAACGCACGGTGCCCCACGGCTAGGCCGCGGGGCACCGGACGAACGGGTTGTTATTGCTACTTACGCAGCGGCCCGCTCGGCGTCCTCGCGGACAGTGCGGAGCGCGGCAGCCCACGGGAGGAGCTGGTCGATCTGACCCTGCAGCTCGCTGGCCTTGATCTCGGCGGGGGTGAACTTCGCGTCGCCGGTGAAGACGCCCTCGAAGTCGGTGAAGATCGAGAACATGACGTGGGTGCGCACGTCGGCGACCTGCAGCTCGCCGAGGATGCCGCGCAGGTGCTCGGCAGCGCGGGTGCCACCGGCCGAGCCGTAGCTGATGATGCCGGCAGGCTTGTTGTTGTACGCGGTCGGCGCGATGAAGTCGAGCGAGTTCTTGAAGGTGCCCGGGATCGAGTGGTTGTACTCGGGGGTGATGAAGAGGAAGCCGTCGAAGCTGTCGATCTTGGCCTGGTACTCGGCGCCCAGGGCCGGGTAGTCGGCGAGGTCGACGAGCTCGAAGGAAGCACCTTCAGCCTTGGCGTTAGCGAGAACCCACGCGCCCACCTGGTCGCCCATGCGACCTTCGCGGGTGCTGCCGAGGATGATGCCGATGTTGAGGTTAGACAATGAATGTCCCTTTCTTGAAAGTTCATGTATCACGAAGGTGATGTGTCAACAATAAGTACTACTAGATGACGTGTCAACTAGTTGATAGAATGTTCAGCATGTCCGCAGTTTCCGAAATCAGTGATGGCGATTGGGAGGTCTGGCGCACCTTCTACGCGATGCGCCGCCAACTCGACCGCGCCCTCGAGAATCAGCTGCAGAAGGACGCCGGTATCTCCGGCCCGGACTACGAGGTACTGCTCACCCTGTTCGAAGCCCGTGACAAGCGCCTGCGCGCCCGCGAACTCGGCGAACTGATCGGCTGGGAGAAGAGCCGGCTCTCGCACCAGGTCACCCGGATGGCCTCCCGCGGGCTGGTCGAGCGCACCGAGTGCGACGACGATCTGCGCGGCACCTGGATCGGCCTGACCAACGACGGGCGCCGCGCGATCCTCGGCGCCATGCGGGAACACGTAACGGCGATTCGCGAGCTCTTCTTCGACGTCGTCAGCGACGACGAGAAGACCGCACTACTGAGCGCCTCAGTGAAGGTGCTTGACGCAATCAACCCGGAGGCCTGCCAACTGGACGAGCGCGCCGCCTCCTAGGCTCGGGGCATGTCCGATCTCTATGACGTCGCCATCGTCGGCGGCGGCCACAACGGCCTGACCGCCGCCGCCTACCTCGCCTCTGCCGGCAAGCGTGTGATCGTGCTCGAGAAGCTCGACACGCTCGGCGGGGCCGCCGTGTCCGCCCAGGCATTCGACGGCGTCGACGCGCGACTGTCCCGCTACTCGTATCTGGTCAGCCTGCTGCCCCAGCGCATCGTGCAGGACCTCGGCCTCGACATCCACCTGAAGCGACGTCGCTACTCGTCGTACACGCCGGTACTCGGAGGCGACGGCGGACTGCTGATCGACAACGGAGACCCGGCGGCGACCACCGCGAGCTTCGCCTCGATCGGCGCATTCGAGGATGCCGCGGCCTGGCGAGACTTCTACGCGGCAACCTCCCGGCTCGGCCAGACCCTGTTCCCGACCGTGCTCGACCCGCTGCTCACCCGCAGCGAGGCCCGCACCGCCGTCGGAGACGAACGCGTCTGGCAGCAGTTCATCGAGCGTCCCGTCGGACAGGCCATCGAGTCCTCGTTCACGAGCGACCTGGTGCGCGGAGTGGTGCTCACCGACGCGCTGATCGGCACCTTCGCGCCAACGATCGATCCGACCCTCGCGGCGAACCACTGCTTCCTGTACCACGTCATCGGCGGAGGAACCGGGGACTGGGACGTGCCCGTTGGCGGCATGGGCGCGGTCACGGGTGAGCTGGCCCGGGCAGCGCGGCTGGCCGGGGCATCCTTCGCCACCGGCGCGGAAGTGACCGGCATCACGCCGGACGGCGAGGTCACCTACGTGGTCGGCGGCACCGAGCAGCGTCTGGGGGCCACGACGGTGCTGGCCAACGTCTCACCGTGGACGCTGGACGGGTTGCTCGATGGCGGCTCGACCGCATCCCTCGGGTCGAGCCTGTCGAGCCCCAAACCCGAAGGCGCCCAGGTCAAGGTGAATCTGCTGCTGTCCCGACTGCCTCGGCTGCACGGCGACGTCGACCCGGTCGCCGCGTTCGGCGGCACCTTCCACATCAACGAGGGCTGGCAGCAACTGCAGGACGCCTACGATGCGGCGGCGGCAGGGCGGATGCCGGAGCTGCTGCCCGCGGAGATCTACTGCCACACCCTCACCGACCCGACCATCCTGTCTCCCGAGCTGCGCGCGACCGGGGCTCAGACGCTGACCCTGTTCGGACTGCACGCGCCCGACCGAATCGACGCCAGCCGCGATGACTGGCAAGCCGCCGCACTCCGCTCGCTGAACTCGGTGCTCGCCGAGCCGATCGAACCGCTGTTGATGACGGATGCCGCGGGCAATCCGTGCATCGAGACGAAGACGACGCGGGACCTCGAGGCGACCCTCGGCCTGCCGGGCGGCAACATCTTCCACGGCCCGTTGGCCTGGCCCTTCGCCGAAGACGACGACAACCTCGGCACCCCGGCCGAGCGCTGGGGGGTCGCGACCGAGCACGAACGCGTGCTGCTCTGCGGATCCGGCGCCCGACGCGGCGGCGCAGTCAGCGGCATCGCCGGGCACAATGCGGCGATGGCGGTGCTGGAGTCTTCGATCGGTTGATTGCCCCCTATCGTGGGGGGCCGCTCGTCGCTACTGTGGCGAATATGCCCGATATTGCAGATTTGCAAACCCGAATTGCACCCGTTCTGCTGCCCTCGGTGAACCGGCTGGCGGACATCCGTGCCCAGTACGACCCCCAGGGAGTGTTCGACCATGGTTTCCACTGACCGCCGCGGATCCGGCTTCCTGGCGAAAGACAGCCAGGGCCTCGCGCTGACTCTGAGCCGGGCGTTTGATGCCAAGGCCTTCGAGGTGTGGCCGTTGCTGACCGAGTCCACGCTGCTGGGGAAGTGGATCGGAACCTGGACCGGCAGGGCGGGGGTCGGCAAGACCATCGCCTTCGTGATGACCGAGGAGGGCGACGACCCGGAGATGGTTACCATCCTAGGCTGCGACCCGCCCCGCTATATGGTCCTCGAGCTCGGCGCCGCCGGCGGCGGAACCTGGCGGCTCGCGGTCACCCTGATCGAGCAGGATGGCAACACCACACTGACCCTGCAGCACTACCTGCATCCGAGCGATGCGCTTGCCGAGATCGGCCCGGGCTGGGACTACTACCTCGACCGGCTGGCGGCGGTCTGGCTCGGCGATGAGATGCCGATCTGGGACGACTACTACCCGGCGCTCGTTGGGTACTACGAGAAGATGTGACCATGGCAGACGAACCGAAGACCGTGCCGACTGAGGTCGCACCCGCCGAGTTCATTCAGACGATTCCCGAGGACAAGCGGCGCGAGCAGGGCGAGCGCGTGCTGGCGTTGATGAGTGACGCCACCGGCGATGCTCCGACCATGTGGGGCCCGACCATGATCGGCTACGGCTCACAGCACTACAAGTACGCCAGCGGGCGCGAGGGAGACTGGCCGAAGGTCGGCTTCGCGCCTCGCAAGGCCGCGATCACGTTCTATGGGCTGCTCGATCACGAGGAGCTGCTGCCCTTGCTCGAGAAGCTGGGCAAACACACCACGGGCAAGGGCTGCGTCTACGTGAAGAAGCTCGAGGACGTGGACGAGTCCGTGCTGCGCGAGCTGGTGTCGCGCGCCTACGGCCTGGCGAACGGCTTCACGGCGTAGCCCCTCCCACCGCTCACTCCCAGTGGCTCGGCGTCGGGATCCGGGTGCTGGGCAGCGCGACATCCGTGCCCCATTGCAGCAGCCATTCCGGCACCTCGACCTCGTGGGGTGCGACGCCGATGGTGGCGATGAGATCGTCCATCGAGACGTGCCCGCCGGTGCGCTTGAGGAACCGGCCGCGGATGTACATGCGGGCGTACACCTCGCCCTTGACCACGAAGCGCTGTTCGAGGTACACGGCGCGCTCGTCGTAGCCGAGGAACCGGCTCTCGACGACGAACCGTTGCCACGGCATGAGCGAGCGGCGGTAGCTGATCGTCGAACTGGCCACCACCGGATACCAGCCGAGCCTGGTCATCGTGGCGTACAGCCCGTTCCGCCGCAGCAGGTCGAACCGGCCGATGTCAGCGATCGACAGGTAGCGGCCGTTGTTCATGTGCCGATAGATGTCGAGGTCGGTGGGCAGCACGCGGAACGGGGTGCTCACGACGTCGAACGGCCCAACCTTCGGTCGGCGGGCAGAAAGCCAGGAATGCAGGATGGTGCGCCAGAGCAGATTCACGGGGTTCAGGGTACGTATACGGCAGCGCTTTCATGGTTTCGCTGTAGGCATGCCACAAGCTGGGCGTCAAACGTGGTCCGAAATCATGCGGTTTCGCCGGTGCGAACCGCTGCCTGTTCACGAGCAGTTGACCGCTACGACGTGCTCGTCGGCCGGAACACGGCGTTGACCGCCAACGTCGCGAGTATGAGAAGCGCGGGCACGAGGAAGCCCCATCCCGACTCTGAAACATAGATCGGCAGGAACACCATCGGAGCAAGGCCGGCGCCGAAGAACCGGAACGACTGAACCGATGACAGGGCATCGCGTGACGACGGACTCCCGAGTACGTATTTATTCACGCCGAGCCACGCGGCGAGACCTGCGGCTGTTGCACACCCCCACAGCGCCCCGAGTATCGGCGCGTTCGGTGCCCAGGGCATCAGGGCGACCGACAAAGCGCTGATGAAGAGACTCGCAACGAGCACGCGGTGAGAGCCCCAGCGGTCCACGATGGCACCGGTCGCGGGCGCAAGGACAAGTGCTGCGACGCCACCCACCATCAGAATGATGCCGCGCTCAGCCGAACTCGACTCGAAACGCTCGAACGCCAGTAGCGCAACGAGGAACCCGAGTCCTGTAACGCACGCGCCGACGGAGAGGTTCGTGACACAGAGCCACACCAGCGCCCAGGAGAACCGGACGCGCGCACGCTCTTTGCGCTGCTCAAGGATCCGGGGAACCCCAATCACACAGAGGACCACCGCGAACCCCGCGACGCAAACGAATGTGTAACGCCATGAGAACTCGGCAAGCACGCCGCTAAGAAGCGGTGCGGAGAGCTGCCCGACGGCGTTGACGGCACCGTACAGCCCCAGCGTTCGACCGAGTCGGTCCGGACTCGTGAAGCTACTGAATAGCGACAGGATGAGCGGCGTTGTGAATGCGTTGCTGACGCCCAACACGGTATAGCCGAGGAGGAAGACCGGCCAAGTCGGTGCCATTGCGCAAAGGATGGCTGCGGGACAGATAGTGGCGTATGCGATCAGGATCATGCGTCTCACCCCCCATCGCGCACCCAACGAGCTCGAAATGAGCATCGTCGTCGCGAATGGCAACAGGTAGAACATGATCGACGCGGCGGCCTGGTCGGGTTCGATGCCGTAGGACTCACCGAGTTCGGGCAGGATTGTCGCGGTCATCATCCCGCCGAAGGGACCGAGAAATCCCCCCGCGTAGAGTGCGGTCCGCTGCAACTTGCTCGGTGGGCTCGCCACGGGCGCGTCCTCAGTTGGCCAGGAGCACGAAGATCGCGAGTGAGCCGACCACGACGATGGTGATGCGGAGTGCGAGCTCGGGGATCCGACGGCCGAGTTTCGCGCCGAGCTGACCGCCGATCACCGCACCGACGGCGATGATCGCCGCTGCCCACCAGTCGATCGGCGTCATGACGACGAAGACGGCGCCGGCCGCGAAGTTGGCTGCCGCCGCCAGCATGTTCTTCACGGCATTTGCTCGCTGGATGGAGCCTTTCAGCGCGATTGAAAGAATGGAAAGAAGGATGACGCCCTGCGCGGCACCGAAATAGCCGCCGTAAGTTCCCGTCAGCAGGGTGGCGGTGAGGACCCCGGGCCCGAGCTCGCGCTGTCGCCCTCGGTAGCCGCCCTCGGCGCCCCTCAAAACCTGCCGTGCGGCGATCCGACGCTTAAGGGTCGGGCCGAGAATGACGAGCACGCACGCGAGAGCGATGAGCGCGGGCACGACACCCTTGAAGACTTCTGCAGGCAGGACGAGCAGTAGGAGCGCGCCCGCTGCGCCGCCGATCCCGGCAAAGATGACGAGCGGAATGAACGATCTCCACTCCCCGCGAATCTCGTGACGGTAGCCGATCGCCCCGCTGATCGAGCCGGGTAGGACCCCCACGTTGTTCGTCACGTTCGCGAGCACGGGCGGGTATCCGAGCGCGAGCAGAGCAGGAAACGAGATGAGAGACCCGGATCCCACCACCGTGTTGATGAGGCCGGCACCCAGGCCGGCCACGACAAGCAGGGCAATCTGGAGCAGGTCGAGCTGGGGCATGGGCATCTCGCTTACTGATGGCACGAATGACGGTTACGAAAATTGTATCCTATTAAGCCCGAGTCGGATGCAGAAAGCAACGGTATGTAGCCAGGTCGTGGGTAAGTCGATATTATTGAGCAGTGTCCACACAGGTGACGAAAACGCGCGACGACGGGCAAGCTGACGACGGTGTCGGCCTGTCTGACCGCATCGCAGCTGAACTCAGTCGGCGGGTGTCCTCGGGCGAGTTGCCGCTCGGCACATGGCTTCGACAGAACAAGATCGCCGAAGAGTTCGGCACGAGCCGCACGCCCGTGCGCGAGGCGATCCAATCCCTCAGCGCAACAGGAATCGCCGAGATGATCCCAAATCGCGGCGCGCGCATCCGGGTTCCGTCCGCACGAGAAGTCCAAGAGGGCTACCGCGTGCGTGCGGAACTCGAGGGACTCGCGGTGGAACTCGCCACAACGTTCGCGACCCAAGAGCAGATCGATCGCCTCCGCGCCGCGGAGGAACTCTTCGAGGCCGCCGTCCGCGAGGTTGCCCAAGACAATGTGAGCCTCGACGCCGGCCGACAGCGATGGACGCAGGCCAACGACGAGTTTCACGAGATCATCCTGCAGGCCGCGCGCAACCACACGCTGGCGTCGGCACTCGCCTGGATTCACCACCAGCTTCCGCGCAACCTGACCTGGAATGAACTGAGTCGGGACATTCGCTCGATGAGGCGCAATGTCGAGCAGCACCGCGCGATCCGCGAGGCGATCGAGGCCGGCGACGCGGCTCGCGCCCGGCGGGCAATCATGGAACACGTCCTTAGTTCAGGTGACCTCATTCTCGCGAGCCTCGAGGAATAGCAGGAGCGCCGGGACGAGAACCGCTCCCGCTCGAGGGCAGCGAGACAACCGTTCCATAACGGCACATCAGCCTCGGAATGTGTGCGCCGGGGTCACATCAGGCTGACGCTTCCCGAGCAACGCTGGCGGCGCCACCGGCCCACGATCGACACCCCATCGAACTATCACTGCGTCATACCGTGCAACCAAAAGTGTGTACAATCTTGGCCAGTTGGAATTCAACGCACGCAACGACGCCGACCGGACCTTCCGGATCCGAACCCTCGGGGTCGCCAGCGGCGGCGCCTCTACGGAAGGAATCACGATGGGTCGCATATTGATCAACCCCGCCGGCCTCAAAGCTCTTGACGCCTACACACACGTTGCGATTGGAACGGGGCAGACAGTCATTCACTTCGCCGGACAGGTGGCGTTCGACGCCGACGGAAACGTCATCGGCGAAGGCGACCTGCGAGCCCAGGTGATCGCGTGCATGAACAACCTCAAGATCGCCATGGACGCGGTCGGTGCAACGTGGCACGACATCGTGCGACGCACCGTCTACGCGACGGAGCTTGGCGAGCCCGGCACGATCGCGCGTGCGATCAAAGAGGTCACGGGCGATGTCCAGAGCCCTCCGCAGACGATGGTGAAGGTGGCCGGACTCGCGCTCCCCACGCTGCTCGTGGAAATCGAAGCCACCGCCGTTATTGGTTAGGGCAGCACGCATGACCGGCGCTCGCGAGATGTCTCCGAACTGCACCGACGCTTCCACCCTGCATCGCCGTTCGATCGTCGGTTGAGACTTCGATGACCGGGGGCACCATTCGACAGGAATCTCGTCGTCACGGGGACGAGTTTCCGACGACCTTCATCCTGACGAACGCGACGCTGATCGCCATGGATGAGGAACTTCCCCAGCAGGTACGCGAAGCCGCGGTCGTGATCAGCGACGGCGTCATCCAATCAGTGCACGGCAACGGCAGCGCCCTGCCCGACGAACTTGGCGGCGTGCGCCGCTTCGACATCGGAGGTCGGCCAGTCCTGCCGGGGCTGACCGACGGGCACGCTCATCTCGACCGCGAGACCCTCGGTGACGATCTCCCCGGGTTCGCCGGCGCCTCGAGCGTCTGGGACGTGCTGGATGTCATTGCCGCGGCCGTCGCAGGCTCGGAGCCGGGCGAGTGGGTGGTCACCCGCCCGCTGGGCACGCCGCCCGACTATCCGGATGCCGACCTGCCCTTTGTGGGACGCCTGCCTGACCGGCACCTCCTCGATCTCGTGAGCCCCGACAATCCGGTCTTCATCAGGCCAATCTGGGGCTTCTGGAACATGAAGGCCCGGAAGGTCTCGTTCGCAAACTCGATGGCGCTGCGCTTGGCGGGAATCACGGCCGATACCCCGTCCCCCCATGAAGACCTCACAATTGTGCGCGACGCTCGCGGCGAACCCACGGGGATGTTTGTCGAGGCTTCACAACAACCTCTGATCGAACACAGCCTGCTGGCCATTGCACCAGGATTCAGTCTTCAGCAGCGCGCCACCGCGATCGGGCGCGCTTTCGAGCGGTACGCATCGTTCGGGACAACCGCCTTTTACGAGGGTCACGGGGTGGCCGGTGAAGTTCTCGACGCCTACGCCGAAAGCTATGGCGCAGGCGGCCCAGTGCTGCGCGGGCGTCTGCCACTGAGCCCGCACTGGCCGGAGATCGAGGACATCTCGTCGACGCTCGCCGCTTGGAATGATCGCCTCGAGCGCCGCGCTCGCGGATTCGCGAGCGTCGACGGAATCTATCTCGAAGCATCCGCCGACATGCGCCGCGCCTCCATCCAGGCGGCGAACCACCCGCGAACCGGGTGGGCGGGATTCTCCAGCGGTGCCGTGGTGCCCGCCGATCGACTCGAGGAGATCCTTCTCGCCTGCGCGAGAGAAGGCATTCGCGTCTCGGGTATCACCAGCGAGCTGCTCGACGCGATGGTGCGGGTTCACCAGAGCGCCCCCATCGACGGGTTGCGGTGGACGCTGGGACACCAAGCCTCACTGAGTCCGCGACAGGTAGAAGACGCGGCGGCGTGCGGCATCATGATGACGACCGTCACCGGACACAACCTTCACCGCGGTGTGTACACGCGCGACCTCATCGGAACAGATCGTGAGAATGACATCGTTCCAGTCAAGTCGTTGACCGACGCGGGCGTACCTGTCGTCTTGAGTTCCGACAATCGACCCATCTCGCTGTGGGACAGCGTTCACCACGTCGTGACCAGGGAAGACGAACGCGGAGTCGTCGTTGCGCCCGACCAGGCGGTGTCACGGTATGACGCGCTTCGACTCATCACCGTCAACGGCGCGGTCCTGACGGGCGAGGATGCCACGCGCGGCAGAATCCGTCCTGGCTATTCCGCAGATCTCACCGTCCTCGACCGCAATCCGCTCGAGTGCGAGTTGAGCGACCTGAGCAAGATCACGGGCCTCGCAACGTTTGTCGCCGGAACTCCCGTGACCAATGACGGGAGCGTCCTCGGGCGATCGAGCATGTCGGTATTGCAAGGTAACGCCCCACTTCTGTCCCCTCCGTCAGGAAGCTAGAAATGCACTCAGAACCGTCTCGGCCTCAACTCATCGGTGACTTCGGGATGGCATCGTCGTCCCACTGGCTGTCGAGTTCGCTGGCGATGCGAATGCTTGAACTCGGCGGAAATGCGTTCGATGCGGCGGTCGCGGGAGTCTTTGCCCTTCAGGTGATCGAGCCGCATCAGAGCGGCCCGGGCGGGGACATGGTCGCGTTGTTCGCACGCGGCAACGACGAACAGCCGACGGTGCTCTGCGGCCAGGGTGTCGCGCCCGCTGGCGCAACGCCGGAAGCGTTCGATGCGCTCGGTCTCGACCTCATCCCGGGTTCAGGGCTCCTGCCCGCCACCGTGCCAGGTGCGACGCCCGCCCTCCTCATGATGCTGCGCGACTACGGCACGCTACCGCTGCGCACGGTCCTCGAACCGACGATCGCGCTCGCGCGGGGCGGCTACCCGCTCGGCGAGAAGGCGAGCATCACGATCGCCGCTCTTGCCGAGGTCTTCAACGCGCACTGGCCGACCTCCTATGCCACCTACCTTCCCGCGGGCCGCGTTCCAGCACCCGGTGAACGGTTCACGAACCGCGCCCTCGCCGACACCTACGAGCGGCTGGTCCGCGAGGCCGAAGCCGGCTCCGCAGGGCGCGAGGCGCAACTGGATGCGGCGCTCAAGGCGTGGAGTTCCGGCTTCATCGCGCAAACGATCGACCAGTTCAGCGGGCGCGAGCAGCGCGACGCGAACGGCATGGAACACCGAGGGCTCCTTACCGGCGAGGACATGCAGGCATGGAGCCCCACGTATGAGGCTGCACTGTCGGTCACCTCGGGCGAACACACCGTGTTCAAAGCGGGAGCGTGGAGCCAGGGTCCGGTCCTCCTGCAGCAGCTCGCGCTGCTCGAAGGCGTCGATTTCAATCCCCGAGATGAAGAGAGCATCCATTTCGTCATCGAGGCAGCCAAGCTGGCCTTCGCGGATCGCGAGGCGTGGTACGGAGACAGCACGGATGTCCCCCTCGGAACCCTGCTCTCCCCCGGCTACGCCGATGAGCGCCGCGCGCTCATCTGCGATGCCGCCTCGCACGAGTTTCGACCGGGGTCGCCCAATGGGCGATCCCCGAGAATGCCCGACGTCCATCACTTCGACACGAGAAACTACGAGAATCCGGCCTTTGCGGAGCCCAACTTCACCCATCCGGCGCCGACTCCGGGGGCAACCGCCGGTGACACGGTGCACCTGGATGTTGTGGACCGCTGGGGAAACATGGTGTCGGCGATGCCGAGCGGCGGATGGCTGCACTCGTCCCCGATCATCCCCGAGTTGGGTTTCGCGCTCGGCACTCGCATGCAGATGATGTGGCTCGAGCAAGGATTACCCGGTTCGCTCGTTCCTGGTCGGCGGCCGCGAACGACGCTCTCTCCAACACTCGCGTTCCGCGACGGCCGCCCCGCGCTTGCCTTCGGATCGCCTGGCGGCGACCAGCAAGACCAGTGGCAGTTCGCGTTCCTCGCGACCGTTCTCCGCGGTGAGGCGAACGCGCAGCGCGCCATTGAGCAACCGAAATTCCATACCCGGCATTTCCCGGGCTCCTTCTATCCGCGACGAGAAGTTCTCGGCGAGGTGTCGATCGAGGAGAGCGTCGGTCCCGGCGTGATCGCAGCCCTCGAGAAACGCGGCCACAAGGTCACCGCGAGCCCCGCAGGTTCCATCGGCAAGGTGTTCATGGTTGCGCGTGACGAAGGCGGATTCCTCACCGCCGCCGCCGACCCTCGTGGCGGGCTCGGGTATGCGGTTGGCCGTTGAGTTTCCCTCCTGCGGAAAAGGGATACAACCGAGTAGAAACGATCGACAATATTAGATACAGTGAATGCGAAGGGCAGCGTGGACTTCAGAAGCTCCCCTGACGCATCGACTATCCAACAGAACCGACGAGGACGTCGGAGAGGAGAACTTCCCGTGGGACCACTTGTTCAGCGACTCAGCTACCTGGCCGTCGATGCCATTGATGCAGACCGGCTGGCGCAGGACACCGCCAACACCGTCGGGGCACGCGAGGTGGGTCGTGACGACGAAAAGATCCTGATGTCGTCGAACCGCAGACACGCGGAGTTCGTCATCCACCGCAGCTCGGAAAACGCGTTCCGCGCGTGTGGCCTCGAAGCAATCAGCGCTGAGGCGGTTGACGAGGTCGAGCGACGCAGCCGCGAGTACGGACTCGAGATCATCACTCGAGAGCCGTCACTGCCCGTTATCGACAAGTCCGTCACCTTCCGCACCTCTGAAGGACTCGTCTTCGAGGTCCACACGCCCATGCCGCGCGATCGTGCGATGCGCTACCACGGCCCGGGCGTGCACCCGAAGTGCCTCGATCACGTCAACTTCACCGCTGCTGACCCCGAGAAGTGGACCGAAGAGATGGCTGCGAGCTGTGGCTTCCTGCTCAGCGAGCGGACGACAGGGTTCGAGATCTCCTGGATGCGAGCGAGCGACGGCCGCCACCACACCGTCGCGGCCGTGAAGAGCCACTCGGGCGGCGTGCACCACATCAGCTGGGAGTTCGACGCCTTCGAGGACATGAAGGTGCTCAGCGACAGCCTGATCCCCGAAGAGCGGCGCCTTGTGTGGGGCCCTGGCCGACACGGTGCGGGCGACAACCTGTTCCTCTACTACCACGACTCAGCGGGCTTCCTCATCGAGTGCATCGCCGAGATGGAAGTCATGAACGCGGACGACCCAGTGCGAATTTCTGAGCCCGGAGAAAATCTCTCCAACTGGAAGGTCGTCAACCAGTGGGGCGCCCTCCCTCCGATCGAATGGGTCGAGCACTTCACGCCGATCCGCTCCGCGTGAGTCCGATCCGCACCACTCACCTCTCGTGACACGGCAACCCACTAGCGCGCAAAGGAGCGTACAGCGGTGAAGCAATGGACCCTGCGACTGCTGCGGCTGATCGGCTCGTCGCTCGTGCTGATCTTCACGGTGATCGTGTTGATCTTCATCCTGCTGGAGCTTTCGCCCGCAGATCCCCTCAAGGCGTTCATCGGGGATGTTCCCGTCAGTGAGGAGTTCGAGCAGCGAATGATCGCGGCCTACGGTCTCGACAAATCGCCCTTCGAGCGTTTCTTCCTCTACCTCGGGAATCTCCTCACAGGCGACCTCGGACACTCGATCGTGCACCAGCGGCCGGTCGCCGACGTGATCCTCGAGAGGCTCGGCAACACGCTGATCCTGACACTGCCCGCGCTCGTGATCTCGTCGCTCGGTGGCATCATCCTCGGCACGATCGCCGCCCGCACCCGCAAGCCCGCACTCGACAACGCGGTGTCTATCGGGGCGATCGTCGGATTCTCCCTCCCGAGCTTTTGGCTCGCGCTGCTGCTCATCCTGGTCTTCTCCCTCTGGCTGGGCTGGCTGCCGTCGCAAGGAATGGCACCGTTCGGTCGACCCGGACTCCAAATCGAGTACCTCATCCTTCCGCTCATCGCGCTCAGCGTCGCCGAACTCGGCTTCAAAACGAGGATCATGCGGTCGAGCATGATCGAAGTGCTCGGTCAGGACTACATCGACACCGCGCGTTCCAAAGGGCTGACGAGCCTGCAGGTCCTCCGCCGCCATGGAGTGCTGAACGCGATGCTCCCCATGGTGAGCGTCATCGGCTACAGCCTCGGCTTTGTGATCGCCGGCTCGGTCGTGATCGAGAAGGTGTTCAGCTGGCCCGGGATGGGCCTGCTGCTCTACGACTCGATCACCAAGGGCGAGAACCTCGTCGTCATCGGAATCGTCATCATCATGACCGTCATCATCGTCATCGTGAACGCGCTGACCGACGTGACCTACGGGATTCTCGATCCGAGAGTCCGCGCCAAGATGCGGCGCCGGGGATAAGGAAATAGGGACATGAGTACGGGACTGATCTCACTGCACAGCATCCCCGGAGAAAGGGGGCCGCGACGCGACACCCTTCTGAGAAAGATGCTTGGGCGTCCGAGCGTCATCTTCTTCGCCGCGATTCTAGGGATCATCACGATCCTTTGTGTTCTCGCGCCCCTGATCGCACCAAATCCGAACTCGGCCGCGTTCGACGTGCACCTCACACCGAACATGAACCACATCATGGGGACGGACAACCTCGGCCGCGACCTCTTCGCCCGAATGCTCTACGGCGGGCGAATTTCGCTGCTCGTTGGATTCACGGTCGCCGTCATCTGCCTCACGATCGGGATTTTCGCCGGCGGACTCGCGGGCTACTTCGGTGGGTTCGCAGACACGGTGCTGACCAAGATCACCGAGTTCTTCCAGGTCATCCCTGGACTCATTCTTGCGCTAGCCGCCACGGCGATCCTGGGCACGAACGTCGGACTCATCATCATCATCCTGAGCCTCACGATGTGGCCGCAGGTCGCGCGCGTCATGCGCGCCGAGGCGATGAAGATCTCCGAACTGGGCTATATCGAATCCGCGAGAGCGGCCGGGTTCGGATCCTTCAGGATTTTCTGGTCGGACGTCATTCCCAACGCACTGCCGCCCGTGCTCGTCGCCACGACGATGACGGTGGGCCGGGCCATCCTGATCGAATCCGCGCTCTCCTTCCTCGGACTCGGTGACGCCAACCACCCGAGCTGGGGCGCCCTGTTGCACTCAGCCCAGCAGTTCATGCAGGTCGCGTGGTGGGTGGCCGTCTTCCCGGGTGCCGCGATCTTCGTGGTCGTCTTAGCAGCCAACATGCTCGGCGATTACCTCAACGACGCCCTCAACCCGGCGCTGAGCCGCGTGAAGTCTTAAGGGAGCACTCGATGACATCGATAGTCGAAGCGTCCGGCATCCGGGACGCCCAGTCCCAGGAGAACGCACCGCTGCTCGAAGTCAGCAACCTCGCGGTTCGCCTCCCTACCGGTGAGCGCGACAGCGTGCAGGCAGTGAGAGACGTGTCGCTGACCATTCACCCGGGCGAGCGAGTCGGCATCGTGGGCGAGTCCGGATCGGGCAAGTCGATCACGGGCCGCGCTATAGCGGGACTGCTTCCCCAGTCGAAAAGGGTCCTCGTCGAAGGGTCGATCCGCTACCGCGGGAAAGAAATGGTCGGCGCGAGCCGTAGCGCCGTGCAGGATCTTCGCCGGTCGAGGATATCGATGATCTTCCAGGACCCGCTGAGCTTCCTCAACCCGACCATGCGCATCGAGAGGCAGGTTGACGAAGCGTTGCCCGTGAGCGTCAAGCAGGGTGAACGCGGTCACCTCATCGATCAGTACCTCGAGCTCGCCGGGCTCAACAACGTGAGCGAACTTCGACGGCGCTACCCGTTTGAACTCAGCGGTGGCATGCGTCAGCGTGTGCTCATCGCAATTGCTCTCGCCAAGAGCCCCGAGCTCATCATCGCGGACGAGCCGACGACGGCGCTCGACGTCACCGTGCAGGCCAAAGTCCTCCAGTCACTGTCAGACGGCGTATCGCGGCTCGGGACGACGCTCATGATGATCACCCATGACCTCGCGGTGGTCTCACAAATGTGCGATCGCGTATACGTGCTCTACCGCGGTGAAGTCGTCGAAAGCGGCGACACTGCGAAAGTCTTCGGAAACCCGCAGCATCCGTACACGGCGGCGCTCATCCGAAGCGTGGTCAGCCTGAGCGATGACACCAACGAGCTCCACTCGAGCTGAGAAAGGTGCGAGACGAATGACAACACAAGACCGCGTTTCGATCGCGATGAACCCCGACGAGCGATGGGCGAACGGCGAAGGCGCCGTCGAACTGCGCGCCGACGATGTGACGAAGGTCTTCGGCACTCGCCGGGGACGGGGTGAGGGCGTCGCCGCAGTGAGCCACGCCGACATCCGTGTGCGTCAGAACGAGTTTGTCGCCATCGTCGGAGAGAGCGGCAGCGGCAAGAGCACGCTTGCCCGCATGCTCCTGGGCCTGATCGAGCCGACCGGCGGAGAAGTGTTCTTCAACGATGTTCCCCTGAGCAAGATCGATCGGAAGAGCCTGAAGCAATTCCGGCGCTCCGTGCAGGCGGTGCTTCAAGACCCCTCGGGTTCACTCAACCCCCGCAAGACCGTCGAGAAGTCGCTCGCCGAGGTCATCCGGCTCCACAAGATCGTGCGTGGCCGCCGAGACACGACCCAGCGAGTCGCGCAGGTGCTGGAGCAAGTGGGACTCGATCCGGCCCTGTACCTTCACCGTTACCCCCACGAGCTCAGCGGAGGCCAGCGGCAGCGTGTGCTC
This sequence comes from Diaminobutyricimonas sp. LJ205, assembly GCF_009755725.1. Taxonomy (NCBI): domain Bacteria; kingdom Bacillati; phylum Actinomycetota; class Actinomycetes; order Micrococcales; family Microbacteriaceae; genus Ruicaihuangia; species Ruicaihuangia ninglii. The sequence continues at coordinate 90,937 of NZ_CP046619.1, read as the reverse complement.
ATTGCGCGCGCACTCGTACTCGAGCCCGCGCTCATCGTCGCCGATGAAGCGGTGTCGGCGCTCGACGTCTCGATCAAGGCGGGCATCCTCCAGCTCATGCGGGACCTTCACGAGAGCATGGGCATCGGATACGTCTTCATCACGCACGATCTGCCCGTCGTGAAAAAGGTCGCGAGCTACATCTATGTCATGCGGCACGGCGAGCTCGTCGAGCACGGAACCAAAGACAAGCTCTTCAACTCCCCCGAGCACCCGTACACGCGGGAGCTCCTCGCCGCATCGCCCGAGCTACTCGTGCAGAGTGCGGCGAGTGATCGCGGTGAAGTGACCCAGAGTCACGCGCACCAGTGGAAGACAACGACCGACTGAGGTCGGCAGGCACAGACGAACACCATGCACGAAAGGGAACCAATGAACGGCATCGAGAATAGTCGCGATTATCTGATCAAGGGCGGTCACGTCCTCACCATCGACCCCGCGCTCGGGGACTTCGACGGGGGCGACGTACTCGTCCGCGACGGAAAGATCGTCGAGGTCGGTCAGAACATTCAGGCCGACGTGCCCGTGATCGACGCGAGCGAGCACATCGTGATGCCCGGGTTCATCGACACCCACACCCACATGTGGAACTCGCTTTGGCGCACGGTTCCGCACCCCTACCCCCGGGTGCACAGTCACCTTGGCGCCCACTACCGCCCCGAGGACTCGCATGTCGGGGTGAGGCTTGCCGCATCGGACATGATCAACGGCGGCGTGACGACCGTCCACGCCTGGGAGCACAACTGCCGCACCCCCGAGCACGTCGATGCCGAGTTCGAAGCCCTTCGCGAGGTCGGCATTCGAACCCACTACTCCTACGGCTATCACCACGACTTCAAGCCGGAGCAGATCACTGACTTCGCCGACATCGTGCGCGCACGCAGCCAGTGGGAGAACGAGCTGACCACCGTCGGCTTCGCATCGCGAGTGGCCTACGTGCCACTGGATTTCTGGTTCCCGACCGCGACCGAGGAGGTCCGCCAGCAGGAGTGGGTCGAGGCGCGCCGCCACGGACTGCGCATCACTCACCATGCGGGCACCAACTTCACGACCTACGAGCAGGAAGTGAAGTACGGAGGCGACGACGTGCTGTTCGTGCACGCTTACCAGTGGGGGTACGAGGCGTGGAAGATTCACGCCGACATGGGTACCAAGCTCAGCCTGTCGCCGTACTCCTCGATGGGGTACTCGACTCCCATGCCCTTCAATGCCCTGCGCGACTCCGGCATCGTTGTGAGTCTCTCCTACGACCACCTCAGTGCGCCCGGTTCGGCCGACACCTTCCGGCTCATGCACATGAGCCACCAGCAGGCACGGTTCTCGAAGGAGGTCATCACTCCCCGCGAGCTCGTGGAGTACGCGACGCTCGGAGGAGCCAAGGCCCTCGCGCTCGAGGAGACGACGGGAAGCCTCACGCCCGGCAAGTCGGCGGACATCATCATGGTGGACCTGCGCCAGCTCGGCCTCGCTCCCGTGGTCGACCCGTACCACGCACTCGTGAACTCAGTCCAGCCGTCGCAGGTGGACACTGTCATGGTCGCGGGCAAACTGCTCAAGCGTGATGGCGAACTCCTCCACATCGATGAGAAGGTCGTGCGCGACGACGCGACTCGAACGGTTCAGGAGCTGTTCCGTCGCGCCAAGCTGGACGAGTTCGGCGGACTGACGGAATAGGCCAGCACAGATGACGACAGCGACGCCGCTGCCCATTGCCGTGGACAGCGAGCTCGGCGACCCATTGCCCGATGCCGCCATCTCGTACGACGCTCACGAGGATGCCGTCATCGACGTCTACCTGCCGGCGAATGTTGATGTGGGCGCCGAGCTCGACCTCGTCATCTACATTCACGGCGGTTACTGGCGGGCGACGGTCAATCGCTCGCGCTCGCGCCGGATCACGCGAACCCTGGCCGACGCGGGGGCAATCGGGATGACGATCGAATACCGCCGAAGCGGGGGGATCGGTCAGTTGGCCGGCGGCTGGCCGACGACCTTCAATGACGTGACGAACGCCATCGCTGCCGCCAAGCGCTATGTGGAGGGGCTCGGACATCGGATCGCCCGCACGATCCTCGTGGGCCACTCCGCGGGCGGCCACCTCGCGCTCTGGCACGGGAGCCGCCACACGGGAATCGATCGCGTCATCGCGCTCGCACCCGTGACTGACGTCTATCGGACCTGGAGCGAAGACCTCGGGCAGGGTGCGGCCGAAGAGTTCCTTGGCGACCCACGCGAGCACCCTGACGCCTACGAGAACGCGGCGCCATGGCTGCCGATGGCGGACGGTGCGGCCGACGTAATCGTGATTCACGGTACCGACGACGACATTGTGCCCGTCGCTCACTCGGAGGACTTCGCTCGCGCGGTTCCCTCCGTCCGGTTGGAGATTGCCGAGAACGTGGGGCACTTCGAGTTCATCGACCCGGACTCCTCGGTGTGGGAGCTCGTCCTCTCTGAGATCGCACGGGAATCCTGATGCTCGACGTCGCCGGCTATTCGCGACTCGGCGTCTTCGACCTCGCCGAACAGGTCCGCAGCGGCGCAGTGACCGGAGCCGAAGTGCGCGCCCTTGCGCTCAAGGCAGCGGACCGGGTCGAGCCGCAGATTCACGCCATCGATGAGGTCTACGAGAATCCAGACGCGAATTACGACGTCGGCGACCGGCCATCCACCACGGGAACCTTGCAGGGTGTGCCGACATTCCGTAAGGACCTCGGCGTGCGCGAACGTGGGCGCAGATACGAGCTGGGCAGCGCCGTAGCCCGCGGAAACGTCTCCGACGTCACCGACGAGTACTGGCTGCGGCTGCGGCTGGCCGGCGCGGTGAGCGTAGGGCGCAGCCGCACGGCCGAACTCGGCGCTCACACAACCGTCGAGCCCGACTCACAGGCGCCCGTTGCAAACCCGTGGAATCCGCATCACTCGTCCGGTGGATCGAGCGGAGGAGCGGCCGCGCTAGTTGCGGCAGGGGTCGTGCCCTTCGCCCACGCCAATGACGCTGGGGGCTCGATTCGGATCCCGGCCGCCTACTGCGGGCTCGTCGGCTTGAAGCCGAGCCGCGGCGCCGTGCCACGTCGCGGTGATGCCCCGACGACCGGCGTCGTCATGGCGGCAGAGTTCGCGCTCACCCGGAGCGTCGACGACGCCATTGGACTGTTCGAGGTGCTCGCGGATCAAATAGTGGAGCCATCCGAGCCCGAGGGCTTGCGCGTCGGCGTCTCGGCCGTACCCTGGCTCGACGCGCCACTGGACGCGGAGATTCGCGACGCGGTGCTACGCACGGCAACGCATCTTGCGGGAGCCGGGCACGCCATCGACGACGTACGCCTGGAGCTCAATACCGACGAGTACCTCCAGGCGACACTCGATCACACTGGCCTCGGGGCGTCGCGCATGTTCACGCAGCTCTCCGGCGAACGCGACCCTTCGCTTCTCCTTGATCGACTGAACAATTACGCGCGGCTCTACGTCTCCCACGGCTTCGGAGTTGATGCAGGTCGAGAACGGGCTGCCGAGGACTATTTCCTGCGCGTGAGGACCCAGATCGAGGAGACGCTCGAGCGCTTCGACCTGCTCGTGACACCGGTGGTCGCGATGCCGGCGCCGAGACTCGGAGAGATTGCCGGCCGTGACGATACCGATGTCGCTGCCTTTCACGCGCGTCGGCATCTTCTCAGCCAGTACACGGCCGTGTTCAACATGAGCGGGTCGCCCGCGATCAGCATCCCGGCCGGACTCGATTCGCGAGGGCTACCACTCGCTGTGCAGGTCGTCGCGCGGCATGGAGACGACGCTCGGCTGCTGAGTGTTGCGCGAGCGGTCGAGCGGATGCTGGGGCGCCTCATCGACGTTCCGCTCGTCCACGCGTCGCTATAGGAGCGCGCCGGATGACAGGCGACGATCACGACCCGGTTTCGATCGGGATAAATGCTTGACCAAGTTGGATCCAATACTTATATTCGGGACAATCAATGCCATTGATCGTTAGAACCCCTTGTATCTCACTATCCGCACAACCATGAAGAGGAAGTCGCCATGCTGAATCGCTCAACGATGAGCCGCAAGCGCAGATTGGGCGCCGCCATCGCGTCGATCGCGCTCGTCGGTTTGCTCGCCGCCTGTTCCGGATCCCCCTCGACCGAGGAGGCTGAAGACGTCACGTTCGTCTTCCCGATCCCCTCGGACCCCATCACGCTGAACCCTGCCCTCTCGACGAGCCCCGAAGTGCAGGTAATGGCCTCGGCGCTCTATGAGCCGCTCGTGCGAATTACGAACGAGTACGAGCTCGTGCCTACGCTCGCTGAGAGCTGGGATGTCAGCGAGGACGGTCTCGAATACACGTTCCACCTTCGCGAAGGTGTCACCTGGCACGACGGAGAAGACTTCACGGCCGATGACGTCAAGTTCAACTTCGAGAACGTCATGGAGCTGCACCCTTCGGGCGGAAACATCAAGCGGGTCCTCGAAAACGTTGAAATCGTGGACGATCACACCGTGAAGGTGCACCTCACGCGCCCATCCGGTCCCTTCATCGAGATTCTCACGGGACAGCGCATGCTCCCCGAGCACATTCTCGCTGGCCAAGACATCCTGACGGCGGACTTCAACTTCGACCCCATCGGCACGGGGCCCTTTATGTTTGAGTCCTACACTTCCGGCCAGGCCGTGGTCGCCGCCAAGTACGATGACTACTGGCGCGAGACCGGTGACGTTGAGAGGGTCTTCTTCCAGATCATCCCCGATGCGAACTCGCGTGGGCTCGTGCTCCAGAGCGGTGAGGTCGACGGCATGTACAGCCCGTTCCTCACGACGACCGCTCTAGTCGACACTCTTGCCGACCCGCTGTGGGTTTGGGAGAACGACCATTCGGGCATGTCGACGGTCGTCAACATGAACTTCAACACCACGGAGAACCCGATCCTCGCCGACGCGGAGGTGCGGAAGGCGCTCTACACGGCGATCGATCGCGCGGGTGTCAGCTCGAAGGCTCTGAGCGGCGTCACGAAGGAGCCTCGCAGCATGATTCCCCTCGGCGTCCAGTGGGCATATGACCCCGCCGTGGACTATCGGAAGCTTTTCCCCTATGACCCGAAGGGCGCCGCGGCCGAACTTGATCGTCTCGGCTACCCGGCGGCGGCCAGTGGCGAGCGTTTCTCTCTCGACCTCGTCGTCATCGCCAACGCGCAGACGGCGATCGCGTCTGCGGAGTACATCAAGTCCAATCTTGAGGAGATCGGTGTGGCCGTGAACCTCGAGGTCCTGGATCCGCCGATCTTCCTTGAGAAGGGCATGGCGAACCGCGAGTTCGACCTGATCATGTGGAACGGGTATTCCTTCCAGGACCCGACGCAGGGCACCGTGCGCTACTACCGCTGCAACCCCGACAACATTCCCAACTCGAACAACTCCGGAATGTGCACACCGGAGCTGGAGGAAGTGCTTCAAAAGGGCGCTGAGGCGAATGGGCGCGAGGCGCGCGCCGAGTTCTACTCGGAGGCGCAGCACCTCGCTGCTGAGGTCCTATTCGCCGCTCCCATCGCGGAGGACCAGGCGCGGACCTTCGTGCGCAACGACCGCTGGGACAACCTCGACGGCTTCCTCGCCCTCGAGGGTCGTGACTGGGCGCCTCTGACCAGCAAGAAGTGATCGGGCGCCCAGCCGGCTCACGCTAGCGATCACGGCGCGGTGGCACCACCAACCTCGGTTGGACGGTGTCGCCGCGTTGTGATCGGTACGCATTCATACCTAGTGAGGAAGAGACATGACAGCGACGTCGGACATCACGGCGAAAGGCTCGACGCTTCTCTATGGCGGGCCGATTCACCCCATGGGCGACGACGAAAGCGTGTACGACGCGGTGCTCGTCGAGAACGGCCGGATCAGCGCGCTCGGGACCGCTGAAGAATTACGCGCCCGCGCCGGCAAGTCAGCGCTCCAAGTCGACCTCGACGGGCGAACCGTCATTCCGGGACTCATCGACACGCATCCGCACGCCCTTCATAACGGCATGCGCGAGGCGAGCCTCATCGACATCTCCGACGCGATCGACCACCGCGACATTGCCGAGCGCATCGCGAAGCATGCTCGCACCATTCCGGCGGGAACGTGGATCATCACGACTCCCATCGGCGAGCACCGCACCTATGTGAAACGAACGTACCGAGACCTCAAGGAACGGCTCATGCCCGACCGGCATGTGCTCGACGCGGCGGCTGGCGAACACCCCGTCATCATCGGCGCCATCGCCCCGCGGGTTCCCAACGTCTGCGCGATGAACTCCATGGCGATGAGGCTTCTGGGACTCAACGATCGCACGCCCGACCGCGTATCGAACGTGTGGGCCGACAAGGATGCTCAGGGCCGCTTGACGGGGATCTTCCGCGGTTCGGTCAACCTCGACTACAACATGGACCCGTACTGGGGCCAGGTCACCTCCAAAATCCCTCGCGCTGGTCTCGAGCCTCAGGAGCGCAATGACGCGGTGATTGCGTCGCTCGCGGCGCTTAACGCGCTCGGCGTCACGACGATCTACGAGCCCCACAACATGACGGTCGGCGAACTCGACCTCTACCGCCAACTGCGCAGCGACGGTGCGCTCACCGTGCGTGTCGCGGGGGCGCTTCAGGACGAGATTCGCGACGTGCTGCGCCAACCGCTGAGCGTCGACGAGTACGTCGACAACCTCGGAAAACTCGCTTCCCACCTTTCGCCGGGCGACGAGTGGCTTCGCTTCGATTCCCTCTCGGCAGGCGTCGGCGGAATGATTTGGATGGGAACCGCCCCCTCGGCGGAGCCCTACCTGGATCCCTTCGGCCAGCCAACGACGGGCATGCGGTTCGTTCCGCTCGACAAGACGCGCGCGTTCGTCGAGTTCTGCGCGGAGAACGGCATTCGGGGCAACCTGCTCGACGGAGGCGGCTTCGATGACGCGGTCTTCCGGGTGCTCGAAGATCCTCGCGTCGCCGCGTCGATCCGCGAGAAGGCATGGGTGATCCAGCACGCGCCCATCGTGTCGCCGCGCAACATGGAGCGCTTTGCCGCGCTCGGTGTGAACGCGACGACATGCGTGGGCTTCACGTGGTCGCACGGAGACATGTATGTCGCGCGAGTCGGCGAGCATCTCCTGCGCGACGCGACCCCACTCGCGAAGTGGGTCGAAGCCGGCGTTCCTATGGCGCTTGGCACCGACTGGGGACCGCACCGCCCGTTCGACCACGTGCAACTGGCCCAGCGCCTCGAACTAGCCGAGTCGGGCCGGGTTCTCGATATGCCCGAGCACCGCTTGAGCAGGCGAGAGGCACTCGCGACGTGGACATCGCGTGGCGCGGAAGTGCTGCAGTGGCCCGACATCGGATCGCTGCGCCCAGGCGCGCATGCGGACCTGGCGATTCTCGACCGGGATCCGTTCGTATGCGAGATTGACGAGATCGGCGCCACAGAAGTGACGACCACCATCGTCGGGGGCACGGTCGTCCACGCGACCTGATCGCCAGGCCTTCTTATGGTTCTGAGCCAGTTCGTCGGGATTGATCCAGCGCGCACCGGCTCAAGCACGACGAAGTGAATCAAACACCGGCCGGCATACAGCTCTTCAGTACCGGCGGTGGTCCTGGATCGCCATGCGGGGACCGAACGAGGGTTTCCGGATGCCGCTGGCCAGCAGTAGCCGCACCACCCGCTGCCGCTGCCCGCGCCAGGGCTCGAGCAGTTCAAGCATGCCGTCGTCGTCGACCGGAGCGCCGACCATCGCCCAGCCGACGAATGCGGCAAGGTGGTAGTCGCCGACGCTGACCGCGTCGGGGTCGGCGTGTGTGCGCTGGGTCACCTCTGCGGCGGTCCAGATGCCGATGCCGGGGATGCTGCGGAGGCGCGTGCCCGCGTCCTCCTTGTCGGCGAGCCGGTCGATCGAGGCGGCGACGGCGGCCGCGCGCATCACCGTGGCGGAGCGTTGCGGGCCGACGCCGGCTTTGTGCCACTCCCACGAGGGGATTCGCTTGAAGCCGGCGGCGGTGGGGATCACGCGCATGCCGAGCGGGGCCGGTCCGGGCGGTTCTTCACCGTGTCTGGCGACCAGCTGGCGCCAGGCGCGCAACGCCTCGACCGCGGTGACCTTCTGCTCGAGGATCGCCGGTACCAGGGCCGCGAAGACTCGGCCAGTGCGGGGCAGCCTGAGTCCGGGCATCCGCCGCCAGGTCTCGGCCAGCAGCGCGTTGTCGCTGACATCGAGGGCCGACCAGTCATCCCCCGCTCCGCACAGGGCGGGCACCGAGTCGAGCGCGCGCTCGGCGCCAGGCCCCCACGCGGTGGCGGCGATCTCGCGTCCGGCGCGCAGGAACAGGGTCGCCGGCCCGTCGGCGGTGCGCAGCGTGAGCCAGGCGTTCTGGCCTTCCCAGCGGAAGGTCGGATCGTAGGTGCCGCGCCCGACCGGGGCGAGTGTTGCTCTGAGGTCGACGCTCTCGCGGGGCGCGTAGGTCGACTCGAGTTGCATGCAGGAAGGCTACGCGCACCCGGTGACCATCGCCCTCATGGGTGCGAGTTCAGAGGGCGCGGGAGCCTAGACTGGACGGCCGTGGCTACCCCGAAGATCCTGCTCTACTACGTCTTCACGCCGCTCGCCGACCCCGAAGCGATCCGGCTCTGGCAGCGCGACCTCTGCGAGTCGCTTGGCCTGAAGGGCCGCATCCTGATCTCGAAGCACGGCATCAACGTCACCGTGGGCGGCGACATCCGCGCGGTTAAGAAGTACGTGCGCAAGACCCGCGACTATGCGCCGTTCAAGGACATCGACTTCAAGTGGAGCGAGGGCGAGGGCGACGACTTCCCCAAACTGGTGGTCAAGGTGCGCGACGAGATCGTCAGCTTCGGCGCTCCCGGCGAGCTCGAGGTCGGCGACTCCGGTGTCGTCGGCGGCGGGCGGCACCTCTCCCCCGACGAGCTGCACGAGCTGGTCGCCGAGAAGGAGGTCATCTTCTTCGACGGCCGCAACGCGTTCGAGGCCGAGATCGGCCGGTTCGAGGGCGCGGTGGTTCCGGATGTCGCCACCACACGCGACTTCGTCGCCGAGCTGGACTCCGGCAAGTACGACCACCTCAAAGACCAGCCGGTGGTGACCTACTGCACCGGCGGCATCCGCTGCGAGGTGCTGTCGTCGCTGATGGTGAACCGCGGCTTCAGCGAGGTGTACCAGTTGGACGGCGGGATCGTCCGCTACGGCGAGCGCTTCGGCGACGCCGGGCTGTGGCAGGGATCGCTGTACGTCTTCGACGGGCGGCAGTCGGTGCAGTTCAGCCCGGATGCCGCTGTCCTCGGCCGCTGTGTCGGCTGCGGTGCGGCCACCCGCCGGATGAGCAACTGTGTCGACCAATCTTGCCGTGAGCAGTTCGTGGTGTGTGAGGACTGTGACGCGGTGGCTTGCGCCGTGCATGCCACCGCCGCGGCATCCGTCGGCTCGGGCTGAGCGTCCGTTCGTCCTCGTGCGTCTGTGCCGGTTCGGTGCATCCGTGCCCGTTCGAGCGGGCACAGTCGTACCGAACGGGCACGGACGGTGCGGCGGCACCCGGAGTCACCGCTCGCACCGAGCCCGCAACCCGCTCGCGATAGGCTCAGCAGCGTAGTTTCCTGACCCCCTGGCGGGCGTAATCGCGCCCGCACACCACCCAGAAGGCAGGCTTAGATGAAGATCGGCATCCTCACGTCCGGCGGCGACGCCCCCGGCCTGAACGCGGTGATCCGCGGCGCCGTGTTGAAGGGCGAGCAACTCCACGGCCAGCAGTTCGTCGGGTTCAAGAACGGCTGGAAAGGCGTTCTTGAAGAAGACATCGTCCCGCTCGGCCGACACGAGGTGCGCGGTATCTCGAAGCAGGGCGGCACGATCCTCAACACGTCGCGCACGAACCCATTCGAAGGCAGCAACGGCGGGCCGGATCGCATCCGCGAAGTGATGGACCGCAACGAGATCGAGTCGATCATCGTGATCGGCGGCGAAGGCACGCTGGCCGCCGCGAAACGGCTGGCGGACGCCGGGCTGCCGATCGTCGGCGTGCCGAAGACCATCGACAATGACATCTCGGCAACCGACTACACGTTCGGCTTCGACACGGCCGTACAGATCGCGACCGACTCGATGGACCGGCTGCGCACCACCGGCGACTCGCACGGCCGATGCATGATCGCCGAGGTGATGGGCAGGCACGTCGGCTGGATCGCCCTGCACTCGGGCATGGCCGCCGGCGCGCACGCCATCCTGATCCCCGAGCAGAAGACCTCGATGGAGCAGATCGTGTCCTGGGTGCGCAGCGCTCACGACCGGGGTCGTGCGCCGCTGATCGTCGTCTCCGAGGGCTTCGAGCTCGACACCATGGATGACCCGCACCACGAGCGCGGCCTCGACGCCTTCGGCCGGCCGCGGCTCGGCGGCATCGGTGAGAAGCTGGCGCCACTGATCGAGGAGGCCACCGGGATCGAGACCCGCGCCACGACGCTCGGTCACATCCAGCGCGGCGGAACCCCGACCTCGTATGACCGCGTGCTCGCCACCCGGCTGGGGATGGCGGTGCTCGACCTGGCCCTCGAGAAGCAGTGGGGCAAAATGGTCGCGCTGCGCGGCACCGAGATCATCGCGGTCGGCTTCGAGGCGGCGCTCGGCAAGCTGAAGACCGTGCCGCAGGACCGCTACGACGAGGCGCGCATCCTCTTCGGCTGAGCCTCCCGGCTGACCCATCCGGTGTTTGAGCCAGTCTGTCGCGTCTGAGCCACCTCGCCGTGGCTCAGACGCGACGTACTGGCTCAGTAATCGGACCGAGGATGTCTCGACCCGAGTATCGTGGACGAGTCATGCTGCTCACCATGCTGAAGTCCAAGATCCACCGCGCGACGGTGACCCACGCCGACCTCCACTACGTCGGCTCGGTGACCGTGGACAGCGACCTGCTCGAGGCATCCGGCATCCTGCCCGGCGAACAGGTGGCGATCGTCGATGTCACGAACGGCGCCCGGCTGGAGACTTACACCATCGCCGGTGAGCCCGGCAGCGGCGTGCTCGGCATCAATGGCGCGGCGGCGCATCGGGTGCATCCGGGCGACACCGTCATCCTGATCGCCTACGCACAGATGACCCCCGAAGAGGCCCGCGAGTTCCAGCCTTCGATCGTGCACGTCGACGCGGACAACCGCATCGTGCACCTGGGCACGGATGCCGCGGACCCGACCGGCACCCCTGGTACTCGTCCGGCCTACGCGCTCTAAGTTCCGCGCCGACAAGCGCTAGCTGGCTCTTGCCGGCCGACTCTGCCGCTAGCTGGCTCCGCGGAAGCCGGCTCTGCGCCGGCGGTTCTGCGCCGGCCGGTTCTGCGCCCATTCGTTCGCGCAGCCTCCGCACTTCCCGCCTGCGCTCGTTCTCCCCGCGCAGCCCACTGGCGCTAGCGAATTGACCTTCCGCGGGTGAAGTTTCGCTAGCGGCAGGCCGATTCTGTAGCGCCACTCTCACGTCGACGACGTCACGGACGCCGGCGCCCACCCGTGTGTCGCTCGGCCTGTCCCCGCAAGGCCCGTCTCGCCCGGTGTGACACCTCGTCCAATTTCCAATATCCTATAGGAGATCGGTATTTTGACGAGCTCAAGGACGAGGTGTTAGCGGAATGACTCGACTATGGAATGACCCGGCGGCGTTCGCCGATGAGATGATCGACGGCTTTGTCCGCGCCAACGGACGTTGGGTCCGTCGAGTGTCGGGAGGCGTCTCGCGGGTGAACCGGTCGGTCGAGCCCGAGGTGGCGCTCGTCATCGGCGGCGGGTCGGGCCACTATCCGGCCTTCGGTGGCCTGGTGGGTCCTGGGCTCGCGCATGGCGCAGCGATGGGCAACCTGTTCGCGTCGCCGTCGGCAAACCAGGTCGAGTCGGTCGCCCGGGCAAGCGAGAACGGCAAGGGCGTGCTGCTGAGCTACGGCAATTACGCCGGCGATGTCCTGCACTTCACTGCCGCGCAGGACGCCCTCCGCGCGGACGGAATCGACTGCCGCTCGGTCGCAGTCACCGACGACATCTTCAGCGCCCAGCCGCACGAGAAGCACAAGCGTCGCGGCATCGCCGGCGACCTGACCGTGTTCAAGGTGGCCGGCGCTGCCGCGGCATCCGGCTATGACCTCGACGGCGTGGAACGGGCGGCGATTCTGGCCAACGAGCGCACTCGGTCCATGGGTGTCGCGTTCACCGGGTGCACCTTGCCCGGTGCCGACGAGCCGCTGTTCTCGGTCCCCGAGGGCCGGATGGCGATCGGCCTCGGCATCCACGGCGAGCCCGGTATCGATGAAACCGACATTCCGACTGCTGACGGTCTCGCCGAGTTGTTCGTCGAGCGACTGCTCGTGGAAGCCGAGGTCCCGCAAGGGGTCACCCTCGATGGTGCTCGCGTCGTTCCGATTCTCAACGGCCTCGGGTCGGTCAAGAACGAGGAGCTCTACGTCGTCTTCGCGAAGGTCGCCGAGCTCCTCGAGGCCGCGGGCGTCACCCTCGTCGACCCCCAGGTCGGCGAGTTCTGCACGAGCTTCGACATGGCCGGCGCCTCCCTCACCCTGCTGTGGCTCGACGACGAACTCGAGACGCTCTGGGGCGCGCCGGCAGACACTCCGGCGTTCCGGACCGGATCGGTCAGCGCGCAGGCTCTCGAAATCGTCGCGGCTGCCGAAGAGGATGTCGCCGCCGCACTCCCCGAGGCGTCGAACGAGTCCCGCGTGGCTGCGGAGCGCCTCGCCGCAGCACTGGCCGCAACACGCCAGGTGATCGACGAGAACGCCGATGAGCTCGGGCGCATGGACGCGATCGCCGGCGATGGCGATCACGGCATCGGCATGAAGCGCGGCGCCCGCGCAGCCGCTGAGACCGCCACGGCTGTGCTCGAGCAAGGCGCCGGAGCCCAGACTCTGCTGCTGCACGCGGGCCACGCCTGGTCCGATCGTGCGGGTGGCACGTCGGGCGCGCTGTGGGGCGTCATCCTTCGCACGATCGGTGCTCACCTCAGTGACACGGATGCCGCTTCCTCGACGGCGATCGCGAGTGGCGTCTCCGCCGCCGCGCAGGCCGTCATGGACTACGGGAAGGCCAGCGTCGGCGACAAGACCCTCGTCGACGCGCTCGTGCCGTTCGCTGACACCCTTGCCGAGCAGGTACAGCTGGGCAAGCCGCTCGCGGACTCCTGGCGTGCCGCCGCCGCCGCCGCAACGGAAGCCGCGCAGGCGACCGCGGGCATGATGCCCGGCCTCGGTCGCGCCCGGAACCACGGCGAGAAGTCCCTGGGTGTGCCCGACCCCGGTGCCGTCTCCCTGGCGCTCATCGCCGAACGGGTCCACGGCACTCTCAGCTAGCACGCCCCGCAGAAGCACGCCCACCAGCACAGAAGGAGCACGGGATGAACACATGGCGAATCGTCATCGGGTCGGATGACGCCGGTTTCGACTACAAGGAGATCCTCAAGAAGGATCTGGCACAGAACGACCTGGTGGCATCCGTCACCGACGTCGGAGTTGGCGCGAATGGAACCGAGAACTACCCGAGCATCGCCACCGCGGCTGCGGAGATGGTCGCCCGCGGCGAGGCCGACCGGGCCATCCTGATCTGCGGCACCGGTCTCGGCGTCGCAATCGCTGCGAACAAGGTCAAGGGCATTCGGGCGGTCACCGCACACGACAGCTACTCGGTCGAGCGCTCCATCCTGTCCAACAACGCGCAGGTCCTCTGCATGGGGCAGCGCGTGATCGGCATCGAGTCCGCCCGTCGCAACGTTCGCGAGTGGCTCACCTACGAGTTCGACGAGACCAGCTCCTCGCAGGAGAAGGTCCAGGAAATCTGCAGCTACGAGGGCGTGTGACCGTGACGGTCCGCGAGGCCGACGGTTACATCATCGGCGTGAGCCTGAAGATGTACTTCAGCCACGCCCGAACGTTGGAGTGGTGCCGCGCGGTGGAGGACATCGCGCGCACCCACCCTGCGATCGCTCAAGGCACGGCTGAGCTGTTCGTGGTGCCCAGCTACCTGTCGGTTCCCGCAGCCCGGGAGATCCTCGGTGATCTGGCGCTGGTCGGAGCCCAGGATCTGGCCACCGAGGATGTCGGTGCCTACACCGGTGAGGTGAGCGGCGCCCAGATCGCGGAACTCGGATGCCGAGTCGTCGAAGTCGGCCATGCCGAGCGGCGCCGCCTGTTCGGCGAGACCGAGCAGACGGTGCGCGCCAAGACGGATGCCGCATTGCGCAACTCCCTCGCGCCGGTCCTGTGCATCGGTGAGGCAGTGCAGGGCACCCCGTCGGACGCCGCTGCCGAATGCATCCGGCAGCTCGATGACGCACTCGCGCTGGCCCGCGAACGGGGCCACCTCGGCAGGGTGATCGTCGCGTACGAACCGTACTGGGCGATCGGAGCCGAGGAGCCGGCCTCGCCGGCGTACATCAGTGCGGTGTGCACCGACCTGCGGGAACACGTGCGCGCGCTCACCGACTTCCCGAACTCCGCTGTCATCTACGGAGGCAGCGCGGGTCCTGGGCTCCTCACCGAGATCGGCGACTCGGTGGATGGACTCTTTCTCGGCCGGTTCGCCCATGACCCGGCGGCGGTTTCCAGCATCCTCGATGAGGCGCACGAGCTGAATCGTGCCGATCACCGCGGCTGATACGATCTGAGGCTCGGAGGTATAGATGCCTGAAACCGTCTACCCGTTAATCGACGGTCTCGCGCTGGAACGGCGAGGTCTGCGAGATCGTGTCTACGATCTCGTGTTGGAAATGCTCATGAGTTCCAACCTCGAACCCGGATCACGCCTGTCGATCGACATGATCGCGCGCAACCTCAACGTGTCCCCCACGCCCGTGCGCGAGGCGCTGGTTCAGCTGGAGCGCACCGGCCTGGTCACGCGAGAAGCCCACAAGGGTTACCGCGTCGCCCCACCGATCGCCGATGATCAACTCGAGGCGCTGTTCGATACGCGGATGATCCTCGAGGTCGGCGCCACCGAGCTGGCCGCCCGTGACGCGCAGACTCTGGTTCCCCTGCTGGAGGATTCGCTCGAGCAGCACCGCCGTGTGGCGGCCCAGGTGCAGGCGGGAGTCGCGGATGGACCGGTCTCCGTTCAGTTGCTGACCGAGTATTTCGCGGTGGACTGGGCTTTCCACCACCTCATTTTCGAGAGCACGCACAATCCGTTTCTTCTCGACATGTCCGAGACGATCTCCACCCGTGTTCACCGGATGCGGCAGACGGTGCTCAGCGGAGTCACCGATGCCGATCACGCGGTCGCCGAACACACCGCAATCGTCGAGGCATTCACGATGGGCCCTGAAGCCGCTGCGGCCGCCATGCGTACGCACATCGAGATGGTGCGCGGACGATCCAGGAGCATTTCGCACTGAGCACGCCGCGGAACTGAGGACGTTCTCGGACCGCGCGCCTGATCAGCTGCAACGAAGAAAGCCGGGTCGGATCCTTTCGGATCCGGCCCGGCTTTCGTTTCGTCAGTCGCCTCTGGCGATCAACGCTCTGCGGGAGTTTCGAGCAGTTCGTCCGCCTTGGAGGTCTTGAACCACTTCGTTCCGAGGAACATTGCCGCAGCGAGGAACGCGAACACGCCAAGCGATACGACACCCCACACGCCGCTCTCGGTTGGGACGGCCTCGTTCACGCCGGTGCGCATGATCGGCGCGACGAATCCACCGAGGTTACCGAGCGAGTTGATCAGACCGATACCGGCTGCAGCCGCGGTTCCGGTGAGGAACGCCGTCGGGTACGACCAGGTGATCGGGCCGACCGCGAGGAAGCTGCCGACGGCAAGGGTGATGAACAGGATGCCGAGCAGCGGCTGGTCGTTCGCACCGGCCCAACCCGAGCCGAGGATGAACAGTCCGGTGAAGATGTAGAACATCGTTCCCCAGGTGCGGCGGCGCAGGATGGTGTTCGCGTTCTTGCCCACGTAGTAGCAGGTGATCAGACCCACCAGCCACGGAATCGCCGAGATCAGCCCTACCTGCCAGCCGATGTCCTGGCCGATCAGCGCCGAGACCTGCTGCGGGAGGTAGAAGGTGGTCCCGTAGACGGCGATCTGCAGGCAGAAGTAGATGACGGTGAAGTACCACACCTTCCAGTTCGTCATCGCGCGCCAGGTGCCCGTCGGCCCCTCCGAGGACCTCGCCTCGTCCTCCTTGGCCATGGCAGAGGTCAGTGCCAGCTTCTCGTCGTTGTTGAGCCACTTCGCCTGTTGCGGGCTGTTGGTGAGCAGGAAGACTGCGGCAATACCCGCAATCACCGCCATGATTCCCTCGACGAAGAACATGACCTGCCAGCCGTGCCAAGGCGTGAGTGTGTCACCGAAGCTGATGAGCCCACCGCTGAGCGGGGCACCGAGCATCTGCGAGAGCGGCTGCGCCAGGTAGAAGATGGCGATCATCTGGACGCGCACCTTGTTCGGGAACCACTCCGACAGGAACATGATGACGCCCGGGAACAGACCGGCCTCGGTCACACCCAGAAGGAAGCGGAGAACGATGAACATGGTGTCGTTCGTGGTGAACGCGAACAGCGACGCGACGATACCCCAGGTGATCGCGATGCGTGCGAGCCAGAACCGCGCCCCGAACTTCTTCAGCAGGAGGTTGCTGGGAATCTCGAAGATCGCGTAGCCGATGAAGAAGATGCCGGCGCCCAGCGCGAACGCTCCCGCGGAGATGCCGCGGTCAACCTGCAGTGCTTCCTGGGCGAAGCCGACGTTGGTTCGGTCGAGGAATCCGACGAAGTACAGGATGCACAGCATCGGCATCAGGTGCCTGGCAGCCTTCGAGATGGCCGATTTCAGGGTTGGGTTATTCAGCACGTCGACGGTGCCGACATTGGTGGATGTCGAAGACAAACCGCTCTCCTTTGAGGGATGAGATGAATGGGTGGAAAGAATTGCGTTAGGGCAGCTGCTGTCAGCTGAGGACGGACGGGGCAATCATGAAGACCCCGACGCCGACGAGAATGATCCCGAGGGCGAGAAAGAGGATGCGTCCCTTGGACCAGGGGCTTGACATACCAGTCGCCTCCTAATGCATGTAGAGGCCGCCGTCAACGTTCAGGGTCTGCCCCGTCACGAATCCGGCGTCCTCGCTGAGGAGGTAGGCGATCGCAGCGGCGATGTCGCGCGGGGTCCCGATACGAGGAAGCACCCCATCGGCGGCCATCTGCGTCTTGCGCTCTTCGGTGAGGGTGCCACCCATGATGTCGGTGTCGATCGGCCCGGGCGAGATCACGTTCACGGTGATTCCCTGGTGGCCGAGTTCACGCGCAACACTCCGTGAGAACCCGATGACGCCGGCCTTCGCCGCGGAGTAGACGGTCTTGCTGAACGTGCCGCCGCCACGCTGGGCGGAAACCGAGGACAGGCTCACGACGCGGCCGACACCGTTCTTCACCATCGACTCCACCGCCCGACGAGTGGCGTAGTGGACACCGTTCATGTTGATGTCCATCACGCGGTTCCACTCCTCGGCAGTGACCTCGAGGTAGGGAACGGGGGAGGACACACCGGCCAAGTTCACCAGGCCGACGATCTGCGGAAGCTCCGCCTCCAGCTTGTCGAAGGCGGCACGAACCTGGGCCTCGTCACCGACGTTGGCCCCGGCACCCGCGGCCTTGACCCCGTGCTGGGCGGCGATCTCGGCTGCCACGGCCTGTGCGGCCTCGGCGTCCAGGTCGATGATTCCGATGTTCCAGCCGTGTTCGGCGAGATAGTGGGCGGACGCCCGTCCGATGCCCCGCGGCGATGCGGCGCCCGTCAGGACAACGGTGCGCGTTTCAGGAAATGCAGTCATGTTGGTACTCCAGTCTCAATTCGCGGGGTGGATCGGCGCGGGGCCAAGCTCGTCCATGAGCTTCTTGATGGCCACGTACGCCTTGTTCCGGTAGGCGACCAGCTCCGCGGTGCGGTCGGCGGGAACGTCCAGGTAGCCGGCGCCGGATTTGGTGCCGAACTTGCCGGCATCAACCAGCGCCTGCAACGACTCGGGCGTGGCGAACCGCTCGGGCCAGCGGGTCTGCAGCGATGCGTAGCAGAACGCGTAAACATCCAGGCCGGCCATGTCGGCGATCGCGAAGGGGCCGAACACGGGCAGGCGGAACCCGAAGGTCGTGCGCACGATGGTGTCGATGTCCTCAGGCGTCGCAATGCCCTCGTCGACGATCTGCGTCGCCTCGTGGAAGAGCGCGTACTGCAGGCGGTTGAGCACGAACCCGGTCGAGTCCTGGACCCGCGCGGTTTCCTTGCCGGTCGCCGCGACGATCTCCTCGACGACCACGACGGCCGCGTCATCGGTGGCGGCGTGCGGAATCAACTCGACGCCCGGGATGAACGGGGCCGGGTTCGAGAAGTGCACGCCGAGGAATCGCTCCGGGCCGGTGACGGCCTCCGCCAGCGAGCCGATCAGGATGGTCGAGGTGTTCGAGCCGATGATGGCGTCGGCGCGCGCCGCCGCGCTGATCCGGCGAAGGGTCTCGTGCTTGATCTCGATTTTCTCGGGCACGGCCTCTTCGATGAAGTCGGCGTCCGCCACTGCCTCTTCGATGGATGCCGCGGGCGACAGATTCGCCTCGAGTCGTTCGACGGCGTCGGCCGGGAACAATCCATCGGCGACGAACTGCCTGGCCTCTTCGATGAGGCGGTTGTAGTTCGTGACGGCGATCTCTTCGGAGATGTCGGCGATGCGAACCGTGGCGCCAGAGAGGGCGAACACCTGAGCGATACCGCCACCCATGTATCCCGAGCCGACGACGGCGATCTTACGTTGTGTCATTGTTCTTCCTTCTCTCTCAGGCGCGAGGCAGCAGCGTGCGGATGTACTTCTGGTTCGTGGCGCACATGCCGAGGCTGTCTCCGCCGTAGTGTTCAGTCATGATGATTCCTCTGTAACCGAGGGCCATCGCATCGCGGAACACTTCGCGATAGTTGATCAAGCCGGCTTCCATGGTCGAGGGCACCGAGGTGGCCCAGCTCTTGTCGGCAGACTCATCACGGGTGTAGTTCTTCACGTGCCAGTAGTTGGCGTACGGCAGGGTCTTGGCGAACAGTTCACGCCAGTCCTCGACCGGGCGGTGCAGACGGATCAGGTTGGCGACATCCGGGTTCAGGCCAACATTGTCGAGCCCGACCTCCTCAACGAAGCGGACTGCGCTGTCGGCGGTACCGAGGTACGTGTCTTCGTACAGTTCGAGCGAGAGCGGAAGCCCGACGTCGGCTGCGTGCTTTCCGAGCTCGCGAATCCGCGAGACTGCGGCGTTCCAGACATCCTTGTCGTCCGGGTCCTTGGGCCCTTCGGCGGTCCAGAACCAGAGCGCCTTCTTCTGCGCGTCACTGAACGGCTGGTGCAGTCCGGTGGAGAACACCTGCATGCCCCACTCTGCCGCCGCGTCGATCGTGCGGTGCGCGTAAGCGAGGTTGCGCTCTTCGTGACCCGGCATGATGACGCTCTGCCGCTGCAGGTGCACCGAGGGCACGCTGACGCCGCGCGAGGCCGCGATGGCCAGGAACTCGTCGCGGCGCGCCGGCTCGAGATCGGCCGGGCGGATGTGGCTGTCGGCCAGCTCGATCATCGAGAAGCCCACCGCCTCGACCTGGGCCAGCATGTCATCCCAGACCTCGGCGGGCGCGTCGTGCATCGCCAAACCGTTTCGATCGACTGAGGGGAAGCCATGCAGACAGGTGGCGATGGGCCACGTCTCGGCTGTGTATGCGTTCTGTTCGGTCGGCATGCGTACTGCTCCGTTGCACTCGAGATTTCAGCGTGATGTTCACCGCTTGGTCAAGAATCCTATAGGAAAGATAATCTTGCCGCTAACCAGGGCGCGAAAGGACCAGCGATGAACAGAGGAATCCTGCGCCCTAGCGGTTGTAGGCGGGCATCGGCCCGCGGAGTTCCGCACCGA
The DNA here is from genome assembly GCF_009755725.1 of Diaminobutyricimonas sp. LJ205. NCBI lineage: Bacteria > Bacillati > Actinomycetota > Actinomycetes > Micrococcales > Microbacteriaceae > Ruicaihuangia > Ruicaihuangia ninglii. The sequence continues at coordinate 70,964 of NZ_CP046619.1, read as the reverse complement.
CCTCGTCGGCTGCAGCCGACACGTCGGCGGGCAACGGCCCCCGCAGGAGCGCGGAGATGTTCTCTTCCACATGCGTCACACGGGATCCCCCGATGAGCACCCCCTGCACCGCGGGACGGCCGATGGTCCACCGCAGGGCCAGCTCGGGTAGTGGCATCCCGGCGTCGTCCGCGACCTGCGCGAGGGTTGTCACCGCTGAGAAGAATCGCTCGTTCCAGTACCGCGCGCGATACTCCTTGGCGTTACGCGCATCCCCAAAGCGTCCCTGCGCGGCATCGGTCGTCGCGTGATAGCGACCAGTCAGCAGCCCACCCGCGAGCGGGTTGTAGATGACCGTCGGCAATCCGGTGGTGACTGCGTACTCCTGATACTCCTCTTCCAGTCGGCGCGCGACCGCGTTGTAGAGCTGCTGGCTCACCGCAACCGGGGGTGCACCCACCTCAGCGGCCACCGATCTCACCGCCGCGATCTGCCACGCTGCATGGTTCGAGATACCCAGCTGGCGCACCTTTCCCTCGCTCGCGAGCGCCGCGACCTCGTCCAACGTCTCCGTGATGGGCGTGGAGCGATCAGGCTTGTGCAGGTAGAGCACGTCGACGTGATCGCGTCCGAGCCGCCGCAGGCTCGCCTCGACCGATCGCCGCACCTTCTCTCGCGAGAGAAGGCGGTCTTCGCCAACACTCGACTGCGGCTGGCCGACCTTCGTCGCGACGATGACATCGTCCCTGGCCCCGAGGATGCCGCCCAGCATCTCCTCGCTCGCCCCGTCGCTGTAACTGTTCGCGGTGTCAAACCACCGCACGCCCTTCTCGAGCGCCGCGTCGACGATCTCGGCTGCTGTCGCCCGGTCGACGGTGTCGCCGAACGTCATGGTGCCCAGGACGATGGGCGGAACCTGAAACTGTAATCCTGTCTGCATGGTTCGTCAGGCCTGGTAGGTCTCGATGACCCGGCTGTCGTCGCGCAGGCCCAACCCGGCAGCCTCGGCGGCGAGGTAGCGCTCCTGCGCGGCCTTCAACAGCGGCACGTCAGCGTTCACCGCGGCAGCCGCCGAACTCACGAGCCCGCTGTCCTTGACGAAGATGTTGATAGTGCTCATGACCGGCGCATCGGTGCCGAGGAGCATGCGCGGCCCCCGGTCGGAGAGCATCCACGACCCGGCCGCGCCTGGTCCGACCAGGTCCAGGACTGCTGCCTCATCGAGGCCGAGGGACCGTGCGAGACTCAGCGCCTCGGCCGCGGCGACGATGTGCACTGAAGCGAGGTGCTGGTTCACGACCTTGATGCTCTGCCCGTCGCCGAGTCGCGTCCCGACGATCCGAACCGTGCCGAGCACGGACAGCACGGGCGAAACTTCGGCGATCAGGTCCGGGTCGCCGGACGCGAAGATCACCAGATCACCGATCGACGCGCGCGCCACGCCCCCGGTGACCGGTCCGTCCACGATCGTCGCGCCTGCCGCTTGGAGGCGCTTCGACTGCGCGACGAGCGCTTCGGGACCGACGGTTGACATGATCACCCAGGTCTGGCCAGCGACGCTGTCCGCCGCCTGGGTGATGAGCACCTCGAGCTGGTCGGGCGTCGCCACCATCGCAATCGCGAGGTCTGCTGCCCCGGCATCCGAAATCGAGGCCACCGCCGTGATGCCCTCGGATTCCGCACGGTCCCGCGCTGCCGGAATCGGATCGACCCCGGTGACGTCGTGTCCGGCTCGAGCGAGCTGGATCGCCATCGGCAATCCGATCGCTCCGAGTCCAACGAAATTGATGGCAGTCATGACAGGTCTCCAGGAGTCGCGGTGTTTGTGGTGAGCAGTTCGTAATCGACAAAGTGCTTGCGCATGGCGGCGGTCGCGCGTTCCGGGTCGCGACTCGCGAGCGCGTCGACGACTTCCTGGTGCACCGTGTCGGTGACGATCGGGCCATCCGATTTCTTCGGATCGGCGCGCATTGCCAGGGCACGGCGCGATCGCACATGCTCACGCAGAACCGGGCTGAGTCCCTCATTGAGCATGGTGAGGATGGGGTTGTCGACGATCTCGTACAGCCGGTTATGAAAGGCGAGGTCGGCATCGAGTGCGGCATCGTCGTTGCCCGCGCTGGATTCCCTCACGATGTCGGTCGCGAACCTGCGGAGGTCGTCGAGATCCGCGTCGGCGACTCGCCTCGCTGCCTCGCCCGCGATGGCTCCCTCGATCAACTCGCGCGCCCGCGTGACCTCGTCGTCACTCAGGTAACCCAGGCGACGCATCAGCGAGAAGGACGTCCGGATGAACGAGGCGTCGGATGCTTCGATGGAGCTGCCGTGGCCCTGCCGGCGGTGCAACACGCCGAGGTTCTCGAGCATCGCCAGGTGTTCGCGCAAGGTCGCGCGACTGACGTCGAGGGCGGCGCACAAGTCGCGCTCAGGGGGCAACCGGCGAACCCCAGCCTCATCGGGAGTCGTGAGCCGGATGAGGTGTTCAACGAAATCCTCGAAGTTGTTGTTCATGCCGCTCCACCCGACCCCGGCGCCTCGGTGCCCCGCGTGGTCAATCCGGAGTCGACCCTAGGACGCCCTCGTCAGGTATGTCAACATTGGTCAGACCAATTGAATGCGAAGGATGCTCCCCCGTGAAGACGATCGTTCTCGACGACGACCCAACCGGCACACAGTCGGCCGCCGGCGTAACTGTGCTGCTGAAGTCTGACGCCGACTTGCTCACCGAGGCGCTGCGCCTGGAGGACAGCGTCTACGTCCAGACCAACTCGCGAGCCATCAGCGAGGAGAGCGCGGTGGCGCTCGTTCGATCGGTACGGGAAGACGGACTCGAGGCGGCCCAACGCCTGGGTCAGGACGTCCGATTTGTTCTCCGTGGGGACTCGACGTTGCGTGGGCACGTCTTCGCCGAGAGCGAGGTCTTTTCGAACGAGGGGTCGATCATGGTCTTCGTGCCGGCATTTCCGGCCGGCGGCCGCATCACCGTCGACGGCATGCACCTGGTCACGGTCGATGGCGTGGCGATCCCGGCCCACGAGACGGAGTACGCCGCCGACCCCGTGTTCCCATTCTCGAGCGGCCGGCTCGTCGATTACGTCGCCGAGAAGTCCAGCCATCCGGCCGTGCACGTCCCGCTGGATGCTATCCGCGACGGCCTGTTCCTGGCGGTGCTGGGCTCGGCACCCGCGGGCAGCGTCGTGGTTCCGGATGTCAGCGATGACGACGACATCGCGGTGATCGCCGCGGCCATCACCGCGGCCCAACAGGCCGGGCGTGACATCGTCGTGCGTTCTGCGGCACCACTTGCTGCGGCACTTGCGGGTGTCGTCAGCGACGGTTTCCTTTCGACGCCACTGGTGACCGAGCGTCGGCGTACCCTGCTGGTCTGCGGTTCGCACACGGCGGGCGCGAGCCGGCAGATGGAGCCGGTCATCGACATCTGGGGCGACCCTGTGGTGGTACCGACGGCCGACGCGCTGTCGGACAGCGCCCGGACCGCCGACCGAGCGGCCAGGGCAGCAGCGCAACAGCTCGATGAACGCGGACTGGCCATGATCATGTCTGAGCGAAACCGATTGAGTGAGCACAACAGCCTCGATCACGGCAGTCGTGTCATGGAGTCGCTGACCCTCGCAGTGCGTGCCGTCGCACCCCGGGTCGATGTCGTCATTGCCAAGGGCGGCATCACGTCAGCCGACGTCGCCCGCATCGGGCTGGGCGCAGAGTCGGCCCGTGTGCTCGGTCAAGTGCTCCCGGGCATCTCGGTGTGGGACCTGACCGCGTTCGATGGGCACCAGGTGCTCTACGTGGTCGTGCCGGGGAACGTCGGTGGCCCGCAAACGCTCACCGACGTGCTGGCTGCGGTGGGGTTCTAACGAGGCCCGCTGCGTTGGTCAGGATGCCGGGCGGGCGGATGCCGCGGCCTTCGCCGCGGCGGGCAACGCGTCGATGATGCGGTTCACAGCGGCATCATCGTGCGCTGCCATCGCGAACCACGCCTCGAACACCGACGGCGGCAGGTTCACCCCTGCCTCGAGCATGGCGTGGAAGAACGGCGGGTAGCGGAACGCCTGTTGCCGCTTCACGTCGGCGTAGTCCCGCGGCGCCGTACCGGCGAACACGAACGAGAACAGTGTGCCCGCGCGCTGCACGGTGTGCTCGACTCCTTCCGCGGCGAGGGCCGCGGAGACCTGCGACGACACCGTGTCGGCCACCTGCGACAGTCGGGCGTAGACGGTCTGGTCCGCGGCGCGCAGCGTGGCGATACCGGCCGCGACCGCGAGCGGGTTGCCGCTCAGTGTTCCCGCCTGGTAGACCGGGCCGGTCGGCGCGAGGTAGTCCATCACGTCGGCCCGTCCGCCGATCGCGGCCAGCGGCATTCCGCCGCCGATGACCTTGCCGAATGTGATCAGGTCGGGCACCCAGCCGGCGCCATCCGGCACTACCTCGGCGGCCTCGAGTCCCCACCAGCCGGCGGGACCCGCGCGGAAACCGGTGAGCACCTCGTCGAGGATTAGCAGCGCGCCGTGCGCGGTGGCGATCCGGGACAGCTGCCGGTTGAATCCGCGAGCCGGAGGAACCACGCCCATGTTCGCGGCGGCCGCTTCCACGATGACGCCGGCGATCCGGTGCCCGTGCTCGGCGAACGCCTCTTCCACCGCAGCGAGGTCGTTGTACGGCAGCACCAGTGTCTGCGCGGCAACAGCGGCGGGGATCCCGGCCGAGCCGGGCAGCGCCAACGTCGCCACGCCCGAGCCGGCCTCGGCGAGCAGCGAGTCCGAGTGGCCGTGGTAGTGGCCGGAGAACTTCACAAGGAGGTCCCGGCCGGTGAAACCGCGCGCCAGTCGGATCGCGGTCATGGTGGCCTCGGTGCCGGTCGACACCAGCCGGAGTTTTTCAACCGGGTGGGCCGCCGCCTGCTCCCGGTGGCTGCCGGAGTGCACGCGCTCTCGCACCAGTTCGGCCAGCTCGGTCTCTCCGGGCGTGGACGCGCCGAAGGACAACCCGTTTGCGGCAGCCTCCTGCACCGCGGAGACGACCGCCGGATGCGCGTGACCTAGCAGCGACGGGCCCCACGAGGCGACCAGGTCGACGTACTCGCGGCCCTCGACATCGGTGACGTAGGCGCCCTGGGCCTTGACCAGGAAGCGTGGGGTGCCGCCGACCGAGCCGAAGGCGCGCACCGGTGAGTTCACACCACCGGGGATCGACTGCTTGGCGCGGGCGAACTGCCGCTCGTTGATACCGGTCATCTCAGCCATTGCGTTGCCTCCACCGCCCAGTAGGTCAGGATTGCGTCTGCGCCGGCGCGCCGGATGCCGATCAGGCTCTCCAGCACCGCCCGCTCCCGGTCGATCCAGCCCCGCTCGGCGGCCGCCTCGATCATCGCGTACTCACCGCTGACCTGATATGCCCAGACCGGAATGTCACTGATGGAGGCGACGTCGGCGAGTACGTCGAGGTAGCTCATCGCCGGCTTGACCATGATCACGTCGGCGCCCTGCTCGATGTCGAGGCGGGCCTCGCGGAGACCCTCGCGACGGTTGGCCGGGTCCTGCTGGTAGGTGCGCCGGTCGCCGACCAGCGAGGAGTCCACCGCTTCGCGGAACGGTCCGTAGAAGGCGGACGCGTACTTGGCCGCGTAGCCGAGGATCGCGACATCCGTGAGTCCGTGCCCGTCCAGCGCGGTCCGCACCGCCTCGACCTGGCCGTCCATCATGCCGGAGAGCCCGACCAGCGCCGAACCGGCGGCGGCCTGCGCGAGCGCCATCTGCTCGTAACGCTCGAGGGAGGCGTCGTTGTCAACGCGGCCGTGGGCGTCGAGAACTCCGCAGTGCCCGTGGTCGGTGAACTCGTCGAGGCAGAGGTCGGTCTGCACGACCAGCGCGTCGCCCACCTCGCTGGCGGCGATCCGGGTGGCGACGTTCAGGATGCCGTTCTCGGCGGTAGCGCCCGAACCGATCGCATCCTTGTGCTCGGGCACGCCGAACAACATCACCCCGCCGATTCCGGCTTCGGCCGCCTCAGTGAGCGCGGCGCGAAAGGAGTCCAGGCTGTGCTGCATGACCCCTGGCATCGAGCCGATCGGCACCGGCTCGGTGATGTTCTCGCGCACGAACATGGGCAGGATCAGCTCGGCCGGGTGCAGGCGGGTCTCCGCCACCAGTCGGCGCATCGCCGGGGTGGTCCGCAGTCGGCGGGGTCGCTCGATGGGCTGGGTCACGCTTCGGTCTCCGCATACTCGACGAGGGCGTCGATCAGGGCATCGGCCGAGCGGGTCTCGGCGATGACGTGGACGGGCAGTCCGGCCGCGCGCGCATCAGACGCGGTGCGCGGGCCGATGCAGGCGACCACGGTTTGCAACGGCAGCGGCGCGAGTTGCTCGGCCACCTGGCGTGCCACGCTGCCTGAGCTGACCAGGATCGCGCGGATGTCTCCGGCCGCGACATCCGCTTTCACCTGCGCCGCGACGGGAACGCCGACGGTGCGGTACGCCGAGATGAACGTCACCTCGAAGCCCAGCCGGGTGAGTCCGGCGAGCAGCGTGGGCTCGGCGATCTCGGACTGCGGCAGCAGCACCCGTCCTCGCTTCGCACCGTCGATCGGCCATTCGCGAACCAGGCCGCGCGCTGAGTATTCTCCGACCGGAATAAAGTCGGCGCGGTAGCCGGCCAGGCCCAGCGCGGCCGCGGTCGTCTCGCCCACCGCGGCGACCTTCGTGTTCGCGGGAATTTTGGTTCCGTGGCTGGCGAGCACGTCGACGGTGGTCGCGCTGGTGACGACGAGCCAGTCGAAGTGGCCATCCTCCAGCGACCGCAGCGCGGCGGCGAGCTCCTCCGGTTCGGTGGTGCTCGCAAAGTTGATCATCGGCGCCACCACGGGGCTGGCGCCGAGGGTGCGCAGCCGCGAGCCGACCGAGTCGCCCCAGCGACCGCCACGGGGCACGAGCACGCGCCAGCCGGACAGGGGTTTGGTCATGACCGCCCGCCGAGCGGGACGATCTCGCCCGCACCGTCGGCGAGTAGCTCATCGCCGATCCGCACCGAGACCTCGCCGGCAGGATCCGCCGAATCGGCGACATACAGGGCGTGCGAGCTGGTCAGGTGACCCGAGCCGTCCGGCCGGTAGACGCGGGCCGAGACGAACAGCATGCCGTCCTCGATCATCGCCTGGGCACCGATCGGGGCCGAGCAGCCCGCCTCGAGGTGGGCGAGCACGCCGCGTTCGGCCTCGACCATGATGCGGGTGGGCTTGTGGTCGACCGCGGAGACCAGCTTCTCGTCGCCGGTTCGCACCTCGAGCGCGAGCGCTCCCTGTCCGGGCGCGGTCGGCCACTCGGAGAGTTCGAGGATCTCGGTGATGTGCTCGGTGCGGCCGAGGCGGGTGAGTCCGGCTACGGCGAGGATGACGGCATCCAGATCGCCGGATGCCACGCGTCCCAGCCGCGTGTCGACGTTGCCACGGATGTCGACGATCTCGATATCCGGCCGGCGCGCCTTCAGCTGCGCCTGGCGCCGCGGGGAGCCGGTGCCGACCCGTGCACCCTCTGGGAGGGTGTCGATGGTCAGCCCGTCGCGGGCGCAGAGCGCATCCCGCGCGTCGGCGCGCTTGGGGATCGCACCGATCGTGAGGCCAGGCAGCACAGCGGTCGGCAGGTCCTTTAGCGAGTGCACGACTGCGTCGCACTCCCCGTTCAGCAGCGCCTTCCGCAGCTCGGCCGCGAACACGCCGGTACCGCCGAGCGAAGCCAGCGACTCCTTGGACCGGTCGCCCTGCGTGGTGAACGAGATGATCTCGACCTCGTGCCCGGTCTTCTTCTTCAGCTCTTCGACGATCTGGCGGGTCTGCGACATGGCGAGTTCGCTGCCCCGGGTGCCGATGCGGAGGGCGGTCACGGGGCCACCCCCGCAGCGGCCGGCTTGAAGCCCGCTCGCACGTTTTCGCAGCAGCCCGGTCGGCAGACGTCGTACCAGGGACCGAGATCGGTCAGTGCAGGGCGCTCCTCGACCGGCGTGCCGTTGACCCGCTCGAGCACCAGGTCGACAAGGCCCTTCACGTATTCGGCGTGCACACCCGGGGTGGGCACGCGGATCGCGGTGAGACCGTTCTCCTTCGCGGTCTCCATGGCCTCGTTGTCGAGGTCCCACATGACTTCCATGTGGTCGCTGACGAAGCCGAGTGGCACGATGATGACCGCCTTGATCTGGTCCTTGTCGAGCGCGGCGATCGCGTCGTTGATATCCGGCTCCAGCCACGGCATGCTCGACGGGCCGGAGCGGGACTGGTAAACCAGCGACCAGGGCGCGCTGGCAGCGGTCTCGGCAGGCTCGACCACCGAAGAAGCGGCCGCGGCCATCACTACCTCGGCGACGGCCAGGTGCTGCGCGGCATACGCGCCGCCCTCGCCGAAGTCACGATCGCGGGGACCGCTGCGTTCGGCGTCAACGCTCGGGATGCTGTGAGTGGCGAACAGCACGTGCGTCTGATCCGGGGTGATCCCGTCTTCGGCGAGCTGCCCGTATGCACGCTCGACACCCTCGATGAACGGCGTGACGAAACCGGGGTGGTCGAAGAACTGGCGCACCTTGTCGATCTGCACGGTGCCGAGCAGCCCGGTTTCCTCGAGGGCCATGGCGAAGTCTTCGCGGTACTGCCGACAGCTGGAGAACGAGCTGTAGGCGCTCGTGGCGATGGCGATCAGCCGGTTGAAGCCGCGTTCGTGCGCCTCGAGCACCGCGTCCTTCATGTAGGGCTCCCAGTTGCGGTTGCCCCAGATGACCGGCAGCTCTACACCCCGCGCGGCGAGTTCCGCCTCGAGCGCGGCCTTCAGCTCGCGGTTGTGGTCGTTGATCGGGCTGACCCCACCGAAGTGGCGGTAGTGCTGGGCGACCTCTTCGAGCCGCTCCTCGGGGATTCCGCGACCGCGGGTGACGTTGCGCAGGAACGGGATGACGTCGTCCTGACCCTCTGGCCCGCCGAACCCGGCGAGCAGGATGGCGTCGTAAGCGACCGGCTCGGTCACATGCGGGACTCCGGATGCAGCGGCTTCGGTCGCGCCGAGCACCTGATTCACGGTGCTCACGCCAGCACCTCGGCGATGTCGGCTAGTTCGATGCGGCGTCCGGTGAAGAACGGCACCTCTTCGCGCACGTGGCGCCGGGCCTCGGTCTGCCGCAGGTGCCGCATCAGGTCGACCAGGTCGACCAGGTCATCGGCTTCGAGGGCGAGGATCCACTCGTAGTCACCGAGCGCGAAGCTGGCGACGGTGTTGGCGAGCACCTGTGGGAACTCGGCGCCCTTGCGCCCGTGGCTGCCGAGCATTGCCCGCCGCTCGTCGTCCGGCAGCAGGTACCACTCGTAGGAACGCACGAACGGGTACACGGTGAGCCACTGCTTCGGCTCCTTGCCGCGCATGAACGCCGGCAGGTGGTTGGCGGTGAACTCCGCGTCGCGGTGCACGCCCATCACGTTCCAGGTCGGCAGCAGCGTGGACAGCAGCCCGGCGCGGCGCAGCTCGCGCAGCGCCCACTGCAGTGTCTCGGGCACCGGCCCGTGCAGCCAGACCATCAGGTCGGCATCCGCTCGCATCCCGGAGACATCGTAGAAACCGCGGATGTCGACGCCTGCGGCGTCCACCCGGGTGACGATGTCGGCCAGGTCGTCGATGGAGCCCGCTGCCGCGCGCAGCGGGTCACGCCGCAACACTGCCCAGAGGGTGTAACCGAGTTCGGGGGTTTCAGTTGTCTCGCTGTCAGTTGCCACGGTGTTCGCGACGCTCCTTGTGTTGCCTATTTAGTCGTCGGAAAAGATGGCCCAAGCCACCATTCCCACCACCACGATAGACGCCGCAGTTGCGCCGATGATCCACGGCACCGGGTTCCGCTGATACGACGTCTTGGCACGCTCCGCGAACAGCTTGGATTGCTTCGGAATATTGAACTTGTCCTCGATGGCGTCCAGCGTTTCGGCCAGGTCAGCGCGGGCGCGCGTGGCCTCCGCCTTGAAGCGGTCGGTGTCGTTCACAGTCGGGTAGCCCCCTTGGTCGTATTCGGCTTGCTCTCCCTGGCGATGATCCCCCGCAGCGCGAAGTAGTCCCGCTTGACACTGTCGATGGTCTCGGTCGGGGTGGGCGGCATCGCCTGCTTGATCGACCGGTAACCGATGAACACCAGCACCGCGATGATGATGAGAAGCACCAGGCCCACCAGCAACGCGGCCAGCCACCCGGGCATGACCAGCGAGAGGGCCAGGATCGCGGCGGTGAGCAGCACACCAACGAACAGCAGGAGCAGTACGGCGGCGATGGCGATCATCCCAGCGCCGACGCCGATGAGCTTCAGTTTGGCGGCGAGCTCGGCCTTGAGCAGGTCGAACTCCCGTCGCACCAGTTCCTTGACCAGATCCGGAACGTCGGCGATCAGCTGGAACAGCGATCGCTGCCGGCCGCGGCGAGGTTCTTGCGCGTCGGCCATGGCTACTCGGTGGTCGAGGCGGGCTTGCTCGAGGTCGAGGTTGTGGTGCTCCCCGGCACTACACCGGAGGTACTCGACCGCCGGGACTTCACCTGCGAGGCAACTTTCTTCGCGTTCTCGGTGACGAAGCCCGCGACATCCGGAGCCTTGTCCTTGACGAATTCTTCGACCTGCTCGACCCTTTCCTGCACTCCGGGGCTATTCCAGAGTTTCTCAGCACGGGTCTTGATCTGCTCGTAACGCTGCCGACCGGCCTTAGCGCCGAGGACGTATCCGACTGCGAGGCCGGTGACGAAGAGGATCTTGCCTTTCACGGGGGTCTCCGTTCCGTAAGTTGGTGACAACCCTAGCCTTCTTCAATCGCTGCTGGCTTGCAGCAAGTTCCCAGCTAGCTCACGGGATTGGCCAACCACACTGGCGAGCCCGGTTCCGGCGACCGATTCGCCGACCGCGAGTATGCCGGTATCGGAATGTTCAGTCACGGATGCCCGCTGCAAGGTGACCTGGGCGAAGTCGTCGACCTTGGTGAGCGGCGTGCCGAGCAGGGCAGCGGCGTCGGCAGCAGCGACCTTGGCGAAGTCAGGATGCTCCTGCTCGTAGGACAGGCGCAGCACGTGGTGGCCGCCCGCGCGCTCCGCCAGCCACGGCCACTTCGCACTCTGGTGGGTGAGCGCCCTGGCTCGGATGCCGGGAGCCCCGGCGGCGACCAGCACGCCAGATCCCCGGGGCGCCGCGTCGAGCTCGGGAGCGTCGACGACGAGGGTGGCGACCACTGCCCGACGGGTGACGGCCGGCGCGAGCAGGCCGGGGGCGGCGACGATCACACGTCCGGTCACTTGCTCACCGCCGACGGTCGCAGCCTCGGCTTCGACCGAGGTGACGGTGGCGCCGAAGCGCACATCCACGCCGTAGAGCTTCAGGTCAGCGACGAGTTCGTCGACCAGGCGTCCCATTCCGCCACGCAGGCCTTGCACCAGCGAGCCGGCCGGTGCCTTCGCCCGCAGGTCGCGCACGCCGCGCGCCAACGAGCCCTCGCGCAGCAGGGCGATGCGCAGCCCGGGAGCGACGCGATCGAGCGGCAGGTCATTGGGGTGCGCGCTGTGCACGCCGGTGGTCACCGGGGCAACGAGCTGCTCAAGCATCCCCTTGCCCATTCGGCGGCGCACCAATTCACCGAGGGTGGCGGATTTCGCGCCGAACGTCGCGGGCAGCAGCGACTCCAAGTAGGCCCGGAACGCGGTGCCGAATCCGGTGACCGCGATGACGTCTTCGGCCAGCGGCGAGCCCGGGATTCCAAGCAGGCTGGTCGCCGGCAGGGGCACTGCGCTGCCGTTCGCGCGCTGCAGCCAGGAGCCGACCGGTGCGGGCGAGACAACGTCGCCGCCGAGCCCGAGCCGGATGGCCAGCCGCTCAACAGCGCCGCCGCGGGTGGCGAACGCTTCCGCCCCCGCGTCGAGATCAAGCCCGCCGACGTTGTGCCGAAGCACCTGTCCGCCGAGCCGGTCGCTGGCCTCCAGCAGGATCACACGGGCGCCGCCGTGAGCGAGCTCGCGGGCGGCGACGAGGCCGCCCACTCCCCCGCCGACGATGACGAAGTCCGCGTTCATGCGTCCGACCGGCCCATCACAGTGAGTGGATGAGTTGCACGATACGGGTCAGCACTGTCGGGTCAGTGTCAGGCGGCACACCGTGGCCGAGGTTCACCACGTGCGCCGGTGCCTCTCGGCCAGCCTCGACGACGCTCCGCACGTGCGCCTCAAGCACCGGCCACGGGGCGGCCAGCAGTGCCGGGTCGATGTTGCCCTGCAGCGGGGTCTGCCCGCCGAGTCGGCGGTTGGCCTCGTCGAGCGGCAGCCGCCAGTCGACACCCATCACGTCGGCGCCGATCGCGCGCATCGCGGGCAGCAGTTCGCCCGAGCCGACTCCGAAGTGCACCTTGGGCACGTCGAGCCCGCGCAGGTGGTCCAGCGCCCGCTTCGAGTGCGGCCTGACCCGGCGCACGTAGTCGGTCTCGCTGAGCGAGCCCACCCAGGAGTCGAACAGCTGCACCGCGGACGCGCCGGCCTCGACCTGGGCGCGCAGGAACTGGCCGCTCGCGTCGGCGGCCCAGTTCATCAGCGTCGCCCAGGTGTGCGGGTCGGAGTGCATGAGGGTGCGCGCCCGCAGGTGCTCCTTGGAGGGACCACCCTCGACGAGGTAGGCGGCGAGCGTGAACGGTGCGCCGGCGAATCCGATCAGCGGGGTGCTGCCCAGTTCCGCGACGGTCAGCGCGACCGCCTCACGGATCGGGTCGAACACTGCCGGGTCGAGCGGGCGCAGGGCGGCGACATCCGCTGCCGAGCGAATCGGCGACTCGAGCACCGGGCCCCGGCCGGGGACGATGTCGACGGCAACGCCGCCGAGCCTGACCGGGATCACGATGTCGCTGAAGAAGATCGCCGCGTCGACGTTGTGCCTGCGCACCGGCTGCAGGGTGATCTCACTGGCCAGGCTCGGGGTCAGGCAGGCATCGAGCATGCTGCCGTCGCCGCGGAGTTCGCGGTACTCCGGCAGCGAGCGGCCGGCCTGGCGCATGAACCACACCGGGAGCGTGTCGGGACGGTCTCCGCGGTAGGCGCGAATCAGCGGAGACGACGCCGTATGGCCGTCCATGAGCGGGTGAGTGTCGATGAGGGGCACCGCATAAGCGTAGACACAGGAACCTCAGCATAAAATGTCAGACGTGCTCGTCTGCGTAACCTCCAATCACCGGAACGCCGGATTCGACCTGCTTGAACAGTTGTCGGTCGGCGCGCCGAGTGTTGCCGGCAACTTTGGCGCGAATGTGGACGGCGCGGTCGTGCTCTCAACCTGCAACCGGTTCGAGGTCTACCTCGACACCGAACATCCGGATGCCGTCGCCCTCGTCGCCGAGGCGGCCGGGGTGAGCACCGAAGAACTTCGCTCGTCCGCCTCGGTTTTGCAGGGCGACGCGGTCACCCACCACCTGTTCTCCGTCAGCGCGGGCCTGGAGTCGGTCGTCGTCGGCGAGGACGAGATCTCCGGCCAGGTCAGCCGGGCGCTGCAGACCGCACGCAAGGCGGGGAGTTCGACGCCGTCGCTGGAGAAACTGTTCCAGACTGCGACCAAGACCAGCCGCGGCGTGAAGACCAAGACCGCCCTCGGCGGCGCCGGTCGCTCGCTCGTGCGACTCGCCCTCGAACTGGCTGCCAGCCGGATCGCCGACTGGGCTGGAGCCCGCGTGCTGCTGGTCGGCACCGGCCAGTACGCCGCCACCACGGTTGCCGCCCTGCGCGATCGCGGCGCCGAGCAGATCGACGTCTTCTCACCGAGCGGCCGAGCCGCAGCATTTGCCACGAAGCATGGCCTGACCGCGCGCACCGGACTGGCGGATGCCGTCGCCGACGCCGACCTGGTGATCACCTGCACCTCGGGCGCCGAACCCGTGATCACCCCCGCGGAGGTTTCCGCCGGCCGTCACCGCCTGCTCGTCGACCTCGGCCTGCCGCGCAACATTGACCCGGCCGTGTCCAGTGTCTCCGGTGTTGAGCTGCTCGATCTCGAGACGATCAGCCTGCACGCTCCGCTGGATGAGCTGAACGCCACCGCCGACGCCCGCGAGATCGTCGGCGCCGCGGCATCCGAATTCGTCGCCGACGCCGCGGTCGCACCCGCCGTCGTCGCCCTGCGTGAGCACGTCCTCGGCATCCTCGACAGCGAACTCGCCCGCCGCGGTACAACGCCCGAGGCAGAGGCCGCCCTGCGCCACTTCGCCGGCGTGCTGCTGCACGGCCCGTCGGTGCGGGCCCGCGAACTCGCGCTCGACGGACGCGCGGCGGACTTCGCCGCCGGGGTCGAAGCCGTCTACGGCGTCCAGGTCGCCGATGCGGCCGCCCCCGCAGCCGAGGGCGCCGACGAAGCCACCGCGTGACGCCGATCCAGGTTGCCGCGCTCGCGCTCGTCCGTGACCGGCGGCTGCTGATGGTGACGGCACGCGGCCGGGATGTCGTCTACCTTCCGGGCGGCAAGATCGATCCGGGCGAGAGCGTGACGGATGCCGTGCGCCGCGAGTCGCTCGAGGAGATCGGTGTCGTGCTCGACGAGGTCCGCGAGCTGTTCGCGTTCTCGGCGCAGGCGCACGGGGAACCGGACGGGCGTCAGGTGCAGATGACCGTGTTCACCGGGTCCACCTCGGATGAGCCCCATCCGAGCGCCGAGGTCAGCGAACTGCACTGGTGCACCACCGCAGACCTGCACCGCTGCCCGCCCGCAGGCGCCGAGACCATCCGCCGGCTCGCTGCGCTCGACCTGATCGACTGAGGGTCGCGGCGCGCTCGAACCATGCGGGGTTTCTCCCACCATGCGGTGCTACATAGGGCCGCGCGGTGTATGAAACCCCGCATTGCTGCCGAGTTCGCCGTCGGGGAGACCCTCGCGGATCGCGAGTTGTGCGCAGGGACGCGCGCGCGTAGGAAAGTTGCGGACGACGCGACACCGGCCGATGCACGCTGGGGAAAGTTGCAGCCGCGACCGAACGTTCACCCGCGCGTGCAACTCCCCGCCGCGCGCTCAGAACGGCCCATGCATCCATGCAACAACGAGCCGCGGGCGCGGGGGAAAGTTGCGGGCGACTGAGCGACACAGGGCGCCCACGAACAAGGCGGGGTTTCTCCCACCATGCGGCGCTGCGTAGCACCGCGCGGTGTATGAAACTCCGCGTGGTTCAGGAACGCGGGCAGGTGCGGACCGCGTTTGAACCACGGATGCCGGATGCCGCAGAGCAACTCCGCCGGGCCACGAACGGCCTCAGTACACGTACTCCAGCAGGTCGTCGCCGAAGGTGTGCATGGCGTCCAGCACGCGCAGCCGCGCGGCCAGGTCGACGTCATCGAACTGCAGCGTCACCGCGTACGACACCCCGGCACGCGGGCCTCGCAGCACGCCTGCCTCGGCGCGCACCCCGGTATCCGTGCCGGTCTTGTTCACCAGCACCAGGCCGTGATCGCCGTGCCGGTGCGCGAGCGGGTCGAGTCCGAAGGCGCCGGCGACCAGGGACAGGTCGGTGTTCAACGACAGCCAGCCGAGCACCCGGTTGCTGGTGATCGAATCGATGACCTGCCCGCGGGTGAGCGCGGCGAACAGCCAGGCCAGTTCCGCGGTGGAGCCGACCGAGAGTTGTGGGGCGTCGTCCGGTCCGCGTTCGTCGCGCACCAGGTCGAGCAGCACGGTGCGGCTGAGACCGAGTTGCTCGGCGCGCTTGCGCACCGCCTCCAGGCCGACCTCGTTCAGCAGCACGTTCGTCGCCAGGTTGTCGCTGGAGGCGCCGACGAGGGAAGCGACGTCGTGAAGCGGCAGGATCCGGGCCTGCATGTGCTGCCAGAGCCCGCTGTCACCGACGCGCTCGACCGACGACTTGTCGAGTGGGGTCAGCGGCTGCAGGCTGCCCTCGGTCAACCGTGCCGAGACCTCTATCAGCAGCAGTACCTTGCCGACGCTCGCGGTCGGCAGGCCCACTCGGTCATCGATCGCAACCAGGGTGCGGCTGTTGTCGAGGTCGATCACGGTCGCCGACACCTGCGCGCCGGCGTAAGCCACCTCGGCGAGCGCACGGAAACTCCTGATGAAGCTTTCGGCGTCACCAGGGGCGCGGTGCCGGGGCGTGCTCGCCCGACGGTTGCGGCGTTCTCGTATCGGTGCGGCGTCTACCAGATCGTCACCCGCTTCTCGGGGTCGAGCCACAGTCGGTCGGACTCGGTGACGCCGAAAGCCTCGTAGAACGCGTCGATGTTCCGCACGATCTGGTTGCAGCGGAACTCGTTCGGCGAGTGCGGGTCGATCGACAACAGTCGCAGCGCTTCCTCGTCGCGCAGCTTCATCTGCCACGCCTGCGCCCAGGACAGGAAGAACCGCTGGGCACCGGTGTAGCCGTCGATCACCGGCGGCTCCTCACCGCCCAGCGCGAGCTGGTACGCCTTCCACGCGATCGACAGTCCGCCAAGGTCGCCGATGTTCTCGCCGATGGTGAGCGCCCCGTTCACGGTGTGCCCCGGAAGCTGCTGCGGGGACAGCGCGTTGTACTGTTCGATGAGCGAGCCGGTCCGCTGCTCGAACGCGGCGCGGTCCTCCTCGGTCCACCAGTCGGTCAGCCGACCGTCGCCGTCGTAGCGCGAGCCCTGGTCGTCGAACCCATGGCCGATCTCGTGCCCGATCACCGCTCCGATGGCACCGTAGTTGGCGGCGGCATCCCGGCTCTCATCGAAGAACGGGAACTGCAGGATCGCGGCCGGGAACACGATTTCATTGAACCCGGAGTTGTAGTACGCGTTGATGGTCTGCGGCGTCATGAACCACTCGTCCCGGTCGATCGGCTTGCCGATCTTGCCCAGTTCGCGCTGGAACTCGAACTCGCTGGTGGCGCGCACATTGCCGATCAGGTCGGCGGCGTCGATCTGCAGCGTGGAGTAGTCCCGCCACTTGACCGGGTAGCCGATCTTCGGCGTGAACTTCGACAGCTTGTCGAGCGCCCGCGCCCGGGTGGCATCCGTCATCCAATCGAGGTTCTCGATGCTCTGCCGGTATGCCTCGACGAGGTTGGCGACCAGGTCATCCATCGCCGCCTTCGCGCTCGCCTGGAAGTGTCGCTCGACGTAGACCCGACCGACCGCTTCGCCCAGTGCGCCTTCCACCAGGGAGACGCCGCGCTTCCAGCGGGCGCGCAACTCGGGCGTGCCGGTCAGCGTCTTGCCGTAGAAGTCGAAGTTCGCCTGCACGATCTCGCGGGTCAGGTACGCCGCGTTCGAGCGGATGACCTGCCAGCGCAGCCAGTCGCGCCACTCGTCGAGCCGCGACTCGGTGAGCTCGGCAGCGACCCCCTCGACGAAACTGGGCTGACGAAGCACGACCTCAGTGAAGGTGCCCGCCGGCGCGTCCAGTGCCTCGAGCCAGCCGCCGAACACGGCCGGAACCTCCGCCCAGTCGGTGAGGTTGTAGGTGGCCTGACTGTCGCGCGAGCGCACGTTGTCCCAGTGGTGGCCGGCGATTGCGGTCTCCAGCCGCATCACGCGGTCGGCGCGGGTCGCCGCGTCGTCGACGCCGGCCAGTTCGAACATCTTCTGCAGGAACGTGACATACGCCGAGCGGATGTCGCTGAATTTGTCTTCGCGGTAGTACGACTCGTCCGGCAGGCCGATTCCGCCCTGCTCGACGAAGACCAGGTAGCGCTCCGGGTTACCCGGGTCGTTGTCGACGAACAGCTGGAGGAAGCCGGTCGTGCCCGCGCGTTCCAGGCGACCGATCGTGCGCAGCAGCTCCTCCACGCTCGAGACTGCACCGACCTCGGCCAACAGAGGCTGGATCGGAGCGGTGCCGAGCTGCTCGATGCGCTCTTCATCCATGAAGCTCGCGTAGAGGTCGCCGAACTTGCGTTCCTCGCTGCCTGGCTCCGCATCCTGAGCCTCGGTGATGATGTCCAGCACCGCCTTCTCGGCTTCTTCCGCGAGCAGGTAGAACGAGCCGTACCTGGCCTTGTCGCTGGGAATCTCGGTGCGCGCGATCCACGTGCCATTGACGTGCCGATATAGGTCGTCGCGAGGACTGACGGCGGGATCCAGCTGGTCGATAGTGATACCGGATGAGCGGGTCATGCGCTCCAGCCTAGTTGCGAGCCAAGACCCTGCTGGGGCTACCCAGCGGACGCCTCCCGGGAAGATGAGGAACACGCGAGCACTGGGCCGCGGGTTCCTCATCACCCTCCCCCCGGAGGGTCCCATTCGGGTTGCTGTTTATTGATACCGAAAGCGCTTACATATGACCAGTCACCTCATTCCGTGGCACCCGAACGGGGGAGTAGAACAACCCGGTATCCTGAAACCAATCCAGTTCCGGGGGGAGCACATGACGGCGTCGTTCACAATCGCCCTCGTCGATGACCACGAGATCGTCTCGATTGCGTTCCGGGAGGCCTTCCGGCAGGTCGAGTCCGTGACCGTGCTCGGCACCGCTTCCACCGTGGACAGCCTGCTCGAGCAGCATCCGCACCCCGACCTCGTCGTGCTCGACCTGCGGTTGGCCGACGGCACGCAGCCTGACCGGAACGTCGAGGTCCTGCGGGAAGCCGGGGCGGAAGTGCTCGCCTACACCGCGGGCGATGACCCCCATCTGATCCGACTCGCCGCCCGCGCCGGGGTCGTTGCCGTGCTGCGCAAGTCGCAGCCGCTTGCCGCGCTCGTCGAGACCGTCGAGCACCTGGCACGGGGCGAGGTCGTGGTTTCCACCGACTGGGCAGCCGCGATCGACGGCGACCCAGAACTCTCGGACGCCGCGCTCAGCCCCCGCGAAGAACAGGTGCTCGCGCTGTACGCGTCGGGGCTGAAGACGCACAGCGTCGCCCACCAGACCGGCATCTCGGCGGACACCGTCGAGGACTACGTGCGCCGGATCAGGGCCAAGTACGCCCGGGCCGGCCGGCCGGCGCCGACGAAGGTCGACCTCTACAAGCGCGCGATCGAAGACGGACTGCTTCCGGCGCCGCGGGGATGACCAGCCCCTGGCTGGCCCGCAGCGTGCGGGTGATCGCCATCTGCATCGCGGTCGGCGCGGCCGTGTTCACGGCGCTCGCCATCGGGCTCATCTCCGACCAGGCCCCGACTCTCGCCGGCTGGTATTTCGTGTTGAGCCTGGTCGCCCTGCCCGGCGTGGCGCTCCTGCTTGGAGCGATCGCGCACCGGTTGGACATCCACCGCGTCCGCCGGCTCGCGGGCTGGCTGGCGATCGGCTATCTGGGCCTGATTCTGCTGTGGATGCCTGCGGCGAGCGCGCCGACCCCCGTGACGGCGTCGCCCTGGATCCTCAGCATGACCGCCGTGCCGACCAGCGCGGCGGCGCTCGCCTGGCGCCCGGGACCGTCCTGGACGTATGTCGGGCTCGTGGGCCTTGGCACCGGCTGGCTCAGCCACACCGCTTCCGGTGGCGAAGACCCGCTGCGTTCGTTCCAGGACGGGCTGTTCGTGGTGATGTTCTGTGCGATTTTCTCGGCGATCGTGAGCGAGGTGCAGCGCGCCAGCATTCGGCTGGATGCCGCGGCCGTGGCCGCCCGCAGGGAGACCGCGCTGGCCGCGGCCGCCGACGCCCGAGAACGGCAACGCGTGCGAGTGGACGGGTTGTTGCACGACTCCGTGTTCAGCACCCTGCTGTTCGCGGGGCGCTCCGGCGCTGGCCCGCTGCCCGCCAACCTGGCCGCACACGCGACCACCGCGCTCAAGCGGATCGACGCGATGAAGGGCCCCGACACCGAGGCGAATCCGATGAGCGCGGATGACTTCGTGGCCACCGCCCGCACCATCACCGCCCAGCTCATGCCCACCGCGGTGGTGAAGCTCGAGCGGGACGGCGAGCCGCAGATCCCCGCCGACGCGCAGCTCGCCCTGAGCGAGGCCCTTGCCGAAGCGCTGCGGAACAGCCTGCGACACGCGAGCGCAGCCAATGTCGAGGTGCGAATCCACGTCACGGACACCGGCGCCGAGATCGCCGTGCTCGATGACGGCCTCGGATTCGACCCCTCGAACGTCGACCCGGCACGACTGGGCATCTCGGTGAGCATTCTCGGCCGCATGCGCGGCGTGCAGGGCGGCAGCGCTGCCGTCTCCTCGACACCAGGACGCGGCTGCCAGGTCGTACTCAGCTGGGAGGCACTCGGTGGGTGAGGTCCGTGACATCACGGCGCTGCTCGGGTTCGGCACGCGCGGAGCCGGCATCCTGCTCGGTCTCTTCATCGGCGTGCAGGGCACCCTGGCGATGACCACGCTGGACGACGTGCGGTCGCCGTGGCCGACCGTCCTCGCATTCATCCTGGTCTGTGCGGGCGCCGTGCTCGGTTCCCGCCCCGGGCCCACTCCCCTGGCCCCACGCAGGACGGCATTCATCGTCGCCCTCGCCGGCATCGCCCCCGCGCTCGTCTCCTGGCAGCTGCCGACCGACGGCGTGTTCGACCATGCGTCATGGCACTTCGGCGCGATCTCGCTGCTGCTTGGGATGCTGTGCCTGCGCGGCCGCACGCTCATCGCCTGGCTCGGATTCGCCCTGCTCTCGGCGGTGACGGTCGGCTGGACGGTGAGCACCGGACAGGGGCCGTTCTTCGGCCTCGAGCTGGTCAGCAGGCACGCCGGCACGCTGATGGTGATCACCGTCGCCGGCGTGACGCTGCGCCGGATGGCGACGCTGATCACCGAGTACACCGCGGTCGAGCAGCGGCGCAACGCTGAGGAGGCGGCAACCCAGGCGGGCCTGGCTGAACGCCGAGCCAGCATCGGCCGGTTGGAAAGAATCGCCCGGCCCCTGCTCGAGCGGATCGCCACCGGAGCTGCCCTCAGCCCGGAAGAGAAGCGCGAATGCGGCCTGATCGAAGCAACCCTCCGTGATGCCGTTCGCGCCTACTCCCTCAGCTCCACGAGGATGGATGCCGCGGTGCTCGCCGCGCGGCGGAGGGGCGTCGTCGTCACGCTGTATGACGACCGTTCCGACCCACTCCCGACCGATCTGGCCGAGGAGGTGGCGGCGTGGGCGTGCGCGCGGCTCGGGGAAGCGACATCCGGATCGGTCGTCGTCCGCGTTCTGCCCGCCGGACGGCCGAGCGTAGCGACCATCGTCATCGACGACGGCACCCCGGTCGAACATCGTTTCGCGAGTCCAGCGAGCATGACGCGCGCCTGAACGGTACTGTCTTTCCGGCCCCAACACGCGAAGGACTCGAATGGCACTGCCCTGGAAACTGCACGGCGACGGCAAGAATGTTGCCGCCTCCGAACTCGTCTACCCCGAAGAACGCCTGAGCTGGCTTCGCACGATCGGCTTCGGCGGCCAGCACGTCGTCGCGATGTTCGGTGCCACCTTCCTGGTGCCCGTGATCACCGGATTCCCGCCGGCGACGACGCTGCTGTTCTCCGGCATCGGAACGCTGCTGTTCCTGCTGATCACCCAGAACCGGCTGCCCAGCTACCTTGGTTCCTCGTTCGCGTTCATCGCGCCGATCCTCGCCTCGACCGAGGCCTCCGGAGGGCACGGTGTCGCCCTCGGCGGCATGATCGTGGTCGGCGCCGTGCTCGCGCTGGTCGGGGTGATCGTGCACCTGTCGGGCACCCGCTGGATCAACGCGCTGATGCCGCCGGTGGTGGCCGGTGCCGTGGTGGCGCTGATCGGCTTCAACCTGGCACCCGCCGCGAAGAACAACTTCGAAGCCTCGCCGCTGGTCGCCCTGATCACCCTCGCCAGCGTGATTCTGGTCACGGTGCTGTTCCGCGGCTTCATCGGACGGCTGTCGATCATCATCGGCGTGGTGATCGGCTACATCGCCGCCTGGCTGATGGGCGAGGTCGACTTCAGCGCGGTGGATGACGCCCCCTGGGTCGGACTGCCGACCTTCACCGCCCCGATCTTCGACGGCCAGTACCTGGCGTTGTACCTGATGTTCCTGCCGGTCGTGCTGGCGCTGATCGCCGAGAACGTCGGCCACGTCAAGGGCATCGGCCAGCTCACCAACCGCAATCTCGACCCGCTGACCGGGCGCGCGCTGTTTGCGGACGGCATCGCAACCGTGCTCGCCGGCATCGGCGGCGGCTCGCCGACCACCACCTACGGCGAGAACATCGGCGTCATGTCGGCCACGCGTGTCTTCTCGACCGCCGCGTACTGGGTCGCCGGCATCGTGGCGATCCTGCTCGGCCTGTCCCCCAAGGTCGGTGCGATCATCTTCACCATCCCCGAGGGCGTGCTCGGCGGCGTGACCACCGCGCTGTACGGCCTGATCGGCATCATCGGCGTCCGGATCTGGGTGGAAAACCGCGTGGACTTCGGCAAACCGAAGAATCAGATGACCGCCGGCATCGCCCTGATCGTCGCGATCGCCGACTTCACCTGGAACGCCGGCTCGTTCAGCTTCGGCGGCATCATCCTCGGCACCGTCGCGGCGATCGTCGTCTACCACGTGATGAACAGCATCGGCCGGTTGCGGGGAACGGATGTCGAGACATCCGACACCCGCGAAAACGAACCCGCCTCCCGCTGACCGCCTGATCCGCTGAGGTGCCTCCATCCGCTGATCGAGCTTGTCGAGATCTCGACAAGCTCGATCCACGGGGGCGCGGCACCTCGATAGGGTCGATCACGTCATGCCCCTTGTGAAGAGTCTCGATCGCGACATCCTGCGGCTTGCCGTGCCCGCGCTCGGCTCGCTGATCGCCGAGCCGCTGTTCCTGCTCACCGACACCGCGTTGGTCGGCCATCTCGGCGAAAACGCCCTCGCCGGCCTCGGCATCGCCAGCGTGATCCTGCAGACCACGATCGGGCTGCTGATCTTCCTCGCCTACGCGACCACCCCCGCGGTGGCGCGCAGGCTCGGCGCCGGCGACACCTCCGGGGCGATCCGGGCAGGCATCGACGGCCTCTGGCTGGCGGTGTTCATCGGCATTCTGCTGGTGGCCGGCGGATACCTCGCGGTCGACCCGCTGGTCGCCGCGTTCGGGGCGACGGATGCCGTGAACCAGGGCGCGACCGAATACCTCACCGTCTCGCTCTGGGGACTGCCCGCCATGCTCATCGTGCTGGCGGCAACCGGCCTGCTGCGCGGCCTGCAGGACACCAGGACACCGCTCGTGGTGGCCACCGTCGGCTTCGCGGCGAACGCCGCGCTGAACGCGCTGTTCATCTACGGCCTCGGCTGGGGGCTGGCCGGTTCCGCAGCAGGAACGGTCGTCGCCCAGTGGGGCATGGCGGCGGTCTACCTGGTGATCGCGGTGCGCGCCGCGCGGGTGCACCAGGTCGGGCTGCGGCCGGGACTGGCCGGAGTGCGTGGAGCGGCCACCTCCGGCGGCTGGCTGCTGGTGCGCACGCTGTCGTTGCGGATCGCGATGGTCGCCACCGTCGTCGTGGCCACCAGCCTCGGCGTGCAGGACCTCGCGACCATGCAGATCGCACTCACGGTGTTCTCCACGCTGGCGTTCGCGCTGGACGCGCTCGCGATCGCCGGGCAGGCCATGATCGGGCACGGGCTCGGGGCATCCGATGTTCCCCGGGTGCGCGCGGTGACCCGGCGGTTGATCCAGCTCGGGCTGCTGGCCGGGGCGGCGCTCGGGCTGCTGGTGATCGCCGTGGCGCCGGTGCTTGGCGCCGTGTTCACCACCGATCCCGGAATTCTGGCGGCGCTGCCCCTGCTGCTGGTGCTGATGGGCGTCGGCATCCCGCTCGCCGGCTACGTGTTCGTGCTGGACGGCGTGCTGATCGGGGCAGGCGACTCCCGGTACCTGGCCTGGACGGGGCTGGTCAACATCGTCATGTACCTGCCGATGCTGTGGGCCGTGGAGGTCACGGATGCCGGGCTGACCTGGCTGTGGGTGGCGTTCGGTTTCGGCTACATCGGCGTCCGGGCGCTCACCCTGGGCCTCCGGGCGCGCGGTACCCGCTGGATCGTCGCCGGGCACCCCTGATCCTCCGACCCGTCAGTTAGCGTGGGCACACCACCAACCGTGAGGATGCCGCCGTGACCGAGCGAATCTATCCGGGCCGGATGACTCGTGCCCACGTCACCGCGTGGCGGAACGCGCTCTTCGTGGTGTTCGCCCTCTCCGGCATCGGCATCGCCAGCTGGCTTGCCCGGGTGCCCGCGGTGCGAGACGTGCTCGGTGCCTCCACGACCGAGATGGGCTGGCTGATCTTCGGGCTGTCGGCCGGCTCGATCGTGGGGCTCATCGCCGCCGGCCATGTCGTGGCGACGTTCGGGTCGCGCGCCACCATGGCCACCGGGATCATCGCCGGCGCGGCTGGTCTCGTGATCGCCGGACTGTTCGTCACGGTGACGGTGAACTTCTGGCTGACCTTCATGGGGCTCGCGATCTTCGGAGTGGGCATGGCCGCGTGCGACGTGGCAATGAACGTCTCCGGCGCGGCGAATGAGCGCGTGCTCGGCCGAACCGTGATGCCGATTTATCACGCGTTCTTCAGCATCGGCACGATGCTCGGCGCTGCAGCCGGTGGCCTCGCCGAACTGCTCGGCGTGCCGATCGGCGTGCACATCGGCGCCGTCGCGGTGGTGATGGCGGTGGGCGCGATCATCGCCGTGCGCTACGCGGGTTCCGAGCATGTGCTCGGGCATGAGGATGACACGCCGCCGACCACCACGTGGCGCGAGAGGCTGGGCGTGTGGCGCGACCGGCGCACGCTGCTGATTGGACTGATCGTGCTCGGGATGGCGTTCGCCGAGGGATCGGCGAACGACTGGCTCGCCCTGGCCATGGTCGACGGCCACGGGGTCGACAACGCCACCGGCGCGTTCGTCTTCGGCATTTTCGTCACCGCGATGACGGTGGGTCGGCTGGTCGGGGTGAGGTTCCTCGACCGGTTCGGCCGGGTTCCGGTGCTGCGCGTGTCATCCGTGCTCGCCGGAGTCGGGCTGCTGCTGGTGATCCTGGTGCCCAATCCCTGGGTCGCGGGCGCCGGGGTGGTGCTCTGGGGCCTCGGTTCGGCGCTCGGCTTCCCGGTCGGGATGTCTGCCGCCGCCGATGACCCGCGCAGCGCCGCGGCCACCGTCAGCGCAGTCGCCATCGTCGGGTACTGCGCCTTCCTCGTCGGACCGCCGGTGATCGGTTTCCTCGGCGAGCAGGTCGGCCTGCTGAACGCCCTGCTCGTGGTGCTGGTGCTGATCGGCGTCGCCGGAGCGGTGGCGCCGGCAGCACGCGAGCCCTCCCGGCGCCCGTTGGACGCCGACGCGGATGCCAGCAACTAAACTCGTCGCGTGCGTCTTGTCATTGCCCGTTGCTCCGTCGATTACGCCGGCCGGCTGAGTGCACACCTCCCGTTGGCAACCCGGCTGCTGATGCTCAAGAGCGATGGCAGCCTGCTCGTGCACAGCGACGGCGGCAGTTACAAGCCGCTCAACTGGATGAGCCCGCCGTGCACCATCGCAATGCATGAACCCGAGGCGGATGCCGCTGAAGCCGGCGTCACCGAGGTGTGGAAAGTCACCCAGACCAAGACCACCGACGTGCTCGTGGTGAACGTGCACGAGGTGCTGCACGACACCGAGCACCATCTGGGCGTTGACCCCGGTCTCATCAAGGACGGCGTCGAAGCTCACCTGCAGAAGCTGCTGGCCGAACAGATCGACCTGCTCGGCGACGGCTACTCGCTGGTGCGCCGCGAATACATGACCGCGATCGGCCCGGTTGACATCCTCGCCCGCGACGACACGGGCGCCAGCGTCGCCGTCGAGATCAAGCGTCGCGGCGACATCGACGGCGTCGAGCAGCTCACCCGCTACCTCGAGCTGATGAACCGCGACCCGCATCTCGCACCGGTGCAGGGAGTGTTCGCCGCCCAGGAGATCAAGCCGCAGGCCCGGACGCTTGCGGAGGACCGCGGCATCCGCTGCGTCACCCTCGATTACGACGCCATGCGCGGCCTGGACGACAGCCACTCCCGGTTGTTCTGATGGAACTGGTCGGCGCGCTCACCGTGGCCGTCGCCACGCTCGGCATCCTCGCCGCCGCCGCCACCATCATCTCGATCATCGTGATCGCCCGGCGCAATCGGCGGCCTGCCGCGATCGATGTCATCGTCCGTGAGGTCGAGCTGCGGGCAGGCAGCGCGCTCGTGCGGCTCGACGACCTGATCCACGACAGCGAAGACGAGCTCGGTTTCGCGATCGCCCAGTTCGGTGTGGCCGACACCGCCGAGTTCGCCGACGCGATCCGCTCGGCCAAGCAGATCGCCCGCGAGGCGTTCGCGCTGCGGCAACGGCTGGATGACTCGATACCCGACTCCGAGCGCCAGCGCCGCGAGTGGAACCGCCGCATCATCACTCTCTGCGAGTCTGCGACCGAGGTGCTCACCGAGCAGAAGCACGACTTCGACGCCCGTCGCGGCCGTGAGCAGGATGCGCCACAGGATCTTCAGCGCGTGCGCGCGCTGATCGAGGCCACGCGCGGCCGCCTGCAGGCACCGGATGTCTCCGCCCAGGCCGCCCCGGCGGCACTGCTCGCGGATGCCACGGCTGCCGCTAACCGTGCTGAGGAGTTACTCGGTGGGCGCGCCCCGGTCGGGCCGGTCATCCGCGAAGCCGAGCAGTCCGCGGCCCGGGCGGCGCGGATCCTCGACGCGGCCGCCCGCGCCGAGCGTGACGCTGCCCAGGCAACGCTCGATCTGAACGCGCTCATCGACGAGCTGAGGGCGAGCCTGGTCGAGGCCCGCGAGGTGCGTGACACGCATCCCGAACCCGACCAGCGCGACGCGGTGAACGAGGCGATCGCCGAGGTCGAGGCCGAACTCGCAGCCGCCGACAGCGCCGCCGCGAGCCACGGCCCGCGCGCCGCGATCGACCGCCTGCAGCGCGTCGGCGACCGGCTCGACACCGCCCTCGCCGGTGCCCGCAGCGCGGAACGCCGCCTGGAGCAGGCACGCGCCGCTCTGACCGGAGCGATGCGCCAGGCGGAGAGCCACATCGCAGCCGCGGCCGACTACATCGCCGCGCACCGGGGACGGGTGCGCACGGATGCCCGCACCCGACTGGCCGAGGCGGAACGCCAGCTTGCGCTGGCCCGCGACGAGGCCGACCCGGTTGCCGCGCTCGACGCCGCGCGCCGGGCGTCCACCAGGGCGATGGATGCCGATGCCCTCGCCCGCTACGACACCATGCAGCACTAACCGGCCTAGGCTGAACCCACTATGTACAGCTGCATCCTGCTCGATCTCGACGGAACAATCACCGACTCCGCGCCGGGGATCATCTCCACGCTCAAGTGGACACTCGAGCAGATCGGGCAGCCGGTACCGCCGGCCGAGGACCTGCTCAAGTGGGTGGGCCCGCCGATCATGGACTCGTTCCGCGACTTCGCCGGGCTGAACCTCGAGCAAGCCAATGAGGCGCTTGCTGTGTACCGGGCCAAGTACCTCGACGACGGCGCCTACGACAGCACGCTGTTCCCCGGCATGCCTGCGCTCATCCGCGACATCCACCGCCGCGGCATCCCGTTCTCGCTGGCAACCAGCAAGCCGGAGTTGCCGGCCACGCTGATGCTCGAGCACTTCGACCTGGCCAATCACTTCACCGTGATCACCGGCGCCTCCGCCGACGAGACCCGCAGCGAGAAGGCTGATGTCATCGCCGAGGCGCTCGTCCGGCTGGAGAGTGTCGGTGCTGACGTCTCCAACCCGGTGATGGTCGGCGACCGCATCCATGATGTGGAGGGCGCAGCAGCCCATGGCATCCCGACCATCGGCGTCGACTGGGGTTACGGCTCGCCCGAGGAATTCGCCGACGCCATCGCGGTCGTCTCGACCCCCGCTGAGCTCGCCGAACTGCTCTTCGCCGAGCAGGAGGAGAAGGCCGTCGTCAACTGACGAGCCGCTGTCCAGCCCGGGCAGTCCCGTCCAACCCCTCTCGCCCGACCCTCTGCCGAGCTCTCCACCCACCGTGGCGCTAGCCTTTCGGCCCGGCGCTAGCGAAGGTTCCGGCGCGGATGGCCGAAACGCTAGCGGCAGCGAAAAAACGGATGCTTGACACGACCATTATCGTTCGTGATAACGTTCTCAATCATGAGAGCGAAACCACTGGAGAAGGCCGACGTGCTGCTGCACCCGCAGCGCATGGCGATCCTGCGAGAGCTCGGATCCGCGACTCGCACCACTAAGCAGCTCGCCGCGGCGCTGCCAACGCTGCCGCAGGCGACCCTGTACCGGCACCTGAACGCCATGCTCGAAGCCGGCCTGATCGAGGTCGTCGAACAGACGCAGGTTCGCGGGGCCGTTGAACGCACTTACGCGATGGCCCGCGGCGCAGCGATCCTGACCGCCGAGGATCTCGCCAACGCGACCCGCGAGGATCACTTCCGCTACTTCGCCACCTTCCTCGCCGGCCTGCTCGGCGAGTTCGGTCACTACCTTGACCGCCCGGACATCGACCTGGTCGCCGACGGCGTCGGCTACCGCGAGATCGTGCTCAACCTCACCGACTCCGAACTTCTTGAACTTCTCGCCGAGGTGCGCGGCGCTCTGCACGCGCGACTCGACAACCCCCGCACCGCCGACCGCACCCCTCGCCTCATCGGCACCGTATCAATGCCGATCGACCGCCCGAACGGAGAATCCCGTGACTGACCTCGCCGTACTCGCTACCCACACTCGACGGAACACACCGCCCCTGCTCATCGCCTCGATCATCGCCGCCGGGGTCCTGATCGCCGCCATTGGCGCGCCGCACTGGCTGCCGCTCGCCCTCGGCGCAGCAGGCTGGCTGCTCGCGCTCGTGCTGCGCCAGCCCGTCGCCCTGATCGCCATGAAGCTGGTCGGCAAGGACAAGGCGATGACCGTCGTCGGCTGGGCATCCGGCCCGGCCGAGGAGCTCGTCCGGCTCGCCCTGGTACTCCTGGTCATCGACACGCTCGACGACGCACTCTGGGCCGGCTTCGGCTGGGCAACCATTGAGGTGCTGGTCGTCGTAGTCAACCTGCTGGTGCTGGCCAACCTGATGACCAAGGACGACCCGAAATCGCTTGAGGCTCAGCAGGCCCTGCGCGACCTCGGCATGACCGAGCCGCAGAACGGCTTCTGGGGAGCACTCGAGCGCGGGAGCGCCACCGCACTTCACATCGGCTTCACCTTGCTGCTGTTCGCCTCGCCGTGGTTCGTGCTGCTCACGCTTCCAGTGCACTCGGTGACCAACATGCTCGCCGTGCGGTTCGCGAAGACGCACATCGTCTTGACCGAGCTGGCACTGCTCGCGGTCGGCGCTCTCGCCCTCGGCGCGGGTCTCGCCCTCACTCTGCTCTAACCGCACCACGCACTAACCCGCACCACTCCGTACACGCACCTCCTACCTACCTAAGGACATGCCATGACAAACCTTCCTTCAGTGCGCTCAAAAATCGGGCGTATGAACCCCACCGTGCTGTTCGTTCTTCTCGCCTACGGGCTCGCCTGGCTCATCGTCCTGCCGCTCTGGCTGAGCGGCCAGGGCCTCGCCACTCCGGGCGCCCTCGCCCTGGGCGTGGTGCTGATGTTCGCGCCCGCCCTCGCCGCTCGGATCACCGAGTGGGTGGCGCCGAGTGGTGAGCGCTTCACCCGGTTGACGACGCTACGCCCGCGGCGGAAGTTCCGGCGCACCCTGCCGTACTACGTGATCGCCTGGCTCGGCCCGATCGCGCTCACCGTCGCGGTGTTCGCCCTTGCCGCTGCGCTCGGCGTGTTCCAGGCCGACCTGGTGGGCTTCAGCGGGTTCGCGGAGGTCCTCAAGTCCGTCTCCGGCGCGGCCTCACAGCCCGTCCCGGCGGCCGCGGCCGCCCAGGCCCTCCCCGTTGAAACGCTCGTCTTCGCGCAACTGGCGACGATGCTGGTCGCGCCGCTGATCAACGTCATTCCCGCCCTCGGCGAGGAACTCGGCTGGCGGGGCTGGCTGCAGCCGCGCCTGTCCGAGCGCTACGGCCAGTGGACGGGCGCCGTGATCACCGGCGTCATCTGGGGACTCTGGCACGCACCCATGGTCCTGCTCGGTTACAACTACCCCGGTTACCCCGCGGTCGCCGCGCTGGCCTTCATGGTGGTCGCCTGCGTGCTGATGTCGGTGCTGCTCGGATGGATCACGGATGCCTCGGGCACGGTCTGGGCGGCCGCCCTCGCCCACGCCTTTATCAACGGCACGGCCGGGCTCGGCGCACTGATTGTGGCCGCCGGCCACCCGATCGACCCCGCCGCGGCCGGCACTCTCGGCTACACCGGGTGGATCGTGATGGCTGTGCTCATCGCCATCCTGGTGGTCACCAGGCAGTACCCGGTCAGCGCCCGCCGGTCAGCTTCGCCAGCAGCGCTGCCAACCGAGCCCGCTCAGGCTCACTGAGCGGCTCGAGCAAGCTCGACTCCGCGCTGAGATGCGCGGCCACCGCGGCATCCGTCGTTCGCTTCCCCTCCTCGGTGAGGCGAACACGGATGCTGCGGCGGTCGGCGTCGTTCCCGTCACGCACGACCAGCCCCTTGGCTTCGAGCCGGTTGATCCGGCCGGTCATGCCGCCGGTGGTGACCATGGCCGATTTCGCCAGGCGCCCCGGCGTGAGGCTGTACGGTGAGCCGCTGCGCAGCAAGGTCGCCAGCACGTCGAACTCGGCGGCGTTGATGCCGAACGGGGCAAGTCGCTCTTCGCTGGCCTCCCGCTGCAGCACCGCCAGACGGGCGATCCGGCCGAAGACCCCCATCGGAGACGCATCGAGATCCGGTCGTTCCCGCTGCCACTGGCTCAGGATGTCGTCCACCGCGTCGCTCATCCTCTGACCCTAACCCGCTTACGACTAAGAGAGTGTTCACTCGCCCATTGACATTCGACTGACTTAGATTTAGCTTACTACTAAGCAATCACTGATTGATTGGATGTCTGATGAACACGCTCCGTGCCACGCTGCTGACCGGGGTGGCACCCGCCCTCTGGGGAACCACCTATCTCGCGACAACCGAGTTGCTGCCCGCCGACCGGCCGCTCCTCGCCGCGACGGTTCGAGCCCTGCCCGCCGGACTGCTGCTACTGGCGCTGGCGCGACAGCTGCCCACCGGATCGTGGTGGTGGAAGGCTCCGGTGCTCGGCGCGCTCAATATCGGCGTGTTCTTCGTGCTCCTGTTCATCTCGGCGTATCGGCTCCCCGGCGGTGTCGCGGCGACGGTTGGTTCACTTCAGCCGATCATCGTGCTCATCCTGTCGGCGCTCGTACTGCAGGAGAAGATTCGCCTGCACACAGCGATCACCGGCCTTGCCGGGGTGACCGGCGTTGGCCTGCTGGTACTGCAGGCCGAGGCCCTTCTCGATCCGGTTGGCGTGCTCGCCGGCGTGGGCGGGGCAGCCTCGATGGCGGCCGGCCTCGTGCTGGTCAAGCGCTGGGGTCGGCCGGTGCCGTTGTCCGCATTCACCGCCTGGCAGCTCACCACGGGCGGTCTGATGCTGTTGCCGGCGTTGCTGCTGCTCGAGGGACTGCCGACCACAATCTCGGCAACCAACCTCGTCGGCTTTGGCTACCTCGCGCTGGTGAACTCGGTGTTCGGCTATTCGATCTGGTTCTGGGGGCTTGGCCGGCTGACCGCGACGAGCGCCGCTTTCCTGGGGCTGCTCAGCCCAATCGTCGCCACGCTGCTCGGCTGGTGGATCCTCGGCCAGGCCCTCGCTCCGCTGCAGCTGCTTGGCCTCGGGACGGCCCTCACTGCGGTGATCGTGGCCCAGCTCTTGACGGCTAACAATGTTAGCCATAGAGTTTCGCTAACACCGTTAGCCGAAGGGAAGACCATGAAGACCATCACCACGTCAATCCGTATCGACGCCCCCGCCGAGACCGTATGGCGCGCACTCACCGACACCGCCCGCTTCCCGGAATGGAACCCGTTCGTCTCGGAGGTCGAAGGCACACTGCGTGTCGGCGAGCAACTGCGGATCCGCATCTCTCCCCCCGGCGGCAAGGGCATGACCTTCCGTCCACGGGTCACCGCGGCCACCCCGAACCGCAAGCTCGCCTGGCTGGGTTCGCTCGGCATCCGTGGCCTGTTCGACGGCGAACACTCGTTCACGATCGAACCGCTCGAGGACGGCGGATGCCTCTTCACCCACGCCGAGTCCTTCCGCGGCCTGCTGGTTCCCCTCATGCCCGGCATGTTCGTGCAGACCGAGGCCGGGTTCCACCTGATGAACAAGGCACTCCGGGATCGCGCCGAGTCGATGGTGGCGCCGCTGTGAGCCGCCGCGATGAGATCCTCGACACCGCCGAGCAGCTGCTGCAGGCCGAAGGCCCCGCGGCGATGTCGATGCGGCGGCTGGCCGAGGCGCTCGGCATCCGCGCACCTTCGTTGTACAAGCACGTGCACGGCAAAGAGGAGATCATCGCCGCCCTGCAGGAGCGCGCGCTGCGCGCCATGGCCGCCGAACTCGCTGGTGCTGAGCCTGGCGTGCGGGGCCTCGCAACCTCCTACCGGCGCTGGGCGCTCGCCCACCCGCAGCCTTATGCGCTGGTGACCCGGCACCCGCTGGACCGCGAGCGGCTGGCTCCGGGAGTCGAGGATGCCGCTGCCGCGCCGTTACTGACGGCAGTGAACGGAGACATCAACCGTGCCCGCGCACTCTGGGCACTCGCCCACGGCCTTGTCGACCTCGAGCTGGCCGGCCGATTCCCGGCGGACGCCGATCTGGACGCCACCTGGCGCGCCGCCCTCGACATGTTCGAACCCAACCCCGACTAGCCCTCCAGACCCACGACCCGCACCAACCAACGCACACCGACCGCCCCACACAGAGAGAAGGGACTACCCGAACCATGACCACCCTGACCGCAGCTGCCCCGACCCGTGACACTGTCCGCGTTCCCGGGCGCCGGATCGTCGAGCTGCTGTTCGTGCGCCTGGCACTGTTCGCCGTGTTCCAGGCGGTGATCGCCGGTCTGCTTGCCCTGGGCGGCACCGAGAACGCCTGGGCAGCTTCCGCCGCCTGGTGGCCACTCGCCGCCTCGGCCGCGAACCTCGTCAACCTTGGCCTGCTTGCCCACTACCTCCGACTCGACGGTTCGTCGCTGGGCGCGCTGTACCGGTTCCAGCGGGGCGCGCGCGGGCGCGACATCCTGACCACCCTCGTGGCGGTGCTGATTGCGGCTCCCCTGGCCGCGCTGCCGAGTATCGGACTCGCCACCTGGCTGTTCGGAGACCCGCAGATCGCCCTCGACCTGTTCGTCCAGCCGCTGCCGATGTGGGCGGCGATCACCGCTGTCGTGCTGTTCCCCATCACCACGGCTCTGGCCGAGCTGCCGAACTACTACGGCTACGTGCAGCCGCGCCTCGCCCAGCTCACCCGCTCGGCCTGGCTGGTCGTGCTCGTGCCTGCTCTCATGCACGCGGTACAGCACGCGGCACTTCCGCTGAGCTTCGACATCGAGTTCATCCTCTGGCGGGCTCTGATGTTTGTGCCCTTCGCGTTGCTGGTGTCGGCGCTGCTGCGCTGGCGTCCGAGCGTGCTGCCGTACCTGCTGATCGTGCACTTCGCACTCGACCTGCAGGCCGCGCTGATGGTGCTCGGAGCCGCCTAACCGCTGATCGAGCTTGTCGAGATCCCCAGGTCTCGGCAGGCTCGACCAGCGGATGCGGCGCGAGGGTAAACTCGCACCGGCATCCGATCGGTCCGGATGCCTCGCAACGACGCGTCCGCTTCCCTCACCCGATCGGATCGTCGATGTCTGCCTCCGCCCCCACCGTGCTCAGCGCGCTGCGCTCCCCTCGCCTGCTCACCCGCGAGGTGCTCGCCGGTCTGGTTGTCGCGCTCGCACTGATCCCCGAGGCGATCGCGTTCTCGATCATCGCCGGCGTCGACCCGAGGGTGGGCCTGTTCTCGTCGTTCGTGATGGCCGTCTCGATCGCCTTCCTCGGCGGACGCCCCGCGATGATCTCCGCGGCGACCGGAGCCGTCGCCCTGGTGATCGCCCCGGTGATGCGCGATCACGGCCTCGACTACCTCATCGCCACCGTCATCCTGGCCGGCGTGCTCCAGGTCGTCCTCGGCCTGCTCGGAGTCGCCAAGCTGATGCGCTTCATCCCGCGCAGCGTGATGGTCGGCTTCGTCAACTCCCTCGCCATCCTGATCTTCACCGCGCAGCTTCCCGAACTGATCGGCGTGCCCTGGCTGGTCTATCCTCTGGTGGCCATCGGCGTGCTGATCATGGTCGGGCTGCCCATGCTCACCAAGGCCGTGCCCGCACCACTCGTGACGATCGTGCTGCTCACCGTCGCGGTCGTCGCCATGGGCATCAACGTGCCGACTGTCGGCGACAAGGGCGACCTGCCCGACAGCCTGCCCACCCTGTTCCTGCCGAACGTGCCGCTCACCTGGGAGACTGTCGCGATCATCGGCCCGTTCGCCCTGGCGATGGCGCTGGTCGGCCTGATGGAATCGCTGATGACCGCGAAGCTCGTCGACGACGTCACCGACACCGGCTCGGGGAAGACCCGCGAAGCCCTCGGCCAGGGCACCGCGAACGTGCTCTCCGGCTTCTTCGGCGGTATGGGCGGCTGCGCGATGATCGGCCAGACCATGATCAATGTGAAGGCCTCCGGCGCGCGCACCCGCATCTCGACCTTCCTCGCCGGGGTCTTCCTGATCCTGCTCGTCGTGGTCTTCGGCGACTTCGTCGCGATCATCCCGATGGCGGCGCTCGTCGCGGTCATGATCATGGTCTCGGTCGCCACATTTGACTGGCACAGCGTGCAGCTGAAGACGCTGAAGCGGATGCCGGTCGGCGAGACCCTGCTCATGGTGCTCACCACGGCCGTCGTCGTGATCACCCACAACCTGGCGATCGGCGTTGTCGTCGGCGTGATCGCCGCGATGGTGCTGTTCGCCCGCAAGGTCGCCCACTTCGCCCGCGTCGAACGCAGCGTGACCGACGACGCGGCGCACTACCGAGTCAGTGGCGAGTTGTTCTTCGCCTCGAGCAACGACCTCACCACGCAGTTCGACTACGCCGACGACCCCGCCGAGGTGACCATCGACCTCTCGAGGGCGCATATCTGGGATGCCTCCACCGTCGCCGCTCTCGACGCGATCACAACCAAGTACGAGCGGCACGGCAAGGTGGCCACGATCACCGGGTTGAACGAGGCCAGCGCCCGCATCCACACCCGGCTCGCCGGGACAACGCCCGAGCCCTGACGGTCTGGAGTGCTCAGTCCTGGCCGAACACCGGCCACAGCGGCCGTTCGAGTGCAACCTCGAGCCGGGCGAGGGTGGCGACATCCGGCCACGCCTCACCGGCGAGCACCACGGCGATCGTGGTGCGATCGACCCCGCTGAGCCGGGCGATCTCGCGCAGGCTGCGGTCCCCGATCGCATCCCGCAGGTTCACCGCGAAACGCCGGACGGCATCGACCACCGGATCATCGCTCGCCACGTTCGGCCAATCGGCCAGTGAATCGCTCGGCGGAACACGACGCGGGCGAGGACTCACCCTCTGACCCTAGTGCTCGGCGCCCTAGTGCTCGGCGGCCTTTTCGATCTGGAAGTCGCCGCCCGGAAAGACGACGCTCTCGTGGCCATCGTCGAAACGCACCGAGTACGGCGGCCCGCCGTCGGCACCCCGCGCCTCGAGTATTTCGCCATGGCGGTCATGAGACTCGACAGTCCTGCCGCGGATGATGATTCGGTCGCCCGGCTTCGCATTCATGGAACCCACCTCCCTGGCAACAGGGTACGGCCCAAGCGCGCAGGAGTGAATGGCTGAAGCGACGCGGCAACATCGGGTCCTGACCACGACGGAGTAGGTTGGCCGCAGAGGTCCGGAGTTTGACGGGGAGGAACCGGAGTCACGTGCCAGCGATCGACCGTCGCACCTTTCTGGTCGGGTCAGCCTCTGGCCTGATCCTCTTCGGGCTGACCGCGTGCACCGGCGACACCCCGACCCCGACACCGTCGCCGACCCGCTCCCCCGAGCCCAGCAGAGTGCCGACACCGACGGCATTCCGGCGCAGTGCCTGGTCGGACGATCCGTTTGCGCGCGGGGCGATCAGTTTCATGGCGGTCGGGTCAAGCCCGGAGGACCGGCAGGCCCTCGCCGAGCCGGTTGACAGTCGGCTGTTTCTCGCCGGCGAGGCGGCCTCCTCCTTCCCCGGCACTGTCGCCGGCGCCATCCTTTCCGGGCGTCGGGTCGCCGGACAGGTGTCCGCGACCGCCGCGCAGGGTGACCGGATTGCCGTAATCGGCGCGGGCGCGGCGGGGCTCACGGCCGCGCGGGCGCTGGCCGATCAAGGCTTCGAGGTCGTGGTGATCGAGGGGCGGGATCGCATCGGTGGCCGCATTCTCACCATCGGCCCGAATGACGACTGGCCGCAGCCGATCGAGCTCGGCGCGTCGATCGTGGAAGCAGGCAGTTCGCTGGCCGACCAGCTCACCGAACTGGGCATCGCCACCCAGCCGCTCCCCGTTGCCGAAGCCGAGACCCGTACCGCCGAGGGCGTGGTCGTCGAAGAGCCTGCCGTGGGTCCCGATGCCCTGAACTCGGCGGTCGCATGGGCGGCCGGGCAGCCGCGCGACCTGTCGGTGGCTGAAGCGCTCGAAGGGTCCGGGGCCGGTGCGCTCGGGACATCCGGTGACATCTCGGATGCCGCGTGGCTCGAGCACTTCCTGCGCACCCAACTGGCCGTCGCGACCGGCGCCGAGGCCGACCGGATATCCGCCTGGTACGGAACCACCGGCGTGACCGGCGTCGAGGAACAGCCGGAGGAGGGCGAGGCGGCCCTCGTGCTCGGCAACTTCAGCACGCTGATCGACAGCCTCGCCGAGGGGCTGGATATTGCGGTTTCCAGCCCGGTCAGCCACGTCGCCGAGGCCGAAGACGGCGTCAGCCTGCGTCTCGGCAACGGGCAGACCCTGACCGTGGAGCGCGTGGTGGTCACGGTGCCGCTGGGCGTACTCAAGGCGGGCACCATCGAATTCGACCCGCCGCTGCCGTTCCGGCACCGGGAGGCCATCGATGCGCTGGGCGTTGGCGCGCTCGAGGTGATCTGGTTGCGGTTCGACGAGCCGTTCTGGCAGACCGAAGCGCCGATCTGGCGGGGGGTTGGTGCGGAATCGGATGTCGCGGCCTGGGTCAACCTGGAACCGTTCACCGGTGAACCGATGCTGATGGGGATCGTTGTGGCCGATGCCGCCGAGCGGATGGCCGAGTTGTCTGACGAGGAGGTTCGCGCGATGGCGCAGCGCAGTCTCGACCCGTTCGTCGACGCCGCCACGCCCGAGCCCGAGGAGTAGCCCTAGCGGCGGCGATGACTATGGCGGTGGCGGTGGCGGTTGCCGACTGGATCCCAGCGGGTCGCCGCAGCCAGCAACGCCGCGACCCCGGTGATCACCGCGAGTGCACCGGCACCGTACAGCGCTGATTCCCAGGCGCCGCTCACTTGCGCGGGGTCGAGGAAGAAGTACGGGTACCAGCCGACCAGCGGCCCGCGAATGAAGGTGTAAGCACCCCAGAGCAACGGGAACGGCACCGCCAGCACTGCGGTCAACCACGACACGTGCACTCGACCCGGGGCGAACAACCAGTCAAGCAAGGCCAGAGCGGGCAGCCAGAAGTGCAGCATCTGCGCCGACCATGGCACGTCGACGTAGATGCCACGGGCCGCCCACTGGTTCAGGATGACCAGCGACACCAGCCCGGACGAGACCGTGTAAGTGGTGACCAGCACCCGGAGCACGTCGAACCAGCCCGGGTCGATCTCCCGCCGCACCGCGAACACCGCCCCGAGCAAGAACACGACGGTGGAGGCGATGGCGCTCTGCACGGTGAAGTAGCTGAAGAAGTTGCCCACGACCGAGGTGGGGAATCCGAGGGTGTACCGGATGTCGCCGACCAGCGCGATGATCCAGAGGACGGCGAGAATCAAGCGCGCGGCACCGAATGCCCGGCGCACCGCAATCCCCGGGCCGGCGGTGAGCGCTCGCGCGGCCATGCAGCCACGTTACGCGGCAGCGGAGGATCGATCGAACCGAGCAGGTTCCGTCCGACGATCCGCAGGCGTCACCGTACGCGATCGGCGTACCCGTTGGCCGCGTCGGCGACGTTGGCCACGTATTCCTCGCTGTGGTTGTACGACAGGATGGCCGTCCGCCAGGTATCGGGCTGCAGCAGGTCGCCCGCCGCGCACAGGTACCGCGCCGCGGTGAGTGCCGCGTCGTCGATCTGGTGCGGGTCGGCGACCGTGTCCCCGTTCCCATCGGCGCCCCAGCGCTTCCAGGTGTCCGGGATGAACTGCATCGGACCGACCGCCCGGTCCCACTCGGAGTCGCCGTCGAGCGCGCCGCCGTCGCTGTCGTTGATCCGGGCGGACGCCGACCCGTCGAGCTGGATTCCGCGGATCTCGGGAGCTACCTGCCCGTCGGTGGCAACGCTCGCGCCGCCGTGGCTGCCGTGCCCCGACTCGATCTTGCCGATGCCGGCGAGCGTGTTCCAGCCGATGCCGCAATCGGGCTGCTCGTCGATCAGCCGCAGCTGGGCACCGGCGTAGGCAGCCAGCGCCCGCGCTGGAATTCCGGTCGAGACAGCCGTGCTGGCGAGCCAGGCGCTATCGACGCTGCCCGCGATCCCGGCCGGCCGGTCTCGCGCGGTCGGTGAAGACGCAATTGGCGAAGACGCGGCGGGCGGCGCCTCGCCCGAGAACACGGGAGCGGCAGGCATGGTGGAAACTGGTGGTGCCTGCGCCGCAAGGATCCAGGCGCCGATCACGATCAGCACCATTACCCCGAACCCTGCCCCCTTCACGTCGGGAATTGTACGTGGGTCAGGTGCACGTCAGCGCGATCACGTCAGCCAGCGGCGGAGCTTCCGCGCGGATGCCGCATCCCACGCCGCGTCGTAGCGCCGCAGCACCGCCGCCGCGCGCTCCTCCTCACGACCAGCGAGCACACCGATGGTGAAGGTGTCCTCGCCCGCCGCGTGAGCCCGCGGCGCCATTTCACCGAGCGTCTGGCGCGCCACGAAACTGTCGCGGTGCTCGCCGAGCAGGTCCTGCAACTTTTCGAAGGCGGCGGCGAATCGGGTGGCATCCTTACCGAAACTCGGCGCGGCAGCCTCGCCCGCGTACCGGGCGCGCTTCGCTGCCTTGCGCACCTCGTGCAAGGCGATCACGCGCTCCTCGTCACTGCTGGCCCGCGCCGCGGCATCATGCTCCCGCCGTACCGCTCGAAACGCCTTGCGCACCAGCCGCGGAATCCGTTTGCTTGCTGCGGCACTCGCGTCGGCGGTGAATGGAGGGTTCTCGACCAGCGCATCGAGCCGGTCGAGCAGGCGAAAGTAGCGGGCGCTGTCGAGATGCCGGAGCACCTGCTTGCGCGCCGTACGGTACTGCTTGCCCAGGTCAGCATCAATCCGGCTGTGGGCGGGATCGCCGCCGGAGCCGTCATCTTCCAGCTCGTCCACCAGCCGCCCATGCAGCACCTCGGTGTCGCGGGCGTCTCCCAGCGAGGTGGCGATCCACCGCAGTTCGTCACGGATCGGATCGGTCTGTTCACGATCGAACAGCGGACGAAACGTCTTCAGCGCGGTGCGTAGCCTCCGGCAGGCGACCCGCAGTTGGTGCAGCTGGTCCTCGGCATCCAGTCGAACGCCCGGGTCGGCCGCCTTGAGCTTGTTGATCTGCTGTTCCAGGTAGGCGCGCACGACCTCGCCCGCGCTGCCGTCGACACCGGCCGAGTCCCGGTCAGCGCCGCGTGAGTGATCGCCGAGCGCCCGGCCCAATTTCGACGCATCACTCGACCGGTGTGCCCCGGCGGCCTGCAACCTCTTGCTGAGCGTTTCGAGCAGCTGCCGGTCCCCGTCGACAAGCTCGAGTTCAAGCTCTCGCCAGGTGGACAGTTCGACCTCACCGCCGGTGAATGCCTCGGCCGTCACGTCGTCGTCGGCCAGCTCGGCAAGCACCACGCCGCCATCGCCGACGACCCGGCGCACCGTGCGCCGGGTTGCGATGCGCGCGATCGGCACGAATGGTTCGCGTCGCACGTGCACGGCGACCAGCCGCTGCAGCGCCACCGGCGGTGCATCCTCCTCGCCGAGCGGTTCGGCAAGCTCCTCCCGCTCGCCCGCCGACCGCGGCAGCTTGAGGTGCCAGCCCTCGTCGTCCCCGCCGCGCCGCCGGCGCAGGGTGATCCCGCGTGCGAAGAGCCGACGGTCGGCCGTGTCGAAGTACTCGGCCTCGAGGGTGAGATCGCGGCCGTCCTCGAGCCGGACTGCGTCGGGCAACGTGACGGCCCCGAATGCGAAATCGTCAGCCACCGTGAACTTCAGTTCGATCTCGACGTGCGATTGCATCTGCCGCCCCTTCACTATTGAGGATCGGAGAGCTGCCGGCTCCTCCGCCGTCACGGTATCGAGCCCTCCCGTGGGTTGGCTCAATGCTGCGGATGCGCGGGTGCTGCGTTGACGTACACTTGCCGAGCCCATGCAGTGCTCTTACTTCGACGCCGGCCTGTGCCGCTCGTGCACACTCATCGAGCAGTCGTACGACAGCCAGCTCGCCGGCAAGCAACAACTCTGCAGCGATCTGCTGCGTGAGCACGCCGGACTGCGCTGGGCGCCGCCCGTATCCAGCCCCGAAGCGGGCTTCCGCAACAAGGCAAAGCTTGTCGTTTCCGGCACCGTTCAGCAGCCGACTTTAGGCATCCTCGACAAGGCTGGCGCTGGCATCGACCTGCGTGACTGCGGCCTGCACGGCACGGCGATCCACGCTTGCCTGCCCGAACTCGCAAACTTCATCACCCGGGCTCAGCTCACCCCGTACGACGTGCCCGCCCGGCGCGGTGAGCTGAAGTACCTGCTGCTCACCGAGTCGCCGACCGGTGAGCTCATGCTGCGGTTCGTGCTCCGCACCGACGAGTCGCTGCCTCGCATCCGGAAGCACCTTGCCACCCTGCTGAGCGCGCTGCCAACCCTTACGGTGGTCTCGGCGAACCTGCACCCGGAGCACAAGGCCACCCTCGAGGGTGCTCTCGAGATCGCGCTCACCGAGCAGACCGCGTTGTCGATGCCGCTCAACGGCATCCAGCTGCACCTGCGGCCGCAGAGCTTCTTCCAGACCAACACGGCAATCGCCGCTGCGCTCTACCGGCAGGCCCGCGATTGGGTCGGCGAGCTCGGGCCGCGCTCGGTCTGGGATCTGTATTGCGGCGTGGGCGGGTTCGCCCTGCACTGCGCCGACCCGTCGCGCGAGGTGGTCGGCATCGAGACCAGCGTCGAGGCGATCGCGAGTGCGGAGCTCAGCCGCGACGAGGCGGGGCTGGCCGGGGTCGCCTTTCAGGCCGCGGATGCCACGGCCTTCGCCCTCGGATCCGACAGCGTCCCCGACCTGGTGATCGTGAACCCCCCGCGTCGCGGCATCGGCGACGACCTCGCCCGCTGGCTGGAGGACTCACCAGTGCAGCACGTCATCTACTCGAGCTGCAACGCGCACTCGCTGGCGCGCGACCTCAAGGCGATGCCGTCGCTGCGCCCGCGCCGGGCCCGCTTGTTCGACATGTTCCCGAACACCGAGCATCACGAAGTGATGGTGCTGCTCGAGCGCTCGATGGCCTCCGCCAAGACCGGCTCAGCGTCGACCGCTCAGTAGCTGTCCCGCGATTCCTCTTTCAGCGTCGCCAGGTCCACCTTGATCAGGGCCCGCATCCGGGCCGCACGTTCCTTCTCGTACCGTGGATCCTTAGACGGGTCGAAGGTTTGCTTCTCCAGCCTGGATGCGACGACCCCGCTGATCTCGCGCCAGGCGTCCTCACGTGCCTGTTCCACGGTCGCCGCGATCAGCTCGGGATCCTGGGCGGCCTTGCGCAACTCGGCGGCCATGGCGCTGTACACCTCGATGTGGCGCACGCTGACCGGACCGGCGGCGTAGCCGTCGTTCTGTTTGGCGACTTCCTCGAACTCGTCGCGCGCTACCTCGGCCAGTTCGGCGACGTTGTAGTCGGCGTCGTTCTTGATCGCGCGCACGATGATCTCGTTCTTCACGTGCATCCGCACCGCGGTGATCGCGATCAGCACACCCTCATCGACGACCCGGTCGACCGGCGGGGGCGGCATCTCTTCGGGAGCGACGTACTTACCGACGTTCACCGAACGACGACGACGGAAAAATCCCACGCTTCGATTCTCTCTGACTCCGCGCCGGCGACCGCGACTCGACGGGATAAGTCGAGAACCTCCGGCGTGGG
Organism: Diaminobutyricimonas sp. LJ205; assembly: GCF_009755725.1. Taxonomy (NCBI): domain Bacteria; kingdom Bacillati; phylum Actinomycetota; class Actinomycetes; order Micrococcales; family Microbacteriaceae; genus Ruicaihuangia; species Ruicaihuangia ninglii. Next base: position 28,784 of record NZ_CP046619.1, on the reverse strand, counting down.
TAACGTAACACTGTGCGGAGCGGTCCTGAGGTCACGGAATCCGATGGGGATGCTCCCGCGCGCGTTCTTGCCGCGTGGCCAGCGATCGCGGACTGGCAGCTGGACCTCTACGAGTCCATGCACAAGCATCCCGAACTCGGGCACCAGGAGGTTAGGACGGCTGCCGCGATCGCCGAGGCCCTGCGCGAGTCCGGCTACGAGGTTCACGAGAACATCGGCACCACCGGCGTCGTGGGCATCATGAGAAACGGTGACGGGCCGGTGGTGCTGATGCGCGCCGACATGGATGCGCTACCGGTTGGCGAGGCATCCGGATTGCCCTATGCGAGTGCGGACCGGGTAATCGATCGCGACGGCAAGGACGTTCCACTGATGCACGCCTGCGGGCACGACGCGCACGTGGCGTGCACACTCGGGGCAGCCAGACTGCTGGCCGCGAGCACGGATGCCTGGACCGGCACCTACATCGCGCTGTTCCAGCCCGCCGAAGAGCTCGCCGACGGCGCCGCGTCGATGTTGAAGGGCGGTCTCGCCGAGCTGATTCCGCGCCCGGATGTCGCGCTCGCCCAGCATGTGCTGCCGTTCGCCGCCGGCCGGGTGGGGACGCGCGCCGGGGCATTCCTCTCCGGCGGCGACAGTGTTCGGATCACGGTGTGGGGGCGGGGCAGTCACGGCTCGATGCCGCAGCTGTCGGTGGACCCGGTGGTGCTCGCGGCGTCGATCGTGCTGCGGCTGCAGACCATCGTGTCGCGCGAAATCAGGCCGGGTGAGTTCGCGGTGCTGACCGTCGGCCACCTTGAGGCCGGCTCGAAGAGCAACATCATCTCCGATCGCGCGATGCTGGCAGTGAACATCCGCTCGTTCAGTGAGACCACCCGCACGGTGATCCTGAACGCCGTCCGGCGCATCGTCGAGGCCGCATGCGCGGCGTCCGGTTCACCAAAGCCGCCGACCTTCGAGTTCTATGACCACTACCCGTTCACCGTGAACGATGCGGCGGCGACGCGCACGGTCTCAGAAGCTTTCCTACGTCACTTCGGCGACAGCGCGTTCGTCCTGGACCGCCAATCGGCGAGCGAGGATTTCAGCGTGATTCCGGATGCGCTCGGGGTGCCGTACACCTACTGGGGAATCGGATGCATCGACCCGGAGCTGTATGCCAGGGCGGAGGCGTCAGGAACCGTCGACTTCGACATTCCGGCTCCGCACTCGCCGGACTTCGCGCCGGCGCCCGGGCCGACCCTGCAAACCGGGACGGCCGCAGCGGTCGTCGCCGCGCTTGCGTGGCTGGCGGTGCGCTGACCGGCCGCACCAATCGTGTGCCGCGAACGATCAGCCGAGCGCGGAGATCGCGTCCTCGACGAGCCGGACTTGCGACGGCTCGGCGTCGGCCTCGGGGGTGAACCCCATGCGCACCACGACGAGCTGCTCGGACGGCACGATGAGCATCTTCTGCCCGTCATGCCCGGCGGCGTAGAAGGTGTCGGCTGGCAGCTCTGGCCAGCGCAGCGATCCGTCGGGCATCGTGTTGGTGCGCCATCCCATTCCGAAGCCGGGGTCGTCGGTCCTATCGACGTCGGTGATCATCAGGCTCTGCCGCATCCAGTCTTCCGGCAGCAACTGCTCGCCGTTCCATTGGCCGTTCTGCAGCGCGAATTGCCCGATCGTGGCCCAGTCACGCGGCGTCGCCCACAGGTACGAGGAGCAGACCGGGGTGCCCGCGGCGTCCGGTTCGAAGATGGCCGACGAGAGGCCGAGCGGTCCGAGCAGGGCCTGTCGGGGCAGGTCGGCGCCGAGGCCGGTGCGCTCGGCGAGCACCGCACAGAGCACGGTGGTACTGCCGCTGGAATACAGCTGTTCTGCGCCTGGGTCGTGAGCGAGCGGAAGGCTCGCGACGTACGCGCCCATGTCCGGTTCGAGGTAGAGCATGCGCGTGATCGGGGTGCCGAGGTCGTAGGTCTCGTCCCATGCCAGGCCGGATGTCATGCGCAGGAGCTGCTCGATGGTGATGTCGGCCCGCTGGTCGGTCCATTCGGCGCGCAGGTGGTCATCGTCGAGCGAGACGATGCCCTGGTCGACGAGCACGCCGGTCAGCAGGCTCGCGACGCTCTTCGACATCGACCAGCCGAGTTGCCGGGTGTCGGCGTCGAATCCGTCGGCATAGCGCTCCGCGACAAGTTCGCCGTCTTTCACGATGACGACAGCGCGGGTGCCGAGTTGCTCAGCGGCGGTGCTCGACAGCTCATCACCGAACGCGAGCGCGATCGCCTCGTCGAGAGCCGGGTTCGGCGGGGGCGTGGGCGCATCGGTGAACGCGTTGGCGCCGGATTCGATGATGGATGCCGCACCGAAGTCGGGACGCGAATCGGCGAGCGTACAACCGAATCCGTCGGTGAACCAGGCCCGCTGGCGCGCGAGCCCGGCGATCAGGCTGGCGGTCGTCGGGTCGTCCGCGCCATCGACCTGCAGGTAGGGCACGAGCGGGTTCGGCGGGAGGTCGGTCGCGGGGTCATCGCGCCCGGCGACAACGGTGACCGCGCACGCGTTGTGGGCCGCGTACCCGGTTCCGGTGAGCAGGATCGGCTGCTGCCACAGGTAGACACCCGTGAACGCCGCAATCAGCACGAGCACGACGATGGCGACGACTGTGACGGCCCGGCGGAGTATGCGCACGAGCGGATGCTAACAGCGCTCCGCGGAGCGAACAGCCCCGCTTGCACAAGAAACGCGGAACGCCGGAGAACATCTGAAAAGCAAGAAGGCCGACCCGGGTCACCCCGGTCGGCCTTCTATTTCTGTGAGTGCGCGAGGGGGGACTTGAACCCCCACGCCCTTTCGAGCACTGGCACCTGAAGCCAGCGCGTCTGCCAATTCCGCCACTCGCGCTCACGTTGACCCTCACGAGCCAACCCAGCGAGATTACCACAGTCTGGAACCGCGTCCTCAGCCCAACCCACTAACATCAGTGGGGTACATCCGGCCGAACGGGGAGATCCTTGGGTCTACTGGACAACTTCGAACGAGGTCTTGAGCGCGCCGTCAACGGCGCGTTTGCGAAGACTTTCAAGAGCGGTCTGCAGCCTCTCGAGATCACAAGCGCGCTCCGACGCGAACTCGACACGCAGGCGGCGATTGTCGCGCGCGATCGCATTCTGGTGCCCAACCAGTTCGTCGTGCAGCTCTCGCACCGCGACTACGAGCGGATGTCGCGGCTCGGCCCGACGCTGATCGACGAGCTCACCCAGCAGGTGCAGCGGCACGCCACCGCTCAGCACTACTCGTTCTCGGGTGGCATCTCGATCAAGCTGGTCGAGCAGGACGGCCTGGCCGAGGGCATGGTGCAGATCGACTCCGCGGGCGTCAAGGGCCAGGTGTCATGGACGCCGGTGCTGGATGTCGCGGGCAAGCGTTACCCGCTGACCAAGAGCCGCACCATCATCGGTCGCGGATCCGAAGCCGACATCACCGTGGACGACCCGGGAACCTCGCGGAAGCACGTCGAGATCCTCTGGGACGGCAGCCGCGGACAGGTCAACGACCTGGGCTCCACGAACGGCTCCAAGCTGAACGGCGAACCCCTGAAGACCGCGCCACTCGCGCCGGATTCCGTGATCGACATCGGTCGCACCCGTATCGTGTTCAGAGTGCTTGCCCAATCTTCGTCGGTCGACCAGTTCAGTGACCTGCGCCATGACGGGGATGCGCAACGGTGAGCGACCTGACTCTGCTGGTGCTGCGCCTGGGCTTCCTGGCGCTGCTCTGGGTTTTCGTTTTCGCCATCGTCTACGCGCTGCGCAGCGACCTGTTCGGGCATAAGGCCCGCAAACTTCCGCAGAGCGAGGTGCCCTCCCCGTCGCCGTTCCCGGCCGCGGCGGCGGCGCCGCCCGCCGCCGCGCCGACGCCGTCCCCCTCCCCCGCCCCGGCGCCTGCCCCGCCACTGGACGTGCCAACCGAGGCGATGGCGATGCCCGGTTCCGCGGCCACCCGTCTGGTGATCACCTCAGGCTCGCGGACCGGTCAGCAGATCGAGCTCGGCAGTGAGCAGCTGACCATCGGCCGGTCCAGCGAGTCGGGCCTTGTCATCCGCGATGACTACACGTCCACCCACCATGCACGTCTCATGCTCTGGAACAACGAGTGGATGGTGCAGGATCTCGACTCAACCAACGGCACGTTCCTCGCTGGCAACCGCGTCACCGTGCCCACCCGTGTCCCCCTGAACACTCCGGTCAAGATCGGCACGACGACATTCGAGCTCCGCCGGTAGTCATGGCCACCATCCCCAAAAGCGCCGCCGTCTCGCACGTCGGGAAGATCCGGTCGAACAACCAAGACTCCGGCTACGCAGGCGAGCACCTCTTTGTCGTTGCCGACGGGATGGGCGGGCACGCGGGCGGTGACGTTGCCTCGGCGATCGCGGTGAAGCGGATCCGTGAGGTCGACCGTCCCCACGCCAACGCACATGAGGCCGAATTCGCCCTGCAGTCGGCGCTGATCGCGGCAAATTCGCTGATCGCCGAGGCGGTCTTCGAGCACCAGGAACTCACCGGCATGGGCACCACCGTGAGCGGCCTGATTCGCGTGGGTTACGAGGTCGCGCTCGCGCACATCGGCGACTCGCGCATCTACCTCTACCGTGACGGGAAGCTGGAGCAGGTCACCGCCGACCACACCTTCGTACAGCGCCTCGTCGACAGCGGACGAATCACCCCGGAAGAGGCCGCCGTGCATCCGCGCCGGTCGGTGCTCATGCGCGTGCTCGGCGATGTGGATGCTTCACCCGAGATCGACACCACGGTGATGACAACCAAGCCCGGCGACCGCTGGGTGATCTGCTCCGACGGGCTCAGCAGCTACGTCTCGGAAGACAAGATCCAGAACGCGGTGGCGGCCCAGGCGAACGCGAAGGATGTCGCGAACCGACTGGTCAAGGAGAGCCTCGACCAGGGCGCGCCCGACAACGTCACGGTCGTCGTCGTCGACATCGACGAGACCCCGACTTCCGCGACAGTCCCGCCGGTCACAGTCGGCTCCGCCGCCCAACCTCTCACCTACGAGGGCGAGACCGGCCGCAGCCCGCTGCGCCTGCCGACGCTGTTGCTGCACCCGCTGAAGGCCACGAAGCCTGACCCCAGCCACTTCGAGCCAGAGAGCGAGGAGTACTTCAAGGAGCTGATCGATGAAGACCGTCGTCGTGCTCAGCGGCGGCGGATCACCTGGCTCGTCGCGATCGCTCTCGTGGTCGCCGGCATCGCCACCGGAATCGTGGCGGCCTACCAGTGGACCCAGACCCGGTTCTACGTCGGCCAAAGCGACGGCACAGTGGCGATCTACCAGGGAGTCCAGCAAGGAATCGGACCGATCTCGCTGTCCAGCGTGTACCAGGAGACCGGAATCGACCTGGACGACCTGCCCGAGTACACGCGGATGACGGTGGAGCAGACCATCAGCGCCGACGACCTGCAAGATGCCCGCGCCATCGTCGAAAGATTGGAGGTGGCCAGCCGTGAGTAGCACCCCGGTCATCCATGAAGCCGGCCCCCGGTCGACGACGTTCACCGAGAACATCAAGATCAAGCTGCGCCGTCCGGCGCGGCTGCGCAACCTCGAGCTGCTGTTGCTCATCCTCGCGTTCGCCATCGCCGGCGGCGCGATCGCGCTCGTCCAGCTCGGCGCGCAGGGTGCCATCGACACCAGCGTGCTGTGGCTCGCGGCCGCTCTCGGCGTGCTCATCCTCGGCGTGCACGTCGCCCTCCGACTGACCGCGCCCGACGCCGACCCGTTCATCCTGCCGATCGCGACCACCCTCAACGGGCTCGGCATCGCGATGATCCATCGGCTCGACTTGGCTGAAGGCGATTTCGGCTGGGATGCCGGCGCCGTGCGCCAGATCGTATGGACCGCAATCGCGATCGTCGCCGCGGGCGCTGTTGTGGTGCTGATTCGCAACCACCGGGTACTCGCCCGTTACCGCTACATCGCCATGTTCGTCGGCATCGTGCTGCTGATCTTGCCGATGCTGCCGGGCATCGGCCGCGAGGTCTTCGGCGCTCGGGTCTGGATCAGCATCGGCCCGTTCTCATTCCAGCCGGGTGAGATCGCGAAGATCGCGCTGGCCGTCTTCTTCGCCGGCTACCTGGTTACCGCCCGCGACAACCTCTCGCTGATGGGTAAGAAGTTCCTGGGTCTGCGGTTCCCCCGGATGCGCGATCTCGGGCCGATTGTCATCATCTGGGCAGCCGCCATGGCGGTGCTGGTGTTCCAGCGCGACCTGGGCACGTCGCTGCTGTACTTCGGCCTGTTCCTCGTGATGATCTACGTGGCCACCGGCCAAGCCGGCTGGGTGGTGCTCGGGCTCGGATTGTTCGTCGGAGGCGCGGTCGTGGCCAGCCAGGCGCTGACCTACGTCAACGGCCGGTTCGACGCCTGGCTGAACCCGTTCAATCAGGACAACTACGAAGCCCAGCTGCACGGCAGTTACCAGCTCGTGCAAGGCCTGTTCGGCCTTGCCAACGGCGGCATGGTGGGCACCGGGCTCGGCGGCGGCCGCCCGGACATCACACCACTCGCGGAGAGCGATTTCATCGTCGCCTCGCTCGGTGAGGAACTCGGCCTCGTCGGCCTGTTCGCGATCCTCGGGCTCTACCTGCTGCTGGTGTCCCGTGGCTTCCGCATCGGCTTCCTCGGTCAGGACGACTTCGGTCGCCTGCTCGGTGTCGGTCTGTCCTTCGTGCTGGCCCTGCAGGTGTTCATCGTGATCGGTGGCGTCACCCGCGTCATCCCGCTGACCGGTCTGACCACGCCATTCCTCGCCGCCGGCGGGTCGTCACTGCTCGCCAACTGGGTGATCATCGCCCTGCTCCTGCGGCTGTCCGACACTGTACGAAACCAGCCCCGACTGGTGGTGGAACCATGAATAAAGAACTCCGACGCGTCAGCTTTGTCGTCCTGCTGATGTTCCTTGCCCTGTTCAGCTCGACGACCGTGATCCAGGTCTTTCAGGCCGATCAGCTGAAGGCCGACGGGCGCAACTCTCGCACCCTGTTCGACAGCTACTCGGCCGAGCGCGGGCCCATCCTGATCGATGGTGTCCCGGTCGCGCAGTCCATGCCGGTCGATGACCAGTACAAGTTCCTGCGCACCTACCCGCAGCCCAACCTGTATGCCCACGTCACCGGGTACTTCACGCTCAACCAGGGCAACACCGGTGTTGAGGGCGCGCTGAACGACTACCTCAGCGGGACCGCGAACGCCCAGTTCCTCGACAACCTCACCGCGACCTTCACCGGGCAGACCCCCAAGGGCGCCTCGGTCGAACTGACCGTCGACCCGGTTGTCCAGCAGGCTGCGTGGGACGCTCTCGGCGATAACGCCGGCGCCGTTGTCGCGCTCGACCCGAAGACCGGCGCGATCCTCGCGATGGTGTCGAAAGCCAGTTACGACCCGAATCTGCTGGCATCGCACAACACCAGTGAGGTGATCGCGAACTACGAGGCGCTGCTGGCCGATCCGGCCGACCCCCTGGTGAACCGCGCGATCAGCGGTGACCTGTATTACCCCGGATCGATCTTCAAGGTGCTCGTCGCCGCCGCGGCGATCGACTCCGGCAAGTTCACCGCCGACAGCCAGTTCCCCAACCCTCCCAGCATCACGCTCCCGCAGTCCTCCTCGGTGGTCACCAACTCGGGAGACAGCGATTGCGGCGGCACCGAGACGGTAAGCATTGCGGATTCCCTGCGCCTGAGTTGCAACGTCGGCTTCGCTCAGATCGGTCAGGCGGTCGGCAAGGAAACTCTCTCGGATTACGCGGAGGCGTTCGGCTTCGGTGACCGCCTAGAGATTCCGATGCGGACAACCGCGAGCCAGTACCCGCTGCCGGCCAGCGACGCGGAGCTCATGCTCTCCTCATTCGGTCAGGCGAGCGTCCGGGTCACCCCGCTGCAGATGGCGATGATGTCTGCGGCCATCGCCAACGACGGCGTGCTCATGTATCCCAACCTGGTCGAAAGCATCACCGCCGCGGATCTGTCCGAACTGCAGGGTCCGACGACCGAGGTGTACAACGAGCCGATCACCCCCGAGACCGCGGAAGCCTTGACCCAAATGATGGTTGCCGCGGTGAGTAATGGCGTGTCGGGGAATGCAAGAATAAACGGGGTCGATGTGGCGGGTAAGACCGGCACGGCGGAGAACGATGTGGACGAGCCGTACACGCTCTGGTTCACCGGGTTCGCGCCAGCGAACGACCCACAGGTTGCGGTTGCTGTGGTCGTGGAGAACGGTGGGGGCCGGGGGCAGAACGCCTTCGGAAACACTGTCGCCGCGCCCATTGCGAAGCAGGTCATTGAGGCGGTGCTGAACAGATGAGACCCACGAGCGGGCTCACCTTTGGTGGACGGTACCAGCTCTCATCCAGAATCGCGATCGGCGGTATGGGTGAGGTCTGGCAGGCGACCGATCTGGTGATCGGGCGGACGGTCGCGATCAAGATCCTCAAAGACGAGTACATGGGCGACCCCGGCTTCCTCGAGCGCTTCCGCGCCGAAGCCCGCCATGCCGCTCTGGTCAGTCACGAGGGCATCGCCAACGTCTTCGACTACGGCGAGGAAGAGGGCAGCGCCTACCTCGTCATGGAACTGGTGCCCGGCGAGGCGCTCAGCGCGATCCTGGAACGCGAGCGCGTGCTCTCCACCGACCGGGTACTCGACTTCGTCGCGCAGACCGCGAACGCACTGCAGGCGGCACACGCCGTCGGCTTGGTGCACCGCGACATCAAGCCGGGCAACCTGCTGATCACGCCGGATGGCCGCGTCAAGATCACCGACTTCGGTATCGCCCGCATCGCCGACCAGGTACCGCTGACCGCGACCGGTCAGGTCATGGGCACCGTGCAGTACCTGTCTCCCGAGCAGGCTTCCGGTCACCCGGCATCCCCCTCTACCGACATCTACTCGCTCGGCATCGTCGCCTATGAGGCGCTGGCCGGACGCCGCCCGTTCACCGGTGAGTCGCAGGTCGCGATCGCCATGGCGCAGATCAACGAGGCTCCGCCCGAGTTACCGGTCGCCGTTTCGGAGCCGGTCAAGAACCTGGTCTACTCGAGCATCGCCAAGCGGCCCGACGAGCGCCCGTCGACCGCGGCGCACCTCGCCCGCGCCGCGCAGGCGCTTCGTCGAGGAGACGTCGCAGGTGCGGCGGTCGCCGTTCCCGCGATTGCGGGCGCAGCATCCCTGGCCACCCTCACCGGTGGCGGGGCGGATGCCACCACCCGACTGCTGCAGACGCAGGACGAAGCCGTCGGCACCGGCACGGCGGAGACCCCGGTCGAGGAAGAGCGTAAGCGCAACCCCTGGACCTGGCCGCTGATCGCCTTGGTCACGCTGCTTGGCATCGTCCTGATCGGCGTGCTGATCGCCTTGCTGGCCAACCCAGAGCAGACGCCGGAAGCGGAGACGTCACGGACGACCACGTCGGCTCCGCCGACCCAGACCAGCGCGCCGCCGACCTCCTCGGCGCCGACCACGGTCGCTCTCAGCCGCGACGAGATCACCGGCAAGACGCGCGACGAAGTGGAAGGTCTGCTCACCGATCGCGGCCTTGCCCTGGATCCGGTGAACGGCAGCACCGCTCCGAGCGTTGACCAGCAGGGCCGCGCCTACGACGCCAGCCCGGTCGGCAACCTGCAGCCGGGAACCACCGTGCGGGTTTCGTTCTACTCCGAGATTCCGTCGCCCCCGGCTCCGGCTGCGCCGACCTTGCAGCAGGGCGGACCGGTCGGGCCGGACGATGACGTCGACATCCGCTGGGATACCTATAACCAGTGCCCGAGCGGCACCTCGCTGACCGGTTACACGTTCACGATCTCATCGAACGGAAGACTCCCCGAGCTGAGCAACAACGTTGCACAGTCCAACGTCAGAGACACTCCCGTGCAGATTCAGGGCGGTACCGAGGACGTCACGATCAGCTATGTCGCGAACTGCGGCGAGTTTATCTCCGAGCCATCCGGCACCCTGACGATCGACGTTACCGAACCGATAATTCCGACACCCTCTGCACCGCCTGGTACATAACCGGTCGGGCATCCGACGCCGGTTACACTGACTACGGCTGTCGGTGGGACCCGGATCGGAGTAAGCGGTTGTGATAGAAGGCGGAACGCAGGCACTGCGCCAGCTGGCGGGACGCTACGAGGTCGGCGAACTCATCGGGCATGGCGGAATGGCCGACGTGCACGTCGGAACCGACTCCCGCCTCGGCCGCCGCGTCGCGATCAAACTGCTGAAGCCCACCCTCGCCGACGACCCCACCTTCCGCACCCGGTTCCGTCAGGAAGCCCAGGCGGCCGCCCGGATGGCGCACCCCACGATCGTGCGGGTGTTCGACGCCGGCGAAGAGACCGTCACCGACCAGAACGGCATCGAACGGCAGTTGCCGTTCATCGTGATGGAATTCGTCGACGGCCGACTGCTCAAGGACATCATCGCCGAGGGTCCGATGGACCCCCAGGAAGCCACCCGCATCGCCGAGGGCGTGCTCACCGCGCTCGAGTACTCGCATCGAGCGGGCGTCGTACACCGCGACATCAAGCCGGGCAACATCATGGTTACGCCGACCGGTCAGGTCAAGGTCATGGACTTCGGCATCGCCCGGGCCATCTCCGACAGTTCGGCCACCGTTGCGCAGACCAGCGTGATCCTCGGCACCGCCCAGTACTTCTCGCCCGAGCAGGCTCGCGGCGAATCCGTCGACGCCCGCACCGACCTCTACTCGACCGGCGTAGTGCTGTTCGAGATGCTCACCGGTCGGCCTCCGTTCCGTGGCGACAGCCCGGTAGCGGTCGCCTACCAGCATGTGAGCGAGGCTCCGGCCCCGCCGAGCGCCTACAACCCGCGGGTGTCGCCCGCGATCGACGCGGTTGTCCTGCACGCGCTCGCAAAGGACCGGTTCGAGCGCTTCCAGAGCGCCGCCGAGTTCCGCAACGACGTTCAGGCCGCCGCCGCCGGCCAGGTGCCGACCCGCAGGATCGACACCGCACCCGATTTCAATGCGAGCCTGTTCGGCGTCAACCCGAACGCCACGGCCGGCTCCGAGGCGACCATTCGCCAGCTGACAGTCGTGCCCGACCGCCCGAACCGGTCGCAGAACCGCCCACCGGTCGCCTGGATCTGGGCGGGCATCGCCGTGATGGCGGTCATCGTCGCCGCGGTCCTGTACTGGACGTTCTCGCTTGAGAGGACCCCGCTCACCGAGGCGGTGTCGGTGAGCGTTCCGGATGTCGCGGGCCAGAACTACGAGGACGCCGAGAAGGTCCTCGCCAGTAACGACCTGGTGGCGCAACGCTTCAGTGAGGTCAGCGACACCGTGCCCGAGGGCCAGGTCGTCTCGACCATCCCCGGCGCCGGTATCACCGTGTCACCTGGCATGGAGATCAAGGTCTACGTCTCGATCGGCAAGCGTCAGGTCGCCGTCCCGCAGTTGGTGCGCCTGGACGAGGCGTCGGCGATCGCCGCGATCACCGAGGCCGGGCTGATCTACGGATCGAGCGAGCAGTCCTACTCGAAGGACGTCCCCGCCGGTGTGGTCATGTCCAGTGACCCTGAGGGCGCCACGATGGCCCGTGAGGGTGAGACCATCAACCTGGTCGTCAGCAACGGGCTCGTTTCGGTTCCGGATGTCACCGGCCGGAGTTTCGCGGACGCCAGCTCGACCATGCAGAGTGAGTTGGGCCTGCAGGTGCACCTCACCCGGGACTTCAGCTGCAGCGGTCAGACGATCGTGGCGCAGTCCGTCGTGGGCGACCAGCCGCAGCGCTCGGACATCACCCTGCGCTACTGCGCCGGCTAGTCCACCCAGCAACCCGCTCGTCGAGCAGCCCGCTGGTCGAGCAGCCTGCTGATCGAGCCTGCCGAGACCCTCTCGACACCCTCGCTTTGGGGTAGACAACACCCCCGAATGGAGGATTCACGCCGCGTTCAGGCGGTGTGATCCTGATTAGCGACGGTTATTTTCTGAGTCGCGCATATGCAGCGCAGACCGGCCGTCAGGTCTCGGGGGAAACACGACCATGCAGCTTTTCACGCCCTTTTTCGCGCGCTCGCGCGGGAACACCGCAACCATTCCGACATCCGCCGATGTCGCATCCGGCGATTCCGGAACCCGCGGCGCGACCGGAACCCGACGACGCACTGCCGTGCTCGAGGTGATCGGGATCGTGCTCGTGCTGGTGATGCTCGTGCTCGGTTACGCGCCGGCCGCGAACGCGTCCGAAACCTACTCGGCCTTCATGGCGTACGCGTCGGCACCGGGTGAGGTGCTCGGCAAGACCAGCGCCGGCTGGCAGAAGCTCACGGCAGCCGAGGCGGCCGTGGTGCCAGCGGATGCGGTCGTCGTACGGTTCGGCACCGCGTTCATGCAGGTCCGCGGCGAAACCCAGCTCTACAAGGTGTCGTATGAGGCTGTCACCCCGATCACCGAGCGGCACTGGGTCTACGAGGGCTCACCCACTCCGAAGATCGTTGACCGGATGCCCGCCATCGAGTATTACAGCTACGCCTCGGCGCCGCAGGAGATCCTCGTGCGCACGCCCCTGGGACATTGGCGGCAGGCCTGGGCCAACGAGTACAAGACCATCGACGCGGCGACGATCACCCGCCGAGTGAACACCTATTTCACGCAAGCGGTGGGCGAGGCCCAGATCCACAAGGTGGTGAACGGCGTGTCCACGCCGATCAGCGCAGCCCAGTGGCGTGGCGAGGGTTCACCGACGCCGATGGTGCCCGCGACCCGCGAGGTCGGCAGCAATCCGTTCGCCGCGCACGCCCCGTACGTCGACCCGACCTACCCGTCGGTGGCCGCCGCTGCCGACCTGCGGGCACGCGGCAATAGTGCGGCGCCGCCGCCGTCGACAGGATCAGCGCCCATGCGGGAACCCGGTGGGTGGGCGACTGGAACCCGGTGTCCAAAGTCCGCGCCACCGTCGCGAAGTACACCCAGGACGCCGAGGACGCCGGCCAGACCGGAACCCTCGTGCTCTACGCCATCCCTGGCCGTGACTGCAGTGGCCACTCGGCCGGCGGACTCACCGCTGACCAGTACGACGACTGGGTGAACGAGATCGCTGCGGGCATTGCGGGCAAGCGGGTCGCCGTCGTTCTGGAACCGGATGCCCTGATGCAACTCGGTCGCTGCCCGGAGATCCAGGGCGACCGTGCCGGCCTGCTGAGCTATGCCGCGAAGACCCTGACTGATGCGGGCGCCACCGTCTACATCGACGCCGGTTCCTCGTACTCGGTGCCGGCAGCCGAGATGGCGAAGCGGCTGCTCGCCGCCGGCGTCGAGCACGTGCGCGGATTCGCGACCAACGTGTCGAACTACAAGCCCACCGCTCAAGTGCGCGACTACGCGGAGTCGATCTCGGAGTTTCTCGGCGGCAAGCACTATGTCATCGACACCAGCCGCAATGGCAAGGGCGACAACGGCGAGTGGTGCAATCCGCGGGGCCGTGGGCTGGGCGCCCTGCCCGGACGTGCCGATCACGGCCACCAGGACGCCAACCTGTGGATCAAGACCATCGGCGCATCGGATGGCGCCTGCAACGGAGGGCCGAAGGCTGGAGCCTGGTGGGACGAGATCGCGATCGAGCTCGCCATCAACTCAGCGTTCTAGCTGCTCAGCGGATCGCGACCAGCGGGGTCAGGCCCTTCGCGATCTCAGCTGCCTCGGGCAGTCCGGCGACGGCCAGCCAGTTGCCGAGCATCCGGTAACCGCCCTCGGTGAGCACCGATTCCGGGTGGAACTGCACGCCATAGACCGGGGCGTCCCGGTGCTGCAGGCCCATGATCACGCCGCCTTCGGTGCGTGCGGTGACCTCGAGCTGGTCTGGCATGGTGCCATCGACGATCGCGAGCGAGTGATACCGGGTCGCCGTGAACGGCTGCGGAACGCCGTCGTAGAACGCGCTGCCGTCATGGCTGACCTGTGAGGTCTTGCCGTGCATGAGCTCTTCGGCGTGGGTGACCGTGGCGCCGAGCGCCTCGGCGATCGCCTGGTGCCCGAGGCACACGCCGAGCAACGGCTGCCCGCTGTGAAGCGCGGCGTGCACGATCGGAATCGACGCACCAGCGGCAGCAGGGGTACCCGGACCAGGCGACAACAGCACGGCGTCGTAGTCAGCGATCGCGGCCGCGACATCGTTCTCGGGAATCGTGTCGTTCCGCACGACGGTGGTCTCCGCGCCCAACTGGAGGAGGTAACCATTCAATGTGTAGACGAAGCTGTCGTAGTTGTCGATGACAAGGACACGGGTCACTTGCGAGACCTCTTTCCTTCGCGAGTGGGCGGCCGGGCGACTCCCTTGATTCTAGGCGCGCCCGATGAGGGGTGCCCGCAGGCGTCGCACGGTAGAATCCTCGGCATGGCCCGATCGAACGCACGCAGCAACAAGACCGACGACCAGACAGAACAGCGCACCGCTGAGGATGCGCCGAACCCGGTGTGGTTCAAGCCGATCATGTTCGGCTTCATGCTCGTCGGCCTGCTGTGGATCATCGTGTTCTACGTCAGCGAGACTCGCTTCCCGATCGCCGACATCGGTAACTTCAACATCCTGGTCGGCTTCGGGATCATGTTCATCGGCTTCCTGATGACCACCAGGTGGCGCTGAGCCCGATCGGGCTGGCCCACGTCCGGGGCACAAACTACACGCCTGTAATTATCCCCAGTGTGGATTAACCTGTGGATAACTTTCAGGCCAACATGAATTGCACCGCGTAGCCCAGAACGGTGCCACCGATCATGAGCAGCGCAAGACCCGCCAGCAGTAGCACCTGAATCGTCCGCTGGTCACGCCGCCGGGTGCGCATGTAGATCAATGCGACCAGTCCGCCGGCGATCAGACCGCCGACGTGCGCCTGCCACGAAATACCGGGCAGGAAGAAACCGACCGCCAGGTTGAGCACCAGGATGACCACCAGCTGCCGGGAATTCGCGCCGAGGCCGCGCTGAATCACCAGCAGCGCACCGAGCAGTCCGAAGATGGCACCGGATGCCCCGAGCACGCCGCCATTCGGCGACAACCAGAGCACCGCAACCGAGCCACCGAAGCCCGCGATCACGTAGAGCAGCACGAACCGGATGCGGCCGAGCATCTGCTCGAGCGGTGGACCGAGCACGAACAGCGAAAGCATGTTCAGCGCAATGTGCATGATGCCCGCGTGCACCAGCACCGAGGTGAGCATCGTCCACGGCAGCCACGGGGTGAGGAACGGCCGATAGGTGAACAGCGCGGTGACGTAATCGTTCGTCAACTGCTGCAGCAGGAAGATCGCGACCGTCAGGCCGATGATCGACCAGGTGACGATCGGCCGAGTCGAGGTCGACGCAGGCCGCAGCATCCGTCCGATGGGTCGTCGCTGCGGCACGGCACCCTCGCGTGTTTCCCGCATGCAGTCCGGGCAGTGCACGCCGACCGCAGCCTGCGTCTGGCACTCAGGGCAGATAGTGCGTCCGCAACGCTGGCAGAGAATCCAGCTCGGCCGATCGGGATGCCGGTAACAGTAGTTCGCCGATCGGGTCTGCGGCGCCTCGGTCACCGTATCTAGACCTCGGTGACGGTCACACTGTTGATGACGACGTCCTCCAGCGGCTTGTCGCGACCGTCGGTGGCGACTGCCTCAATGGCGTCAACGACCTTCTTCGACTCATCGTCGGCGACGACACCGAAGATGGTGTGCTTGCCCTGCAGCCAGGGGGTCGGAACCGTGGTGATGAAGAACTGTGAGCCGTTGGTGCCGCGGCCGAACTGGATACCGGCGTTGGCCATGGCCAGCACATAGGGCTCGCCGAAAGTGAGTTCAGGGTGGATTTCGTCGTCGAACTGGAAGCCGGGGCCACCGATGCCCTGACCGAGCGGGTCGCCGCCCTGGATCATGAATTCCTTGATGATGCGGTGGAAGATCACACCGTCGTACAGCTTGTCCGTCGTGGTCTGCCCGGTTGCCGGGTGAGTCCATTCGATGGTTCCGGTGGCAAGTCCCGTGAAGTTCGCCACGGTCTTCGGCGCGTGGTTGCCGAACAGGTTGACCTTGATGTCGCCGAGAGTCGTGTGGAGAGTCGCTACTGCAGTGTGCATCCTCTGATTCTTCCACAGGGAATGGAGCAGGCTCCCAGCCCTCGCCCAGCCTCGACAGTTTGTCTGGATGGGGAATCGTGCCACGATGGACACAGTCCACGGCTATCACCGACGGAGGTTGACATGGAATTGTCACGCAAGCGCAAGCGCGAACTACGACGACTGCAAGGCGACGCCGAGGCCCTGTGGTCCGAGCAGCGTGACGTCGTGGACCACGCCGGACGGGTTGCCCGCGAGGCCAGTCGGCAGGCGAAGCTCATCGCTCGAGAAGATGTGAGCCCCCTCGTGGCATCCACCTACCAGGACCGCATCAAGCCTTCGGTAGCCACTAGCATCGCCGCCGGACGCCAGGTCGTCCACAACGCCAAGGCGGACAGCTCCGCCAAGCTGAGTTCCGCGATGGCTATTCTGGCGGCCGCCCGTGACCCTCGCGTTCGTGAGGCGGTCCGGAAGGCTGCCGAGAAGAAGAACTCCAGGGGCCCGGGCGGGTACATCCTGCTCGGTCTCGGCGTCGTGGCCGCAGCGGGTCTTGCCTACGCCGTGTGGCAGACCCTGCGCGCCGACGAGGACCTCTGGATCGAAGACGAGCCCGAGGCAACCACCCTCGACGACTTGTAGGCCCGCGGACTCACCGGTGATTGAGGAGCGCCGCGAGCGAAGCGAGTGACGCGTCTCGAAATCAGTCTGCGCGCAGGTTCATCCCCAGCGCGATATCCACCAGGCCGACTCGGCGGAGCTGCGGGACCTCGGCGAGCGGAACCCACTTCGCCTCGTCTGAGCTGCCGTCGACCTCATTGGTGAGCTCGCCCCCGATCACGTGCGCCCGGTAGACGATCCGGATGGCGTGCAACGGCCCGGCGTTCGCTCGCGTCCGCTGCTCGGCCGGCACCACGTGTGAGTCGATCCCGAGCAGTTCGTCCAGCACCGCGTGATAGCCGGTCTCCTCGAAGATCTCGCGCACCGCGGCTTCCGCCGGGTCCTCCCCCGGGTCGATTCCGCCGCCGGGCATGCTCCAGCCCGACCGGCCGTTCTCGTTCCAGTGTGAGAGCAGCACCTGGTCGTCTTCGATGATGACCGCATAGGCCGCGACGCGGATGTCCATGCCGAGAATCCTCGCACAGCGTCTTGGGTGCTCAGTGGCGCCGGCCATTCAAGCTAACGTCTCGCTATGGATCAAGTTCTCCTCGACAGTGACCGCAGGGAGGTCCACTGGATGCTCGCGAGACGCGTGGCGGGGCCGGTGTCGGCAGGAGTGATTGCTGTCGCTCTGCTCACCGCGTGCGCGCAGTCAGCATCGTCTGAGATCCGCGGCGTCGTGGTCGACGGTGCTGGTGCTCCGCAGTCCCGCTGCTCGGTCGTGGTTGAAGTCGTGAGCGGACCGCCGTATCCCGAAGTTGCGCAGGTCACCGGCAGCGACGGCGAGTTCAGCTGGACGCTTCCCTCTGGCTCATACGACATCGTCGCCCACTGTGGCGGGCCGACCGGTCGGCAGAACGTGCAGGTTCCAACCGAGTCAGACCTTCGGATCACCGTGGAATAAGTAGAGGAGATAACCCTCTGACTGAATTTTGTGGAGCCTAGGAGATTCGAACTCCTGACATCCTGCTTGCAAAGCAGGCGCTCTACCAACTGAGCTAAGGCCCCGAACGGGGAACTGCGAGTGGGGCTACCAGGACTTGAACCTGGGACCTCTTCGTTATCAGCGAAGCGCTCTAACCGCCTGAGCTATAGCCCCCCGAACCGGATACGACTGTACCTTATTTCGGCCCGTTTCCCGTAATCGGGAAGTCCACTCAGCTATTCGTGAAACCGACCAGCAGACCGCCGGTCACACGCACGCTGAGGTTGTACAACGCGCTCATGATCGCACCGAGCGCGGTGCCGACCACGATGTTCAACACCGCGACGATCACCGAGAACAGTGCGACCTGCGCGAGCCCGAACGCCGAGGTGACGCTGAAGGTGGGGTCGGCGAGCACGTCCTGCAGCAGGCTGTCCACACCGCCGAAGACGCCCGTCGACTGCAGCACGATCCAGATCAGGATGGATGCCACGACCAGCACGATGCCCGCGCAGACCATGACCAGGAACGAGAGCTTCACCGCCGACCAGAAGTCGATGTACACGAGCTTCAACCGCACCTGCTTGGTGGCTGGCTGACGCTGCGCCTTGCGCTGCAACTTCTCGGCGACGCTACTCATCTAGTTCAGTGTCCTTCCCGGGCGCCGGGGTAACGGCATCGGCGGTCTGCTCGTCGGTGGGCGCCTCGGCATCCACCTCTACAAGGTTACGTTCACTGTTCTTCGCAATCGCGATGATCTTGTCTTCCTCAGCGAAGCGAGCGAACACGACACCCATGGTGTCTCGTCCCTTGGCCGGTACCTCGGCCACGGCAGAGCGTACCACCTTGCCACTGGCAAGAACCACGAGCACCTCGTCGCTCTCGTCGACGATCAGTGCGCCGGCCAGGAGGCCGCGCCCGTCGCTGAGCTTGGCAACCTTGATGCCCAGTCCGCCGCGGTTCTGCACGCGGTACTGGTCGACCGCAGTGCGCTTCGCGTAGCCGCCCTCGGTGACTACGAAGACATAGCCGTCATCGCTGACCACCGACGCCGACAGCAGTTCGTCGTCATCACGGAAGTGCATGCCGATCACGCCGGACGTCGAGCGTCCCATCGGCCGCAGCGCGGCATCCGTCGCCGTGAACCGGATCGACATGCCATTCCGCGAGACCAGCAGCACATCGGAGTCCTCGTCGACGAGCATCGCCGAGACCAGCTCGTCGCCCTCGCGCAGGTTGATCGCGATGATCCCGCCGGTGCGGTTCGTGTCGTACTCGCTGAGCGCGGTCTTCTTGACCAGGCCGTTCCGGGTGGCCAGGGCGAGGTAGGTCGCCGCCTGGTAGTCCCGGATGTCGAGGATCTGAGCGATTTCCTCGTCCGGCTGCAACGCCAGCAGGTTCGCGACGTGCTGACCCTTCGCGTCGCGGCCGGCTTCCTGCAGCTCGTAGGTCTTTGCGCGGTACACCCGGCCCTTGGTGGTGAAGAACAACAGCCAGTGGTGGGTGGTGGTGACGAAGAAGTGCTCGACCACGTCATCCGCCCGCAGGGCAGCGCCCTTCACGCCCTTGCCGCCGCGGTGCTGGCTGCGGTAGTTGTCGCTGCGCGTGCGCTTGACGTAACCATCGCGCGTGACGGTGACCACCATCTCCTCTTCGGGGATGAGGTCTTCGATGTCCATGTCGCCGTCGAAGCCGTACATGATCTCGGTGCGGCGGTCGTCGCCGTAGCGGTCGACGATGTCGGTGAGCTCGTCACTGACGATCGACCGCTGGCGGGTCGGGTCGGACAGGATGTCCTGGTAGTCGGCGATCCGGGTGGCGAGTTCGTCGTGCTCGTCAACGATCTTCTGCCGCTCGAGGGCAGCCAGCCGACGCAGCTGCATGGAGAGGATCGCGTTCGCCTGCAGTTCGTCTGCGTCGAGCAGCGACATCAGGCCGTCACGGGCATCGTCAACGGTCGCCGACGCACGGATCAGGGCGATGACCTCGTCCAGCGCGTCGAGCGCCTTGAGGTAACCGCGCAGGATGTGCATGCGCTCCTCGGCCTCACGCAGCAGGAACTGCGTGCGCCGAACGATGACCTCGATCTGGTGGGCGACCCAGTTGGTGATGAAGCCGTCGACCGCGAGCGTGCGCGGCACGCCGTCGACGATCGCAAGCATGTTCGCGCCGAAGTTCTCCTGCAGCGAGGTGTGCTTGTAGAGGTTGTTCAGCACCACCTTGGCGACCGCATCGCGCTTCAGCACGATCACGAGGCGCTGGCCGGTGCGGCCGGAGGTCTCGTCCCGGATGTCGGAGATACCGGAGAGCCGGCCGTCCTTGACCAGGTCGGCGATCTTGATCGCAAGATTGTCGGGGTTGACCTGGTAGGGCAGTTCGGTGACCACGAGGCACGTGCGGCCCTGGATCTCCTCCACGTTGACCACGGCGCGCATCGTGATCGAGCCACGCCCGGTGGTGTACGCGTCCCGGATGCCGCGGACGCCGAGGATCTGCGCGCCGGTCGGGAAGTCCGGGCCCTTGATGCGCTGCATGAGCGCCTCGAGCAGCTCTTCACGCGGAGCATCCGGGTTGTTCAAGTGCCACAGCGCGCCATCCGCGACCTCGCGCAGGTTGTGCGGCGGGATGTTGGTGGCCATGCCGACCGCGATACCGACCGAACCGTTCACCAGCAGGTTCGGGAAGCGCGCGGGCAGCACCGCGGGCTCCTGGGTGCGGCCGTCGTAGTTGTCCTGGAAGTTGACGGTGTCCTTGTCGATGTCGCGCACCATTTCGAGCGCGAGCGGAGCCATCTTCGTCTCGGTGTACCGCGGGGCGGCGGCGCCGTCGTTACCCGGCGAGCCGAAGTTGCCCTGGCCGAGCGCCAGCGGGTAGCGCATGCTCCACGGCTGGACCAGACGCACGAGGGCGTCGTAGATCGCCGAGTCACCGTGCGGGTGGAACTGCCCCATCACGTCGCCGACGACACGGGCGCACTTCGAGAACGCCTTGTCGGGGCGGTAGCCACCGTCGTACATCGCGTAGATCACTCGACGGTGCACCGGCTTCAGGCCGTCACGCACCTCGGGCAGCGCGCGCCCGACGATGACGCTCATCGCGTAGTCGAGGTAGCTCCGCTGCATCTCGAGCTGCAGGTCGACCTGCGCGATCCGGTCGCCCGTGGACTCGGGAGTGTCTACTTCATCTGCCATGTCTCTGTGTTTCTCCAGTTCGAGCCCTCAGGTGGTGAGTAGCGGCCGAGCGTGCGCGGCCGCCTATCGAAACCCGCGGCTTTCTAAATGTCGAGGAAGCGAACGTCCTTGGCGTTCTGCTGGATGAAGTGCCGGCGCGACTCCACGTCTTCGCCCATCAGGGTGGAGAAGATGCTGTCCGCCGCGGCCGCGTCATCGAGCGTGACCTGCAGCAGGGTGCGGGTTTCCGGGTTCATCGTGGTCTCCCACAGTTCCTTGTAGTCCATCTCGCCGAGACCCTTGTACCGCTGGATGCCGTTTTCCTTGGGGATCCGCTTGCCTGAGGCAATTCCCTCCTTGAGCATGGCGTCACGTTCGCGGTCGCTGTACACGTAGTCGTGCTCAGCGTTCGACCACTTCAACCGGTAGAGCGGCGGCTGCGCGAGGTATACGTAGCCCATCTCGATCAGCGGACGCATGTAGCGGAAGAGGAGGGTCAGCAGCAGCGTGGTGATGTGCTGGCCGTCGACATCGGCATCCGCCATCAGCACGATCTTGTGATAGCGCGCCTTCTCGGGCTTGAAGTCCTCACCGATGCCGGTGCCGAACGCGGTGATCATCGCCTGGATCTCGGCGTTGCCCAACGCGCGGTCGAGGCGCGCCTTCTCGACGTTCAGGATCTTGCCACGCAGCGGCAGGATCGCCTGGGTCTCGGGGTTGCGCCCCTGCACCGCCGAACCGCCTGCCGAGTCACCCTCGACGATGAAGACCTCACTGATCGAGGGGTCCTTCGACTGGCAGTCCTTGAGCTTGCCCGGCATGCCGCCACCCTCGAGCAGACCCTTGCGACGAGTGCTCTCGCGCGCCTTACGGGCGGCGAGGCGTGCCGCGGCCGCCTGCTGCGACTTGCGGATGATCTCCTTGGCCTGGGCGGGGTTCCGCTCGAACCAATCACCGAGCTGGTCGCCGACGACCCGCTGCACGAACGACTTGGCGAGCGTGTTGCCGAGCTTGGTCTTCGTCTGGCCCTCGAACTGCGGTTCGCCGAGCTTGACCGACACGACGGCGGTGAGACCCTCGCGGACGTCTTCACCGGAGAGGTTCTCTTCCTTCTCCTTGATCAGTCCCTTGTCGCGCGCGTACTTGTTGACCAGCGTCGTCAGCGCGGCACGGAAGCCCTCTTCGTGCGTGCCACCCTCGTGGGTGTTGATGGTGTTGGCGAAGGTGTGCACGCTCTCCTGGTAGGAGTTCGTCCACTGCATCGCCACCTCGAGCGCGATCTGCTTCTCTTTATCTTCGAGCTCGAAGGAGATGATCTCCGGATGCACCGGGTCGAGCTTCTTCGCGGCGTTGAGGTACTCGACGTAGTCGACGAGGCCGTTCTCGTAGTGGTAGTCACCGAAGCGCGGCTCTTCTTCGTCTTCGGTCGGGCGCTCGTCGGTGAGCGTGATCCGCAGACCCTTGTTCAGGAAGGCGGTCTGCTGGAACCGCACGCGCAGGGTGTCCCAGTCGAATTCGGTGGTCTCGAAGATGTCGCTGTTCGGCCAGAACGTGATCGTGGTACCCGAGTCGGTCGACGTTCCGCTCTGGGCGAGCGGTGCGTCGGGAACGCCGTCGTGGTAGGTCTGGGTCCAGACGTGACCCTGGCGGTGCACCTCGACATCGAGCTGGTGGGACAACGCGTTCACCACCGAGCTGCCGACGCCGTGCAGTCCGCCCGAAACCGCGTATCCGCCGCCGCCGAACTTGCCGCCGGCGTGCAGGATGGTGAGCACCACCTCGACCGTCGACTTCTTCTCCACAGGGTGGATATCCACCGGGATGCCGCGGCCGTTGTCGATGACGCGGACACCGCCGTTGGCCAGCAGCGTCACCTTGATGGTGTCGCAGTACCCGGCGAGAGCCTCGTCGACAGAGTTGTCGACGATCTCGTACACCAGGTGGTGCAGACCGCGGGGACCGGTGGAACCGATATACATTCCGGGCCGTTTGCGGACGGCTTCCAGACCCTCGAGAACTTGGATCGCACTAGCGCCGTAAGAGTCTTCAGAAGTCAAATCAGCCATTTGCTAAATCTTATCGGTTCCGCCTGTGAGTAACGGCCAGAATCGCCCTTCTGACGGCTTTTCCAACTGGGGAGGATCAGATTTGGCTTGTCAACCGTAAGTATCGCGAGGACCACGCCCTGGAATTGCTCTGGGGCCACGTTTCCAGCTTGGGGCGTTCGGCCCTTCGAAGCGCACCGATTGGATGCCGGCATCCGGATACCGCTCGATGATTTGCGTGGTGATCATCGAACGCATCAACCGCAGCTGGGTCGCCCAGGCGGTGGAATCGCATTTGACGTTCAGTACGCCCTCGGTGATCCCGGTCGGAGTGGAGTGCGCCGCGGTCTCGGCGCCGACCAGATCCGGCCACGACAACATCAGGTCGGACTGCGCGAGCGGTGAGTTCCAGCCGAGTTTCGCGGTCAACGCATCGAGCACATCGCCGACTCCCTGTGGATCGCGGCCGCTTCCGAACGGAACCGATGGCTCCTTCGCCTTGCTCGCCCGCCGCCTGCTGTCGGTGGTGCGCAGCGCGGGGTCGCCGAAGACTCGCCGGAATCGCAGGTAGACGTTCCGCGCCTCGCTGGTCGGATCCTCGATCATGCGCTCTCCACGATGGCGCCGGCCTTGATCCGCACGGTGTGCGCGGCCAGCTTCTCGGGCACATCCTCGTACACCGCCGCGGTGATGAGCACTTGCTCGAACCCGTCGATGGCGGCGGCCAGCCTGCCCCGCCGCAACAGGTCCAGTTCCGCGAAGACGTCATCGAGGATCAGCACCGGATCGCCGGCGACCGAGTCCCGGCGGAGCACCTCGGCCGAGGCAAGCTTGAGTGACAGCGCGAATGACCAGGATTCACCGTGGCTCGCGTATCCGCGCGCGGGCAGGTCGTTCAGGGTGAGTACCAGATCGTCGCGGTGCGGCCCGATCAGGGTGAGTCCGCGGTCGAGTTCGGTCGGTCGCAGCCGCTGCAGGCCGGCGCGGAAGACTTCGGATGCCTCCTTCGCGGTGATCGCGGTGGACCGAGCCGCGGTGTCCGGGAGGGTGTCGTCGTCTGCGGGTTTCCCGGCGAGGATGCTGAGGTGGCTGGCAAGACTGGCAGCGTGTTCGTCGCCGGCGATCGCCGCATAGGCGCGCTCGACTTCGGGTTGCAGGTCGAGCACGAGCACCGATCGGGCGGCAATGAGTTCGGATCCCAGGCTGATCAGGCGGTCATCCCAGATTTCCAGCGTGGTCAGCTGGTTCGCCTTGATTCCCGAGGATCGGGCGGATTTCAGCAGGGTGTTCCGCTGCTTCAGCACCCGCTCGTAGTCGGCGAGCACGCCGCTCATTCGCGGACTGCGCAGGACGAGCAACTCATCGAGAAACCGCCGGCGGCCGGATGGTTCGCCGCGAACGAGCGCCAGGTCTTCGGGCGCGAACAGCACGCTCGAGAAGTACCGAGGCAGATCACGGGTCTTGATCACAGAGCGGTTGACCTGCGCCCGGTTCGCTCCCTGCCGGTTGAGCTGCACCTCGGCCAGCATCTGCCGGTCGGCGTGCTCGAGTCGGGCGCGGATGATCGCGGCATCCGTGCCCTGCCGAATCAGCGCCTGGTCACTCGACACCCTGTGCGATCCGAGCGTTGACAGGTAGCCGAGCGATTCGACGAGGTTGGTCTTGCCCTGCCCGTTGCTGCCGACGAACAGGTTCGGCCCTGGGCGAAGTTCGACTTCGGCCTGTTTGTAGTTACGAAAGTCGGTGAGGCTCAGGTGGGTGACGATCACGGCCGATCAGGCCTTGCGCACCGCGTGCCCACCGAACTGCTTGCGCAGCGCCGCGACGGCTTTCATCGACGGCGAGTCCTCTTGGCGGGACACGAAGCGGGCGAAGATCGAGGCGCTGATGGTCGGCACCGGGACCGCGTTGTGCAGGGCTTCCTCGACGGTCCAGCGGCCCTCGCCGGAATCCTCGACGTAACCCTCGATGTCGGTTAGCTCGGGGTCGTCCTCGAGTGCGCGCACCAGCAACTCGAGCAGCCAGCTGCGCACCACGGTGCCGCGCTGCCAGGCCTTGAAGGTTCCGGGGACGTCCTTGATCAGGTCCTCGCGGGCGCTGAGCAGCTCGAAGCCCTCGGCCCAGGCCTGCATGAGCGCGTACTCGATGCCGTTGTGAACCATCTTCGCGTAGTGGCCTGCGCCGATTTCGCCCGCGTGCACGAAGCCCTCGTCGCGCGGACCCTCGGGGCGAAGCGCGTCGAACACCGGCATTGCCCGGTCGACGTCGGCCTGGTCGCCGCCGACCATGAGCCCGTAGCCGTTCTGCTGGCCCCAGATTCCGCCGGAGACGCCGGCATCGACGTAGTGGATACCCTTCGGGGCGAGCAGCGCGGCGTGCTTGGCGTCTTCGGTGAAACGTGAGTTGCCGCCCTCGATGACCAGGTCACCCTCATCGAGTACGCCGGCGAGGTCGGTGATGACCCCAGTAGTGATGGCGCCGGAGGGAACCATCACCCAGACGATGCGCGGAGTGGGAAGCGCCGCGGTGAGGTCGGCGAGGGTTGCGACATCCGTGACCTCGGGATTCGGGTCGAATCCGGTGACGTCGATGCCGTTGTTGCGTAGCCGGGCACGCATGTTGTTGCCCATTTTGCCGAGGCCGATGAGCCCGATGTGCATGAGGATCCTTAGCGCAGCAGCAGGTTGGGCTGCAGCAGGTACTTGTAGTTGTCGGCGCCGGGCTCTTCGCGAGAGGTCTGGCTGGTGATCAGCACCGGACCCGGCTTGTTGGGGTTCTCGGTCTTGGTGAACGAGATGCGGGTGAACTCGGAGTGCACCGCGCCGAGGCCGTCCAGCAGGAAGGCCGGCTTGAGCGAGACGACGATGTCGCCACCGGCGAGGTGGGCGTCGATCGTTTCGGAGGCCTGCGCCTGCTCGGAGCCGATCGCCTCCAGGGTGAGGCCGTCGGCGTTGAACGTGAACCGCAGCGCGGCCTCCCGCTCGAGCACGAGCGAGACGCGACGAACCGCCTCGACCAGGTCAGCGGTGTTGAGCACCGCGTAATTGTCGACGGTCTCGGGGAACAGTCGCTTCACCGGCGGGAAGTTGCCCTTGATCAGCAGTGATGTGACGGTCTTCCGGTCAGCCGAGAAGGCGATCAGCTCGCGGTCGTCGCCTCCGGTGATGGAGACCGAGATGGTGCCGCTGCCCGAGAAGGTCTTGCCGATCTCAGCCAGGGTGCGCGCGGGAACCAGCGCGGTGACGGTGTCGATCGGGGTGTCGCCGGAGTCCCAGTCGATCTCGCGGACGGCGACGCGGTAACGGTCAGTGGCCACGAGCGACAAGCTGTTTTCGGAGACTTCGAGCTGCACGCCGGTGATCACAGGGGTGACGTCGTCGCGGGAGGCGGCAACTGCCACCTGGGACACCGCATCGGCGAAGCTGTCGGCCGGCAGCAAACCGGATTGGCCGGTTACCTGCGGCAGCGTCGGGTATTCCTCGACGGGCATGCTCAGCAGGGTGAAGTTCGCAGAACCGCAGGCGACAACGATGCGGCCGCTGTCGGTGCTGAAGCTGACCGGGGCGTTCGGAAGACGGCTGGCGATGTCGGCAAGCAGCCGGCCGGAGACCAGGACGGTGCCGGGTTCTTCGATCTCGGCATCGATCTCGGTACGCGAAGACACCTCGTAGTCGAAGGACGACAGGGTGAGCCCGTCGGCGGTTGCCTCGATCAGCACTCCGCTGAGGATGGGCAATGTGGTGCGCTGCGGAAGCAGCTTGACCGCGAAGGAAACAGCCTCGCTGAAGACATCGCGATTGACCTGAAACTTCACGTATGTACCCCTGTCGTGACGAAGTTGGGTAGGCGGATCAATACTTGCACAGCCGTACAGATGGCCCGCCGTGCGCTGTTCAGGTTATCTCGCTGCACTGATCTTCATTAAAGGATTAATCGTGTTAACCGCTGTGCACAATGTGGATAACCCTGTTAATAGCGCTGATTCATTGGGAACTACAACGGTGTGAGTTGTTGATGAGCTGTCAGTGGAACCGGGGTGTTAACGGGATGACAAGAAATTTGTCATTCGCCGAATCCACAAGCAGCTGAGATCCATCAACATGCGTCTTCGGCGTTTTCCACGGCTCTCCACAAAGTTATCCACATGGGGGATAACTCGCGATCACATCTTGTTGAAGCGGTGGTTCTGCTTGATCCGGCTGGTCAGCTCGGTGACCTGGTTGTAGATCGAGCGGCGCTCCTTCATGAGCTCGCTGATCTTCTTGTTGGCGTACATCACCGTGGTGTGGTCGCGGTTGCCGAACAGCTGGCCGATCTTGGGCAGCGAGAGGTTGGTCATCTCGCGGCACAGGTACATGGCGATCTGCCGAGCGGTCGCTACTGCCTGGGAGCGGGACGAACCGTAGAGGTCGTCAACTGTGAGCTTGAAGTAGGCGGCCGTGTGATTGATGATGTCCACCGGCGCGATCACGTTGTCCTCGTCGAGGGTGATCAGATCCTTCAGAACGGTCTGCACGAGCTGCATGTCGACCGGCGTGCGGTTCAGGTTGGCGAATGCGGTGACGCGGATCAGTGTGCCCTCGAGCTCGCGGATGTTCGATGACACCTTCGACGCCATGAACTCGAGGATGTCGTCGGGCACTTGAAGCTTCTCGCTCTGCGCCTTCTTGCGCAGAATCGCGATGCGGGTCTCGAGATCCGGTGCCTGCACATCGGTGATCAGGCCCCACTCGAACCGCGAGCGCATCCGGTCCTCAAAGCCGGTCAGGTGCTTCGGCGGCAGGTCGCTGGTGATGACCAACTGCTTGTTGTGGTCGTGCAGTGTATTGAAGGTGTGGAAGAAGGCCTCCTGGGTGGAGTCCTTGCCCTGCAGGAACTGGATGTCGTCGATCAGCAGGATGTCGATCTCGCGGTACCTGGACTGGAATACCGACGCCCGGTTGTTCGCGATCGAGTTGATGAAGTCGTTGGTGAACTCTTCGCTCGACACGTACCGAACCCGGATGCCGGGATACAGACTCTCGGCATAGTGGCCGATGGCGTGCAGGAGGTGGGTTTTTCCGAGCCCGGACTCGCCATAGATGAACAGCGGGTTGTATGCCTTCGCCGGCGCTTCGGCCACCGCCACTGCTGCCGCGTGGGCGAAGCGGTTCGAGCCACCGATCACGAAGTTATCGAAGCTGTACTTGGGGTTGAGCCGGCTGTCCGATCGGCCGCGGATCACCCCGGCGTCCAGGGTGGCTGACACCACGGTGGGCTCGATGTAGTGCTGTTCCGGCTGCTGCTGTTCCTGCTGGGGCGAATCCAACGGGTCCTGCTGGATCTCGGGGTTGACCACAATGGCGAAGTTCTGCACATTGTGCTCGCCCTCGAGGGTGCCGAGCGCTCCCAGGAGAGGGACCCGGATGCGCTGCTCGAGCATGCCGCGGGTCAACTCGTTCGGGACCTCGAGGTAGAGGGTGCCGGAAAGCACACCCTTCGGCTCGACCAGGTTGATGAACCCGTGCAGTTGGGGCGTGATGCGCTCGTCATCGCCGAGCTTGGAAAGCACCGAGCGCCATATTTCGGCGGTCGCGTCTGGTTGTTCTGCCATCGTCCCCACGAATCCTTTGAAGTCTAAGTTTTCCACAGCGTTATCCACCGGTTGTGGTTAGATGTTGGGTCGCTGTAAGCCTTGATTTACCCCCGTAGATCAAGACTGTGCATAACCTTAGTTCGCTACGGCATGTCGTTACCAACCCCGAGTTATCCAGATGTGGATAATGGCTCTTTGGCCTCCGTCGGTTTGACCGCACGCGGCGGACAACGTACCTTTAATCAGTTGACTTCAGCCGTTGCCGGCTACCATCCCTTTTCTGGCCTCACGTACCGGGCCG